>NZ_MSCJ01000003.1:0-1200000 GCF_002954615.1 Photobacterium angustum | reverse complement strand
TTAAAAGGAATGGGTTACAGTACGAAAACTGATTTACTGTCAGTACCCGTGACGTACTCATCAATGGCGAATGGTGATATTGATGTCTTTTTAGGTAATTGGATGCCGACCATGGAAGGCGATATTGCGAAATATCGTGAAGCCAAAACGGTTGAAACAGTAAAAGCGAATTTAGAAGGTGCAAAATATACGTTAGCTGTACCTAAGTATGTTTATGACGCAGGTGTGAAGAGCTTTGCAGATTTGGCAAAACATGCGGATAAATTTAAAGGCCGTATTTACGGTATTGAACCTGGTAATGATGGTAACCGTTTGATTCAATCAATGATTGATACGAATGCGTTTGGTTTAAAAGATTTTAGTTTAGTGGAATCAAGTGAAGCTGGGATGGTTTCGCAAGTATCTCGATCTGTACGCCGTGATCAGTGGATTGTTTATTTAGGTTGGGCACCACACCCAATGAATAGCAACGTTGAAATGGAATACCTTGCTGGTGGTGATGACTTTTTTGGACCTAACTATGGTGGTGCCAATGTCTACACCAATGTTCGCAGTAACTATTTAACCGAGTGTCCAAACGTTGGACAACTTCTGAAAAATCTTTCATTTAGCTTAGAAATGGAAAATAGCTTAATGGAAGCGATCCTTAATCAAAAGGTTCAACCTGAAAAAGCAGCGCGTCAATGGCTGAGTGAAAATCCACAGCAAGTGGAAGCATGGCTAAAAGACGTTAAAACTCGCGAAGGTAAAGTGGCCACCACTGCGGTGTTGGATTACTTAAAGCAATCTTAATCCTTTCTTAAAATACTGCGTTAATAATCACTTCTTGTTTATTAGCGCAGATACTTCTTTGATATTAGCTATTGTAAAACTTCATAAAAATAAGGTGGTAAGCATCGTCTTATCAAATAAAAGGCAAAAGTGTGAATTTCATTACGGATAATAAAATCCCTTTGGGTCAATGGATGGAAGCAGGTGTTGATTGGTTAACTATCAATGCTGCAGGGTTATTTGACGCCATTTCATTTTTCTTAGAAACCGTAATTCTATTTTTAGTTGATGTATTTAAGTGGATGCCGCCAGCACTGCCTATTTTAATCACCGCGGCGTTAGCATGGTACTTACACCGTAAAATTTCATTAGTGGTTTTCGTTGTTGCAGCATTATTAGTTATTTTAAATTTAGGCTACTGGCAGGAAATGCTAGAAACCTTTGTGTTGGTCTTTGCTGCTACAAGTATTTCAGTGCTTATTGGTGTCCCAATCGGGATCATGTCTGCGCATCGTCCATGGTTGTATACCTTGATGCGTCCTATTTTAGATTTAATGCAAACGGTGCCAACGTTTGTTTATTTAATTCCAACGCTGGTTTTGTTTGGACTAGGTATTGTGCCTGGACTTATCTCTACCATTATTTTTGCCATTGCAGCGCCAATACGACTCACGTATTTAGGTATCACGAAAGTGCCTGAAGATTTAATTGAAGCAGGTAAAGCGTTTGGTGCAAGTCGGATGAAGTTACTGTTAAAAGTCGAGTTACCAGCGGCGATGCCAAGTATTATGGCGGGTATCACCCAATGTATTATGTTGTCTTTATCCATGGTGGTTATCGCCGCGTTAGTCGGCGCGGATGGATTAGGAAAGCCTGTTGTACGTGCGCTAAATACCGTGAATATTTCACAAGGATTCGAAGCAGGACTTGCGATTGTATTGGTTGCGATCATTTTAGACCGATTATGTAAAACCCCAGCACAGAAGGAGCTGTGATCATGAATGCAATAACGATTAACAATCTGGATGTGGTGTTTGGCGATAAACAGCAACAAGCCTTAGCGTTATTAGATCAAGGAAAAAGCCGTCAACAAATTATTGATGAAACAAACCAAGTGGTTGGAGTAAATAACGTTAGCCTGCAAATCAAAGAAGGCGAGATTTGTGTACTAATGGGGTTGTCTGGTTCGGGGAAATCAAGTCTATTACGCGCAGTTAATGGGTTGAATGATATAAGTCGTGGCGAACTATTGATTAAAGATGGTGACCAAACCGTAGATTTAGCGAACTGCTCAAAAGCCCAGTTACAGCATCTTCGTACTCATCGCGTCTCAATGGTATTTCAAAAATTTGCCTTAATGCCATGGCTAACCGTGTTAGATAACGTTGCTTTTGGTCTTGAAATGCAAAATGTTCCGAAGAAAGAGCGCCATCAGCGCGCTAGAGAGCAGTTAGAAATGGTGGGGCTGGCTGAATGGGAAGATAAATACCCATCAGAGTTATCGGGCGGGATGCAGCAACGGGTGGGACTTGCACGTGCATTTGTTATGGATACCGATATTTTACTGATGGATGAGCCTTTTTCAGCGCTTGATCCATTAATCCGTGCACAGTTACAAGATGAATTATTAGCACTGCAAAGTAAGCTAAATAAGACGATTTTGTTTGTCAGTCATGATTTAGATGAAGCACTTAAAATCGGTAATAATATCGCGATTATGGAGTCAGGGGAGCTGATTCAACACGGGAAACCTGAAGAAATCGTGCTCAATCCGAAAACAGATTATGTTCGTGATTTTGTCGCACATACTAATCCGTTAAATGTATTGAAAGGACGCTCATTAATGACGCCATTAACTGCGTTAGAGCAACAAGGAAATACTTATAAAGTGTGTGATGCCGATGAGCTTTGGATCGCTCAGAATGAGGATACGTTGTCTATCGTGAATGAAGGTAATCTTGATTGTCTTTCATGGCAAATTACAGATGCTATTCCAAGCCATATAAATGACACCACTATAGTGATGGTCAGCCCTGATATTAGTATGCGAGATGCCATTGAGCTGAAGCGACTGAATAACAAACCATTACTCATGGTTGAAAATAACCAATTAGTTGGGGTGTTACATAACAAAGATGTTTATAACGCGCTGCTAGGTGATTTTCAGCTAGCGTCCTAATGAAAATCGGTCAACAAAGACGATATAGAACGTCATTGTTGACCGTGATTTTTTAGTTCGCTAAAGGTACGGCTCGGTTGATAAACAATTTACGATCAACTTTATAATCTGTTGCATAGTGACGAAGTTTACAGTCGTTGCCTTCATCACAACCACAACTTAAACAACGGTTAGCTTCATCAATAGCGGCTTGCTGTGATAGCCCAGTTTCAACTTCATTGAAGCTCAAATGACGCTGTGCCAGTGTTAGCTCTGGCATTTTAGCGCGTAACACTTTAGCGAGGGCGTGATTTAACATCTGTTCGGTTTGCTTAGCATTATCTCCAGTGGCAATACTTGCCATAACACGCTTTAACTTTTCAATATGTTCAGGCTGAATAAGATGACTTCTTTCAACATTGCGAGATCGGAATGACTCGGTATAGAGTTTTTCCATGGTGCCACCAAAGAACTCATCAATCCCTTTTGCCGCTTTTCGCCCATCAGCAATCGCTTCAATCGCTGTTGCCGGCCCTCGACGAAAATCACCAATACCGAAGATATTTTTAACCCCAGAGTGCATCGTTGTTTCATCAACATTGATGGTGTTCCAGCGACTAAATGAAAGTTCGATGTCTTCGTTAGCAATAAAGCTGGTATCGGTTTTTTGCGAGACAGCAGCGATAACGGTATCAAAGTCTTCAACAAAATATTCGCCGGTTGCTTTTGGTGAGCAACGACCAGAGGCATCAGGTTCGCCCAATGCCATTTTTTCAAGTTTTATCTGACAAACATGACCATTGTCATCTGCAATATTTTCAGCAGGGTTCGTTAGAAAGTGAAATTTAACACCTTCATGCTCTGCTTCTTCAATTTCATAGATTTCAGCTGGCATTTCATCACGCGTACGGCGATAAATAAGTGTGGTATCTGCGCCTAAACGTAATGCAGAGCGGGCGCAGTCAATTGCAGTGTTACCACCGCCAATGACCGCGACTTTTTTACCAATAGTATATTGTTTATCGAGTGTCTGATCTTTTAAGAAATCAACACCAAGATAACAGCCTGCTAAATCACTACCGGTATACTTCATCTCACTGGCTTGTGATGCACCAATCGCTAAACAAACAGCATCAAATTCCTCACTAAGCGAAGAGAGGGTAAAGTCTTCACCTAACTTTTTATTGGTTTCGATATTCATGCCGTTACAACACATAATATCGATTTCTTTATCTAGAATATCTTTAGGTAAACGATACTCAGGAATACCGTAACGTAGCCATCCACCGGCTTGTGGCATCGCTTCATATACAGTGACGTTGTAACCTTCGTTGCTAAGGAAATAACCACAACTTAAACCACCAGGTCCTGCACCCACAATAGCAATACGTTTACCTTTATCGTCTTTTTTGATTGGCGCATAGCTATTTATTTTTTCAAGGTCAATGTCAGCGGCGTAACGTTTCAATTGACGGATCGCGAGTGGTTCATCGACTAAGTTACGCTGGCATTTTGCTTCACAGAAAGCAGGACAAACTCGACCAATAGAAAGCGGCATAGGCAATGTTTTCTTTATCACTTCAATGGCTTTTAAGTGTTCATTGTGAGCGATAAAGTATAAATAGGATTGGATATCAACGTTTGCAGGACAGGCGATCTGACAAGGCGGTACGCTGCAGTTGGTATTTGCGCGTTGTAAAATTCGCTCTAAATTGCACTTTCGAATATTTGACAGTAATTGCGATGAGGTAGTGACGACCATTCCATCAGTAGGTTTAACTTTGCACGCTTTCACAATCCCCTTACCTACGATTTCAATATCACAAAGTGCACACTCATCTGCGAATGTGTCTATGTCGCAGAGTGATGGGATCTCAATGCCGCATTGTTTTGCTGCTTCTAATAAGTTTTGATCTTTGTCGACTTGATAGCTATTGCCATCAATATTAATAGTAACCATTAATTGCCTCTATTGTTATTTATTTACTGGGCAGCAAGATTGCTTGGTTATTTGCAGTTAATGATTATGTGAGAAAATTGAATATATTTTTGAAAAGATAAATAAGTAGGGTAAAAGTTATTTATCACTCAGGTGTATTGCGAAGCAACAGCATTGAGCAGCTATTGTATTCACTTTTTATAATCACTATACAAATCTTCTTAATTATATCCTATGCCCTTTACGAATAGAATATGGGTAATTAAGCGTTGTCAGGCCAATATTAGTATTTTAAAGGCCGTATTCTTCTTTTTATTTCTTTCAATCTATTTTTAATTCTAATTTGTTTTATCAAATTTTTGACGAATAAAATTAACAAATAGACTTGTACGTTGGGCAAGATGTTTACGTTTAGGATAAAGGATATATAAAGGCAAACGATTAGGTGTAAACCAATCAGGTAAGATATTAATAATATGTGTTCGTTTATCACTATCTAAGTGACTGAGCGCCATTTCATCAAGCATAGCAATACCACAGCCTTTGATCATAGCCTCGGTCATGACGGTGACTAGGCTAAAACTCATCGAAGGTTTAAGGATAATATTTGTCTTTTCTTGTGTTGTTTGATTAATAAAGCACCATTTGTCGAGCGTGAATTCGCTATTTCTATAAATAATGTGGTGATGATCGAGCAAATCTAATGGATGAGTAATCGCTGGATTGTTTGTTAAGTAGCTTTCATGAGCAAAGGGTTGGCATTGAAGGTGGCGGATATAATGACCTACATAGCCTTCTGGTGGCGTCTCAGTGAAATAAATGGCGACATCAAAACCTTGCTCTATTAGATCTAATGGGGTTTCAGTAAAAGCGACTTCTAATTCAATGTTTGGATGACTCAAATTGAAATCGGCAAGATGTTCACTTAATAGCATCGAGCCAAAAGAAGCAGACGCTGCGATACGAAGTTTGCCATAAACCGAATTAGTGACATCTAATCCTTCGTTTATGGCTTCAGCATGAGCAAACAGTACTTTTACTTGCTTATAAAATTCAAGCCCATCATAGGTGAGGTTAAATTTGCGAGTTGTTCGCTGTATAAGCTGAGTATCGAGTAGTGCTTCGAGTTGGCGCAACTGTCGACTGATATGTGCGCTTGAGCAATTCAATCTTAGCGCTGCTTTTGCAATGCTTTTTTCTTCACATAACGCCAAATAAATGGGTACGTAACTTAGCCACTTTATTTCCATATGGTAATTATTAATCTCTTAATGGTCACTTCTGGTAAGAATAAAGAACAATTAGACTGACTGCAATAAATCAATAGGACGTTTAATATGCAGTTTGATACATGGCTTGAAAGCCAAAAATTAAAAGACACTATTAGTAACCCCAACATAGAAGTTGGTGACTACAGTTACTATTCTGGTTATTACCACGATAAATCTTTTGAAGATCAAGCAGTACGCTATTTGCTTGGAGATAAGCCAACCAAAGAGGTTTGGCAAAGCGGTATGTTTGGCGAAGTGGATAAGCTGTTCATTGGTAAATTTTGCTCTATTGCTTCTGGCGCGACTTTTATGATGGCGGGCAACCAAGGACATCGTATCGATTGGATTTCAACCTTTCCCTTTGGTAATGATTTTGGTGAAGATGTGCCAAGTGGTTTTAAGCGAGCAGGCGATACCGTGATTGGCAATGATGTATGGATTGGCTCTGAAGCGATGATCATGCCTGGAGTAAAAATTGGTAATGGTGCTGTAATTGGATCAAGGGCGGTGATCACTAAAGATGTTGAGCCTTATAGCGTAGTTGTAGCGAATAATCATGTGGTAAAACAGCGATTCACGGCAAAGCAAATTGAGATGTTGACTGAAATGCAGTGGTGGAATTGGTCAGAGCAGCAACTGAAACAAGCGATGCAAGTTATGTGTAGCGCTGATGTCGAGCAGCTTTATGGATACTATCTTGAAAATATTAAGCGTTAGCCACTTTTATACTGAGGATTGCAATAGGGCAGTTGATACTGCCCTATAAGATGAGATAAAAGATGTTAATTACTGTACGATTTCACCGCTTTCAATAACGGTTTGACGCACTTTATCTGCAAACTGCAGCGCTTCTTTACGAATGTTATCTTCATTAACAGTCAGTACATTTCTGTTTTCCATAATCACTTTACCGTCAACAATCGTATGCTTTACGTTCGTTGCATAAGCAGAGTAAACCAGTGCTGAATATGGATTATAGACAGGCACCATATTTGGCGCTTTGGTATCAATAACAATTACATCAGCCAACTTACCGACTTCTAAAGAGCCAACTTTATCTTCCATATGGAGTGCACGAGCAGCACCGATCGTTGCCATTTCAATTACATTTTTAGGTGGCATGGCTGCACGATCTTTATTGACTAACTTATGTACTTTTGCAACTTGGTTAAACTCATCGATAGTACTTAGCGTATTACCTGACATTGGACCATCAGTGCCTAAGCCTATACGTAAGCCGTCATTAAACATTTGTAATGCTGGTGATACACCTTTTGCTGATTTAATGTTTGCACTCATATTATGTGCAATACCCACATCGTACTTTTTCAAGATAGCGATATCTTCTTCGTTTGCATCAATAACGTGTGCTGCGACTAAGTTCTCGTTTAGTGCGCCAATAGACTCCATGTATTTTACAGGAGATAGGCCACCAGAACGTTTTGCAATAACCTCGCGCTCACGATCAGATTCAGCCAAGTGCATCATCACTGGAACATCGTATTTCATCGAAAGTTTGGCAATAGTTTGCAGAGTTTCTGTTGAATTTGTGTATGGGCCATGTGGCGCAAATGCCATTGTGATACGTGGATGATCTTTATATTCGTTAATCAGTTTTTCCGCATATTTAATGCCATCTTCCGGTGTTTTAGCACTTGCTACAGGGAATTGAATAATGGTTTCACCTAAAATTGCACGCATACCAATTTGATCTACGGTTTTAGCAACTTCGTCTTCAAAGTAATACATGTCAGCGTAAGTTGTTACGCCACCTTTAACCATTTCAACGTTACCCAACTGAGCCCCAATACGTACCATTTCACGTGATACCAGCTTTTTCTCTAATGGGAAAATGTAACGGTGAAGACGATCTGGTACATCATCTGCTAATGAGCGGAAAACAGTCATCGATGCGTGGGTGTGGGTATTAATAAGACCGGGCATCACAATATCGCCATCAGCATCGATTGTTTTTACTGATTTATACTCATTAATATCTGAGCCATCAGTAACAGCGACAATCTTATTATCTTTAATTGCAATTAAACCGTTATCAAAAATCGTTTTTTCACGATCCATGGTTAGTATTTGGCCATTCTTGATTAATAGATCAACATTTTCGATAGCAAAAGCAGAAGCGCTTGAAAGAGATAAAGTTGCTAATGATGCAGCAAGTAACGTTTTCTTTAACATCGAGTATCACCGAAGGAAGGTATTTTTCGCAGATAATACTGGGTAATTTTTTATTGAAAATAACATTTTCATTTATTGCTTTTATTTGTGATCTTTATCGCTATAAGTAGGGCTTTATATACTTAATAGAAATAATTTATAACGTGTAATCGTTTGCTATTGATGGGTTAGAGGATTAATTACTTTTCATTTCACAATAAAAAGTGATGTTTAACGTGGCTATATTTTAGTTTAAAACTAAGAATCAATAACACAGATAATACTTGTATTAACCGATATGTAGTTTACTATATATCGAAATATTAGGAGCATCGTCATGACACGTAAATTAGCTTTCGCAACAGCAGCGTTACTCTCAACACTCTCTTTTTCTTCTTTTGCTGCTGATAGTAACATCACGGTATTTGCGGCTTCGTCATTAACCAATGCGTTGAATGACATTGCAGCAAAATATCAGAAGGAGACAGGGGTTAAAACCACGCTTTCATTTGCTTCTTCTTCAGCACTAGCACGGCAAGTTGCGCTTGGTGCACCAGCAAATATTTATTTATCGGCTAACGAAAAGTGGATGGATTATGTAGAGCAGCAGGGTGCGGTAATTGATAATAGCCGTGTCGATGTTCTAAAAAATAGTTTAGTGATGGTTGCGCCTACTGATTATCCACAAAATAATATCAAGCTGACAGCAAGTTGGGATTTATCTAAAGCCTTAGACGGTACACGTTTAGCGGTGGGTAATCCGGCAAATGTTCCAGCAGGACGTTACGCTAAGCAATCGTTAGAATATCTAAAATTATGGCAGCAAGCAGAGCCCTTATTGGCAATGGCGAATAACGTACGTTCGGCATTAGTGTTAGTTGAACGCGGCGAAGCGAAACTTGGAATTGTATATAAAACCGATGCAGAGATTTCTAAAAAGGTAAAAATCGTTGCGACTTTCCCTGCCGATTCACATAAGCCAATTACGTATCCAATGGCATTAGTCAAAGGTAATGCAACGCCTGCGGCAAAAGCGTTTTATGAATACTTACAGCATGACGAAGCCAAAGCTATTTTTAAACAATATGGTTTTGGCTCTGTTAATTAAGACAATAAGTTAGGCAATAAATTAATCATATTATGATTAAAAGACGTTATAGATAAAACTAGGCACTGAGCACTTTGCTCAGTGCTTTTTTGTTTATTTATAGAGCAACTACGAAGTTTTATACACATCGTTACTGACTATGATGTAATGATTACTTATGCTATCGCTATTATTACGAATCTCATGCAGAAAAGAGCATGGGTTTAGATTGAAACACAGGATTGTTCGCTTTGCTCACTGATTATGAATTACAAGCGTTATTATTAAGCCTTAAAATTTCAAGTGTTGCTGTGCTATTTAGCCTTCCTTTGGGTATTGCTTGTGCTTGGTTATTGGCTCGTCGAAATTTTTGGGGTAAATCATTATTAGATGGTTTCATTCATTTACCCCTTGTTTTACCTCCTGTTGTGATTGGTTATTTATTGTTAATTTCAATGGGAAGGCAAGGCGCTATAGGAAAATGGCTTTATGAGTGGTTTGGTTTTAGTTTTAGCTTTAGTTGGCGAGGGGCAGCTTTAGCGGTGGCTGTGGTATCTTTTCCATTAATGGTGCGCTCTATTCGCCTTGCTTTAGAAGGGGTTGATAAAAAGCTGGAACAAGCCGCTCGTACATTAGGCGCATCACCACTACGCGTATTTGTCACCATTACGTTACCTTTAACGATCCCAGGTATTTTAACAGGCACAATTTTAGCCTTTGCTCGTGCTCTTGGTGAGTTTGGTGCAACGATTACCTTTGTTTCTAATATTCCTGGTCAAACTCAAACTATTCCATTGGCAATGTATTCCTTTATTGAAACCCCAGGAGCGGAGAGTGAAGCGGCCCGTTTATGTGTGGTTGCGATTGTGATTGCCTTGTCTTCATTATTTGCTTCTGAATGGCTAACACGCCTTGCTAGAAAACGTTTGGAAGTGATGTGATGACAACTAATAAACGCTTAAAAATTAAATTTAAACAGCAGCTTGGTGATTTATCGCTAGACGTTGATCTCGATGTACCCATGAAAGGGATCACAGCGATCTTTGGTCGTTCAGGAGCAGGTAAAACTTCGTTAGTGAATGTTCTATCGGGTTTAACTAAGCCAGATAGTGGGATTATTAAGCTTGGCGATAGAACCCTTTACAGTAATGAAGAGCGAATATTTCTTTCGCCAGATAAACGAAAAATTGGTTATGTATTTCAAGATGCGCGTTTATTTCCACATTACAGTGTTAGAGGCAATTTAAATTACGGCGTTAAGAGTCCTGATCCCCAGCATTTTGATGATATTGTCCGCTTGCTTGGTATTGAAGCGTTACTAAACCGTTATCCGTCATCATTATCTGGTGGCGAAAAACAGCGTGTCGCGATTGGACGTGCGTTATTAACTAAACCTGACATGTTGCTGATGGATGAGCCATTAGCATCGCTAGATATGCCGCGGAAACAAGAGTTAATGCCTTACCTTGAGTGTTTAGCCAAGAGTGTGAATACACCAATTATTTATGTAACCCATAGCCTTGATGAGATTTTACGTCTTGCCGATTCTATGGTGATGCTTAACCAAGGTAAGGTGTTAATTTCAGGGCATGTGAATTCAGTATGGAGTTCACCTGAAATGCGCCCTTGGTTGCCCGTTAAAGAGCAAAGTTCATTATTAAGTGCTCGTATTAATTATAATCATCCTAAATATGCATTAACGCAGGTGATGCTAAGCCATGATTCATTCTTATGGGTCAGCCGTTTACATCAGCAACGTGGTGAATGGGTGAGGGTACGTATTTTTTCAAATGATGTATCTATTGCTCGCGAACAACCTACTCAAACCAGTATTCGTAATATCTTAGCTGCAAGAATTGACAAAATTCATTATGCTGAAAATGAACGTGTTGAAGTGAAATTACGCGTTGGTGAAACTCACTTATGGGCCAATATTACCGCTTGGGCGGCGGATGAATTAGCGTTAAATATTGGCGATAAAGTCTATGCGCAAATTAAAGGTGTGAGTGTTACTAAAGATGATTTAGCTTAATTATCTTTATTTTCTAGTTATTTATAATTCTACTTAAAATAATTGAACATTGTTTGATAATTATTCATTCACACTGCGTTTGTTTGATATTCGTTTACAGTATGTTGTTTTGCAATTATATTCACTCCGTTTATATAAAGGAGTGAAAATAGTAATGAAAAAAATAACTTTAGCGGTTATCTTTGCTGCAGTAATGGTAACGGGCTGTGCAAAACAAACATTTACAATGGGTGAACAACCTACTTTAAATCAACCTACAATCGAAAAATCACAACCGTTTTTTGTTTCAGGTATTGGTCAAAAGAAAACAATCGATGCGGCCAAAATATGTGGTGGCGCGGAAAATATTGAAAAAGTAGAAGTACAACAAACATTTTTTAACGGCTTTTTAAGTACTATTACTTTTGGTATTTACACTCCTCGCGAAGCTCGTGTTTACTGTAAATAATATAATAATTTATATTTATTAATATTATTAGTGATTAAGTAAAGGCTAATTAATTTAGCCTTTATAATATGTAAAATAGTTTAAAATTGTTCATTAGGGGCTTTGATGACCCTAATTAAAAAATGGTGTGTGATCCAAATTACGATTGAAGTCGCAACCACCGCGATGAAAATTGAGCTGAAGCGATATAAAATAGAGAAAAAGGCATCTTTTTGTTCTGGTATTAATGATGTTGTAAGCGGTACGGTTAAGGCCGACATCGCAGAAAAAGCAATACTTGATTTTATGGTACCTTGTGCAATCCAGTGACAGAAAAAGCCTGCAGCTATCGCATAAGCCATCAGAAATAATATGCCGTTATTAACCCATGAATAAAGCCCTAACTGGATAATCATACCCGCTAAACACCCCAAAAATGTCCCTGTAATACGTATTTTAGCGACAGCCATTGAACCAATTAATGTCATTGGTGCGAGCACAATGAAAATAGATGCTTGTGCTGATAATGAGTCACTTAAATCACCGAATTGGAACAAAAGAAAAGCAACCATTGCCACTAACCAGCCCAGTGCTGTTTGGCGGATCATTCCGATATGATCAACACGCTGTGTGTCATTATTTATACTAGGTGCTGTTTGTTCTGTTTTAGGTTCAGGGAAAAGAAAATACGCAAGGGCACAAATAGGTGCAGTTATTAATCCACTCATCCACAAGGTAATATTGAATTCTTCAAGATCAAATCCGGTATAACTAGCAAAGTTAAGCGCGATTGAACCAACTAACAAACCAGTGAACCCAAATAAATAAGTTTTAGGGTTTATCATCGCTTTGCATTTTGCCATTAGCATAATACCAACAGCGATAGTCATTAAAACAGGGTAGGGTTGTAAGAAGCCTGAAATAAAAGTCACTTGAACTGTAACCCAGATAATCCCTAAAATCAGTTGCACAAGCAATGATAAATTCCAGCGTTCTGCCTTCATTAATACCATTATTGGCAGTAAAGCAGCGAAAAAACCATAAGACCAACCAAAAATCATACTAATAGCTAGCCCTAAAACGCATCCAAACCAGATCCGCATTGTTTTCATTATTAGCTCCTTTATTAAGCGATAAGAAAGGGCGATCAACCATAATATTGATCGCTCAGCGGTTAGTAGATGTAGTGTAGCCAACTAGCGAGACGAATTTGAATGCTAGCTAAGGTTTGCCATAACAAGCTGTTATCTGAATAAATAACAACAGTAGCACGTGAGCCAATAAATAATTGATGTGGTAAAGGTGTGTCACTAGTTAAATTAACGCGCACACGCTGTGCGTCACGTACCCAGCGGTTATTAACCTCAACGGCACTTAATTGACCGTTTGGTGTTTCTTGTGCTGCGGCGACACCAAAGTCTCGATTAGCGATATGGAAATTGAAAACTTGACCGGGTAATGCATCGTAGGTGACATAGGCAACAGAGTCTTTATTAATTAATGCTGTAGACTTTTCACGATAATCAGCTGAAACCCACATAGAACTTGTTGGAATAAATGTAAGCATAGGTTTGTTTGCTGTAGCCATTGTACCTACATCAACTTGTAGATTAGTAATGACGCCGTTACTAGGTGCAATAATTTTAGTATGTGCTAAATCAAGCTCAGCTTGTTTTAATGCATTTTTTGCGGACATTACAGGTGTGCTTTCACTAACGTTATTACCTAATTTAGCTTTAACGGCTAACAGTTGCTGTTGTGATGCATGTAATGTCGATAATGCACTACGATCTTTCGCGAATGCTGAATCACGCATAGACGCAGAGACTAATTTCTTCTGCGCCAGTTTATTTATACGACCATATTCATTTCTTGCGTTGTCATAATTGGCTTGGCTGGTGGCAACATTCGCTTTTGCTGCCTCAATTTGTGCTAATAAAGATTTTTCTTGCTCATAAGATTGTTGTAATGCCAATTTTGCGCGATCAACGGCAAGCTCATACTTAGATGGGTCTATAGTTAATAACACCTCACCTTTTTTTACTTTCTGATTGTTAGTGATCGAAACTGAGGTGATATTGCCAGAGACTTCTGGAGCAATTTGAACGACATAGCCACGCACACGGCTTTCTGTTGTAAGTGGAATATGCCTGTCTGCAACAATGATATAACCCATGAAGAGTAAGAATAGGATGATTAATCCTTTCATCCAGCGACGAAATGTTGTGTCGGCATTTGCCATAGTGTGTCTCTTTTTATAGTGATCTTTATCACATTATTATAAAGAGAGTTCATTTGATTAAATAGACTAATAAATATTACACTTGCGCTCTATTTTTAGGACAATGGTAAATTGGGATTATGAAGGCATCGTTAGACGATATTTATTTGTTTATGTTAACGGTCAGGCATGGTGGTATTAGCGTTGCGGCAAAAGCACATTCGTTACAACGTTCTAAAATTAGTAGAAGAATACAGCAACTTGAAAAAGAACTTGGTTGTCAGTTATTGATTAGAACAACACGACAAATTGAATTAACAGAGAATGGGCGATTGTTTTACCAATATATTAATCAGCCATTAACTGATGTCGAGCAAGCCGTGAATTTAATTAAAAACCAGCAACAGGCATATAGTGGTGTGCTTAAAATAGCGATTCCTGCTGCTTTTATTTCATCTTCGGTTTTTCTTGAAATCTTGGACCGATATACAGAGCAATTTCCAGACGTAACATTAGATGTTGTTCATCGCCACGAAAGTATTGACTTAAAAAGAGAAAATGTCGATCTTCAGCTGTTGCCTAAGAGTGTTGATGTATTTAATGAAAACTATGTTCAGCAATCATTGTTAACTTCTTCGAGTCATCTCTATTGTTCTTTAAAATATTTAGAAAATCACACGTTACCAACAACGATGGAAGAACTTTATCAACATCCGATATTATTGAGTCGATATAATTCATCGCTATTGCCAGATAGGATGAATGTGCGATTAGTCTCAGAGGACTTTAGCTTAATTAATAGGCTAACAAAATCAGGTAGAGGAATCGCTATACTGCCAGTCGTGTTATTTGAAGATAAGATTGCCAGCGGTGAATTAATTCCAGTCCTTCCTGATATATTTCAGATAGATATAACGATGACATTGGTTTATCCGTCCCGCCGTTTTATCCCTGAAAAAACGCGTGCAATGATTGAGTTAATACGAGAGCTATTTTCTAAATAGTTTTGATGAAATAATAAGTTATAAGACAAAACCTGTGATATTAAAATAAACGTTTAGCGTGTTCGCATACCCATTGTGCGTCATCAAGCGGTATATCGTGACCTGCGGTGGGGTGAACATACACCGGCAAATTCCAATAGTTAGCTAAATCGATACTGCACTGGTAATTTACGAGCTTGTCTTGCTCGCTTGTAAGTAAGCTAATTGGCTGAGATAACTTATTCGGTAAGACAAACTCACGACTAGCATTAAGTTGGTTTAACATATTGAGACATGAAATGGGATGTTGTTCTTTCCAGTTAGCCCAGCGATGAGATAAAGCAATAAGCTCAACGCTATCCCATTGTTTATTTGATGTTAAATGAATGATTTTTTCTTCTTGTTTTAAGTTTGGTAACCATAAAATTTGGAAAATATCGATATAGCGCTGCCAACGTAAACGTTGATGAAAGGGAGAAAGGCTTTGGGTACTGGTATTAATCAATATCGCTTTACGAATATCATTTGGAAATAATGTCATCCACTTTAAAGCAATCATCCCTCCCATAGAAATTGCAATAATATCGGCTTGATGATCTGGCTGTAAAGCATGGAAATGTTGGTGGAGATCTTGAGCAATACCTTCAAGGCTCGATGGTGTTTTTTCGTTATTACGAGCGCCATTGCCCGCAATATCAAGACAAACAATATTCGAACAGGGAAAGTTCGATTTTAGGGTTTGCCTAAAGTCCCCCCAATGAAATTGGTCTCGAAATAATCCTCGCAATAATATAATGGTGTGTTTTTTTGTCATATTTTAAGCCGCAAGTGGTTTATTGTTGTTTTTTGTACCAGCGTGATAATGCTTGTTGTTTGTAATGAGGATTATCTGTGTGATTGAACCATGCTTGATAGTTGGCTGCCGCATTGATCATGAAATCCATCAGTACAATGTGTTTTTGTAATACGCGTTGTATGCGTTGAGGTTTCATTGGGTTGAAAATTCCCAATGCTTGTCGAATTTGAAGTGGATTTTTCTTTATCCAACGCCAAGATCCCATTTCTAATGTTAGCGGTAATATAACTTGTTGTTGTCTTAAACATTGTAGGGTGATGTGATCCCATAAATCACCATGACAGAGATAATGCAAAGCCTGAGGCTCAAAAATATAATTTTGATTAGGGTAAGTCGTCATAAATGTATGACGGAGGTGGTAAACATCACCAATATAAGGAAAGGCTTGTTTTGCACTATGGGCATAAGGAAACCAAATTCTGTCTTTTAAACCAAAGCCTGAATGGCAATCTAACGAAAGTGTTAAAGGTCGAGATGTTGTTAAGTCCATAACATATTGAGTGAGTGCTTCAGCTTCTAATTCCATTTGTTGACTGTTGTTTCCTCTAAACCAAGGGATACGAGGAGATAAGCGATGTCCACCAATTAATAAAGCTGTTTTTTCTTGACTGTTTAGAGGTGCATTTCGCATTAAATCAACGTGATTACCATTTGAACGGTAATTTTTCGCCATTCCTACAGGGTTTACTAAAGGAATAAAAACGATTTGAATCCGCTGTAAAAGGTGATGTAGCGTGGTATCCCATGTCATGCGCTCGATAATCGTATGCAGATATGACAGCAGTACTTGAGTGCCAATCCGTTCTAAACCATGAACACCGCCTACAAATAGCATTAATGGCGCACTAGGGTCAGGCGTACCTAGATGAATAGCATAAAGTGGCAAGCTATTTCGATGGTGTTGGGGGAAATGATCATTACAAGGGATATGGGCTAATATGTCACAGTGAAATGGAACAGGGGATTTGTGTTGGCTTAATCTTTCGATTAACGTTTCAAGCTGTATCAGTTCTGGTAATAACGTTGAAATAGAGTGAGTTTTAGCGTTTAGCAAAAGAGCCTCACAAACAAAGATAAAAAGTAACAATATCAATGTATGTTGACAATTAGATGTCAGGCTCTTTCTGTTAAATGCTTATTCAGACTCTTTCTTGGCTTTATCTAAGCGAAACTGTGTTGTTTCCGCTATCCATTTTGGTCGGTTGATAGCATAACCTAGTAACAATGCTGGGACTAAAAAAACAATGTGGGTCATCGCAAGATGAAGATCTTTAGCAACTAAATCTGTTGCCCCGGTCAAATAGTGAATGGCTCCTACTGCCGCAAAAATAACCCCAAGCATTGCTAAGATAAACATACCGACAACACCCAAGCCTAAAATGTCGCGAATATAAATTCTTATTGGATTCATAGTATGGTTCCGAATCAAACTTATCTGGAAAAGTGATAAGCTGGCGATAATAATCAGAATACTATGCGCTTTAGGATGAATGTATTTATTGATCTTGCTCACAATCGCTGTGAGATAGATGAATAAATAAGCATTATTCTGCTAGGCGTGGAATAGCCAGTGGAAAGCGGTTGCGAATAACTGTTTACCATTTGTCTCAATAACTTTTCCTTTTGCAAAAATGATACGGTCAAAAGGCCATGTTAAGATTTCTTGAATTGATTGGCGTAATCTTACGCGGTCGGTAAAGCTGAGTCGTAAATAGAAAGGCATGGCTGGATGAATATAACAACCGTTTAGAAGTCCGTAACCAATACTTAGTGGGTGTTTCTTATCAATCATCCATGCAAGTAAATCACCCAAAATTAATGTTTTTGACAAAGGGTCACAAAAGGCAATTTCTTCAAAATTGTCACTACCCTTAATTAAGGTTTGTAATAGTTGTCCTTGCCATAAAGCTGGGGTGTACTGGCGCAATACATCGTCAAACGTTAGGTCTCCGCGTTTTTGCTGTAATCCTGGAGCAGCAAAGAAATAGGCGTCTGGATAAGCAAGCCACCAATCTGATAAATAGTGATGGTAGCTTTTATTGGGAGTGACAACGGCGACTATTTTGCCAAGTTGCTCTATGGTTGATTTCAATGCATTATCGAGTTCAACAGGGGAGTGAATAAACAAACGATCATCGTCTAATTTTATCACAGTCATTTTACAACCAACCGCAATGCCGTTGGTTTTCATTGCAAAATCTAGATACCAAAGTCTATTTTTATAACATTCGATCATACCGCTTCCTGCGCACTACATTGATAGATTATGTTGTAAACGGTCATTCCTTGACCGTAAATCATCATGAAAATTCTTTCATTAGATTATCATTAAGATATTGTTAAAATCCATTATTCTTTATGTTTCTACAATGGCTTATACCGTGGTGCGTTTTATTTTTTTCATCATGTTGTGGCCGAACAAATTCACAACAGCACCAGAAATAATTAGCAGGCCACCGATGTAGGTCCAAATAGAAGGGACTTCTTTGAAGATAATAAAACCAAGGATGATGGATAGGACAATTTGAACATAAGAATATGCTGTTGCTTTACCTGCAGCTTGTGTTTGCATCGCCTTAGTTAATCCCACTTGACCTACTTGGGTAAATATACCCACAAAAATTAAGCAAATCGTTGTTGGTAAGTCTGGTACAACGAAGTTATCAGCAATTAATATAAGAGATAACGGTAAAGTAATGAGTGGAAAATAAAAAATGATGACGGAGCTATCTTCAGTATTACTAAGTTTTTTTACAATAATATATGAAATGGCACTAACAAAAGCACCGATTAACGCGATCATGACACTGTATAACGGTAGGTGAGAAGCGCCTGTTGTTAGTGTTGTTGGGTTTACAATGAAAAATAACCCCATGACACTTAGAACAATACACACCATGGTTGAAAGTTGAACACGCTCTTTTAAGAATATTACAGCAAGTAAGGCCGTAAATACGGGGTTGGTATATTGTAAAATAGTGGCCTCAGCTAGTGGTAGAGTCGTGACAGCATAGTAAACACAGGAAAGTCCAATTGTGCCCATAATCCCACGAACAACCAATAAAGGTTTGTTATTACCCCATACAGGTATACCTTTTCGTTTAATATCTAAATAACTAATAATCAGTGATACAACGGCACGCGCAGCAACGATTTCAAAGACTGGAATGCCTACTTGACTAACGTATTTAACGGTAGAAGACATTAGGGCAAAACCTAGGGCAGAAAGGAGCATAAAACGTGCGCCTAATGGAATTAAACTCTCATTGCTGGTGGTCATGGATATATGTCTTATTTAAGGTGATTAAAAATATCATAAAGGAAGCGGCTTTATTAACAATGGTTGACTGTAAATATTTAGTTAATTATTCATAGATAACGACAAATGTAATACTTGCCTGAATGAAACGTTGCCCATAAAAAAAGAGATAAAAACACAATGGTTTTTAATCTCTTTTTTATGGGTTTTGTTCTATTTTAGCTGTTCTTATTTCTGCTTATAAAGCCCAATAAGGCCGGCACCGAATGCAGCAATTAGACCAACAAATGCAATAATAACGTGATGGTGATGGATCCAGTACATGTTCTCTCCTTAGAATGGTTTATTATCAACCGCTTTTGCTTTCATAATCATTGGAGTAATCGTTGAGCCTTGGATCAATATTGAAAAGATCACAATGGCGTAAGTCATTAATACAATGATTTCTTTAACACTGACATCGGGATGTGATGGTAAGTAAATATGGGCTGGAATAGCCATCGCCATAGCAAGTGCTAAGCCACCGCGTAAGCCACCCCATGTTAGAATTTTAATAGATTCTGGGTTGTATTGGCGGTAACGTGTAAAGCCGATATAAGATAGGCGAATGCTTAGGTAACGACTTAATAATACAAGTGGGATCGCAATAATAACCGCAATGATATCAATGCTGTGGAAGCTAAAGGTGATCATCACAAAACCGATAAGAAGGAACAATACGGCATTTAAAATCTCATCGACTAATTCCCATAAATGCGCCATTTGGTTTGCTGATTGTTCTGAAATGTATTTACGCGTGATATTGCCAATTAAGATCCCTGAAACAACCATTGCAAGAGGGGCTGAAACTTCTAAATGTTCACCTAATACATAACCAAAGGTAGGAATAAGCATAGTTAAGATTAAGCGCATCATATTATCGCTTGAACCTTTAATGAGGTAATGGAAGATACCGCCTAACACTGCACCAAAAGCAATACCACCTAAGGCTTCACGAATGAAAAGTAGTGCAGTACCAGATACAGTTGGTGCTGTTTTTCCAAAAGCAACTTCAAAAATAGTGACGAAAATAACCAAACCGACGCCATCATTAAATAATGATTCACCTTCAATTTGAGTAGAAATACGTTGTGGCGCTTTCAATTTTTTCACAATTGCTAATACAGCAATTGGATCAGTTGGAGAGATAAGTGCACCAAATAAACAGCAATAAATAAAGTTGAGCTCAATACCGATAAGGCTAAAGATTAACCATAATACGATGCCGATGAAAAAAGTAGAAAATAGGGTGCTGGCAAGAGCAAGAAAGGTAATTTCAAATTTTTGGTCTTTTAAATGGTCTAAATCTATATTTAATGCGCCTGCAAATAATAAGAAACCAAGTACACCTTTTAATAGGAAGTCTTCAAATTTTATATGTTGAATAAGCTCTATTAAGGCATTTTCTTTATTTAATGAAATATAACCAAAGCTAGTTAATGCTAATAGGATAAGAGAGATAGCGATAGACCAACCCGTAATAGCAATTGTTGTTTGAAAACGCCCAATTTTATGGTTAATGATTGAAATAAAGACCGCAATTGCCGCCATAATACATATAGTGTCATATACTGACATGAAGAGTTTTCTCCCGATTTTGATTATTTTTTGACAATATTATTCAGTTACGGTTATTTATAATATAGAGTGATTTTCAAACACATATAATCACTACCAATATATCATTCATATTGTATTAATATTACCTACATATATTGAAACATTTTATACAGATTACTATTAGAATTATTTGTATTATTTTGGAATATAAAAATTCATAAATGTCGCTTGAATTATGGTGTTGCCTTTAAAATAAGGCGAAAAGATAAGCGCTTGCAAATAAGCGCTTATACAGAAAAGGCGTTAGTCGTTAAGTGCTGAAATTAACAATGCTGGATCATCAGTGATGATTGTTGATACGCCCCATCGATTAAATTTGGCTACTTTTTTAGGATCATTCATTGTCCAAATTTGCAGTACTTTACCCGCATGGATAATTTCTTTTGCAAGTTTTTCGTTGAGAAGATGATGATCGAGATGGATACTATACAGCTTCAATTTCTCATCTAATCGTTCAATATCAGGTACCCAATCTTCAATAATTAACCCTCGGCGTACTTCAGGCCATTGCTCTAGGCACTGATTAACCGCGTTATAAGAAAAACTGGATAAAATAAGACGTTCTGGATCAAAGCCATAATTTTTTATTGCTTCAATGGTTTTGGTAACTTGTAAGGTCACTTCTTCTTCGTAATGTACCTTTATTTCAAGGTTAAGATTAAGGCCATATTCATCACAAGCAGCGAGTAGTTCATGTAACGTTGGAATGGTTTCTCCTGCAAACTCTGGTGAAAACCAACTACCAGCATCAAGTTGTTTCAATTCCTGTAGCGTTTTATGGCGAACACTCCCTGAACCATTCGTACATCGACGTACGCTTTTGTCATGGATAATAACAGGAACTAAATCTTCACAAAGTTGAGTATCAGTCTCAATCCATTTTGCACCTGCATCAGCGGCAGCTTTCATGGAAATCAATGTATTTTCTGGTGCAACAGCGCGAGCACCACGGTGTCCTGCAATCATATGAATGTCCAAAATAAATAACCATAGGTTGTAAATTAACGAACTGATTTTCATCTATTTTAATGAACAATCAAGTATTAATATCGCAATATCATGATGTCATTTTGTTACACTTGCCCCCATAAATTCAATGATTATTTCTATACTAATAAGCAATAGGAATTACGTGGCATATCATTGGAATGGTGGTTTTAGCAACAAACGAAAACTGATTTCATAATTGGTTTTGTATCTAGTCTCTGATTAGATTAGTATTCTGTTCGTTGTCTGATTAAAAATATTCATCGTTACTATTTACGTCGTATTTTTAATTACTAGGCCATTATAATTTGAGACAAGGAAAACGAATGAAACTGTCAGCGCTAGACCAACCTCTTTTTGATCATCTTTACCGCGATATTAGAGAGTTTCGTTCCACATTCGATCTTGATATCGAATCACCTCAAACACTTGATACTCAAGCTGACGCATTACATACATCACTTGCTGTTGAAGAAATGACAGAACTAGCAGAAGCGGATTCTTTAGTTGAGCAAGCTGATGCGATCGTTGATTCTGTTTATGTGTTAATGGGGCGCTTAGTTCACCTTGGTGATAAACAAGTAGAAGATAATATCGGCATTAGTTATTTAATTGATATTCTTTTGCAAATGTCAGCGCGCCTAGGTATTGATTTTATGGCTTGCTGGAATGAAGTCCACTCTAGCAATATGAGTAAAGTGTGCCGTAATGCTGAAGAATATGCTGATACTGAAGCGTTTTATGCAAAGCAGGGCGTTGCACTAACGGCTAGCACCAAGGGTGATTATATTATTGCTAAGTGTGCTCAAGATGTAGATCTTGACGGAAAAATCATTCGTAAAGGTAAGGTATTAAAATCGGTTTATTATCGACCTGCCGATTTGGTCAAACTTGTTATCCGCTAATTGTATAATTAGAAAAATTATCCTCGCTCATGCGGGGATTTTTTGTTTTTACGTAATAACTTATATCAGTAAGAGAAGTGATCTATGAAACTATCTTCTAATACTCGAACTTTAACTCTAGACCTCTTTAAAATGACATGGCCGATGTTATTCGGTGTGTTATCTCTGATGAGTTTTCAGCTTGTAGATAGTGCCTTTATCGCTCAGCTTGGTGTGCTTCCACTCGCTGCTCAAGGCTTTACACTGCCAATGCAAATGGTGGTTATTGGTCTTCAAGTTGGTTTAGGTATTGCGACTACTGCATTGATTTCACGAGTGTTAGGTGCCAATGAGGAAGTCAGAGCGCAACAACTCGGCGGTTTAGTTGTGCTTGTTGGCGGTATCGGTATTGCGTTACTTTGCGGTGTTATTTGGTTACTCCGAGATGTGATCATGCACTTGCTTGATGCGCCAGAAAAGGTACTTCCCATCATCGATACTTATTGGCCTGTTTGGCTAATGAGCGCATGGTGTGGATCTATGTTGTATTTTGCCTATAGCTTATGTCGCTCCAATGGTAATACTTTGTTACCCGGAACTATGATGATGGTAACAAGCTTATTGAATATTGTTTTAGATCCGTTGTTCATCTTTAAATTCGGACTGGGTATTAATGGTGCTGCTTGGGCAACGATCACTGCATTTATTATTGGTATGCTGGTGGTTTTCCCATTAGTGATGAAAAAAAAGTGGTTAAGCTTTCATTGGGTAGGCTTAAATATCATTCAGTCGATTAAAGAGCTGGGACATATCATGGCTCCGGCTATGATGAGTCAATTATTGCCTCCTGTTTCTTCTATGTTAGCGACGAAATTAGTCGCAGGTTTTGGTGCCGCTACTGTCGGAGCTTGGGCATTGGGTTCGCGAATTGAATTTTTCTCTATCGTAGTCGTACTGGCTTTGACTATGTCGATGCCACAGATGGTAGGAAAGCGGTTAGGTAAACGAGATATTCAAGGGATCAAAACCTTGATAAACATTGCCGTCACTTTTGTTCTTGCATGGCAATTTATTATAGCGATCATCATTTTCTTACTGTCGTCACCATTAAGTTCATTATTGTCATCTGATGTCAAAGTACAGCAAGTGCTTTTAATGCACTTAACACGCGTTCCTATCAGTCTAGGCGCATTGGGTGTTTGTATGATTATGGTATCGATTTGTAATGCGCTAGCAATGCCGATGCGCGCATTATTTATTTCAGCTTGGCGTTTGTTTATCTGTTTCCTACCGATTTTATGGATAGGATCGCAACTTGCAGGTCTTCCTGGTCTATTTACTGGAGCAATGCTTGGTAATTTTGCAGCAGGGAGCAGCGCATGGATTTTTTATCGAAAGGGTCTTGCCTTGATCGATAAAAAATATCAATTTGAAGTAGATGCAGTAAGATAGCGTGTGAATCACGTATAAATGATGACAAGGATATGCATGCAAAGTTATGTAATTGAAGATCGTAAATTAACGTATTTAGATCAAGGTACAGGCCCTGTACTCGTTTTGGGTCATAGCTATTTGTGGGACAGCAAAATGTGGCAACCACAAATAGAGGCATTGAGTCAGCATTATCGTTGTATTGTGCCTGAGTTATGGGCACATGGTCAGGCTGATGTCGCACCTGAAAAAACGCGTACGCTGCGAGATTACGCTGATGATGTTATTGCACTGCTTGATCACCTTAAGATAGATAACTTTTCGCTTATTGGTTTATCTGTGGGAGGCATGTGGGGAGCAGAGCTTGCCATAAAAGTACCTCAACGTGTTACAGCATTAGTATTGATGGATACGTTTTTAGGTTACGAGCCTGAAGTATTACACGCTAAATACTTTGCAATGTTAAATACAATTATTGAGCAGCAGGCTATTCCTGAGGCGATTATTGATAGTGTTGTTCCTTTATTTTTCCGTCGTCAAGCCGAGCAATATACGCCAGAGCTTGTTGATGGTTTTAGACAACATTTAGCCTCTCTAAAAGGTGATAAAGCAGTAGCAATTGCACAAGTGGGTAAAATGGTGTTTGGTCGTCGAGATACGTTTGACGATATAGCGCAACTTAAAGCACCCACTTTGATTTTATCAGGTATGGAAGATAATCCGCGTCCGCCACTAGAAGCGCAGTTGATGCATGATGAGATCAAAGATAGCGAGTATGTTTTGATCCCAGAGGCAGGGCATATTAGCAACTTGGAACAACCTGAATTTGTTACCAAACAACTTGAAGCTTTCTTAGCGAAGCACATTGAACGCTAATTCATAAGTAAACAGAAACGAAAATGGCATAACACGAACTTGGAGATCGAGGAAAGATCATAAGCAGCGTTATGCCTTTTTTACAATCAAAATGTTAAGCCGTATAACTGGCTTTGTGTTGTTTAATAAAGTCGATGGAGTGTTGATTAAAATCATCCGGTCTTTCAACGTTGCAAACGTGCCCGCAATCTTTTAATTCAGTCAAAAAACTAAACTTATGACGTTGAACCATTTCTTTTACTGGCTTGATAAACATATAGTCATTTGCCCCCATCAAATACAATGTCGGTATCGATAGTTCTTTTTCTTTAAAATACTTCATGATGGGGTTTACTTCTGTTGCCAGTTTAAACCATCGCTTAAATTCTTTCTGACATAATTTTTTGGCTTCTCTGACGAATAAATGCCGAGATTCGCGTTGATTTTTTTGTGGCATAACGACATAGGCAAATAAACGATATAACCACATATAAGGGATAATATGCTTACACATATTACCTAGCTTCACTAAAATTTGAGAGCGGGTATTTAAACGTGTCACCGCACCACCCAAAATCATCGTTTTAACTCTATCTGGTGCTATCTCTGCTAAGTTACGAATAATAATTGTACCTAGAGATATTCCGACAAAGTGTGCTGATTGAATCTTCAAGTGATTAAGTACATGAACAATATCTTTTGTCACACTTTTAAAGGTATAGGGATTAGCGATCATGTCTTTGAACATGTTATTGGATTTACCATGACCACGAAGATCGAGGAGTAACAAATTAAAGTGTTGTCTATATGCTTTAATCTGTTTGTACCAAATTGCTGAACTGCCACCGGCACCATGCACAAACACTACCCATTCCTTACTACTAGGGTGTAGATATGTTTTGTAAAAAAGCATGTTGTCTGTCATCAAAAGTCCTTTATACGCTAGAAGCGTGAATCATAGCACGGTGTTAATTATTAACTCACCTGACCACAAGATAGTTATTTTATCGTTAAAGATAGCAACTTAGTAAAGAATAATTGTAATAATTCCAACAAGGTCGCATAACCTAACACTGTGTTGAACATAAATTAAACAATATGCTATGTTTTATTTTTTCTATATAAATTACTTAAAAAACATATAGATAAATCTATAAGTAAAGGGGGGGAGAGTCTTTGCTTATAGATTTAAGCCGAAAAGATGAATAAAAACGCCGTTTTATACACTTTATGATGTTTTATTTTATTTTTTGGTATCAATCGTCTTTAATTTACTCAGGATTATTTATAAAGGAGCTTTTCTTATGTTTAAAAAAATATTATTAACACTTGCGTTTATTCTGCCATTTACATCTCAGGCTGCTACCACTGATACCACTAAGCTTATCAATAAATGTGAAACCAAATATAAGGCAGATAAGCAGAAAAAAATGGATTGTATTACCAAGGTGAAGAAGTCTGCGAAGAAAGAAGCAGATAAGACAAAAAAGGCATCTACATCCAAAGTTAGTGACACTAAAAAAGATCTTAAGACAACATCATCAAAGCTTGATAGTAAAAAAGATGTAGCTAAAAAGTCAAAAACAGCAGTTAAAAAGCAGCTTAAAGCTGTTAATGTGAATACTGCTTCTGCCTCAGAGCTTGCAGCATCACTTCCTGGTATTGGTGAAGCAAAAGCGAAAGCGATTGTCGATTACCGTAAAAAGAATGGCAAATTTAAAACGAGTAAAGATTTAGAAAAGGTAACTGGGCTTGGCGAAAAAAGCGTTGGTTCAATGAAGAAATACTTAAAGTTCTAAAGTCGATCTTTACTTTAAACCTCTTAAACACCTTAGACTACTTTTTGGTTGAAGTGTTTAAGAGGTTTTTTATTTGATGAAAGAGAAAAATATTAGTAAATAATTTCTTCATCTTCCTCATGGGGCATCAAATTAAGTACGCTTCGTTTAATAATGTGCGGCACAATAGCATAAATTGGCATACGCTTTAAACGGCCCCGAAAGCGTAATGATTTCACTGCAAAACGGTAATTAGAGTTTTGGTGTTTAGGAAAAGCATTATTGATAACTTCAGTAAACCTTTCTTTATAAAGGCAGAAAATTGTACGCTGGTATTGTGATTGATTTAAAAATTGCTGCATGTTGCTAGGAATAGGTAAATCGAATAATTCATGACATAACGATAGTGCAAGATAAAGGCTGCTATCTTTTCCTATTTGCTGGTGAAGTTGAATTAAGTTATGCCAGAATAATCGCTGCTGCCCATAATGCTGAAATTGTAAATTTAAATCATATATATCACGTAAACCATGATGAAAATCAACTTGATTAAATAGCATAATAGCCTGATGAAGTACCATTGCATCAGGAGATAAAAGCGTGGCAGGGTGAGCAATACTTGGAGATGTATGATGATGAAGTAAAGGTGCTTCTTTTAATTTATGGGTAAGCGTTTTAGGTAATAGATGATAATGAATAGCTAGTTCAGTACGTCTTTCTTTATGAACTAACGGAGTAGTTTGCTGAGACCAGCGACAATAGAAAGTTTCCTCATAGTCGGTTATATGTTTATAACGCCATCCATTATTTAACAACCGTTGTAAAACTGCATCAACAAATGACTTAGAAATTAATATCTCAATATTGTTTTTAACCCTACCTGAAAATGCCTCGACTTCAGAAAGTTGTAATGCGCTACCGCGAATATAGCGCCATGACGGTAATATACCGTGAAGCTGTTTGGTTAACTCCTGATGTTCAAATTTCAATGATTGCTTTTGTTTTTCATAACTATGAAAGCCTGAAATTAACTGTTGTTGGAAGAAAAGAGGAAGATCTTGCCAAATCTCATTACGTTCACAGGTATTTTTTAACTGCCCAAGCAAGGATAGATATCGAGCTTCAGTAATAATTTGGTAGAGAGATTTTGAATCTAAAGAAAGTAAAACCGTTGGAAGTCTCAACACATCAATAAGTCGTACTTGTTGAGAAATCATAATTCCTCCCAGATCGGTTATTTAATTCATAGTCTAAGTATTAGTCCTTAATGATAAAAATCAAATTTAGTCATAATGAAATAGGATTTTTATTGTTATGCAATCTTAAAATTAAGACATTTTTGGCTTCTATTGCTGCCATTTAAAATGTGGTGACAGCAAATATTTTCTATTCATGTTTATAACTGTGAAATGCCACAATACAGCATGGTTTTAATAAGTTAACATTCTGTATTTTAAATAATTAATAGGTTAACTATGCATGTAAAGCCTTTGGTAGGTACAGAACTGATCCTTGGTGGAGCACGCTCTGGTAAGAGTCGTTTAGCGGAACAGCTCGCAGAACAATCTGGCTTGGTTGTTAAATATGTAGCAACAGCAACCGCTTGTGATAATGAAATGGCTGAACGCATTCTAATTCATAAACAGCAACGTCCTTCTAAGTGGATGCTGATTGAAGAGCCTTATGATTTGGCAAATATTATTCGTGAACATAGTAACAATCAGACATGCTTACTGATTGATTGTTTAACGTTATGGTTAAATAACTGCTTATTTCAACCTATTGGTAACCATTCATGGCAACAGGTAAAAGCAGACTTTTTACACGCTATTAGTGAGGCAGAAGGGCATATCATTTTAGTGAGTAATGAAGTAGGACAAGGAATAGTGCCGCTAGGTGAGGTTTCTCGCCGATTTGTCGATGAGAGTGGTTGGCTGCATCAAGCGATTGCGAAACAATCTGAACGAGTAATATTTGTAACTGCTGGTCTACCACAAGTATTAAAAGGCCCGACACTAAGCGTTATATAATCGAATGAGGCTTTAATGGCAAAGATAACCCAAATAGATATTTTACGGCATGGTTTACCTGAAGGTGATAATTGCTTACGAGGCCACACTGATTTTGTTCTAACTGAACAAGGTTTTGAGCAAATGAGTATGGCTATCGAAAATCTAAATGAACTTGATTGTGTTGTTAGCTCCTCATTACAACGTTGCTCTTCATTTGCCGACTTTACAGCGCAAAAATTCACGATTAATGCTTTGCATAGTGATAGTTGGAGAGAAATGGATTTTGGAGATTGGGATGGGTTAACACGTCAGCAGTTAGTTGAACTACTTGGAGATGATATTGACCATTATTGGCATGACCCATGGCACGTTTGTGAAGACGGAACAGCACCACATAACGGTGAAACGCTAGAGCAGTTTGATATTCGGATAAAGCGAGCTTGGCAAGCTTTGTTAACACAGCATAAAGGACAAAAAATCCTATTAGTTACTCATTCTGGTGTTATGCGACAGCTGTTACGTCTATTACTAGAAATGCCACGTAATACCACTTACCTTCATCGCATTCATTTACCTTATGCCGCCAGAATACGTATTACTGTCTATCATGATGACCAGCAAGATTGGCCTCAGTTACAATGGCCGCCATTTTGTGATTAATTGCAATATCTTTAACTGGATTAAATAAAATCAAACATGGATAAAATAATGAAAACAACACGGACATTAATGGTTCAAGGTACAACGTCAGATGCAGGAAAAAGTGTACTTGTGGCTGGTATCTGTCGTGTACTTGCGCGTAAAGGAGTTCGTGTTGCGCCATTTAAATCACAAAATATGGCGCTTAATAGTGCTGTAACGAAAAATGGCGGCGAAATTGGACGAGCACAAGCCGTACAAGCTTTCGCTTGTGGTATCGAGCCCACCGTTCATATGAATCCAGTGTTATTAAAACCCAATACGGATATTGGAGCCCAAGTTATCGTTCAGGGTAAGGCGTTGGAAGATATGGATGCGATTGGTTATAACAGTTATAAAAAAGTTGTTATGAAGCCTATATTAGAATCTTTCCAGCGGCTGACGGAAGAATATGATGCAGTAATCATAGAAGGCGCTGGTAGTCCTGCCGAAATAAACCTGCGTGAAAATGATGTTGCCAACATGGGCTTTGCTGAAGAAGCGGATGTGCCCGTGATTATTGTTGCTGATATAGACAGAGGAGGGGTATTTGCGCATCTCTATGGCACATTAGCTCTGTTATCTAAATCTGAACAAGCGCGAGTGAAAGGCTTTGTTATAAATAGATTTAGAGGGGACATTAAATTATTAGAATCAGGGCTAGATTGGCTTAAGCAAAAAACAGGTAAACCAGTTATTGGTGTGTTGCCTTATCTACATGGACTAATGTTAGAGGCTGAAGATGCCATTGACGTTCAACAAATAGAAGCAGAAGATAATTCTATTACGGTTATTGTACCTATATTTCCACGTATTAGTAATCATACTGACTTTGATCCGTTGCGCATGCACCCACAGGTCAAACTACAATTTATTGGTAAAGGACAAACGATACCGCCTGCTGATTTAATTATCTTACCTGGCTCTAAAAGTGTACGCAGCGATCTAGATTACCTACGATCTCAAAATTGGGATAAACAGATACAACGTCATTTGCGCTTCGGTGGCAAAGTGATGGGAATATGTGGCGGTTATCAAATGCTTGGAGAGTCAATTTCAGATCCTTTTGGCATTGAAGGGGAGAGTGGGAATACACAAGGGCTTGGATATTTACCGATAACAACTGAAATCAAGCAGCATAAGCAACTTAAGCTAGTCTCTGGTTACTTAACATTAACTACGGATAATACTGTTGCAGTCACAGGCTATGAGATCCATGCAGGAGTTACTTCTATTCAAACAGAACAAGATGCGCCTATTAAACTCACCGATGGAGTGGATGGTATGTTAGGTGTAGATAATCAAGTGTTTGGTACGTATTTACATGGGATTTTTGAGCAGCAATCTGCATGTAATGAAATATTAGCTTGGGCAGGTTTAACGGATGTTCGAACTTCCGATTTTCAACAAATGAAAGAAGACGGCATTAATAAGATTGCAGATGCGGTAGAGCAGTATTTAGATTTAAATAAATTAGGGTTTTAGTTAGTCTAATGCCGCAGATAACTATCAATATATTATATTGGTAGTGATTTATTTATTGTTGGAATAAGCTGTATTTATGAAATGTATCGTTAACTTATATTAAATAATGTATGTGTTTATAATATTAGATACGTACATTTGTTGTGTTATTTAAATGTGAGTAATGGAAAAATATTTATTTTCTTAGCACTTACTTGAGATATTATAAAATTAATTCGGGGCTTAACAATGATGATGAATTTTCACCCACGATCTTTTAAAGAAATGGTATTGATAATTTATAAGATAAAGCATGAGTAGAGAGATAAATCTATCATTGATTATTGACAATAAGTATTGCTGTAGAGTATTTAGTGTTATCTTTGTCAATATAATACTTGTCTTAACAAGATGTTATGTTATTGAGAAACCTGAAAAGAATTCACAATTAAGTAAGTAATTTGATTACTTAGTTGTTATTTTGTGCGGTTAATCTCTCATAAATTAAATGAAATTTAAATTGAGTGTTTTGCGATAGGGGGCAAAGTTGAGTATGTAATAGCGATATTGGCTGAAAGTTAAAGTGATATAACTCTCAATTTTTCACCGTTCAATCTCTATTTATAATACTAATTGCCTTATCGGTTGGTAATAAAATACAGGAAGTATGTATAAAACTTTCATATTTAGCTTTTATGGGTTCAATGATTCTTTTGATGACGCATAACATTGCTGTTAAACTAGTCCAAAAGGACGTTTCTTCTTTATATTGTGGCTGTTATTGATGTTAAAGGAATAATATGAGTAAGCTGTTATGTATCGCATCTTTATTAATGATGATGTGTTCATTAAATGTGAAAGCAGAGGATTGGAACTCATCAAGTATTGACGGACATTATGTTTTATCTGCATTGATCACGCCACCAGAAATCGGTGATAAAAAGTTATTCTTTAAACTATACAAAGCGAAATATAACAACAATGGCTTTGAGCGCTTTTTAAGTCAATGTAATATTCAAGGTCTTAATGGTACTGTATCTATGGTCATTAATGGCAAAAAGATTGAAATGGAAAAGCACTGTAAACGAAATGAAGATAATTTGAATTACTGGGCTTATACACCTAAAACTAATAATGATCTAACCTTTGTTGTATCTCAATTTAGAAATACAGAATTTGTAGATATAGAAAAAACATTTGTTAATGTTTATAAGCAAAAAGATGATTTGTTTTTTCATATATCAACACAGCGTTTCAGTGATATCTGGATGAGCCGCTAAAGGTAGCTATGCCATATGCAAGGGAGAAGGTTTACTAACTATTCTCCCTCTATTTCCTTTCTTCTTCTGCATACATGCAAGTAGTCTTAAAATTTAGAAATTTGCTTTGTGACACCCTCTCAAGGACAAGTTATCTTGATATACATAGACGACACTTGTAATTTAATTCAGTTAGACTTTTAATTCGTTCTCGTGTCTGCAAGCTAAGCCATTTTCGCTGCATCTATTATATTAGGTTATATTTTATGCTCTCTAGGTATTGAAAAGGTGTTCAACTTGTCGTCAGGTAATAAGTGGTGTAATTTCTTATCATCGCAAGGGGAATACAATGTCAAAAAGCATTTATCTATTACGTCATGGTCAAACAACGTTTAACGCTCAACAACGCTTACAAGGACATTGTAACTCAGGTTTGACGGAATTAGGAAAAGAGCAAGCTTCCATGATTGGTACTTCTATCAATCAAAAAATTGGTAATAAAAAGCATTGGGCTGTTTATTGCAGTCCACTCGGTAGAGCGATTGAAACAGCCAAAATAGTCTGCGAAGAGTTAGGAATAGATAGCAACTTAATAAAGACTGACGAGCGCTTAAAAGAGTTTAATTTAGGTGACTGGGAAAAATGTTTTATTCCTGATTTAGTTCAGAATAATCCGAAGCTATTGAGTCATCGTGATTGGTATCTATCTGCACCAAATTGTGAACCATATGAATCAGTTGTTCTTCGAATTAAAGATTTTTTGCATGATGACTTAATACCTGATCATCTTATTGTTATTTCGCATGGTTTAACAGGTGCAGTGTTTAGAGGTGTGTATGCCGCCATGAGCTACAATGAAACCTTTGAACAAGATTTACCTCAAGATGCATTTTTTTTATTGGCAGATCATAAAATTAGCCGCATTCAGTGTGAAGTATCTGTTGAAGCTGTGTAAAAATAACATGTACTCGCTGTTTATTATTGCTTTTATAAATTTTAAAATGTTATAGTTTGAAAGCTTCAGGTGACGGCTTGAAGCGGGGAGTGCAGAGAATAATAGTAATCAGCGACTATAATCTGGCTTATCACGGGTTGTGCCGACCTAACTTGCGGTGACGTTAAGTTAGGACATCGCCGACATGGCGGGATTAAGGTTCGATGAGATCGGAGCTGACTCATTGTTGTAGGTATTCCATAGTCCTACCTCCCACCTTATATAGAAACATGCTCTTTATAGTTTGTATTATCACTAACGGTCTTTTGTAAGTTTCAGTTTTCGTTAGAGAAGGTGAAGATTGTGGACAATAGGTTATACGTTCATACTCGGTTCATCTTCAGTCAGTTAATTTAGTTGTAAGCTAAAAATAACTGCTACGTGAGAGTGCAGATCAGTTTAGAAAGAAAATAGTAACAAGTGAGTCAACTATTGTTCTATCTAAATATTATAGAGAGAGGCTTAGCCATGAAAAATTTACTTACTGGTTTTGTTGCTGTAGTTATTGGATTATTTACTGTTTCTTTTGCTGCGATAATGGCTCTTTTAATGGGCGTCGTGGCTTTAATTGCAAAACCATTTATTAAACGCAAATTAGCATCGGAAGGTGTTCAATTTGAAGAGCGTACTTTTAGTGAAGGTTTTGCTGGACGAGATCGCAAAGTTGACACGGATTACCGTCAACAATCAGCACATACAGTGATTGATGGTGAATTTGAAGATGTAACTATGCGTAAATGCTAATTATGTAGCAATCATCAATACAGAATAAGTACTTAGTAAAACGCCAAATGTTTATTCATTTGGCGTTTTCTTTTTCTGGTCAACTACGATTTACTCTTCTCTTTTAACTATGTCTCATTTCTTGTGTGTTGATGCATATTTACTTACCCCGATGGTACAATGCTTTAACGCTTATTAGGGAGAGACGCTATGCCATACGATTCGTTAATTACCATTGCTGTATTTATTTTTGTTGCGATAGTTATTATTGCATCCTGTGTTAAAACTGTTACTCAGGGATCTGAATGGACAGTAGAACGTTTTGGACGCTATACCAAAACACTTCGTCCAGGTCTAAATTTGATTATTCCTTTTATTGATAAAGTCGGTAATAAAGTGAATATGATGGAGCGAGTGTTAGATATTCCTGCGCAAGAGGTTATTTCTCGTGATAATGCTTCAGTAACAATTGATGCAGTTTGTTTTATTCAAGTATTCGATGCGGCAAAAGCAGCATATGAAGTATCAGATCTTGAACTCGCTATTCGTAATCTGACGTTAACGAATATGCGTACGGTGTTGGGTTCTATGGAACTTGATGAAATGTTATCGCAACGAGATACCATTAATAGCCGTCTACTCACCATCGTCGATCAAGCGACAAATCCGTGGGGGATTAAGATCACTCGTATTGAAATAAAAGACGTGCAACCGCCTACAGATTTAACCGCAGCAATGAACGCGCAGATGAAAGCAGAACGTAACAAACGAGCTGAAATTTTAGAAGCTGAAGGTGTGCGCCAAGCTCAAATTCTCCGTGCTGAAGGACAAAAGCAATCAGAAATTTTAAAAGCTGAAGGTGAAAAACAGTCAGTGATTCTGCAAGCAGAAGCGAGAGAGCGTGAAGCCGAAGCTGAAGCTAAAGCAACGAAAATGGTATCAGATGCAATAGCGAACGGTGATGTTAAAGCAATTAATTACTTTGTCGCACAAGGCTATACTGAAGCACTGAAAGCGATAGGGCAGTCTGAGAATGGTAAAGTCATCATGATGCCATTAGAAACCGCGGGTTTGATGGGTTCTGTTGCAGGTATTGCCGAGTTATGGGGTAATAAAACAGATAAAGGTGGGAATGCATGATCGACTTACTAGAACAAATGAATTTCTGGCATTGGATAGCATTAGGCTTAGTGTTATTGCTACTTGAATTACTTGGTACTGCTGGGTATTTATTATGGCTTGGTATTTCTGCTGTTCTAGTCGGCGTCTTATTAATAATGTTACCTGTTTCATGGCCTTTACAGTGGATTTGTTTTGCAGTATTTGCACTATTTACTACTTGGTTATGGTGGAGATACCAGCATAAAAAAGATAAAACGGATGCCTCTGTTTCAAAATTAAATCAACGTGGCGCTCAAATGATTGGACAAATTATTACTGTAGAAAAAGCAATGACTGCTGGAAATGGTCGATTGCAACTTGGTGATACTACATGGAGTGTTAAAACAGACGTTGATTTAGTTGAAGGGCAGAAGGTTGTTGTCGTTGATGTGGAAGGAATAACCTTAATAGTAAAACCTTCATAAAAAAATGCGCAGTACCACGTACTGCGCATTTCATTATTTATTTTTCGCACTTGATGAACGATATGAAAAAATCACAGAGGAATCTTCTTCACTGGTATTATTCCAGACAAATCCTGTTGTGTTATCAAGCATTAATACTAAATGTGGTTGCTCGTACACTAAATAACTGAAGAAAGGTTTATTATTTTTAAAACCTTGTTCAATTAAATTACTATGTTTTAATGCGAGTGATTTCTTTTCATCAAAGTTTGCACTTGGTTGATAAGACCAGTGGAACATTTCTGGTTCAATTTTCACCGTTTTCAAAAACTGAGAACTTTTATCATACAGTATTGCTTTGGCTGCACTTATAGAGAGAGGGTGAAACATGCCGGTCTCTTTCTCTTGGATAAAAGACATCATTGAATAATTAAAGATGCCATTTTTATTGGTCGGAGTAAGAAAGAGATGCGTAACCTGTGATTGAATGCCTGATTTGTCAATATATGACGTGTAGGCAATAGACGTTGGCTCTTGCGTATTCTCTGTATGAATAATCGGTGTACCGTGATAGATCTTTTTATTGTTAACGACAATATTTTCAAATGTCGACCATTCATCTGGTACTATTTTATAGCTAAAATCACTGTTCTTTTTACAAACTTTATTACTGTCTACAGTACACCAAGCCGCAGAATAAAAACTATCTGTCTTATAAAGATAGACTCGTTGATTCTTAGTGGTAATTTCACCGTACTTATCAGTTTGTTGATTAATGATATCTTTTACTTTACCTCGAAGATCAGCAAGATCTTCAGCATTTGACGTTATATAAGTAAAATCATTACTACCAACTCGATCTTTATCAATTAAATAGTTTTTCGGCGAGCCAGAATAAGGATATTTCATCCAAGCGATTCCACTGATAATCACAGCTAAACTAATCGCTGAAAGAACGACAGTTTTTTTGCCAACTTTCTTTAATGGGGATAAACGTTGAGATTCTGATAAATCAACGGTTTCTCGAGTGAATTCTCGAATTTGATAACCAACACGTGGCAATGTTTCAATTACATCACCTTTTTTTTCTTCATTCAGTTTAACGCGTAGAGCGCGAATGACTTGAAATAAAGAAGCTTCTGTAACAATGCGATCGGGCCACCCTACATTTAATAGCTCATCTTTTGTTACGGGTTTACCATAATTATCTATGAGGTACGATAAAATGTATTGCTCAGATAAATTTAACTTGAGCGTAGATTCTGGTGTTTTGAGAACGCCTTGGCTTTCTATATAACACACATTTGTCTGGAATCTTATCTGCTCAGTATTTGGCATCCATGAACCTCTAGCTATTGAAATCATTCAATTTTGTATGATATCACGAAGCTCTATAAAAAGTTACGTAAAACTGCTGCATTAAGTTAGCGTTAAGTGCTTTAAATTGTTGCAACTTGTTAATTATATGGGTTTTTTAATGCTAGGGTATGATTGGTAAACCTGAAAACAATATAAGCAGACAAGATAACGTATTGAGACGTTGAATGTGGTTTTATAAATTAGATGCTATGTTTATTTCTTTTTTTATGTTGATTACATTCTTACTTCATTTTTCCAACAAAAAAGGAGCAGCAAATGCTACTCCTTATATTCTATAGCTATTTATTTAATAACTACTTTTGAAAGATCATATTGAATTCACGTTTCATTGGTGGGTTTTGACGTGCTTTCTTAAGTTGTTTACACATATCTTTCACACAGCTATGAAGAACTTTATCAAGCGCAGATGCTTTGTATTCTGCTTGTTCTTCAGCACTCATGTCTTCAGGGAACTTTGTATCTTGCATTTCACTTAGGAAATCAACACCTGAATAGCTTTGGCTTAGTGCAACTAGAGCATGAAATTGCTCGAAGTTATCTAATACATTTTGAGCACTTGCAGGTAGTGAATTCCATGCTTCGCGTGTACTTGGCTCAGAAACTTTGTAGACATTAACTAGCATATCAATAAGTTCTGTTGGTACTTTCTCAAATTTTACAACTTGACGAAGTTCTGGTGAACAGTCTTCTAGCGTAAACGTTACTTCTTCAACGATTTGCTCATCGTTTTTGTTCATCTCAGACATGGCTTTTTCCTACAGCATAAGTTTAAGGAGGAGAATCCTATATTTCTAACGTCAAATGTCAATATATCATGTCAAAAACAGTAATAAATCGATGTTTTACTTTGATGTGACTATTGTCTCATCATGCTTAATAAGCTTGATTTTAAATTAACTATTGATCCATTGTAAGCCAATATTATATTAGGCATGTAAAATGCTTAATAATTTAGACTAAAAATACTATTAAGGTATCTAGATGGAGCCGATGCACATTTTATTAGTTGAGGATGTCTTATCTGAACGACTGTATCTTGAACTAAGGTTGAAAAACCTGGGTCATGTGGTTAAAGCTTTTTCATCAGGACAGGATGCACTTAACAGTTATGCTAGCTTTGATCCTGATTTAGTGCTTTTAGATATCTGTATGCCAGATATGCAAGGTACTGAACTTGCCCAGAAAATACGTGCGTGTTTTCCTGAGTGGGTACCAATTATATTTCTGAGTGCGCATTCAGAGCCTGAACTCATCGCAGAAGCAATTGATAAAGGCGGCGATGATTATCTGACCAAGCCTGTTAATAGCATGGTGTTATCGGCTAAAATTAAAGCTATGCAACGTATATCGGTCATGAGGCGACAATTAAAACAAACCTCAATTCAGCTACAGCAAGCGAATGAGTTATTGTCACAGCAAGTCAATGAAGATGGGCTTACCACCTTAGCCAATCGTCGTTATCTCGATCAAAAATTGAGTGAGTTAGTGTCCTTGCATGGCCGAAATGGTTTGCCGTTAACGATTATTATGCTTGATGTCGATCACTTCAAACCTTTCAATGATCATTATGGTCACATTGAAGGAGACAATACTTTAAAGCTGTTGGCCTATCAGTTAAAAGGCAAATTCAGCCGAGCGGGGGAAATTTGTGCAAGATATGGTGGTGAAGAGTTCGTTATCCTTCTAAGTAATTGTAATAGTCAACAAGCGGTAAAAGAGTGTGAACGCTTGAAAGAAGCGATTACCTCTTTAGCAATTAAACATGAATATTCAGATACAGCGAAAATATTAACCGTGAGCCAAGGTGCTATTTCTTGGATACCTACTGGTTTAGAAAGTATTGAGAATTTATATCAAGAAGTAGATAAGTTGCTTTATCAAGCGAAAGCAAAAGGGCGCAATCAATATATTGCTGCGGATTACCTTAATCTACCTGTTGATCAAAGTGAAAACTAATATTGTGAGTTAAATATTAAGTTATTGTTGTTTGAAAAGCAGACAAACTGTATTTTTACAGCTTGCTGTTGGCATTTAACGTGATAATCTTTCGTTAAGAACAAAAATAATGCTTCAATATAGTCGTTAATATATCGATTATTGTCTAATTTTAATGAGTTAGTTTTATAAAGGGTGAAAGATGGGCATGGAAATTAATTTAACGCAAAATCAAGCTCGCGTAATTGGTTGTATGCTTGAAAAAGAAATCACAACCCCAGATCAATACCCATTGACACTTAATGCTTTAACCACGGCATGTAATCAAAAAAGTAGCCGTGAACCTGTCATGTCACTTGACGAAGCAACAGTACTCGACACAGTTGAAGAATTAAAAGCAAAACGTATGGTTGCCGATGTCAGCAGTTTTGGTAGTCGAGTATCTAAATTCCAGCATCGCTTCTGTAATACCGAGTTTGGTAGTTTACAATTTACAAAACAAGAACTCGGAGCAATGATTGTATTATTACTTCGAGGCCCTCAAACTGCCGGTGAAATTCGCACTCGAACCAATCGTTTATGTGAATTTACTGACGTACGTGAAGCTGAAGCTGTGTTAACTAAACTATCAAGTGACGAGAAAGGCCCATATGTTGTAAAACTGCCACGAGAGCCAGGTAAACGCGACTGTCGTTACATGCATTTGCTAAGTGGCCAAATTGATCTTTCAGCATATGAAAGTGCAGTACAAGCTGTAACAAGTGGTTCTGGTAATAACGAACGCATTAGTCAACTTGAAAACGATGTAGAAGAATTAAAACAGCAAGTGGCTGAGTTACAGGCAGTGATTACTTCATTAACTGAATAAATGGATACGTTAAGCATTGTTTTATTGCGCTGTTAAACCATCCATGATTGAATACCACGCGAACAGGTTCAGCATTGCTGAACCTGTTTTTGTTTTTACGAGATGAGTATTGGATGAGTAAAGAAACGACAAAAGACGTAGCACCTTGGTATGTCTATTTAATAAGAACTTCTTCTAATACGTTATATTGCGGCGTGACAACTGATATAGAACGTCGGTTTGCAGAACACCAACACAGTAAAAAAGGTGCAAAGTACCTTAAAGGGAAAGGACCACTCACATTGGCTTGGTCACAAAAAGTACTCAATAAGCGTGATGCGATGGTGTTTGAATATAAAATTAAAAAAACACTGACTAAAGCAGGCAAAGAGCAGTTAATAAAAATAAACACTGATCTTTATCTGTTATTTCCGCAAAATTAAGCCGCAATAACAGACAATCCTCATCCGCGGTAAAGCATATTGATAACTAATTGTTTTTAGAACAGTTAGCACAAAGGATAAAAAAATACTGTTATACGCGCCAGAAATGGCACTAATTATGTAAGACATAACCTCAACGGAGGGCGTATAACATGCAACAGTACAATAATAAGGTTTACTATATGGCTACCAATGCCACTATTTACAAAGTACAAATGAACGTGGCAGACATGGATCGACATGTCTATTTAGATCAGCAACATACTATTGCTTGTCATCCATCAGAAACTTTACAACGTTTCATGTTACGCGTCATTGCTTGGGGTTTGAATGCTGATCCCAACTTGCAGTTTACAAAAGGTGTAAGTAGCACAGAAGAGCCTGATTTATGGACTAAAAGTCTAATTGATGATGTTGAATTATGGGTTGAGCTTGGCTTGCCTGATGAGAAACGTATTCGTAAAGCGTCACATAAATCAGAGAAGGTGATTATTTTTGCTTATGGTGATAATGCAGCTTCTATCTGGTGGCAAGCAAATAAAAGCAAAATCAATGCATTAGATAATGTTTCTGTTGTCTATATTCGTGATGAAGAGTTGAAACAGCTAGAAAGTGTGGTGGAACGTACCATGCAATTACAGCTAACAATCGAAGGTGAACAGGCTTGGTTGAGTGCGGCGAATGCGAACGTAACAATCATTCCTGAATGGTGGAAGCGCTAATTTTAATTAATAAATGTTTCGCTTAACATTGGTTGTATACGAATAATTTACGACATAACCCCGAAGTGGATTAGTAGCGAGTTAAACGTGTCATACCGTAAGTTATAATGTTAAGACCAAACATACTAGGTGACGTAGACGAGTCTATGTCACTTTTTTTTGCTTGTTTTATGATGTGATTCAGTTTTTGTTAGTCAGTGTCTTATATAATAATAAGGCAGGAGCAGCGTAGCGTTTTTGATGAGTACAACATACTTGCTGTTACTTATTTTGATTATCAGTATTGAAACAGTTTTATCAGTATTAAGTGAATTTCTTATCTTTGTCATTATGCAATCATAACTAAGACGCATTATGCCACTTATCCCTTATTGAAAAACAATGTAGGGTTGTATCAATAGCGTTAATTTTCAGACATTATCTATTCATCTTGCTGCGAATAAGGACGATTTATGCCTAAACGAATTTATGAACTAGCAACCATAATCTGGGATTATCACCAGTTGAATCACGAGATAGTAAAGAGTGATTGTATCTTTGTGCTAGGAAGTAATGATGAACGTGTCGCTGAGCGAGCGGTAGAACTTTATAAGCAAGGACTTGCACCTTATATCATTTTCTCTGGTGGCGTCGGTGAGCTAACCGAAGGCTTATTTAACACTTCAGAAGCCGAACATTTTGCAAAAATAGCGCTAGATATGGGGGTGCCAAAAGAGGCGATATTAATTGAACCTGAATCAACCAATACGGGGGAGAATGTCCTTTTTACCCGTCGTTTATTACAGCAAAAAGAGCTGTCACCTCAAAGCTTTATTCTCGTACAAAAGCCCTTTATGGAACGACGCACACTGGCGACGTTTGAGCAACAATGGCCCAACATGCAAGCTATAGTGACATCACCAGCTATTAATTTTGATGATTACGCCAATGATACAATCAGCTTTGGTGATTTGATTAATGTGATGGTTGGTGATTTACAACGTATCCGTTTTTACCCTGAGCGTGGATTTTCAACGCCACAATCTATACCGAATGAAGTGTGGGATGCGTTTGAGCGTTTAGTCAGTTACGGCTTTGATCAGCACTTATCAACAGAGTTAACAGCACTAGCTTCTTAAGTCTTCTATTGGGTAAGTGTTTGGAGGTTAGGGTGTTTAATCGCTAATCTGATGACTTTTGTTTTAGAAAGTAAAAAGGCGAACAATGAATGTTCGCCTTTTTCTTTGACACTTAAAGTCTATTAAAATGCTTTAGGTGCGTAACCTGTAACTTCTTTTAAACCCATGCTACGACCTAAAGCCGTCATAGGGTGAACAACGACTAGGCCTTTAACTGTTTTTTTCAGTTTGCCCATATCTGCTTGTTCAGCTTTAGTTAGTACACGGTTAAAAGCAAGAGACTTAACATCTTTACCTTTGCTACTCACTTCAGATGATTTACGGTGTTTAACGTTTTGAGCTTTTTTATTTAGCTTGGTAAGCTCATCTTTAAACTGTTTGATGATAACTTTGTCATCTCGTTGAATAGCAGCAGCAAGTTTACGCTGGCACTTGTCCATACGGTTATTAAGATTTTGAAGCTCTTGGTTTAAATTCATGTGTTTTCATTACCTTCGTATTTACGCTCGCAATACACCAAATCGCAGTGTTTTCAGCGAGTAGGGTATTGAGTTCTGAATATTATACCTTATATATGCTAAATCGTGACCAATATCATGAAAGTATTTTTATTTCTGCTATGACGGCGGACTTTCTGGTTGTATTGCCCATGTTTGGGTGACATGGAGTAGCGCTTTTTTTTAGCCACTTATTAGAAAATAAACCGTGTTTGCGTTGTGGTTCTCTTTTGATAAATAGTAACAAACATAATGATGCTTAAGAGGTAGAGTGATGATTAATTGGCCGTGTTTCTTTAAATTAGAAGGTGATGATGAACTCATTTACCTAAGCTCAGAAAGTGACTTAATGGATGAATGCCAGTCACTTATTTGGAGTGATGCAGATGTTATCGTCGATAGTAATGGTCAACAGTTTACGTTTACTCTTTCCAAAACCAATATGTTTTGCTTTCAAATGAAAGGTGATCTTCTAGCATTAGAGGCCGTTACAGCTCTGATTAAAGCACATGAATTTTCAAAAGCAGAAATGTGTTTAACCAAAATTCAGTTTAGATCAATAGATGATGCGATTGAATCATTGTCATTCGAACAATAAAAGGTTTGTATATCTATTAACGTCAAATCTGCCTAATCATTTCTAATCAGAGAGTTAAAACAAACCTTTTATACCTTAGCATCAAGTTTATAAGTACGCCGATATTCTCGCGGAGTCATACTTTTATATTGTTTAAACTGACGATTAAAATTGGCTTGATTTCGATAACCGACTTGTTCTGCGACATGAGAAATTGGTTCACTACTTGATACTAATAATTCTGATGCGTGGTTTAAACGGAGTTTCTTAAGATATTGGATAAACGTTTCATTGAAATGTTGTTCAAATAAGCGATGAATAGTGCTTTCGCTGGTACAAATAAAGTTAGCTACATCTTCTAGTGTTATAGGTTCCGCGTAATGTTGATCGATAAATGCACAGAGACGCTCAATTTTCTCTTTATTACATTGATCGTAATTTTTATTTTCGACATTATGGGAGAGCAAGGTTTGACTGGCTTTATCTTGGCAAAGTGCTTCAAAGATATGGATTAAAGCGGCCAGCAGGTTAATCGGATCAAAATGATTTTCATCGATAGTCTCGATGATAGTGATCACCTTTTGGGTAGTGTCTGGGCTAAAAAGTAAACCTTTCTCAGCGCGCTTTAGCAGCGAGTCAACTTTCCTCAACTCCTGACAACTGAACATCATATTAGCTATCCAGTCTTGCTTAAACCACACAACAAAAGTTTCATAATCTTTATTATCAGCTGTCCTAATTGACTCGATACCATGCGGCACATTAGGCGCAATTAAGATCATCGAGGCTTGATCAAAGTCACCTTGGTAATGGCCAATATGACAGCGTGAGCGAAAGTTACGGTGGATCAGTAACTCAAATTCTTTTTGATGATAATGCCAACTAAATTCTTTTACTGGCTCTATGATTTTTTTAAATCGCCATGAACAGCCTATACGTTGTGGTACCTTTTCTAATGTCGCTTTCAAGTTCCGAACTCCTAAGATTATTTATCTAAAAAAATAAGACCTGATAGAAAAGTATTATTTTGTAGCAATATAGTATCGAAATTATCACTAAAAATACGGTTGTGATAAAAAAGTACTACTATCTGATAAAAAAGTATCAAATCTTGATCGGTGAAAAGATTATTGTATGGCTAAAGGCAAAGGTAGGGATAAACAATGAATGTTATCCGTACACTTAAAGGTGAAATATAAATTCCCCCTTATATTTCACCAGCCTTATCTATCCTCTAAAAAAAGGCATACATATATGGTCAATTTCGCTTATTTTCAACGATTAGGTAAAGCACTGATGCTGCCTATCGCGACATTACCGATAGCAGCGTTATTGCTGCGCTTTGGACAACCCGATTTGTTAGACATCACTTTTATAGCCAAAGCGGGTAGCAGTATTTTTGATAATCTTCCCTTAATCTTTGCTTTAGGTATTTCGGTAGGTTTATCAAAAGACGGCTCAGGTGCAGCAGCATTAGCAGGGGTTGTGGGTTATTTTATTTTAACGCAAGCGACAACGGCGATTAACCCTGACGTAAAACTAGGATTCTTTGCCGGTATCATCGCCGGTATTATTTCAGGGCATGCATACAATTACTCCTACCAAGCTAAAATGCCTGACTACTTAGCATTTTTCTCTGGGAAGCGATTAACCCCGATTGTTGCAGGATTATGCTGTTTAATTATGGCAATCGTATGCGGCGAAGTATGGGTATATGTGCAGCAAGGTATTGATAATTTTAGTGGGTGGATTGCTCATAGTGGTTACATTGGTGATTTTATTTATGGCGTATTAAATCGTGCGTTAATACCTCTAGGTTTACATTACTTCCTTCATTCTGTGTTCTGGTTCAGCCTTGGGGAATGTACTAAAGTCTCGTATGAGTTAGGCTCATCTTTACATCAGATTTGTTTAAATCCAAGTGTTGTTTCACACCTATCAATAGGGCAAATGGTACCAAATATTGATGGCTCGGTTATTACAAAGATTGCTGATATCACAACTCGTGGTGATTTAAACCGTTTCTTTGCTGGTGACCCAACTGCAGGCGTTTATATGGCTTGGGCATATCCAGTAATGATGGGTGGTTTACCGGGAGCAGCTTTAGCGCTTACACTCGCTTCTCCGAAAAACAAGCGTAAGTTAGTTGGCGGTATGTTGTTATCACTTGCCTTTACTTCATTCTTAACGGGTATTACAGAGCCTATTGAGTTTAGTTTCCTATTTATCGCGCCAGTTTTATACGGTATTCACGCACTGCTGTCTGGTCTATCCATGGTGATTTGTAATTCACTGGGTATCTTACATGGTTTTGGATTCTCAGCAGGATTGATTGATTTTGTTCTTAACTGGGGACTAGCAACGAAACCATGGTTATTGGTGCCATTAATTGCTGCTTATTTTGTGATTTATTTTGTGATTTTCTACTTTGTTATCAAGGTATTTAAATTACCTACACCTTCAGTTGATGATGACGAAAGTAAAGTATCACAAGAAGTAGGGCTTAATCCTGTCGCTTATATTGAAGCGTTGGGTGGCGAAAGTAACATTATCTCTGTTGACGCGTGTATTACACGACTTCGTTTAGGTGTGAATGACTGTAGTTTATTTGATGAAGAAGCCCTTAAAGCCCTTGGTTCAAAAGGTGTGGTGCGGATTGGTAAGAAAAGCGCACAGGTAATTTTAGGCCCTAAAGCGGAATCAATAGCTAATAGTATAAAGGCAACGATGAACTAAAATTTTGAGTTAATATTTAAGATAAAGGAGTAACAGTTAAAAATCAGTTACTCCTTTTTTGTTTACTTTTTTCGATTAAATACTCATTTAAATGCCGTCTTAAACCTATTTATTGATAGCACAAGGTTTAAGATGGAAATCTAACTAAGTTTCTTACGGGTTGTCTTGCGCCATCCACTCAGCCACTTGCTTGGTATAGTAACTGACAATTAAATCAGCACCTGCGCGTTTAAAGCCTGTTAATGTTTCGTATACCACACGTTTTTCATCAAGAGCACCTGCTAAGGCGGCAAATTTGATCCCAGCGTACTCTCCACCTACTTGGTAAACAGCAAGAGGAAGGTGAGTTTCGCGACGAAGATTCGCAACTACATCAAGGTAAGGTGTTCCAGGTTTCACCATTAAAATATCTGCGCCTTCTTCTTCATCAAGTAATGCTTCTTGTAATGCTTGACGGCCATTAGCACAATCCATTTGGTATTCTTTGCGATCGCCTGTTAATTCACAATCAACCGCAGTTCGGAATGGGCCATAAAATGATGAGGCGAACTTAACAGCGTGAGCAAGAATAGCCACATGCTCATAACCTGCAGCATCTAACCCTTCTCGAATCGCTTTGACTTGTCCATCCATCATTGCTGATGGCGCAAGCATATCTGCACCTGCACGTGCAGCCGTTACACTTTGTTTAACTAATAGTTCTAATGTTTCATCGTTTAAAACATGTTCGTCATGGTAAACACCACAGTGACCATGCGTAGTGTATTCACAGAAACAAATATCAGGGATCACCATCATATCTGGGCATGCTGCTTTAATGGTTTTTACCATACGTGCCAGTAAACCATCATCATTCCATGTATCGCTACCGATCTCATCTTTGGTATGTGAAATACCAAAAGGCATAACATATCGAATGCCCAACTTATAAAGTGTTTTTACTTCTTCTGCTAACATAGTTTCAGGAATACGAGAGATCCCAGGCATGGTGCTGATTGGCACTTCTTCAGTTAACGTTTCTTCAATAAAGATAGGGTGGATCAGATCGGCTAATTTGAATTCGTGTTCACGAACTAGATCACGCATATTTGCACTGCGACGCATACGACGGATACGTTTTAATGGGGAAGTTAGTGTAGTAGTCATTGGATTATGTCTTTTAATAATAATTAGACATATATCATACAAATATTACAACGTAGATCAAATTTTTATGCAAAGAAAATAGCTATTACAGCAATAGGTAGATGAGTAATTAGAGCGGTTATCTTGGGGATTTCTAACTATTATTACAAAGTTACACTTATATTTTGAAGAAACAAGTTAGATTGAAAAGAAGCAATATACTATGTTAAACATAAAGAAAGCGAAAATTCCCTTATTCATCTTGTTTGTTTTATGTTTCTTAGTGGGGGGCTTTTTTGTAGGTAAAGCTTATCGTGACCAAGTTGACCTTGCGAAAGAAAAAGCGAACGAAGAAGCTATCATAAAAGCGAGACTTGAACGATGGATTGACAATAGTGATTGAATGGCATACCACTCGTTTATTTTAACTCATCTACTTTTATTCTACCTCTCTTAAGTTTACATTTTAATATAAAGCGACACTCTGTGATGTATAAATAACTATTGAGATTTCATTATAGCTTATTGCGCTTATATACATATAATATGTGTATTAATCACAACTTTAATACCTAAATTACATTCGATATTGTCATCATAGAATAATATTATTAGCTTATTTTCACTTAATTTATTTACAATATTTAAATTCAGAAAATTTATAAGCTATAGATTAATAGCAATATAAAAAATAAGGTAATAAAGTGAATTAAAAGATAAATAGGTACGATTACCTTGATAATATAAAGTGGTTTTTAACTATTATCGTTATTCTTCATCATTCTGCGGGTGTCGCAGGAGGGAAACCTGTTGGTTATAATTTACCAAGTGTAGAGCCATCTATGGTGTACCAGTATGATTTATTGACATTATTTCAAGGCTTTAATCAATCCTATTTTATGTCTTTGTTTTTTTTCATATCAGCTTACTTTGTAACATCGTCTTTAGAGCGTAAAGGTCAACGATTATTTATAAAAGATAAATTTATTCGATTAGGGATCCCAGTTTTAATCTCATTAGTAGTTATTAATCCATTTATTGGTAATGGTTTTATAAGTAATTTCGCTGATATTTTTAAATCTGGAAATATAGATCTTGGTGTAACATGGTTTTGTTGGACACTAATAGTTTTTTCTATTGTTTACTCAATTTTTGTAAGTAATAAATCTCAGCCAGAAAAGCGTAAAAATTTAGCATTCCCTGCTGTCTGGATAATTATTGTCTTTGCATTTATTTTGATACCTTTAAATTACATATTTTTATACTTACAAAATGTGGGTGGATATAATTTAATGGGCTTTCGTAGTTTGGGCAATTTCCCTGCTTATATAGCTATGTTTTATTTAGGTATTCAAGCCTATAAATATCAATGGTTAGATAAGCTAACCGTTAAACATGCAAGTGTAGGTATTTGTATGTGGCTGTTCGCATTGATTACTATGTTTTACTTACACGCAATTAATAGCGAATACGCTTCATCTTCATATGTGTTGTTTAGAGGCTTTACCGCTATCGGTATGTCAATGTGTGTACTTTATGTATTTAAAACTTTTTTCAATAAAAATAATGACTGGACTAAATGGTTATCTAGAACTGCCTTTGCTGCCTATGTCTTTCAAGATATCGCTTTATATTCTGTTGCTAAGATTTATCAGCCCTTGATGACGCAAACTCCGCTGATTAACTTTTTTGTCGTAGGTATACCAAGCGTGATCATTGCGTTCGCTTTAGCTGGTGTGATTTGTAAAACACCGAAGCTTAAAGAGATATTTTAACTGTCATATTTAGGATAAATATACGTATTTCCTTAAATGATTTTCTAAAATTCACTTGATAATTTTCAGACATTTTCATCTGCTTTTGAGACTGAAAATGTTGAAAATCCATATTGTGATATTTGTCATTAGGATTTAATTGCAAGTGGTAATTTGCTTTTGTATTTATTAACAACAATAAATAAATTATAAATCAAAAGGAAGTGAATATGAAACATAGTGTCGGCTTATTATCTTTAGTTCTACTGGCGGGTTGTGGTGGTGGCGGCAGTGGAAGTGATAAAGAAGCAGAGCAGGTAACTGCTGATAAAGTAGAAGTATCAGAACCTGAAAATACAACCTGTGGTAATTTGCCCGAAATGTCGTGTTACCACGCTCCTAAAAATTTAACATTAAACTTACACCTTAACCTTATAGAAGCAGAGAATGGAGCTTTAGCATTTAATAAGCTTAATGCGGCAGTTGGGATGCATAGCTCATCGGGGCCAGTGCTAATATCAGGACCTGATAATATTGAAATACGTGTTGGCGGTGCGACTTATACTCCTGAAGCTTCGCACTCTGGATCATCAGCACTTAATTTCAATAATTTACCAATAGAGAAGGCGTATGAGATCTTCTGGTATCGTAACGGCGACATTATCTCGCATACCTATGTTGATGATTTACCGAACGGTATCTATTTTTTTGAATCTGCATCTGATGAACAAGCAGATACTCTCACTTTTAGATGGCTTAATTTAGCGAGTGAAGCCAGTAATGCCGGACATATAAATTATTTATCCTGTAATAATGACAATAAAAAAGGGGAACTTATCTTTTCATTAAATTCTAACTATGAGAAAGAAATGTCTTCACCATATTCGATAACAGTCAAAGATATGTTTGGTAAAACACTTACTGAATTAAAAAATGAATATGATAAATGTGAAGTATTATTTAAAACATTTACCTCAGATAAATCAATTCAGATTGTTAATTATACCAATGAGAAAATGATTACTCATATTACATATAATCAAGAACATACAGGTGTTATTTTTCATTAGTCTTAACTGAGACTTATAGGTAGATTGGGGGACGTAATTATCGTTCCCAATACCAGTAAACAGAATCAACAAAAAACTCTGGCAATTGACAAAGTTGATGAGTTAAAACTACTGGTGCTTTGATCGGGAATGTAATGCACACCATATCAAGATTTTATGAAATATAAATACCTATCGGATCAATAGATAATGTGTTAATGCGAAATCGAGTAAGACTAACAACTACTATTTATTAAAGTGCTTATTTTCAGTGATATAAGAAGAACAGTAAACAAAACCGAACACTGAGGTTAATCTTAATTTTACTTATTATTGCAATATGTTTTCTGGTGTTTTTTCTGGTAAACATTACCGTGAAAAAATAAGCCGCTATTCAGAAGGTGAGGCTAGAAAAATGGATTGATAACAGTGAGTAAATTGGGTAGGAAATACACCTATTTATCTTATTGGTATTATAGTATTTATCGAGGATTCAACTTCTACACATAACATGGCGTGATGTTATACATAACATATTATTTATATATGATTACAATTGATTCCAATAAAATACCTGTAATGACAATGTCATAAAACTTTATCATTATATTAATGTTATCAAGAAAATAATAATTTTCTAATGGGTGGTCGAAGTGGTGATATTTGTTTTAATATTCTTAATTATATTGTTAACTGTATATTGAACATTGATGGTAATTATATGACAGATATAATTTTATTTATCAAAGGGGTTATGTATCTAACCCCTAATGTTATTATAAATCTCGCATAATAATTTCATAATATTCATCGGCTTCATTCATCATTTTACTTACAATCTCGGCATCCTGTGGAGTAAGGATAATATCCCAGGAACTCTTTTTTGAACGTGTTTTATATATCAAATCAACTCCTGCATTCATTTTCTTGAATGAAAGATGATGAAAATCACCTTTGAGCACTTGTTGATTACCTTCTATCATTACTTCAATATCGCCTGTTGGACTAATGAAAACATCAACCTCAGAGGTATTATTAGGTAGTTTAAAATGCTTATGTTCAGTATACATAGTCACTCCTTAAATATTTACCACAATATTTAATCCAAAATGTATACCAAGATTACGTCCTTTTATAACAATAAGTTACTTATCAAAGATATAGACATTATATGATCTTGCACTTAAAAGGTGAGCTTTTGGACCATTATGGTGCAGAATTTAACTTATTGATGGACTGTTTTTTGGCTTTCCCCCAAGCTGGTTTATAGTTTGCGTAAGTTATAATTAAGCCTGATATTACAATGAAAATTGCACCAATGATTGTATATGTTGTTGGAATTTCATTGAAAAGCCAGTAGCCAAAAACACATGAAAACAATATCTGAAAATAGAAGAATGGCGCTACGTGAGAGGCTTCAGCCACGTTCATGGCTTTGATTAAACACAATTGCGACACGATAGTCACAATTGGAATCGTTAGAAAATAGGGTAATGCTGTTAATGTTGGTGTTTTCCAAATATCAGGCTGAATAATTAGTAGTATTGTTGCAACTGAACCTAAAATAAAAAACGAGTTAATTAAAACAGAAATCAGAGATATTTTTGAGTCGATAGTTTTGGTGATCAGGTTATAGCCAGAGGTCGTTGCTGCAATAAGTAACGGCAATAAATAGACCCAATGTAACCCATCGACATTAGTGGGATTGATAACAACGACTACGCCAATAAAGCCTAAGATTGTCGCGATAATTTTTGGTAAGGTCAGAGTTTCTTTAAAAAAGATGGCGCCACCGAGCATATACGCAACACTACTCATTTGTACAATAACGATATAGATCTCTAAAGGGATATATTTTAAAGAGATCACCGAAACTACAGCACAGGTTAAGAACATTGCAGAACGGATCAATAATTTACCATTGGTTACCAGTATTGCGGTTTTCGTCTGTTTTGGCATAAAGATAAGCATAAATACAAACGGGATAGCAAAGCGGAAAAAGACCATTTGAACGGGATGGTAACCATGTTGTATCAAATACTTATCGGCACTATCTTTAATAGTAAGTGATAGCGTCGCAATAATGATTAAGAATGCGCCAAGCATATTATTGTATTGAGGTTTCATGATGTTCTAGCCACTTTGCTTAACGCTCTATATAAATATCAAAAGCTACTATAAAAGAGACATGCTGAACCAGAATGAAACCAGATGTGAAAATGTTAGGATAAAAGTGATATTTTTAACTAGTAGGTGACGCCGTTGAAAAAAGTTGATCAGTTAAAGCTATTACTATCTGTTGTCTACATCAGTATAGCGCCTAAGAATTTAACTAGTTCTAATGGGAGAATGCAATCTTGGGAGACGGTTATAGCTCTCACTATTCCCTTTCAGATGGTACTTTTAACCATTAACATCATACTAGACTATTTTTTAAGCGTTCATATTCCTATTGAATTGTTGTTTGTTTTAATAGGTAGCACTACGATTGTACCTGCATTGATGATTAATCATATTGTCAGTCATAATGATAATGTACAAAAAGCATGGAACTACATTTTAGAAATAGATAAAGCAGACCGTGAAGAGAAAGTCTTTTTTATCGGTGCTATTTACTTCATTACTCCAATCATTCCGTTATTACTCATCGCAGGGCTGGTAATTTGGCTTAACTAACTAAGCCCTAAACATGGCTTTTATTTTTAGATAAGTATTTATAAAGTATATAATAATCGATTAAAACGAAGTTTAGAACGGGATATGCAACAATTTATACCTAGTTTGTTAAAACAAGTGAAGTTGTGTGTATGAAAGTCCTTATTGTGTAACTTTTTGTCCTTATCTTGTTATCAGATGTCAGCATAAATCTTTAACATGCGTCTAATTGTACGGTGTTGTGATTAGTTAAGTCTGTATTTATTAAATTGTTAATAGTAAATGCGTTAGTACTTGTATTGATTCTCACAAGGTTTATCTGAAACAAGGTTAACATTTTAATGAATAAAACTTTAATTACTTCTGCTCTAGCAGTTTTACCATTACTACTATCTACACCAGCAAATGCCGATTTGAAAATTAATGGTGGTAGTGGTGCGACACCAAAAGAGTTTCCATATTTCACCTCTGTTTATAAACATTTTAAATATAATGATACTTCTGACGTGATAGTTGCAGATTTTTCTTGTGGTGGTGTGATTGTTGCTGGTCATTATCTTTTATCTGCTTCTCATTGTTTTGTTGAAAACTCGACAACGGGTGTCCCATGGTGGAATGGGCAAGATATTGGAAATCAACGCCCTAAAAAATTTAGTGGTGGTGTTGTTTTAAATACTGTCGTTGACGAAGATCTTATTGTGGGTTTAGAAGCGACTGATATTAACAGGAATAAACCAAAAACTTACGAACAAATCATTAATATTTCAGGAAAAAATAGTAAATGGACAGATTCTGATTGGTCTTCATATTTTGATATTATTGTTATAGATCTAGCTAAGTATATAAACAAGGATTTTCAATTAGAAAAAGCAGTGTTTCTTGGTAACCCTGAATCGTTACAAGAAGAAAAAAAAGCAAATGTAATAGGTTTTGGCGATACATTATGCGGACAAAATGGTAACTGTGACAAGTCTGATGCAGCATCAACACATTTATTGAAAACAAAAACTAAATTAGATACTAAATGTATTGGACTTAAACTTGAGGAATATCCAGAACCATTATCTTATTTTGTACATTACGCTCAAAAAGATGAATACGTTTGTTCAAAAAGTTTAAAATATAAACTCCCTACAAGTAAAAATAAAAGTGAAGAAGGTTATAGTAATGCAAACCATGGCGATTCTGGCGGGCCTATAATTATAACACAGCATGGTAATGATTTTACTTATGGTATTACACATGTAGGTACACTAGTACCATACTCACATACGACAAATAAAACTGTTATTTATCAAACATTCAGCAAAGATGCGATGGATGTAATAACCCAACAAATAAATGGTTGGAACGCGCCAACTGTTGTTGAAGTGAATGATATTGCAAAAGATTATAATATTATGGTTCAGAATTTAACTGTAGCTAGTGTTAATTTATTTGCCAGTGACGAATTATCTTCTAGTGATAATATTACTTTAGACTCTGATTCGGACTGTAATCGCTTAATTAAACCTTTTGACGTATGTCATTTAACCTTTAATGTTAATAATGAAAAAGATGGCTTCATAAAGTTAGGCTCTTTAGGCAGTTCACTTCAAGTGAATGTTATTAATAAGAGTAAATCTGATGATTTAATTCCTTATGATAACGATAAAATTGATGATTTGATTCCATATGATAATGATAAAATTGATGATTTAATTCCATATGATGATGACGATAACGATAATAATAATGGTGGCGGTGGCGGCAGCCTTAATTTTATAGCTCTTTTTCTGCTATTTGCTACAGCTTTACTGCGTAAACGTTGAGTTAGTAGGCAATTAAAGGTAATTCAAAGGTCACTTAGGTGGCCTTTTTTAATGGTTATATAATACGAAATTAATTCTCACCAAGATATTTCACGTAACACACTCATTAAAAACTTGTATGAAAAATAGCCAGTGATGTTTTTTGTTGCTTGCAAAATAATATACTTTTTTAGAGGTGGAATAGCTGATTTACATATTACCTCTCAATGTGTTATGCGATAAATAGATATGATTTTGGTTATTTACTCTAAATGACAGGTGTTGCATTTTTGTAAATAAATACTTTGAATTGTTATGTTGTTGTGTATTATGCACTGGCTCTGCAGCAAAATAGTGTTATTAGTCACTATTAAAATATAAAAATACAACATAACAATCGGAGATGAGCAATGGATAAATCGCTCTCAACAAAGATCTTTGTCGGTCTTTTTGCAGGTCTAATAATCGGCACAGCAATTCAATATGTTTTTAAGGATATCGCACTCTTTGATACTTACTTATTAGGGGCAGCAGAAGGGGCTGGGGGGATGTTTGTATCCCTAATCAAATTGCTTGTTGTACCTTTAGTTTTTGTGTCTATTGTCTGCGGTATCGTGGAGCTAAAAGACGTAAAAGCGTTTGGTCGTCTTGGTGGTAAAACTTTTGCGCTTTACATTATTAATACCATTATTGCGATCAGTGCAGCGCTAGCTGTAGGTATGATTTTCCAACCGGGTAAAGGCGCGAATTTAGCGGGAAGCGTGTCTGAATCCGTTAAACTGACAACAACAGAAACGCCTAATATCTTTGATTTAGTGGTGAATATCGTACCAAGCAACCCAGTTCAAGCTTTTGCTAATGGCGACATGTTACAAATCATCTTTATGGCAATTTTAACGGGGCTTGCTATTCAAGCACTAGATTCGCGTGGTGGTCCAGCTATTCGTACCTTTAAAGTGGCTAACGAAATCATGATGAAGCTGGTTGGCTTAGTAATGAGCCTTGCGCCATACGGTGTATTCGCGCTAATGATTCAATTAGGGGCAACACTGGATTCAGATACGTTGTTATCTGTTGCAGGTTACGTAGCGTTAGTTGTTAGCATGTTGGTGTTCTGGATTTTCATTTTCTATCCAATGGCAGTAAGCATTGCGACGGGCACATCACCTAAGGCATTTTTGCGTGCAACACGTGAGCAGGTTTTATTCTCGCTATCAACAGCAAGTTCAAACGCAACAATCCCAGTTACCATGCGAACCTTAACGGAAAAGTTAAACGTTTCTAAATCTGTTGCAGGTTTTGGTGTACCTCTAGGTGCAACCATGAACATGTCAGGTGTCTCTATTTATATTGCACTAGCAACCATTTTTGTGGCGAATGCATTTGGTCAACCTATTAACTCTTCAGACATTGTGACATTAGGTTTAACTATCTTGCTACTGTCTGTGGGTGCTGGTGGTGTACCGGGTGGCGGTATCGTGATGGTGGGTGTATTGCTTAACCAATTAGGATTACCAGCAGAGGGTTTAGCTATTGTTGCAGCTGTTGACCGTATTAACGATATGTTCTGTACGTCATCAAATGTAGTTGGAGATACGGCAGTAAATACCATTGTTGCTAAAACTGAAGGTGCTATTGAAGAGCCAGTAAATGCAGAAGTAAATCCTGCCTAAAAGAAATTATTGCAATGATAAAGCGGAGCTTAGGCTCCGCTTTTTTATAGTTTCTGATTGATGATTCGGATTTTAAAAGAACTCAATTTTTATCTTTAAGTTCCCGTAAATCAATTATCATTTCAGCTTATCAGGTTGATTATTAAATAAATCTAAGTTGCTCTGAATAAATCAGTAGAACGACTTGGTAATAAAATAGGCTACTGTGTTGAATTCGTTATAGTGAAAGTGCGTTTTTAACTGTGGTTTCAAATTCTTCTTGGTTTTGCTTATTCAATGTATCACTGAAGTAAACAGAATCTTCTCCAACAGGAACTCGTGCATCTGTAATTTTACCTTCGGCCACTGAAAGTATGGCATCAGCGACTAAATCAGGTGAAGGTCCATTGTTTATCATATCTACAACTTGAGGGAGAAGGTTGTTCGCTTGAGCGGCATAAGGCGTATCTTCACTTGTTGTTTTAGTGTTCGCTTTAAGCCCATTTTTTACAAACCCAGTTTTGAATAGGCCTGGCGCGATAGTATGAACCTTAATACCAAATGGACTTAGTTCATAGCGTAACGAATCAGTAATGCCCTCAACCGCATACTTGCTTGAGTTGTAATGAGTTAACAGTGGAAGCCCCATCTTACCTAAGAACGAGCCAACGTTAATGATCATACCGCTTTCGGCTTCACGCATAAATGGAATTACTGCGCGACAAGTTCTGAACACACCAAATACGTTTACATTGTATTGGAGTATGAGTTCTTCATCAGTCCCTTCTTCAACACTAGAAACGAGGCCATAACCTGCATTATTAATGAGAATATCAATTTTACCGCTATCTTTGACAATAGATTCAATAGCCGAATTGACACTATTAGTATTTGTTACATCACAGATAACCGGCGTAATAGTTAGGTCATTAGCAGTAAAATTATTTTTTAATGCCTCTCCAGTTTCAGCATTACGAACTCCTCCGTAAACTTTATATCCTTTTGCCGCAAAAAGTTTTGCTGTAGATAAGCCCATACCTGAATTTGAACCTGTAATAAATACCGTTTTCTTATTCATTTTAATATTTCCTTAATCCAGATCAATAAAGTTGTATTTAAAATACACCTTTGAAATTACAGGTGTCAACAGTTTTAAGGTGTGCAGTGATATGGAATGCTGAATAGCGTTGAAAATTTGAAAATCATGTTTTAGCCAAAGTCGAATGAAGCTTTATTGAATGTATACGGGGAATAAATTTTACTGTCGTTGCAAAGTCTCTGTGGATTACACATAAAAAATATAACCCATTACCCCCAATAGTTAATTTAATAAATGTCCTTAAATTGATACTTATAGTCTAAATGTCGTTATTAGGTGCTTGTTGAACCCATGTAAGATGTTGCCATCACATCGATATGGGGATAACAAAATGTTAAATACTAAAGACATTCGTAATATTGCGATTGTTGCTCATGTTGATCACGGCAAAACGTCACTTGTAGATCAACTATTAAGACAAGCTGATGCATTAACACGTAGAGAAAGCACACAACGATTAGTGATGGACTGTAATGCCCAAGAGCAAGAAAGAGGCATCACTATATTATCTAAAGTGACGGCTATTGACTGGAAAGGGGTAAGAATAAATATTATCGATACACCTGGACATGCTGATTTCGGTGGCGAAGTTGAACGTGTTATAGATATGGCAAATGCGGTACTTGTTATTGTTGACGCAGTTGAAGGACCGATGCCACAAACACGATTTGTTGCTCAAAAAGCGATAAATAAAGGTTTGAAACTATTGGTTGCAGTGAATAAAGTCGATCGTCCAGAGGCACAGCCAGAAAAGGCAATTGATCAACTTTATGATTTGTTTGTAACGCTAGGTGCTGATTGCGAGCAGCTCGATTTTCCAGCAGTATCATGTTCAGCGAAAGAAGCATTTGCCTATGACGCCTTTGGTGTGGCTGATACTGAAAATGGCATGGCGCCATTGTTAGACATGTTAGTTGATAATGTAGCTTCACCAACGGTAACCGTTGAACAAGAACCTGTTATTCAAATTCATCAACTTGATTACTCGGAATATCTTGGTTTGATTGGGATAGGGCGTGTTATATCAGGATCCTTTCATCGAGGTCAGAAAGTTGCGGTTAATGCGCCTGATGAAGATGCACGTTTCTGTCAGATCAAGGAAGTCTATCATCAACAAGGATTAAGTCGTGTTGCCGTTGATTACGGTGTGGCTGGCGATATTATTGCCTTAACAGGGATATCTGATATTGCGATTTCAGATATTGTTACTTCACGTGGCAATCATGTTGAGCTTGAAGCACTAGAAATTGATACGCCGACTGTTTCTGTGAAATTTAGCGTGAATGATTCTCCTTTTTCAGGACAAGAAGGTAAGGTATTACAATCTCGAGAATTAGCGGAACGCTTATATCTCGAAGCTTCACACAATGTTTCTCTGCATGTTACTGAGGCAGAAGAGGCTGGAGTATATGAAGTTTCAGGTCGTGGTGAATTACACCTTGGGGTATTAATTGAGAGTATGCGTCGAGAAGGGTACGAGTTTTCTGTATCTCGTCCGACGATCTTGATGAAATCCGATGCAGGTAAGACGCAAGAGCCTTACGAGAAATGTTACGTTGATTGTGCCAATGAATTTATGGGCAAGGTTATTGAAGAGATGGCTTACCGTAAAGCACAATTCGAGCATAGTCAGCCATTGGATAATAGTCATCAGCGATTATTATTCTTAGGCCCTAAACGTGGATTGTTAGGTATTAGACATACTTTACTAAGTTTGACTGAAGGTTCAGCAAGCATTCATAAGGAAGATGTTGGCTACGGTAAAAAAATCGTGGGAGATATCGGTTGTAGGCGTGAAGGTGTATTGGTCTCAAACGGTATTGGTAAAGCTTTAATATACTCTTTATCTTCGTTGCAAGAGCGAGGAAGATTGATGATTAACCATGGTGATCAGGTTTATCAAGGGCAAATTATTGGAGCTGCGTCTAATGACACCGATTTATGGGTGAACTGCCGCCAAGGCAAGAACCTCGTTCGTATGTGGAGAACAGTGGCAGATAAAAATTATGCCATGAAAGCCATTATGAATTTCAGTTTAGAGCAAGCGCTAACGTGGATTAATAGTGATGAACTGATTGAGGTAACGCCAAAAGCTATTCGTCTTAGAAAAGCGATGTACAGCTATTAGTTTTCAACAAAATAGGTTTAAACGTTATTGTGCATAAGCGCATGTTTTAAACGTAATTCCACTTTAAGCCCAGCAAGTATTGCTGGGCTTTTTTGTGTCTAACATTTATAGCAATAATCTATTTAATTGTAGAGATAATTCATTGCTTGTTAGGCTATTAGTTTTTACTTATCAATGATTAAGTATTGTTCGAATTTTTCTAATTGCACTGGATTATCGATACCAAAGTGCTGTTTTAATATTTGATGAAAAGACGCGACATCATTGATAAAAGTTTCTGTAACGGCATCGGCATGAGTTAACTTCAAACGATTATTTAAGAGAATATTATTGCCATGCTCTGTTCTTGCTACTGCAACTACTTGAGTTGTAAATCGTGAGTTGCTATGAGTGGATGCATAATGATTGGCATATTCAATGTCGCCATCACAGACATAGCTCATGTCTAAGCTATATTGGTTTATCCATTGCTCTTGAACTTTACATTGCAACATCATTCCAAAGAACGCATCTTCGATAAATCTAAAGGTTTGTTCCTCTACTTTTAGCACTTGATTAAACTTAATTGGTAGTGGTGCTCTGGGGGTATTTGAACCAAAACCAGTATCAACGAGCCATTGTTGTTCATTGAAAGTCACAATATTGACTAAATGCCCGCGACCTGATGGATTTTCAGTTAAGTGGACTCTACCTAACTTTTTCTCAACATTAAATTGAAGCGTTTTAAGTACGCGATTCATTAAGCTATTTAATTCAAAGCAATATCCGCCTCTATTCGAATAAACGAGCTTATTAAAGATTTTATCTTCATCAAGTTCGACAGTACGACCATTGACGATATCAAGATTTTCAAAAGGGATACTGCTATGTTGACTTTGATGCAGAGCGAATAGAGTCGTTAAATCAGGGGATGTGTTTCCTTGAAAACCGATTTTTTCTAAATAAGCTGATAGCATTTCTTTATTCATATTGGATCTCTAAACTTGTTCTTGCTGAGGGAATGCTTCAATACATTCATTTGTTAAAGCGACTTTGCACCCTCAAGTTAAGTTGAGGTCAAGGGGGAGCTGAATATTATTTACACTTAAGCCATATATTTCATCATTATGGAAACGGAGCCTAATGTGATGCAGCAAACGATAGAAAGCCAACGCTTAATTCTGAGACCATTTACGCTAACAGATGCTGAACGAGTAGCTAACTTGCTAAGTGATCAAAGAATTTCTGACATGACAGCAAATATACCTTATCCATACAGTGTGTCGGATGCACACACTTGGATTCAGCGGCATAGCAACATGTTCTTAAGCTGTACAGGTATTGTTTACGCCATCGTTTTAAAACAAACAATGGAAGTCATTGGTACGGTTAGTTTCCCGAAAATAGAAAATGGCGTAGGTGTGCTAGGGTACTGGCTGGGTGTTCCTTTTTGGGGGAATGGTTATGCGACTGAAGCGTCAAGTTTATTAGTTTCGTACATGAAAGAGCATCGTGGCTTAACACAGTTACAAGTAACCCATTTAGCTGATAACGCACGTTCAAGATCGGTTATCAACAAGCTTGGCGTCACCTATAAAGGTAATCAGATAAACCACATGCAAGGAAAAGAGCGTGAGGTTTGTGTTTACCTTTCTACATTATAAGCTCACTTTAATGACACGGTCTGACATTAAAATACATTTGCAGAATGTTGTATTAGTAATTATTAAGTTAAATTCTATCAATGACTGATGATATATCACTTAAAAGTAGTTTTGCATCATCGCTTTTAAGCTGTAATAAGGCCATGAAGAGTAGATCAGTGATAACATTCTGTGCAGTTCGCGAAGAAATTGAAGAGCTTCGAAATTGTTTTTCATCGGCAATAGTGTCAATCGTATAGTGGGCTAATTGCCGTAAGGGGCTCTTTTTTATATTTGTTAACGCAATGACTGTCGCGCCTTTGTCGTAAGCTGATTGTGCTGCCATTATTATCTCGCGCCGTTTTCCTGAAAATGAAATTGCGATGAGTATGTCGTTTTTCGTTAATGTATTCGCTGTTGCGATTTGCACATGTGTATCTTGTTCAGTGAGTGCAGTAATACCTAATTTTAACAGCTTAAAGGTGAGATCTTTGGCGGTTAATGCTGAACCCCCAATACCTACAATTTGAATACGATCCGCTTGATTTAGCCGCTTTACGATAGTTTCAAATTCTGAAAAGTTGATAGCGTTGGTTGTCGCAATCATAGCGTGTGTTTTCTCTTGTATTAACTTTTGTGCAATCGTTATTGAAGAATCATCGCTATGGATCTTGTTATGAATAGGTCTTTTGGGTTCTAGGATTGCATTCTTATGAGCAAGATCTTCGATAATGGCAAGTTTTAAAGCGGTAAACCCTTTAAAGCCAAGTCGTTGAGCAAATTTGATCACGCCAGATTGAGAAACGCCAACTTTCACCGCTAAATCTTGGCTGACATAGTTGCTTAACGAAGCTGGATCTTTAAGAATAAAGTCTAATATCTTCACTCCATTACTCGACAAGCTACTTCTTTGGTTTTGCATTCGCTCTAAAATACTCATATAGACCTAATTTTCTTGAATTAATTATTCAATGAGTTGAGAAATTATTCTCATTACATGTGTGGTTATTAAGGTTTTGAAAAATAATAAATAATTATTGTTTCAATGTGTTCTGCTTTGTAAGGTTGATTATTTTTATTCTTTAATTTTGGCATGAAATGAATAATTTTAGTTGTGATTATTGTCACTTAATCGAATTTTTTATTCTATATGATGCCTCTCAAACCTAATCTCCAAGTGAAGAGAGCTGATGATGAAAATTGACTTAACAACCTTAGTGACAGAAAGCCGAAATAAAGATAGTGAAAATATCGATATGCTATCAACGGTTGAGATGTTGAAAGTTATCAATCAAGAAGACAAGAAAGTGGCACTTGCAGTAGAAGCCATTATTCCTGAAATTGCCAAGGTTGTTGATCTTATCGCTAATGCTTTCCAATCTGGTGGACGTTTGATTTATACCGGTGCAGGTACGTCTGGTCGATTAGGTATTTTAGATGCCAGTGAATGTCCTCCTACATATGGCTCTAATCCCGACTTGGTGGTTGGTTTAATTGCTGGTGGACATACAGCGATTTTAAAGGCAGTTGAAAATGCAGAAGATAATGTTGAATTAGGAGCTAGTGACTTACAACAGGTTGGTTTTAATGAAAAAGATGTGCTTGTTGGTATTGCTGCAAGCGGACGTACGCCGTATGTCTTAGGTGCAATGAATTACGCAAAAAGTATCGGTGCAACCGTTGCTACATTAAGTTGCAATGCGAATAGTGCAATGACGCAGATCGCAGATATTTCATTAACAGCTGTTGTTGGACCTGAAGTGGTAACGGGCTCTTCAAGAATGAAGGCCGGTACAGCGCAGAAACTAGTACTAAATATGTTAACCACAGGGGCAATGATCCGAACTGGGAAAGTCTTTGGTAATTTGATGGTCGATGTTGAAGCGACCAATGCAAAACTTATTCAACGTCAACATAATATTGTGGTAGAAGCTACAGGGTGTAGTGAATCAAAAGCTGCAGAGGCATTGGCGCAGTGTAATAACCATTGTAAAACCGCAATCCTTATGATTTTACTTAATATTGATGCTGAGTTGGCGGCAGCAAAACTCGGTAAACATAATGGCTTTATTCGTCATGCACTTTTAGACCAAGAATGATCAAACAATAGGTTTTATTAAGGAGCATAAGATGGCCAAAATAACAGCGTCAATGATACAAGAAATAATCACTGCAATTGGTGGTAAAGCGAACGTTATCAAATGCGGTAATTGTATGACGCGATTACGCCTTACTTTAAAAGATGACAGTTTAGCGGATCGAGATTCAATTAAGCGCATTACAGGCGTGATGGGATTAGTAGAAAGCGATGATCAACTTCAGATCGTTTTAGGCCCAGGTAAAGCACAGACTGCAGCTGAAATGATGAATAACATGCTTGATAATGATCAGGTAGATGAAACTGAAGTACCTAAGAATAATACTGATCTGAAAGATGTGGCTTCTGCACATAAACAGCAATTAAAGAAAAAACAAACAAGTGCTGCACAACGCTTTTTGAGCAAGTTTGCAACCATATTTACGCCTTTAATTCCCGGTTTCATTGCCGCAGGGTTATTATTAGGTATAGCTACCTTACTAGAACAATTATTTGTGACTGGTCAGCCATCACCTAGTGCACATTTACTTGATTTAATCGCTTATATGAAAGTCTTTAGTAAAGGCTTATTCAGTTTCCTCAGTATTCTTATTGGTTACAACGCGCAACAAGCGTTTGGCGGTTCGGGGGTTAACGGTGCAATTTTGGCTTCACTGTTCGTACTCGGCTACAACCCAGATGCAACGTCTGGCATTTTCTCTGGAATGAACGACTTTTTCGGCAATGGTATAGATCCACGAGGCAATATTATAGGGGTTCTGATTGCTGCCATTATTGGTGCTGGCGTTGAGAAAAAAGTCCGCCAATTTATTCCAGATAATTTAGATATGATTTTAACTTCTATGATCACCTTGTTGATTATGGGGGCAGTGACCTTTGTGATTATCATGCCAATTGGTGGTGAGCTATTTAAAGGCATGTCATGGTTATTTATTAACTTAAATGGTAATCCATTCGGCAGTGCGATCTTAGCAGGTTTATTCTTAATTTCAGTAATGTTTGGTATCCACCAAGGTTTTGTTCCTGTTTATTTTGCACTTATGGACGCACAAGGGTTTAACTCACTTTTCCCGATTTTAGCCATGGCGGGAGCAGGGCAAGTAGGTGCAGCACTGGCTTTATATGCTAAAGCGAAAAAAGAATCTTTGTTACGTGTGCAGGTCAAAGGGGCGCTCATTCCTGGATTATTAGGTATCGGCGAGCCGCTTATCTATGGTGTGACATTACCACGGGTTAAACCTTTTGTTACTGCATGTGTGGGGGGCTCTGCTGGTGGTTTCTTTATTGGGTTAGTAGCGTACCTGGGATTACCGATTGGTTTAAACACAGTATTTGGTCCATCTGGTATTGTTGCTTTACCTCTAATGACCTCAAGTTCTGGTATCTTTGCTGGAATGGCAATATTCACCATTGGTTTGCTGATCGCTTATATTGTAGGTTTTGTAGCAACATGGTTCTTTGGTACGAAAAATGTCGATTTAAGTTAATACTAAATCGTTATTGAGCCGTTGTTGAGAAAATGAAAATCTAATTCATAACGGATGTATTAATAAAAAGCGGAGCAAAAGGCTCCGCTTTGTTGTTTGTTACTTCAGAGAACGACATAGTCTGAAATAATAATATTATTGAGATATTTCTTTTAACTTATCGATAATAGGTTTTGACGTAATCATCATTGGTTGTGAATTCTCGAATCCCATTTTATTTTCTTTAACTGTGATTCTGGCTTTTGCCGCGATGAAGGCCATTATAAATGAAGCATTTTGTGCAAGCTGTTCTTTAAAGAAAGCTTCACCAAAATAAGTAAATTCAGAGGTGTTTGTACAACCAAATGATGGTTGGTTTGGATTACTCGCTGTAATAACTAAAGTATGTAAATCTGCAATTTCATTAGCGAATTGTCCTGAGAAACACGATGAAACCACGACAACTTTCCACTTTATTTTTGACTCAACGAGGGATTTTTTAAGATCTTTGGGTTTTATTAACTCTTTGTGATGCGGCCAAAATTTAGAGTGTAAGCCTTTTTCAAAAGAACCATGTCCAGTCAGAAAAAGAAAAACAATATCTTCATTTTTCTCGATAGTGTTACCAATATTTTTTAATACATTATCAAGATTCGATAGTGTAGCCATCGGAGCTTCATTGATAGTTGATGAGTGATTAATCAATGTAACAGAGCGTCCTTTGGTATCAAATTTGTTATCAAATAACTGTTGTGCATATTTAACTTCTTTACTAAATACGTTCTGACTAGAGTCTGCCGCAAAACCTACAAAATATAAGTCTGTTTTATTTGGGCGTTGTGGTAATAATTTTGAAGTTTGCTGTTCAACCAAAGATGGTTGAGCTAGTAGAAGTTCCTTCGACGCACAGCCTGAAAGAATCGCGAAAGAAAGTGCGATAAGTATTAATTTAGGAACAGAAGTAATGAGCTGAATGATTGCATTTAACATGTTATTTCTTGATCTTTTTAGTCATCGATAGCTCTTTATACGAAACTGGAGACTTAAATTAGAGCAATAAATACAGTTTATCGAGTGAGTTCACAACCTCATTTGTAATGCATTTATTTACATTGTAAGCATAAAACCTTTGTTAATTTAGTAGCTGAAAGAGTAGATTTCGCGATTATAAATCTTCTGTAAATAATGAATAAAAAAGCCGCCATAGCTGGGTTAAACTATGGCGGCAAAATGGTAATACCTAGGTAGGTAGTCGGATATTACCAATGTAGTAGCTATTTATTAAATCTTATTAGTAAAGGTACGGCTAATCACGTCTTGTTGCTGTTCACGAGTCAATGAGTTGAAACGCACTGCGTAACCAGAAACACGAATTGTTAGCTGTGGGTATTTCTCTGGGTGCTCAACAGCATCAAGTAACATGTCACGGTTTAATACGTTCACGTTTAGGTGTTGACCACCTTCGATGCCATCTGTTGCGCCTGCTGCTTCGTGGTGGAAGTAACCATCCATTAGTGCTGCAAGGTTTTGTTTCTGTGTTTCTTCATCTTTACCTAATGCATTTGGCACGATAGAGAAGGTGTATGAGATACCGTCTTTCGCGTAAGCAAATGGTAGTTTAGATACAGATGTTAGCGATGCAACCGCACCGTTTTCATCACGACCGTGCATTGGGTTTGCACCAGGGCCGAAAGGCATACCAGCACGACGACCACAAGGTGTATTACCTGTTTTCTTACCGTACACAACGTTTGATGTGATGGTTAAGATTGATTGTGTTGGAATTGCTTCACGGTACATGTGCATCTTCTGAATTTTCTTCATGAAGCGCTCAACAAGGTCGCAAGCGATATCATCAACACGTGGATCGTTGTTACCGAATTTAGGGTAGTCACCTTCGATGTTAAAATCGATTGCTACGCCATCTTCGTCACGTACTGGTGTTACTTTCGCAAATTTAATTGCAGATAGTGAATCAGCAACAACAGAAAGACCTGCAATACCACATGCCATAGTACGGCGTACATCGCGATCCATTAATGCCATTAGTGATGCTTCGTAGCTGTAACGGTCGTGAGAGTAGTGGATGATGTTTAGTGCTGTCACGTATTGTGTTGCTAACCAATCTAGCATTGAATCAAAGCGTGGCATTAGTGAATCAAAGTCTAATACTTCATCTTCAATTTTCGCTACTTGTGGGCCAACTTGTGCTTTAGATTTTTCATCAATACCGCCGTTAATGGTGTATAGCAGACCTTTTGCAAGGTTAGCGCGTGCACCAAAGAACTGCATGTGTTTACCAACAACCTGTGGGCTTACACAACATGCGATTGCGTAGTCATCGTTGTTGAAATCAGGTCGCATTAGATCATCGTTTTCGTATTGAACAGATGATGTTTCAATCGATACTTTCGCTGCGTACTTTTTAAAGGCAATAGGGAGTTGCTCAGACCAAAGAATAGTCATGTTTGGCTCTGGCGCAGGACCCATTGTGTGTAGTGTGTGTAGGTAACGGAATGTGCTCTTTGTTACTAAAGTACGACCGTCAACACCCATACCAGCCATTGCTTCTGTTGCCCAGATTGGGTCGCCAGAGAACAGTGAATCGTACTCAGGTGTACGTAAGAAACGAACCATACGTAGCTTCATGATGAAGTGGTCGATCATCTCTTGCGCTTCTTGCTCGTTGATCAAGCCGTTTTGAATATCACGCTCGATAAATACATCAAGGAATGTTGATGTACGACCTAGTGACATTGCTGCGCCGTTTTGAGATTTAACCGCTGCTAGGTAGCCAAAGTAAGTGAACTGAATCGCTTCTTGTGCTGTGCGAGCAGGAGCAGACATATCGATGCCGTATTTCAAGCCCATTTGACGGATGTCTTCTAGTGCTTGAACTTGATCTGCTAACTCTTCACGTAGGCGAAGTGTTTTTTCTAGATCATTGCCTTGCTCTAGGAATGCTTGAGTTGACTTGTATTGTTCTTGCTTGTCAGCTTTTAGAAAATCAATACCGTATAGCGCTAGACGACGGTAGTCACCAATGATACGACCGCGACCGTAAGCATCTGGAAGACCTGTGATAATTCCAGATTTACGACATGCTAGAATTTCTTTAGTGTATAGGTCGAAACATGCTTTGTTGTGTGTTTTACGGTAGTCAGTGAAGATTTTCTCTACACTTTCATCAAGCTTGCGACCGTATACTTCACATGAGTTTTTCACCATACGAATACCACCGTTAGCGATGATTGAACGCTTAAGTGGTTTATCAGTTTGTAGACCTACGATTTTTTCTAGATCTTTGTTGATGTAGCCTGCATCGTGAGAAGTAATTGTTGATGGTAAATCAGTATCGAAATCAACCGGCGCGTGAGTGCGGCTTTCTTCTTTAATACCTTCTAGAACGGTATTCCATAGTGATGTTGTTGTTTCTGTAACATCAGCTAGGAAAGACTCATCCCCTTCATAAGGCGTGTAGTTAGTTTGGATGAAGTCACGAGTGTTAACTTCTTGCTGCCAGTTGCCCGCGCTAAAACCTTTCCACGCTTCTAACATTTCTGTAGTAGGGATTGTCATAATGTTTACCTCAATAGGTGATATATGCGAATGCGTTATGATGAGACTGACTCACCATAAACTTAAAATCTGATGTGTGTTGAGCACGATCGGCTGATTTTTATTCACTGCTTTTGAAGCGTATTTTTAGTTATTCAACAGTCGTAATTACGCTGTCTTCACTGCTTCTTGGCTTGAGATAAATATTATGATTTATAGGTTTATGAGTAAAATGAATGGTTTTCATTTTTATGATGCATTTTGTGCATGTATTTGATGTGTATGTGCTATAAAAACAATTTTGTTTATTAAAAACAGTATATTAGCTGTTTTTAGGTTAGGGGTGATTTTAGAAGCGTTTTGTGGTGTTTGCGAATTTTAATTCAAAAAAAGTTTAGGCCTATTACATTTTTCTATAATTAGGCCCAGATCCGCTTTCTGGTGGTGTCCAAGAAATGTTTTGAGAAGGGTCTTTTATATCGCAGGCTTTGCACTGTAAACAGTTCCCTGCATTAATTTGAAATTTAGCTTGGTTATTTTCTGTTATTACTTCATATACGCCAGCAGGGCAGTAACGTTGGCTAGGTTCATCAAACGCTTTTAGGTGTTGGCTTATTGGGATTTGAAGATCTTGTAAGTGAAGATGGCAAGGTTGATCGTCTGGGTGGCTAATAGAAGCAAGATAGAGTGAAGATGTTTTATCAAAGCTTAATTGGTTGTCTGGTTTCGGGTAATTTATCTTGTTTGCTTTTGATATAGGCAGTAGGCAAGCATGATCAGGCACGTTGTTATTCAGTTGCCATTTTGCACGACCACTAAATAGGCTTTGTTCTAAATAGGTTGCGATAGCGCCAGTCAGTTGGCCGAATTTATGGATATTTGCGGTCGTATTTCTCGCTTGATGGAGTTCGTCATACAGCCAACTGCTTTCAAAAAGAGCGTTATAGCAAGGCTCGGTATGGGTATGATCTCTAATTAATTCACTGTATACCGCGCTTGCCGCTAACATGCCAGATTTCATTGCAGTATGGCAGCCTTTCAATTTGTTCATATTCAGGGTACCAGCATCACAGCCTATTAATACGCCGCCTTGGAATGACTGTTTGGGGAGAGAGGCTAAACCACCTTTGGTAATAGCTCTTGCACCGTATTCAATTCGTTTTCCGTTTTGAAGAACTTGCGCAAATAGAGGGTGATGCTTTAGCCGTTGAAATTCATCAAACGGGCTAAGGTAGGGGTTACGGTAGTTTAAGTCGGTAATAAGCCCCACTGCGATATGGCTATCATCAAGATGGTACATAAAAGCGCCACCTGTTGAACTTGATTCGCTTAGTGGCCACCCCAAACTATGCACAACTCTTCCTTGTTGATGCTGTTGCTTGGGAACCTGCCAAATTTCTTTTATCCCTAATGCGAAATGTTGCGGTTGTTTGTGCTTATCGAGCTTAAGTTGTTTTATTAGTGCTTTTCCTAAATGCCCTCGACTACCTTCGGCAAAAATAGTGTAACGCGCGTTAATCAGCATACTGGGTTGATAGTTTTCTTTTTTGTTACCTTGTTTGTCTAATCCCATTGCTTTGGTTGTAATCCCCTTTACGGTGCTCATATAAATGGGTAAATCGGCATTATCGCTTGTTACGCTGTCACTCCTTTGGTGTTCAAACTGTATTTTGTCAGCGCAAAAGCCTGGGTAGATTTCGACACCCAATAGTTCGGCTTGTTTTGCTAGCCAACGGCATAACTCACTTAAACTAATAATGTAATGGTCGTGATTTTCAAACACTTTTGGACGTAATAAAGGTGGGATTGAAAATATTGATTGTGAGTTTGTTAACCAATAAAAATCATCATATTTTACTTTGGTGCGGACTGGGCAATCAGTATCTTGCCAGTTTGGTAATAATTCGTTGAGTGCGTGGGGATCAAACAAGGCGCCAGATAAAATATGTCCGCCGATTTCGGCACTTTTTTCTATTACAGCAATAGAGAATGGGCGTTGATGCTCTTTAGCTAATTGAGCAAGCTGGATAGCACTAGCAAGCCCGGCAGGTCCTGCGCCGACTATTAAAACATCAAAAGAGATACTGTCTTGAGCACTTTCTTCCTCTGCCATAGATGACTCCTTTATTGCTTTATTTAACTATAGTTCAGTTGACGTAAACGTAAATTCAACTAGGCTCAAAGAAACAAATACATTCCAGTATTAGCCGTTAAATCAACGACTTCTTATTAGAGGTATGCGATATGGCAGAATCTACAATCCGTATATTAGTGGCGATTAAGCGTGTGGTTGATCCTTATGTAGCGATCCGTGTTAAGGATGATAATAGTGGTATTGACGATCATAATGTGAAGAAAACCATTAATCCTTTTTGTGCAATAGCACTTGAACAAGCCGTACAATTTAAAGAACAAGGAATAGCGTCTGAGGTCGTTGTTGTTTGTATTGGGGATGATAGTTGCAATGAATCATTAAGGACGGCATTAGCACTAGGGGCTGATAGCGCTATTCATATCAATACAAAGCAAACTGAAAGTGACAATGTAACAATTATCACCCCGCTTAAAATAGCCATGCTGTTATCTGTATTAGCGATAGAGAACAAGACTGATGTGGTGTTAATGGGGAAACAGTCTATTGATGGCGATAACAATCAAACACCTCAAATGCTGGCAGGAATATTAGACTGCCCACAAGCGACTTATGCTTCAGAAATTAACTATGACAACCCTTCGATATTAGATGAGCTTATTGTGACCCGTGAAGTCGATGGTGGTCTTGAAACTTTGGCGGTTAAAGTTCCTTGTGTGATTAGCTGTGATTTACGACTTAATACACCCAGATTTGCATCACTTCCAAATATTATGAAAGCGAAAGCTAAACCATTAACGACCATTTCGTTGCAAGACTTTATTAACAAAAATAGCTTGCAGTACCCATCGCTTGAAAATCTGATAAAGACAACATCCCAAACAATACTTCGCTATAACGCGCCAAAACCACGGACAGCAGGGGTTATGGTCGACAATGTCGATGCACTTATTGATAAGTTAAGTCATGAAGTAAAGGTGATCTAATGAAGACAGCAAACGTTTTGATTATCGCAGAGCATGATCATCAGAATATCTCGTTAGCTACACGTAAAGTTGTCACTGCGGCTGCTTCATTACGGCGTTTTAACAGCGATTTAAGTATTCATATTCTTGTGGTTGGTTTTCAATGTGGGTGTGTTGCACAGCAGGCAGCAGAGTTAACCGATATTGATAAGGTGTTATTGGTGGATGATGTTTGTTATCAGCATGGTTTAGCAGAAAACGTCTCTAAGGTTATTAAGGATCTTGCATCGAACTATAGTCATATTTTTATGAGCAGTAGCACATCAGGTAAAGATCTATTACCGCGAGTATCTGCGATGTTGTATATAGAGCAATTATCCGATGTGATGGAATTTACTGGCTTAGATTCTGTAGTTCGTCCGATTTATGCCGGTAACGCAACGGTTGAGGTTAAGTCTTGTGAAGTTCTAATGGTAGCGACGATTCGTGGTGCCAGTTTCGAGCCTTGTGGGTTATCGGAGCAACACACCGAGCAAGAAATGTTAAAGATAGGTCACCCATTAACCCATACCCGATTTGTCAGTATGCAAACAAGTAACCATGAGCGACCAGATCTTACTACTGCACGTGTTGTGGTCGCAGGTGGGCGAGGTGTTGCAAGCAAAGATGGGTTTTTATTGATTGAGCAATTAGCAGACACCTTACATGGCGCGGTTGGCGCTTCTCGAGCAGCCGTGGATGCTGGATTCGTACCTAACGATTACCAAGTAGGGCAAACTGGGAAAATTATAGCTCCAGACCTTTATATTGCCATTGGGATTTCGGGGGCAATTCAACATATTGCCGGGATAAAAGATGCAAAAGTGATTGTTGCTATTAATAGCGATCCTGATGCGAGTATCTTTTCTTATGCCGACTATGGTTTAGTGGGGGACTTATTTGAACTAATACCTCATTTTATTCAACAATGTGAATAAGGTGCTCTGGGATAAAATTCTATGTTTAAGTGTCTAGACTATACCTTTGTATCAATGTTAATTAGTTGTTTGTTTTTATGTTTTGTTTTGTAAAATCACGACAAACAAACATTTATCTTGTGTTTAAGTTCAAATAAATAAAACAAACAATATTAAACTTGTCAGGTGTGTCAAGATTTAGTGTAAAACACTGGTTAATTGGTGATAGCTAGTTTTTACAACTGCCTCGTATTTGCAATATTATTTTTCACTATATTTTGTTGTTTTATTGTTTTGTTTTAATATCAATTGCTTGTCATAAAAAATCCTCAACGAGATTTTATGCTTAATTTGAGTTGCGCATAATTATCCCTTATAACATTTCCTGCATTCATATTTTGAATAGAAATCTGATTAAAAGGAATAATTATGAGAAGAGACTCTAGCACATTACTAGGACACCCTAAGGGGTTGTTCTTATTGTTTGGTACTGAACTATGGGAGCGATTTTGCTTTTATGGCATGCGCGCCATTCTTGTCCTTTATTTAACTTCAAAAACAATGGACGGTGGTTTTGGCTGGACAGCAAAAGATGCGCTAAGTCTTTACGCGACTTATACCGGACTTGTCTACCTTACTCCTTTAATCGGTGGTTGGATTGCCGATAACTTTTTAGGACAACGCCGTTGCGTCATGATAGGTGGTGTGGCAATGGCTGCAGCACAATTTGTACTTGCACTTCCTAACTCGGTTGTTGGGGATTCTGCATTGCATGTTTTTTATGCTGGCTTGACCTTGATGATCATCGGTAATGGTTTATTTAAAGCCAATATCTCCACTATGGTTGGTGATCTTTATGAGGAAGGTGATAACCGTCGTGATGGTGCATTTACCATTTTCTATATGGGTATCAATTTAGGTTCGCTACTTGCTGGTATTATTGCAGGTACAGCTGTAACAATCTGGGGTTATAAAGCAGGCTTTGCAACTGCAGGTATCGGTATCTGTATTGGTTTAACGCTTCAAATGTTATTTGCACGTCGTTACTTGGGTAATATTGGTATTGAAGCTGCGGCTAAACGTGATGCAGCAAAAAACAAATCAGGTAAAAAAGAGCCATTAACAAAAGTTGAACGTGATCGCTTAAAAGTTATCATGGTTATGGGTCTGTTCGTTATTGTCTTTTGGGCTGGCTTTGAACAAGCTGGTGGATTGATGAACATTTACACCCAACAGTATACAGATCGTATTATTGGTAGCTTTACTGTACCAACAGAGTGGTTCCAATCACTTAACCCGTTCTTCATTATTACTTTAGCGCCTGTTATCGCTTCATTATGGGTAAAAATGGGTTCGAAGGAGCCAAGCTCACCAATTAAATTTGCGGCTGCATTGTTCTTCCTAGCAATTGGCTTTCTATTCATGGTGGGAGCAGCGTTAGAACAAGGTGGTGATTTAACAGTAAAAACATCAATGCTATGGCTTGTAGGTGCGTATTTATTCCATACACTGGGTGAACTATGTCTATCACCAATTGGCTTATCGATGGTAACGAAACTTGCACCATTACGATTATGTTCACTACTAATGGGTGTGTGGTTCTCGTTTAACGCATTAGCGAACTATGCGGCGGGTATTATTGGTTCACATATTGGCGATGCCGGTGCGCTATCTATCTTTGGTGGTATCGCAATTGCTGCAACGCTATCAGGTCTTATTCTTATCGTGTTCTCAGGTAAGTTAGTTGACTGGATGCACGGTGCAGAAGGTCAACCAACGACTGCAATGAAAGAAGCGGAAGCTACACTTGCAGAAGCAAATTAAAATTTAAACGATTCATCTCTTCGTTTAGCCCATAGTTAGGAATAGCTATGGGCTTTTTTGTTATATTATTAATTAATTGGTTCTTTCTTGAGCTACTACTTGGGCTGTTAAGGTTAATAGAATTGTAATGTGATATCTTTCTATAACTTACGTAATAATTGTAAATTTGTGGTTAGGTTAATTTTGAATAATGGTTTTCATGTCAACGAATTATCAAATAAATCATGTTAAATTTGATTCTAAAAAAGGTTTATTATCAGATAGTTGCCAACAACATCTTTTGACTTATACAGAGTCACGCTTATTGACACTGTTGCTTGAACGACAAAACGAGATTGTCTCAAAAGAAGAGTTAAAAACCTTTGCTTGGGAGCATACCGTTGTTACAGATTCTTCTTTAACAAAATCTATCGCGAAAATTCGCCAATCTCTTTCTACTTATTTCCCGAATGATGAAATCATTGCAACTGTTCCTCGTGTTGGCTATCGGCTTGACCTTGAACAAACAAGTTTTGCAGAAGATAAACTAGAACATGAAGTCGAGACTTCAACCGTTTTACCTAGCGAAAATAATGTTGGCTATCAAGCTCAAAAATTACCTTTTAAAAAATCATTTTTCATTATAAAGCAAGGGCTTTTAGTTTTATCTATAGCTCTACTCGCATATTCCGCGTTTAATCTATTTCGTAAATTACCAAATGACTATCGTAAATTCTTAAATAATGACTATAGTGCGATTGATATTACGAACAATGGTTTTACTCATAGAATAATAAAACCTAAAAGTTTCATTATTCCCGAAAAGATAAAAACTATACTTGCGGAAAAAAAGTGCAATTGTATTTTTATGATTGATAAAGTTGGTGATCATTACAACTTTTCATATTTTAATAATGATACTAAGTTGGGGGGAAGTTTAATTCTCGATGAAAAACACCTTACGCAAGAGCTCAAGAAAATAGAAATTGAGGAAATATAGTTTGAAAACAATAGTTTTATTTATTTTTTCTGTTTGTGTGTTTTTGTATTCAAATTATGTGACCTTTGACCATTATGGCAAAGACGGTGTATTCATATCTAAACTTCATGTTCACTCTCAATCAAAAGGTATATGGAACTCGTTAATAAAATTGAAATTTGATCATGGTGATTACACGTCAGATATTTATTTAGAGGGAAGTGGTATAGATGACATGGCCATTTTTCGTGATAAAGGCGAAATTTTAAGTTATGTGGACGGGCAGTACACTGTTCACTCTGACTTACAAGTATTACAACAGGCTAAACTTATCAATTTAAAAGAAGCAGAGCTATATACAAGACTACTCTTTGCGTCAAAACAAAACTTTAAACCCACATTTAAAATCATTTATGAAGATAGAAATATTTTTATACTTGAAATAGGTAAAAACAAACAAGTTCAAATGTTTATAAGACAAGATTAGATTTTACTTTAACCAAGTTAACGTTAAATTATTACTCATTAGTGTGTATATAAATATTTATTGCTCAGTTTTCTTTTCAGATGAAGTAAAAATTAAACGATATCTGATTTTAAATAAGTATGAATTATTCAGTATGAAGTATTTAACAGCATTAGTTTAGCAACTAATAAAAGATAACAAGGGGAATCTGTGGCTCTGTCGATAAATTTGGAATCGTGATCGATTATTATCTTATCCCGAATAGTGATAAGTTAACCGCTAAAGCAGTTCTGAACGCATTGTATGGAAAAAACTTAAACAATAATAAAAGGCAATATTACTTGCCTTTATTCATAATGACTAAATATTAATATATGATTTATTTTTTGTCGTTTTACAGTGACCATGACGACACTTGGTCTTTTTCAAAACCTTATTACCAATTTACTATTTCTTTTTTTGTTGTTTTACAGTGACCATGATAGCACTTGGTCTTTTTCACAACCTTATTACCCCAACGATTATATTTAACTACTTTTCTTACATGACCGTGATGTGAAATTTCTACTCTCTTATATGGTCTGGCACTTGAAAGTGGTGCACAACCCATTAAAGAAATTGAGAAAATAGCTAATAATAATGTCTTTTTCATATATATATTAAATCCTATTTTATTTTTTACCCGTATTACATTGACCATGATGACACTTGGTCTTTTTTACAACTTTATCACCCCAGCGATTGTACTTAACTACTTTTTATACATACTCGTGAGGTGAAGTTACCACTCTCTTAACAACTCTAGGCATTTGAAACTGTTGAACAACCAATCCGTGTTGTGAAGTTACCACTCTCTTAACAACTCTTGCATTTGAAACTGTTGAACAACCAATTAACGCAATTAAGGAAATAGCTAATAATAATGTCTTTTTCATATTTATACTAAGTTCTATTTTTTAAAATTTAACTTTGATTATTTTAATTTTTACTGACTCTGATAAACGTAATTTAGGATTCGTTAAAAAATCAAAGTAGATAAATGAACCTATTGTTCTCTTAGTGTTACTAGAAAATAAAACGAATATATGAAGAGCTCACGTTAACGATTCATTTAGTCAAAGGTGCTACGATTTATTTAGAGGGGGAGGCCATTAGATTCCTTTCTAATGGCCTTTAAGAGCTGGCTCGTTATTTATTTTTAAAAATGGTAAGAAACACTTGTTAAGAAGGTTCCTTCACCAGAATTCTTAGTTTTTGTACGATCACCGTAGTAATTATTTTGATCTTTCCATGAGTAACCTAATTCAGTACCGATTGTCCACTGGTCAATATTATATTCAATACCTGTTTGTAGACCATAGATCATGCCATCCAAATGTTTATTATATTTTGGACGATCTTTATCAGATAATTTACCTGTATCCTTAGTTTTGCCATACCACTGATATCCTAAGTGAGTACCTCCTGTAATATTAATATTGTTTGTTAGATTGTAAACATAATCATATTGCAATTTTAATGTATCTACACCGTTTTTAGCTGCTGAAATCGAATCAAAATGCTTTTTATTAACTGCTTCTTTCAGTTTTTGCTCGCTGTGGTTGTAGCCTAGTGTAACTCGGTGATGATCATCAATCGTAACACCGCCATGAATACCATAAACTGGTGCAGCTTTAGTTTTCTGATTTAGCGTATATCGATCGGTTTTCTTCGACTGTTTCGCACCGAAATTTACACCAGCATCTACACCAGCAAAATAATCTACCTTTGCTTCAGCATGGGCAGCTGTGACTGCAAAAGTTGAAACTAGGATTGCCACAGGGGTTAGAATTTTTTTCATTCTTATTCACTCGTATTTATTAAAATAACATGTCCCAAAATCAGCAGTTACTGTAAAGGATTCGGAAAAGTAACCAGTGTCTTTGGAACGAGAGCTAGATTAATGCGGAATGATTAGAATGCTAAGTGAATAGAAAAGATAAGTAAGGAATAATGATAAAGCAATTAAAATCAGATGGTTATATTATTATTTTTTGTTTTTTTTAGGTTTTTTCCTCGCTAAAATTGGCGACAATCATCTTTTAATAGAAAACGGTAGTGATGTTAAATACCAACTACCGTGTTAACGGTTAAATTTTCCTGATTTTAATAATCATCCAACTGGTTAGAAGAAAACTACAAAAAGGTAATGCGACCCATACACCGTTAACGCCAAAAATATGCGCGAACGTAAAGATGAAGATAGAGATAAGGATTAACTTTCCACCAGTTAATATCGACGCTTCTTTTGCCATGTTAATTGATTGGAAATAGGTCGCACCAATGAGTAATAACCCTTCGAAAGGTAATCCCCAGAAATAAAGGTGCATACCGTTTATAGCAACAGGTTGAAGCAGTTGATTATCACCTGCGAATAAATACACGACATAATCGGGTAAACTATAGAGGATTGTGACGCCAATAAGCGCGACAGCAAGAGTAACGGCAAAAGCAAGGTTTCGTGCTTTGATCACACGATCTTTTAAACCTGCACCTGTATTAAAACTCGTGATCGGTTGTGTGCCTAATGCAATGCCTTCGAAAATTAAATAGAAGAAAGCCTCCGTATAGCTCACGATGCCGTAGGCTGCGACATGAATCGGTTTACCGACCATCAAGAAAGCTTTGTTGTGTAAAATCAGTACGACAGAAAGGTACATGTACATGAGTAAACTTGATGTTCCGAGTTTTAATATTTGTAAGCAGGTATCAAGTTTAAGTTTTAGGCTGTCCCAATGAATTCGTAGTGTCGATTTATCGCTAAAGAAATGTTGTAAACACAATATACTGGTGGCAGCTTGAGATAGCATTGTGGCAATAGCTGCGCCTGTTAATCCCCAGGGGATCACCACAATAAATAGCCAGTCTAAGAAGATATTCAGCAGACCACCGAAAATCATGATGTATGTTACACGTTTGGGTTGTCCATCATTACGTAATAGTGATGAAAATGCCATTGAGATGATGGCAAAGAAACCCATACTGAAGTACCAGAAGAGGTAATCTTCAGCCATAGATAGGATTCTTCCCTCAGCGCCAACCCATTGCAGTATATCTGTGCCAAATGTGATTCCTAATCCACAAATAATCATTGCAGCAATTAGGCATAAGCTGAATGCGTTCCCAACAATTTTTCTAGCTTCGTCTGTTTTATCTTCCCCCAGTTTTATCGAAACTAATGCCGATGCACCCATACCAATAAGTGCACCTATGGCGTAAAGAATAGATCCAATGGGATAGCCAAGTATGATTGCTGCGAGTCCGTCTTCACCAATAAAGTGACCAACAAACATACCATCGACAGCAACATAAATGCCGGTAACCAACATAGCAGCGATAGTTGGGAGTGTATAACGCCAGAATAAACGAAAAATAGAATCATCACGTAATGATAACGGTTGAGATGAGGAGACAGACATAAGAACATTCCGTGTATGGTGATAGGAGATATCACACTAAAAACCGTTTAAGTTACATCATACTTATTCGGTTAGATTAAAAATTTGGCGCATTTTCAATCGGAATGGTGAGTTAGTCAATCTTATAAATTGCAGTTAAGAAGATATAACGTAAAACAGGGGATTGATTATTATGACGAACAAAAGGATGTTTAATCGACATGCTGCCATTTATTAAATGAAAGCGTTGTTTTACCGATTCAGTAAAACTGCTCTCACTGTATTGAAGCTTTATTCCTGTTGCAGCATATTCAAGATGATTTTCAGGTAATTCACCAAGCCACCAAGCGGGGAGTTCCTTACTCGCTTTACTGCGATCAAACCAGTGATCTGCAATCACCATTAGGTAGTGTTCACCATTAGTAGAAAAGTTACGTTGTACTTGCTCAATGGTACTAAGTAATGCATCTCTACGGGCTTTATTGGCACTAATGAAGTGATGAGCAATCACCCAGATATATGAGTGTTCGTGCTGTAAGCAGTAGATAGCTTGCGATGTATGTTGGCTTTTGTCTATGTGAGTAATTTTGAGGGGTGCGTTTTGTTGTGCACAATTAGTTGCAATACGGCGGCAAAGCGTTTTAGCTAAATGATCTTCTTGCATGCCTCGGCTATGAATCGTTGGGTAGTGTTGCTCACATAGCAACATGCAATCATGAGCAAATTCCTCAACGCTCGTTGCTAAAATATCACTGAACAAATGAATGGCCTTCATGAAATAACATATACAACAACTAAAGATGCAAGAAGTTTATCGTAGCATAAAATTCTGCAATGTCATGTAATACTTGAAGTTTTAATGATATATAGAGAGTAGATAAAAAAAGACCTGTACCAATTGGGATTTAGGTACAGGTTACTAGACAGTGAAAAGCATTCACTAAAATTAATAGGTGTTGTGTGGATTAATTTGATGTCGTCGTTTTCTGACCTCTGTTGACACCAATATGAGCTAATCCACGTCTAAATTTGTCTCTGCGACTTAATAAAAGCAAGCTTGCAATAACGATATAGATGACTGGCTCAGTAATACCAGATTTGACAGACCATAAATAATGAATTGGGCTCAATATTAAAGCAAGGTATACCCAGTTATGAAGTTTTTGCCAGCGTGCTCCCAGTATACGTTGTAACTTCTGAGTAGAAGTCAAAGTCAATAATAATAAAATTAGCCAGCTAATTGCGCCAATAGCTAAATACGGACGTTGAGTGATTTCCTCACCGACTAAAGCCCAGTCAAATCCTAAGTCAAGCGAGACATAAACACTCAAGTGTAGCAATGCCCAAAAAAAGCTATATAAGCCCAATACTCTCCGTGTTTTTACCAAAGCCCCTTGTTTTAAGTACATAGCAATAGGGCTAATAAGCATAGTAATGAATAATGTATTCAATGCCGCTTTTCCTGTGAAGTGCTCAATGTCCTTAACTGGATCGGCACCAAAACCACCATTGAATGTTTGGAGAACTAATACAATAAGAAAGAATAAGCTAACGGCGTGAATTATTACTTTCAGATAAGTAATATGTTTAGGGTTTAGCTTTAAAAAACGCTTCTTTCTTTGAGATTTCATTATTAGTAGTTCCTTTTTAGATCCATACCTTTATACAAGCTCGCAACAGCATCCGCATATCCGTTAAACATGGTGGTAGGCTGACGTCGACTACTGAATATATTACCTTCTCCTATAAAACGTTCACTTGCTTGACTCCAACGAGGATGATCGACTGTTGGGTTTACATTGGCATAAAAGCCATATTCATCTGACGCTAACATGTTCCATGTTGTTGGTGGTTGTTTGTCCGTTAACGTAATACGTACAATCGATTTAATGCTTTTGAAGCCATATTTCCAAGGTACAACTAAACGGAGTGGAGCGCCATTCTGTGGCGGGAGAGTCTGACCATATAACCCAACAGATAAGAGTGTAAGAGGGTGTAGCGCTTCATCAAGGCGTAATCCTTCCACATACGGATAATCAATACCGCCTCCTAATGAGCGAGATGCTTGTCCTGGCATTTGCTTTGGATCATAGAGGGTCTGAAACGCGACATATTTCGCGCGACTAGTAGGATCGGCACGTTTAATAATATCGCTTAAGCTAAAACCAATCCATGGAACATTCATAGACCATGCTTCGACACAACGTAGCCTGTAAATGCGCTCTTCTAATGGAAACAAAGAAAATAAGTCATCATAGTTAAGCGTTAAAGGCTTATTAACAAGACCGTCAATCTTTACTTGCCATGGATCGGTAACAAAATTTTCAGCTCGAATAGCAGGTGATGATTTATCCGTACCAAACTCATAAAAGTTATTATATTGAGTGATCTTATTTTCTGGTGTAAGTGAAAGCTTTGGATCAGATAACGGTGATCTTATTGTAGAAAGTGGACGACGGTTATCGATTGTTTTCTGATCGTCATTTGAGAACACATCAAAAATACCCGCCGTTGCATTAGAGGCTAACGGAAGACTTGCTGCTGCAATACCCAACTTTTTTAAAATATCGCGGCGTTGATGATAAATGGACTCTGGCGTGACATCATTTTCACTTAAATCCCATTTGTTTGTTCTCTTAATTAGCATAACGTTCCCTACAAAAAATGGCTTAAATTAGTAGACCTGATAAAAGCTGTAAAAATTTCATACGATACAAATTATTTGAAATCTCAATAAATAGTACGTAAAAAGTCTGAGTATTAGATGCTATATAATGAATTTTTATTTTGGAGGAATGAAGGTGGTAAGACATTCATATGACGCTGATCTTGAACTACAGCATATCTATATTGAAGTGCATGCGGAGCGGTATCATCATCTTAAAGCATTCATAGAAGCGTATTACTGTTTTACCTATGGTGCCGTAACCAAACAAGATAAGCCTGATTGGCAAGCAATTTTTGATATAGGTATTCGAACAACAAATGCAGCTAAGATCATGGATCGTAAATTGCTTATTAGAGATATGTTAGTGCCGTTATCTGTAATAATTGGCTATATGAAAGCCATGGTAAGAGATGATGTTTTGACTATTGAAGGCTTGCGTAATTTATTAAATGAGCAATTGAAGTATGTAGTAATGACACGTGAAGAATATGCTTATTTATCCAAGCAAGGGCTACGAGATGCAATGCCGATAAGCTTTTACCAGCGAGAGCATAAACACTATAATCAGATTTCAGCGCGTTATGATGTGGCAGGTATCACATTAGTCGAGTAGGTCGTATGAAAATGCAGCTTATCTATTGATAGTCGTAAATAGCGCATATATTCTGGCTTACATGTGTACGCTGAATGTAGAGTGATTATAGGATGACAACTCAACAGCAAAAACCCCCTGTACTTTGGTTAAATGTCGCCGTTTTTAGTGTGACGTTACTCGTTGCGATTATTGGTGTTCCGCTTTATGCGTATCAATATGGTTTCGATTGGGCACAAATATTAATGTTAGTTGTAGCATTTAGCTTTTGTGGTATGTCTATAACTGCGGGATATCACCGTTTATGGTCGCATAAAACTTATCAAGCGAATGCAATGCTCCGTTTCATCTTTGCAATTGGCGGTGCATTTGCATTGCAAAATAGTATTTTACATTGGTCTTCAGATCATCGCATTCATCACCGACATGTTGATAACAATGATAAAGATCCTTATTCAGCAAAAAAGGGTTTCTTTTATAGCCATATTGGTTGGATGTTGCGTGATTATCAAGCGAGTCGATACTATGACTACGACAATTGCCGTGATTTACAAAAAGATAAAATAGTTATGTGGCAGCATAAATATTATCTATGGCTAGCGATTGGTACCAATTTTGGTATTCCATTAGCGTTCGGGTTTATTCATGGTGATATTTGGGGAGCACTATTGCTTGTTGGCTTTCTACGATTAGTACTAAGCCATCATACGACTTTTTTCATCAATTCATTGGCGCATATTTGGGGGTCTCAGCCTTATACTGATAGAAATACCGCTCGTGATAACGGATTATTGGCTTTTTTAACTTTTGGTGAGGGCTATCATAACTATCACCATATTTTTGAAAATGACTATCGAAATGGTATTTGCTGGTGGCAGTTTGACCCAACTAAATGGTTGATTAAGGCATGTTCATGGATAGGTTGGACAAGAAATTTAAAAGTTACGCCTGCTGACCGAATTGAAAAAACCAAAGCAAAAATGCAATTTAAACGAATCCAACAACAATTGAGTAAGATGCCGAATAATGTCGCAAGGCTAACGCAGCTTCAGCAAGAGTATGAAGCTTTGATTGCTAAAATTTCAGATTATTATCAAGCAAAAAAGCGTTTGCTTGATATGGAGAAGCAAAAAATAGCCAACAGCTATGATAATTTTGAGTTCATTCAGCAATATAAATCTATGCAAGCCCGACTAGAGCAACAACGGCGAGCATGGAAGGGTTTGACGCAGCAATATACGATGTAACTTGCTAAATACCGTAGTCTTGAAATAGTAATTAAAGAGTTGTTAAGTTTACCGTAACCTAACAGCTCTTTTTTTGTATTAACGGTATAGTAGTATAGATATAATTGATTTTACTATTATTCGCATAGTTAAGTTATGTAACTGATTGATTAAAAGGATCAGATTAAATCTAAAACATAACGCTCGCTAGTAGAAATTGCTTATATAAAGTACTATGAATTGTAAAGGTTTGTTTATAGTTTGTATTAGAGAGTAATACTGACTATGCAACAAAATGTTTGGGTTTGTTGCAAATAGACTCAGGAAATTAATTAACGGAGACGTCGTTTTGTACCGCGCATTGCTTCTTTCACTTACTTGTTTGGTATCATCTGCTGTAAATGCAATTGAATATCAATTACCAACCGATGGTAGTAATATCGTTGGTACACCTAATTACTACGAAGTACAAAAAGGGGATAGTCTCGCTGATATTGCCAATAAGTATAATGTCGGATTTTTAGGCATGATGGCTGCGAATAAAGGCATTGATCCTTTTCTTCCTGCTCCTGGACGTTTACTTGAAGTTCCAACAAAGGTTGTTTTACCTGATGTTGCTCACAAGGGCATTGTGGTTAATCTTGCTGAACTTCGTCTGTATTACTTTCCAAAAGACGATGCATCAAAAGTTTATATCTTCCCTATTGGTATCGGTCGAGTTGGACGTGAAACCCCAAGTATGACAACAAGTATCAATGAAAAAGTGAAGAATCCAACGTGGACACCTCCAGCATCTATTCGTAAAGAACATGCTGCAAGGGGAGATATTCTTCCTGCAGTTGTACCTGCTGGCCCTGATAATCCATTAGGTGACTATAAAATGCGTTTAGCTTATGGTCATGGAGAATATCTAATTCACGGTACTAATAAAGATTTTGGTATTGGTATGCGCGTTAGTGGTGGCTGTATTCGTATGAACCCATGGGATGTTGAGTGGTTATTCCCACATGTTGCGTTAGGAACACAAGTTCGCATTATTAATCAACCAGTAAAGTATTCAGTTGAACCTAACGGACAGATCGTTGTTGAAGTTCATTCACCATTATCGAAAGATGAATCACAAATGGGTGAAAAGAAAGTGGTAACAGCGCCAGCAAAACTGATTGATGATTTGAATTACAACAATGATGCTTATCAGGTACTCACCAAGGCATTAGATAATCAAACTGGTATTCCTGTTGTTTTAAATTAATTATATTTGAAATGATATCAAACGAGAGCCTATGCTCTCGTTTTTTTTATCTAAATATTGTGTGTAATAACGATGGTAGTGGATTTGGTGACGCATATGAATAATTGTATTAATAGATGATGTAATATGTGACAGAAGCTTTAAACCCTCATTATTATTAAGTAAGACTATATAAGTATACGAATTAAGAGAATTTAAAATTAACTTATCAACCGTAAGATCGTCTCTATCTACTCAAATTGAAGTTAGGAGATGATAAATTGAAACAGATTTTTACTTCTCTGAATAGAGCGTTGGATAGTTAATAGAGGCAATTATCGGTAATTATTAAGTGAGGGTATGATTGATATGGTGAATGAATATATTAATGTTTATTTTGACAAAAAAAGAGACGGCTTTTAAAAAGCCATCTCCTTAAAGTATTTAAGCTATGACAAATTACTTAGTGTAAGAACCAGCAATGTTGTCGATACGCTTGTTAGCACGCATAGCTTCTTGGTAAGCTGCGTCTGATGCTGCACGAGAGTCGTTTACAGCGCTAACGATTTGGTCTTGTTGACCTTGTAGTGCACTTACTTGCTCAGCTAAAGTGTCTACTTTGTTAGTAAGAGTTTGCATTTGGTCTGCGTCAGTGCTTGAACAACCTACTAGAGATGCAGATAGTAGAAGACCAGCTAAGATAGTTACAGTACGTTTCATTTTTTATAAATCTCCATATTGATTTTGCCACTACAACTGAGTGTGAAAGATTGAGTTGGCAAATTCATTATGGCATAACTTCTTAAAATTGCTCATTAATTTTTTTCGGTCAGTTCAAAAAAATCACGTTAATATCGAATTATCGGTTAAAAAATAAACAATTATGACATTAAATTTTCATATCGTTTTAGTGACTAACTATGCGTAATCCCGCTTGTAATAAGGGCTCGCGCTATATTTATGACTTCAGAAAAACTAATAAGTCAGGTTTATGTAAAAAAATATTCTTAACAAAAAAAGGAATACAACAGACGAATAAATGAACGAAAATGCAAATACAAACTGAGAGTAAGTTCACATAATTTTTTGATTATCGATTTCATGTATTTGTATCTAAATCTCACATTAATATTACCGCTATTGCATATCTTGTTACGTTATTCATCATTATGATGCATTGGGTACACTTTTAATGATATCAGGAATGACTGAAATAAGTGGTGCAGGGCTGAGAAGGTGCGGCACTTTACTAAGAAGTTCACCATTAGGTAATAAGAAGTAAAAATAGGAATTGTGATCAATCGCATATTCAAGCGCTGAATCTTTTAAATCTGTCCGTATGTAAAGTACACCGTATTTCTCCGCTAACTCTTTTGTTTGTTTTTTGGTTCCTGCCATACCTGAAATGGATGAATGGAAGTGTTTTGCATAGTTAGCCGTTTTTATTGCAGTATCGCGTTCTGGATCTAAAGTTATAAATATTGGCCAGATGTTTTGGAGTTGCTCCGCAGGAATTTGTTTCAAGGCTGCAGACATAACTGCTAATGATGTTGGACATACATCTGGGCATTGTGTGTAGCCAAAATAAACTAAACGTATTCTAGGATCTTCGGGATTATAGAGGTCAATGGCTTTATTGCCTGACTCTAGAATATTAAGAGGGTAATGAGGCTCTATAGCGAGTGATGGGTCGCGGCTATCAAGTATATAGCTTGTTGTTAGTCCTGCGATTAATGCGATGGCTAGAATAACCCATTGGTATTTCATTTGTTTATCCTTAAACAAGTTTAATGGTACAACTACGATTATGCTTTTAGCTATCTAATAAGTGTAGGTATGTTTAATACATTTGTGAGGTAAATTTATGCTTGTTCTAAAATATGGTATTGATAAAAAAGGCAACCAAAAGGCTGCCTTCTTCAACAAGCGTTATAGGTAAATTATTTTTGCTCAGTTGCTGCAAATTTTTCTAATCCCCAAACAACCAGAATACCTAGAACCATTGCACAAATAGCGTATCCGATCAGTGCGGGTTGTCCAGTAACTTGCTCGAAGTTAAATGGTGATAAGTTATGTTCAAGTAATGGTACTTGTTCACCATGTGAATTTACACGCCAACTCACCACTTCTTTCCAAGGCCAGATCTTACTTAACGTACCGATCATTAAACCCGTTAAGAATGTTAGCGCAATATCACGGTAGTTACGAAGAACCCATGATAGGAAGTGCGAAAACGTTAATAGCCCAGCAACACAACCTATTGCGAAAAGACCAAGCGTAACAACATCAATAGATTTAGCAGCGGCAAGAATCGGTGCATACATACCTAGAAGAAGTAAAATAAAGCTTCCAGATATTCCAGGTAAAATCATGGCACAAATTGCAATAGCACCAGCAATAAGTACGTTGATAGGTGTTGGCTCCATTGCGACAGGATGAAGGACAGTAATCCCGTAAGCAAAAACAGCACCAATCACAATGGTAACAAATCGATTAATAGACCATCTTTCCACTTGTTTGAACATATGAATGACAGAGACGATGATCAAACCAAAGAAAAATGACCATAATGGAATAGGATGGGTTTCTAGCATCCAAGTAATGAGTTTAGCGAAGGTAAAAATACTGGTTAGAATACCGGCAAATAAACAGATCAGAAATGTTCCATTGATATGTTCAAATGCGCCTTTAAGCCCTTCTTTGCGAATGATGCCAATAAGCGACGGGTTAATACGACGGATGCTCTCAAGTAAGGTGTCGTAAATACCTGTGATAAAGGCGATAGTGCCACCAGAAACCCCAGGGACAACATCTGCAGCCCCCATAGCCATGCCTTTTAGAAAGGTGAAAAGTTTAGTCATTAGATTATGTATCTCTATGATAGCCAAAAACATTTGGTGCATTATATAAGTAATGAGAAAGATACTACCATAAATCTTACTTTTAATATCTTGGGTTATTTGTAACAAAAGCATGATTGATAGTAATAAATATAGTGACGCGAAAATTTTTGATTAGTCGTTATAAAGCGGCAAGTTTGCCTTTTTTTACACTTTTAGCGAAATCAGCAAAGCGCTTACATGGTTGTTGATGAAAGGTGAAATTTGTTTGATCATCTCCAATAATATCAAGCAATAAGAGTTCTGCTTGATATTTAGCCTCTAACAGTTTGTCATTATTAAAATAGCTAAGTACTGGTGAAATAAGACTTTTATCTTTTTTTTGTAAAGAATAATAGCATTGGTTGATTGCAATGTTATCGTTAAATAATTCTAAGGCTTGGAAGCGAGTTTTGATTTGATCTTGTGAGTGTAATAATCGTAGAAGTGTATCCCAGCGTTCTGCTGCTAAAATTCCCATAGCAACATACTCTGAACGCTGATAGCTTGTTAATAACATACGTTCATAGTCATCTCGAATACCATTTTGATTAAGATCTAAACCAAATAGTTCATTATGGTTGGCGGTGTTTGGCATTGCATAAGGACGAGGTACTTGATGGCTGCTGACATTCTTTTCAGCTAAGATCTCAAGTGCTCTAAATTGGTTAAGAGGAAGATCAACATTATGTTGTGTAATTTTCTCTGGAGATAATTTTATTACGCGGGGTATATTTTCTTCTGCTTTTACAGTTAATGCTGAAAAATATGAAAAAAATAATAAAGTTATAGTGACTACTTTTTTCATATGATGCGTTCTTTTGTTTCCATAGACTGTAGTTATAAATAATCATTACGCTATTTTATATAAAGAGCAAATTCATCTTAATGAAAATGAGATCATCAGATAATAAAAGAATGGTAGTTGTAATAATTAGTATTTAAATTCACGTTTCCGGTCACATTATTCTACAAAGCACTTAAAAAACATGAATCTACGATGAAGTGAAAAGACAGGTGTTATGTTCAGCTTTGATTTAGTTTAGAACTCTATACTGTATGTAGAAATTAAAAGTAGATAATCATCATATTATCTAATAAAGATACTTATTCATATTATATCGTATTATAGGAATGATATGCCAGAGCACATATTTGAAGTGTTATTAGTTATAGCTGCAATAGTTATTGCATTAAGTGTATTTTTAATCGCTGTTACAAATTATGCATAGCTCTCTATCAAAGAGTGATAACCTAAACAAATGTGTTAACGGGTTTGATAGAGAGTCTAAATAATTAATGGTTATGCTCTGCTAATTTTTCCATCATTCGGTTATGTACAACTTCAACAATCAGATCTGGTTGGAATTTTGAGATAAACTTATTGCATCCGACTTTGACAGTCATTGCTTCATTGAAACTTCCACTCAATGAGGTATTGAGTGTTATGTATAAGTTTGACATACGAGGATCATGACGAATTTTATGAGTAAGTCGGTAGCCATCCATCTCAGGCATTTCTGCATCAGTAAACATCATCAATATTTCATCGGTTACCGTTTTACCTTCATTGCACCATTGATCTAGTAAGTTATAGGCTTGTTGACCATTGTTTGCTTCAAAGACTTCGATGCCAATTTGAGCGAGTGTTGACTTAATTTGATTACGCGCGGTAGGGGAGTCATCAACAATGAGAATTTTATGTCCTTGTAGATGCTGACTTATATCTCTGTTCAATAATTCGTCAGAAATTTTAATATTGTAATCAATAATATTAGCGAGCACCTTTTCAACATCAATAATACCGACAAGCTGTTTTTGGTTATCACGATGTATTTCACAAATAGCTGTAAGGTAATTATTCTTGCCAACTTGATCGGGTGGTGGCTGAATATCTTTCCAAGTCATGTTGACGATATTCATTACTTGTCCGACTAAAAATGCCTGCACCGAACCATTATATTCAGTCACTATTAGGTTACTCAGTTCATTAATATCGGTTTCTTTCATACCTATTGAGGTCCGAAGATCGATAACAGGGATTGATACGCCACGAATAGATGCTACCCCTTTAACATTAACATGCGATCCTGGAAGGGAATTCAGATGAGGTACTTTAACAACTTCACGGACTTTAAATACATTAATAGCGAATAGTTGCTGACTGTTCAGTCTGAAGATAAGTAGTTCTAGCCTATTTTCGCCAACTAATTGGGTTCGTTGATTAACACTATCAAGAATTGTTGCCATGTTTAACCGTCCTTAGTTAGAGAGATTGGCCTTATTGACGAATTAAAGTTTATCGACAGATAAAAAGATTTATTTAATCAAATAAAGAGTAAGGGATGAGGTTTGATGTTAAACAGTGAGCTAACTCTTAATTTTATGATTGTTATCTGAGGACGTGACAGTATTAATTTGCTTATGATGATCTAACAGCTCTTGCTTCAACGCGATGTAAATTAAATTTACAACAAGAACACAAACAAAAAGGGTTAAAATTAACCATTTATTTATATCACTAAAAACTAACCTCTATTTTTAAAACTTTGGATAAATTAACTCATATTCTGTGATTTTCGACGTTTATTGGCAGTGTTTTCATCTGGATTTTTACTAATTTACTGATGGATCTTCTAAATCTAGCGTTGAAAAAAGAATGTTACTTATTTATCAATAAATTAACAATTGATAATAATATTAATATAGCCACCTTTATTTTCAAAGCCTTAAGTGCTTAATGCATGTTTTTTAACAATTAATACATAAATCTTTCAAAAATGAAATCTTTCAATTCATATATACATCTTGCATTCAAAATGAGAAAATATACCCAGTAGCAATATTTATGATTTTTCGCTTCACAATTGGAGAGGCAAATATGAAACTAGCATTGATTTTCTTACTGTCATCGATCGGTGGTGTTTTATCTGGTGACCATTTTCATTCATTTGCTGCCGGCTTTGGTATTGCAGCCGTTTCTGTAGGAACAGCATATTGGCTAGCATTTCGTTCAACGCGCTACCCGCAATTAGCATTGTTATTACTATTAATGGGAATGATGGCTAAACTTTCCATCACGATTGTTGGTGTTATGTGGGGATTAAAAGCTGAAGTTATTAACTCACCGTTTGTATTCTCGTTATCTTACTTATTCTTCTCTATTGTCGTTACATATGGCTATTTCAAATTAAGAGAGTTTCAAATGTCTTTGGCTAGTAAGCGTGTTGTTATCAATACACAGCAAGAAGAAAGAGATGAAAGTAACAATAAAACGCCAAAACAGTTATCTCATCTAACTACTAATTAATTATAAAGTTTAGATAGGGTAATAATTACTCAAATTTTAAGGCCAAGTCAGTCTCTGAGTTGGCCTTTTTATTTTAATCTGCTTACCAATGAGTCATTAATCAATAGCTACACGGTATCGTTAGAGAATCAATAAAAAAATCCAACCGTAAAATAACAATTGGATTTTAATTGGATACTAAGTTAGCTATTTTACGTGGCTAAGTTAGAAAACGTGTTTACCCATTTGGAATACGTGCTTAACTTGGTTGTCGTCAGAAAGCAACGTAATGTTTGCTTTGTAGCCTTCTTTTAACTTACCGTACTCGTTTTCGATCTTAATTGCTTTTGCTGGGTATAGTGTAGCCATACGTAATGCTTCTTCACGAGATAGGCCAACGTGATTAATCAAGTTGTTTAAGCCTTGAATCATCGTAACTGCAGCACCAGCAATAGTACCATCAGCGTAGAAACACTTACCATCTTTAACGTAAGCTTTAAGACCTGCCATATCGAACTCAGTCATGTCTGTACCAGCAGGTGCAACAGCATCAGTTACCATGAATAGTTGTTCACCCATGATATCATGTGCAATTCGAACAGAAGGGTATGAAGCGTGAATACCATCAACGATAATACCGGCATGTGGCTTTTTATCGAAAATGTAGCCAACAACGCCAGGTTCACGAGAACCAAGTGGTGTCATCGCGTTATATAGGTGAGTTGCCATTTCTAGGCCTGATTTCTCATTTACTTGATCGTAAGTAGCGTTAGTGTGGCCAAGAGACACGGTAATGCCTGCTTCACGAACAATATCGATTACTTTTTGTGACGTATTTTCAGGAGCAACGGTTAAAACACAAATTTTATCTGCGTTATCAGCAAGGTAGTGGGCTGTTTTTTCGTCAAGCTCACGAATGAATTCTTCACGGTGTGCGCCTTTTTTCTCTACGCTGATAAAAGGACCTTCAATGTGAAGACCTAAAATACCTTGTTGTTCAGGCTGCTCTGTAGCTTCAACCATTTCAAGTACTTCAACTAATGAAGCACCGTCACTTGTAATAAAAGTTGGTAAGAACTGAGTTGTACCACTTTTTAAGTTGGTCTCGTTCATGATCTCAAGTGTTTTACTACTTATTGCAGTATTAAGTAGTACGCCACCACAGCCATTAATCTGAAGATCAATAAAGCCAGCAGATGCTAAGGAGCCTTTACCATCAACCACTGTTTCAGGAAGTTCTGATTGGTTTACGTCAGCCATTGGAATGATACGTTGAATAACATCATCTTTAACAAAAATAGCTTGATTGTTAAGAGTCGTTTGTCCATCAAATACATTAACGTTGATAATTGCGATCATGGGTATCTCACTTGTAAATTGGTACTGCTAACAACAAGTGTCACAGTAAATACATCATCTTTATACAATGCCTCGTCAATTGAACTTAAATGGCAACGACACATCGATTGAAAGCATTAAAATAATCTTATTTTTCTATGTAAATTAAGATACCTGTTTAGTTAATGATTCGTCAAACGCTTTCATTAAATAAACAGGAAAAGTATCTAGAATCGGTCTTTAAATATTCATTGAGAGCATTGTAAAAAATGATTTTTTTTATTAGACAATAAGTTGATTATTCTTATTTGTACCGTAATTCTATAGTAATTGACATATATATCATCACATTATTTCAAGGTATGTCAGTATGGGGTATCTTATAGGGGAAGGAGAAATATATGACACCCCCTAAGACAATTTTTGGCAGTGTAGCGTTAGTTATTGCGCTAGGTTCATTAGAAAAAAGCATAGTCACGACGCCTTTACCCATGATAGGGCAAGAATTACATGCGGGAGAATTGCTGACATGGGTAGTTACCGCCTATCTTTTAGCTTCAACTGCGGTACTTCCTTTATATGGAAAATTGAGCGATATATTTGGACGAGTTCGGATGCTAAATATCAGCATTACGTTGTTTGTTCTTGGCGCTATCGCGTGTGGTCTCTCACAAGATATTAATACTTTGATTGCATCGCGTGTATTACAGGGAATTGGAGGTGGCGGTTTAATTGCACTAGCTTTTACTGTGATCGCTGACTCTATACCTGCTAAAGAAGTGGGCAAGTACCAAGGTTATATCTCTGCTGTTTATGCTGTTTCTAGTATTGCTGGGCCATTGCTCGGCGGTTTTTTTACTGAGCATTTAACATGGCGCTGGGTTTTTTGGATAAATATACCACTTGGAATATTGGCAGTATGGTTGATCAATAAAAATCTAAATCATTTAAGTGTTTGCCGTAAGAGTCGTTTTGATTGGTGTGGCGCGCTACTCTTAATGGTAGCGACAACCTTATTGCTATTGATTATCTCGCCAGAGGCGAATTTATCGAAAAGCATACTCGTTGCATTATTTCTTTTCGTTATTGGTATGCTCATTGTGGTTGAACGAGCGGTATCTGACCCTATTTTACCGCGTAAGTTATTTCAATTATCAGGCTACATAACAAGTGTATTTTTGATCTTGTGTTCACAATTATTAATGTTTGCTATGTTGGTATATTTACCATTACAAATGCAGTGGCAGCAAGGGATGACGGCATCGAAAAGCGGCATGATCATGGTGATTTTTATGTTTAGCATTACCACTGGCGCGTATTTTGCCGGCAAGTATATTGCTAAAACAGGGTTCTATAAGCGTGTCGTTGTTATTGGCTTTGTTTTGACAACATGTGCACTCGCGCAATTATATTTTTCTTTTCATGTACATATATCATTGGCATTTGCGGGTTTAGGGCTTGGCTTTACCTTGCCTGCGCTTAGTGTTGTTGTTCAGCATATTTTACCGCCCCAAGATCGCGGTATTGGGATGTCAATGTTTAGCTTTGGGCGGGAACTTGGTGGTGCTATTGGGGTAGCCGTTTGTTCGGCTATCTTTCATAGCCAAGTAACTTCTACGAATATTACAGATGTCGTTAATCCACAGATCTTACAACAGGGTTTTAGTTTAACTTATTTAGCCATGGCAGTTATTGCAGCTATGGCCACCATGCTGACGTTATTTATGTTAAAAACACGACCACTTGATTAGTTAAGCATGGCTTATTTACTGGTGAACAAAAAGGGATAACGCAGAAGTTATCCCTTTTCCTTTTGCACTTAGTTAGGCATTTGGGCAAAATAGCGCCTTCTCATTATTAGTACTGTTAAAACGCTTATTAAAGCGTTAGTTGCTATCCATACTGTATAGGAGTTGTCATGCAGTGGACTGACTGGCCATTTTTACTGTCCCAGGTGTTATCACAATTTTCCATCGGCGCATTTATTGTTATTGGTGTGATTATGTTATCGGGGAAATTATGTTTTGGACAATCTGATAGGGTACTTAAAAACTTTCCCCTGATCTGGTTATTGTTAATTGTTGCAATGTTATTGCGAGAAGGCACATTAATGCTATCGCAAATCCATAGTCAATCAAGTTTTGGTCTAGAAACCTTTTTCTGCTTAACTATTTTGATCTCGACCATGGCTTATTGGTTATGTGAAAAGCACTTAATTGGCAGTGATAAATGGCGGAAGTCGTTTTTATTCTTGGTTGTGGTTTGGAGTGGTCTTTATTTTATTGAAGGGGTGATTAATCATGGTATTAGTTACTCGCTAGCCATACAATTTATCGCTAATGTTATTGTAGGTGGAAGCCTAGTAGCACATTGTATGTTAGTAAAGTCGGAGCATAAATTAACAAAACTTAATACCTTTTTACCTGTGTGTGGTTTAGTACTTGGTGTTGTGGCAATACTATCGAATACGCAGGGTATGAGCTTATTGGTACATCAGGCTGAACTCGGTGACTTAACGGGCTTTGTTGTTCGAATTTCAAGTATTGGTTTGATGGTTTTAGCATTAAGTTTATGGTTAATGCCGATTATTACAAAGAGTAAACCCGTTACAGTGATGCTTGCTACGAGTTGCGTTGTTATGTCTGTTGCCAGCTTCTTTATGGCTCTATCAATGTAGTAACTGTTTCAACAACAGTTCTAATCTTGTCAATACATCAAAGGCATAGCGTTATTCAATAATGCTATGCCTTTTTATATCATCTTCAGCCAAAGAGGTAAGCGCTGCATATTTTAACAACGTTCACTTAATTAAATTTAGTAAGGCTTTGAATCTATCTCCATTGGCGACCCGCTGTAATTCGAACAATACCATTTCTGTTGTACTGATTTGTGCACCTGCACGTTGCATTTTATTAACTGCTATTTGTTTGTTTTCTTCTGTCCGTGAACTTATCGCATCACTTATTACAGTTACTTGGTAGCCTTCAGAAATAAGATCAATAACGGTTTGATAAACACAAATATGTGCTTCAATGCCAATAATGATGATCGACTTACGTTGTTTTAATTGTAGTTGCTCTACAAAACTAATATTTTGAACTGCGCTAAAGCTTTCTTTAGCAATGGGAGTTAATCCTTGCTGAGTAAGAGGTTGTGCTATTTGAGGAATCGTTGCGCCAAGTTTATCGGGTAACTGTTCAAGCCATAATGTTGGTAAATCAAAGAGTTCAGCGCCTTTTACCATAATTTCAGCTTGACGAAAAAAGTGGTCCTTGTGGTGCATTAGTTGCGCGAGGTTGCCTTGTATGTCAATCACAACCAATATTGAATGGTGGATATCAAGCATTGCGCGATTCCTTATGTTTATTGAAAAAGTAATGATTTGTAACCATATTGCTCTTTACAGTGTTGTTTAGAAACGGAACAATGCAAAGTGACTAACGTAAAATAAATGTAAACAAAGGAAGTATTGTCAGATTATGGCTGAGAGAAAATCAAACCCGTTAAGTGAAATTGTTTTTAACGTCATTATACCGTCAGTGATCCTGATGAAGTTTAGTGGCGCTGATCAACTCGGTGCGGTAGGCGGATTACTAGCAGCATTGGCATTTCCTGTTATTTTTGGCGGTTATGAGCTTATTCGTTATAAGAAATATAACTTCATAGCCTTGTTAGGTATTGTCAGTGTTCTTCTAACAGGTGGTATAGGTTTACTTGAGCTCGATACCAAGTGGTTAGCGATTAAAGAAGCTTTGATCCCAGGACTTATCGGTATTGTTGTTTTTGGCTCAACATTCACCAAGTTTCCGGTTGTACGTAAATTAGTGTTAAATGATAGCGTGCTTAATTTAGGACTGATCAATGAACGTTTAAAAGAAAAGAACAACGAACATTTATTTGATCGCTGTTTAACGCAGTCAAATTATATGTTTGCTAGTACGTTTCTTTTCTCATCGGTAATGAATTATGTTTTGGCAACAATAATTGTGACCAGCAAATCAGGAACCGAAGCATTTAATGAGGAATTAGGACGTTTAACATTGCTAAGCTACCCGATGATAGCAATTCCATCTATGTTGATGATGATGGGGATATTCTATTTTGTATGGCGTCAAATACGCCGTATGACACAGCTAGAAACGGCCGAGATATTTAAATCGCAGTGATGTCGGTTTTTATCAAAATCTAAGCAGTGAATCGTTCACTGCTTTTTTTTGTATCAAATATGGTGTCTTACTGTCTTATCTCTAAGATAATCCTTACAGGGAAAACATAATTCAAACTTTTGAGTAATAATTTAGACATGTAGTTTAAAAACGGGCATGTCATGAATCTAACCTCAATAATATTCGTATCGCTATTAATAACTGCTTGTTCAACAATTGAAGTTGCTAATTCTTCAGATAAAGAAGGGGTGCAGTTTGTTGATAAACATTGCGGTAACCATCAATCTCAACGTGGTTCTCATTTCTTCAGCTCATTTTTAGATTCTCAATATCAAAAAATCACAGAGCTTAAAGGTTTTATTAGTGATCAAAATTACAAAGAACTCCATATTGCTTTGTCACAATTTAACGAACATTGGGAAATGCTTAACCAGCAAAGTTACGAAGCATGTGAAAAGCTTGCGCGTTGTGAATTTATAAAAGATCAGTACATAGCATCATTTAATAAGCAGCAAAGAAACAGAATGAAGCTTGATGCAGATAAGCAAAAAATGTGTGATAAAAGCAGCTTTGAATTTGATTTGAGCCGAGTAAAAATGGTTTCTTTTTATAGTGATGTTGAACGTTTAGAGCTTGTTCGTGAAGAGCAATAATTGATATGTCGAGCACACTTAGGTTTTGTTTAACTGATTCTATACGGTGAAAATTATATTCTTATAAGTTAATAACTTATTGGAATTTTTTGTGTGATATCTTTAAATCTACATGGCTTAGGCCAGCGGTTTTCACTTCTATTTAATACTGAACAAACATCAAAAATTCCCCTAAAAGCACTTTTAATGATATTGTATTTGCCACTATATTATTAAATATAGAGATGTTTTTCATTGAAGTTTTATTGTTGTAACGGGTAGTTACGTTATTTTTTATCATTAATACTAGGGGGATATTATGGCTACAAGCCGTAAAATTAGTAAAGAGAGAATGGCGCTGAAGATATCATTAGCAGGAACAGTTTTTGTTGCTACGCTTGGTATTGGATACGGCCTGTACGTTGGTTCTAATGCTATTTTATTAGACGGTATGTTCTCTTTTTTAAGTATGGGGATGACAGGGCTTAGTCTTTATACTGCGTACTTAGTTTCAAAACCTGATGATGAACAGTTTCAATTTGGTTATGCCCATTTTGAACCTCTTATCAACGTGGTAAATGGCCTATTAATTTTAGTAACATGTTTATTTGCCTTTGTGACCGGCATACAAACAATAATGCAAGGTGGTCACGACATTATTTTGGGAGATGCGATTGTCTATGCTGTTCTCTCAACCGTCAGTTGTTTTTCGATTTACTTTTTTGAAACCTCTATCGCACGCAGTGTTGATTCCGAATTAGTCCGAGTTGATTCGCAAGAATGGTTAGTTGACGCTATCTTAAGCGCTGCAATATTGGTTGGTTTTATCTTAGTTATTATATTTGATGCAATGGGTTATTCTAAATGGAATGCCTATGTCGATCCCATTCTTGTTACAACATTATCTATCGCAGCATCAGTATTACCGATAAAAGTATTAAGACGAAATTTAAAGGAAGTATTGCTTGTCGCACCACAAGACAGTGTTCAAGAGCACGTCGATCAAGTTATTGCAGAGCTTTCTGAAAAGTATGACTTTGATGATTATACTCATCATTTTGCTAAAATCGGTCGTCAGTATGATTTAGAAATTAACATCTTAGTAAAAGATGAAAAAAGATGGACGACAAAACAACAAGATAATATTCGTCAAATCATATGGGATAAGTTGGAAGCTGATCTTGGTGAAACATGGCTTTCTGTTAGTTTCACAGGTCAAGAGCGTTGGCTGTAATGTAGTGTAAACAGAGTTTATGTTTAATGTTAGGATAATTCACTACGAAGTAGGGATTATCCTAACTAACATTTTGTAATAATACTTTCTCGAATCATTTATTTTGAATTTTACAAAATGATAACCACTGTGGTGAAATAGATATGGGATTCTTGTATCATTTCTTCGTTCTAAAAATTATCTTTGTTTAACTAAACATGAAATAAGAGTTAATTTTTAGCCAATATTAAAGATTATTTTTATCACAGGTGAATCATGGACACTGCTTTAGTTATAGCATTCATTGTAGGTGCATTTTATATCATTCTTAAAGAAAAAAAATGTACTAAGAATATTGATTATAGCAAGGACAGCTTATAATCCTTATTCAAACTAATCCAAATTTAAAAAAGCGCTATGATTGGCGCTTTTTTTATTTCCGAAAAATTAAAATTAGTACTATGTGATATATATCTAATTTTAATGAAATGATAATAAATTAAAGTATAATATGAATACACATGATTATTTTATTACTAGAGTATATTGGTATTATATATTCCATTATGGGATTGTTTTATCTAAAATATGATTGTGATGATTTGTTTTTATAAATTAGAGTGTCGGAACTTAGTTGAAATGAATATTTTATAACATGTGATCTCTGCTGTTATTTAATTATCTCAATGGCTTGTCTAATAATGCTTTAGGTTTTAACTTTATTATAAGTAATGATTTTCATAGAGGTCTACATGGATGGTAGATTTTAATAATAACAGTGATGGTTTATTTAATGTTTAAGAAAGAGAGATTAACCAAAACAATTAATGACATTTTATTAATGCGATTTTCAGGTCATATTGGTATTGGTTTAATGTTTTTTGTTATCCTAGTTGGCTTTGGTTTCACGACTCTCGCACCATATTTTGCAACTAAGCAGTTATCAACAAAAATTCAAACAGATACTGATGAATTGGTACAAACCTACATTCAAAACATAGGTGATTATCAAGAATTTATAACGAATCTTAGTCGTAATTTCGATTTTACGTGTAGCGAGAAAGAGCAGGAGCAATTAAGGCGTATTGCTTATAGTAATTATCTTATACGCAAGATTTCTTTAACCCCCTCAGGCAAAAGCACTTGTTCGAGTTTTTATGAAAAAAATCATGACCACCGTGTTGAATCTCGTAAAATTAAAACTTACAGCAATACGATGTCTTTGTGGTTATCTTCTGAAAAAAATAGTCTACAACGTATTTTTGAAGTTCGGTGGCAAGGTAAAAAGGGGAGTTTGGTTCTGTCCTTAGAGCCAATCGTTGAAGAAATCTTACGGAATAAATACTGCGAAGGTTGTGTTTTAACATCTGTATCAGCAGATAATGAAATTGATCGCTTTGGTTGGCAAGGTTTTAATAAATCATACACGGCTAAACCTATATATGAAGTTTTAATGCCTAATGGTTTGAAATTTTCTAATTACATTAAATCGGAACTATTAGATAAAGAATCGCAAGCACTAAGAATGCCGCTGTTTTTACTTGGTGCATTTATTGCTGGATTTTTAATATTGTTACGACGTTTATTAATTAGAAGACGTTTATCGCTACATGCATTAGTACAGCGAGGGATAGTTAAACGAGAGTTTATACCCTACTACCAACCCATTATTAATTTAAAGACGAAAGAACTTTATGGTTGTGAAGTACTCGCTAGGTGGAAGAAAAAAGGGGCTGGTTTAATATCACCAATGGAATTTATTCCTTATGTTGAGAAAAGTGGACAAATTATCCCTATTACTAATTTATTGATCGAGAAAACGATTAAAGATTTGAGTACTATCAACTGGCAGTTAACCGATAGAGTGATCAGTATTAATCTGGTACCACAACAATTAGAAAATTTACAAATAATGAACGAGTCATTAGCATTATTTAGCAATTCAAAGATCCCTGTTAAACAGGTCGCTTTTGAAATTACAGAGCGTAAGCAATTTGAAGACCTAACTATTGCTTCTGAGGTTATTCAGTACCTCAAAGCTCAGGGCATTGATATCAAGTTAGATGATGCAGGCACAGGATATGGTGGGTTCAGTTATATTCAAGAATTGAACTTGCGAAGTTTAAAAATCGATAAAATGTTTGTCGAAAATATCGGTACGACTGATATTAAACTTTCTTTGCTCGATTCCATAATAGCCTTCGGTAAACAGGCTGGAATGGAAATGATAGCAGAAGGCGTTGAGACGAAAGAGCAATCTGATTACCTTGTTGAGCGTGATGTTTATCTTCAGCAAGGGTATTATTTTGGTATGCCAATGAATGCTGAAGAGTTTTCGATATATAATATTGAGATTAAAAATAAGAATAAGCTTTTGGCTATTTAGACAAGATAACGAGTTATGGATAAAGAAAAGCCGACATAATGTCGGCTTTTTTTGTTGATAATGATTACAGCAACCACGTGTTAAACGTTTTTCTCTTTCCACTCTTGTGCAAGGCGAGAAACCGCTTTTTGGCTTTCTTTCCACATACGTGTACTGATTAAATCATTATATTCAGCAGTAGGTTTCTTCAATAATGTTTCCAAAATAGGCACTTGAACTTGAGGTAAACCATCAAGGGCCTGTACAGCACCTTCACGGTTATTACACAACATAACCATGTCACAACCAGCTTCTTGAGCCGCGATAGCTCGTTCGCTATAACTGCCTAATACATCAGCTCCTTTCATATTAAGATCATCAGAGAAGATCACGCCTTTAAAACCTAGTTCTTTACGTAATACCTGTTTTAACCAATATTCTGAGCCACTAGCAGGTTTTTCGTCATAAGCATCAAATACAACGTGTGCTGGCATGATGCCTTGCAGCAGGTTATTTTCGATTAGGTGTTTAAATACGGTCATATCATGTTGCTTAATATTATCTCGTGAATCGTAAGGCGTTTCTAAGTGAGAGTCGGCAATCACACCACCATGACCAGGGAAGTGTTTACCGGTTGCAGCCATACCAGCCTTCGCCATACCAGTTATAAACTGGATCGCATAACGGATAATGTCTTGTGGGGAATTTGAGAAAGCGCGATCACCGATCGCTTTACAGCCATAACCAAGATCAAGTACAGGTGCAAAACTGATATCAATATCCATCGCTAGTAGTTCAGCAGCCATTAGCCAACCACCTTGCTGAGCAAGCACTTCTCCATTTTCAGAAGCTGCAAAAGCGCGAGCAGGTGGTAGTTGGGTAAATTCTTCGCGGAAACGTTGAACACGTCCACCTTCTTGATCGACACCAATCAGTAAAGGGCGTTTAGCTGTTTTTCGAATGTCTTTAACTAACGCTCGAAGTTGTTCACGGTTGTCATAATTTCGGGCGAAAAAGATGATACCGCCTACTGTAGGGTGTTGAATAATTTCGCGTTCTTCTGCATCAAGTTCATAACTTGATACATCAAGCATTAAAGGTCCCATGACGGCACTCCGAGTAACATTATATTAGGCGATAAATTACCATAGTCAGTTTTATCCGCAATTTTTAATGCGAATTTAGGCATGATGATAATGGAATTTTTCTAGAGGATGAATATGGTTTAATCATTTCTAATATCAGTATTAAATTAAAGGCACTAGAGTGATCATTGCTGATTATTTTGTGAAATAAAATGTAATACTTTCTGTTATGTGTGATCTTTATTGCTTAATTGGTGAAGATCTTAGGTTACACTAAATACAATTCTGTCATCGTAAAAGAGTGAGTCATGTCGGTACTTATAGCAATCGCATTAACAACAGGAATTTTATCTGGAATTTGGGGTTGGGTAGCAGTATCTCTGGGCCTATTAAGCTGGGGGGGATTTCTTGGATGCACGACATATTTTGCTCTTCAACGCGATGGTATTAAAGGCGTTGGGTTAAGCATTGCAACAAACTTAAGCGGTGTTTTTTGGGCGATGGTGATCATTAAGTTATCATCTTTAGTTAACCTTGAAATTATTGGTTACGTTGTCACAGCTCTAGTTGCTTTTATGATGTGTGCACAAGCAAATAAATCATGGTTATCTTTTATACCTGGCACCTTTATAGGTTCATGCGCAACGTTTGCTGCAAATGGTAATTGGCAATTGGTTATACCATCATTGGTTGTGGGTGTAGTATTTGGCTATTTAATGAAGAGTTCTGGTTTATGGCTACACGCGAAACTCGCAGAAAAAAAAACGGCTCGCGCTGAAACAGATATTCCGATTACTCAAGACTAAGTAAACAATCTTAAATATTGTTCTTATCGTTATTAAAAATGCCGCTAGATTTATGCTTAAAAAAGCGATAAATCAGCGGCATTGTTATATGTAATAATAAATTTAGATTTGTTCTATCTACGATGTATTAGCTATGGCTAGGCACAAAAATACCATTACGATCTACACACAATTTTTTCAATGCTGGACGGTGTTGGTCTTTAGGCGCTAATACACAAACACGCATGCCTTCATTTAGTAACTCTTTCGCACGAGCTATAACGTTCTCATGTTCGTAGCTTTCACGGTCTGCATCTCGACGGCAAAGGTCGACAAAAATATCATTCTTCCCTTCAGGGTAGAGAACAAATTCTGATTGTTGCATCAAACGTAATGCTTTCAGTGTTAATAATTCAGGATCGTTACCCGTTTCAATTAAATACAAGTTAGCACCTGTATCTTGGTATGATGTTAATAATCCACTAAAAGCCTGTTCTAATTCTTGCTCTGTTGTTGCTGTTTCAACTGCAGGTAAACGGAAAAAAGCCTCCCAGAACTTTCTACGTTCATCAACGGTTTTATAATGCTGTTTTATTCGAGTACGCTGCTGACCTGAGTAATGAGCTAATAAGCTTAAGTTTTGCGGCAATTGTGTTTCGAAACGTTCTCGTAAATAACGGACTAGCACAGGTGATGCGCCACCACTTGAAATGGCAACTTGCATTGGTGAACGATCAATCATGGATGGCGTTATAAAATCACAGTATGCAGGGTCATCAACAACATTTGTCCATATCTTTAATGCATTAGCATCATGATAAACTTGGTGGTTGAGTTCACGAGAATCGGTTGTCGCCCAAACTTGGTCAAACTGTGTAAGAAGTGACTTTTCGTAACGTGCTTTTAGATATTCAAATTTACCTTCATCGAGTAGTGATACAAGGTGAGGGTGAAGATCTGGAGAGACAAGCGTAATGTTAGCTTGCGCTTTAAGTAATAAATCTACTTTTCGGCAGGCGACTTCACCACCACCCACGACTAATACTTTTTTATGGGTTAACTTTAGAAAAACAGGGAAAAAATCCATTTCGTATATCCGTTAAATCGCTCATTTTTATTTTGAGCTGTGCAACAAGCTAATGTTTACAAAGAAATCAATTACTTCATAAGGTTACTAATTTAGTACCATGAAAAGATTATTAAGAGCAAGTTTAACATTGTAATCATTTTGCTGTGTTTAGTTACCTTGGTTTCGACGATAGTAAAATATGAGAAGAGTAAGTAGCAGGCTGTAAAAAGTTATCGCGCCGCCACTTTCTGTGTGTTCTGCTGCCGCAGTTACGACAATTTTCGTATTGTCTCTATTACTTGAAGCATCTTTTATTACGGCAAAAGGATCGATATTCAGCGTTGGTTGTAATGAGGAATCATTAAGTGTGAATGTTGAATTATCATAATATTGTATTTGTTGTTCTATCCAATCTCGATGGGTAGAAACCTGAGTATATTGCCCAGTAAGCTGATTATATTGGTTTTCTGGATTGTCATTTCGAGTTGAACATTTTGCCCCATTACTGGTTAACCCGATTAATCGAATGCCTTTATCACTATCAGATACTGCTTGATGGTTTTGCCAGATAAGCGGGCCGCCAGAATCACCGCTACATACATCTTTAATTAAGCCATTAATGTTTGAATCTGCGCAGACAATATGTTCATTACCGATATTGAGCCCTACGCATTGACTATCAGGAACACCCGCTAAACTAATTACCTGTAATGTTGTTGGATAACCTTTTCTAAGTGTGTCTCCCCAACCAGAAGCAATAGCAGTGACAGGAGAATCCATATTTGTCGCCCAAGAATTACTGAATGTAATATCAGCCATGATTTGTTCATTAGAAGTCGCAAGCTTAATCGGTTGGGCAACGTCGTACATTGAACGATTTACGCGAAAAAGCGCTATATCATTGATAAAGTTGTCTTCATTGTAATAAGGATGGCTGATTTTCTGTACGATATTAAAAAAATGCTTTCTATCAAGATTAGTAAAATTACCATCTTCAATCAGACTAGTACCAACAATGGCAATATCACCAATGTCTGATGAGTTGCAGTGTGCTGCTGTTAATAACCAATATTCACTTATCACAACAGCGCCACAGCTAACACTATCAAACCCTTTTTGTTTTAATGCTGCTTGCCAAGGGATCAGCTGTGAATCATAAAGGGTAGCATCGGTACCATTAATGGCTTTTGCTATTGCTTGTGTATTAACTGTTGTATGCGCCAACACAAGAGATTGGTAACTAAAAACAATGAAAATACCGACTAAGTACGTTAATTTTTTTACCCATAAATGCAATGTCATGTGCAGCTCCGCCTTGAACTGTTGTTTATTAAAGCGTAGCTATAACGATTCAAAAAATTACCAATAATGTGTCATTAATCGCAAAAAAATGAGTTTGTATTAATTTAGATACACAATATTGATAACTGAACTCCAGAAAAGTTGTGTGGAGGAATTTAGAATACGCATTATGTTTAAATCTTTTATTGGTTTTGGTGTTGCGGGCAACTTTGCAGGGCATTTAGAACAAGCGGGTGAAGCGAGGGATTTTTTAAATGTCGAAGTAAAAGAAGAAGTTCAGCCCAAAGGCATTTTTCCATTTTATGTCCCTTCTAATACAAATTCATTCCTTAACGTATACCCACTTTCATCTACGCGTATTACGCCACCAAACAATGCTGATAATCTACAGATTGAGCCTGAAGTTGCGATTGTTTGTGATATTGAATATCAACAACAAGGTAATGGTGAAATTAATGTCGTTGGTTTAACTCCACGTCAGTTTGCAGCGTATAACGATTGTTCTATTAGAAAGCCTGATGCGAATAAAATTAGTGAGAAAAAGAATTGGGGAGCAAACAGTAAAGGGATTTCAGAAACCTTGATTGATATCGACCATTTCCAAACCGGTGGGATATTAGATCGTTACCGTATCGCAAGTTTTCATCGATCTAATGGTCAACTTCATTGCTATGGTGAAGATAGCCCAGTAGTTGGATATAGCTACTTTTATCAAAAGCTGCTTGATTGGGTAATTGAACGAATGAATCACCAGCAGGATGTAGGGCCAACTGAAAATATTAATGCACTGTTAAATCAAGCCGATCATCCAAAGGAAGCCATTATTAGTATTGGTGCAACTCGTTATACGCCATACGGAGAAACACATTTCTTGCAATCAGGCGATACCAGTATTGTGGTTGTTTATGATGGCATTTTATATAGCAGCAATGATGTACTCCGCATGGCTGAAAACAATGATTGGCAAAGTGATGGGCTATCAGTATTGGTACAAACCGTTGATTAAGTAGTAAAATTAAATCTGATTAATAGCTTAAACAAAGGATTCGTCATGTCGACATCAGTACCACATCAAGACTTAGTGTCAGTGCAATGGTTACATCAAGCATTAGCGAATAATGCACAGGACAATCTTGTCGTATTAGATGCTACGTCTTTTATGCCAGGCGTTGATCGTGATCCAGAGCAAGAGCTGATTGAACAACGTATTCCTCGTACACGCTTTTTTGATTTCAATAACAAGCTAGCAGCTCCAGATACCGATTTACCACATATGTTACCGTCGGCGGAGCAGTTCTCACTTGAGGTAAGTAAACTAGGTATTAGTAATGATACCCATGTCGTGATTTACGATAGTTTAGGCATGTTTTCTGCCCCACGCGGCTGGTGGATGTTTAAAACGATGGGACACAATAATGTTTCTGTTTTAGATGGTGGATTACCAGCATGGATAGAAGCTGGTCTTGAACTTGAGTCAGGTGAGCTAGAAAGTATTGTCCCAATGGATTTTAACGCCGAGTTACAATCAGAATGGGTGATAGATGCTGAACACCTTAATGAATTACTCACTGATAATAAGGTTGCTGTGATTGATGCAAGACCACGCGCACGTTTCTTGGGCTCAGTGAAAGAGCCGCGTGAGGGCATTCGAAGTGGTCATATGCCAAATGCAAAAAATCTACCGTTTGGTGAATTGCTTGATAATGGTCACTTTATTGCGCTATCTGAGATAAAAGCAAAATTTGATGTGTTATCAACGCCAGAACAGCGTTTAATTTTTAGCTGTGGCTCAGGTGTTACAGCATGCATTCTAGCTTTAGCTGCAAATTTGATTGGTCGTAGAGTACTTACTGTTTATGACGGTTCTTGGACAGAATGGGGTGCAACTGAGTGTTACCCCGTTGTTAAATAAAGACCGTTAAAAGAGAAATATAAAGGCGAGCAGTATAACAGCACGATAGATAACACTGCCGCCTCTATTTGTATAGGTTATTAATGTGAGGTATTTAATTTGTAACGATCAGGCTTTCTTATCAATAGCCACATAGCCTTTATCTTTGATAATACTTTGCGCTTGGTTAGAAAGGACAAATTTAATAAATTGTTGCGCATCGTTGGCTAAGTCTTTTTGTTTAAACATCAACAAAAATGGGCGAGCAATTTTATATTTTCCTGATTCAATATTAGCTGTGGTCGGTAAAACATTATCGTACGATAGGGCTTTAACTGAATCATCAACAGAACCAAGAGATACATAGCCAATTGCATGTTCATTACGTGAAACTAAACTTTTCACCATGCCATTGGTACTTACCACCAGCACGCGTGGGCTGATATTAGAAACAGTAAAACCAGAAACTTGTTTGGTTAGCCCCATAAAGTGTTCAAATGAAAAGCGAGAGCCTGATGCATTTTCACGGCTTACGACTGCCATATCTAAATCTTTGCCGTTAATTGATTTCCAGTTAGTGATTTTACCTTGGTAAATACCAATAAGTTGCTCGCGCGTCAGATTTGTTACAGGGTTCGCTTTATTTACCACAAGCGCAATACCGTCATGAGCAATAGTAACGGCTTTATAATTATCATCTAACTCAGCACGCGAAATGACACGAGAGCTCATGCCTATCTCAGCAGCACCTTGCTTAACAGCATTAATACCTGCAGTTGAACCGATACCTTGAACTTCAATTGTGGTGTTTTTATGCGTTGACGAGTAGGTATCTGCAAGCACATCCATAATATGACTTACCGATGTAGATCCAACCACGGTCACTGTTTCTTTTGCTTGTACATTGAATGATATACATACGCTTAATGCTAATAAGCGAATTACTGTTTTAAGCATTTTTTACTCCATGAGCTTAGTTATTTCGAGCGTATGTTATTACGATTGTGTGACAGGAATGTGAACCTCATAACTAAAAGTTATCTGTTGGCGAGTGAATAGTCACTAGAAATAGTCACTGTGAAACGTTAATACTATGAGTGTATATGGTTAATTTCATTGCTAATATAAGATAAAATTTTGAATCAACTTAGTAAAATGCTAAAGTCGATTAATAGATATAACATTAAGTGTAGGGATTTTACGTTTAATGATTGAGGTAGGCGCCGTACAGCGTTAGTAGGAAACACACAAGGTTGGTTATATGCTTAAAATGGCAACAACAGCAACATCACCGAATAAAGCTATTTTATCTGAACGGATTCAAAAATTGATTAAAGGGCTTTCTAATGGCGTCTATGAACGTGAGGAAGTGATTAAGCTGTGTTTGCTTGCGGCATTAGCGGGAGAGAGTGTTTTTCTTTTAGGACCTCCAGGGATCGCAAAAAGTTTAATTGCAAAACGATTAATTCAAGCCTTTGACGATAGCAAATTTTTTGATTACTTGATGACACGTTTTTCAACGCCTGAAGAGGTGTTTGGACCTTTATCTATTCAAGAGTTAAAAGATAACGGTAAATACGTTCGTTTAATTGACGGTTACTTACCGACAGCGCAAGTGGTTTTTCTTGATGAAATTTGGAAAGCCGGCCCTGCTATTCTAAATACGTTATTAACAGTGGTTAATGAACGTACATTCAAAAATGGTCAAGATGTTCTGCCTGTACCTATGCGCTTGTTGATCACAGCATCTAACGAGTTACCTGATGAAGATAGTGGCCTTGATGCTTTATATGACCGAATGCTCGTTCGTGTATTCGTTAATCGTATTCAAGAGAAAAAGAACTTTAAAGCTCTATTGATGGGGGAAGGGCCAACACTACAAGAAATTGATCCTAGTCTCACTATTAAAGATGAAGAGTATGTTAACTGGCAGCAGCATATTGATGAGATCCAATTAAGTGAAGAGATCTTTGAACAAATCTTTAAGCTTAAATCAATGGTTGAAGATCATGTTAATCAAACCGATGTGATTGATAGTGACAGTGAGCTGTATATATCTGACCGACGCTGGAAAAAGTCTGTACGCCTATTAAAAGCCAGCGCGTTTTTTAATGGTCGTAGTGAAATCAACCCACTTGATTTATTACTGCTGCAAGACTGCTTATGGCATAGCCCAGAATCGCGTAATGTTATCTGTAATATCATTAATACATTCGCGTCAGAACATGCCTTTAATCAGACTCAATCAAGTTTAGACGCTAATGAAGCGGAAACTATCATTAATACGATTAACGATGATGTCGTTGATAAATTGGTTGTGTCTTTCACAAAAGAAAGCACTATGCGTAAAGAGTGGTTTAAATATAACTTTGCGACAGCAGCAAGATTTAACGTTAACAACAACCCTCGTATGATCAAATTGGTGATGCTACAGCAAAATCCATCAGTCTCGGAACAAGAGCCGGGTGATAGCCGATGGGTATACGTAGACGGCGATGAGTTTGATAAGAAAATTAGGACGGGTAAATGTGATATTTATGGTTTTGTAAATAAGAACACGCATCTGTGTCGCTTACAATTTGAAATTGACGCGCAAAACCGCCTAACTATTAAAGATATTGCTAATCGCTCGGTATTAGTTGGCATTGCAGGTAATAAAGGTATCACTGAAACTCAGCAGCAAACATGGCAAGACGGTGTTGATGTTGCCATGGCAAAAATAGTTGATTCAGAGCATAACATTAAAAAGTCACGTGCAAGTTTCCACGGAGCATTACCACATAACTTTATCAATGATGCTTTTCCTGCACTTATTGAACAAAGTTTGTGTGATGCCGCTGATAAAGTTGCAGAGCTTAAAGGACTTGTCGAAAAGAGTGCATTTCGAATTACCCACCTTTCTGAATATTTTGCCAAATAATGCTTGTTGTTAAGCAGTCTATCGTTGGGTGTAATCAACACCTAACGTTAGGCACGAAAAAGGAGAATCGCGTATGCCAGTCTCTGAAGGATTAAACTTCGCATTGATGCTTGCTGAATCAGGCGTTATTGATAGTGCTGTTCATGAAGTCATGGTACGTCCGCAGTTATTAATGGCGGCAGAATCTAGCCCTGGTGTTAAAACAGCGATGAAAAACCAAGTCATGAAATGGCGAGGACAAATGATCCGTCAAACCGCTAAAGGGACGGTAGTAGAACGGTTTCATGATGAAATAGAGCTTTATCAACAAGTCTGTAAATGGGATCAAGATTATTTTATCGAGCATGCTGATGAAGTCGTAAAAAAATTGGAAGGGCAGTCTTCGTTTTATTTCAAAGCAAAAAATCTTGTTGCTAAAGAACATCAGAAACATAACCCGATGTTTCAACGCTTCTTTTGTGACAAATGGTATGAGTATATTGCTTATGCCTTAAAAGAAGCGCAAGAATCTGAAATTGAAGAAAATAAAGAAGAGCTGTTGAAAGACTTGTATCAACGTATTGAAACGTTAAAGCAAGTGGAAGAGGTAACAGAAGCTGGCGATGAGAAAAAGGCTGGCCGTTTATGGGATATGGCAAAAGCGAAATTGACACAGACTGATGTCGATGTCATGAAGAAAATTGCAAAGTTTTTGAAAAACAATAATGGCTTGCAAGATATCGCTGAGAAGTTAGGGCGTATGGCAAGTGAAGTCGATGATCCTAATAAAGAGCGCGTAAAAGCAGAAGAACTTAAGCTGGTGGAAGAAAAAAGTGACAATGTCACCGATGATATTGTCGGGATCCATGAAAGTGACGATCTCGCCAAGCTTTTACCTAATGAAGCAATGTTTTTAGCCTATCCTGAATTGGAAGTGGTGTTCTATAAACACTTAGCCGATAAACGCTTAATGAATTACCGTATGCAAGGTACGCAGCGTAAACTACGCAAGGTAAAAGCGTATAAGCGACAAACCAAACAGGTGGATCAAGATAAAGGTCCATTTATTGTTTGTATTGATGCTTCAGGTTCTATGTCGGGTTTCCCTGAAAATTGTGCTAAAGCACTGGCTTATGGCTTGATGCAAATAGCGCTTGCTGATGAGCGTGATTGTTATGTCATTATGTTTTCAACTCAACAGATTACGTACGAGTTGACTAAGCAAGATGGGTTAAGCGAAGTGGTTAACTTTTTATCTTATTCATTCCATGGCGGCACGGATCTTGGTCCTGTATTAGATCAATCGATTGATTTGATGAGCGACGGTAAATATAAAAACGCTGATCTCGTGGTGTTATCTGACTTTATTGCACCCAGCCAGCCTGAGGCTATGCTGAGTCGAGTAGAAAAACTGAAAGCCCAGAAGAACCGTTTTCATGCCGTTAACCTGTCAAAATATGGTAATCCAGAACTTTTAGAGATGTTCGATCATTGTTGGTCTTACCATCCATCTAAATTGAGTCAACTAGGTAAATTATTCCGAATTCGTTAATAGTTACATTATTCGCGTTATAGCTTAATTCTGTAACGCTATAGCGTGAATAACTGTTTTATTCTTTGTATGTTTAGCACTATTTGATTTTAAAGTACTCAAGTAATGCATTACGCCATTCATTACTCTGCCTAAATTGTAATAATTCTCGGTTTACTGATTCTTCATAAGGGCTTTGTTCTATTAACGCGATACCATAATTTTGTTTTTCAAATTGATAAGGTAAGACGGTTAATTTTTCATATTTACCGTTTTGTTGCGCTATCTTTATTTCATACTTAACGATTGCATCATCATTGACAGCAGCATCTATTTCTCCACGCTCTAAAGCATCCAACATTTCAACGACTGTGTCGTATTGACGATGAGTAATACTGTGACGAGTTAAAAATTGCGACGAAGTTGAAGCGGTCTTTGCACCAGTACTAACATTCGCTAAATCGTTGGGGCTTTTTATATCGCTATTAATTAATCCGATAGTAAATGTACTCGCCAAAACTGCGGTTATGCTGGCAATAAATAGCGTAGTGAAAACCGCAAGTCCAACCGTTAACACTCGTCCTGTTAATGTTTTAAATTCGTAATAATTGAAAGGGCCTTTAGTTATAAATAATAAGCCTAAAATAAATCCTTCAATTAACTGTGCGGGTCTTGATCGCATCGAGTAAAGCTTGTCATTAACACGGTGCTCTAATAAATAATATAAACCGCCTACTATTGCCGCAGCCGTGATGAAAATAGCAATAATTGTTAAGAGATGTCTGTTAGTAATAATACTTTTAAATGTATCGAAATGACTTGCAGATTTAACGACAATTGCAAGGTGTGTTTCATAGAATGAGTGCGAAAAATCAATGATTTGTTCTCGCTCTGGTGTAATCGATAAACACGACAATCCAATGTCGATTTCTTTCGCTGCAACTGCTTTTAATAGGTCTTTCAAAGGGTAATTTTTGAAGGTGTAGGGTAGCTCTAATTTTTCTGCTATTTGTTGCCACAGTAAAATACTTAATCCTGTATATTCACCAAATTGATCTTGCATAACAAAAGGTGGGCAAATATAAGTTCCGATGACCAGTTCTTTGTTACTGGGTGAGGATGAGATCGTTGGCAGATCTCGCGATGTATCAACAGCTTGATGGTTTGTCTTTGAGGTATCCGTTATTGCTGTCATTTGTGTATTTGCGATGGCGCTATGTGAATAACTTCCTGCAAAAAGAATGATAAATAGAACGAGTAAAAGTAGGTGATGATATATAGCAAGGCGTGGAGAACAGTAAATAACAAGAGTATTTGCTTGCGGCATTATTAACTATCCTTTTGTTGTTTTTATTCTTAAGTATAAATCCTTTCTCTTGTTTTGAGGGGCTGCCTTGTGACACTCATAAGGTAAGGCTTCAATTTTAAGAAAACTAATTCCTTTTGTTACACGTATAGTTAAATAACCAACTGTTTATTATATCAGTCTCAATCGTTAGAGCTTTTATTCATTTATTTGTGGGTGAAGCGTATGAAAACGTTTATTCAATACTTACTGCTAAGCCTTATTATTTTCTGTTCACCAGTAGTAGCCCAAGATGTGTGGGTGATAAATATAAAAGGAGGGATTGGACCTGCTACAAGCGATTACGTGACGCGTGAAATATCCGAAGCACAAAAAAATAACGCAGCGATGATTATCTTACAAGTTGATACTCCTGGTGGTTTAGACTCTTCCATGCGGCAAATTATTCAGGCTATTACGGTTTCTCCAGTACCCGTTGCAACATGGGTGGGTCCATCAGGATCTCGAGCTGCAAGTGCCGGTACTTACATATTATTGGCAAGCCATATTGCATCTATGGCAAATGGTACAAATTTAGGTGCTGCAACACCGGTATCCATTGGTGGAGGAAACGCAGGTGAGTCGCCGTTTAATGGTGATAAAAGTGATGAGCAATCTAAAAGTGAGGATGAAGTAAAAAGTAGTGAGGGATCAGACCAATCATCTAAACAACCAGCTGCGATTAAAAGTGGTTCCGCTATGGAAAATAAAGTGATGAACGATGCAGCGGCTTATATCGAAAGTTTGGCCAAATTACATAATCGTAATGCTGAATGGGCAGTTAAAGCGGTAACAGAATCTGCAAGCATTAGCGCAGAAACGGCATTGCAGAAGAACGTGATTGATTTCATTGCTCAAGATGTAGCAAAGGTAGTAGAAAAATCCAATGGTAGGATGGTGAAACTAAATGGCGTAGAAACACCAATTGAGCTAAGTAATGTACGTTTTATTGAACGAGAGCAAGACTGGCGTTTTAAGTTGTTATCAGTTCTAACAAATCCAAATGTTGCGTATATTTTAATGCTGATCGGCATGTATGGGTTGTTACTGGAGTTTTATAATCCCGGAGTCGGATTACCTGGGGTGCTTGGTGGGATCTGTTTTGTACTGGCGATGTATTCGCTTCAAATGTTACCGATCAGCTACGCAGGCCTAGCACTGATTATTCTAGGTGTCATGTTAATGGTTGCTGAAGCCTTTAGTCCAAGTTTCGGTATATTAGGTTTAGGGGGCATAGTGTCATTTGCACTAGGCTCGGTTATGTTAATGGATACCGATCTTCCTGGTTATCAAATCGCAGTACCACTGATAATAGGTTTTACCGCGGTATCTGCAGCCTTCTTCTTTATTATTCTTACCATGTTGGTTAAATCACGCAAAAAGCCTGTTGTAACAGGAATCAGTACATTAATAGGTCAGAAAGCGACAGTGATGTATGTGGACAATGAAGCGGGTAAATATCGAGTATTAGTTGAAGGTGAAATATGGCAAGCAACCAGCACTGGGGTTTTTCATAAAGGGGATACGGTAATTGTGACTGCAATTCGTGGGTTATGGCTCGAAATTGATCCCTAACTAATTGGCTAATAAAGACATTGTAAGGAGAGTACTATGGTTACTTATTCCATTGCGATTATTGTCGTGCTGGTGGTTATATTAATTATCAGCATGTTTAAGGTCTTACGAGAGTATGAAAGGGCTGTTGTATTTCTCCTTGGGCGTTTCTATGACGTAAAAGGGCCGGGGTTGGTCATTATTGTGCCGTTTGTACAACAAATGGTGCGAGTTGATCTACGTACTATTGTGCTTGATGTGCCCACTCAAGATTTAATAACCCGTGATAATGTATCTGTACATGTAAATGCTGTTGTTTATTTTAAAGTGGTTGATCCAAAAATGGCGATCAACAATGTAGAGAATTATTTAGAAGCGACCAGTCAACTGTCACAAACAACGCTTCGTTCTGTACTTGGTCAACATGAATTGGATGAGTTATTGTCTGCACGAGAGGAACTAAATCGTGGTCTTCAAGGTATTCTTGATCAACATACTGATAATTGGGGAATAAAAATCGCCAATGTTGAGATAAAACATGTTGATTTAGATGACAGTATGGTTAGAGCCTTAGCAAGACAAGCTGAAGCTGAGCGTTCACGTCGTGCAAAAGTCATTCATGCGACAGGTGAGTTAGAAGCATCGGTAAAATTACAGCAGGCTGCTAATGAGTTAAATAAATCGCCAAACGCGATTCAATTACGTTATTTTCAAACCCTAACAGAAGTCGCCAATGAACGTACATCGACTATCGTTTTCCCACTGCCAATTAATTTAATTGATAAGTTAACGGCAGATGATGTGTCAGAAATGGCTAAAATTAAATTACAAGGTTTAGACCGCAGTAAGGAAGAGTAAAGAGAGTGTTGTGTTATTAAGTGTTGATAAGGTGATAAAGAAATAGACAATTTGGGAATTATTCAATTATTAGACACTTAAACGCTAAGTTTATCATCGATAAGCATGTACAATGCTGCGCTTTGATAAGATCCAATTCTGCGAGAAGCAAAGATGACCCAAAAGAAAAACGCACAGCCTAAGCAAGGCTTACACCCACGTAACCCACATCGTGCGCGTTATGATTTTGCGACACTAATTAAAGCAACCCCAGAGTTAGATCAGCATGTTAGCGAAAATGCTTATGGTGATCTTTCTGTAAACTTCTCCGATCCACTCGCAGTTAAAACATTAAACAAAGCGTTATTAAAGCATTTTTATCAAGTGGATCATTGGGATATTCCTGCTGGTTTTTTATGTCCTCCAATTCCTGGTCGTGCCGACTATTTGCATTACATTGCTGATTTATTAGCGCAATCTAACGAAGGGGCGATTCCTCAAGGTAAAGGTATTCGTGGTTTAGACATTGGTATCGGTGCAAACTGCGTCTACCCAATTATTGGACATCGTGTTTATGGCTGGCAATTTGTTGGTTCAGAGATCGATCCTCTTGCTGTGAAATCAGCAAAATTCATTGCAGGTAACAATCCACGTTTAAAAGGCGCTATTCAAATTCGTCTACAAAAGAATGCTGATAATATCTTTACAGATACGATCAATGATGAAGAAGTGTTTGATTTTACGTTATGTAATCCGCCATTCCATAGCTCTGAAGAAGAAGCAATGGCAGGTTCTGAACGAAAAGTTCGTAACCTTGCAGCAAATGCGAATAAGAAACAACAAGCTCGTTCTCGCGGTAAAGTATCGCCTGCTTTTAATAATGCGAAGTCATCAACAACACCTGTATTAAACTTTGGTGGTCAAAAAGCTGAATTGTGGTGTAAAGGCGGTGAAGTCGGTTTTATCAAAAAAATGATCAACCAAAGTGCAAGTAAGTCTACACAGTGCTTCTGGTTTACAACCTTAGTATCGAAGAAAGAAAACTTAGGTGTACTTTACAAGCAACTTGAGAAAGTGGGTGCGGTTTCGGTAAAAACTATTGAAATGTCACAAGGTCAAAAGATCTCACGTCTTATTGCTTGGACGTTCTTAAACGAAGAACAGCAACAAGAATGGCGCCAAGAGCGCTGGAGCTAATTTAGCTTTTGCCATAAATAAGCGATGTATTTATCAATACATCGCTTTATGATTGGTTCTCATTAATATCCAAAGTTTACACAGAATTAGAATCATAGAACATACCACTATGTTAATTTAATGTTGCTTCCTCTAGCAGTCCAATAAGCTCACTCTCTGTTTGCGGTATTCTTGCCAATTCTAATAGAGGAGAATCACGTCCTTTCAGCATATAAGCCGTATTTGTGCAGTGATCATGATGGAACCATTTACCGTTAATACAAAGATCGGTATAGCATCTTTTATCTTTTCTTAATTTCATACCACCTCCTATTTACAATAACTTAACAATAAGCTTCTTTCCAAATCATCATAATGATTTAGATCAAGTTAAAGTATTGTTAATTAAATATTAACGATAAGTGTGTTTTAAGCCTTATAGGCGCTTTCATTCGTCATCACCAATACTTATACAATAAAAAAACTTGTACAAGGTGATCTATTTGTCTACATTAATTGTACAACAAGAAATAACTGTACAACTTTGGAGGCGGGTATGGGTATCCCTGTAGGAATCAGTTCATGTGTATTAGGCGAGAAAGTACGCTTTGATGGCGGGCATAAACGTAATCGTTTTGTAGCAGAAGACTTAGCTGAATACTTCAGCTTTAGAGCGGTATGTCCTGAAATGGCTATTGGGATGTCTACGCCGCGTCCGGTGATCCGTTTACAAGATAATGGCATTGAAGTACGGCTTGTTGATAGTAAAGATAATGCTATTGATCACACAGATAAAATGAAGGCGTTCGCCGATGAAATTATACCTAGTTTTGAGTGGTTACGTGGCTATGTGGTGTGCGCTAAATCACCTTCTTGTGGTATGGAACGAGTTAAATTGTATTTAGAAAATGGTAACTCAGTACCAGGCGGATCTGTTGGTATCTATACCAAACGTCTAATGGAAGCAATGCCATGGCTACCTATTGAAGAAGATGGCCGACTATGTGATCCGGTACTGCGAGAGAATTTTATCTTCCGTGTTTATGCACTTGATGACCTCTATCGTAGTGTTGACGGTGGTATTACTCGAGGAAAAATCATTAAGTTTCATTCTCGTTACAAACTTTGCTTAATGGCACATCATCAAGAGTCTTATCGTTCGCTTGGACGCTTAGTATCGAAAATTCATGAGTGGGATGACTTAATTGAGTTCTTCTTAACTTATCGTCAGCAATTTATGGACGCTCTGAAAAACCGTGCAAGCCGTAAAAATAACACCAACGTGTTAATGCATATTCAAGGTTACTTTAAGCGTGATTTAGATAAGGATCAAAAAGCAGAGTTACGTGATGTAATTATGCGCTATCGTGAGGGAAATATTCCTTTAATCGCTCCGCTAACACTTATTAATCATCACTTAACAGTAAACCCTGATGAATATCTTGCAACGCAAGCATATTTATCTCCTTACCCTGAAAAACTAAAGCTTCGTTTCTCATTGTAATAATGAAATTAAGGGTAAATATAGTGAATCAATTCAACCCTAAAAAGTTGTTAAACAGTAAGTGGACTGCTGCAGTCCCTAAAAATAAAGAAAAACATTTTATTATTACTGAACTTGAAATTAACGAGGAAGGTAAGGTACTGCATTGCACGATGGAAGCAGTAATGTCTAAACGTGAATTTATAATTAATTGGCAAGATTTAAGAAATACTTCGTTGTGGCATCAAGGGTGGAAATAATGTGAGCAATGTTATTAATAGAAAAGATGTAACTAATCATTACAGCATTATTACATTCAATATTATTTTATAGCAATATTACCCCTAATAATTTTATGGTTTATATGGTTAAGCGTCAACGGAGTATTTATGGCGATTATAGTAGGAATAAGTGGTTGCCTTTTAGGACAACAAGTACGTTTTGACGGTGGTCATAAGCGTTTTAAATTCGCAGACGAAGAATTAAGTGATTATTTTGAGTTCAAGCCTATTTGTCCAGAGGTTGGCATTGGCATGACAATCCCACGTCCAGTTATTCGTTTATTGGATAACAGTATTGATGTGCGTTTAGTTGATAGTAAAGATAATACGCTTGATTATACGGATAAAATGAACGCATTTACTGATAAGGTTTTACCTTCATTAGAAACACTGTGTGGTTACATTGTATGTGCTAAATCGCCTTCTTGCGGTATGGAGCGAGTTAAACTTTATCTTGATAATGGTCACTCAGTACCTGGTGGTTCTGTTGGTATTTATACTAAACGCCTTATGCAGAAAATGCCTTGGTTACCGATTGAAGAAGATGGTCGCTTATGCGATCCCGTATTAAGGGAGAACTTTGTTTTTCGGGTTTATGCACTTAATGATTTATATGAGAGTATTAAAGGTGAGGACGGAATTACGAGTAATAAATTAATGAAATTCCATGCTCGTTATAAATTAGCGTTGATGGCAAACCACCCAGCAACGTACCGTAAGCTTGGTCAGTTATTAGCTAAAAGTCATCAATGGAACGATATTAATGCGTTCTTTGTAGAGTATCGTCAATTATTAATGGACGGTTTAAAGCATCGTTCAAATTGCAAAACGAATACGAATGTACTGCTACATATTCAAGGTTACTTTAAACGTAATTTAGATAAACAACAAAAAGCAGAATTACGCGATGTTATTATGCGCTATCGTGAAGGTAACCTGCCATTAATCGCACCGTTAACACTCATCAATCATCATTTAGCATTAAACCCTAATGAGTATTTATCAAAACAAGCTTATTTAGCGCCTTATCCTGAAGCATTGAAGTTACGTTATTCATTATAAATACGTATTGTGGTTTTTAAGATATAAACGCCATATGTTGAACTAAAATTACCATTAGGCTACATCAATAGATTATTAAATGTAGTCTGTATACTTATTATTCTTTTCAATTATTCAAGGTAGAAAAATGAAAGACGAAACGCTATCCATTCACAGTGGTTACGAAACCGATCCGACAACTAAATCAGTCGCAACACCAATTTATCAAACGGTAGCCTACGAGTTTGATGATGCACAGCACGGTGCTGATCTTTTTAATCTTGAAGTGCCGGGCAATATTTATACCCGTATCATGAACCCGACCAATGACGTATTAGAAAAACGTATGGCTGCGCTTGAAGGAGGTATTGCGGGTTTAGTGGTCAGTGCTGGAAGCGCGGCGATTAACTATGCGATTCTAACCCTAGCTCAAGCAGGGGATAATATTGTATCAACACCACAACTTTATGGCGGAACCTATACGTTATTTGCTCATATGTTACCAAGCCAAGGGATTGAAGTTCGGTTTGCAAAAGATGATAAACCAGAATCTATGGCTGCGTTAATCGATGAAAAGACCAAGGCGGTCTATTGTGAAAGTATTGGTAATCCTAGTGGTAACATCATTGATCTCGAAAGAGTATCTCAGTTAGCACATGATAAAGGCGTACCTGTTATCGTCGACAACACTGTTGCAACACCTGTGCTATGTAAACCAATTGAATTTGGCGCTGATATTGTTGTTCACTCATTGACTAAATATGTGGGCGGACATGGAACAACATTAGGTGGCGTTATTGTTGATTCAGGGAAATTTCCATGGGCACAGTACAAAGATAGATTCCCTGTATTTAGCCAACCAGAACCGTCTTATCATGGTGTTGTATATAATGAAGCGTTTGGTGAAGCGGCATTTATTGGTAGAGCGCGAACTGTGCCACTAAGAAATACAGGTGCTGCGCTGTCTCCGATGAATGCGTTTATGCTGATGCAAGGTTTGGAAACCTTACCATTACGCATGGAGAGACATACTGAAAATGCACTTAAAGTTGCACAATATCTCGCTAACCATGACCAAGTTAGTTGGGTTAACTATGCTGGTCTTCCTGATTCGGATTATTACGAGTTATCACAAAAATATACCAAGGGTAAACCCTCTGCTATCTTGTCGTTCGGACTGAAAAATGGTTATGAAGCAGGTGTTCGTTTTTATGATGCACTCGGTTTGTTTAAACGGTTGGTGAATATTGGTGATGCTAAATCACTGGCTTGTCATCCTGCCTCAACCACACATCGACAAATGACACCAGAAGAACAGAGCCAAGCTGGTGTTCATCCTGAAATGATCAGACTTTCTATCGGCATAGAACATATTGATGACATCATTGCTGATTTAGAACAAGCACTTAACGCATAGCGTTTTTCAATGTGGCAATCATTATTTTGATTGCCACAATACTTAGCTTATTTCGAATTACTACTCACCACCTCTTTTTTTGATGTGATACAACTCTAACTTCAATCTTGTACAAGATTAAATTATTGTACAAGTTGGAGGTTTAACACTATAGTTATACATGAAAGAGCAGTTGTACAAGTTTGTATTGTTATGTTCTTAAACTAATTATGAAATTACGAATGAAGGTAATAATTTGAACGTTGAAATTAAGTTGTATTCAATTAGTGAAGTATCTGAAGCTACGGGTGTTAACTCTGTAACCTTACGTGCTTGGCAACGCAGATATGGTTTATTAGTTCCTCAACGAACACCTAAAGGTCACCGTCTTTATACCGATAGCGATATTGCTAAAATTCATGAAATTTTAACTTGGTTAGCCAAAGGAGTATCAATTGGTAAGGTTAAACCTTTATTAGAAGGTACTGCTGAACATCATGAATTAAATGTTGAAAAAATAGAAATGGTTGACGAAACCATCTGTTTAATCGAGCAGGGTAAAGCACAACAAATAGAAAAACGCGTACGTGAAGCATTAAAACTTTATCCATTTAATGTTTTAGAAGAGCAATTTTTAAAGCCAATTGAGCAACATATAACACGCAGTGATAATCCATTAAAAACATTACAAAAAAGTGTGTGGAACTCAGCACTTACGCAATGTTTTATTACTGTATTAGCGAAAGTTAATTCAGATAAAAATCCCCGAAGTCTCGTGTTGAGTTTTTCATCTTCTGATAATCACTTTGTGTGGCAACAGGCCTTAAAATTAGCGTATGAAGGTTATTACGCGATTGTTTTATCAGATTTATTAGGAAAAGTAACAGGATTGTCAGCATTTATAACAGAGCATGACATTAACCACGTCTATATCGTTGGAGAAAACAAACTTGATAATAAGCAGTTAGCTGATATTGAAATAATAGAAAAAGAAAGCAATGTTCAAGTTTCTTTCATTGGAAGCATAAAAATGATCCACAAGCAGTAGAAGTAAAAAGATCCACCAGCATTATTCTTTTAATAAGCTAATAGGAGTGATGATGACAAATAAAACAGTAAAAGAGCAGCACGTTATTATTTGGTTTCGTTCAGATTTACGTGTTGTTGATAATACAGCATTAAATCATGCAATCGATAGTGGACTTCCTATCATCGCACTCTTTATTGCAACGCCTATGCAGTGGCACCAACATAATATGGCGGCAGTTCAAGTAGATTTTGTTCATCGTCGGTTACAAGTATTAAAGCAACAGTTGGTTAAACAAAATATTCCTTTGCAAGTTATTGAAGTTAATGACTTCTCAGAATCGGTTAAGGTTATTGAGCAAGTTTGTTTTGATTATAATGCTGTGCATGTTTTTGCGAATAAACAATATCCAATTAATGAGCATAAACGTGATATAGCTGTAGGGGAATTGCTTGCAAAAAATACTATAAAATTCAGTATCTTTGATGATAATTATATTTTGCAGCCTGAAATGGTTTTGACCCGTGATGGGGAATTATTCAAAGTTTTCACCCCATTTAGAAATGCATGGATCAAGCGTTTCTTATTATCACCTAGTTACCCTGTAACAAATAAGGGTGACACTGTAACTAGTGACGTGGTGATTAAGTTATTGTCTGCCTGTCATCAAATCAAAGCTTTCAACTATCCCATTATCGATAGTGTGTTATGGCCAGTAGATGAAGAAACTATTGCACAAAGATTAGAAACGTTTTGTGAAACTAAAGCCGAATCATATCACCAAAACAGAGATTTTCCTGCTATTGATGGTACTAGTTGTTTATCTCCTTATCTAGCAATTGGTGCGCTATCCGCTAGGCAGTGTTTGCATCAGCTATTGCAGCACTTTCCAAATGCATTAGAGATTAATAAGGATGATGGCGCTTTCACATGGTTGAACGAGATTGTTTGGCGTGAGTTTTATGGTCATTTACTTCATCGCTACCCTGAATTAAGCCAACATCAGCCATTTCAAAAGTTTACTCAGTTTGTCAAATGGAAAGATGACGCAACATTACTTAAAGCATGGCAAGAAGGAAAAACGGGGTTTCCTATTGTCGATGCCGCTATGAGGCAATTACGTGCAACAGGTTGGATGCATAATCGTTTACGTATGATCACTGCAAGTTTTCTAACGAAAGACTTGTTATGTGATTGGCGTGTCGGTGAGCAGTGGTTTATGCAGCACCTCATTGATGGTGATTTCGCTTCCAATAACGGAGGTTGGCAATGGGCCGCATCAACAGGTACCGATGCACAACCTTATTTCAGAGTATTTAATCCAACACTACAAGGGCAACGATTTGATCCAAAAGGTGATTTCATCCGTACATGGGTTAAGGAATTAGAACATGTTCCGGATAAATACATACACACGCCGCATCAATGGGCGAGTGCAGAATCACTGAATTATCCATTGCCAATTGTCGATCATAAGGAAGCCCGTCTAGTCGCAATTGAGTCTTTTAAACAAGCAAAGGCTTATATGGATATTCATCAATAACACTGGTGGAGGAATAAATAATGGACGCAGTGATAAACCCTGCATTAATTAAGTTTTTTAATGTGTATGGACAACTAGGAAAGGACAACCTCTCTCAACTGTCTGACGTTTATCATCATTTAGTTATTTTTGAAGATCCTGCACATAAAATTGAAGGTTTTAGTGCTTTAGAAGCTTACTTTTTTAACCTTTATCAAAATATAAATAGCTGTCGATTTATTATTAATAGCTATGTAGAAGATGATCATGAAGCGTTTGTTCAATGGACAATGCACTTTTCACATCCTCGATTACAAAATGGCAAAGAACGCAGTTTAGAAGGCTGTACTCAGCTGAAATTTGAACAAGATAAAGTGATTTATCATCGTGATTATTTCGATATGGGGGAAATGATTTATGAAGGTCTACCCATGTTTGGACGCATTATTCGACACATTAAATCAAGGTTAGGGCAATGAATCAGGTATTGATCACAGGTGCTAGTTCAGGGATTGGCAAACAGCTTGCATGTGATTATGCAGATGACGGGTGGCGTGTTATTGCTTGCGGTCAAAATGCGCAGCGTTTAAATGAATTAGAAGAAGAACATCAAGCGATAAAAACATTACGTTTCGATGTAACAGATTTTGAAAGCACACTATCAGCGCTTACATCCTTAGAGACTCTACCAGAGTTAATTATTTTAAATGCCGGCACGTGTGAATACATTGATGAAGGAAAAATTGATACAGCATTAGTTAAACGCGTTTTTGATGTCAATGTTTACGGAGTTCTCCATTGCATAGAAGCCTTACAAGCGCGATTTAATGAAAAAACGCATTTAGTCATTATCAGTTCTTCTGCCAGTTTCGTTGCTTTACCACGTGCAGAAGCCTATGGCGCTTCTAAGGCTGCAATGAGTTATATCACCCAAGCACTTGCTGTTGATCTCGCTTATTTGAATATGAAAATTACGTTAGTGAATCCTGGTTTTGTAAAAACGCCATTAACAGATAAAAACGATTTTACGATGCCAATGTTAGTGTCACCCGAACATGCTTCAAAAAAAATAAGATCAGGTATTGCTGCAGGAAAAAAAGAAATTAGTTTTCCTGCCACCTTTACACTGTTTCTTAAAACTATTGCGCTTTTGCCAATTACATTTCGATTGGCAGTAATTAAACGAATGACGGGGAAATCATAATGAAAATAGCCATTATAGGTTCCGGTATTTCAGGCTTGACGTCCGCTTGGTATTTACATCAAGAACACGAAGTTACTGTTTATGAGGCAAACAGTTATGTCGGTGGGCATACTGCAACGGTAGATGTCACCGTAGATAGTGGTGACTATGCCATCGATACTGGGTTTATTGTTTTTAATGATCGTACATATCCAAACTTTGAAAATTTGCTTGAACAACTTGAAATAACAGGTAAGCCAAGCGAAATGAGCTTTAGTGTTCACAATGAGCGTACGGGGCTTGAATATAATGGGCATACTATTTCATCACTGTTTGCCCAGAAACGTAATTTATTGAACCCGACCTTTTATCGCTTTTTGTATGAGATCACCCAGTTTAATAAGCTTGCTAAACAGGTTGTAGGTGATAGTGAGTTAATGAATCAAACGCTAGGTGATTTTTTAACTCAGCATCAGTTTAGTGATTACTTTGCTGAAAATTATATTTTACCGATGGGGGCTGCTATTTGGTCTTCAACGTTATCTGATATGAGGCGTTTTCCCTTAGCTTTCTTTCTGCGTTTTTTCTTAAACCATGGTTTGTTAGACATAACTAATCGTCCACAGTGGCGTGTAATACCGGGTGGTTCTCGTGAATATGTTAGAAAAATGATGTCTTATATCGGAGATTGTATTCAACTAAATAGCCCTGTCTCTTCGGTGAAGCGTAGTAAAGGCAAGGTAATTGTTACGGTTAATACTAAGCAAGAAGAATTTGATCAAGTGATTTTCGCTTGTCATAGTGATCAAGCGTTAAAAATGCTGTCTGACGCAACATCAGAAGAAAACTACGTGTTATCAGATATTCATTATCAAGAAAACGAAGTGGTTCTTCATACCGATACATCGTTATTACCAAAACGTCAGGCTGCATGGGCATCTTGGAATTATTCGTTACCTAAATCTCGTGATGCTCGAGAACGTAACTTAGCGTCACTGACTTATAACATGAATATACTTCAAGGCATTCTAGCTCCTGAAACATTTTGTGTAACCCTTAACCAAACTGAATCGATAGATAAAGACAAAATACTGCGCAAATTTGTTTATTCTCATCCTGTTTTCAATACTCAAAGTATTGCGGCTCAGCAGAAACGTCATCTGATAAATGGAGAAAATCAAACATGGTTCTGTGGAGCGTATTGGTATAACGGTTTTCATGAAGACGGGGTACGTAGTGCGTTAGATGTTGTTGAAGCGATAAAAATGCAATCACTGACACAATCAGAAGGTGAAGATCAAACAGCACAATCTCTGAATGTTTCTCATGAACCATCATACAAAAGTGTCATACGAAGTTATTAGTATGGGGAAAGATAATCAGCTTAAAAGCGGCATTTTTCAGGGATGGGTTAGGCATCGACGTTTTACACCAGTGGATCATAGATTCACATATTCTATGTTTATGCCCCATATCCACTTAAATGAATTAGATCAGTTGGATAAACAAGTAAAAGGCTTTGGATTATCACTGTTTAATTTCGCTCGATTTCGACGTGATGATTACGTAAAAGGTGATCCTGATTTAGCACAAGCTGTAAAAGATAAGGTCTATGCGCTAACAGGTAAAATGATTGATGGCAATGTCACTATGCTATGTCACTTACGTTATTGCGGATTGTATTTCAGTCCTCTTAATTTGTATTACCTCCATGATGATGAAGGTCAATGGCAATATATGTTAGCTGAAGTCAGTAATACACCTTGGAACGAACGTCATTACTATGCGATACCGGCCCCGCAATATTGGCAGGGGCGTGAATATAGTCATGATAAGGCGTTTCATGTTTCACCTTTTAACCCTATACATCAACAGTATCATTGGCGATTAACAGAGCCTGATAGCAATTTGCTGGTTAACTTGGCTGTGAGTCGATACAAAGATTGCATCTCTCCGAGCGGGCATTCGGGGGGTTCGAAAAATAGCCATCAAAAAGTATTTGATGCCACCATGCAGATGCGTAAGCAAAACTTCACATCTGCAATACTTATCAAGCAATTACTGCTTACACCGATTATGACAATAAAGGTTGTTATAGGTATTTATTGGCAAGCGCTTAAATTATTTATTAAAGGCGTACCAATTTATGATCACCCAAATAACACACCGTATGAAAAAGTAAATAAACACAAGATTAAACGAGGGAATGACAATGCTTAGAAGCGACGTACAACAATCATCATCAGTTAATGTATCAGCCTCTGATCATGCATCTCGGCATATTTTATTTAAAGTATTAAAACACCTTTCTAATGCGGGCTTAAGTGTATCTGATTCAACGGAAGGCACCGTCTTCTTTGGTGACAAACAAGCACCGCTACAAGCGAGTATTAATGTCCATAACCCGCTTTTTTATAAACGCTTACTGACGGATGGCAGTATTGGTGCAGGTGAAGCGTATATGGAAGGCTGGTGGGATTCACCAAACTTAACCAATGTAGTACGGGTTTTGGCTAAGAACCTGACAACGTTAGATAAGCTAGAAGCAAAAATGGGTTGGATGAGTCGAATCTCCGAACAGATTGGGCACTTGCTGCGTAAAAATACCATTAAGAATGCGCGCAAAAACATATCAGCACATTACGATCTTGGTAACGATCTTTATCGTCACTTTCTTGATCCTAATATGCTTTATTCTTCGGCTATTTACCTCAATAAAAATGACACGTTGGATCAAGCACAATGGAATAAGATGGATCGTTTGTGTCAGAAATTAAAATTGACTGAAGACGATCATTTACTAGAAATTGGTACCGGTTGGGGCGGTATGGCTATTCATGCTGCGAAATATTACGGTTGCCGTGTCACCACTACCACAATTTCTGAGCAACAATATTTATGGGCTAAAGAGCGAGTTGAAAAAGAAGGCCTATCCGATCGTATTACCTTACTCATGGACGACTACCGTGATTTAACGGGGCAATACGATAAGCTAGTATCGGTTGAAATGATAGAAGCCGTTGGTAAACAATACCTTAAAACTTATATTGAAAAGTGCCAGTCATTGTTAAAACCAACTGGCTTAATGGCGATTCAGGCGATCACAATTGCCGACCAACGTTATGATAGTTATAGCCGTGGTGTCGACTTTATTCAGAAACACATATTCCCTGGTGGTTTCTTACCGTCAATTACCGTATTGCTTGAAAATCTAACACAGCATAGTGATTTCGTGATGCGAGATATCAAAGATATTGGCTTAGATTATGCGAAAACTCTTGAAGATTGGCACCAGCAATTTAATGAGAATGCCGTAGCATTAGAGAAATATAACTACGACGAAAGGTTTATGAGGATGTGGCGTTTTTACTTTTCTTATTGCGAAGGTGGTTTCTTAGAGCGCACCATTAGTACTATTCAATTTGTCGCAAGTCGCCCGCAATGGAGAGAGTAAATCCATTGGGAAACAAACTAAAAGTACTATTGGCCGGTATGGTGTTTAACTTCTATTGGTTACTCGCTGTTTGGGGGCAATATCGTTTTAGTTACATCTTGGTTTTCATACTAATAGCCACATGGTTTATGGAATCTAAGGCGTGGCGTTTCTCTGTATTAGCATCGATACCCGGTATTGTGATCGATTCAATGCTCAGACATTGGCAGGTATTTGATTTTCCAATACCGAATCGAACACCACTTTTCTTTAATGTTGAGAGTATTGGTTTGATCCCAACATGGCTTATATTGCTTTGGTTGGGTTTCACAACCTTTGTTTGGGTTTTACGCACCTCAATTTTTAGCTTTGCTACACATTGGTTGCTGGTGGCTGGCAGTCTGGGCGGTGCATTGAGTTATTGGTCTGGAATGAAATTAGGTGCGGTAATTTGGCAGCTAGAAACATTAGATACATTCTTTGTGCTGATAGTGATCTGGTTTGCGGTATCGGCGTATCTTTTATGGTTACTCCGTATTTTAAATAAAGATCCAAATAACTCGACAGCTTAGGAGCAATAAATGCGATCACTTGTTATCTATTTTGGTGTATTGATGTGCTCCAATATTGCAATAGCAGAATCAGACAATAGCAATAAACCGATTAAAAATAACGCATCTTCACAGCTGCAGACCCTGAGTGATAAATACCCATGGCATCAATGGAAAAAAGTGGGTGAAGCAACACTTGAATGGGGAATATGGGATATTTATAACTCAGAGCTTAAAACGCCAACAGGGCGTTACAAGGCTACTAAAAATGATTTAGCCTTAATTATTCGTTATTTACGTAATATAGATAAAGATGCGTTATTAGATGCGACTGAAGAGCAATGGCAACATTTAGGTTATAGCAGCCAACAAATAACACCGTGGCTAAAAACGTTATCAACCATATGGCCAGACGTTAAAAAGGGCGACAGATTAACCTTCATTCTCCGTAATGGTGAAGGGCAGTTTTATCAACAAGGTAAGCCACTAGGGAATGTTCTATCACAATCATTATCACAAAGCTTTATTGCTATTTGGTTATCACCAAAAACATCGTATCCAGAATTACGTCAGCAGTTAATTGGGAAATAACAAGTATCAACCATTCTGTATGTTAATTATGTAAAGTTAGATAATCGAAATAAGGTCATGGCATGAAAAAAATAACGTCAATATTATTAGCATTAATGTTGGTTTTAACAGGGTGTACAGCGTCTATTTCTGATTATAAATCTTCACAACCCAAGTTTGATTTATTTGGTTACTTTTCCGGTAAAACAACGGCATGGGGAATGTTGCAAGATTATAAAGGTAAACAAACTCGCCGATTTACGGTTGATATTGTTGGTACAGTAAAAAATGATACCTTAACCCTTGTCGAAGACTTTGTATTTGATGATGGTGAAACCCAACAGCGTATTTGGACGATAAAGAAACAAGCTGATGGACGATATACTGGAACTGCTGGCGATGTTATTGGTGAAGCGCAAGGGGTTGAGGTCGGTAATGCATTGCAATGGCAATATACCTTAGCGATTCCCGTAGATGATTCAGTTTATAATATTAAGTTTAATGACTGGATGTATCGCCAAGACGAAAAGCACATGTTCAATGTTGCAACCATGACCAAATTTGGCTTTGAAGTGGGTAAAGTGACGTTGTTTTTCCAAAAAGATGATTAACTTAAATATGTAATACCACATTTTCTCTATCTATTTATAGCGCAATAATAGGCCAGTTTGATTGACTGGCTTTTTTGTGCGAATTATCACGTGTTCTCCCTTATATTGATTAAAATCGGTACTTTGGAATCTAGATACTTCTTTGGATGGATATTTGCTGAAATTCGATATCAAAATGTGATAAAGAAACAGAAAGAAGAAAACGGTAACCATTAAATACGAGAGATCGTTCTCTTCTAGCACATCTTTAATCAAAAGATTAAAAGCCTACATCTAAGCAGGCTTTGATTTAACTAAACTTGATGCTGGTTATCACCCAAAACCACGCGACATTGCAACGATACGTTTTAATACCCAACGGATAAGCAGAGGTGTGCGGTTGTCTTTCTCATCGCGAGTATATTTAACGATTGCCAACGCCATATCGGGTTTTGCTGTTTTTCTTAATACCTTATGAATAATTTTTCGCATCGGTATTTTAGTATCCGTGATGTTTGCTAAGTCACGAAACAAGGGCTCATAGCCATTCTTATATAAGAAGTGCTCAATATCTCTTGCCGGTAATACGGTTAATCGTTCACGCTCGGGATCATCGCCAAGCATATTACGCACTTTTTCAGCATATTTTTTACCTGCGGGATCGCCATCTGCCACTAAATGCCATTCAATACCGAGTATCTTTGCTAACTTGATCAATGGCTTTAATCCACTTTGTGCAAACTCAATGATTTGAATTCCTTCTGCGGCAAGGTTATAACCATTTAGGTGTGCCATTTCATTAAATAGCCATACTTCCGTTTCCCCTTCAACTAGCAGCCATACTCTTGCAAAGAAAGCACTTGGGCGATGCATACGTACATGAAAAGTGACTTTACGGGTATCATCTTTACTCAATTCCCCATTGTCTACGCCATACACTTCTGTTTTATGTGACTGGCGGATCAATTTCTTGATCGCTGTTAATGGTGCTGAGGTTAAAAGCTCGGGACTGTTAGTGGTTAAGATCTTTTGCATCGGCATATTTTGAATAAACGCCCAAGCTTGATGGAGCATGATTGGATGCAAACGACCTTCTGGATCTTCTAAGATCATAATAGGTCGTGAAATGCGTTTTAACTCGACAGGACCTCTTGCACGAATATATTCATTCAATAAGCCCATTAACAATAAACGCGCTTGCTTTGTCATGTGGGGCTGAATCAATTGATCAAACGGATTTGCGTATAAACCATGCGTATTGGTTTGTTGTAATGAGGAGTAGTGTGGCGACAATGCTTTACTACGCTGGTGGGGCGCAAAGGCAAAGTAGTGATCTACTAATGATCGTAATGTAGTAATACTACTTTTAATTTCTGCTGTACTGACATGACCGGGCTGTGTCATTAACCGTCGACAAGTATTATCTAAGCGTTTTTGTACGCGAAGTTCTTGCGGCGTTTGTGCTGATGGTTGCTCATTATTACCGTCATGACGTTCATCGTGTAGTCGTCTCGAATCTCGAATACGAACAATAGGGTGAAGCACCATTAGTTGGCGAATGAACTTATCAGTATCTGGATGTGAAATGCCATGACCATTTGGATGTAAAAATTGTCTATTAGTGATTATCTTATCGTTTTCAATATGGCTGTGAATTTGATAATAAAAATGCTTTATACCGTCTTTTTCGGTGAGAAATGGCTGAAAGCCGCGATAACGACGGGCATTATGTTCGCCTTTATAATCTTCATACCAATGTAAAACAATCTGAATTTCTGTCGCTCGCTCATTACCTAATGCATGATCGATATGGAAATCGGAAAAGTTAAACTCGTAAAACTCAGCATCTGGAGATAATGCTAAACAAAGCGCATCGAGCAAAGAGGATTTACCCCACGCATTTTCACCAATAAGGACCGTTAACTCTTTAAAAGACAAGGATAAACGCTTAATACCACGGAAACCGGATATTTCAATTCTCTCTAAATGCATAAAACTCTACAAACCTCGTTTATTCCTGTATACGATATAATAAACCACTTGTTTATTCGCAAGAACTGATCACATATTGATAGCATGATATGCTTTAAATAGTTAAGTAATTTCAAACAAATAATAATAGAAGGAAGAGTTAGATGGCTAAGATAATTCACTCAATGATCCGTGTGTTAGATCTTGACGCTTCATTAAAATTTTACAAAGAAGCATTAGATTTAGAGATTGCTGAGCGTTTAGATTTTGAAGGGTTTAGTTTGGTTTACTTACGCAACGAAGAAAATGATATGGAGCTTGAACTGACTTGGAATGAGGGAACGGAAGAACCGTATACTCATGGTACGGGTTATGGTCATATTGCTGTTGCTGTTGATAATTTAGAAGCTGAACATGCCAAGCTAACAGAATGTGGTTATGCGCCTTTAGAGATTAAAGAGTTTTTCCGTGAGGGGACTTTACTAGCGAAGTTTTTCTTTGTTCAAGATCCTGATGGTTACAAAATTGAGTTTTTACAACGCCATGCTCGTTACCAATAACATTTAAGCATAGAAGATTTAATGGATAGTAAGATGATAAATAGCAATTAGTCTTACTATTCCTTAAATGATCACAATGAATCATGCTATATTGATATCTATCACAGTTATTTTGTCTTGTAGTGAAATCCTTTAGGCTAAATAGGTGACTTAAACTAAACATATCTCTCATTCATATGAGTCCTTCAGGGAGAGACGTAATTTTTTATGACAAAGAATAATAAAAAAGCAAAGATTACATTTGCTCATATCAATGATACGCATTCAAATTTTGAACCATCATCTATATCACTGAATTTACCTCAACACGTTTTAGATACTGAATCATCGGTCTATGCCAGTTGTGGTGGTTTTTCTCGTATTTCATCGGCAGTGAGTGAATTAAAAGCTGAAGCGTATTTGAATCAGCGTGAATTCATGTTTTTACACGCGGGTGATTGTTTCCAAGGTACGTTGTATTTCTCACTATATAAAGGTATGGCTAATGCTGTATTACTAAATGCTATTGGTGTAGAGGCAATGGCGCTTGGTAATCATGAACTTGATATGGGTAACGGCTGCGTGGCGGATTTTCTTGATCATACGCACTTCCCATTATTAGCAGGTAACTGGGATTTATCTCAAGAAGATCAAACTAAGCCTAATCCGCTGCGAAATAAAACCAATGTTTATGCTTATGACAATAGCACTTCAACTGCGAAATACATTGTAAAAGATGTACATGGTGAGCCTGTTGCGATTTTTGGTTTAGCTATTGAAAATATGGCTGGCATTGCGAATCCAGATCCTGATACTCACTTTATGAATGTTGCGACGGTTGCCCGTAATACTGTTCAGCATCTACATAAGCAGGGTATTAATAAGATTGTTGTATTAAGCCATCTAGGCTATGACCATGATATTGAGCTTGCTGAATCTGTTGATGGAATAGGCGTTATTATTGGTGGCCATACTCACACCATGCAAGGTGATTTCACCAACATTGGTTACGGTAAAACTGATCAATACGCACACACTGTTAATCATACCTGTGTTGTTCAAGCGGGCTGCAATGCTCTGGCTGTGGGACATATAACACTGGAGTTTGCAGAAGACGGAACTATTGAACAGGCGTTTGGTGCCAATCAACTATTACTTGGGCGTCAATTTACGGTAGATGCAAGCCGTACCGAGCATTTAGAACTTGATGATCATGAAATCGTTCGTCATTTTTTAAGCGAGCAAGATAACATTCGTTTTGTAGTGAAAGACCCTATCATTGAGAATATTCTTAATGAGCATTATCGTCCTGCAGTACGAGCACTTCAAACAGAAGAAATTGCTGTCATTAACGAGCCGCTTCGTCATATTCGTATTCCCGATCAACGTGGCCCAAGCCAAATCGCTCCTTGGGTTGTTGAAAGTTTTGTCTGGAAAGCCCGTGAGCTAGGCTATAACGTTGATTTTGGTATTCATAATGCTGGTGGCGTTAGATGCTCGTTAAATCCAGGTATTATTACACCTGCAGATATCGCAGGGAAATTATTACCGTTTGCTATTGGTATTATGATTTATAGCGTTAAAGGTAAACGTATTCGTCAAGCGCTTGAAGGAGCGATTGATAATGCGATTAATAATGGTGTAGAGGGAACTGGCGATGGAAGTTTTCCCTATGTAGCAGATCTTCGATATACCTATCGTTGTTGTGCAGTTAAAGGTACACGCATTGAGCTATTAGAGCATTTACAAGACGGTGAGTGGATACCCGTTGAAGATGATAAAGTTTATAGTTCAGTTTCATCGGGCTATACCGCAACAGGTAAAGAAGGTTATGCGCCATTGTTAGACTACGTTAAAGAGCCTATGCCGCTTAACGTTACAATGGCTGAAGCTTTTGAAGCTTATGCAAAACAGAAAAAACACTTTGACGCGCCAGTTGATAATAAAACGGTTTATATACCTTGCGCTGGCAATAAAGATGTCGCGTAAATACTAGGTCATCTCATCGTGTAGAAAGCCGGCTAACAATTTACCGTTAGTCGGCTTTCTTTTTATCGGCAAAAGAGTTTTGGTTATCAAATTTAGTCTTGGCGATGAGTTTAAGAAGAACAGGTAATGCATAAGTTGGTATTTGAATCGCTGCCATCAGTGCTAAATATTCAAATCCTAAATAACTGCTTGCTATGGTGTAGGTAAGTAATACATTACGATTAGTTGCAGTAATGGCATACAGCGTTTTGGCTTGCTGATTCTTCTTGTAATAGGCTAAGTAAGTGATTCCGAAAAATAACCCGCAAAGTAAACAACCTAGTAATAAATAACTCATCCCTTCTTGTAATGAGCGTTCAAACATTTCCCTTAAAGGAGCGACAAGCCCAAGCGGAAAAGCAAAAATAAGCAGTACGGTTAACTTAGATATTTTTTGATGAATTTTATGCAATAGTTTTTGGTTTATCATTTTGTAGCAAAACGCTGATATAGCCATTGGTCCAATAATGAATATCGTGAGTCGTTGTATATATTGACCAAAATCTAAATTCACTACGTCACTTTGAAGGAATGTAAGATTAAAAAATAATACGATTGGCATCATTAATGTTGATGCAATAGTTAACGCCATCGCATGTAATACATCAAAACCTAAGGTTTTCGCTATGGCTGGGGTTGCAAATAATGTTCCTGTTGCAGTTACCGCCGTGATGGCAATAAACAGTGGGGTTGAAATGTTAAAGAGATATAGCAGTATAGCGGCGAATAAAGTGAGCCCAAAGCTATGGAAAAGCGCATAAGACCAAACACTTTTAGATAACAACTTACGGATGAGTAACTCTTGTTTGATACCTAACAAAGTAAAAAGCATCAAGAAAAATAAGATATACGGTAAAGCAGGAAAGACAATACGACTAATACTTGGAAAGCTAAAACCGATGATACCAGCAACCATCAATAAATAAGCTGAATGTTTATTAATAAAAAAAAGCATAAGTTAAAAATCCTTTTGTTAACTTATTGTTATCATTGTTTTTGTGCAAATACAAAAAAAGATGCCATTTGAAACAAAAAACTACTTATCTCGTAATGTAATCGTTCTTAATAGTCTTTTGTGCTTTAGAGAGATAACCGTTAGTAATCAAGTGTTAACACATAAGAAAAACTAATGTTATGAAAGAAATTTTGTCATTTATAGGTTATGTAAACAGACGATAAACTACTCACGTTTATTGAATTTAATACCTTTTTCAGGGGCAATCATGGCACATACATTTGATGTGGACGCACCTACAACGTTGCATCTTCAGGATAAAAAAGTTACGAAGTAACGATCAAAGGATTGATTGCACACCTATTTGATATTGTATTTAACCGATCAAAAAAGTCAGTTACTTACAGTATTAAAGATATCCCAGTTCATTTACAGAAAGATATTGGCATCTATCGATAACATTTTGTATTGAGATTTTTAAAGTCGGCATGATTGCCGGCTTTTTTTTTGCTTAAAATTCCGCTATAACCACCTAAAAATAGTGAGTATTATTTGGCTTTAGTTAAAGTAAAATATTTATTACTAGAAATAAAAATAGTCTCAATTCATTTAGTTGTAGGAGTATAAAAATGGGCTTTTTTTCAAAGCTATTTGGTTCAAAAAAATCAGAATCTAACACTCAGGAAGTTGAGCCAACTCTTTATAATGGTTACTTAATTTATCCTGAGCCGAAGCAAGAAGGAGGGCAATTTAGAATCGCTGGGAGAATATGTAAAGAGGTCAACGGAGAATTAAATACACACTACTTTATTCGTTCAGATTTACTCAGTTCTCGTCATGATGCTGAAACATTCATGATCAAAAAATCAGAAATGTTTATTAAACAAATGGGCGATAAAATGTTCAAATGAAAATTGTAGTAATATTCAACAAATTTCATTGCAATCATGTTGGTATGAAAGTATCTTCTTAAACAATAAAAATGGATTTCACATTATACAGTTATCGTTTTTGTGAATTTCTAGATAACAAATTATCAGTTAAGTGTATTTATGGTTGGTTGTTTTTTAAAACAATAAGTTGATTAGGTTTAATGTTGCTTATTGAGTATATAGCTGACAATTATCGTTTTAGAGTCAAAAGCTGATATAAAAAGTGATTGAGTGATTATTTTTATACGTACTATTATGGATACTAGAAATATAAATGTAGTTTTATTTCAGTATTATAATGACAATCACTAGGGTTTTTGACTTGTAGATGTGGGGATTTTTGTATCTTTACTACAAAAAGCTTGATATTGCTTGTTGGGTTGGATACAAAATGATTATGTTATAGCCAATGTACAGGGAATAATAATGCAGATTGGTGTACCGAGAGAGGTACTCGCTCATGAAACGCGAGTAGCTGCAACACCTAAAACGGTCGAGCAGATATTGAAAATGGGGTTCAGCGTTGTTGTTGAACAAGGAGCTGGACGTTTAGCAAGCTTTGATGATGCTGCTTATGAAGCGGCTGGCGCAACGGTTGTTTCTACAGATGAAGTATGGCAATCGGATCTTATTTTTAAAGTCAATGCGCCGCAGGTTAATCCTGAAACAGGTGTAGACGAATTTGAGCTCATCAAAGAGGGTGCAAGCTTAGTTAGTTTTATTTGGCCGGCACAAAACCCTGAATTATTAGAAAAACTATCGTCTAAAAATATTAATATTATGGCGATGGATTCTGTTCCGCGTATTTCACGAGCACAGGCGCTTGATGCATTAAGCTCAATGGCTAATATCGCGGGTTACCGTGCTGTTGTTGAAGCCGCTCATGAGTTTGGCCGCTTCTTTACTGGTCAAATTACCGCTGCAGGTAAAGTGCCGCCAGCTAAAGTCTTAGTGGCTGGCGCTGGTGTTGCAGGTCTTGCAGCTATTGGTGCTGCTGGTAGCCTTGGTGCGATTGTTCGTTCTTTTGATGTGCGTCCTGAAGTAAAAGAACAAGTTGAATCAATGGGGGCTGAATTCCTTGAAGTTGATTACAAAGAAGATACTTCAACGGGAGATGGCTACGCTAAAGAAATGTCTGATGAATTCAATAAAGCGGCTGAGCGTCTATACGCAGAGCAAGCGAAAGATGTTGATATTATCATCACGACCGCACTTATCCCTGGGCGTCCGGCTCCTAAATTGATCACCAAAGAAATGGTTGATTCAATGAAATCTGGCAGTGTTATTGTCGATCTTGCTGCTGCGAATGGCGGTAACTGTGCATACACTGAAGCTGATAAAGTTGTAACGACACCAAACGGTGTAAAAGTTATCGGCTATACAGATATGGTTGGTCGCTTACCAACACAATCTTCTCAGTTATACGGAACAAACCTTGTTAACTTACTTAAACTTCTTTGCAAAGAGAAAGACGGTAATATTGACATCAATTTTGATGATGAAGTATTACGCGGCCTAACGATTGTGAAAGCGGGTGAATTAACATGGCCTGCTCCGCCAATTAAAGTTTCTGCCGCAGCTCAACAACCTAAAGCGGCAGCAAAAGTTGAACCTAAAGTTGAAGAGCCAGCATCACCGGTTAAGAAATTTGGCTTAATGGGGGCGGGTATTGCACTTTTTGCTTGGGTTGCTAATTATGCACCAGCAGAGTTCTTAGCACACTTCACTGTATTCGTGCTTGCATGTGTCGTTGGATACTACGTAGTTTGGAATGTATCCCACTCTTTACATACTCCTTTAATGTCAGTAACTAACGCTATCTCGGGCATCATTATTGTTGGTGCTTTGCTCCAAATTGGGCAGGGAAACGGGGTTGTATCCTTCCTCGCGTTTATTGCTGTTCTCATCGCTAGTATTAATATTTTTGGTGGCTTTACGGTGACCAAGAGAATGCTAGAAATGTTCCGTAAAGATAAATAAGGAGTAACACATGTCTGCAGGAATCGTACAAGCAGCTTATCTTGTTGCTGCCGTACTGTTTATCAAGTCTTTAGCGGGACTGTCTAAGCAAGAAACAGCACGTAACGGTAATTACTTTGGTATTGCTGGTATGGCTATCGCTCTGATTGCTACTATTTTTGGGCCTCAAACTGAAGGTACGGTTTGGATTATCCTTGCGATGATCATTGGTGGTGCAATTGGTATTTTCTACGCTAAAAAAGTAGAAATGACTGAGATGCCAGAGCTTGTTGCTATGCTACATAGCTTTGTAGGTATGGCTGCGGTACTAGTAGGTTTTAATACTTACTTAGATCACGGCGACCTTACAGGTGTAATGTTAAACATACACTTGGTTGAAATTTTCCTTGGCGTATTCATCGGTGCAGTAACCTTTACCGGTTCTTTAGTTGCATTTGCTAAGTTACGCGGATTAGTTTCATCATCAGCACTTATGCTTCCTCACCGTCATAAATTAAACTTGTTAGCGCTTGTTGTTTCAGCGTTATTGCTAGTTTGGTTTGTACAGTCAGAAGGTTCATTAACTGCACTAATCTTAGTAACGATTATTGCGTTTGTATTTGGCTACCATCTTGTTGCTTCAATCGGTGGCGCTGATATGCCAGTGGTTGTATCAATGCTTAACTCATATTCTGGTTGGGCAGCAGCAGCGGCTGGTTTCATGTTAGCAAACGACCTTCTTATCGTAACTGGTGCATTAGTGGGTTCTTCTGGTGCTATCCTTTCTTACATTATGTGTAAGGCGATGAACCGTTCATTTATAAGTGTTATCGCTGGCGGTTTTGGTTCAGATGGTACAGCAGCAAGCTCTGATGAAGAATACGGCGAACACCGTGAAGCTTCAGCAGAAGAAGTGGCTGAAATGCTAAAAGATGCACGCTCAGTTATCATTACTCCAGGATACGGAATGGCGGTTGCTCAAGCGCAATATCCTGTTCACGAGATCACTGAGAAGTTACGTGCAAAAGGCATTGATGTTCGATTTGGTATTCACCCTGTTGCTGGTCGTCTACCTGGACACATGAACGTGCTATTAGCTGAGGCGAAAGTACCTTATGACATCGTGTTAGAAATGGATGAGATCAATGATGATTTCCCACAAACTGATGTTGTACTTGTTATTGGTGCAAACGACACTGTTAACCCTGCCGCGATGGAAGATCCTAACAGTCCAATTGCTGGTATGCCTGTACTTGAAGTTTGGAATGCCAAAGAAGTGGTTGTGTTTAAACGCTCAATGAATACTGGTTATGCAGGGGTTCAAAACCCATTATTCTTTAAAGATAATAGCCATATGTTGTTCGGTGATGCAAAAGACTCATGTTTGAAAATACTTGAACATCTTTAATCGCTAATAAGTAAGAAAATAATGCCACTCACATGAGTGGCATTTTTATTTGTAGTTATTACGTAATTTATAACAATAAGTAAAAAAGATGTGTTGTTCGTATAGAATATCAAATGTTGATGGGGCGCTCTGTACATTAAGTAAAGCGTAATATTCTATTGATAAGGTAAAATGAGCAGTACCAACGTCGTACTCTACATATTGCATTTTCAGCTCATTTACAAAAACAGAAATTGTTATGTGTATATGGCATGCACTCTTTGCGTAATGGCATAAATTAACGGAATATTTAAAGTTTGCAGTTTTTCACATGACATTACATTGACAATTTAGTGAGAAACAATGTTAAAGTATATGAATGAAAACGTATGTACTTTTATTCTCACTATTATTTACTACTGCTAGCCATGCTGAAGGTGTTTCATTACCTGAAAGATTGGCGGCTGTTCGAACAGATCTATTGGAAAGTGAACCTGTATCTTCATACGATTTTCGTAAGCTACAAAGCACTTATCCATCTCCTTTACTGTTGCCTTCTAGCTTACTACCTCAAACCAAAAAATATCCTCTTTCAGCACTAAGGCAGTTATATCAAAACTCGTTAACATGTAAGGGACCGTGGCCTTATTCACCATTGGTAACACAGCCCGTAGTTTTTACTCGAGCTATTTGTAATAAGACAACGTTACCAAAAGGGTGGTTTGTTCGTTCAGGATATATTCATCCCGGCGGTGGTAGTTATGCATATCGTTATTTAGCCAAACATCCAGGCAAGGTGTCAGAACTCAGTAAGTATCTGCATATTAAAGAGCACCCATTGGCGTCAGCGACAACCTTGCTTGGTCGTTTACAACGGATGAATAGTGATGAAATTAAAGTATTAATTTCGGGCGCTCGTTTCTTCGTTGCGAATGGGGAGTTGTGGGTACGTAATGGTAATGAATATAATCTTTATAACCAGTCAACATGGTTAAAGGTGTTAGCACGTCATGATTTGCATTTAAAACGCCTAAATCGCCATGATTTTTGCTTGGCTCAAAATGGAAATATTTGTTGGCGTGAAGAGAATAAATCGCACTTAACGTACTACTTACTTATATGTTTATTAGTAAGTAATGCCTTATTACTGTTAAGTTGGGGTGTTTATCGTTTCCGTATTCGTAGACGAGATATGCAAGAACGTATGTTAGTTCTGCAAATTTTGACGCATGAATTAAGAACGCCTATAGCCAGTTTAGCGATGACTGTTGAAGGCTTTAGACGTCACTTTGATGAATTACCAGAAGGTCTGTATGATGAGTTTAGACGTTTGACTGATGATTCAAGGCGATTACGACAGTTAGCTGAAGCAAGTAAAGATTACTTACAAGCTAACCAACAACAATTAAGTACGCAAGAAGTTGAATCCGTCAATGAATGGTTAGGCTATCTTGCTGAAGAGTATGATGTAACTTTACATCTTGCTGAAGATAGAAGTGTTTACGTAAATATTTATTGGCTTGGTACATGTTTAGATAACTTATTTTCTAATGCTCATAAATATGGCGTAGCACCAATTACATTAACGACATCATACTATGATGGAAAACTTAAAATTGTGGTTCAAGACCAAGGCCCATTAAGCGGCAAAGATTGGTCTAGACTGCGTAAACCTTTTGTTAGTGAACAAGGTTTAGGTTTAGGTTTGACGATTGTAGAATCAATGATTAATAGAATGGGGGGGAAATTGAAATTAATTGGCCCACCAACCACATTTATATTGGAGATACCGTGTGAATCAAACTCTGCTACTGGTTGAAGATGACCGCAACCTTGCTGATGGTTTACTCGATTGCTTAAAGCAAGCTGGTTATAACTGTTTATATGCAGATTGTGCTAGTAAGGTAGACGCTTTATGGAAAGAGGCAGATCTTGTTGTCCTAGATCGTCAATTACCTGAAGGTGACTCATTAAATTATTTAGGCTCATGGCTTAAAAAGAAGCATGTTCCTGTTATTTTATTAACTGCAATGGTATCGATTAACGATAAAGTTGTTGGTTTAGATTCTGGTGCAAAAGACTATTTAACGAAGCCTTTTGCTGAAGAAGAGTTACTTGCACGAGTACGTGTACATCTTCGTGGTGACGATGAAGATACTGCAGCTGCAAATATCATTAAAGTTGGCGATATCATTATCAATCAAGAAAGCCGTGAAGTGATTTTTGATGATGAAAATATTACGTTAACGCGTACTGAATTTGAGCTACTTGTTTTCTTATCAAAAAATGCAGGTCGTGTGTTTACACGTGACGAGTTACTTGATCAAGTATGGGGCTATAATCACTACCCAACGACACGTACCGTTGATACTCATATTCTGCAATTACGCCAAAAATTACCAGGTATTGATATCGAAACATTACGTGGTGTCGGCTATCGTATGAAACCATAACTATTGGTTACTCAATGAGAAAAATAACCTTTTTCTTGTGTCAGTTAGGTATTAGCGCATTGTTCCTAATACCTAACGCTAACGCAGCTTGGTTTGTTGATCAAAGCTCTTATGCGGCTGCTCATAGACACTTACTTGAAGGTCACACAGATAAATCATTTGAATCTATCATAGAGGCTTGGCAGCAATCTCCGACAATAGATCAGAAAGCAAATCTTAATGGTTTGCTAGATCTTGCTATTACAGAAGACTGTGGTCATAGCCTTGATAAAACAGTATTGCCTTCTTGGTTATCAAAGTTATCGATTGAACGTTCTGTGGTTCAAAATATTAACCAGCAGTTACTTAAGTTATCTATCGTTGGCTTAACACGAGCTAAGATAACTCAGATTAGTTTTTCTAAGTGGCCTAATGATAATTTAATTGATGCCAAACCTGTGATTGATGATGGTGGTTATTTTACAGTTGATGCGAATAAGCTCGATCATAAAGTAGAAGCTGGATTATATAAGTTAACGATTATTGCTGATGGTGAACCCGCTTGGAATAAATGGATTGTGCTAAATGAGCCGCCAGCTAAACAGAACTTAGGCTGGAAAGATAGTAATTCATGGCGTATTGATCATGTGGCTAAATTGAATTCATCATGTCCTGCACCGACTTTGTCGATAAAACTGTATGATTTAAATGATACTGATTGGCGTCCATTATGGAGCGAAGAAACTGACACCTATCTACCGACTAAGCTGCCAAAGTTAAATATTCCAGAAGGGCGATATTGGCTTGATGTTGGTTTAATAAATAGTCGATGGCAAGGTGAGATATCTATTTTAGACATTCAAAGTATCACTCGACCCATTGATTACTCTGATGATACTCATTAAGTTTAAAACCACTTTATAAGAGTGGTTTTTTTATACCTTTAAACATGTATAATTAATACATGTTTAAAATGGTGACAATTATGCAAATCATCGACAAAGCAAAAGAAGACAAAATACCTGCAATTTTACGACTAGGTTTTCGACCGTTTTTCCTTGGAGCTAGTACTTTTTCAGTTATCGCAATGATAATGTGGGCATTGTTCTGGTCTGGTGAATCTCAATTATCTAGTTTTATGTATTCAAATCCTATTTGGTGGCACAGTCATGAAATGTTGTTTGGATTTTCAGGTGCAGTCATTATTGGTTTTTTATTGACAGCAGTACAAAACTGGACGGGACAAGCTAGCATTAAAGGTACTAAACTGCTGTTGGTTTTCAGCCTATGGTTGATTGCTCGTATTGGCTTAATGTTGGGCTCAGTGAGCAGTATTTGGCTGTTTATTGATACACTATGGATTGCTGTTTCTATTTATTATCTTGCAATACCTATTATAAAAGTTAAACAGTGGCGTAATCTTTTCTTTGTGCCGGTTTTACTTCTGTTTGCTTTTACCAATATTCAATTTCATTTCATTGCATTAGGCAAGAGTCATCAATCTATTACTGATATTGCTTTACCTGTCGTGCTTGTTGTTACTGTGATTACCTTAGTTGTTGGTGGTCGAGTTATCCCGTTTTTTACTTCACGCGGAACCAATACCGAAGTTATTGAACGAATTAAAACGATTGAATATCTTGCGCTTATACCTGCATGGTTGTTGCTTTTGACGACATTCTTTATAAATAACGAAACAATAAATTGGCTTATTGCTCCGTTATCGATCATTGCAGCCATAACAAACTTTGTTCGTCTTTCTCGCTGGCGCACAATCTCAACACGACGTATACCGTTACTGTGGTCTTTGCATCTAGCTTATTTGTCGTTAATTATTGGTCTATTTTTACTTGGTTGCAGCTTTTATACGACAGCTATCAGTGAATCTATTGCTATTCATATAATTACCATTGGCGGACTAGGTGGAATGATACTAGCAATGATCTCGCGTGTATCTTTAGGGCACACAGGACGTAAACTGCAAGTAGGACGCTTCATGCAGGTTGGTTTTATCGCCTTATTTCTATCATTATTAGCACGAGTATTATTGACAACAGTTGCACCTAGCATGTTACTTGATAGCTATGTTATTTCTGCAAGTTTGTGGGTTGTTGCTTTTGGAATTTTCACCATAGTCTATTTTCCTGTACTCACAAAACCTCGTGTTGATGGTCACCCAGGGTGAATAATCAGAACGAAGAGGGTGTATTGATAAGCTTGATAATCAGTGACATTATTGGCTATTAGCTCTAAAATATCACTTCGATCATCAACAAGAAGATAGTTATGTACAATCACACTCCAACGCTTAATCATGAACAACAACAAGAAGCTGCTGAGCGTATTCATGAGCTGATGGCACAAGGTATTAGTAGCGGTGAAGCGATTATGATTGTTGCTCATCAGATCCGAGAAGCGGATATTAAGCGTCGAGAAGCTGCTGGCGAAACTTTCAGTGATGAAGAAGAGTAATTAAAAGAAGAGCTTAACGGCTCTTTTTTTATAATTGGATACTTTATTTTCAAATAAAAGCTTGTCCAATTATATGTTTTTATTATACAAATAATTAAAGCATAATTTTATTAGGGTAATTATATGAATGACCGATATTTACAGGCTCAAGCTTTTGCTAAAAGTCGACATGGCGAGCAAAAATACGGAGATTATCCTTACCACGTACATTTAGATACAGTTGCTGAAATTGCACGACCATATGGTATTGATGCAATGATTGTAGCTCAACTGCATGATGTGATTGAAGATACTGATACCAGTTTTGATGAGTTGGCTGATTTATTTGGTTTTACTATTGCTGACGCAGTGAATTATGTCACTGATGTAAAATTAGAAGATCGAGTGAAGCGAAAATTAGAGATAAACCAACGGTTATTATCGCTTGATCCTGCCGAAGATGCAGCACGCCTAGCATTAATTGTTAAAACCTGCGATCGCTTAGCTAATGTTCAATCAAGCAGCAATAATTCGCGTCGTCATTTCTTAATGTATCAAGCTGAGCATGATGCTTTTAAGCACGCAGTTTATCGTGCAGGTCTATGTGACCCATTATGGCAACAATTAGATGCGCTTATTCATTCTAAAGATTGTGTTAACTGTGCTTAATGCTGAAGCTTTACGGTTTAATAGATAGTTGATATGAAAAGCCCGTGTATTTGATAAATACACGGGCTTTTTTATAAGTTATTTATGACGACATATAGCTGTCAGTCATTATTCCTCATCGTAAATCGTCGGAATAGGTTGGCGCTTATGTTGGGTTGCTTTATAAATAGACACTAAGCGATCGCGGACAAAATCGGTTACGGGCTTACCTTCTAAGAAGTCATCAATCTGATCATAAGAAACTTGTAAAGCATCCTCGTCAGCTTTTTGTGGCGCTAATTCTTCTAGGTCAGCTGTAGGTACTTTATAAACCAATTGTTCTGGTGCACCAAGTTTTGCTGCAATAGCACGTACTTGACGTTTGTTTAAACCAAATAAAGGTGCTAAATCACAGGCACCATCACCAAACTTTGTATAAAAGCCAGTAATGTTTTCAGCTGAATGATCGGTGCCAATAACTAAGCCGCCGACAAGTCCTGCTATCTCGTATTGAGCAATCATACGTGTGCGAGCTTTAACATTGCCTTTTACGAAATCAACTTTAGCGTTGTCGCTAGGAATAAGCCCAGTACCTTCTAATGCTAAAAGGGTGCTTGCATGAGTGCCATCAACACCATTTTTAATATTAACGCTTACAGAGTGACTAGGCTGGATGAAGCTTAATGCGAGTTGTGCTTCGTCTTCATCTTGTTGTTCACCATAGGGTAGACGAACGGCAATAAACTGGTACTCGTTGCTGTTAGAAACTTGGTTTAAACCATCAACAGCAAGTTGAGCAAGACGACCACATGTTGTTGAATCCACGCCACCACTAATGCCTAGTACAAGTGATTTACAGCCTGATTGTTTAAGTTTTTTTTGAATAAATTCAACTCGGCGTTGGATTTCAAAATCAACGTCAATGACAGGTAGCACGCGCATTTCAGTGCGGATAAGCTGTTCCATGGTATAAATCCTTAAGAGAGTTAGCCCAAATATTAATCATTTGAAGCGATATAATGGATAAATGAGAGATAAACCATTACACCTTTGGCAAAATCATGCGATAACTCGTTATTATGATCAATGCTAAAGATAGATATTACTAAAATTAAGGGGCATTTTCCTATTAAATGCTTAAATAATAGTTACATCATTAGAAATCTCTAGTGTGAATATAAGTAAATTGATAGAACGAAAGGTTTGATGGATGAAACAAACACTTGCTGTATTCGGCAGCGCTTTTAATCCGCCTAGTTTAGGGCATCGTTCGGTTTTAGAACGATTAACGCATTACGATGAAGTGCTTTTACTTCCAAGTTACAATCATGCTTGGGGTAAGAATATGTTGGATTATTCATTACGTTGTGAATTAGTTTCTGCTTTTATCGATGACATTTCTCAAGATAACCTCGTGTTGTCCACGTTAGAGCAAGATATCGCAGTAGGTGATGAACCTATCACGACTTACGCAGTACTTGTTGAATTACAAAAGCGCTACCCAAACCATCAAATTACATTTGTTATTGGCCCTGATAATTTCTTGAACTTTGGAAAGTTTTTCAAGTCAAAAGAAATACTTAGTCAATGGCAAGTGCTTGCGTGTCCTGAAACGTTACCGATTAGAAGTACTCTAATTAGAGAGGCATTAGCAAATAATAAAAATATCAGTGACTTAACAACTGCAAGTGTTAGCCAGTTATTAATGACCGATAAGCGTTATCATTTTTAACTTTAGGGGATACGGCGAAGTGCTTAAACAAATCTCATTAGGTGTTTTTTGTTGCTTACCATTTATGTTGTCTTCGTCAACTTACGCGTTTAATTGCGAAAATTATTATTCTTTAGATACCGTTTCTCAACCTTTTAGTATCGATTATCCCAATAATACTAAAGACTGTTCAGTACCTATTTATAGCATCGAGCGTAATAATTATATAAACAATGCGCAAATGCCTTCACTACACGATAACGATATACCGTGGAAAGTTGATTCCAGCAGCTATGGAGATAAATTCTGGTTGCACTGGGATGATAAATTTGCAGACTCACCTGTTTTAATGGATCACAATTCATCGACGTTTTACGGTTTAGGTTTTTGGATGCCAACTAACTATGATGAAGAGGAATTTACAAACGCAGCAGGGGCTGAAGATTGGATATTAAATCATGGTCTGCAAATGAGTTTGGGTTTTGGCGACATTACCGGTCACAAACCACGAGTGAGATTTGATTACCGTTGGCATAATAATAGCCATGTTGAAGATGGCGTATCAATGCAAGTTCATATTCCATTAAATTAAAAACGCCCGTATTAAGGGCGTATTTCATTTAGCGTAAACTTTCACCTAAAATTGGCAAAGATAGCGCTCCTACCATTTGCTCTGTCGTATTCAGTTGAGCCGCAATTTGTGGGAGCTTTCGTCCTGAACGACTTAGTTTCAGCACTTCTCGCATCAGAATACAGGCTTCACACTCTTTTACTGTCATATTCATTACAGATTCAAGGCTTGATATTGCTGTTTTTTCAGTGATTTTATTACCTGTTAGCATTAACGCTAATGAGTTGTGATGCTGTTTATTTATAGCTGGACAAAGTGATTGAGTCGACACAGAGAGTTTTTCAACTTGGTCTGCAATGACTTTTAATAAGCGTCCTTCTGCTCCATCCCATTGATGCTCTTGAACGGGGGATTTTGCTAGTTCATCTAGCACTGCTCTTATAAGAGACGACACAACAAAAAAGCCAGCATCAGTGCATAATGGCTGTGTCATTCGAACAGAAAAGGCCACTTTGTAAAATGTTGCACCAGGTAACACTGTGATGGCATGTAAACAATCAAACGGGATCCAGAAACCATGACCCTTAGTGATCATGTGTTCTTGTTTACCTAATCGGATTAACACACAACCATTCGTAACAACAATAAAGTAAGAAGATTGGCTCTTTTTACGTGAACCAACAAAAAGAAAAGGGTGTTCGTTATTTGAAAACTCAATAGCTTGTTTCATACTGACTCTCTTACACATAAGCATGAACATCTTCGTGTTTTTTTCTATTAGCGTCAACAAAGAGGATTGTGTATTAACTAAATACTGTAGATATCATTCCTTGTATGATCAAACTGGTGCAAAAAATAGCATGTGCGATGAAAAAACAGGCAATTATATGAGGTATGACCTCCAACCATCACGGTTATTGACAGAGGTTGTTTGGTTAATCATTATTTATTAGTAAAATAACTCAGTTTTTTCAACATGAAGCATTACTGTGCATATAGATAACGATATTTATAAAGAAATTCGCCCGTATAATGACGATGAAGTCAGTGGTGCGATTCAACGACTCATTGATGATAAAGATTTTATCAACGCTATTTTAAAGTACCGTTTCCCACATGCGTCAGGCATGTTTGGTTGGTTACTTATTCCCCTAATTAAACGTTTCCTTGTAAAGAAATGGTCAGGCATCAAATCGGTAAAAGATATTCAAAATCAAGTTGCCAAGTATATGCAAGGAACAATCGAACATTCATGTGACGGTGTAACGTATACAGGTCTGGATAAGTTAGACCCAAATAAGGCTTACTTATTCGTTTCTAACCATCGTGATATCGCGATGGATCCCGCAATGGTTAACTGGTGTTTATTTAAAGAGAACTTCAACACGGTACGTATTGCTATCGGTGATAACTTACTGAAGAAGCCTTGCGCCACAGAATTGATGCGTTTAAACAAAAGCTTTATTGTAAAACGATCAGCAAAAGGGCCACGAGAATTGATGAAGTCACTTGGACTTCTTTCAAGTTATATCTCTCACTCTTTAGAAACTGGAAATAATATTTGGATTGCCCAAAAAGAAGGGCGTGCTAAAGACGGTAACGATAAGACAGATCCTGCTATTCTAAAAATGTTCTTTATGGAAGGGCGTAAGCAGAAAGTTTCATTTGCTGAGTTTATGAGTAACTTAAATATTGTCCCTGTCGCGATTTCTTATGAAAACGATCCTTGTGATGTGGCTAAAGCTGAAGAACTTCATCAAAAAGCAACAACAGGTAGTTATGAAAAAGGTGAGTTCGAAGACATCGAAAGCATAGTACAAGGTATTGTTGGGCAAAAGCGTCGTATCTATATTAGCTTTGGTGATGTCATCAATAATGCACCAGAGACACCTGAAGAATTAGCTGAAGAAATCGATCGTCAAATTACTGAAAATTATCATTTATTCCCAGCCAATTTCATTGCTGCGAATATTGATTCAGAAATAGTAACAGACGAAGAGAGAAGCAAATTCGCTCTAAAATTAGAAAATCATAGCGACAGTGTTAATGATATCTTAAAACAGATGTATGCATCGCCTGCTCTTAAAAAACAGCAGCAACACTCTATGTAATACTTATAAAGCGATGTCGATTTTTACGATTAGTAAGGAACGGCATCGCTTTTTAATACACACCGAAGTATGGATCATAAGTAACAATAATTGCTTTAGGTATGATTATTTCAGCTCCATTTTTCCAATTATCATCGATATGTTGATATAGGTTAGACTCTTCCCCAGATACCAATAATAGTTGAATCCTTTCTTCTTCAATATCGAATTGAAGTGCAATATAAGTCGCTATATTAAATAGCCGTTCGTACCCTAAATCGGTAGTTATATGTTGAGTAATAACAACATAGGTTTGATTATAATTTTTAAGAACGTGACCAAACTCATTCAATACTCTTTTAATATCAATGGTTAACTTATTACTGTTATCATTAAAATAAACAACATTATACTGATCTTGGATTTCAACGAGTAACGCTTGCTTTGGAATATATGCTTTAATACTGGCGGTGGTTGGTTCTATCGGATTTGATTGGCTAAAACTGTGTATTGCATAAGCTGGGAATGTAATTAATGAGGCAGTCAGATAAAATGTAAATACTGCTATAAAATAGATAAATAATCTATTACTAACTATATAAAAAGAAAAAGGTGACATAACATGCTCATTGTACTTGTTTGATTATCAGTTTAGTACAATGAACATTGTAAGAGGCTAAAATTAGTTTAATTCGGTTTATTTATGATTATCTATAATTGGATTGATATTTTTATACGGGGGTAGAGCCATACGCTCAGCCATAAAATCAATAAAACAACGAACTTTTGGTGCAAGGTATTTACGTCTTGGGTAAACAGCATAAATGGGTAATTCTACTGTCGTTTTCCAATCATTAAGTAACGTTATTAACTTATTTGTTTTAATCTCATCAGTTAAGAGATAGGTGGAGAGATAAGCTATACCTAAACCACTGAGCGCAGCATCAAGCACTGCCGGTGCATTATCAATACGATAATTACCATTAACTCGAATGGATTGTTTTAATCCATCTCGTCCAAATTCCCAATTTACATATTTACGCTCACGGCTTTGGTAAGTAATACAATTGTGTTGACGTAAATCGCCAGGGACAATAGGTTCACCATGTCGTGCTATATAATCAGGGGATGCTACAACGACAAATTCACATTTAGCGAGTTTTCTGGCTACCATTCCTTCGGGTGGATGTTCATGAATAGCAATCCAGCAATCAAAGCCTTCTTCTAAAAGGTTTGGGCGGTGATCAAATAAACTAATTTCAAGCTCTAGCTCAGGGTTTTGCTTTTGAAACTCTGCTAATGCGGAAGTAATATGAATATTACCGAATGATTGGGCGATACCAATTCGTAAAACGCCTGTGATTTCATTTCGATACCCCGCCACCATGGCTTCAGCTTCATTAACAGTATCAATTAACTGTTGGCCATAATCTGCGTACTGCACGCCAATTTCGGTTAATACAACGGTACGGGTACTACGTTGAACTAGCTGACAACCTAACCTTTCTTCCAAACATTTTATTTGCTTACTTACTTGAGATTTTGATATTCCCAAGCGATCAGCAGCTTTTGTGAAGTTTTGTTCATGACCAATAGCAGCCAGTATTACCATCTGTTGCAAATTATCTAGCATTTGGTATTCCAAGTTACGCTGTCACGATAATCTGGCGTGACAAAATATCGATTAACACTATCTATGTATTATGATTTTTTGATTCATAAACATCAATCTATATGTATGAATATAAATAATAACTTACATCATTTTAAACGATTTAAATAATTCGTATGGAAACGTTATGATAGCGATATTGCGAATGGAGGAATGCATGTTTAACGTTTTTACTACCTTTTTATTATTGGGCTTATATAGCTTTGGCGGCCCGGCTGCACATATTGGTTTCTTTCAACGTTCTTTTGTAAAAGAAAAAAAATGGATTTCTGATGATGATTTCACTCATGCTGTAGCGTTATGTCAATTTTTACCAGGGCCAGCCAGTAGTCAACTTGGTATGTATATTGGCTATAAGAAAGCGGGTTACTTAGGCGCTGTTGCTGCCTTTGTTGGCTTTACTTTACCTTCTTTTGCATTGTTAACAGGGCTTGCCATTGTTAGTAGCAGTGTAACGTCTAACTCTGTTGTTGATAGCTTAATCATCGCAGCAAAACTACTTGCCGTTATTGTCGTTGCTGATGCTTTATGGGGAATGGCTAAAAAGAACTTAACGACAGCCCTAACGATTACCGTGGCAGTGATTACTGCTATTTGGGTCTATTTTAGTACAGGTCTACTTGGCCAAGTGTTACCTATATGTGTGGCGGCAGCTGCGGGTTACGCGTTGTCATTTAAAACTGAGATTACACCAACAAATAAACTAACGACTAGCATAAAACCGCACCTTGGTATTTTAGTTACGTTTGGCGTGTTGTTAGTGGGGTTACCCTTATTAGCGCCTTACAATAGCGGTATTAATTTATTTAATATCTTCTATCAAGCAGGGAGTTTTGTTTTTGGCGGTGGGCACGTTGTATTACCACTCCTACAACCAATGATGGAAGGATTAGTAGGGGAGTCTACCTTTATTAATGCTTACGCATCTGCACAGCTAGTACCTGGTCCAATGTTCACTATGGCTAGTTATTTAGGTGCTTCGATAGACGGTATACACCCAGTATTAGGGAGCTTGATTGCAACCATTGCTGTGTTTTTACCTGGCAGTTTATTACTATTTGCATTTATTCCAGCATGGAAAGCGTTGTTTGAGCATCAACGTCTAAAGCAATCAATTACTCTAGTAAATGCTTGTGTTGTTGGATTATTAGCTAGCGCATTCGTCAGCCCTATTATTACTAGTGGGGTGAAAACAGGATTAGATGCTGTAGCTGTGGTGATTGGATTTATTGCGTTTAAATACTTCAAATGCCCAGTGTGGTTGTTGGCTATCTTGTTATTTATAAGCCAATATTTCATCATGATTTAATTTGAACATCGCTTTTATATCAAGGATCTGCTTTATACAGATCCTTTTTTTATGGAATAATCGAAACAGATTATAGGCTTAGATGTGATATAAACATTAACATCTAATGCACTATAACTATATACCTTGTGATAATAGCAACTTACCAATCGAGAACTAATTGATGATTTTTAATTATCAATTCAGGCTTAGTAGATTTAAGTAACGCTTGTTTCATTTCGTTTTCATCGAGCTTATAGACGGGTTTGGTTGATAGCACTTGTCCAATAAGTGAAACAAATGGTGTGATAACCGGTTTAGTGAGCATGTTATTAAACTTCTCCGGTTTTATTGCCAATGATTCAATATTTAAACCACGTAAATATATCGCCCCTTCATCTTGGTTATAATAGGGGATGGCACTGAAATTTGCTTTAACAACAATATCTTGAGGTGGTTGACCTGCAAGTTCTAGTTGGGCGCTAGCAGTAGTATCAACACTTACACGATTGTCAGCGACACGACCAATACCAACTTTTACTTTTTCAAACTTACCTGTAGCGTAGGCGATACCTTGAATACCAACAGATCGTTCAACATTGGTTTCTTTGTTTATGTAATTTTGCATCTCACTTTCAGTGACGCCGTAACTACTACAACCAGTAAAGAAGAAGGCAGAACTCACAATAATTAGAGCTTTTAAGCGCATAAAAAACCTTAAGAAAAATATATATGCTTTATTTATAGCTCATAATAACCAAAAAAAGCACGTAAACCTACGTGCTTAACACTTTCAAACAAATATTAACTGTTAGCAAACAAAACAGAGATATCGTAGTTATCACGGCTCAGTGAATTTTTTAGTTTTGCTAATGAGGTAACTTGTAACTGGCGAATACGCTCTCTTGTAAGACCCACTTCTTCAGCAACTTCCTGTAAAGTCTGTGCTTCATAACCTAATAAACCAAATCTTCGGCATATAATTTCTTTATCTCGATTATTTAAACAATTTAGCACATTAGTTGTTATTTTTTGGATTGCTAAATCATCTACGAGATCATCAGGTTTGGCACTATTTTCATCAGCGATTAGTACTGCTATTGACTGGGAACTTGCTTCACTTGTTATAGATTGATCATACGAAACGATAGGGGTGTCATAAGAAAGAGTTGTAGATACATCATCAAGTGTTTTATTTAGAACTTCAGCGACTAATTCTGTACTAGGTTCTTGATTATTTTTCTTTACTAATTGTTTGTGTGTCCGAACAATGGTATTGATTTCTTTTGATACATGAACAGGTAAGCGAATTGTTCTTCCTTGATTATGTATTGCACGTTCTATCGTTTGTTTTATCCACCATGTCGCGTATGTTGAAAATCTAAAGCCTTTTTCAGGGTCAAATTTTTCAACGGCGGTCATCAACCCGATATTACCTTCATCAATTAAATCACTTATATGTATGCTACTACCTCGATATTTTTTTGCGATACTTACTACTAATCGTAAATTACTCTCAATTAATACATTTTTACTACAAGTATCACCGCACAAACTTTTCCGACTATATAATATTTCATCTTCTTTCGTTAAAAGCGGCTTTTCTGATATATCTCTTAAGTATAAGTGAACAATATCTCCGCCATGTGAAAATTGCTCTTCTTTCTTATTCATAACCATACAAAGTCCTTTTATGTCAATCTAGCATTTATTGACATAGTATTTTATAAACAACGAGGATCACACTACCATAAAGGAATTATCTGTAAACCTATTTTATGAAATTGTTATTATAATATTAAAAGAGTTCACATTTTAAATCATTCAAATATACCCCTACCGCAATTGTTGATAATGTACACCTTAACACTTCCCTCTAAACGATAGATTTAAGCTATTAAATCTTATTTAACCATTTATGAAATCTAACCAATCACTAATAGCACCTAAATGACATTGATTATCATTTACGAGGGTATATGATGCAATTATCATTTAAGGAGTTAGCTATGGTCTCTTCCTCTATTTCTGTTAAGCCCGAAATGGCTACCTTCAGTTTAAAACTAAAGAAAAAACTACTACTTTTAGGCCCAGCATTCATTGCCGCCATTGGTTATATTGATCCAGGTAATTTCGCTACAAACATAGAGGCAGGTTCTTCTTTTGGCTATCAACTATTATGGGTTGTACTTTGGGCAAACCTAATGGCTATGTTGATCCAATACCTGTCTGCAAAGTTAGGCATAGTGACGGGTAAAAATCTAGCGGAACATTTACGTGATCATTTACCTAAATGGGCGATAGGTCCATATTGGATTCAAGCTGAAATTATAGCAATGGCAACAGATTTAGCTGAGTTTATTGGTGCTTCTGTTGGTTTCCAATTATTGTTTGGTATTAGTTTAATGGAAGGGGCAATAATAACTGCCATAGTAACAATGGCTATTTTATTATTAAGTAATAAAAGCCAGAAACCATTAGAAGTTGTTATTGCAACATTATTATTAGTCGTAGCTATTGTATACGTTATTGAGCTTTTCTTTGCTCACCCTGCAACAAGCGAGATGATTAAAGGTCTTGCCATTCCAACGTTAAATAGCTCACATCAAATTTATTTAGCCGCAGGTATTTTAGGTGCAACAGTAATGCCGCATGTTATTTACTTACACTCGGCACTATTTAAAAATACTTACGGTGAAACAAAAGCAAAAAGATTAAAATCAACACGTTTAGATGTACTCATTGCAATGGTTATTGCAGGTTTTGTGAATATTGCAATTGTGGCAATGGCAGCAGCAGTCTTCCATTATTCAGGTAATCAAGATATTGCTGGGATTGAAACCGCTTACAAAACCTTAACGCCACTTGTTGGACAAGCTGCATCTACATTGTTTGCTATTTCTCTTATCGCATCAGGCTTATCATCTACTGTTGTTGGTACCATGGCTGGAGATGTAGTAATGCAAGGTTTCGTTAAATTTAAGATCCCTTTGTTATTACGCCGTATTGTTACAATGGTCCCATCTTTTATCGTTATTGGACTTGCTATCAATACCACTGAAATTTTAGTGATGAGTCAAGTCGTTCTAAGTTTTGGTATTGCATTGGCTATTATACCGTTACTAATTTTCACTAATAATGAAAAACTAATGGGTGAGTTTAAAAACAATAAATACGTTAGTTACGCAGGTATTGTTATCATTGCTCTTGTTGTTGCCTTGAATATATATCTTATGATGACACTTTCTTAAATAACGTTTCCAATCAAAAATATGAATAATAAACCAAACTTTACTTGTTTGGTTTATTATTCGCAGTTTTTTTGTTTCATCAGTAAACGCAGTGCCTTACGTTTATATTTAAACTCTTTTTTAACTTTCTCTGTTGCAACGTTTAAGATCATTTTGGAACGCTTTTCTAGGCTTTCCAATTTTGTTTTCAAGCCATTACAAGGTACAACACTGTATTGATTCTTGTACTGTTTCACACTTTGAGCCTCAGAGGGGAAAGAGATAAGTAAAAAAATCGAAATTAATGAGCTAATGACACACATTTTCATGAAGAATACTCCTTTATATGGCGTATTATATTTCATAACGTTTTATTGCTAGTATTAAGTCTTGCAATAAATGTGAGTTAAATAGTTATTTTATAAAACATACAAGACTATCAATTACATTATCGACTCGGAATTACGCCTTTTAAATCATCATCAGTACGTCTATCGTAGCGTTGGGTTGTCGTAATACTGCTATGTCCCATAAATTTACTGACCAATAATAAGTCGTAACCTGAACGCAAAAGATTAGTTGCCACTGAATGTCGAAAATCATGGGGTGAAACAATACGTGAAAAACCTAACATATTGAGTTTTTTACACAAATCATTAAGTGTTTGTGTTGTTAAACGCATATAAGTCAATGTTTGGTAACGATTAATAGTGCAAAATAATGCAGGTAAATTCGGGTTAAAATCTTGCAAACGAATGGCTAGCCATTTTTCCATCGCGTTATATAAATCACTATTGCGAGAGAAAGGAACATAGCGCTCCTTATTACCTTTACCAACAACACGTACCTGGCACCGATTCATATCTATATCAAAAGTATTTATATTTACCACTTCTGCTCGCCGTAAACCTGCCTCATACATTAACCAAAAAATAGCATTATCTCTCAATGCCTTAGTTTCATTTTTTTGATTAAGCGTAATAGCTGAAATATGATCTAGTTCAATATAACTAAGATATCTACCACTTGATTGGCGAGAGCCCCTTGGTAATTTGATCGCTTTTATACGTTCTAAAGTTTCAACTGAGATTAACTCAGCAAGCCAAGCATGTTGAGCTACACCGCGTAACATACGAAGTAAATTATCAGCAGTTGCTGGTGCATAGGCTTTTTTTCGATCACTGATTTGGTTATCTATTCGATCACTTAAAAACGATTGCATGGTTGATTGAAGAATAGGGGCGTATAAAATACGACTCCAATCAAAACGCTCAACACAACTTCGAATACAAAAACAACTAAATGCCTCTAACATCACTTCAGATTGTTTAGATAATTCAAACGAATAGTTTTGAGGCGAACTTGGTTGAAACCAGCCACTTTCGATCATAGTTTTATTAAAACTACTAAGATCAAAAACCGCAACACGATCCTTAAATTCAATAACACGAGAGACAGGTAAACTCTGATTATCTCGAAGAAATTCAGCTACATTCAATAAAGCGTTTAGTAATGGCTTTACTTGTAAGTTCTTTATTGGCTCATTCTCACTGAAATAGTGATTTTTCATTTTAGCTTTTTGTTTAGCGCGAGCAATCAGAAATGACTTAACTGCATCAATCAGCTTTTCTTGATTATTAAATAATTCAATCCAATCAATGAGTTGGAAGCTATTTCCCAATACATATCGTGCAAGCCTTTCAAGAGTATATCGTGCATTTGCTTGACCACCTGTTGTATCCGTTGCGGACAATGAATATACGTAAGATAACGCAGGATTAGTCGATGCATAATTTATATGATTAATGCGTTCTGCTAATTGTGTTTGCTGGCGCAACGATGTTGTTCTTAAACTTGCGGCTCTTGGATCGATAGGGAATTTGTTCTGCATTACATCGGTTATTTTAGATCTGCTATAAGAGATATTATATAAGACTGAAATATAATATCTATATAAATCTGCAACTTAGGGGAAATAGCGAGATCAATAAGGATCTTCAACACAGTGATGTTTTGGCTGTTTTATAACCATATTTTCATGGTGATATTTTTAATAAGCAAAGATTTAACCAGTGATTCCATATAACATTTAAGTGTTACGGTGTCACATAAGTAGTTGTAAACTTGATACGCTGAATGAGAAAGTAATTACTTATAATTAATACTAATGAGGATAAAAGGATGTAGGTATGAAATTGTTAAAGAGAGCTATTTGGCTTTGTTGCATTTTTTCTACTTCAGTAAGTGCAACTAATATCTATCTCAAGCAATTTAATGAAATAAATATGAGCCTTAACAATTTAGTGTTGGATATAAATTGCGGAAAGTTACCATCAATATCTTTTACGGGAGATGAACTCGAAAAGGTTAAGTTACAAGTGAATGATGCGACACTTAAACTATATTCTACAGATAAAGATAACCCTAAGGTTAACGTTACGGCTCGTGTTATTGTTTCTAAACCTTTAAATAAAATTGATATCGCTAATCACGCAAAGGTAAATATTGATGGGTGTGCGCTAGATGAAACTACATTCACCGCTAATGTATCGAATAAAAGTTATGCCGAACTTCACGGTTCAACGACTAATCTCGATATAACTGCAACAGACAATGCGCATGTTAAGGTCGGTATTGTTGCTGAAAAAGTTATCGTTAATGCCTTTCAATCATCATCTATTGATATCAATAAACCAATTGGAGTTTTAAATTTATCACTCGCCACTGATTCTTTATTTTCACTAACATCAGGCGTTAACCTTGTTGAAGTAAACATGAAAGAGGAGTCAATTGCCACTATGTGCAATACGGCGAACAGTACAATCAATGGTTCTATGGAAGATGATTCATCAATCACGATAAATAAAGCTGCCGAGTCAACAATTGTAGCTAGTGACAATAGTAAAATAACTTATTGTTATCAGAACTGACGTTTTATACTAAATATGTAATGATAGTCTTAATTTGATAGGGGCCGATCATGACAATACAAACAGTAACGTTTTCAGTTAATAATAAGCTTTCCATCGCGGAAAATATAATCGAATATGTACAAAGCCATGAAGATAAATTTTCACCTGCTTTGTTCACTAAACATGATCAACAAGATCTTCGATATCAATTTGCAACAGCTAGCTTAAATGTTGATATGGTAGAAATGACAAAAGATTCAAATAGTGGTGTGATCACTGTAAGTTACGGCATTCATTTCTTCTGGCCCTGTAATAACCAAGACGAAATTGATCACTATAAAGAAACACTAAACTTTGTCGTAAGAGAAGAAAAAGTAACGATAGAACTTGTTGAACATGAACCATGGATTGTTCTGTAAACAAAAACAGCCACTCGGAAGAATGGCTGTTTTAAATGACATATCATTTATTCGTCACTTTCAAAACCAAATACGCGATCTTGGATATACACCATATCGCAATCAGTTTTGTATAAAACACTATGTATTCTGTTAGCTTGAATATAGCCCGTTTGGCCTGCAGATAGAGTAAATTCATCTCCATCTTTGACAAGTTCACCATCTTTCTTTACGTAGAATTGAATAACAATTTCACCTTTAACAATGATCGACATATCATCATTTGGATGGTGATGCGGTGCTTCAAACGTACCAGCTTCCCAGCGTTCAAGTAATGCAGTTACACTGTTTTCATTCTTTTCATCTGTATCTCGGAAACTAAAGCCTGGCATTTCAGGCTCTTTTGTAAAATCAGACCAGATATTTTTAGAAACAAAATCACTCACAATAAAACCATATAACTATATGAACATGAAGTTATTATAGGTGAAGAAAATCAATTTATAGATAGCTAAAAAAGAAAGATAAAAAACCGATTTGACGTGCTACAAATTCAGATTAAGCATTTTATGTCTTAATTAATACATATCGATATCGTTGTATAACCAATCATCCGCTTCATCAAACATATCCTGCAGCAATGCTTCAACGCGTTCTTTATCATCGGCAAAACCACCAAGCACTGTTAGATTATTTCCACCACCAAGACGCACACGAATATTTGCATCTGGCCAGTTCATTAATACTCTTCGATTAAATTCATCATCAATCTTAGAAAAGTGAACATCTGATAGGTTTAGTTTGTTAAGCATTAATTCAATACGCATATAGTAATTACATCCAACTGTATATAACAACACTGATTTTATAAACAGTATTACGTATTATCAATTCAAGATTTAAATCGTTGTAATTAGTTGTTTTAATTAATACTGGTACCTAATAGTAAGGTAGATACTTCTCACATCTTTTATATTAACTAATCAAAATAACGTTCATTTAGTACTGACATAACGCCATTCATCAAGCAACACTAAAAGAAATTATTTACTTTATCGGTAAAATTTAACAAAAGAAACGCTCAACATATCAAGCTTGATAAAGCAAAAATCTCACCACAGTTATTTAGATTGAAAGGGGGAATGGGTTTTAAAACGGGTCATCAGCAATGAGCACATTAATATGATCTAATTTATATAACAAACAATAAGTATCAAAAATAATTGATAAAATAGAAATGTGATACTTATTGTTATGCTTTCTAGTCGAAATAGTCCTATTATTATTCCAACGACAAATAATAGGACATCAAAAAATGACGACTTTTACATTACACAGCCAAGACATTACTGAAGGCCAACTTAAAGACAAGCGTTTCTCATTTAACAGCTTTGGTCACGACGGTGACAACATTTCGCCACAACTATCGTGGGATAACGCACCAGAAGGAACAAAAAGTTTTGCAATTACGTGTTTTGATCCAGACGCTCCAACACAATCTGGTTTCTGGCATTGGCAAGTGATCAATATTCCAGCATCAACAACATCAATCGAACAGGGTGCTTCAGGTAAACTCGCAGCTGGTTTAGAGATGCGTAATGACTACGGTTTTAATAGCTATGGCGGCGCTTGTCCTCCTGAAGGTCATGGTATGCATCGTTACCAATTTACAGTATGGGCATTGCCTGTAGAAAAACTCGAAGTGCCTGATGACGCATCATGTGCATTAGTTAGTTTTATGCTAAACGCAACAGCACTCGGTAAATCAACGATCACACCAACATATGTTCGATAAATAACGCATATATAAATCATTATTAAGATAAACCTTGGGTCTATTTATTGTGTATTATCAATAAGTAGTCGCAAGGTTTATAAAAAGAAAATATGTCAGGCATAATCAAATTAAATTATTACAATGGTAATCGACCACAGCACTTACGTAATGTGCCGATTATCTACCCATCAATCTTCTGGATTCAGCAGGGGGATAAACAACTACAATGGCAAAATGATTGGATCCATTTCAATAGTAATAACTGGCTATTGGCGCATGGTCATACATCATTAACCTTTATCAATAATCCGAATCAAACTCAGTTCTTCTCAACCCAACTGAGCTTTTTAAACCGCCCAACGGATGATCAAATCCAACGCTCACAAGAAAATCATACAGGTATTTTAACACCTGAATACAGCCCTGATGGTACGGCGAAATACTTATGGCAAAGCATTATAACAATGCCGAAAGATATTGAGCCCAATGTGCAGAACCATATTGTTAATGCATTATTTGAGCACCTTGCTAACAATGGTTATCTTCATCAGTTATTTACAATGCGAAATTTGAGTTGGCGAGATAAATTAACCCAATATTTTAATGATGATCCCAAAGCCAATCACTCAATTGAATCTGTTTGTGACCATTTTGGATTAAGTAAGTCGACATTAATTAGACGCTTAAAAGACGAGAATACCCAATTTAGGGATGTATTAGCAGAACTCAGAATGGGGTATGCATTAAGCTTATTGCAAACTAAGCCATATTCACAAATAGAGCTTGCGCATTTATGTGGTTACAAATCAGAAGCTCGATTTGCACAACGCTTTCAACATCAGTTTGGTTTGAGCCTAAAACAATACCAAAAAACATTTGAATATCATTAGGATAAATACCATTAGCTTACGTTAGTGATAATGGTATCTATCTTTATATTCAATAATATAAATCGATTAACGGATAAATAATGTCTCTAATTGCAAGGCAATTGCATCCGCTAATTGGTGTGTTGAAATATTACGTTCGACAGTATGCAGTGGCATAGTGCCTGACTCAACCACACTTAACCAATCAGCAATCATGGTATCAAAACCTTTGGTTGCTAACATCGGCATCCAATCTTCTGATGTCAAAATTCTTTCTTCGTTGTTTAGCCAACGTTGGCCACGCATAAATGAAGTAAATTGGTAAGACTGGTTATGATAAGTGGCAGAAACACACTCATTGGTAATGCCATTTAAGCGATTCATCGAAGCATGTAACAAACATTGTCCTGATTGCCATTGCACATCAACACGTGAAAGGTGATCACCAAACATTTGATGAGTGACATAAACATCATCGAGTATCGATTTGGCATTTAGGTTCACACTATCAAGTGCGTGAATAAAATCATCGAAGATAAAAGGGCGGATATCACCAACAAGATTATGGCGATTTTTCTCCCAACGAAGTGAATGCAATTCACCAATATTACCGGAAGCCAATTCGGGTAAATGTTTGTTAAATAGAGGAATGTGACGACGGTTAAAACCGACATAAAGTGGAGTATTGTGTTGTTCTGCAAGTTCGTAAAGACGCTCAACTTGCTCAGCGTTATCAACTAACGGTTTATCAACAAAAGTAGGAATACCTTGTTTTATACACCAATGTGCTATGTCATAGTGAATATGCGTTGCAGCGTGGATCATCACTGCATCAATATTCTTTTTATTTAATTGGCGATAATCATCTAAACAACAAGTTACACCATATTGATCTGCCAATGCATTTAAAACGGTAGGGTTGCGTGTACAAAAAATTAACTCTACATTTTTAAGTTGCGTCACAATTGGGAGATATGCTTTTTGCGCAATATCACCTAACCCAACAATTCCTATTCGCATTTTTTACCCTTAACGTATTGGTTACATTAACCGAAATGCTTTATATCTCAAAGAAGCTGAAGCTAGGCTTAAGACACTCACTTTATCGGTGTTTATTTTCAGAGCTCTCTTGATTTAAAGTAGGATCATCATACTTTTGCATTCGCTCATTAAATTTATCTTCTCGTTTATGATAAATAGATTGTAATGAAATTAAACAGATAATGCAGCTTGCCACGCATTTTAAAAGGGCAATTATAAGGCAATGGGGGAGAGTGGTTGTCCTATGTAGCGTTAAGTACAATAACTCGCAAGTATAAACAATAGTAGAAACTAACGACGCGTAAAAAAATATTTTGTTTGTAGCTATGGGCATCTTCATTCTAATAACTCTGTTTAATATGCTGCTATACAAAAAGTAACATAATACGCCAACAGAATAACAGGTGTTAAAGGAATATTTTATAAATTAATTACATAAAGTAATGATTTTATACATTAAGACCATTTTTTAAGCAGGAATCGGGTTGTAAAACAATCAAATGCTAAACAACCGTTAGCATTATTTTGCAATTTTAGAACGAGATATAATCTAAGGTAATTACATGTATAAATAGCATAATTAATTATTTTAGTTCGTTAAAAACAGGGCCAGTCATGAAAACACGCTATATCACTGTTGATCTAGAAATACGCTCACACAAACCGTTTCCATTCTTAGCTGCATTTCTCAAACAGCAAGATACATGTTGCGAAGTTTATCCACCAAATGAACATGACCCATATTGGGCTACAAATCTTTCTTTTGAGCCACTAGATAATCCCAATGATTGCATAGAACAACACTGTCAATGGTTTAACGTTATACCTAGTCAAGCCAAACAAGAGTGGGATGAAATCGAACACAAATGCGTTAACATTGGTTATGAAACCTCTTCACAGCATTGGGCATTTACCGAGCTATTAAGCCCTAGCATCATTAAACGACTTGCTGAACTTAATCTTGGTCTAGGCTTTACTCTATATCCTGATAACCAATTAGAATGAAGGGATTATGAATAAAATGAACAACATAAAACATTAATAAAAGCGATAGGATCAAACAGACTGATAAATTGGGATCATAGTTTCCGAAATATAACCGTTTTATTTAGCACATTAATCATGTTCAATAAGCAATACTATTATTTGTAGATTATTCTATTTACACAGTTTTTGGGATAGCACATGCTTTCAGTATTCAACGCAGCAGAAATGTTCTCACTTATTCTTACTCTCGCGACCTTAATAACAGGTATTATTTTCGCGTTAGATAAGTTCGTATGGCAACCTAAACGAGAAGGGGTTACACAGGAGAGCACATCAGGTTGGGTTGCTCAAGCACGCTCAATGTTTCCGGTGTTATTTGCTATTTTAATTATTCGATCATTTATTATCGAACCTTTCCAAATTCCAAGTGGCTCCATGCAGCCAACATTGGTACCTGGTGATTTTATTGGGGTAGAAAAGTTCGCTTACGGCCTACGCGATCCTATTTTCCATAAAACACTAATACCAACAGGTAAGCCACAACGTGGTGACATAACAGTATTTATTGATCCATCAAACCCGAAAATTGATTTAATCAAACGCGTAGTTGGTTTACCGGGTGATACTATTATTTATCAAAACAAAACCCTTTATATCAAACCAGCTTGTAACGGACAGAAAGTATGTCCAGTAGCAAAAGAAGTACCAAAACAATATGTTGGCTTAACCAATTTCACTGAATTAGGTACAGATCTAAACGAGTATAAAGAAGAACTGGGTAAAGTGACTCACCACATTCTGCGTGATCCAGCTCTACCAGAGCAAATTAATCGTTATTACCAACAGCCAGGTCAACCAATGGGTGTATGGGTAGTGCCAAAGGGTCATTACTTTGCAATGGGCGACAACCGAGATAATAGCTTAGATAGCCGTTACTGGGGCTTTATGCCAGAGCAGAACTTAGTGGGCAAAGCGACTTTTATTTGGATTAGCTTTACCTTCAATCATAACCCAGACTCAATGTGGCCACATTGGTTACCTAATGGCGTTCGCTTCAACCGTATCGGTAGCATTCATTAGAACGATAACCAAACAATAAGATAAAACCAGAAAACCGACATGCTAAAAACATGTCGGTTTTTTATTAATCTACAATGTTATGAATCAAATTATACTTATCTGACTCTTTCTTCGTTACCCAGTGTTCACCACTTGCTGGTGCAGAATCAAGCGTATACATGTAGAAATCAACACCTTTATCACCAAGCATAGTCTTAAAGTACGTAGCTTGTTTACGGTGACTCACGTCCGAATACGGGATCTCTTTCGCTGTCTTTTCACCATCAGACCAACTATGCACGCCGACTTGTTTATTAAGCTCAATAGCATTGGTTGGTGCTTTTCGTTCAAGCGTTCGTTCAACACCAGCACTAAATAGATCCGTACCACCAGAGAATACTGAACCATTTTTAGTTACCATAGTGGCAATCTCATGGTTACGGATCATCAGGCCTGTATACATATTTACATCATCGTCAGAACTGCCGTTAATGATGTTATCGAACTTCAATAACATCTCACGACCTGTATATGTTTGAACAATATTTCCTAATTGAATAAATGTAGAAATACCCAATGTTGAGCTATTTTGATCGCGTTCTGATACATCTTGGCCAAAGTTATCACGTAAAAAGTTTTTAAATGCCGCAGATGTTTCAATATCAACTTGATCATATTCATTAATGGCTGTTAAAACTGTAGAGCCAATATGCGATAAATACTCAAAGTCTTCATTCTTATATTCTAGTAATATAGGGGTATAATCATTAACTGATTTAGATTGAATAACTGTTGTCTCTTCACCAACTGATTGTACTTCTTTCCCACAGTCAAATTTATCTGAATATTGATTATCACTATAAATAATACATTCAGCTTCTTCATTACGGTTGATCATAAGATCAATCGTTTCGGCATATTTATCCATTAATCGGATAACAATAATATTGTCATCAAGCTCTTCACCAAACAATACACGATCATAAACTTGGCCGTTATAATAAAAATTTACTGAATTAAGAACTTTATCACGGTTGATATAAAGCTCAGTGATCTCTTCATTATTGAAATTATAATCTGCCGTTGGCTTAGTTACTTGTTTAGTAATTGTTGCCTTACTATCTGAACCTGAGCCCGAGTTGCAACCGGCAAGTACCATAAGCGATGATGCGAGTAATAGTTTTCTATAAGAAGTCATTTAAACCCTCTATATTTGTTCGGTGTTTTCTGGAATGTGCTCAGGTTATGGAAATCCGGGTTTTTCGTCTAAACCATAACCACATAAAAACCAAACCAAAACCAAACCTTCAACTAACAAATTGATATTATTAAAAATAATTAAAGATTAAAAAGATGGTAAATTTATATAAACAACAAGTGATTATAACCACAACCATACTTATGGTAGTTACAATGTCACTTATAGGGCTGGTTTTATACTGACGCATATAGCAGTGAGCCATATTAAGGATATAAAAAAAGCCTGTACTAATAGCTTCAGTACAGGCAAAGGATAGTAGAGTAAATTATAAAAAAGATTATCAAAGAAAGGGGGTTAATAAACTTCTACGTCATATTTTTTTAGTTGCTCAATATCTTCAACTTTAATTGCTGTGCCGCCGGTATAAGGAGCTCCCCAAGAAAAAGCAGTAACAGTATGACCACCATATAAATCAATAACGGCATTGGCACCAATTTTTCTCGCTTCATCTGCTAATAGTGGGTATAACGTCACAACACTGTCATAACCATATCTAGCATTGGCTTTTACTTTACCTACTTCGGTATATTTTACGTTTGCTGGCAAATAGTGCTTAGCAATATAAATTGCTCCTTTAGTTTGCTGACTAATAGGTAAATCAGGCACATTAGATGAAGAAACATTACTTGCAGCACAACCAGTTAATAATACCCCCAGCATTAACGCTGAGCATAATTGTTTAAATTTCATAGGTTACTAACAGTTAATTAAGAAGATGCAGCTACTTTAATATTCTCATTGAAATTAAACTAAATAGAAATCAAATCAATTTCAAACCATTAAATAAACTTACTATTATTGTTGTTATATATCCCTATTTTTAGTTGGTTTTTGTTACACATTGTCTTAGCTATACTGCGCAAGTTTTAAACTCACTATTATAAATAGAATACATAAAGCACTGGATTTACGCTCCAGCTCGCAGAAGGAAAAAACATGTCTCAATACGTTGTATGTGCGCTGTATAAATTTGTCGCATTAGATAACTACCAAGAAATTCGCCAACCATTAACTGAATTGCTCGAAGCTAATCACATTCGTGGCACACTGCTTCTTGCTAGTGAAGGGATCAATGGCACCGTAGCAGGTAAACGAGAATCTATTGACGCGTTACTAGCTTGGTTTAAACAAGATCCGCGCTTAGCTGACGTTGTTTATAAAGAATCATTTAATGCAGAGCAGCCATTTAACCGCACCAAAGTAAAACTGAAGAAAGAAATCGTTACTATGGGTGTCGAGGGGATCGATCCTCGTCACGTAGTGGGAACCTACGTAAAACCTAACGAATGGAATGCATTAATTTCAGATCCTGATGTTGTTCTGGTTGATACTCGTAACGATTACGAAGTCGATATTGGTACATTCAAAAACGCCGTAAATCCAAATACAGAAACCTTCCGTGAATTCCCACAATACGTGAAAGACAACCTCGATCCTAACAAACACAAAAAGGTTGCGATGTTCTGTACTGGCGGTATTCGTTGTGAAAAATCAACCGCATACATGAAAGAGCAAGGGTTTGAAGAAGTTTATCACCTTGAAGGTGGTATTCTTAAATACCTTGAAGAAGTCCCACAAGAAGAAAGCATGTGGGAAGGCGACTGCTATGTGTTTGATGGGCGAGTTGCAGTAAACCACCAACTAGAAAAAAGTGATTACGATGTGTGTAATGCCTGTCGATTACCTATCACACAAGAAGAACAATTATCAGAGCATTTTGAAAAAGGCGTAAGTTGTCCAAAATGTATTGATAAACACAGTGATGAGCAAAAAGCCCGTTTCCGTGAACGTGAAAAACAAGTGCAATTAGCGAATGCGCGTGGTGAAACTCATGTCGGTGGTGATGCAGCTCAACTGATAGAACAACGTAAAAAAGCCAAACTGGCCCATAAAGAGCAGCAACGCTCAGCTAAAAAGTAAGATACAAACAATATCTGCTTTTAAATATAAATACACAAAAGGAATAAACAGCCATGTTTATTCCTTTTTTAATAACTCTGCTTATGTGTTGGTTTTTCACTTAATATTAGATGCATACAGTCAATCTATAGCCAGCTAAATATTCCTCACACAATTAGAAATTGTACACTGTTCAGTTTGTGTTAATAATCTATTCATATACTTGCCGACCTAAACAAATAGCGTCAGTCACATAGTAGATCAACCGTCTGCTTTTACTTATTCATATAATTATAAAAAATACATAAATATCAACAAATAAGCTTATAGCGTAAGTCTGTTTACTGATAGGAGTTAACATGCGATTAAAAACAGCTTTCATTTTATTATCACTTACTTTGCTATCTCAAGTAGCAGTTGCGAACGATAATATCATTGGTGGATCTATTGGCTATGGAGCCCAAAATTTTAAACTGAAATATGATGCCAATGATGGTGATACCGTCCCATTTGATGTTTATTATCGTCATATGCTTAGCGATTACATGGGTGTAGAAGCCGGTTACACCCGAAGCTCCGATGGTATTTTAAGCGATTTTGCCAGCATACTATCAACGGCTTATGTATCGTCATACGGTGGGCCACGTTTATCACTGTACGGGCAATACCCATTAAGTCACGGTAATGCACTGTACGCAAAAGTTGGTGTAGCGTATCACGATGTTGCTTATACAGTGAAAGACGTAAAACATCATGAAAGTAAGGTTGGTGGCGATCTACAAGTGGGTTGGGAAAAACGCTTTCACAACGGAATGGGTATCAACGTAGGTTACCAGTTTGCTCACAGCTCCATTTTAACCATGAACAATTTGTACGTCGGCACAAGCTATCGTTTTTAATAGCCTCACTTAGCTCAACGTATTATCCGCTACAGGGGATAACACAATAATATCCTTTATAGCGGATAAATTGAAAATATCCGCTGCAAGGGATATACTTTAAATATCCTTTATAGCGGATAATTTAAAGTGGGAACCATGCAAATCACATCAGCTAAAATGCTCGCCAATGCAGTGCGAGATCAACGTAAAGCCCAAAGCAGAACCCAAAGTGATACAGCTAAACTGGTCGGTATTAAACAAACCACCGTATCTGCGTTCGAAAATAACCCAGAAAGTACCAAGCTAGAAACGCTTTTTAAATTACTCGCAGCATTAGATCTAGAGCTGCATGTTCAACCGCGTAACACAAACAGCGAACCACACACCACGGAACAGAAATGGAATGAGGAGTGGTAAACATGGATGTGTTAACGGTTGCAATGAATGGGATCTTAGTCGGCAGCTTAACCAAAGCAAGCTCTGGTGCTATATCGTTTCAATATGATCCAACATGGTTATCACGAGCAGGAGCCCGTGCGATCTCACTTTCTATGCCGTTACGCCACGATGCTTATCATGGTGATATTCCTTACAATTTCTTCGATAACTTATTGCCTGATAACGAAGAAATTCGTAGTCGTATTCAATCACGCTTTCAAGCGGCTACCAAACGCCCCTTTGATCTACTAAGTAAAATAGGCGGCGATTGTGTTGGTGCTATTCAGCTTTATTCACCACAACATAGCCTACACGATGTAAGGCAAATACAAGCAGAACCATTAACCGAATCTCGAATGGCGCAGGTATTACGAGGTTACCAAAGCGATGCGCCACTCGGCATGCTAGATGATATGGACGACTTTCGTATATCTATAGCCGGCGCACAGGAAAAAACGGGCTTGTTATGGTATCAAAATCAGTGGCAATTACCGTTAGGTTCGACCCCAACCAGCCATATTCTGAAATTGCCAATCGGGATCTTACCGCACAAAAACATAGACTTAAGCGATAGCTGTGAAAACGAATGGTTATGTTTAAAAATCGCGGCTGCATTTGGCTTTGAAGTGAACGATGCCACCATCATCTATGTTGAAGAAGTAAAAGCATTAGCGTTAACGCGCTTTGATCGTCGATGGTCACAAGACGGCAGTTGGCTTATGCGTTTGCCCCAAGAAGACATGTGCCAAGCGTTAGGTGTTGCACCCGCATTAAAATATGAATCAGACGGTGGGCCAAACATTGCCAGTATCATGCAATTTCTATTAGGTTCACGAACATCAACCCAAGATCGAGAAGTGTTTTTCAAAGCACAGATCTTGTTTTGGTTGTTAGCAGCCATTGATGGACACGGTAAAAACTTCAGCTTATTTCTAGAACCTGAAAGTCGTTACAGCATGACACCGTTATACGACATCATTTCAGCTTATCCTTTAATGGATTCAAACAGCATTCCGAAACAGAAAGCAAAAATGGCAATGGCATTAACGGGCACCAAGAAATATTACAAATGGCAAACCATTCAGCCTCGACATTTTTTAAGTACGGCTAAAGCGGTTGGATTTTCTACCCAGCGTGCTAATGAATTAATGACAGAAATGAAGAACCAAGCGCCAAGTGCGATAGAAAAAGTCCGACAGCAATTACCCAACGATTTTCCTACTGATATTAGTGAATCGATATTTAATGGGGTATTAAAGCAAGCAGGGCGATTGGCATAAAACCAAGTTATTCGTATAAAAAAGGCATGAGCAAACAACTCATGCCTTAAATACTCTTGCTTTAATTACTCTGGTCTTAATACTTATGCCTTCAGAATCAGGGCTTAATTAGCCAAGAGTAGGATAGTCGGTATAACCGTGATCATTACCGCCAAATAGCGTCGCACCATCCAGATCTGCTAAAGGTTGTTGGTGCTGTAGTCGTGAGACAAAATCAGGGTTTGCCACAAACGGACGACCAAACGCCACCAAATCTGCATAGCCTTTATTAAGCACTTCATCCGCACGCGCTTGCGTATAACTACCCGCAACAATGATTGTATTAGTGAAATACTCACGCAGATCAATTCTAAACTGCTCTGGGATCACTGGCGCATCATCCCAATCCGCTTCTGATAAATGCAGGTAACCAATGTCACGGGCTTGAAGTTGTTTTGCTGCCTCTAAAATAGTCGGCACAATATCAGGGCAATTCATATCTTTAAAAGTGATGAATGGCGCAAGTCGAACACCCACTTTGTTAGCACCAATGATATTACTCACAGCATCAACAACTTCTACTAAGAAGCGAATACGATTTTCTCTAGTGACACCGTAACTATCTGTACGATGATTAGAGTTAGTACGCAAGAACTGATCGATAAGATAGCCATTACCGCCGTGAATTTCGACACCATCAAATCCCGCATCAATGGCGCGTTTTGCAGCATAAGCAAAATCTGCGATAACCCGATCAATATCTGCTTGTGTCATTGCTCTTGGTTCAACACAATCGACCATATTGCCATTGCCTTGTTCATCCGCAATCCACACTTTAGTTTCAACAGGTTTAAGTGCCGATGGTGCAATCGGCTTCTCTCCATTTTGGAATACAGGGTGAGACACACGACCTACATGCCATAGCTGACAAAACATCGCCGCGCCGTTCTTATGTACCGCTTGCGTTACCGAATTCCAACCCGCTACTTGCTCATCGGTATAAACACCAGGCGTAAACGAATAGCCTTGCGAATCATCAGAAATCTGCGTCGCTTCAGAGATTATTAATCCTGCGCTGGCACGTTGTTGGTAATAACTCGCCATCATCGCGTTTGGAACATTACCCGGCTGACTACTACGCGCACGTGTCATCGGTGCCATAACAATACGGTTTTGTAGATTCAATTCGTTAAGCTGTGTTGATTCAAAAAGCTTGCTCATTATCGACACCTTATTTAAGAAGTGGTACGTGGGTTTTAACGCTGAATGATTCCATCCAATCCTTTACTGCGTTGTCCCACTTGATCTCAGGCGCACTAAAGAACCCACGTAAAATAGAGAACATAATCGCGCCATCAATCAAACGAACAGGTTGGTTAGTCTCTAACTTCAAGATCGTTTTTGCTTGCTGAATAAGAGACTCAACGTCATTAGCGATGCTCGGGGTATCTTGCAATAACGCATCAAAATTTAACTCGTCTGATTCTTTCTTGGCTCGCCAAGCTTGTCGGGCAGAGTCAGTTTCAAACTCAGCTAACGCCATGTTTGACCAACGTGGATAGCCGATTTTTTGTAATGGAAGAAACGCGTTTTTTTGCCAATCAAACACAGCCTTAGAAATCTCAATTGTTTCGATAGAATGTGCTAACTCAATGAAATACTGAATAATATCTAAGCTTTCTGCTAAAGCTTCGCCATCATCTTTAATCAAAAGAGGCACTTGCTTAGTACCGATGAGCGCATTCGTGGTTTTGTCATCATCATAAGCAATACAAGTTACCGTCAGTGGGATATTCAACATTCCAGCCACATAACGGACGCGAGCACTAAAAGGGCAATGTTCATAAATATAAAGCTTCATCGTTATTTCCTATTTAGCCATTTTTGTTTTGATGGTGTCAGTATATTCATTGGATAGAATTTGATAATTGGGGTAAATTTAAAAAGATTATTCGGCTGAGCTGAACAATAAACAAAAGGAAAGGGCATGGATAAGTTTTCTGATATGACGTTATTTATCAGTATCGTTAAAAATCAAGGCATGGCCGCAGCAGGCAGAGAGTTAGGTTTATCTCCCGCAACGGTAACAGCTAGGCTGCAAGCATTAGAAGATCGCTACGGTGTTAAGCTACTTAATCGCAGTACTAGGCATATCTCTTTAACCGAATCTGGTGCGCTATACCATCAAGCCTGTTTAGAGATCATCGATAGCGTAAAAGAGACAGAAAACTTACTTCAAACCGGTAGCCAAGAAGTACGTGGGACGCTAAAGATCTCGGCGCCACGAGACATAGGTAAACAATACATCTCATCAATCATATCGGCATTTTGCGAACGATACCCAGATGTAGTGCCGTACTTATATTTAGACGATAAGCTCACCAACTTAGCAGAATCGGGGATTGATATTGTGATCCGATACGGTGAACTGGCAGACAGTAACCTGATCTCTCGTAAACTGGCAGCCAGCAGGCGAGTGTTATGTGCAACGCCCGAATACTTGGCAAGCAAAGGCACACCCGTTACACCGCAAGATCTCGCCGATCACCATTGTTTAGCCATGATCCGCAGTAATGAAGAACTTAAAACATGGCACTTTACAGACGACAACCAGCAAACAGTGATAACCCTAGTACCGAAACGTTTTTCAGATGATGGCGAAGTGATCCGCCAGTGGGCATTAGATGGAGCAGGCATTGCATTAAAGTCGATATTAGATATTCAGCACGACATACAAGAGCAACGATTAGTGACAGTGCTTGATGGTTACATGAAGAACTTCAACGCATCGACATCTTCAGCCAGTGCCGACTTAAACGTGATTTACCAAAGCCGCCAGTATCAACCTAAACGGCTTCGATTGTTTATTGAGTTCTTGTTGGAGCGATTTGGTGAAAGGTTGGGGTAGTGGTTATAAAGAAAGGATAATTATGAGCAAAGCTACTGATGGTAAAATTAAGATCAATCGCTCTACTCATTTTCTGAAAATAATGAAGAAGTGTTGGATCCGATACTCCAATTATGTAGAGAGGGCCTGATGCGTATTTAACTCAATTTCTATCGTTAAATCACCTTTTAGATAGGCTTTAAGGTCATTATGCTAATATCGCGTTCTCATGTATGTGTATGTGTTCGTCATACGCCTCACTTGCACCATCGCGCAGTAACATAGAGAGATCTTCAAATTCAGGGTTTATTTCTGGATCTTCTGATAACAGTCCATCAATGGACCACGAACTTTTCTTGTCGATATTATTAAAAATCTCGGCAGGAAGCTTTTGACCTTCAAATAACTGGTTATATTTTTCATGATTGAGCTTCACACCCGAAAAATCTAACCCTGTTTTCTTACAAAACAGCATCAAGAGCTTTAAATGAGATCTGCTTTTGACATAATCCCAATAACCCGTACCAAGAACATCGTAAATTGGTATCTGAACACCACTAACATCAATAGTGCGACATATAACGATTCCAACGTTAAAGTGTTCGCCATCAAGACCACGTTTAGCGGCATTAGCCATATCTTGACTTAGATTAGACTTATCGTACTCAGCAACGAAATAGACTTTGGGCCTTTGATTACAACAAGAGTATTTAGCTAAGTTTTGAGCTACAAACCCAACGCTTTTATACCAGTGGTAATTATATGGTGGAGTAGTGTTATCACTTCTTCCGAGCAACCACTCTGGATTAATATTAAATGTATTACCAAGTTGTGTAATACCCTCATCTGTCATTGCATCGATAAGAGATTTGTCATCCAAATAATCGGATCGTAGAAACTCTCCAGGTTTAAAAAATTTGGGAACATCAAATGCGTCAACTCCATACGCATCAAAACATAATCTTAACCGAGTACACATCAACTTTAGCATTAGTTCACTACTCATTTTCAACACCATTTCCTTATAATGAATATGAAGTCATATGACTAATACTTTATAAATTATCTTTAGTAATGGCAAAAAATAACTATCACTATTACCGTATTTCGAAACCTCTATCACAATAAAAATATAAATAACCCATATAAAATTGTAACTATTCTTTTAGTTTTGTGCTTTTATAACCAAAAGTAACCTTTGTATGAGATGGTTTCTGTCATCTTTTTTTATCAAGATTAACGTAAATACTAATAAAAGATTGTATATATTGACCATCACGACAATGCAATCAAAAACCACATGTAAGAGTGATTGGATAACCTAACAACCTTCAAGCTATAAGAACCAAGCAAGACAATTATACAGAGCAAGCACAAGTATTTTGTCTAATTTCTTGGCTAGTTGTATTCGTCTCTTTCTTAGCTATCCTCTAAGACACCTTGCCAACAGTGTTATCCCAATTTGATTAACCCACCTGCCGATAGATGGCTGTTATATTTATTCTTATAGCTTGTAAAAACAATTATACAGCAGACACTTAATGATAATCTTCTGTGAATTGGTGATTTGGTTTTGTGTTATTTCTAGATCTTTTACATATGCATAATAAGCAAGAGCGACTGGATAATATCAATAATACCTTTCTTGATTGAAAATACATCAAGAATGCCTAGTTACCAAGCCATCAAATGGCTATATAATTCAACGTGTATCACTTTTACAAAAGAGAGCCTTAAGGGAAATGAAACTTAAAAATCTTGATAGACAAATTAACCTATTATGCCCAACTTGTGGCTCCATAGACTTTAATGAGCATGGAGAGTCTGAATCTGTTACTTGCCTTCAGTGCGGACGGCAGCTTACTCGTGATGAGCTTATTGAGGAGAACTCTGAATTAATTTCAGAAGTTAAAAATGAATTAGCAAAAGATGCGACTAAACAGATAGAAGCTGAAATGAAGAAAATGTTCAAAGACGCATTTAAAGGTCACAAAAATATAAAGTTTAGGTAAAAGGATCAAGAAAAATGGAATTTGGTGACGGTATCGCATTTTTGGCTTTATGTCTTTCTGGATACGCTACTTTGCGAACGATTCAATTTAACAAGAAACAAGACTCCTTCATTGAGGAACAAACAAAGCTGAGCAATATACTATTAAGAAAAGAAACAGATGAATTGCTTAAAAACAATAAAGCTGATTTGGGTGCAAATCTCATTAGGCTTGGTAATTCCAAGTATCGATTAAAAGTCTTTAACAAAGGTAATGCAGAAGCTAAAAATGTAACGGTCGAATTTTTAGAGGGGTCATGTTTAGTCCCAGAATCTGAATTACAGAGCAAGCTTCCATATAGTTCATTAGAAAAACATGAATACATCGAGTTCATAGCTTCAGTACACATGCAAACACCGAGAAAACACAAACTGAAGCTTTGCTGGTCTGATGAATATAAAAATTTCAATGAAAAATACACAGACATCTGCATATAAGTATCGAGTAGTAATACGAACAGCCTCAATTTAATCTTTTGCTAGATTAAGATGCACTCGGTGTAAGGCATATCATGAAAAAGCAAGCATAGTGGTAGTTGAAGATAATCAAATTTCTTTAGCTAGTAATCTAACCAAAGGTGACTTTAAGGGAAGTATCTATCTTGCATTTAAATCGTTTAATATAAAAACTATGTTATTGTTTTGTAGTGTTTTTTGCAATATCGGAGATAATGCTACAAATGTTATATCGTGTTTGAGAAAATTAATGAAAAATATAAATCAAACTTCGTCAGTTGGGCGCTTTAAAAGTCTATTCAAGAGATGGAAATCCAATAAAGAAAGTGAGACTCAATTTGTCGACCTAGCCGCAACAGATGGTGCAGATGATTGCGGCAAATATTGCGAAGCGATCGAGTACGCGCTAACTCGACCAGATGTTTTTAACATAGCAATAACTGGCCCATATGGTTCAGGGAAGAGCAGTGTAATAAAGGCCTTCTTAAAATCAAGTAAGCATGAAGCGTTACAAATATCCTTAGCTACCTTCGCTTCTGCTTCATCAACAGATAATGATAGTGACGAACCATCAGACTCCGCATCTAATAGCTCAACAATAAATAGACAAGATGTGGAGCGTAGCATTCTGCAGCAGATGGTTTACAAAGAAAATGCTAGAAAAATCCCTCTATCAAGATTCAAGCGCATAGAGTCGCCAACTTATTTAGGCCTAAAGTCACTTTACTTAACAGCTGGTGGCTTGTCGTCTTACTATATTTACAATCATATCTCAGATATCACCAAAGGCTCATTCCTTAATCCTTCCACTTTATCAAATGCTCTCGACATAGGCATATTTGCTTTCACGGTCTGTTTTATCTGGTCTTTAGTGCGCATCTTGTACGGAAAGAGTTTTGGCCTATCCCTAAAGGGGCTTTCACTCAAAAATATAGAGATAAAACCGTCTTCAGATGATGAGTCATCAATTCTGAATCGTCACCTTGATGAGATCATCTACTTTTTCCAAAAGACTAAATATGACCTAGTGATTATAGAGGACTTGGATAGATTCAATGATCATGAGGTGTTTATTACCTTAAGAGAGATAAACACCTTAATTAACAATAACAGCGACATAAAAAAGCGAGTGCGCTTCATTTACGCATTACGTGATGACATGTTTGAAAGCACAGATCGCACAAAGTTTTTCGAATTTATTGTACCGATTATTCCAATTGTTAACTCAAGTAACGCTATCGATAAGGTATTAGAGCACACTAAGAGAATAGGTATTCAAGAAAAACTCAATGACCAGTTCTTACGCGAAGTCTCACGCTACCTAGATGATCTACGTCTTATCCGGAATGTGTTTAATGAGTATGTAATTTACCAATCACGACTAGAGGACGCTTCAGTAGAGACGCTTGACCGAAACAAGTTACTGGCAGTACTTATATATAAAAACGTCTATCCTAGTGACTTTGAGCTATTACACCGTAATGATGGCATTCTCTCTGAGATACTGAATCTTCGTAATGAATTAACCGCAAAATTAGAAACAGATTACGATCAAAAGATAGAGCAAATTGAGAACGATATCACTATCATCGAAGATCAGCTCCCAGTAAATATACAAGAATTAAATTCCATATTTATTATGGCCATCCTTGAGCATCTTCCTGAAGGGATAGAACTGTTAAAAGACTATCAAGGGCATTGGCGACCTTTAGAGCATTATAAAAATAGCGATGACAGCTTAAGGAGCGTACTATCATCTACTTTAATTACTGCTTTGGACGTGGGGCGTAATGAGAAATATTTTAATCCTAAAACAAAACTAAAAGAATGCTATTCATTAGATGCTTACAAAGACCGTTATGATTTAATTATAAATAAAACAACCAACAAAAAAGATGAACATTTACAAAATATTCGTAAATTAAGAGAAAAGCGTGCAGCATTGCGAAAAGTAAAGCTTCGTGAAATCTTGCGTCATGATTATGAAAAATTAAATAAATTCTTTAGCAAGCTCAAAGGGAACAGTGATCTTGCTCGGTATCTAATACTAGAAGGGTATTTAGACGATAGTTATTACCAATACACTTCCTTATTTCATGCAGGACGACTGTCTCCAAGCGACAATGCGTTTTTAAGGAAAATCCGTGCGTTTAATACACCTGAGCCTACTTTCCAGATTGATAACCCAAAAGAAGTTATTGCTGATATGAGGGAAGAGGATTTTGGCCAAGACTACGTATTAAATATAAAAATCATAGATACCCTTTGTTCAAATAGCAGTTTGTATAAAAAACAGCTAACTATGATGAATGAATTTATCATAAAGTCATTCGCAAAAATTGAGGACTCTATAATTGCTTATTATGATGCTGGTGGCCAAGTAGGTTGTTTTATTAGACAACTAATGGATGATTATCCTTCATTCGTTCTTAAAGCAACGGAAGGGAAATATGCATACAAGCATGCTGCACTGATACTGACTCATCTAGAAAGTAATAAATTAGAAAAGCTTAATGGTGAGACGTCAAGATTTAAGGAATACTTATCTTCAAATCTTAAAGAAGTTCTAAATGAAGCCCCTGAACTCGATGCAGAGAAGCTAGTTGTTAGTAACGTGAACGTAAAAGATCTTTCTAGTATTCATGAGCACAAAAATATTGCATCTAAGCTAGTTGAGGAAGGGAAGTTCGAAATAAATACCTTCAATATAGAGTACATTATTAAAGATTTGCTCAATACCGGCAGCAAGAGTGATATCGAAACCAAGAACTACACAACAATTCTAAACTCTGGTAGCCATGGACTGATTAACAAGATCAACAGTAATTTAGATACTTACTTAATTGATGTACTAAATAAGCTTGGACAAAATAAGCAAGAAGATCCAGAAACAATAGTCAAACTGCTAAGCAAGACTAATGTAGATATTGAACTGGTAAAATCTGTTGTGGCGAATCAGACGTTAAAAATCCCTCACTTGGAAGCTATACCTAAAACACTATGGACCTTTGCTATAAGCAATAACTTAATTGAACCTAGTTTAGATAACTGTAAGAGCTATTTAGGTGAAGATGAGTATTATGATAAAGGTGAGCTTCTCAAGTTCTTAAATAGACCTAATGTATACAGTGCATTATCAAGCAAGCAACTACCAGAAAAAGAAACTGAGGCGCTGGAAGCATTTATTATAAATGCAAAGGAGCTAAATAATGATGCTTACCAAGCTTATTTATCTGTGTTTTTCTATAGCCACCCTGATCTCCCTGAAGGCTTGAGCGACGAAAAAACCCTTATCATGATAAATGCAGATGTCCTTTGCTTTACCGCAACAAATTTAAATGCCTTATCAGGCAATGAAGGTTTGTTGGTCCCATTCATTACTCGAAATATTGATGAGTTCATACAGAAAATTGACGATTTCAGAGTTGATAATCTTACTTATGTAGATCTACTTTCACAGGAAATATCGATTGAGCACAAGGTTGAAATAGTAAAGGCTATTAATATATCGATGATAGAAGGCTCAGCTCTCGCACAGGCCATTGCCTCAATTATAAACATTATGATGGATGAGAGATGTAAGGACAGTGACTTAAGTGGTGAGTTGGTTATCGGTATTATGAATGAAGTAATGTCAGAACAGGATCTTATGGCTCTATTAATAAAATTTGGTGAGCAGCTGAGTAAAGATGAAATCAAAAATACTTTAAAAAACTTAAAAGGAAAAATTGCAGATATTGTTCAGAAGATCAGTGGTCATGTGAAACTTGAAATCACACCAGAGAATGAAAAGCTGGTGAAGTTACTCAAAACTAAAAATATTATATCTAGCTCCAGTAAAGAAAGTCACGAAATAAGAGTAAATCTGTACCGCAAAAATAAAGAGAACGCTTAAAGAGTTAGGGTTGTGTGGTAACCAAACGTAAGGCTGGTTACCGCACTCCCTGAAAGCTAGAAGGACTCAAAATTATCCAATTCAAAATCATCATTGAGTTTTGGGAATCTACCAAGACCAACCTCTCCAGTACCAATCTCAGTAAGCTTTAAATCGAAAAAATTACGCTTTAAGTGCCTTCATTCATTGCCGAACGTACTATAAAATTTAAGTCATAATAGAATTATTGACAGATGATCATCGATAAAGGTTATAGAGATGAGGTAGAACTAACTACCTACATTCTCATCCACCAATTCAGTTTGGTTAGGTACCCACCATAGAACAAATGTAGCAACAACCACCGAGATAAAACCACACAGCAACAGGTTTAGATTTGGGATTAATGCATTAAAAGCGAAAATCAAAATGACTGGAAGAACTGACGTAAACATTCCAAATAGTTTTCTTCGCCGATTCCATTTTATAAGTGCTGAACATTTCACACAGCGATATTGAGTTGTATATTTGCTAAATAACAAATAGCTAAGGGAAATAGGAGAGTGACAGTTAGGGCATTGATGCTTAGCCATAAAGATTCCTAAGTGTTGTGTTTGTCGTGTAATCCAACGTAAACATTACCAAGTTAGCTCATCTATTTATAAACATTTACACAAAGCAAGGTTAACGCTGGCGACCATCTCACATAATGATGAATCGCCATGTATCGATTAAAACTTGTTTTCACTGTTATATTTGTTAGTGATTTTGAAATCATTGAGGTCTAAGTCTTCTAAAAACTCAAAACCATGATGCTCATGGTAATACCAAGCAGCAAAGCCAATGATCGCAAGTACAATTAATTTTTTCATACAATCCTTTGTTTTGTTAACAGTTAAACCAACAACGGCAATCCATGCCGTGTATCCAAGGAAAATAATATACAAAACAATAACGCTGTGATTGCAGTATCAAATGGCCAATCTGTGTATTAAGCAAATGAATAACACTGAAACAGATTCAAATACCAATACAAGTTGTGATGATTGTTATGGTTAAGACGAGAAGCTAAGTAATATTTATACGCCCTTAACGATTAATGAATTAATGATAGGGCGCATAACAATCAAACAGAATGTTGTTTAGATAAGTTTTTTAAGTGTAATTGTTCGGTTTCATCATTATCTGGCATACGTAAATACTCTAAACGTCCATAACAAAATTGGATACGATTTAAGGTAAATATATGATTTTCATGTTGATTCATCCAATCTTTAATACCATCCAATAAAACAACATCTTTAGGTAACGGTGTTTTAAATTCGCCGTCACCCGTAAATACAACTAATGACTTAATGTGTTCTTCTGGTACAAAGTCGAAAAGGGCTTGAATTGCTTTAATATGCTTGTAATTTTGATGGATAGGGTTTTGAAAATACGAACGCTTTTTGAATAGCACTTGCATCCATTTCTTTTGTTTCGGATCTCCATATATCCAGCCACTATAGTGCTTAGTTTCAACAACAAACACGCCTCTGGTACAAATTAAGATATGATCAATTTGGGTTGTGCTGCCATCAATAGGCAAAGTTACATTGTTTATAACAATGCCAGCAATTTGCTCATCCATTAGATAAGCGTTCAATCTCTTAGAAACTAATCGTTCACCAATGTTAAGTCTAGACTTCTCAACATCAAATATTTTTCTTTTGGCAAAAGCAACGCCGCAAATAAAGCTGAACAATAATCCAAAAATGTAAATGAAATCAAACATAAGAAACCCGAAATTAAAAGCGAGAATTTACCACTGTGTAACTATATTCACTACAATTTAATTGAATCTTTTGAAAAAGCTTTGTCAGTACTTAAACGAATTTCATCTGTAGTTTCCGCTATGTTTTTCTTTATAAGAGGGATGTATTTATAGTTCAGTCTGTAAGATGTAGCTAACGTTGTATTTCCAGTAAGTGAAATTATGTTATCAGAGTTAGCTCCCCATATTTTCTCTGTACCAACCGTATCTTGAAGTATAAATTTTGAAAGGATATTAGCTGTAGATGGATAATCTTTAGCTTCTATGTATTGACTGTACTTCTTTGTGAGCTGATTAACTAAGCTGGTATAAAAGTATTCCTTTTCTTGAGCTGGCATTGAGATAACAAAAATATTAACTTGGATACGATACAAAGATTGTGTTTTTTGAGTAAAGAAAAGCGAAACTTTAGCTAATTCACCAGCGACTTTAGTTGAATAGCTAAAAATTCGAGCATCTGGCTTATTATTAAGATATTTTTCATTATATTGATTATAAAGTATTGAAGTCCCAGGATTAATCGGTATTTTTTCCAACTTAGATCGCTTTTTAAAGGCTAGAATATTCATTCCATACTTCCAACCATCAAATGTATCTAGCGCTGTAAGTCCATATTCATAATCTTCAGCACAGGGAAAGTCCTGAAATACAACTTTATCATCAATAGTGCACTTATATATTTCTGCAGCACTCGTTGCCGAACTAAGTGAGACAAGTAAAACAGATAAAGCTAGTTTGTAATTATTCATATCTTTCCTTGATTGAATATAATACGTTTAAATATCAACTACTAATTATCATAATCTACAGAAGCGAATAAACTTTAATCAGTAATAAATGCGAGTGATGATCGTAAATTAAGATAAAATAAACACTTATACCTAAATTGATGTTGATGACACTTTACATTGGGATCTATACCTTTGGTGCGCATTATGTACCTTATGTTAAATAAAGGAAACATTGATTTTAGTTTATGGATAGCTGTTTGGTTAACCTCACCTATATATATATTAGACACTTAAGAGAACTTTGATAAAAGCCTTATGTAGATTATATGTACAGATATAATACTTCACATGTAGCATATATTCACATATATTTTGATTCATGAAAGTTAGTATATTTAACAGTATTTACCATAAAGTACATAATTAACATTTTCTCCGTGTATCCTTTATACATCCTGTAACCAGGATATACAGAGAAAAAATAATTATCAAACTGAAATGAATAAAAACATTTAATATTTTATTATTACATTTAGTATTTTCCTTTCTTTTAATTAATTCTTATCAATACATATCGCAATTGAATAGATAAAAATAATGCCTCTTATTACAACTATTAATTTAAATAAGATGAAATTGATATTCGATGCACTGAAAGTTATTACAAATTACATAATATAAAGCAAGTTATTGATTTATTTTGAAAATTGACAAAACAAGGAATGTGCACGATAGTGATATTTACCATTTACATATCTGTGAGACACTGATGAGACAACAATATCAGATGGAAACTATTCCCTCACCTTTCATAATTTACATACTTATACAAAAATTACTTAACAAAGGTATCTTTTATGTATAAAGCCATGTGCCTAAAAGATAGTTTTTGGTATTTGTGTGACTCTGAAACGATGTTGCCTCCACTATTATCATTGCGCTACTGTGAATCACATTTACATAGCAAAGCATTAAATACACAACGTTCTGAATTACAAGCAGTACAATTCTTTTATGAATTTTGGCTTGATAAGTTTGGTATGACTTTGGATTATTTCCTTTATAAATCAGAATTTCAGGATATTGAAATATTAATCAATGAACTTGACTCGTTCTGGGATTATTTAGTTGCTGGTAGACAATTAAATTTATACATTATGACCACAAAACTAAATACTGACAAAAAAAAGCTTGTGACTTACTCTAAGCGTTCATTGGCTGTTGTGCGCTTTATTAACTTCTTAATTAACACCTATGTGGATAGCAGATACACCACCCTGTCTAAAACTGAAATATTGCAGCAACGAAAGTTGCTAGAAATGAAACTCGAATTACCTGTTAAGAGTTTCCAAAAGTGGGTAAAAGATAGCAGTTCAAAAAATAATGAACTTCGTAGCCTAAGTGCTAACCAGTATACGGATTTTGTAAAGGTCATTCGACCAAGTACAACAAAAGTGCCAAACCTACTTAACCCGCACATCAGTCAGTCAATCCAAATTCGCAATTACATCATGTGGCTGCTGATGTTTAACTATGGACTTCGCGTGGGTGAAATACAGTTATTACAAAAGGCATCCTTTAAGCCATACATGACTGATAAAACTAAGTACCTGATGATGGTGCAAAATCTCGAAGATGAAAACGATACTCGCAGTCAAAAACCTTCTATAAAAACAACTGACAGTACGAGAGGTATTGATATTACTGCTGCGCATTACAATTTGATTTTTGGTGTTTATTACAACAAGTTGCGACCATCAGAAGAACTATGTGGGCATGATTTTATTTTTGCATCATCTAAAAAACCTTACCAACCTCTATCCTATCGCGGCATATTAAATGAGTTTGAGCGAAGCGCCCAAAGCTTTAAAGAGAATTTCCCAGAGCACTTCAATACTCAATATGGAGACGCAATAACTGCGAACATTACTCCTCACTGGTTGCGCCACACATGGGCATTTAGCACGTTGGCATTAATCTATGATCAAACAAAAGATAAATACATTAAAACTCAGATAGTTAAGGTCGATGGAATAATGATTGATAGCATCGAGCAATTGCGTGTGCTGGGTGGTTGGGCACTGAAATCCAGAATGCCACAGCATTATGCTAAGCGATTCATTCAAGACCAAGCGAACATGTCACTATTAAGTATATTTAACAACACGTTAGACGAAAATCTATTTGATGAGGATATTGAATTTTGAGTAATTTAAATAAAAAACTCATTGGTAGTCCATCAGCCTTATCCTTAAGTGCTGAGCAAATTCAAAACATCAAAGGATTGAAGCTACCTAATCGTTTGGTTTTGCCAACAAATTCAGACTTTGACACGCAAACAATCGACCCGTCCCTAGATGTGTGGGAGTTTAAATATGGTGGCAATAAAGTTAAATTGGACATGGTTTGCCAGAATGAAAGTCTGACAAAGTTATTAAAGTACATATGTTTTCTTGATGTTACATCTAAGGCAGCACCTACAACTAGAAATAACTTTGCTCGCATAAAAAAATTCATAGTCAGTTTGAATTTAAGCAGTGATGCTTATTTTAAAAAATTAGAAGCTCTTGCTAGATCCGAAATAGATGCAACCCCAGAAGCATATTACGAATTAAAGCGACTTTGCAGACATTTATTTCGCATGAATATGCCTCAATTTGGTATTCTTGATTATGAAAAATTGGAAGATATTCCAAGACCAGCATCTCGTGATTCTTTTCAGATTTATCAAGATCTTGAGAACTCATTCCCTTCGCACCTAAAACGTTTGATTAGCAAGGGCTTAGTCGAGCACTCAACAAAAGAGGGATTGGCAGCCCTGACGAATGATGAGCTTCTTTGTCTTGTAGTTCTTGGCTCCGCCTACGCGACTGGGATGAGACCTATTCAATTCGACAGACTGCGTGGTTCCAATATAAGGCGTGAGGCTGCAAACCCTAGAACGAATTTGACTCGTTATAGCATAATGGTTCCGCTTGCCAAGCAGCGTAAGGTTAAAGTCGAGGGTGTTAAAGTTGCTATTCCTGATTCCGTTGGATTCTTGATCGAGGAATACATGAAAAGACTCAACCTTACTCATGAAGATCAGTTGTTTACAACGGGAACAATCCAGCTTGGTGCGGATTTAAATACATATTTAAATCGAGCGTTGCTATTTCTTCAATCGGATGAAACTAAGTTGGCTATCGCTAATGAGGAGGTGAACCCGCCACGTTATGTACTGACAGATTTCCGTCACAATGTTGGGCATTCAATGGCTATGGGCGGCTCTAGTGCAGAAGAAATTGCATATGTTCTAGGTCACTCTTCCACCGTTGTTGCTAGTCATTACATCACGGCAACTCCCGAATTAGCAATGGTTCAACACAAATCTCTCGGCTCCAACCCTGTATGGATAAATATGGTTGGTTTAATGATGACTGGATATGCAGCAGATGAGGAAAAATGGACTGGGTATACAGTTTCAGGGATGCTGAAAGGTAAACTATTCATAAAAATTGGTGGTTGTTCTCGCAAACAAAAGAAATGTCACCTGAGTAAAGTACGCAGTTGTTATGGATGTTTTTATTTTCGCCCTTTTAAAAACCTAGAGCCACATAAAGAGGTTCATAAAACCTTCACCGAGGAACTCTTTGATTTAATCGATGTAGCAAACAAATCTGGTGACGAAAATAGCCCAATGATCCGCACCGCCACAGACGCAAAACACGAAGTTCAATTGGTTATAAATCGTCTTGAAGGAGGCTTTTGATGAAGGAAGTTTATGAAAACTTAACCCTATTCATTGCTGAACAAAAAAGCTATTTCGAGACCGTGTTAGCACCGACTGAAAACAATCTAAAGTGGGGAGATACTTGGGCTTATAAGGCGGAAAAAAAGGGGTTTCTTGTAGGTAGAAGCAACAATACAATCAATTTCAAAGAAATTAATACTACTCGCGCTAAAGCTTTATTTAAAGATGATGAGAGTTACAGACATCTTTTTGTCGAGGGTAGTAAAACAATTACAATTGATCCTCTGTATGCTGATTTTGCTCAGGCTTATGCAGTTTATATAATAAGGAGAAGCAGCTTACAGAAAGACAATAAAGGTAATGCTGTCAATAAAATACCAAGCGCAGCTAAACTGCTTGCACCTTTGCTGCTTTTAAAGCGTCTTTATTTGCGTATGCTAGTGTCTGGAATAGAACCTTCACCTTGCAACATATCCTCAGAAACTCTGAGTGATGTTAGCGAATTACTCGCTACATTTCGCAAAGCCACAGGATTAGCGGATGATCAGACGTATTTGGTTGGCATTGCCCAAGTGCTACGCAAAACGCAAATAACCTATGCGGAACCAGAATTTCAGGTGACAGCTAAGCGTACACAACGAACAAGTACAAAAAAGGTAAAATCGACAGAATTTGCCGAGGGACTTGGTGATGAAGAAAGTGAGAAGCTAGTTGAGATCCAAGACTTCCTGAATGTTATTACATTGCGCAATCTTGTTCAAAAAGACAGTGAAAAAATAATGTTAAACATGACATTGCTGTTATTTATTACTGGGTGGCGCTTCGAGGAATTAGCTGGTATCACCATTGATGCGCTAAAACGCCTAGAAGTAGAAGATGAGAAAGTTAGTAATTTACTCAAAAAGCGTGGTTTGCATCCCTACTATTTAGGCATTGTTTATCAAGGCAAAAAAGGCGCAGGAATGCGTACTCATTGGGTTGAGCCTCTTGCTATTGATTTAGTTGAATTCATTTTCGAGGATACAATAAAGTTAACTCAATCGATTAGAAATCAAGTCGTTATTCATCGTGCCAATAACTTCGAGTCATTGCTACCTTCAGAACTAGCCCCTAAAGATTCAAACGTTGTTAGTCTAAAAGAACCCGAAATCGACTTAGACGCTGTGGTGGAACACATTTATGAATCCACCTCAGATAGCATCAGAGGTCGCCGTGACTTACATAGGAATGCTAAAGAAAAGCTGAAAAAAGACGGTTTTTTACCGCATCGTGAGGTGGTACATCACAAACAACGTATCGATTTCTACTATACGCTCAAGCAAATTGATGCCTTTTTAAAGAAAATTATCAGTGACTCTAGTGAGCTTTCCCCTGATATGATTTTCCGTGTAAGAGATTCAAGAAATGGCTATAGCTATGACGTTCCATACGAAAAGATCTTATTTATTACGCATGTTGGTACTACAGCATTGAGTCGCTCTGGAATGCTCAAGCCATTGGCAACGCCAATAAGCTTTAGGCACTTCTCTGGATACCTTGGTATGACAACAAACATGTCGATTTTTAAGCGTTATAACTTAAAAACAAATAATGGTGAGTTTACCAAACTAAACACCCACATGCCCCGACATAACAAAAATACATTTTTGGCAATCGCAGGTGTTTCCGAGCATTTACAGGCGATGATAATGGGTCGTGCTGACATTACACAAAACGAAAAATATCAGCACCTTGCCATTCAAGAAAAATCATTAGCCACGGACATGGTCTCCTATAGTAAAAGTAATGCTGGCACTGGTCTTCCGCCCAGCCCAACAGGCGTTGATCAAGTAAAAGCCACTGGTGTTGTGGGTGTAAATCCCGATCTTCAACTCGAAAATGCACTGGCGCAAAACACACATACATTCACAACAGAACGTGATAGAACCTCGTTCATCACTGATGCCATAGATGATATCGATATGGATATCTTCGAGGAATTTTCTGACGAACTTGCTGAATTTAAGGATCAAAGTGAGAAGAAAGATATTATTCGAGCACACTCCGATTTGGCTCCACTACCTCTTGGTAGCTGTATGCGTAAAATTAGCATAATTGAGTGTCCATTCAACATAATGTGCCAAGACGGTTCGCCATGTCCCTATCACACCCTAACAGGTCGTGCTGACGAAGCTGGTAAAGTGGAGTTTTTGCTCAAAAACATTGAATCTGAAATCGGGAAAATCAACTTCTTGGTATTGCAAGAAGCCATAGAACCCAATGAGGCTGATGAACTTCTAGAGGTTTTAAACGTTCGGAAGGCCAACGTTAAAATGTTAAGCGACCAAAGTAACTCCTTTGAAACTAAAAAGATACCAGTAAACTTATTGGAATATGATGCGAAACAAAAGCCTACTAGATTGGCAACACTGTTTGCTATAGAGCATCGAATGATTGAAACAGTCCAAAAGAGTTAACGAAACTGGCTTACCTAATTAAAAACGAGATGTTGGGGATAAGTAGTTTTTCCAACCTATTACAACACAGTAGAAAGAAGGTATTCAAATGTCTCTCCGTGGTAATGATTTAGATAATGCAATTGAAAAAGAGCTGATTTCAATGGTTGCAGAAGGTTTTGATCGTAGCCCAATAACACCAAAAAATGTCCATACTAGACTTATAAGCAAAGGTATTATAGCTGGAAAGTTAAGTACCCTCTCCACGTCAAATCGAAAAGAGTTAATTAATACATATAAAGGAAAACAAATTGAGGATGTTGGTGGAACATATGCAGCGAGCTTGCATAAAGGGTCAACACAAAATAAAGCTGTAATTATTGCCAAAAATGCCGAACTAACTGACCAAGTTAAGCTAGCTCAAGAGCAATTGGCTCAAAATACAAAAGTAATGATAGATATCGTAAAGTCTCTTAAAAACTCAGGTACTGTTGCAAACATTGAACGCCACCTTAGTCCATATTTAATTCGCGAATTAAATGCGGATAAATAAGTTATGTAGATCTTAATATTTAAATGGAAACAGTCCACTTAAGGATATCGATATTACACAGAGAAACTTAATTATAATTTTATTAAGAGACGTAGTCCCTTTACATGTATCAACAAAGCTAGATATCCTAATCCTTCTATCAGAAGATTGATATCTAGCAAACACTATCCATACTGTTAACAATCAACATTGTTACTGACCAAATCCATAAAGTATTTGGCTAACCCATTTCGAAATTCACGCGTTGAATTAACTGAGTTTTTAAATAAACGGCCATTAGAGTCCAATCCCATGACGTCACAATTATGCCAATGTGTAGCTTTCTTACTGTAATCAAGCTCACCCAAAATTAAGCCCGATCGTTTAAGTTCCTCAATAGAAGCGCCACCAATGACTAACTGATAAACAACCAAGGACAAAGCTTGCCAAATTTGAGCCGACAAACGAAAACCTGTTCGCGTAACCTTGTTGTCTTGATTTAACGGCATTAGCCATGCACGAATAAAAGCTTCAATGTACTTAATATAACCACTGTCAAGGACTTCTGAGACCCTTTGCCCTGAAGCCAAGGTAACATCTTTAGACATTATACTTGTTTCCTGCGCTTGTGCTCCAGCAACAGAGCCGATAATAAACTTAAACATAATGTATTCTGTTGTTAAATAGCTCTCAGATACTTTAACATGCTTAGATTTTGTCGATACACCACCGTACTTTGCAAAATTTAAATCCTTTGCCAACCGGTCGATGACTGGTTTCAATGGGAATGTATTATCTGGTTTAGTAAACTGAGTTAAATGTAAACCTGAATGTTGGCGATTATATTTAAAGAACATATCTCTAACCTGCTCTCCATTAATACCATTTTCATCATCGAAAATAATCGTCAACATTACTTCATCTTTAGCTAACATTTGTCGGTAAATACTATTTTTTTTAATTTCAGATGAGCTGAGTCTTGATGAAAAAAGAGGTGTTTTAATTCCTAGAGTTTTAAGTATTGCTATTAAAAGTAAAACATTACCAACAACAAATGTAGATGTGCGCTCATACTCTAGACATCCAAGCTCACCTTTAACACTAAGTGTCGGCTTATTTTCAAGAACCACTGTTAATGACAGTGGTGCTCCCACCCCTCCATTTAGAAGCTCTTTTTGAATGTCTTCTTGGATTTCACTAACTTTTTTTTGGTTAGTCTTATTTTTTGCCGCGTCGTAAAAAACTTCTAGATCAGGGTATACGCGAGTAACGGACAAGTAATTTTCAAGCTCTATTGCCGGTAAATAAGTAACTAAACTCTTTACAGTTTTTCCAGCACGGGAAGCTAACCGGCCATTTAAATGAAACTTGGTCAAACTTACTCTCTCATCTCAATAGATATTTTCTCTAGTAGTCTAAATCAAAAAAAATGCTTGATCAGACATATAGGTCTGATCAAATATATACACGAAATTCACGTGACTGTTTAGCACTAAAATAAACTTGCTCTCTCAATTTAATCAACAATTTTGGACACTCAAATGAATGGCAATGATGAGCACAACTACAACGATGGCATCAGTAATAACCCGCTAGAAATATCAGTCGTTGATAGTTTGGTTAAGCGATACGAAGAGAAAAAGAGCACGAGTTATCTAGCTAGCTCTCAAGAGCTTGCTGATGCTTCAGATGAATATATATCAGCCCAACAGATGCATGATATTTTTAATGAAAAATCAAAATATTACAGCAGCATTAAGATAGTTAAAACAACTCTAAAACATGTTGAAGTTTACATTAACCCTCGACTTGCTCTTCAAATGCTTGATTTATCACAGCGCGGGGCCGTGAATAAGAAGAACAAAAACCGGAAACTTAGTCGAACAAAAGTAAACAAATATGTGGAAGCTATAAAAAATGGCAAATGGTGTTTAACCGGAGAACCCATCATTATTTCTGCTGATGGTGAAATCCTTAATGGGCATCATCGATTACAGGCTTGTATTGAGGCTGGAGTTGGATTTATCGCAACTATCACATATGGTGTTACGGATGATCTGTCTTTCGCCCATATTGATGTAGGTAATATCCGCTCAAGAGCGCAAGTCTTAGAAATGGCTGGAGTAAAAGTTAGCGCTCCTATACTCTCTCGTGTCGCGATGCTAGCGAAGGCTTTTGAGATGACAAAAAACCCATACGATTTTCGTGGCACTCAAGGAACTTCATTTCAGCCTGCAGAAATTTTAGATTATGTTGAAGATCACGAAGAATTAGCAATATCCGTTGATTTTGTTTCAAAAATAGTAAAACGTCACAAACGGGAGAGTCAGGTATCTGAACCAATCTACGCTTTTGCACACTACTTGATAACACAGAAACTCAAGCATCATACTTTTAATAAACTAGAGATAACACCAGAGGTTTACTTGACAAGGGTAATATCCTCTCTCGGTCTAGAGTCTGAAGATGATATAGAATATAAAGTTAGAAATTATCTTCAATCATTAGTTCATGAGTCCACATCGTACTCTCTACTATGTAAATTATCGGCTATATTCAAGGGTTGGAATTTACATTTAGACATTCCTGTTTCAGGCAATAAAGTGAGCGTAAAACGCGTAGCACTCTTTAAAAAAGATTCGGATGGTAACAAGATACCCCTACCGTCAGCAGGAAATATCAATGAGGCATTCACAATTCCTTGTATCCCTAAAGGACCAACACCAAAACGCATTCTTAAGCAGAGTAATGCTCAGATAAAAAGATCATAAACCTAAAATGAAAAAGGCAAGACATCTAACCTTGCCTTTCAATTACAAACTTATTTTTTAGAACAGTAGAAATAAACGACGATTTATACCAAATTCCGTCCTTTAGGATATTTCTCTCATAGAATACATGCAAACTTCTAGATTTCTAAACTCTAGGAAAAAATATAAAATTTTGTAACTTTATTTGTTAAGCATCTATGGTGACATAAAGAACATAGATTTTCATATATAATATTGAAAACGTAATTATAAACTATAAATCATAAAGCAAATTAGCTTTACTCAAAATTGTTGAGTACACGAACAGGCATAATCTACACGACACATTCTCTAATCTATTATGTGCTTGTCTATAACTGGAAGATTGGAAGTTTTCGCATCTTTGATCTTACGACAGGAGCATTTACGCCGTACTTCTTAGTAATAGAGTCAACAAGATGGAAAAACCATTCGGGAGCATCATATGCAACACGAACTTCTCGTATTAACGTATTCAAGTTTATTTTAACAGTGGTTCCTCGATCATCTTCAGGGCGAGTTGAGAGTAACTTCGCTGAAGGTTTATAAGCCATTAGACGCACTTCATTCTCGAACGCATAAAAGTCTGACTTATGCATTAAAGGAGCTAATCCATGGTATTCCTTAAAAGGCTCATCATCATGTGAAATATAATAGACACGTGAAAGAACAAGATTATATTCAGAAGAACTTTTCACGGCCTTTTCCATGTGCGCTACATCAGTGACCACACAAACTGAATTTGTGGATCCACCATATATTTTCCACATTGCCATACTTTCAGATTTGTTAGCATGCCAACAGCTAACGTCGACCCAATGTCGATGTTGCTGAAATACCGTTTCATACTCAACTTCATCGTGCTTAAAAGATCCAAAAACCGTATTGTATGTATGATTTTCATATTCATCCTTTAGCTTTTTTATCTGAGTATTTCGCTCCTCTACTTCTTCAGGTGTTGGTGTATTAGCCAATGGCATAGTGTAAAGAATCTGGCTGAGAAGATTAACCATCCCATTAGTAACCATTATGTAGCTTGGTGTTAAACCTCCTTCGAGTTCATCTTCAAAACATGATACTCGAGTAAGAAATAAGCTACTGGTATCTAGCATATCTACGTACTTTGCAAATTCGATATATCTTTGCAGTTCAGTATTACTTTCTAACTTCCCAACAATCTCCATAAAACTCCTTTGATTTGCTTATACCATAATAAATATGAGTGACTAGATCTACGCCATTAAGCTATTTGGCAAGTTAACTTTAACTGAGACTGCAAAGCATTTTAAATTATACCTAGACAATTTGACCTTTTTAAAATCATATATATGATAAATTATCAAGATGAAAGTAATTACGCCATACACATGAAGATGGCAAGGTACGCTATAGATGTAGTGAGATATAATAATATATCTTCTAGAGTTCTCGGTAAGGCAAAGAGAACTACACATAGAAAAAGCTATTCGAATTAAAGTTAGAAATATAATCTAATTTTTCGAATGCTTACTTAGAAGAAAGTATTGATTTTATTATTTAATAGTGACAAAGAAAAACATCGTGATAAATACAATCATTATAAATAAATGTAAACAATTACTACTATGTTTTTTTTGAAGCGGAGTCAACAACGAATCTTTAGACAAGTTATTCCACTCTTTTATAATTGAACTAGCTTGTAAAGAAAGTTCATTATCAGTTATTAGACCAGCGTTTATCATAATTTCTAGTGCTTCAATATCTCTAGCTAAATTAGCGTATCGGGCACCTGATGAGCGATGTATTTCCGCTCTTTCGCCAAACCTTGCCTGGCTTACGATACCTGATATAACCGCAGCAACACATCCAATAAATGCCACTACGTGTTGTTGCTTGATCCCTAAAACGAGAGTCTTTGTTTCATCATAAGATATAAATGAGAAAGCTGTTACAAATACAGTAGAGTATATGAGTACATAGCCGAGTATCTGAGATACTTCATATAGTCTCTCTGCCCTCTTGTAATGTCCATTACGCGCATCTCGACATCGGTTGAGCCACGAGTGTAATACACAAATGAACTCACGAGTCTTAAGTTCATTACCGTTTATAGTTATTTCGTTCATTCAGACTTCAGTATTACCATATTGATTTTTGACTATATATTTAGACAATAATACTCTGATATCATATAAAAACCATTGTTAGGTTAACAAATTCTCAATCAATAATACTCAGGTGTGCCAATAACAAGCAAATCGCTCGAAAATCAAACAGTGAGGAGGAAAAATAACACTATTTAAATTAGACATTTTATCAAGAAACTTAATAATACAGTTTCAAAAAATATTATCTCAACCTTAAAAATCTAATTTTGATATTACACATCAAATACTTAGGCTATTCTTTGTTGGGATAAAGAATTTTTTCAGGTCTAATACATTTCTTCAAATTTTCATTAACACTCTCTTTTAATTCCGTGAATGTAAAAATCAACTCATTATAACTGCAGTTTGTGTTAACTAATGTTACCGTAATGTAAATTATAAAATGCATATATTACAAGCCTTAATCGAATATTAGTTTATAAATTAAACTCCATAATTCATACCCAGAGATGACTAACTTGTTAGACATTTGCACTAACATTTTGTATTTTAATACTTGGTATCAATAACATTTAACTATCTACTATCGCTTATTGAATATATGACCCTAGTAGTTTTGATGCCTTTTTATTAGATTTAGTAAGAAACTAAAAATGAATCATCTAAATTACTTAATTGGCAAGGTTTAATTTAGTCAAATGTAGATATTTACCTTATTGGTAAAAGAGAAGACTAAACCACACAATTCGATACTTAAACTGTGGTATTTATAGGGAATTAATTTTTAACCCCATACCGTTAAATTCAAAAAATCACATATAAACAAGCTAAATAAAAAGTATTCTGAGTATTTGACCCTATGACGACTTCTAAAATCGAGCTAAACGACTTACACGACAAGAACATCAACTATCTGATAGGTGCAGGAGCATCAGCAGGTCTATTTCCAACCCTTGCTTTGGATATACACACAGAAGGTAAATACGAAACGATTGAAACTTTGGCTACCGAGTTCGATTCTATTGACGCTAAACACCTCAAAGCCTTGCTATTGATGTATTACTATGAAGAATGCATAAAGCCTGTTATTTCTGTTGATTTCACTGCCTTAGAAGACGATAAACAAATAGTCATCGATAATTATAAAAAATTCATGAAATTGAACCTTGAAATTCTTCATCGAAAACGGGGTTATGACAGAAAGATTAATTTCTTTACCACGAACTACGACTCCTGCCTAGCCTATGCAGCAGATGAACTCTACGAAGAAAAATCCATTCGATTTAACATCAACGATGGCTCTCGTGGTTTTCATAAGAAAATAGTAGAGGCTCGTAACTTCGATTGCATGACGACTGAATCAGGTATTTTCGACAGAAACAAAGAAGTACAACGACAAATCAATCTTATCCATCTTCACGGCTCTGCTTTCTGGCGTAAGCACAACGATTCTATCCTCGTAGATTACTCTTCTCCGGATAAAATTGTTTCTGAGTCATCAATCGACAGAATGTACTACGGTGACTTCAAAGAGATGCTAGAAAGTAGCTTTCACACAGTGGACCAGTTGTGTTCAATGATTATTGATGATGATAACAAAGCGGCATTCGAGAATATACAATATGACTTCTATCGGGAGTATAACCAGTTACCTATCGTTAACCCTACAAAATGGAAGTTCCACGAAACAGTATTTGAAGAACACTATTACCAGATGCTGCGTCACCTTAGTTATGAGTTAGAAAAGCCAAATAGCGTATTGATAGCCTTCGGGTTCTCATTTGCTGATGAGCATATCAGGAACTTGATTAAACGCTCTCTGACGAATCCTACTCTACAAGTATACATCTGTTGTTATAGAGAAACCATGATCCCTGAATTGCAGAAGTATTTTTCTGACTTCAATAATATTGAGTACGTTGTCCATGAAAAAGGTGAAGTATTAGATTTCTCTTACTTCAACTCTCACGTCCTAACACTTGGTGAGGATGACGCATGAGCATCTTCATTGGTGAGGTCACAGCGGTAAATGGCATTCAAATTACGTTGACCGTTGATGAAACATCGAACAAAGACACTATTTTCTATGAAGGTCAGCGATACAAAGGTATCTCTATCAGAGAGTACGTTTCAATTCAGCGTGGCTTCCGTGACATTGTATGTATTGTTGAGGGTGAGTACTTAGATGAAAGACGTTTCCAAGAGAATACGGATAAAATCGAGTACGTACGAAAAGTGCATGTTCGCCCTATTGGCTACATTGAAAATGGTAACTTCTTTGAAGGTATCAAGTTCTTACCGTTGATCCGTGATCCTGCCTTCCTGTTACCTGAGAAAGCCATAAAGACAGTATATTCATCTAGTACTGAATCAGACTTCTGCATTGGATCATTGTTAAAAGAAGGGATTGAGATATCTCTACCTTGGCAGAAGTTGTTTAATACTCACATTGGTATTTTTGGAAACACTGGTAGCGGTAAATCAAATACTCTAACGAAACTCTTCACTACTTTGTTCGATGAAAAGCATAAACAAATCAAATCTGTCAGTAAGTTTGTGCTGCTAGATTTCAATGGGGAGTACATCAAAGATCAAATCGTATCACTTGAACATAAGCACGCTATAGATCTAAATACGAATACAGCAGTCGATCAATTCCCGTTGGCAGAAGATGAATTCTGGAATGCGGAGACACTTTCAATTCTTTTCCAAGCCACTACCAATACACAGAAGCCGTTTATAAATAGAGTCCTGCAAGGACGCTCAAAGTATGGCTCTGGTCAACAGAGTGCTCTAAGTTACTTAAAGTACACGATTAAGTTCTGCTTCACTTCTACATCTCAAAAACCAGAAGTTCTTGATCTCCTCAAAAGCACTCTAAAGAACACTGATAGCATAGATCTCCTCAAAGATGTTAGTTGGCATGGGAGTAACTTTAAAATCCGTGTTGGGACTGATTTTAAATTCTTCAATAACGAAAGCCAATATAATCTCTACATCAAAAGTGCCGTTGATAGTATTCTGATTAATGACCTTGACGCATTTCAGGAATTTAAAATTCTATGCAAATTGAAGTTGATTAATGATTTGATGTACAACTTTGTTCAATTCGATCACATACAACCACTATTAAAACGTGCCGAGTCCTCGCTAGGAGGGTTATCCAAGGTAATCAAAGTTGAGTCTAGTGTTGCTGACGACGATAAGGCAATAACAGTCATTTCGCTGCGTAATTGCAATCAAGACGTAAAGAAGATCATTCCCCTTCTTGTAACGAAGCACTATTATAATTCTCACAAAAAACAGGTTAAGAAAAGCCCACCAGAAAAGACACTGCACCTAATCATTGATGAGGCACATAATATCCTTTCTCAACAATCAGTACGTGAACAGAGTAACTGGAAAGACTATCGTTTAGAATTGTTTGAAGAATTGATTAAGGAAGGTCGTAAGTTCGGTATTTTCCTGACGTTATCGAGTCAACGACCTGCGGATATCTCAGCAACGATTATGTCTCAATTGCATAATTTCTTTATCCATCGTTTAGTTAACGATCGTGATTTGTTCTTGTTAGATAACACCATTAGTACATTAGATTCTGTTTCTCGCTCTTTAATTCCGAACCTATCTAGAGGCTCTTGTATTATTACTGGTACTTCTTTTGATCTACCTATGTTGATTCAGGTAGACGAGTTAAACGATAACTGCAAACCAGATAGTAATGATGTTCATTTAGAGCAACTGTGGTTATCTTTAGAAGAAAGTTCCGAATCTATAAATTAATCCGGTTTAGTTTTCATCAAGAAAACTAACACGTTTTTTGCAATAGTGAGTTAGCTAAAGGCTAACTCACTATTAAGACGATCTGCAAGCCAAAAAATGGCGCAATTAAAAGCTGATAATTCTAGATTGCGAAATAAGATTGTTGAATTATAACCCGAATTAAGTCGTTATACAGAGATGAAACAAACTATTTCATCACTTGGATTACTACAGTCAGCTAAATCGTAGAGGCTGACATGTTCCCTGCACCTAAAAGTGTAACATTAATTTTAATAGTTAATATTTAAGTTTATGTGGGTAAACTTACTGCTTTTGATGATGATTTTTAAATCGATTGTATTTCATATATAATTTCACTCCGCCAAGTTTAGATTGGCTGAGAGGGAGTGGATTCCATACATCACGTTAGACTTTTTACTTATTCATATCGTTTTAGCGTGGTTTTGGATTAGTCATATTTCCTGTATATATAAAAAATTTAATGGCCTGTGTGATTTTATAGCATGATTTCTATTTTTAATAAGAAATATTTCTTGTTAAAAAAAGGAGTAAATCCATTACTTGTCGAAAATTATTCAATTTAATGTTTCAGTTTGTATTTAATAAGATTTATTAAATACATTTCTTACTTTTCACATCCTCTTACAAAGCGTTGAGCGTAAAAAACACTACAAATTATTGATATGTATAGATTATAATGAGTATGATAAGATATTTTATGAGTGTATTTTTGCGTAAAAGCAAAAATGCTAATGAATACACTTTTAACTCAATAAGGAAGTATCGTGGCCAAACCTAGAGTGTTTGTATCTTCTACATATTACGATTTAAAGCACATAAGAAATAGTTTGGAAGCTTTTATAGATGGCTTAGGATATGAATCTGTTTTATATGAAGAGGGTGATATTCCATTTCACCATGATTCTTCTTTAGATGTTTCATGTTATGAGGAAATAAAAAACTGCCATATTTTGGTGCTAATAATTGGAGGTCGGTATGGTAGTCCAGCTTCAGAGCAAGAAGAAAACCCAAAAGAAAAGTTAGACTTTTATAACTCTGTTACTAAAAAAGAATACGAAACAGCTAGGAAAAATGACATTCCTATTTATGTATTTATTGATAAAAATGTGCATTCTGAATATCACACATTTAAAAAGAATAGAAATAATAAAGATATTGAGTATGCTCATGTAGATGACGTAAATATTTTCAAATTGATTGATGATATTTATGCCCAAAAGAGAAACAACTTGATTAAAGATTTTGAGAAATTTGATGATATATCTTGTTGGTTAAGAGATCAATGGGCAGGATTGTTTGCGGACTTTCTTAGTAAGAAAAACCAAGATAAGGATCTGGCAGACCTTTCTACACAAATTTCGGGTTTGAAAGATCTAAACTCTGTTTTAAAAGAGTATACCGAGTCTATTATGGAAAAACTTCAACCGGAAAATTTCCAGCATATAATAAACTCTTCGAACAGGGCATTAAAAGAAAAGACTATTTCCCAGTTTGAAAAACACGACATGATTGATTATATCTTGAAGAAATCACCAAAAGGTGTAGGTTTACATAAGCTTTATGAATCATTTGTTAAGTCTAATTCTGTAGGAGATATGCTTTCTAGGCTTAATTTTGATTCTGAATTTATTAAAGATATGTCAGCTCATGAGTTTGTAAAGAGAGATTTCGAACATTTGAAGCGAGAATTGAGTTAACAAGTAGCTTAAACGAAACGGACAAAAAACAGCTGGCTTTTGCTTGTTCCTCGCTAATTTTAGCCAGCTATTTTATTGCAGCCTAGCCAAGCGTTACCCTTTCTTTTCTTAATACTATCAGCGTAAAGTAGCAAATTGCTTGGCACGGTTTCGTACACATTCAAGCTAGCTTTCATGGCTAGCTCAAATTTTCCCCGTTTCGTGCTGGCGAAAGTCAACGTCATCATTCTCATATCGAGAGCTTTCCATAGATTTTCTAATGTTAGCCGTAAGGTGTGTAGGAATATCTATTTTTGTCGTATTTTCTGATTCGCGCTTTTGATGAACCTCATGATATCCTTGAAAAAGCACGCATTAAATCTAGAGTTCAGTGTTCATTGTATGCATGAAAAGTCCCAAATCTGGGTATTTATATACCCCACTTTGGAATCCAATAAATTGTTATAACTAATCAGTAAGGAACGAAGAATTGTGTAATCCGAAGTTATTTATATCTTACAGTTGGTCAAATCACGATCACGAACAACTTGTTCTTCAAATTGCAGCCGAGCTGACAGAATCTGGTGTAGATGTCATTTTAGACAAGTGGGATCTAAAGGAAGGTCATGACGCTTATGCTTTCATGGAAAAGATGGTAACTGACCCAGAAATTAATAAAGTCGCAATAATCTCAGATAAGACTTATGCAGAAAAAGCTGATGTAAGAAGTGGCGGCGTGGGCACTGAGACACAAATTATTTCCCGTGAAGTATATGAACAGCAAGAACAAAATAAGTTCGTCGTTGTCGTTACAGAGAGAGATGAAAACGGTAAGGCACACTTGCCAACTTACTATAAGTCCAGAATTTATATTGATCTCAGCGAACCGGATGGATACGCAGATAATTTTGAAAAATTACTAAGATGGATTTACAACAAGCCACTTTATGTAAAGCCTGAAATTGGGAAGAAGCCCTGTTTTTTAGAAGAAAATGAGTCTGTTTCACTTGGCACCTCATCTGCATTTAAGCGTGCGGTAGACGCCATAAAGAATGATAAATCTACAGCTTCTGGCTGCTTCGATGAGTACTTGACCTTATTCTCGGAAAATCTTGAGCGTTTTCGTGTTCATGGCGTAGAGGGTGAAATTGATGATGCGATCGTATCAAACCTAGAATTATTTATACCTGCTAGAAACGAGTATATTCAACTATTGATAGCTGTCGCTCAATACAAACCATTACCTGATTTTGCTGAACGAATTCACCGTTTTATTGAAAGCCTAATACCATATATGGAAAGGCCAGAGCATATATCTTCCTGTAATAGCTGGGAATTCGATAACTATAAATTTATAGTTCACGAGATTTTTCTATATACGCTTGCTGTTTTTCTAAAGTACGAACGTTTTGAGCTGGCTGCACCATTGTTATTGCAACAGTATTTTGTTGGTGGTCGTTCCGAATATGGTAGAGATACCATGATTGACTTCCAAAATATCCGTCAGCATATGAAGTCGCTTGAGTATAGGAATTTGCGGTTAGGAACAAGAAGATTGTCACTGCGAGCAGACCTGTTAAAAGAGCGGTGTCATGGAACTGGTTTGGACTTTAGGTTTTTAATGCAAGCTGACTTTGTCGCTTTTATGCGTGCTGATATATCTGCAAGCGATGTCTATAGCCGTTGGTGGCCTGAAACACTTCTTTATTTAGGTCATTATGGTAGTTCCTTTGAAATATTTGCTCGCGCAAAGTCAAAAAGATACTTTGATAGAGTTAAATCCCTCCTAGGTATTGAGTCACCTAGTGATTTGTCTGAGCTTTTAGAGTCTTACAAACAAGACCGCAGAAAGCTACCAAGTTGGGAGTTTGAGTCTTTTAGTCCTTCCACTTTGCTGGGTTACGAAAGCTTAGGAACATTACCGTAAAGGTATAACAAGACGCTGCGCTCCAAATTTACCGAAGAGCGCGGCATTATGTTTAACAGTAAGTTTATGCGAATAGCGCATCTTAGATGCAGCAAATCTAACTTATTTCTGTCCAGAAAAATGTCACACGTCCACATAAGCATAAAGTGGCTTCATGACACAGCGAAATGTAACACCCTATTGAACATAATTTTACTTAGTTCATGAAGTAGTGTTGAGATAAAGTGCCGAAAACAGCTTCATAAGCATTGATTCATGAACCTGCTATTGCTGGTATAATGGGATGTTTCTTGATAAAGCCTCATTATACAGGACTTGAGCCAACCCAACCGACCATGAACAACCTATTCAATTCATATAAGTTAAATAGGATGTATAGATTATTATCTGTCATCTAACCCAAACTATGGTGTCACATGTATTGCTCTACTCTTCTGATTTATTGATATTTTTTGTTTGTTACAGGGTCATTTAACAGTATTGCTTATTTACCATAAAATAGGTAATTACCATTAATAATTCTTGTTCTGCGAACGCTATGCATTCTTGAACAAGGATTATTTGGAATTACCATGGTAAACCAACAAATGCCTCTGTTTAAATTACTGAGCGATTTCAATCACTATATGGATATGGCTTAGACAAACTTACATATTTCAAGAAACGAATATCTATTGCATGTCATGACCGATGAAATGCAATATCTGCAAGATCTAAACAAGCCAGCCATATCAGTAAATCAAAGAGCTTTCGTCGATGCTTTTTACTAGATAGCATGTTCGTTATAGCAAGCCCGCAGTTCGATTGCTTCCTATCAACAGTGTTTTCCATACATTGCTTGCAGCGAACAAATCTGTGTGTAGTTGGGTTTGCACGAATATCTCATATGCTATCGTTGGCTTCTTCACTTACATGCATCGACTCCAACACCTTGTTATATTGCTTTCTAAGTAGCCTAAACAAAAAGCCAAGTATGTAATAATCTTCCTGGCGTGAAAGCAAACGTCCCTGCAATTAATATTGCCGATACGTATAAAATAATCATGCTATTACGGTGTTTTTTCACATTGTTTTTTTTGATAGCAATGAATGCTTCTGGGACTGTATATAACGTAATAAGGCTAAGGATATGTATATAGCCAAAGTGATAAAATATAAAACCCCCAACCTGAGCTGGAATAAACAATGTTGATATTGCCGTTAATAACATCAACACCATATATAATCTGCCAAGGATCTTATGATTTTTAGTCCCTTTTCGTTTAATGAGTAAATAAGTTCCAATGACAAAAGCGAGAACGACTGTAACTAAATGAAAATACACTAAATCCAGATATTCCACATCAAAATCCATTTCAACTTGAGATTTTATAAAAATAACAACTTTACGTTATCTCTCATATTGATATATGTATTTTTTGAGAAAAGCCCTAAAGAAAATCACTACTACTTTTCAGGCAGTTACATTTAATTTGAGGCTTTACTGTTAATAAATGGATGAACTTACTTTTCGCCAACCAATTTTAATGGATTGGAATTGCTCGGTAAGTAACGTAACGAAAACATGGTGTTTGGATGGCATGTTTCTTCATTCAAAATGCTGTCGAATTTTTCTTTACTTACACGATCGGCTTTGAAACTTTTAGCCGCTTTATCTTGCACGAAGATTTCGCGGATAATACCTACATTACAGCCTAAGTCATCTAAGTAAGCATGGCGTTCATCTGTCGATAATGCTTGTGTTCCCGCACCATCTTGTACGTAGACAATTAAACCTAAGTTGGTAAGTTGATCTGTCCATTGTTTTATCTGGCTTTGAGGTAATTGGCCTGATAAGTAAAGACTGATCATTAATGGTTCGTCATACTGTTTTATTTGCTGCTTTAGGATGTTTGCCAGTTGTTCCCTTTGTGCTGGTGTTTTGAAATCGTAATCTGATAGCTCTAATGGCAAATATAAACCTTTTACTTTGTTTGAGTGTATTTTTAGCCACGTTTTCCACTGCACGTATGATTTATGCAGTTTGTTAAAGTACTCTGTTAAATACACTTTTTGCTCAGTAGTATTGGTATGTATCTCACGGAAATAATTAGGATCGGAATATAATCCGACCCATAGTTTTATATTGTGATCTTGCAACACTTCCATACGCTGCGCTAACCAGCCGTGAGACTCTCCAAAAGCTTCGTTACCATATTGCGTCCATTGAATGACGACATTTTTTATACCTATATCACTGACTTCTTTACCAAAACCTTTCCATTGTTGTTGTGAAATATCACGATCTTGGTTAAGTGGTTGATAAAAAACACCAAGATCGTGGTTATCTACCTTTTGCTTACAACTAGTTAAAAGGATAAGGAAAAACGCAGTAAAACAGCATCGTCTGACTTGTTTATTTGTGAACTTTGTAGTGTATGTTGCCATTCAAGACCTACTTCTGAATCTACGTCTAACCCATTGTATTTGGTGTTATGTGATTTCCAGTTCCAACTCGCTCCTAAGCCTGCAACGGTAGATGTGTTTTCACTATCGTCAGCCCATTGTATAAATGTATATGGCGTAAGTCTTTGTTGGTAATCATTTTCCATCTTGAATGTTTGACCAATTTCGTAACGCCCAAACAAAATATAGTCTGCTGTATTATCTAGATATAACAGTCCATCAGCGTAAACGTTCTGATATAACCAATGATTGAGATCAGGCTTCCATTCTTTTGACCATTTATCGTTTGAAAGTACGTTTGAACTAACACGTACATAAGGTCGTGTTTTATGGTTATCACCGCTCACTCGTTGACGTACACCTGCTTTTAAGTAGGTCTCATGTCTTGCTATGGGTTGAACTTGATACGATAAATCCAAGTCTGTGGTATTGCCTGATGATATATGAGCAAATCCCCCATTACTTAATGCTGCGATAGAGACTGCGCTGCGTGGTAGCCACGGATGTTCAAAATAGTATTTCGCTTCACCGTATAAGAAGTAGTTCCCCGTACCACTAGATACTCCAGGCATTGCTTGTTGCTGATCTGTCCCAATCCAACCCGCAACATTATATTTCCAGCCTAAATTGATGTTTTTATGTGAGCTTTGTAAGTAATTAATCAATTTCTTGTCTGGTGCTGGGCTAGTTAGTTCCTGATCAATAGCAGCTTTATATAGCTGTGATGAAAGTTCTGTATCACCGTTTTTATTCGCGATATCAGCATATTGTGCAGTCATATTGACATCTTTTTTATATTTCAGATGTTGATATGCATTAGCAAACGCCTGCTGTGCTAACTCTGGGTCTTTTTTATGAGTTTGGTAGCCTAATAGCGCACTCGCGTTACCTGTTTTGTCGCTTTCAAACAATTTTTTTGCTAAGTCGGTATCGTTATTTTTTGCTATGTATTCAGCAAGATCTTTGGTTAATTCCGATGACTGCGTGTGATCTATCCCTTGCTCTATACGTGATATTACCGCGGCTTTATCATCCATTTTTTCTGCAATATCAATGCCTAGTTGCCACCACTGTTCATTCTGTTTATCAAAGTTTGATTCTAACCAGTCCTGATTTGCACGCTTTGTTTGACCTAATTCATTCATCGTTTCTATATATAAATAACGTGAGTATGGCGGTAGTTTTTTAAGATCTGACGTATTACGTACAACATTATGCCAGTATGTTGCACTCACCTTATAAGCTTTTGCTTTAGCGAACCATTGCCCTAAAACTAATGATTGTTGAACTGTCGGAGAGTGTTTTATTGTTGCTTGGTACTGCTCAGCCGCTTTCAATGGATCACTATTAACCACACAATACGCGATCGCTTGGTTTAAATAGTCATTGTTTGTTACTAAGCCATCAACCATCTTACATTGATGCTGTAACTGCCAAACTTCAGGTGACAATGTCACTTTATTTCTGTTTGCATCCGCAATGATTTGCGGGGTAAACAATGTAATATCACGCTGAGCAATATCTATGATGTTATTAACGATTTTACGATCGGCCAATAGTTTTTGTTTATTTGTTTGTAATCCGTATTTAATCATTGATGCAGCGAGTTTATCCCCATTTGAAGATTGTAAAGCATTAAACACCGCATGAACTAAATCAGAGTTATGGTGATCTTTTTTGTAAATCTGAAAAGATACTTTGGCTGATTTACTGTATTTTTTTTCTTTTGAATAGGCATACGCAAGTTCTCTGCCAAATGACTCCCGATGGTCGTTATCTTTTAATAAATTGATTATATTCGACCATGCTCGTTGATTCTTGTAGTGTGTTAATAACACCACTGTTTTCAATTTTTCAGCACTATTCTTCTTAAAGTCAATTTGTTCAATTTGACTATATAAACTTAATTTATCAGCAAGTTTGATCCACATTGTTGAGTCTATCTGTGGGTCACATTGCTTCAATTTCATTTTAGCCTGTGTGATATTATCTTCAGATATACCATTCATTGCTTGTTTCAAACAAGGCGTCATTTCGGCAAATTCATTAATGACTTGTTCGTCTAATGAATTTAAGTAATCTCGTTGCTTAATTAACTCACCAGAAAGCTCATTATTGTCATATAAACGATTTAGTTCTTTTCGTGCTTTTTTATATTGGTATGTCGCCAATAAATGTTCAATATATTGGTTGTAAAACTCTTGCTGATCAGTAAGTGAAATAAGTTTAGACGCATAAGTCAGCGCCTTTATCTCATTACCATTCATTAATGTAGTAAGAGCTAGATATTTTAAATCCGTCTGATTACTCGAGTGTGATTGATAAATTGAATCAAGTATTAGTTGTGCTTCGACATACTTCTTGTCTGAATATAAATGATAAGCTTCATAGCGAAGCGTTATTAACGATTTATATTTTTCTGGCTTATTATATGACCATTGTAGTGCTTTGGTTGAACCATACTTCTTGTCTAAGTTGTATAGATTATTAGCAAACAAACTCTGCATTTGTGTTGTTGTTAGCGTGTCAGCAATTTTTTTCAACTGTTCCTGCGTGTAAAACTCGCCATTTTTTGCGTTATTCAACCATAAATTGAGAATGTCATTGCCCCTCTCATTCTTTGGTATTTGGGTTAAATATTTTAGTTGCGTTTCAATCGGCTTACCGGCACTTACAGCTAACTGATAAGCAAATTTTAAAAAAGGAACATGGTTCGGCACAATAATTAGTGCGTGATCAACTTCTTCCAATGCTGCATTGTATTGTTTGTTTTTTTGTTCCTGATACGCCTTATCAATATACGGATAAGTGCGAAAATGCTCTGAATCTGTAAGATGCGCAAAAATGTTAGCTGTCGCATGTACATTGACACTCATAAATGCACAAGCCATAGCGATTGATGTTCTTTTGAAGTTATTCATTAGTACTGTTTGCATTCATTAATAAGGTGATTAACATTCATTTGCTGTGAAACTTGAAGCTCCAATGCTTTGTCTATGGCTTCTTTTGTCACGTAATGGTGCTTAATTAAAAATGCACCAAAACTTTGCTCATGTTCTTTTTCATAAGCAAGGATTGCCTGATTCAGCACCGCCGACTCTATTTGTCTACTCATTAACAAGCACTGACCTAGTTGACTCTGTGTTGCAAAGTATTGATCTATCAAGGTGTTGTAAGCCTCTTGGGTAAGACTTTTCTTACCAACGGTTTCTTCAATCACTTTATGAGGGTTAATCTCTTTTTGTTCTAAATACCAGTAGCGTAAACCTAATGTCACGGCACCATTAGTAGTAATCACTGATTTTACGGGGCACTTTAATCGCCTTTCTATCGTTGCTAACGCTACAGGGCTTAATGGCATTTCTTTACCTAGCACGAGCATCTCACCATCTTTTCGTAGTGGCAGTACCGAGTACTTTAATGCCAGTTTTTTAGGTAACAATTCAATAAGTGCAGGATCTAAATCAAACGGATCACAGTGTTCAAATTCAGATTCAAATTGTTCAGCAATTGCTTTACTTAAATCATCATTACTCACAATACCTTGCTCAACTAAGTAAGACCCGAGTAAGCGGTCTTTTGGCATATTGATTAATACACTATTCAGCATTTCTTCCGAAATTTTCTTGTTTTCTTTTAAGATCTCTCCAATCGGTTTTTTTCGCACTTCATCTTGAATGCTTGGAAAATGGTGGGTGGTTTTATCCCACGCAACACGCCTTGCATCACCTTGCTGAATGACTTGTCGAATTGCACGAACGTTTGCTGCAAAGTTAATAACGGTTCCCCAACATAAACGTAGTAGTGATAGTACGCCTTCTAAATAGCCATAGTATTGGCTTACAAAGAAAAAACGTTGGAATAAACGGTTGATTAACAATAAGGTATTAATCACTAAAAGAATGTGAGTAGTCCTATCGTTAGCGATTATAGATAAAAAATGGTAGCCATCTTTCACAAGGTAGGAATAAATTGTTAACCCTACTAATTGTAGAAAGATAAGCATAGATAGAAAGCCTATCGTATTGTTAATAAAGCCTCTTCTGTCACGCCATAAAAAGTAATTTAACTTCCAGTCGCTCGTCCATTTGGTGTTTTTAAAACCTTGGAAAACGATACCAATAATCCACCGACTTTTTTGACGGACTGCTGTACTAAATGTTGTAGGGAAATACTCTCGCACACAGACCACGTTACCGTCATGCAGTGATACCCCAAAAGAGTCTTCTTTGAGTGTTGCTTGGTCTTTATCAATAATAGGAAAACGTACAAAGATTTCGTTCATTCCCCATTGTTTAAGCCGTAAACCAATATCGTAGTCTTCCGTTAATGATTGAACATCAAACGGTAAACCATCACCTGCCACTAATAGTTTTAAAATCGCTTTACGGCTAAAACATGTACCTACACCAGCACTGGGTACTTGTCCTGCTATTGCTTCTCGGACAACAACATCTTTACCATGTAATTCAGCGAATTCATCAGCATAGTGGCCCGGTGTCATTTGATACCATTTACGGGTATAAGGATAAACAGGTAACTGAATCAGATCTTTTTCAGGCAATAAGTAGTTGTAAAGGCGAAGTTCCATTGGTGAAACAATGTCTTCTGAATCATGAAGAATAAAACCTGAAAATTCGATTTTTGCTTTTTTCTCAAACTCTATAATTGATGAAATAATGTTGTTTAAGCAATCTGCTTTACTGGTTGGTCCCGGACGAGCACACACCACTTTATGTACGTTAGGAAAACGCGCACAAACACGATCAACATCAGCTTGGGTTTCAGGATCGTTAGGATAAGTACCAACAAAAATTTGATAGTTTTCATAATCTAAGCGAGATGCTGCCAGCTCTGCCATTTTATCGATTACGCCAAACTCTTGCCATGCTGGTACCATGATCGCTAATGGCTGCTCTTCTTTTTGATAAAGATCATCAACATTTTTACGTGAGTATCTTTTATAAACGGTGCCCTTTCGCCAAAAATGGCGTATCCAATAGTAGAGATCGATGAACAAGTCATCGATACCACAAATACATAAAATCACCATGGTCACGAACAGTACAACGCGTAAGCCATATAAGTAATAGAGAAAATAATCGAACATATCCATGATTAGAACTCGTGCACTCGCTTACAAATAAGGGCTGATGCATCGCCTTTACCGTATGGGTTTAGACAATCTTCAGATTTCCCTTGAAACAACAGTGTCAACGCTGCATCGACAATACGATTACTATCATCGGCACCCGCTAATATAGATAATCCTAAATTTAGAGCTTCTGGGCGCTCTGTCGTTTCTCGTAAAATTACAACTGGTGTTCCATAAGTTGGCGCTTCTTCTTGGATACCACCAGAGTCTGTCATAGTCAGTACTGATGATGCGAGAGTCTGCTGCAAGGCCAAATAGTCCAGCGGCTCGACAATTGATAGGTTTTCAACATCACTCAAATTATCCATCACAGCTTGTTTAACCGTTGGATTGGGATGTACTGCCAAAACAAAGCGCAACTCAGGCTTTAAGTTAATAAGTTTCTTAATTGCTTCGCTAATTGTAGGAATAGACAGCCAATTTTCACGACGATGAGCAGTAACAAGTACTGTATTAGTCGCTTCAAGGTTAATGATACCTTTGTCTAATAATAATTTTTGCGCATCAATTGCTGTATTACCTGTCACTATTACAGATTCAGGTTTTACACCTTCTGCAAGCAGTGCTTCCTTTGCCATTTCTGTTGGAGAAAAATGCAAATTTGCAATACGAGCGACTAAGGTTCGGTTTGATTCTTCTGGAAAAGGATGCTGTAAGTTCCCAGAGCGTAAACCAGCTTCAACATGCCCAATACAGGGTATTTGAGCATAAAACGCAGCCATAGCACCGGCTAATGTAGAGCTTGTATCACCATGAACGAGTACACAGTCGTATTCGTTCTTTTGTAATACCGATTGAATATTTACCATTAAACCAGAGACTAAATCCGTTAATGTATTTCCTTCTGGGCGTTGAAAGAAATAATCTGGTTTAATGTCAAAAACTCGAAAAGTTTGCTCTGCAAGCGTGCCATGTTGCCCTGTATGGCACCATTCAACCCACTTATTTTGTTTTTTGAATTCAGCATATACTGGTGCCATTTTTATTATTTCGGGTCTAGTCCCTGTAATAATAAGTGTTTTCATAGATATTTACTCAAGTTATTTATAACTCAAAACTCATCTGAAATTCTTATATTAAATATTAATATAAAAATTCCCTATAACATCAAAAAGCTATTAACCAATGATTTATTAATAGTTGTTAATGAATATTTATAAAAAATAAATAAAATTAATGACTTTTTACGTAATCTCAATAACCTATAATTCAAACTGAATTTACGCCAATAAAACAATATTTTCAATTGTACAACAGAAAAATAATACACCGTTTAAAATAATTGTAAGAAAAAGATACTTATATCCTCTCAACAATCATTAATTACATATACTTAAAACTGAAAAAGAGCGACTTAACGCTCTCTATTTTAATGTTTTATTTAAATTAAATAATAATTTACTAAGAATTTAGTTTTCAATTTAAATACAAAAAACACATCCATGTGAGTTGATTTTTATGAGGGTTTGTATTGATCAACTAATCGACGTATTTGCCATAGACGTTTACGCCAATATGGATGATTAATATTGGAAATAGCAACACCACGCGAACTTGTCGCATTGACAAAACGTCCGTGGTCTAAGTAGATTCCAACATGATGATGCCAACCACCAGTTTTAAAGAAGACGAGATCACCATAATGAAGGTTTTCTTTTCTAACTTTATAACCCAGTTTTACTTGTTGTAAGGTGGTTCTTGGTAAATGTACATGGTAAACCTCAGCAAACACTCGACGAACAAATGCAGAGCAATCAATACCATGATGTGTGTTACCACCATAGAGATACGGTGTATGTGCCCAATGTGAATAGGCATGCCAAATCTTGGATCGCCATTTTTGAGGAAGCCTCAAATTCCTGACATCAGACCAAAATGATTTGTGATGTACGTAATGCCCTTTCAAGGTGTAGTAATCTACAGGGATTTTATGTTTCTTTGCACTAGTATGATGGCTTGAGTGACTAAGATGATGTGAATAATGCGATTTATGCGCCACATGATGCTTTGTACTGTGATGTGTTATATGTACATGATGCGTTTCATGCTTCTCACTATGCTTTGGTGTTTTACTGTGTTTATGTTCAATTTTATGGCTGTGATGGTGACTCACTACATGATGATGAACATTGGAATGGTGGCTTACAGTTTTTGAATGATGTTTTTTATCAGATTGAACATGATGTTCAGAGTGAGTATGAGCTGTTGCAGTTATCGGTAAAGCTATTAAGGACAATAGTAACGTCTTTTTTATTTTAGCTTTTAGTACGTTTTTAAGGCGATATGAAGACATGAATAATGTCGCTATGTTTTTATCGTCTACTAATATGATCGCTTATTATTGCAATTTAATAAGCAAGATATTGCTTTTTGTCGATAGTTAGTATTGTGACTTTAATTCTATAGATAATAGGCCTTTCTAAAAATAGAGATTAGATATTACTAACTTTTTATTTTTGAAACATAGGGCTACACGTCAACGTGGTAAAAAACTTACGAGTTAGCATTAAGACGCATCTGTTAGTTATTTTTCACTGCGATTTATATCATTGTAATTAACAATAAGAGTCAATGTGCTTATAGTTGATGTATTTAAAGATAATGAAACAACGGGCATCAGACAATATCAATAAAGCTTATTATTGCTTAGTGGAACCTCTAACGTATTATCTTGTTTGCTATTTGGCATACCTATCATTTCATCGTAAGCACTTTGTTGTCTAAGCACCCAGCTTTTTACTTTTAATTTCCTACATATCTTTTGTATTTCTAAAACAGAAATGGCTCGGATGTAATCCCCTTTTTCATTTGTTATGTAATGTTCTTCATCATCTATAACGACTGATGCTTGATACAACGATAGATCTATCGAGTGAACAACCAATTTATCGATGTAAAAGAATTTTTCTAGTTTACTTAGTGGCATTGTCATATGTACCTCCATTTAGTTTTAAACATTAAGTGTAATGCGTTCTGCTGATGTTTACGTGCCAAGTGAGAAAAAGGATTAATTACTTCGTAATGCTATATACCAGACAACTTGGAAAGAGCTCGCTATTCCGCTTCGTTGTCTTCCTTGAATTCAACTCAGTGACTTCGCTCTGAATCAGGCATCTTGAAGTCGCTTGGGTATACATTGTTTTAATCATAGAAGAACGTTTAGATTGATGAAAAAAATAAATGTGGTATGGCTTAAGCGTGATTTACGCCTTAGCGATCATCAGGCGCTTTCAGTTGCTGCAAATAGCGACTATCCGGTGATGCTTATCTATATAATGGAGCCCATGTTGCTTAGTGATCCTCATTATAGTGAGCGACATTGGCGATTCATTTGGCAATCATTGGAAGATATGAACCATCAGCTTACTTGTGTAAATAGCCAAGTCTTTATCTTTCACGGTAATGCTGTTGAATGTTTAGATAAATTAATGCACCACTGCCCTATTAATGCTTTGTTTTCACACCAAGAAATTGGGTTAGGTTGTACCTTTGAGCGTGATCTTAATATAAAAGCATGGTGTGATAACCATCAGGTTCAATGGCACGAATTTCAGCAAGGCGCTGTTATAAGAGGTGCAAAAAACCGAAGGAATTGGGATAAGCATTGGAATGGTGTCATGCGAGCGCCTGTGTTTTCGGTTAATTTAGACAAGGTTAACTGGGTTGGTACTTGTCCTGAACAATTGGCCGATATGCTTTTTTCTCCGCCAGAGTCATGGTGTGAGCGTGTACAAGGGATGCAAACGGGAGGCAGCACATTAGCATTTCAGACGCTTGATGATTTCTTTAATCGACGCGGTAAAGAATATTACCGATCCATTTCCAGCCCAACAGCATCACGTACTGCTTGTAGCCGACTTTCTCCCTATTTAGCTTGGGGCAATATTTCGTTACGGCAGGTTTACCAACAAATTCTCGCCCACTGGAACGTAAAAGGGTTTCGTCGAAGTTTAATCGCTTTTTCATCGAGGCTGCATTGGCATTGTCACTTTATTCAAAAGCTTGAATCAGAGCCTGATATAGAATTTTTTTGTATGAATCGCACTTATGATCGCTTACTGGCTGAGAGTTGTTCGAAAGATAAGATGAAACTTAACGCATGGAAAGAAGGCAATACTGGGATCCCTCTTATAGATGCTTGTATGCGATGTTTATATCACACCGGTTATATTAATTTTAGAATGCGTTCAATGCTTGTTAGCTTTCTTACCCACCACTTAAATATTGACTGGCGTGACGGTGTCACTCACCTTGCTCAATTGTTTCTGGATTTCGAACCCGGTATTCATTACAGCCAATTCCAAATGCAAGCTGGTGTCACAGGTATTAATACTATTCGTATTTATAACCCGACTAAACAGGCACAAGAACATGATCCTGATGGTGAGTTTATCCATAAATGGGTACCTGAATTAGCAAATATCCCTGTTCCTTTGTTATTTGAGCCTTGGACGCTTACAGAATTAGAAGTTGTGATGTACCAACTAGATAACAAGAGCTGTTACCTCTATCCTGTTATTGATCTTGAACGCAGTGCTAAAGAAGCGAGACAACGTTTATGGGGATGGCGAGCCCGTGAAGATGTTAAATCAGAGGTAAATGCGATTCTTAACCGGCATGTAAGAACTAAAAACACATAGTGACTGTTTTTAGCCTTTTATTGTCAAAAGTTACAAATTCGGTAATAAAATTATTCGTTATAGTTTGTAACAAGTTAGAAAGATAATAAATATGTAGAAACGCTGAAGCATGTGGCATTGAATCACAAGTAGCCCCAGGGGGAATTATGATGACATTTTCAAAACAACTAGAAAAAATGCGTACTCAAGATGGTTTCATTGCAGCACTTGACCAAAGTGGCGGCAGCACACCTAAAGCATTAAAAGCTTATGGTATTAATGAATCAGACTACAATAATGACGAACAAATGTATGATCTTGTTCATGCCATGCGCTCTCGTATTATTACAAGCCCAGTCTTTACTAGTGATCGTATTATCGGTGCAATTTTATTTGAAAATACGTTAGACCGTGAAATTGAAGGCAAACCAACTTCACAATATTTATGGGAAGAAAAAGGTGTTGTTCCCTTTTTAAAAGTCGATAAAGGCTTAGAAGATAAAGCTAATGGCGTACAATTAATGAAACCAATGCCAGAGCTAGATCAACTCTTAGCTAAAGCAAAAGCTAAAGATGTATTTGGCACTAAAATGCGCTCTGTGATTTGGGAAGCCAATGAACAAGGTATTAGAGATGTGGTTGCGCAGCAAATTCTATTTGCTCAACAAATTATCAATGCTGGTTTAGTGCCTATTATTGAGCCTGAAGTGAGCATTGATAGCCCAGAAAAAGCGCAGGCCGAAATTATCTTAAATCGTGAGTTAATGTCTCAATTAGATAATTTACACTCTAGCCATTACGTTATGCTAAAACTCACACTTCCAGAGCTGCCTAATTTATATGCAGATACAATTTCACACCGTAATGTGATTAGAGTGGTTGCTTTATCAGGTGGTTTCCCTCTTATGAAAGCGTGTGAAAAGTTATCTGAAAACGACGGTATTATTGCAAGTTTCTCTCGTGTACTTACCGATGATTTATATGCAGATCAGCCTCAATCTGAGTTTGATGCTGCTTTGGCAGAAACAATCGAACCTATTTATCAAGCTTCCCGCACCTAAGTTTGTAAGTAAATAACTTAGCTGCTCATGGTTAAGTTACGTTGGAATTAATTACTGCTACGGCGATCAACATGTTTGATCGCCGTTTTTTGATCCTTCTTAATCACTTTCTATTTCTACTTTGTAAAAAATATATTCTGTTTTCCTTACCCGTTGCTTTTTTTGATTTTAATTACACAACATAATAATAAAATCATTCATGCTCCATGACTGTATTTAGTTTTTTTGTGTCTTTAACTCTAAATACAGAAAAAAACATCTGCGATATAATACTTCTAACTTAAGAACGATTCGTATTTTAATGTATGTCGGTTTAAGTATTTATTATGTTTAGTAAAACTTAATATCACTTTCACCTATTTTAAATTTTATAAAAATATATATTTGATACTATTCCTACGAATGAAAAATAAGTTACATACATTAATAAAAATCATTAGATATTATCAATAATAATCAGGGTCTGTTATGCCTAATAAAGAACTTTTTTCTAATCTTTTAAATCAAGCTGACATTAAAATTAATGGTGACCGTCCGTGGGATATTATCGTTAACGATGATAAACTTTTCGATAATATTTTATCTCAAGGTACGATTGCTTTTGGTGAGGGGTATATGGATCACCTCTGGGATTGTCAGAGAATTGATATTCTAATAAGCAAATTATTACGTTCAAATATTGAAGAAAAACTTTCAAGCACAGATAAATTTAAAATTGCAGCTAAAATTGGCGTATCTAAATTAAAAAATCTCATAAATCATCAATCTGTATCTCGTGTAAAAGAAGATGTGCCTTTCCATTATGATATTGGTAACGATTTATATACTAATATGCTCGATGATCGTATGGCTTATACATGTGCATATTGGAAAGGTGCAAAGAATCTAAACGAAGCTCAAGAAAATAAAATGGAATTAATTTGTCGCAAACTGGATTTAAAACCAGGTATGCGCTTATTAGACATTGGTTGTGGTTGGTCTAGTTTTATGAACTATGCCGCTGAAAAGTATGGTGTTATTTGTGATGGCTTAACGTTATCTCAAGAGCAAATGAAACTAGGTCAAAAAATTGCAGATAACAAAGGGCTGCCGGTAAGAATTATTTTAGAAGATTACCGTGAATATCAGCCAGTTCAACAATATGATCGCATTGTTTCTATAGGCATGATTGAGCACGTAGGTCCTGAAAATTATACCGAGTTTTTTAATTGCGCTAATCGATTCTTAAAAGATGATGGTATTTTCCTTTTACATACTATTGGTAGCCCAGTATCAGTAACTCAAACTGACCCGTGGATTAATAAATATATTTTCCCTAATGGTGTTGTTCCATCTATCGCACAATTAAGCAGTGCACTTGAAGGAAAGATGAATATTGAAGATATTCATAACTTTGGGCCTGATTATGATCTGACATTAATGGCATGGTGTGAAAACTTTGAACGTAACTGGCATAAAATATCAGATCAATATAACGACCGTTTCTATCGTATGTGGCGTTATTATTTATTAAGTTGTGCTGGTGCATTTAGAAGCCGTGATTTAAACCTATTACAATTTTCACTAACAAAAAATGGTTGTGAATTACCTTTACATGTTCGTGCTGCGTAAACAATTACCGATAATTTATAGCTTTAAATTATCGGTATTATTTAACTAAAATGGATTTAACCATGACTGGAAAACATATCTCATATTGTCGTAATAATTTTGAAGCTCTTTGTGCTACCAAAACAAATATTTCAGATATCGCACTCGTTACTGAAGGTGGAGGCCAACGTGGTATTTTTACTGCAGGTGTTTTAGATGCGTTTCTTGATCATGAGTTTAATCCATTTTCATTATTAATTGGTACATCGGCTGGTTCATTAAATCTTGCATCATATATTTGTGAACAAAAAAAACATGCTTATCGTGTGATCACAGAAATTACCACCAAGAAGAAGTTTTTTAGCTATACCAAACTGTTTTCAAATCGAGGTAGCATGGATTTGGACTGGTTATTAGAACAAACCCAAACCACTTTAAAGTTAGACTGGGAAACGGGTCGCCGTAATATGCAAAATAAAACAGTTCTTGCTAGTGCTTCAGGTATTGATCACCACCAAGCGGGATTTTTTGATTTAAATTCTGACTCATGGGATCAACGCTTAAAAGCCTCTTGTGCTATTCCTGTATTAAACCGCCAACCTATTTATTCTGATAATCATTATTGGGTTGATGGTGGCCTTAATGCTCCAATTCCTGCTAAAGAAGCCTATAACCGTGGTTTTAAAAACATTGTTGTTATTCGCACTAACCCTATTGGCCTTAGCACGAATCATGAATGGCTACATAAAGTAAAAGCGGGCTTATCAAAAACTAAAGCAGCAACATTAATTGATATGCTGTTATTACACGAGAAAAGCTACAGCGAGAGTGAACACTTTATTGCTAACCCTCCTGATGATGTTAATATTTATGAAATATTCCCGCATAAACCTTTGAAATCTAAACTTATTGGTAGTGATACCACATCATTAAATCACGATTATGAACATGGTAAACATTTGGGAATATATTTCCTTAAGACAATGATGTCTTATTGCAAATGTGCATGTTGTAAAATGGCGTAACTGATTATTTACCTTGTATAACGCGAGTGAGTTTAGGTGCCATAATTAATGTGATGATGGCAATAATACCGGTTATAACGCCGATTTCTTTAAACACTACACCATAAATTTCTAGCGTTGTATGTGGATCGGTTACCCCCTTAGGTGCGGCTGTTAATGTTGCAACCCACCCTGCAATAACCGCTGCGGTTGCTGATGTTAAAAACCACATCCCCATGGCAAATCCCATCATCCGCTGTGGCACTAACTGGGCTATCATCGCAAGCCCTAATCCTGAAACTAGTAGCTCACCAAGCGATTGTAATAGGTAGCTAACTATTAACCAATTTGAGCTCATTATACCGTTAGCATCTGCGTAATGGCTGCCCAAGGTTAATATAAGAAATGCACAGCTACATAACACCATACCTAACGCAAACTTATAGGGCATAGAAAAGTTTTCGCCCGTTTTGTTATAAACCATGGCGAGTATAGGGCTACAGATCATGATCCAAAATGGACTGAGCGCTTGAAATTGCTCTGGCTGTACTTCGATACCAAAGATCTTATGGTGAATGTTGTGTATAGCGAAGAAATTTAACGAAGTCGGCATTTGAAAATACAGCACAAAGAAGACGATTCCTTGTAACATGAGTACAAACGCAACCATCATCTTTGCGCGCTCTAATCCTGTCGTTTGTAACGCTTCTTTAAAATATAAGGTAACAATGGTGACACCAACGACAGCAAGGATAAGGTGGGCATAAAAGATATGCTGCAATAAGTACGCACTCGCAAAGGCTAATAGAATCGTGCCTATAACGACAATAAAATAGTTACGGTAATTAACCGGTTCTTTATCTGGCTGAGAACCAATGTTCCTCACTAATCGACGACTAACAAGAAAATTAGCGATGGTGATCAGTAAACCTATTGAGCTTACGCCAAATGCGACCCCATAACCTAGTTGCTGAGATATCCATGGTGTGAGTAATGTCGATATAAACGAACCTAGATTAATCGCCATGTAATACATGGTGAATGCACCATCTAATCGCGGATCATTTTCTTCATAGACTTTAGCTAATAAGCTGGATGGGTTTGCTTTAAATAGGCCATTACCAATAGTAATAAACCCCATAGCAATATAAATCATTTCTTTGCTATTAAATTCACCTGAAGCTGAAACACCCAGTAGTGCATAACCTACCATCAACACAATTGCACCAAATACGATGGTGCGTTTTGTACCTATTATTTTATCGCCGACCCAACCACCAATAGCAATAGAGCCAAAAACCAACGCTGAGAATGCGCCAAATAAGGTAAATGACTCAGCTTCTGTCATGGCAAGCACGTCGACTAAGTAAACGGTAAGGATGGCTTGCATGCCATAAAAACCAAAACGTTCCCAAAACTCGATGGAAAAAATGAGATAAAACGGCTTAGGTTGTTTAAAAACGTTGATTTCTGACATGTCTATTCTCTTTATTTTTAGGCATTTTCAGTCACCGTTCCAACATAGTATTTTACTTAGTTAAGCGCTTTTTATGTTGCGGCATTATTTTAAATTTTATTTATATATGACACCTTCACTATAGAACATTACGGTTTCTCTACCTCAATTCTTATTTGTGCGATTTTTGATTATTTATTGCTCACTATCCTTTCTGTAATTAATTCTTAAAACAATAAGTACAGGAATGATTGATGAAATACTCGACACTTTTTGTGTTATTAGCATCTTTAGCCTACTCAGGATGTGGTGGTGGAAGCTCTGATGACACAACGAATACAACCATAGTAGACACACCAAGCTCTGATTCCCCTACAATTGATGAGCAACTTCCAAGTACACCAGAGGCCGAAAATGAACCTGCTAATGACTCTGAGCCTAAATTTCTGATCAGCGATATATCTAACGGTTATTACGATACATTGTATGACGTTAATGGTGATGTGCTGACGATAGATAAAGATCAGGTATTATCTATGCAAGATGCATTAGTTGATGAAGTGTTACCTATATTGACAGAGGAACAACAAAATACATTTAACGAGGCTTATAAGGCATTTGAAGACCTAGACAAAAAGAATGAGGTTGATAAGGTCTTATTTTCCAATAGTATGATTGATGCAATGTTAAGCAGTGCTGATAAAGCGACGCAAGACAAATACTTTCCTTCATTTCGTTTGTTCCGCAAGCAGACTCATCACCTGTTCCCTATTTCACGATTAGGTGATTACAGCTGGCTATTTGAGTTTCTAAATCAACGTTCTTGGTTAACTCATATTATATTGATCCCACCAGAAACGACTGACGATTATACTGCGACTTGCCGTGAAAATGATGTGCCTATTCCACCCGATTGGGGATCTGATTTATGGGTACATCAAGGCACAGCAACCACTGACTTTCTTGCCAGCCGAAGAACCGAAGTTTATGCCTATGAAGATCCTGATGTTGCTGGCGCGTGTATGGCTTTACCACGTTGGAGTTTAGCTTCATCAGGCAGTGAATATATACAATTTCTTGGTATCATTTGCCAAAGCAAAACCACAGGTAAAGCGTGTTTTTGGGATAATATAAGTAAAGAAACAGGCAGAAGAATTACAGGTGGCGAAGATTTAACCTTTAAAATTTCGGATATTCAAAATGGTGATAACCTCGTGGAAAACTGTACTAACTGCCATAGAGGTAAGAACGTTTTCTTAATTCACCCTGACACACCAATAGACATTTCCGATGATTACGAGATTGATCCGAATGTTCGCTATCAGCCTATCTCAGCCCAAGGATGGACAAATCCACCTGCCTTTGCCGAGCTTGGCGATGGTGCTTGTGCGAGTTGCCATGAAATTGGTGATTTATCATTTAATTACTGCAACACAGTATTACGAAGTGCGGCTAATCAAACCATGCCTAGTGCTGCACTCCCTGCTGGCTGGGAAGGTGATGACACTTTCTATGGTACACATATTCAAGCAATGATTGATGCCGGCTGCCGAGAGTAACCTGTAACATACTATAAGAGGCTGCTTTTGCAGCCTTTTTCATTGCTGATTCAAAGTATAACGAAGATAAAAAACCTTATATAAAGAATAATTTAATATCAAAACCACGTTTTCAGTACAATTAATGAGGTTATTTACTTTTATTTTTACTACCTTTGTTTTGAATTTATTATAAATATTAAGGTAATGATTATGAAAAAGTTTCTTCTTCCTCTGTGTATAGGTATGGCTATCACCTCATTACCAACAGCCGCATGTACTGGTATTGTATTAAAGAGTGATGATGGTATTACAATTCCAGGCCGCACAATGGAATTCGGTTTTGATATTCAATCGAACATTGCGATGGTACCTGCTGGTACCGAAATTAAATCGCTTTCAAGTAACGAGAAAAAACAGGCCTTGTCTACAAAGCAAAATATGGTTTTGGTGGCGCAAACGCATTAGACAAAAGTATTGTTGTTGATGGTATGAACGAAAAAGGTTTGTATTTCGGCGCATTTTATTTTGCTGGTGAAGCACAGTTTGAAGAGTTGACGACAGAAAACCAATCACAAGCGGTATCAAGTGAAGAATTAGGAAACTATATTTTAGCGAATTTTAAAAATGTCGAAGAAGTAAAAGAAGGATTAAAGAAAATCACGGTTGTTGGTACTTTCATTAAAGAAATTAACAGCTTTGCACCATTCCATTATGCGATTACTGATGCTAACGGACAGTCTGCGGTAATAGAATATTCTAAGTCTGGATTGAAAATTTTTGATAACAAACTAGGTGTTGTCACTAATCCGCCAGCATACGATTGGCATGAAACACATGTCCGAAACTTTATTGGACTATCACCTGAAAATACCAAACCGATTGATATTAATGGCGAAAAGCTATCTGCAATCAGTCAAGGTACCGGCATGGTTGGTCTTCCGGGTGATTACACCTCACCAAGCCGTTTCGTACGTGCGGTAACTTTTGTAAATTCATCAATACCATCAAAAAATGCTGATGAAGCGGTTTTCCGCGCTTTCCACCTTCTTAACGCATTTGATATTCCAAAAGGCTTAATTGTTGATACTGCCGATAACGGTAACTTTTACGATTACACAGTTTGGACATCTGTAGCTGATACAAAGAATAAAGACTACTACTTTAAAACATATCTGACACCTGAGCATATGAAGGTGAATATTGTTGATGCATTAAAAGGTCTTAAAGCACCTAAAGTGATAGATATGGAATTAACACACACTTACAAAGATCTAACCGGAAAATTTTCGCAGAATTAATAGATTGAAATCCGATTAGTGTCTAATAAAAGAGGCCAACCGATGGCCTCTTTCTAGATATTGAATTAACCACCGGCTAATTTTACTGTGTGACCTTTCTTCTCAAGATGCGTCTTTATAATATCGCGCTTATCACCTTGAATTTCGATATTGCCATCTTTAACAGAACCGCCACAGCCACAAACTTTCTTTAATTCAGCAGCAATCAGTTTTAATTGGGTATCTTCAACATCTAAGCCCGTTACAATAGAAACACCCTTGCCTTTACGACCTTTAGTTTCACGCTGAATACGGACAATACCATCACCTTTAGGGCGAACGGGTGCTGCTGCTTCTTCTTTAATTCGACCGGTTTCGGTTGAGAAAACTAAACGACTGTTATCATTCATTATGCAATTAGTCTCATTGTTTGCGTGGTTATTGTGAATAAGCTTTCAAGTTCTTACATGAACCTTGCTAATTCGCTTTCAGCTAATATTATCAAGAAAAGAACACTAAACGGAACAGCTTATGATTCGGAACGTTATATTTGATTTTGGTGCAGTGTTATTTCAGTGGAATCCGCAGAAAATAGTAGAAACTTTTACTCAATCTATAGATGAGCAAAATATCCTAATGGAACAAGTGCTCGCCCATCCTGATTGGTTAGCACTCGATCGTGGGACCATGCTATTAGCCGAGGAGATTCCTAAATTCGCAGCGCGGACGGGTATTTCATGCCAACGCATGGAAGATTTTATTAACCATATACAATTAAGTTTGGAAAAAATGCCTGAAACTGAGGCATTATTTTTTAGAATAATAGATAAAAACTACCCCACCTACTATCTAACTAATATGTGTAGTGCTTTTTTTGAAACCTTATACGAAAAGCATCATTTTATTTCATTTTTTGACGGCGGTGTTGTTTCAGGAAAAGAGCTAACTATGAAGCCAGAACCTGAAATCTTTGATCTTTTGTGCCAACGCTATCATCTTAATCCCCATGAATGTCTCTTTATTGATGATCATTATCCTAATATCGAAACAGCTAAATCACTCGGGTTTAATACGGTGCATTTTACACCAACGCAAGACTGTATAAGAGAAATAGAAGAAGTACTTGCAATGTTTAGCCCTAAAATCCAAGCTTTTTAATGAATTTTAACAATCACTTGAACCAATAAGGATGTATCCAGTCTATTATCAATAAATAGATATATTATTCGTTTCAGGAGTATGTGTGAAAAACATTCTTATATCTGCGGTGCTTTTGCTTGCCTCAGGAACAACTTTTGCAGCCCCACAATGTGATGGTAAGTCCATTGTTGGTCCCGTTGAAACTATCAAGGTAAACGATCTTGGTATTAATTATAAAGCCCGTATAGATACAGGTGCTAACACAACATCTATCAATGCTTACAATATCAAAATCGACGGAAAAACTGAGAACGATGACAGTAAGCAAGGTATGCATGATAATTTAGGACACAAGATTACTTTCACAACAGAGAATGAACTTGGTCAGGAAGTTACGCATACCGCTAAAATTATTAAAGTAAGTAAAATTCGTAATGCGCAAGGTGTCGAGCGTCGTTATGCCGTTGTGATGGATCTGATTTGGAACGGTCAGAGCAAAGCAATTCCTGTTAACTTACGTGATCGTAGTAAATTAGAATACAAACTCTTAATTGGACGTAACTGGCTTGAAGGTGATTACCTTGTTGATGTTACAAAAGAAGATGCGGACGATTAATTAATAAGCCGAAACAATTAAGACATAACGATTAAAACAAAGCCTGCTGAATTAGCAGGCTTTGTCGTTTATTGCGCGTTAGATTGTTTCTCAATGACTTTATCAAGGTATTGCTTAATGGATGTCGCATTACCCTTTAATAACTGCCCTCTTAAAAGCAAATACCATTCGTTAGGCTTACCAGTATCATTACGTATGATAAAACCACGATAGTTCTCAGATGAACCATTGGATACTGGTTTTGAAGATTGAGATGAGAACTTCTGAGGATGAATGAATGTACTCATGTCCAACCACCAATCAACACTTTTCTTTATTTCAGTCAGTGTACCGCTGATAGGGTTACCTTTAATTGCTGATTTCCATTCGTTGGTAACACCCGTTGTATTTTCAATAGTATATCCACGGTGAAAAATCCGTTTTTTCATACTGTTGATCCTTGTTTACTTTAAGTCCAACATCATGATAACAAGGTTACCATTTGTTAATAAATGCAGGCTAATTTAAGCATGATGTTTTATTAATGACTAGTATTTTAATGCTATTAAAGCGGGTTATGTTTAAAGTTTGCATACTTTGTTCAATATATAGTGTTATAATTTCTCTTAGATATAAAGTTATAGTGCATTAGGTATTAAGTTATGGCAAAAAAGATTCCAATTATTGACTGTGATGAAAAGCGTGCCAAAAGTATTACTCAATTCAAACAAGTGGCAGATAACATTGCTATTTGGCAATCACTTACCCATCATAGTTACGCTGAAAACACCTTGGTGGCGTTTAAAAATGATTGGAACCACTTTTTAATATTCTGTGAAAGGAATAAGGTATCAGCATTACCTGCAACAGCCGAAACGGTGCATCGCTTTATCGAAAAAATGGCAGAGTCACGTAAATTAGCCAGCCTAAAACGTTACATTGTCACTATAGGCCTAATTCACAAATGTCATGCCCTATCTAATCCATGTCAAAGCCAAGAAATCAAGCTCGCAATGCATAAGCAGCGATTAGACAAACATGATGATTACACCCATGCACAAGGCTTTAGAGATAATCATTTACAGGCACTACTTGATATCTTTGCTCTATCAATAAAACCCAAAGATGTCCGTGATATGGCCATTTGGGCTATTACCTTTGAGGCAATGTTAAAACGCTCAGAAGTTGCAGCACTCACAATAAATCACATTGAAATAGAAGATTCTGGCTTAATCAACATCACTGTGAATGATCGTATTATTGCCCTTAGTGATTTAGCCTCTAAAGCTGTTCAACGCTGGCTAACACTCGGCATGATTATGGACAGCTTTATATTTAGGCGTATTGATCGGCACAGTAATATTGGCGATAAGCCACTGGATCACTCATCAATTTACCGTGTGTTCCGTCGTGCAAGCCAAGAATTGGATTTACCTGCTGATGTCATTTTCTCAGGACAATCACCCCGTGTTGGTGCAAGCCAAGATTTAGCCGATTCAGGTCTATCTATTAGTCAAATTCAACATCAAGGACGTTGGCGAAGCCCAGCTATGCCCGCGCAATATATTGGACAGCGCGGTAAGCGTGATAATGAATTAAAGAAATTTGCGAAAAAGAATATAAATAAATAATCGTCCACCAGCAAAAAAGCCCGTAAACCACCTGCTCTAAAGCATATGGTCTACGAGCTTTTCGTATTCACAGTGAGGTGAATGCGTTACTCAACTGCGTTTTTAATCGCTTGTTCAATAAAATCAGCAAATTTATGACCGTGATGCTCTAGCATTTTCGGGAACATAGAAATTGGCGTCATACCTGGGAAAGTATTGATTTCGTTAAGTAGGATTTCGTTATCTTCACTTAGGAAAAAATCAATACGAGAAAGATCTTTCAGCTTCATTTGCACAAACGCTTTACGAGCGTAAGCGCGGATAGATTCAATTTGGTCTTCCGTTAAGTTCTCAGCTTCAACCATGGTGGTTGATACACTATCAGCGCTGTATTTTTCTTCGTAGCTGTAGAATTTATCAGTAGGACAAGATACTTCACCCGGCTTGGTGATCACTAGTTCGTCACCGTATTGGTAAGCAGCAATTTCAAGTTCTCGTGGACGAATCGCTTTTTCAATAAGCACTTGATCAGAGTAACCAAAAGCATTGTTAACAGCATCAGTTAGTTCTTGCTCTGTCGTTACACAGTAACAACCAACTGATGACCCCTGACAAGCTGCTTTAACAAAGACCTTGCCCCACTTTATAAATGCTTCAAGTGCTTCTTGATGCGCTTCTTGGCTATTTTCACTTAGGAAAACATAAGGTGTGTTAGGAATATTTAGCGCATCAAACCACAGTTTGGTTGTGATCTTATTAAAGCAATTTGTGCTTGCTTCTGCACCACAACCTAAGAAAGGTAGGCCTGCGATTGTCAGTAAAGATTGCAGGTCGCCCGTTTCACCTGGGAACCCATGAACACAAGGAATGACATAATCGATCACAACTTCTTGATCGCCAACAATCAATGTTTTATCTAAATTTAGCTCGCAAGAACGATTTTCAGCGTCTAACCAGCCGTCATTTTTAGTCATCTCTACACGAGTATATGTAACACCGTTGATCGTTTTTAGCTGCTCTTCAATAAAGTTTGCTGATACGAGAGAAACTTCATGCTCAGCGCTACCGCCACCGCATAATAATAAAACATGGATAGAGCTCATCATCATCCCTTGTAAACGCCGTTAGCTTTCGATGTAACTAACGTGAAATAATTAATAACTTTGATACAAATAGAACCAATGCAAAATCGTCAAAGTCTGTGTGAATAACATAGTAATCAAAAAAAACGATACTGTGCACCCTCTGCTATCGCGAATCGTGATTTATTTTAAATTTGGCTAGTTACTTGCTTAGTAAATCAACGCTTCTAACACCGTGCTTACATGTATCTGCTGAACGTTCGGCAATAAAAAAGTCATTTACCGTAATAAATGACTTTTAACCAATATAATCTGTTATATGAAATGCTTAACGAATACGTTGCAATGTTGGATATTGTGTTGCTTCAATATCTGCGAGATTACGAACAAATGCGCCAGATTGAACCACCTTTTGAGGCATAGCTGCCAGTGCTGCTTTTGCGGTTTCATAATCACTGTAATGGCCATATAGCAAGGTATAGACACTACTACCATTGATCATCTTATCATTTAGCCATGCAGGTTGATCTGCTGGTAACTGACTTAAATAAGGTTTGAACTCATTTGTTTCACGCATAGCTAAGAGTTGAATGCTGAATCCTTTAACTGCTGTGGTTTTCTCTCCTACTGCAGTTTCTTCTGTCGTCGTCTCTTTATCAACCGCGTTTTGTGTTTCATCAATAGGCTGCGTATTTGGCGTGGTTTCTGTCGCTTGTTCATTCACAGCTTCAGGCTGTGGCATACTTTCAACTGTCTTTTCTGCCGCTTGATCAGTTGTTGCTGCCGTCGCAACTGACGCTGTAGTTTCTGTTGCCGCCTCAACTACATTTTTGTCCTGAGTATTTTCAGCAACACGTTGTGGTGAGACTTGATGATCTTCACCCACGATATCTACCATATCATTAGGTGTTTGAACCTTAGCATTATCAGCTTGTGCTATATTTTGCTCAGGTTCTATCGCTGTTGTCTGTGTATTTGGGGTTTCAGTCACGGAAGGTTCAGCAGAAGGTGTCGTTTCTGTTGGTAGTTGTTTTTCACTAATGGCAACAGAGTCACTGGATAAATATAAAGGTTCAGACACAACACTTGGATCGACTTCCGCCACGGTATCGATAGGTTTTATTGTTTGTTCTGCATTAGATTGATTAATTGTTTCAATCGGGGCTTGAGTGTGCGGTGTCGACATACAGCCAGTAAGTGCAGCTAGCATACTGATAGTAAATATTTTTTTCATGATTGGATTCAGACCTAACGAAAGTGTAGCAACAACATTAATGATATTCTGCCGTGCCTTCATTCACCAATCAACAGTAACCTTATATTAATACACTCTTTATTAAGTAATTGTTTTAAAAGTCACGCTAAAAAGGAAAAAAAGAGCCCTGCATAATACAGGGCTAAATGTTACGGATAAAAAGAGTTAATAAGAATAAGTAAATTCGTTAGATTAAAATGTTGCATTGACGCCTAATGTGAACTCTCGGCCATCAGCTACAGTTGTACTTGTTTTACCACCACCACCAAAGTATTCGGTATCGAATAGGTTCTTAACATTTAAGCGCAATTCAACATCTGTTTCAGCAACACTCATGCCGTAAGAGACACCTGAGTCAAAACGAATATATCCATCTTTCGACACTGTGTTTTGGTTATCAGCAAAACGTTTACCTTCATAAACTGCACCAAGGTTTAATGCTAGTTGGTCATTAACTTCATAACGACTCCACACATTTGCAGACCACTCAGGCGTATCAGCAGGTCGTTTACCATTTAGGCTATCACCTGCAGGTCGTTCATATTTAGCATCTAAATACATCATAGAGCCGGTTAAGAACAGTTGGTCCGTAACTTGTCCTTGTGCTCCAAGTTCAAAACCACGGTGTTTTTGCTTGCCTGCTTGAGTTGTGATTTGATCAAAGTTAGGGTCATCAACGATTTCTTCCGTCACTTTAATATTTGAAACTTCAATATCAAAGATAGCACCTGTTAATAATAAGCTTTCATCAAACAATGCCCACTTTGCACCTAACTCATACTGCTCACCGTATTGCGGTTTTAAGTTAAGGCCGTCATTAACATCACTTTTGTTATTAACAGAGCCTTGTGGCATGAAACTTTTCGAATAATTCACATAGATACTGCTATCTATTGTAGGATTAAAGACTAGGCCAGCTTTAGGAGAAACAGCATAGCTGTTATTACCATAGCCTTCTTTATGCTGCTCGTCGTAACGAACACCTGCTAAGACTTTCCAGTAATCATTGATAGTCATTAAATCTTGTACATAAAAACCAAAGTGTTTGTATGAGCTATCACTTGTTGAACGTGTACTATTGTTATAGAAGTCTGGTTTTTCAACGACATCGCCAGGTTTTACTTCAATGAAGTTATTACCATTTGCGTCTTTGTACGTATAGCGTGTTTGTGAGTAATCATAATCAAGAATATTGGCACCTAAAAGTAACTGGTGTTCTAATCCAAAAGTCTCGATACGCCCCGTTAAGTCAACATAACCTGTTTGGAAATTCCAATCGTCATAGCGATCAAACGGTTTAATGAAATAACCATCTGCCATATCGTCATAGCAATTCTTTTTATTACATTGGTTTGGCTGTGAAGCTACATAGTTTCGATCATATTGCTGCTCGTTATAACCAAGTTTAACTTTCCAGTCAGTATTAATTTGGTATGTTAAATCAGCACCAATATTGGTCACTTCTTTATCTGTTTGCGCCCACGGCATATCCCAGATAGTTTCTCGACTACCGATAAGATTGCCTTCATCATCCAGACGTCCACCGTCAATACCTGATTTATCATTGGTTTTACTGTAAGCAAGTGACAATAATAGATCGTCCGTTACATCAAACTCTAAGTTCAAGTAACCAACACTTTTATCACCCTTATTGCGCTCACCATTCTGTTTGTATTTTCGCGCAGAAACACTATCTTGTTTTGAAAGTACAGTACGGTAACGAATCGTCTCAGCATCGTTTAAACTACCGCCTGCATCTAAGCTATAGCGAGTAGAACCATTACTATTAACATCAAAACCCACTTTAGCCATATTTTCATAGGTAGGTTTCTTAGTAACCATGTTAATCAAACCACCTGGACCTGATTGACCATAAAGCATACTTGATGGGCCTTTAAGCACCTCTACTTGCTCTAAAATCTCTGTAGGTTGCAGATAATATGAAAAATGTTGATGGCCATTTACAAGATAGCCAGAGCTTGAACTTAAATCGAAACCGCGAATTTTAAAATATTGAAACCCCCACTTTTGACCACCAGCAGTAACGCTCGAGTCATTTTCAAGAATGTCACCTAAATTATTCGCCAATTGTTCATCAGTAATAAAGCTTGGGATAACAGCAACTGACTGTGGTGTATCAATTAAATTGATATCACTTCGCATTGCACCAAATGCTTCATCAGCTTTGTAATGGTTAAACTGATTACCGAATACAACAACACGTTCAACGTCGTTATTTTCAGATAGATCATTTGATGGCTTATTTTCCTCTGCAATAGCCGGCATAGAAATTAGAGTACAAATAGCCAATGGAAGTGGCGACAACTTAAAAAGTGGTGATGGAATTTTCACAACAACCTCGAGTAATAAAACACGTCTAAAACTTATGGCTGCCAAATATAAATGTGATGAATTATCATTTTTATTTAATTTACACTGTTTACATTTCTTAACTTAAATATACAAAAAATGATAAATTAAAGCACAATTGTCACGTAACAATACCCATAAGATATACAAGGGTTACTATTTGCCAGAAAATGTCTGATATCTAAGGTTTCATCACTTTACAATTCATCGTCGATATTTTTAAGTGAATAGTGTTTTTTTAAAGTAGGTCAATGAAAAGCTATATTGACTAAATAGTTATTTAAGTCGGCATCTTCATTCAGTAAACTGATCCCATTATTTTGTATTGCGTTTTATTTTGGAGTAAATATGGCTGATCCCCATATTAAATGTGAACTTGATTTATTAGATAAGCTCACTGTTGTGCTTTATCGTTCTGCATTAACGATTGCCGCACTTATCATGGCTATTATTGGCTACGAAACGATACAGGCAACGCCATTCTTAATTATTGTTGCTTTATTAGCTTCAACAACCGTGCATATTTATGACAAACGCTTCCGCTGGTTAATTCAAGGGGCTGGCTTATTTGCTGCTATTTGGCTAATTGCTGGATTGTGGCAACCATTAGCATTAGGTGCTGCTTTATTTGTGTTTAGCGCACTTTCCGTCAAAGAATACTTTTGTTTTCAAATTAAAGCATTGCTACTTACCCCAATTGTATTAGCTGGCTTTTGGTTCTGTTTTATCTTTAATGTTCCCGCTGGCGTTATTGCGTGTGCAATGCTTGGTGCAATCTTGTTAGGCATTGCAGCGTTTAGTAAGTGGCGCATGCCATTACATTTCGATATTGGTGATAAAACCCGTTATCAAGTTTAAGCAATTACGCTTTATTGAGTATAAAAAAAGAGATCATAATGATCTCTTTTTTTATACTAGCACCTTGCTAATTTACGACTCTTTTTCTGCCTATACATATTCTTATCTGCAATCTCGAGTGCCAATTTAACACCTCCATCTAATATGCCAATGCCATATGAAAAACTCAAATACAACTTTTGAGATGAAAAATGCGCTTCAATACTATGACGTATTTTTTCCATTCTTTTATCTATAACATCAATATGTTGGCTATCAAAAAGCACAATGAACTCATCTCCACCAAAACGAATCATTATATCGCTCTCGCGTAGCATGGTTTTCATGGTATAAGCGAAATCACGTAGCACTTGATCACCTTTACTATGCCCATGGGAGTCATTAATTAATTTAAACCCATCAAGATCGATAAAAACTAATCGTTGATGATCTTTAACATAACTTGACTCTAGGTAGTGCTTTTGAAAGCAACCCGTCAAATTATCAATAGAGATTTTTCCGTTATCTTCATAGACACTACAAATAACAAAATCTTTACCAAAGTGAGTTAACTTTTGGCGGTAGGTATGAAAAGACTGGTTACCACTTTCTGTTTCTACCGTTTCATTCGATGTAATGAAACAACTATCACCATTAAGTAATTCTTGATCTAGCGCTAAACAAGTACGGTAATCAGGAAAGATTCGACACACTTCATCAACAGGTACGTTAACTAAATCCATATTGAGATAATCGATATGTTTTTGATTGTTATAAATCGTATTTCCCTGATGATCACGAATAATAACAAAGGCATCACAGGTACTAATCAATGATGACATCAGTAAAGAAGGTGCACTGTTACAGTTTTCTAGGATCTCTTTATAGTTCTCATTGATCCTGTGCTGCTCTGCATAAACATCAAAACTATTTGGGCTTACACCAATAATATTGTAGTGATCAATTTTCGTTAGATTTTCTATTGCTAATTTTACTTCGATTGGGCTTTTAGAACGATTAAGATCATAAATCGCCCGATCGAGCGCTAAACATAAAGACTGCTGCCCTTTTGCAATAACTGGCAAGGACTTTGTAGGTTGCAATTTATCTACATGTAACGGTTTTGAAAAATAGAAACCTTGATATTCCATCTCTCCAAACTGCTTAAGCAAATTCAATTGTTCAAAGGTTTCTATTCCCTCAACAATCACCCTTTTGCCTAGAACTTTAGCTATTTTTTCATAAGTTGTTCGAACTAATGAATAAGCAACATAGCTTTGATCTATATTCTCAATTAGTTTTCGGTCTAATTTAATGTAATCAACATCAAGATGGATAAACATCTCACTATTGATATACCCTTTACCATAATCATCCAGCGCAAAACTCACATCGACCGACTTTAACTCTGCAATAGCTGCTTGAATTTGACTAAAATCATGACTCCTATCATGACTAGTTAGCTCTAAGATGATATTTTTCTCAACGGCGAAAATTTCTTTACACTGCTTAATAAACTCATGGTTAATCAAACTGTTAATTGAAACATTAATCGCAATTCTTATCTTTGACGCACAATGATTAACTGCACGTTGCTCAAGCACCTGACGAATAACCATAAGATCAAAACTCACGGTATCTTCTACAGAGTCAATATAGTTTTGAATATTAATTGATTCTTCAGCCGCACATAGTAGCGCTTCATAAGATGAGACTTCACCGTTGATATATCTGGGCTGATAGTGAAATGAAAGGTTAGATAGCATTTTATTATTATTCTTTGTTACTTTATGAGACTGTAGAATAATTCAACAACTTAAAATACTCCAAAAGAAACTGTAACAAAATTTAAATAAAAACAATTAGATAGCTTATTAGCATAAATAATCACAAAATGAACGAATTGTATAACTTTCTGGTCATATATCGATATTCAATATTCTTCTTTTCTTTATTTTATTATTAATTTATTACGTTCAGATCACAGCTCTTTCGCTAGGTTTTCCATCTTATCTGATTCAGGTTTATTCTATAACTAGCTTACCTATTAACTTTAAAGGATATCGATCATGGATGGGATGAGACGCTTACTCAAACCAAAATCAATTACCGTTATTGGCGCATCAGATAATCCTTCGCGAGCCGGTAATGTGGTTATTCGTAATCTCTTATCCGATCAATTCCGTGGTCCTATCATGCCTGTTACGCCAAAATATGATGCGGTAGCAGGCATTCTTGCTTATCCTGATATTGCTAGCCTACCGCGTATCCCTGATTTAGCCATTGTTTGTACTCGGGCTGAGTTAAATATTGATATCGTTGAACAACTGGGTAAGAAAGGTGTTAAAGCTGCAATTATTCTTGCGGCAGGAATGAATAATCCACAGTTAAATCCATCCCCTTTTACGCCAAACCACAAGCCAAGCCTTGAAGATCAAATGTTGGCGAAAGCCAAAGAATATGGAATGCGATTAATCGGCCCTAATAGTATGGGATTGATTTTACCGTGGCTAAACTTGAACGCATCGTTTTCTCCCATTAGTGCTAATAAAGGTAATATTGCCTTCATCTCTCAATCGGCAGCTGTTTGTACCACTATTTTAGATTGGGCAAAAAATAAAAGTATTGGATTCTCTACCTTTTTGTCACTCGGTGATGCTTGCGATATTAACTTTGCCGAGTTATTAGATACCTTATGCCAAGATTCTAAAACAGAAGCGATTTTGCTTTACATTGATTCGGTAAAAGATGCACGGCGCTTTATGTCTGCCGCTAGGGCCGCAGCTCGTAACCGCCGAATACTGGTGTTAAAAAGTGGCCGAACACAAGCGGGTAGCTCTGCTGCACATATCCATACCGGTGGTGATATAGGCTTAGATGCGGTTTATGACGCTGCGATTAGGCGATCTGGTATGTTACGCGTAAACAATACTCATGAACTGTTTGCTGCGGTTGAAACACTTGCCCACTCTGTGCCCTTACGAGGTGAGCGCTTAGCGATTTTAACCAATGGCGGTGGGCCAGCCATTATGGCTGTTGATGCGCTTTCAGATCGCGGTGGTAAGCTAGCCCAGCTCAGCGCTGAAACCATTAATCGGCTTTCAGCTGTTTTACCTTCATGTTGGTCTCACTCTAACCCCATTGATATTATTGGTGATGCTGATATAACGCGGTACCAACAGACGGTTAAGATCTTATTAGACAGTGATGATTTTGATGCCTTATTGATCATGCACAGTCCATCTGCTATTGCGCCCGATACAGCAACTGCAGATGCACTCGTTGACACTCTCCACCAGCACCCTCGAACTAAACGTTTTAATATTTTGACTAATTGGGCGGGTGAAAATGAAGCTGCTACAGCACGAAGAACCTTTACAGAAGCGGGTTTTCCTGCCTATCGCACACCTGAAAGCGCAGTCTCTGCTTTCATGCATTTAGTCGAATACCGACGTAACCAAAAGCAACTTATGGAGACGCCAGCTTCAGTTGGCTACGACAATCATAATTCACATCAAGTCCATGAATTAGTGAATATGATGCTGACAAATAATATTCATCATTTGGAAACGCATGAAGCTCGCCCGATTTTAGAATGTTATGGCTTTAATACTCTACCAACATGGATTGCACTTGATGCTGTTGAGGCCGTTCATATTGCTGAGCAAATAGGCTATCCCGTCGCGGTTAAGTTACGTTCTCCAGATATACGACATAAATCAGAAATACATGGTGTTGTGCTTCATTTACGTACCGCAGCAGAAGTTGAAACCGCAGCGCAAGCTATCTTTGATAGGGCAGCTATGCTTTACCCCACTGCGCGTATTGATGGATTGTTAGTACAGCGTATGGCAGATCGTTCTGGCGCACAGGAGTTGCGGATCGATGTTCACAATGATCCGATCTTTGGCCCAGTGATCTTAATGGGAGAAGATAATGCACATTGGGATATCCACCGTGATGCTGCAGTAGGTATACCACCATTAAATATGGCGCTGGCTCGTTATATGGTGATCGATGCTCTAAAAACAGGAAAAATCAAACAGCGCAGTGCGTTAGAGAAAATAGATATACCTGCTTTATGTAATCTATTGGTTAAGATCTCGCAATTGATCATCGATTGCCCTGAGATCAAAGCTCTTAATATTCATCCATTATTAATCAGCGGTAGTGATCTCACTGTATTAGATGCTTCAATGGATATTCAATCTTTCAGTGGTGATAAACAAAAACGCCTTGCGATACGTCCTTACCCTAAAGAGTACGAAGAAAGTTGTGTGCTCAAAGATGGTCAAACCTTACTATTACGCCCTATTTTGCCGGAAGATGAACCGTTACATAAAACCTTTATGTCTAAGGTTTCGGTTGAAGATCTTTATAAGCGCTTTTTCTCTGATGTCGGCGAGCTAAACCATGAAGCACTCGCTAAGTTTACGCAAATAGACTACGACCGTGAGATGGCTTTTGTTGCAGTGGCCCAAAATGCCAATATCAACCCAGATACGAATGAGAAAGAAGATGTTGTTTTAGGTGTTGCTCGGGCATTATCCGACCCTAAAAATCATGATGCCGAGTTTGCGATTTTAGTACGCTCTGATATGAAAGGATTAGGACTTGGCAGTATCTTAATGGACAAGTTAGTGAGATACAGTAAGCAACGTGGATTGCAATATTTATCGGGAATGACGATGCCATCTAATCGTGGGATGATCCATCTTGCAGAGAAAGTCGGTTTTAGTATTGATGTACAACTAGAAGATGGCATTGTGGAAATGCTACTTCCACTTACAGATAAAAAAGATAGCTAATCTCCGAGGCAGCAATTCGATGGATTCATCAAATTGCTGCCTTTTTGATTTTATTACTTATACTAAAAATCTACCGTTAAACTTTAAATTGACGAATTATATAATGCATCTGAGATGATAAATCAGATAATTCTTGTGTTGATTTCACGGTTTCATTAACACTTTGAGCACTTTGCTGAGAAATCATATTCACCGTTTCCATGTTTCTATTTATTTCTTCAGTCGTTGTACTTTGCTCTTCTGAAGCATTAGCACTTTGTGTATTCATATCGTTGATCTTGGCAATAGATTCGCTGATCACCCCAAACGCATCTCGGGATTTCGTCGCATTCACAACACTTTCTTTCACAAAGTTATTACTCTTATCCATGCTGACAACTAGTTCGTTAGTGCCTAGCTGTACTTTTTCAATTAATACTTGGATTTCTGTGGTTGAATCTTGCGTGCGTTTTGCTAACTCTCTGACTTCATCAGCCACAACCGCAAAACCTCGCCCTTGATCGCCAGCTCGTGCCGCTTCAATTGCAGCATTTAAAGCCAGCAAATTCGTTTGATCTGCGATGCCGCGAATAACATCTAAAATTCCACCTATATTTTCAGTCTCTTGCACCAATTGATTTAACCGTACTGAGGTGAGGTTTATTTCTTCATCAAGTTGATGGATACCTTCTATTGTATCTTTAACAATGATAATCCCTGATTGCGCTTCCCTGTTTGCTTCATTAGCGAATTGAGCGGCTGAAAAGGCATTCTGTGCAACTTCTTGAACTGACATAGACATTTGATTCATCGCCACTGCCACTTCATCTGTCATATGTTGTTGTTCTTTCACACCTTGGCTTGATTGCGTCGTTATCGTGGTTAAATTATCTGATGCATTTCCAAGTTGATCACTCGCATTACTCATTTTTAAAATGATTTGTTTTAAACTATCTGCTGTTGTTTGTAATGCCGTGAGTAATACACCTACTTCATTATTACCATTTGGCTTGATTTGAATCGTTAAATTACCGTTAGCGAGCTCTTTTGCGGCAACAACCGCTCGTCCTATTGGTCCAGTGATGGTTTTCGAAATAATAATGCCAATAATCAAGGCAAGAATCGCTGTAATGATTCCCCCCCAAGTAATCACTTTGGTTGCTAAATCCGCAGCATTTTCTGCCGATATTTTACGTTGCTGCATTAAGTCTTTTTCAACTACGATGATATCATTTACTTTAGTACGCAGTTCGTCCATGTAGATCTTGCCTTGCTTCGTTGAAAGCTCTTGGTATAAATCTTCCATCACTTTGTAATCAAGCCCATTTTTTATCAGCTTAATTGCAACCTCAGCATAATTATTAATCCAAGCATTGACGTTTTTATCTTCAAACTTGTTGAATTTAAATATATTTTCTAACTCTTTCTTACCGATGTAATACGGCTCAAGGTAAGCTTCATCTTTATTAATGATATAACCACGTAATCCTGTTTCCATATTAATTAACGCTTGGAGTACATCAGTGCTTTTATAGCCAAACTTCCTATCTTTTACTTCAACTCGAATCTGATCCATAAGCTTCTTCCCCATTCCAGAAGCTAATAGTTCATCGATTTCAATGGCTGCATTTTCACCACTTTTAATATCTTTTCGAAGCTTAATGATCTTTTCTGCATACTTTTGCCAGTTCATCGCATCACTCTCGACTTTATCAAACCGTCGTTGTTGTGTTGGATTATCACTGGTCAATTGTTTAACAATATTAAGATCTTTTTTGAACCTATCTTTACCACTCACATAAGGTTCTAAATATTCAGTTTGTCCACCAATAGCAAAACCGCGCAGTCCTGTTTCCTGATCAATCATCGCACTAACAAGCCCATTCGCATGATCGATTACTTTATATGTGTGTTCTACTTTTTTGGATGTTTGCTCCATTGTATTAATTGCATTCCATACAATGGTAAATAAAACGCCAAGTAAAAAAATAACGAAGCCATTACTTATTAGTAGCTTATTTCTTATTGAAATATTGGAGATATTCATAATGTATTAGCCTTTTATTATTGAGTAATAACGGCAGATATGACGGCGATCACTTCAGTGAACCCAAAATGTCCATAGCTTATAGCCTTATATAGGATAAGCAATTAATTGCATTTAAATTTATAAACTACAGTAATTTGTTTTAAAACTGAGAATATCAAACGTATTGATAAAATTATCTTTAAAGCCGTAGCATATTTAGCTTACAAAAATGCCTTATACACTATAATTTTCACTTTAAAGACAGTTATCCGAATTATGTGAGGTGTTACTGTGTATAACTATCTAAGCACTGAGGGATATAAAACACGTCATTATTTATATTTACTCACCACTATCATGAGTTTTTTGTTTCTATCGCATTTTACTTACGCAGGAACGACCAAAAATATTGGTACCAACATTCCTGTCGACGACCATTACGGATTAGCGCTTGAACCTGCTCCAACTATCACTTATCGCTTTTTGCCACCAGCGGTTGGACAGCAACAGATTGAACAATTTATTGAACAATCTCCTGTACTCGAAACGATCAAACAACTTAGCCAACGTCGTTTTATTTTCTCACCCAGTTTACAGATTGTGTTCGGTTCGGAAGATGGTCCACTGTTTGATCCTGTGACAAATTCGATCCACATTCCTTATCAATTTGTCATTGAAGCACGTAAGCGTTTTAAAAATAAAGGGGGGATTAACAATCAACGAGAATTAAACCAAGCAACAGAAGATACATTATTACATACCCTACTACATGAAATTGGTCATGCTTATATTCTCGATAGAGCAATTCCTATTTTGGGCAAAGAAGAGGATTCCGTTGATAACTTTGCTACCATTCTATTACTTAACGATATCGCAAGAGGAGATGAAATAGCGATGAACTCCGCCGACTTATTTGCGTTAGAAGATCTGGATATCGACAGTTTTGATGATGCGGATTTTGTCAGCGAGCACAGTTTAGATTTGCAGCGTTACTATAATATTTTATGTTTAGTGTATGGCAGTAACCCTAGTCGTTATCAACGTATTTTTGATGAGTTACCCGTTTCTGAACGCCAACAGCAAAAAGAGCGTTGTCCTGAGTATTTTGCAGTCATTAATCAAGGCTGGTTGCATTATCTTGCCGAATAACGATGAGTAAGCTGATATGAAATGATATATTCATTGTCGATCTCTATTTAAAGCTATAAATAACCCAAATATGACAAAGCAAAAAACAATCACTTTACTATAGGGCTATAATCTTTAATATCAATAACATGATAACGGTTTTCATTGTGTTGTTACACTTTTACGGATGAGTTTGTATTCTATGTCGAATGACAGTCAAAAAGATAATAAAGCAGAAACAAACTCAGATGTAGCACAGAATGATCATACTAATGCGGTTTCGCGCCCTAAGCGATTCCGCCGCTTTCTATTTTGGACAATTTTACTTTTTACCACACTTCCGCCTGTCGTACTTTCTGTATGGCTGAACAGCAAAGGAATTCACCTCAACACCGTTTCAGGCTTGCACTTCAAACATGGGCTTTCCGCCAAGAAAATCGCTGTCAGTATTAATGATACTCAGCTGGAGTTTAATAATTTATCTCTTCAACGGCGTCGTGATAAAACCAGTGGAGATGTGTCATATCATATAGTGGCAACAAAAACGAAACTGATACTTCCTCCTGCGGCAAAATCAATGCTGAAAGAGAACAATGTACAACTTAACTACATTCACTTTTACGACGCAGATTTTAAATTTACTCATTTTAAGACACCTTTTCGTTTTTCTGCCCATGCGCGAAAAGTAACAGCATCTGCGCTGCACACTAACAGTGTAAGCGGGTGGCCTAATGCTATCCAGATACTAGAAGATGTTAACGTAAATTTTAATAGTGATCCTGATATTGCATTATCTGGCACAGTAAAGCACGGTGTGATAACCCTGTTTTTCCCTGACTATAACCCTTCTCCTCATTATCGTTTACCTTTTGACGATGGTGATTTTTCTATTGCTTGGAAGAAGGATTCAACCCCACTCAAAATTAATATCGGCTCTTTGGTTCCAGAGTGGGAAACCTTATATTCAATTTTAGAAAAGCAAATCATTACGAAAATGGCTTTCGCGATTGATTTCCATGACCCAATAGATTCAATGGTGTTAACCACTGATAAATTCCATATTGAAGAACCTAAATATTTACCTCAATTTGTTGAGCGCGCCGATATTAATAATAAGGGCTACCACTTAGGGCAAACCATTGCCAACTTAGCGCAATTACCGATGCACAAATTTAAAGTGAAATCTTTTACTTACGGTGATTTAATTTTAGATGCAAAGGTGGTGTTAGAAACACCACTCACAAATACAGATGGTAAGACGGAACAAAAAAAGCATAAAAAGAAAACAGCTAAAAAACTGGCGACTCAAAAACAAATTGATAGAAAAAAGGCAATAGATCAAGCTAAACAACAAGCAAAAGATCTCAACATCACAGAAGAAGCACGAACAAAAGCGAAATTTATTGTTCGTGGTAAAGCCCTTGCGCCTAACCCCTACGATCTCGATGTAACGGTTCGTCACTTAACTAAAATTGATGCATGGGTTAATACCCACCTAACACGCAGTGACGGTAACAACCTTTACTGTGAGTCTAAAATCCTCTTTAAACAGCCATTACCTACCTACTTCAATTGTAATGCTAACTTCAAAGACACCAAAGAATTTACAGATCGTCTCGGCTTAACTGAATTACCTAACGCAAAGATCAATGGTCCACTGCGTTTTTGGGCTAAACAAACATCAGCTCCTATTGATGCGCCTAAAAATAAAAGCATGCTGCTTAACAACAAACTTGCTACTGCTTATTATGATGTAGGATTTGAATTACCTGAATCTTTTGAGATCGCCTTAAACAAGTATGCTCTCCCTGCTGGCTTATTCAAAAAATTTAGTGGTGAACACGCAGATCAACGCAAAAACAAACAACTTGCTGATGTAAAAATGATCAGTGATGGCAAAATCGAATTCAATGTTAACTTCTATGACAAGTTGTTACGTGTCAATTTAAAAGATGACAGTAAGAAAATTAGTTTTGTTAATAAAAAAACGCAATCGGCTATTAATCTAAATTTTAAGGATCTCAGCTGTCTTTACCCTAATTTGCAATGTCATATTAATGCAGAGATTGAAGCTAAAGCCGATAAGATTTATCCCATGCCTAATAGTTTGATAAAAAACTTCAATTTTCGCACCAACATGGTTGCAACATGGGCTAACAACCTCTTAGTCGCCAAAATGGCGAAGAATAATATTTCAATGGATAATGTTGATGTTCAAAGTATTCCTGGCTTTCAAAAGAGTCAAAGTAAGAACGTTAACTTCCAATTAGATTCATTAGTCGGACTCTATACACAAAATAAACAAGGCACAGTTGGTACATTTACCATTTATCAACCTGCAGAAACAAAGGCATCACTGAATTCTGAATTTATAGTAAACCGCCAAGAAGAAGCATATTCAGGTAAAAAAAAGCATCAATCGTTAAGTCGTTATCGAGCAGATCTAGGGATCAAAGTTAATAATTTTTACCTTAGCCAAGATCTGAAATTAGACGATGACGCTTTATTAGAAGACGTGAAGCCTAACGCTGATAGTGCTAATAAAGAGCCGTCATCAAAAGTGTGTAACCCTGCTATAGTAAGCCTTTATACCCCACCGTATAAACGTACTCGCTCATACCGTGTTGAAACACTAATTAAAAATAACGTTTACTCAGTAACGGCTCTACCACAATCGAATGTTTGTAAGGGAATGTCACATTTCACTGCGCCATTACGTGACGGAATTGATAATCCAGACGCTTTTTTGACCAAGTCTGTCACCGATACATCAGGTAATATAAAGAACAATACAGATAGTGACGTCACGCTTAAACCACTGAACATTAGGTCTGATTACGGTATTGTTTTTAATGTTCAACGTAATCAATTAAAGCTGGGTAAAATTTATAGTGATGGCCATGTACAACTATTAGGTAATGAATTAACCCTCAACAACCAATTTAAAAACAGCAGAAAGGCTTTATTTGCAGATATTGATTTACACTCTAATTTTGACAGTGGTAATTCCCACATAAAGTTACAGCGTCACACATTTAACTTTACACCAGAGCAAGATCTAAAAAGCTATTACATTCCAGTATTGCCGATTGATTTAAATATTACCCATGGTCAATTAACCACAAGTGCCGATATTCATATAAATAAAGACGCACAAATTACAGGCTCTATTGGACTATCAAGCAAAGGCATTACTGGGGCGTATGAAGGTTATCGCTTCGGTAACGTTTATAGCAATGTACAATTAGAACTCATGGCTTCTAATTTGAAAACACAAGCACCGCTGGAAATCTCTGCCGATTATCTTGATGTGGGTATTCCGATGTCAAACCCTCGTTTTGTTGCTGATTTTGATACCGCAAAACATTATTACCATATTGCACACGGTTCAACTGAGATTTATGGCGGTAATGTCACCATTACACCACTTACTATAACTAGCCTTAGTAATATTAAAGAAGTGCCCTTAAAAGTAACGGGGATTGACTTAAAACGTGTCATGGCGATTGCGGATCAAGACAATATAGAGCTAACAGGAAAAGTAGATGGCGTTATTCCTATTGCGCTTGATAATGGCAGTATTGTAATACGTAACGCTTCGCTCGATACCCGTAAACCCGGCGGCGTACTACGCTACATTGAAGGCTCGAGCATTGATAAGAAAATTAAAGAGGCGGATGCGTCAAGTCCGCTCAATATTGCAAAGGTTTTAGAAAATTACCATTATAATAGTATTACTCTTGCCTTTGATTACGCTAAAAATGGTGATCTTTCATTAAAAACAAAAATAAAAGGTCAAAATCCAGACTTCCAGAACGGACGTAAAATCCACTTAAACGTTAATTTAAATGACAATATCCCTAAATTATTGCGCTCAAAAGATATGATTTATTCATCAAATTTAGTCGCTCAGATCAAACAACAACTTGGCATTCAAGAATAAGAAGACAAATACCACATATGACTATCTATAAAAAACATTGCCAAAATCACGATAATAAGAACCACTCTTATGGTCATTTTTCAGCAATAAAAGCCGCTTTTCTGCTATTAGGTCTTTCGAGTAGTATTGTAATCAGTGGCTGTACACCAAAGGTTGAGGTTGCACTTTCAGAAAAGCCGATCGTTATTAACCTTAACATCAATATAAAACATGAAATCAATGTGAAAGCCGATCGTGAAATTAATGAGTTATTCAATGACAAAGATATATTTTAAATTCGCTCTAAGTGTGCTGACTGGGCTAATGCTATTGTCGTCAGTAGCTCATGCATTAACGTTACAACAAGCTAAACAACAAGGACTGATTGGTGAGGCTAATAATGGGTATGTTGCAAGTGTACAACCTACGCCTTCCCCCTCTTTACGAGCGTTAATTGACTCAGTGAATAACAAACGTCAACAAGGCTACTTGCAAATCAGCAAAAAGAATAATCTATCATTAGATGAAGTGAGTAATATGGCACAAGAAAAAGCGGTTAAGAAAACCTTACCGGGGCAGTATTTTCAAACTAAAACGGGGGATTGGGTGAAAAAATAAACCCTTACTTATGTTAAGTTTTTCTTAACCCCACGCTCAGCCTATTTAAATCTTAACTGTTCAGTATTCAGCGTATAATTCCCTTAATTATAATTATATTTTTATCGCTATTACTATGCCCATCATTGATAACTTCAAACGTCTACGACCAATGGACGCGATTTTTATTTGTACTGCATTATTATGTTTACTACCTATTATCAGTTCGCCAATCGCTTTAATCCTTGGTTTTCTACTTGCCAGTTTTGGTTTAGTCCCTTCACAATTTAATATTGCCGCCCTAACAAAAAAACTTTTATCTTATTCCATTATAGGCTTGGGCTTTGGTATTCATTTAAATGAAGCAATCGAAGCCAGTAAAGCTGGATTAGGTTTAATCATTTGTTCTATTTTCTTTACGCTTATTCTAGGTTGGATTGCTACTCACTTTTTATCACTAGATAAGAAAACCGGTCATTTGATTGCCTCTGGTACTGCAATTTGTGGTGGCAGCGCTATTGCGGCTGTTTCTCCTGCTATTAATGCAAAAGATGAGCAAACATCACTTGCCTTAGCAACGGTATTTGTCTTAAACGCTGTCGCACTATTTGTATTTCCTGCTATTGGTCATTTACTGGATATGAGCCAACACGCTTTCGGGACATGGGCTGCGATTGCCATTCACGATACCTCATCTGTTGTCGGTGCTGCTGGTTCTTATGGTGATGAAGCGTTAAAAACAGCAACAACGTTAAAGTTAGCGCGAGCATTATGGATCATCCCCGTCGCTTTTATCAGTGCTTTAATTTTTAAAGGGAACAGCAAGAAAATCGCGGTACCTTACTTTATCGTTTTATATTGTGTTGCTATCTTAATTGCGCACTTTTTACCGCAGTTTCAATCTGTTTACGATATGATTTTTGTAGCTTCTAAGCGTTTGCTGGTGGTGTGTTTATTCTTAATCGGCTCTGGGATCACTGTTAATAAGCTAAGAAATGCGGGTCCTAAACCGATGTTATTAGGTGTACTACTCTGGCTTGCTATTGGTATATCCTCATTAATCTATATTGAAATGTTTATCCCTTAATTTTTCGCTATTGTCTAAACAAAGAGCCAGACTATATGTCTGGCTCTTTGTTTTTATACGCTGGTTGGCAGCCCTTGAGTATTACATTTCCATAATTGGACGCCACATTTCTTCAAGCTCTTGCTCTGATGGCATTTTACCGTGCTCTATTTTTTTGATTACCCTGCATGGATTACCTGCCGCAACACAGTCGGCAGGAATATCTTTCGTTACAATACTTCCCGCTCCAATAACACTTCGATCACCAATCGTGACACCGTCTAATATTATGGCTCCCGCTCCTATCCATACACTATCGCCAATAGTAATAGGGTTAGCGACAGCAATAGGTAAGACTCTTTCAGCAATATCTAATGGATGACCAGCAGTACTAATAACCACATTTGGTCCAATTTGAACGAACTCTCCAAGCATCACTGGAGCAATATCTAAAATTTTAACGCCTGCATTAAGAAAACCACCACGTTTGAAATGTATATTCTTCCCCATATCACAATAAAATGGCGGAAGAATAGTAACGCCATTTACCGAGCCCAATAGCTCAGACAGAATACGATGATATTTTTCTTCTTCTGATGGTCGAGCATGGTTAAAGTCATACAGTTTTTCTTTAACACTTTGCTGAAATTGGACAAGTTCTGGGTTAATGGGTAAATGTACGGAGAAATCTGATAGTTTGCTGCTCATCCTTGCCTCTAATACCAATATACATTTCAATATAGGAAATAAAGTATCTGATAGCGCAGAGATTTTATATAACAAGAAACACGGATAAATAAAAAAGCGGCAATCATTTTGCCGCTTCGTGATAGAGATCTTAATTAAAAAGAGTGAATATAACTTTGTTTATTCAGGTGAATGTAATAACAAGTCAAAACGGCTGTTACCATGAAGAATATCGAGATCAGGCTCATCCGCAATTAAATCACGAATAGATGGGCTGGCAATAATCGCACGCTCTAGATCTTCAATCGCTTGTTCTTCAATCCCTAATCGAGAATATGCACAAGCACGCTGATAAAGTGCAGGACCATTGGTGTCATCGACCTCCAACACTCGATTACATAAACTCAGTGCCCAATGGTATTCCTTAATTTCCATTGCCGCATCTGCTTTATAGGTTAACGCTTCAAGATCACCGGGACGAATAAGTAAAATTTCGTCATACACGCCAATACGCTGTTCTGGGGTTTGAGAACTTTGAGCACGTAACCAAAGGTTATGAATTTCGTTAATTTTTTCAATTTCTTTATTATTTTCACTAATGATGCGTGTTTTACGTTTTAAATCACGCTCAAGCGCTAAAAACTTCTTTTCATATTCTTGAGCTATTTTCTCTAATCGTTTATCTGCCATTTCAGTAGTATTACTTTTAAACTCACGAAGTGACTGCCAGCCAACAAAAGCAATAAGAGATGCGACACCAGCGATAATGTAGAAAAAATAAGTGACGGTCACATTCGCATAATTTAATGATTTATCAGCAACCGTTAATTCACGGTCGGTTATTTCTATTACCATTCGGCGTTCAAGATCTTGTTGTGATTCTCTTAAACTTTTCAATTCATCAAGAATGTAACGTTCCATGAACGGTTTTTCTAACATGTCCGTTTCTGAATATTTTTTTTCACTTGCCTGTACGGAAAAACAGAGAAGTAGAGAAGCTAATAGCCCTATAAGCAAGCGCATAAGTATTCCTTTAACATAGGTAAACAATACAACTTCTGAAACCATAGCAAATGGAGGGACTAAATAGCAAAAAGAGAGGATAAATTGCTGAAAAATGGATATATAAGCAGGTTAATAGAAATATATCGAATAATTAATCATCACTTTCTAGTTTTGTAATGATTGAAATAAGACCATTTACTCTTTTAAAATGTCTAGCCCCCTATTAAAAAACTAAATAGAGGTTATCAATAAATTAACATTACGCACTCACAGTATTATGGTTCGATTTTAACCCTATCGGATCTAGATACAGTTTGAATTGCGTGATGTTTACTCTCATCAACTTTAAGCCATACCACTGTAATAAGAATAACAAAGGCGATTAAATCGCAAATTGCACTGATTAATCCTGATGTCATTAGCGAAGCAACTATTAGCCCAATCGCAATCAATGCGGCTGTAATTCTTAGCTTTTTATCATTATTTTTATCTAACCATTTTTTCATACTTCACTCCTATCTGCTGATTAATAGTAATAGAGTGATGAAGGTTGAAAAATATCGATTGAGTATTTGATAGAGTAAAATAGTCTATCAAATACTCGTTATTAAATGTGAGTATTAAAAAGCGAACATACTATTTGGATCTTACGATACAGATAGACTATCAACTCGGTTAGCGATTATTGCTTATAGCAACGCTTTAATTCACTAAAGCGATAGAAATAGCTCCCAGCCTCAATAGGGTGACATGATGATTTAAAGCCAATTTCTTTTTCGTTATAAAGCATTTTCACAAGCAAATCATCAGCTTCACCACGATACACATCCCACTGAATATTACTGCTATAAGGTGCTACCCATTTACCGTGCCAATCATTGTTGTCGTAACTAAAGGTCGTTTGAGGATCAACACCCTCTTCACTACCTTTCAATTGCATATTGGCAGCAAAAGGCATAATAGTTTCAGCATGGGCAAAACGTACTTTTAGTGCCGCCTGCTCATTACCTTGTTTAATTTTTTCGATTTCATTGAAAAAGTCATCAACCAATACCGATGCCATCTTGTAAGTAATATCAGTACTGTTAAAGCTTGGGCCTTTTTCATAAAAATCTTCACCATCTAATACATAGCTTAACCATTGAGTTTCTTCTGGAGTAAAGAATTGCTCAAAGTGCCAAGGTTCTTCACCTGCTTCTTGTGCCATACCTGATGCAATTAAGTAGAGGTTAAACAAATGTATTACTGCATCGACTTCATTTTCTGCCAATAACTCATCAGGCTCTTCTGTTGAATAAAACTTCAGTTCACCATTTACTAATTGTTGTACAAACTCAGGACTATAGATACTTTCTAATACTTCTTGTGCTACTTGATGAGATTTCTCGCTATCGAATAAACGATCAATAGCCGCTCTTAATGCAGCGTCGTGATCAACATAGTCATTGTATTCTTTGTTTTCTTTATGGAAATACAACTGCGCTTTGTTAACTTTTGGTTCTAACAGTAAATCGGCGAGATCTTGGTTATTTTCTGTAAAACCTTCAGTAAAAGCATTGGCACTTGCCAGTGCGCGATCTTTACCTGAATATTCCACCACAATATGACGTTGATTTTCTATTGCTTGATCAACCAAAGAATGATTGCGCTGTGCTGCACGCTTACCAATCGCCAACAATTCATCATGACCTAAACCGGATAAATTACCGTAACCTAACGCTTCGTTAGCTGCAGTCATACGTTCGATTTCAGCACCTAGCTTTTCACCTAATGGAGTAAGCGCACCTTGCTTTTGTGCCTCACGCCAAACTTGCATTGAAATATCGTCATATTTAAAACTGGAAAGTGCACGGGAGCCATGACGAGAGACCAACTCAGAATAAACTAACTCATAACCTTGCGGTGCTTGTTGGTAACTACTGAGTTTCTGCTGTGGCGCATAAGTTGTTTTTGTACCAAATTGATACTCAGTAACGGGATCGGGTTTATCATCTGAATGACAAGCTGTGATCCCGATAACGCCCAGAGCACAACACAAAGCAAGATAACGCATATAAAACCTTAATGTTCGTGTAAAAACTCGAGATTAAGCGAGTTATGTGACAACTTATCTTTATTTAGGTCAGGCTTTTGTCAACTTAAAACTATTCGCCGCGACAGAGGTTTAACATTTCGCAATCGGTAATTCATCAAGTCGTGTAGTCCAACGGTTAGAACGATGTGCTTGCTTCATATGCCAGTTAGAGGTGGCGATAACAGATGCGGGTTTAATTCCATTCTTAAACTTCGCATTCATCATATCTGTGATTGCCATTAACTCTCGACGTTTAGATTCATCATAAGCACTGGTATCAAACATATCTAATTGAAAACTATTATTTTCAGCTGGCGTCAGTTCATCTAATATCACACCAACTTTTTGATACTCATAGCCTTCTTTATAGAGCTGTTTAAGCTGCTGTAATGCTGATTCAATAAACTTATAGTTATCTTGGCTTGGACACATAAGTGCTACTGCACTACTACGGTTTCGCTGTGGTAATTGCTTATAGCTATTAGTACGTAAGAACACACCAACAATATTGGCTTGGCTTCCTTGTTTTCGCAGTTTTTCTCCCGCTCGTTGGCAATGAAAAGCCAAAGCAGATTTTAACTCTTCAAACTCGGTAATGCCTTGTCCAAAACTTCGACTCGATAAAATTTGTTTTCGGGTTTCATCAATATCCCCAGGCGCAATACACGCAACGCCTTGCAATTCCATTATTGTTCGTGCAAGAACGACATTCCATACTCGACGCATTTCTGGTGCACTCTTTTGGGATAGTTGTAATGCATTATCAATACCTAATGTACGTAACTTCGTTGCCGTTTTTGCCCCTATTCCCCAAATATTTTGAATATCTGTACGAGCTAATAACCATTCCCTTTTATAATCACTGTCGATTTGAATGACACCATTTACCTGTCGCTCATACACCTTAGCTGCATGATTGGCTAATTTTGCCAAGGTTGGTGTAGCACCAATCCCTACGCGAACAGGCAATCCAATATTTTTATAAATAGTGTCTTTAATTTCGCGACCATAATCTTGCAATTGTTCTAACTTAAAACCATCTAAACGAACAAAGGCTTCATCTATTGAATATTGTTCAACACACGGAGAAAATTTAGAGAGTTCTTCAATAAAGCGACGACTCATATCGGCATATAAGTTGTAATTTGAACTACGTACCTGAACACCTTTCATACGAGCTTCTCGTTCAACTTTAAACCATGGCGCACCACGTTGAATGCCGAGTGCTTTTGCTTGATCAGAAAGAGCAACACAACAACCATCATTATTAGAAAGTACAACTAAGGGCTTATTCACTAAGCTTGGATCAAACAACTGTTCACAAGAACAATAGAAACTCTTAGCGTCCACTAATGCCCACACTTGTGCGTGTTTACCTGTAATAACTTCAGACATTGTCATTTCAAATACAGCATTAAAGTAAATTGTGAATGTTACGGGTCACGACACCAAAAATTTCAGCATCTTGAGGTAGAGGAAATGATTTCATGGCTGAATTTTCTGCTTTTAACCACCAAGCATCATTTATACGAACTAAACGTTTACAGGTAAACTCATCATATATACGTGCAATAACAATTCGCCCAGGAATCACTGTTTCAGCTCGATCAACCACCAGCAAATCACCATCAAAAATTCCAGCACCAATCATAGACTCACCAGATGCCCGTAAAAAGAAAGTAGCATTCGGGTGACGAATCAAATACTCATCAAGATCTAAACTCTCTTGATGCCCATCAGCAGGAGATGGAAAACCACACGCCACTGATTCAATAAAATACGGATATGCTGTCATTAAACAGGCCAAAAAATAACTGTACATTTATACAGTTTAATACGAATAATACTATAAGGTCACTTTTTTATTGCTTTTCTCTCACTGCAAAAATCTATTGTTAATGAAACATATTAAAAACTAATAAATCAGTATTTTAATCGAATGAAAAATCATCAAACAGCGTTTTTTATACTATTTTAATGCGGAGAATATGCTTTTATTAGATACAATGAATAAACAAAATTTGATACTGAATATTGAAACCTACTCCTAGGCTTTCCTCGATATAGTATCTACTCTCAAAGATTATGGAGACACGTATGACGTTGCTGACTCGTAAGGCAGTTACTCTTTTAGGCCTATTAGCTCTATCTGGTTGTGCATCTTCTGATAGCCCATGCGATTCAGGTTACCTTATGCCATCAAAAATTGATGGTGCTAATTTTCAGTGTGAAAAGCCAGCTGATACTGTCGTTCCTGAAACAACAGTTACGCCACCGCCAGTGATTGATAGCGATTATATCGACAACAATAATGCGCATCTTGAAGATGAAACATCAATGACTAATGACCAAGCATTTGGTGATATTTCCCCTTCTCGTTACACAGTACAAATATTAGCACTAAGTGAAGAGCGCAATTTACGTGGTTACCTACAACCAATTACAGGTAATGAGCCTATCTGGGTTAACTGGAAACGTGTAGATGGTCGTAACTGGTATGCTGTCATTTATGGTAACTTTGCAACTAAAGATGAAGCTCGCCAAGCTATACAAACTCTACCTGCATCTGTTCAAGCACAAGGACCATTTCCATTAAGCTTTGCTACGGTTAAAGCTGACAAAGAAGGTCAGGTATACCAACTTCGTTAATCAACCTTTGATTACGCAATAAAAAACCAGCCTTAGTGCTGGTTTTTTATCGTCTATCTTTTTTAACAGACAAAAAAACCAGAGTCATACTCTGGCTTTTTTGCAGTGATTAAATAGAGAGCTTATTCGCCATCTTTACTCACGTCTGTATTGCGCTTTTTCTTCGGCATAAATACGTCATTACCCACCGCTTGGTTTTCGTAAAAACGTTTATCCACTTTCTTCTTAGCACGAGGAGCTTGCTGCTTCTGAGCAACCACTTTATCGCCTGTTGGTTTCTTCTTAATAAACTTCTTCTTAGGCGCAGGTTTCAACCCTTTAAACTTACCTTCTAACCCTTCGATAGTAGTAAATTCAATCTTCTGTTTTAAGAATGCTTCAACGTTTTTAAAGCTCTTCCAGTCTTTAGGGCCGACTAGTGATACAGCATCACCTTTGTTACCCGCACGACCAGTACGACCTACACGGTGTACATATTCTTCCGCATGTTTAGGCATATCGAAGTTAATAACCAGTGATACGTTATCAATATCTAAACCACGAGAAGCAATATCCGTTGTAACAAGGATCTTATGACATGTGCGCTCAAATTGGCTCATGATGCTATTACGTTGGTTCTGGTTTAAGCTGCCACTTAATGCAACGGCTTTTAGCTTGCGCTCGTTTAGTTCAGCGGTTAAACGATCAGTATCAGCACGGGTTGCAGTAAAGATGATAACTTGTTTGTAATCTTGGGTTTCTAAGATTTTATCCAGTAACGCTTGTTTATGATCTAAATGGTCACAAAGAATAAAACGTTGAGTAATATCTTTATGCTCTTCCGCTGAGTGACCAATCGAAATACGCTTAGGGTTATCAAGCATTTCGGATGCAATTTCAACTACATCTGAATGGTCTAGCGTTGCAGAGAACATTAACGTTTGACGACGACGGTGATTAGCCGCTTCGTTAATACGACGAAGTTGTGCTTCAAAACCTAAATCAAGCATACGGTCTGCTTCATCAAGGATTAGCATTTCTAAACCGTCAAGGTGCGTACTACGGTGCTCTAGGTGATCAGCTAAACGACCCGGTGTTGCGACAACAAACATAGGGTCATTACGAAGTGCTTTAACTTGATCATTAAAGTTTTCACCACCAACAATCAAGGTGCCGTCATAAGGTGTACCTGCATTTAACGTGCGTAATTGAGCAAAAACTTGTTTAGCCAATTCACGCGTTGGTGTCAGGATCAGTACTCGAGGATCACGACGTGTAAATGGCTTACTACGATACATACGCTGCATTGCAGGAAGCAAAAACGCCAATGTTTTACCGGAACCCGTTTTCGATGAGGCTAAGATATCTTTGCCTGCGATAGCAACAGGAATTGCTGTTTGCTGAATTTCGGTTGCTCGATCAAACGCCAAGTGATTGATTTTTTTCAGTAGGCGTGGGTCTAATCCAAGATCTTTAAAATGCAAAATGACGCTCCGGTAAAAACAACTCTTTGGATAGAGTTTACAGTTAACTATGATGAATATCACAATAACGTGAAAAACATTAGCCGTGGATTATAACACAAGTTCTGATTAAGAAAGCATATTTACCTTTTTCATTTTCTCATAAAGCGGTAGATAAAAGCGAATTGGAAAGAAATGAGCATTTAGTCTAATCTAGCGAAGATTTATTCAATAAGGATGTATGATGTCAGAAAATAAATTCCCATTATGGTTAGCCGTTTCCTATACCCTCTTTTTCATCATTTTAGGAATTAACCCTGTTTTTAGAGAAGTATGGATAGCAGAAGCCATTCCGCTGATCATTATTTTTGGATTACTCATTTTCACTTTCCCTTACTATCGTTTTAGTAACCTTGCTTACGCTTTAATGGCTGTATGGTTAGTACTACACAATATCGGCGCTCACTATACCTTTGCGAATGTCCCATTTGATTGGTTCAACGATTTAATTGGTTCCCAACGTAATAACTTTGATCGCCTTGCCCACTTTTCGATTGGCTTTTATGCTTTCCCTATTGCTGAATATTTAGTGAGAAAAGACCATTGTAAGCCGCTTATTGCCGGTTTATTTGGTTTATTTGCTGTCATGGCGGTAGCTGCTGGCTATGAGATCATTGAATGGTGGTATGCTGCAAGTGCTGGTGGTGAAAGAGGGATTGAGTTCTTAGGCTCTCAAGGAGATATTTGGGACGCTCAGAAAGATATGTTAGCTGACACCTTAGGTGCCTTGTTCAGTTTAATCTTATTCTTTATTTTCAAAACCTATAAGCAAACCGAAGATTAAAATATCTGCGGTTAAATGCTCATATCCAAAAGGCGCTCACTTCAGTATAAAGTGAGCGCCTTTTGATTATTTGTAATTCACTCTTAACGCTAATTATTCCGCGTCTGGATAACCATTTGGGTTAGTCGACTGCCAGCGCCAAGTATCTTGCGTCATATCATCTAAGGTTAATTTCGCTTCCCAATGCAACTCTGCTTTTGCTTTTGCAGGATCTGCCCAGCATTCAGCAATATCACCTGGACGACGCGGTGCAATGCGGTACGCTACTTCAACACCTGATGCTTTTGAGAATGCATCAACCATTTGCAGTACGCTGTTACCATTACCTGTCCCTAGGTTATAGATATGTAACCCAGCTTCAGAGCCTTTATGGTTCAGTGCTGCTAAATGACCATCGGCAAGATCAACAACGTGAATATAATCTCGAACGCCAGTTCCATCAATAGTTGGGTAATCATTACCAAACACAGATAGGAATTCACGGCGACCAACTGCAACTTGAGAAATAAATGGCATCAAGTTATTCGGAATACCTTGTGGATCTTCACCCATGGAACCTGATTTGTGCGAACCAACAGGATTAAAATAACGCAATAACGTAATACTCATTTCTGGATGAGCGTGTTGAATATCGGCTAAACATTCTTCAACCATTAGCTTACTACGACCATAAGGGTTGGTCGCACTGGTTGGAAAGTCTTCTGTAATTGGTACAGAAGCAGGATCGCCATAAACCGTTGCTGATGAACTGAAGATTAATGCATTAACACCAGCCGCACGCATCGCTTCAACAAGCACTAATGTACCGTGTACATTATTATCATAGTATTCAAGAGGCTTTTCTACTGACTCACCCACAGCTTTTAAACCCGCAAAGTGAATAACGGCATCAATTTCATTTTCAGCGAAAACACTATCTAAAAAAGCACGATCGCGAATATCACCGTGATAAAAAGCAGGTTTAATGCCTGTTAGGTTTTCAATGCGACCTAAGACTGTTTCTTTACTGTTATACAAATTATCGACAATAATCGGTGTCATACCAGCTTCAATCATTTGTACACAAGTATGGCTGCCGATATAGCCCATGCCACCAGTAACTAAAACACGCATAGTGTCTCCTAATCCTTAAAATAGAGGCTATCGCATTAATACAAAGGAATATTAAGCCGTTATATTAAATGGATAATCAATCAGTTGACGATGATTATCGTGATTCATCGCCATAGTTTCAAGTCAGTTCTTCTTAATATTACCATCGAACGCATTTAATCGTTATTATCTATGTTTACAATTACAAACAATAACTTCGCTTTTAATGACTTGCCCCCTCATTATAAAACACTGTATTATTATTCGGTGCTTTTTTAACTATCGAGTCACTATGAAACGTTTATTACCTATAACTATGATGGTATGCAGCTTGCTTCCTCTTCTCAATGGCTGTGAAGTGGTTCAATGGAAAACCGAACATGATCAAACCGTGCTGCATGATGATGGTTTTACTAAACATTCCCTTGCATTAAAAGAAGGCGGAACGCTGACTTACTGGGAAGGTGGACAAGGTGAACCTTTATTATTATTACACGGTTTTGGCGGTACAGCAGCGGCAACATGGAAAGCTGAAATGCTTGAATTAAGCAAACATTACCATGTTATCGCGCCTGATTTACTGTGGTTTGGTGAATCACAAAGTAAAGCAGAAGCACGTTTAGCGACTCAAACCCAAGCAATATGGCAACTTGTTGATCACTTAAAACTACAAAAAATCAATGTTGCTGGTATCTCATACGGTGGTTTTGTTACTTACGATATGATGACGACACCAGAGCGGATTAATAAAGCCATTATCATTGCTAGTCCAGGCCCGCTTTTTAGCGACAACGATTTAGCTGATTTGGTTAAACGTGCCAATGTGAATACACCAGAAGCGTTATTTGTGCCAAGCGACTCTAACGGTATTCGCCGTTTATACGACAATGTTTTCGTGAAGAAAAAGCCAATGCCGGATTTTGTTGCAGAGCAAATCTATCAAGGTTATTTTTCACAATGGAAGCCAGAACGCACAAGTTTGATCCAGACGCTACCATTAGATCGTGATCGTATTCAGCAATTCGATCCTACTCATTTGCCGAAACTCATGCTCATTTGGGGTGAAAAAGATAAGATATTTCCATTATCTAATGGCATCAAACTCAGCAAATATACTCAAGCACCCATCGTGGTTATCCCAAATACCGCACATGGTGTGACTAATGAGCAACCAGAACTCACCACAGAACTGATTAGTAACTTTTTACAACAATAATCAGTAAGTAGTCATAAATAAGAGGGAGGAAACATTCTTCCCTCGATATCACTGGATAGTAACGTTACTAACAAGTTAGACAAAATACATCCTTGTTATCCATCCTTATTGGTTATTGATAAAACTCGTTACATTAATTTTCAAAAAAAATTAGACATCGAGTGAAACACTGCTATTCTCGCTCAGTGCACAACATGCTGTATTCTTTAATTCTGTGCGAAGGCGTTTCCGACTTATGACGACATTAATCAAAAGCAATCAGCTTCATCCCACCAATTTTGCTTATATCGAACTTAGCGAAAAAACACTTAAAAAGCAGCTCGCATTACTTTTCCCCTTTTCTGGCGCTATTTGTGCTGTCATTGCATTTACTTATTTCGTTTCTGATGCTGAGTTTTATTTCACACTTGTCGGTCTCGTTGGCATGTTCCTTTGTTATAGCCTTGCTATCCTTAATCGCTCTATTTTTTCAGCTAAAACCTTATTCTGGATATTCCTGATTGCGACAACTTTAGTCTGTACTAGTGGGTTTTATTTTGAAGGCGCACGCCACATCAGTAACACAATTGGATTAACCATCCCTCTGTTGTGTTTTTTCGCTTTAAGAATCAAAACAGCAGCATGGTATAGCACTCTATTTGGTTTTATCTATATCGTTCTAAGTATTTCTGAAATTGCCAATAAGCACCTACAAATATCATCTGCATTACAAAACATCAGTGCTTATTCAATTATTTTTGTGATGGCATTTTTGCTTTCTCGCCATCGCTATGATGCCATTATGCAAGTTAAACGTACCACAACGCATGACTACTTAACTGGACTTCTAAGTCGTGAAGGCTTCATCCCTCTCTATCTTAATGAGTCATCTCGTTGCAAACGCTATCGTCGTGATATATCGATGCTACTGATTGATATCGATAACCTTCGCGAAATTAACGACCGATACGGACTCGATGTGGGTGATAAAGCAATTATGATGCTGGCAAAATGTATGAAAGAGACCTGCGATGCCGATGTTCAAATTGCACGCTTAAGTTGCCAAGAATTTTGTATTCTTATACCTAATGCAGATCTCCAAAAAGCGGAATTTATAGCCATTGCATTACGTAATGAAGTCGCTAAATGGACTTTGGAGCTAGAATCTGGTCATAAAATAAATATGACGATCAGTGTCGGTATAACCACCGTTGAATATCAAGATTTTAGATACGACTACATTAAAGCTGAGAGTGCATTGATGCGCGCGAAACGTTGGGGATATAATCAAATAGCAACCAATGAATAAAGGTGCTAAAGCATGTCTTCAAAAATACTTTGCCAATGGAAATGTTTTTCAGTTGAAGAACAAGAGCACGTACTGCCGAATAATAAACAAGTAACATTTACTTCAATTAAACATCCAGGGGCTGTGGTCATTATTCCTATTAATAACCAAGGGCATCTTGTTTTAGTGAACCAATATCGTCCTGCAATTAAACAATGGATTTTAGAATTTCCAGCCGGAACAATAGAGCCAAATGAAGATATTTTTCTTTGTGCGAAAAGAGAGCTCGCTGAAGAAACCAATTTAAAAGCAGAAAGCTGGCAGTCATTAGGCGAATTACTACCAGTACCTAGCTTTTGCGATGAGATCCAACACCTTTTCATTGCAACGGATCTTGCCCCAACAATTGGCCAGCTTGATGATGATGAGATTATCGAAGTTGTTACCCTTTCGGTAACTGAACTCGAGCATAAAATTGTAAAAAATGAAGTTAAAGATAACAAAACTCTGTCTGCATTTCTTAAAGCACGTTTAGCTGGACTCCTATAAATTTTTGCGCTGGAAGAATATTTCAGCGTACAAAAAACCATATCTGGAAAATAACTACCCATACATACTGATCGTAGTTCTCACAGTAAAAGATTATAAAGAATACTTTATGGAATGATAGTTGATGTCTATCCTACTCGCATTATTATTTACCCTATCCTCTAACCTCGATAATTTTGTTATGGGTTTAACATACGGAGTTAAAAGTGTAGATATTCCTCTTTCATCGAATATCATCATTTCATTTATTACCACCTTCATTACCTACTTATCCATGCTGTTTGGTCAACTGATCACTCACCTTGTTCCTCACAAATTCTCGAATGAATTAGGTTCAATCATTTTTATTCTAATGGGGGCTTGGTTTATTGGTTCAGATTTAGTTAAAAAACAACAGATAGCACAGGAGAAACCCCGTGACCTAAGCATCAAAGGCGCGGTTATATTAGGCTTTGTACTTTCAATTAATAATATTGGAGTGGGTATTCTTGGTAGTATTACTCACCTAAGTATCATGTTGGTTGTAACATTAACCTTTATTACTGGTGTTGGACTAACCTATGCCGGTAATAATTTAGGCAATTACGTGATTGGTAAAGTAATTGGTAAATATAACAACATCATTTCTGGCGCATTACTCATTGGGTTAGGTGTACTGTCTTTGATTTTCACATTCTAGCCAATGAAAAAAGCCCAGCACTAAGCTGGGCAAAGCAGTGCTACTTAAACTCTCGTATAAAACAGAATAAATAAGTAGCTACTACGTCATAAGCAGTGGACGCTTAGACTATTTAAGTATTGCAATTAATCGCTACACTTTATTTACAAATAAATGAATACACAGCAAAAATATCCTAGTTTAAAGTTTTACTTCCCAGCGTTTTAATGGCTGTTTGGTATCAATACCACCACGTCCCCAACGATCAAGGCTATCAATCACAATAACTTTAGTATCGGCAGAAACGAATGGTTTCATATTTTGACTTAACGTCTTAGTTGTCAGAATAGTTAATGAAGGATCTTCTTTTAACAATCGGCTTAATTGCGCTTTATCGGCATCTGTCCATTCCAATTCAGGCTTCGTCATACGCTCAACAACAAATAGCTGATTACCTGATGCAAAATCTTCTAGCTCTGCAGAAAGTAATACAACAGCATTAACATCCGCTTGTATAAGAGTGTCTTGTTGACGATTAATCAGCTTACGAACATCTATCATTAAAGCTTGTTGATTCTTTTCAATTTGCAGGGCTTTTTCAGGCCATAAACGCTGGAGATCATCGCTTACAATTGCTGCCATGCGCGTTAAGTTGGTCGGATTTAACCATGCATATAACGACGTATTACCATCGGATAAACGTAGTGCAGCTACACCTTGTGCGCGTGGCGAAATTGCTTGAGATGCGTCAATTTCAACAATGTTTATATTGCCCTCACGAGCATGAACAAAGAGCGGATCATTCGGCCAAATTGCTCCTAACGTAATCGCTGCTTTTGCTGTTTTACTAGCATTTGAAGCAACATCAGCCCCTTTGGTTGAAAACCAGTTAGGTAAACGCGTTACACCGTAGCGTTTAGGAGGCAAATACTCTGTCGTGATCCCTGTCTCTTTGGTCAACTCTGTCGCTAACATATAAGTCACAGGCGTTGCTGTTAAAATATCTTTGGCGTAAGCAACACTTGTTGGCATTAAAACGGCAGCACTTAAACAGGCACCGAAAAAAACAGTTTGCGTTTTGCGCATGGAGGTAGAAAATTTATTCAACAAAAACATGTGGTTTCCTGATTAACTTTTACGAATAATGCGGTACATCGTTGCTGACATGAAAAAGATAGCAGAAACAATAATAATCGCAGCGCCTGATGGGACTGGAAGTTTTAATTCCATCGGCAATACCGTACCAATAACACAACTTATTGTGGCTAGTAGAGCCGACAATAAAACAAAACTGCCCATATTCTTGGTTAATAACCGCGCCGTTGCGCCAGGGATCAATAGCAACGCACCAACCAACACTGCCCCAACAATTTTCACAGATGCTATAGTGACCAGCGTTATCATCATCACAAATAGGTAATCGTAAAAATTGGTTTTGTAGCCACGAACTCGGGCAATATCAGGACTAATACAGGTTAATAAAATCCGATTAAACGTCGGTATTAAGAGCAATACAATTAAGGCACAACTGATCGCAAGAACAATCAAATCTTGATCTGTTACCGTTAGGATTGAACCAAACAAGACGTTTTCTAACATGTGAATATTGATCTTACGTGCTACATACATCAACAATGCAGCACCAACCGCTAATGCTAACGCGAGGAAAACACCGACTAATGTGTCGTAAGGAACATTAGTTCGATTTCGCACGAAATGCAGCAATAAAGCAAAAATCATGCAGAAGCTAAATAAACCAATGAATGGATTTTCTGGTGGCTCGCCTAACAATACACCTAAGGCAATACCCGTTAGAGCGGCGTGGCCGACTGCTTCAGAAAAGAAAGCTAAACGTTTAGCAATCACTAAAGTACCTAAGCCACCTAAAAGAGGCCCAAGCAACAGTGCCGCTACGATTGCATTAACCATAAAGGCATAAGAGAAACTGTCACTTAACCAACCAGCATCAACACCGAGTTGTGCCCAATGTCTTAATAGTTCCATTACGCCACCTCTGATTGATTAGACGCAGAGACTGCTGGCTGAGAATAATGATTAAACAAACGTTCAATCTTCTCTGGTACCAATACTTGACTATAATCACCGCTATCAACTAACACGCGATTGACCACATGAACTTGCGCTTCTAAACGTCGAACCGCTGTCACATCATGATGAACCGCTAATACAGTTTTACCTTGGTTAACAAATTCATGGATAAGCGATTCTAAATAACGCACCCCCTGCTCATCCATACCCGTCGTTGGTTCATCAAGTACCAGTAAATCAGGATTATCTAATAGTGCTTGAGCAAACAATACACGCTGCTGTTCACCGCCAGATAATTGCCCCATACGGCGATCTGCACGGTTCGCCATACCGACACGATCAAGTTGTGTTAATGCGATTTGTTTATCTTTCTGACGTTGACGCCAAAACAAAGGTGAACGAGTTTGATTTAATAAAATAAAATCCATCACTGTTAACGGTAAACTTTGTTCGAACATTGCTTTTTGTGGCACATAACCAATCGTACCGGCTTTTCCGTTATTAACTGATTCATCCCATAAAATATCAATTTGCCCACGAAACGGCGTTAAGCCTAAAATAGAACGTAGCAGTGATGTTTTACCGCCACCATTAGGTCCCATGACCACATGGCATTGTCCACCGTTAAATTGATGAGTGATTTCAGATAAAATCTGATTAGGACCGTATTGAAGGTTAACGTTAGTTAACTGAATGCTAGGACCGATGATCATGCTTGATCCTTATTTGCAGCAAACTTTATTGCTTCAACTAATGTCGCAAGGTTTTCTTTCATCTCAAGTTTAACTTTCTTACCGTCATACTCTCCATGTGTCATGTGAGAAAAACGGTATAACTGAACACCTGTTGCTTTTTCAATGGTATCGACATAACGATTAGGCATGTTCAATTCATAAAACAAAACGTCAATGCCTGATTGTTTAATTTTCTCAATTGTTTCTTGTAGTTGGCTTGCACTTGGTTCTACACCATGAGCAGGTTCAATCACCGCAGCAACATCAACACCAAACTCTTGTAATAAGTAGCCATACGCATTGTGCGTAGTCGCAACTTTCATTCCCGCTGTATCTAAATCCCCCAGCGTAAGCATTGCATCACGCTTCATTAAACGAAATTGTTTGGCATAATCGCGGGCATTTTTTCGATATTCAGCGGCATTGTCAGGATCAATTTTCGCCAACTCATTAGCAATGGTATAAACCTTCTGAATCGTGGTAGATAATCCAACAAACGTATGAGGATTCACAGCGCCATTACCAACCGACTGCCCCATAGCAGGCAACAGTGGCACATCATTATTAGCTTCAATTACAATCAAATCATCACGATCTGCTGCTTGGATAACTTTCAACGCAAAATCATCGTGACCGATACCATTAACCACAATGATATCCATCTCTTTTAGACGTTTAAGATCATTAGGTTGAGGTAAATAATTATGGGGATTAAAACCTGCATCAACCAATGGCAAAATTTCTGCTTTATCACCAACAACCGCTTTTACATAACTGTAATAAGGCTGCAAAGTAATACCAATGGTCTTTTTATCAGCAGCAAAGCTATTCATACTCACAAGCAATGCTATAGCAGTAAGGCTAGATTTAATTAATTTATTCATTGTTATCTAAATCTCGGTACAGTAAAGATTAACGGCAATAAAACCAAAGCGCCGTTATTAGTGATTATGTGATTCGTTATTATTAGGAGAATCGTTAAACACAATTTGTGTCCAACCATTATCGATTAAATGTTTTCCATCAAAATCGCGTAATGCATTGGCATCAAGTAAGCTCACATTATCGTCCATCGCGAGCCAAATATCGGGAGACGCTGAATGACTATTAAGCACTACCGACATCGAACCTTTATCATCTGCTCTCACACCTTGATAGACAGCATCAGTGATCAATGCCCACTGATGACGACCTTTTCGTTCCCAGCTTTTATCTGTCACAAAAGGAGCAATCCAAAACTCTTGAAGCTCAGATATTTGTGGCCATTGACCAACAGCAGCACCTAACTGGCTATCTTGATATAAGTTACGGATTTCTTCATGAGCAAGCCGTAATTCCGCAATCATAGCGATCTCTTCAGCGGCTAAATCAGTAATTGAAACTTGATGCGAAAGCAGTGCCGATTTTGGTTGCTTAGTTTGGTGATAAGGAAGTAAAACAAAAGACACCAACAAGATTAATCCAATACATAAGGCGACCCACTTACCTTCTCGATCTCCATTATCAGAGCGAACAGTTTGACGGATCATTTTTCTTTTATCTCAACAACATCGACTTCAACAGGATTCTCATGTCCAGCATCAAAAACCAAATAAAAGTCAGTATCAGGCTTGGTGAACTCAGCGATCGAGCGTTTATCTGTCATGCCTTTCGCGATTAAGTTATCGTCGTAATCAAACATATCAACGTTGTATTCCACCGCGGTACTGCCATCACTATAACCAGCTTCACACAACACTTTATCGGCTTCAAACCAACAACTCATTAGCGGAAAATGAGCAAGTGCTGGCGTTGAAAAAGTCCCTAAACAAAGTAAAGATGCCGCAATAATGGATGATTTAATTGTCATAAAAACCTCAAACAAGCCCAAAGACAGGCTTAAAGAATGCATAGATCAAGGCGTGATGAAGTCACGCCTTAACCAGAAGTAGTATTACTGAAGTAAGGTTTCAAAAGTTAAGTGAACATTGACGTTTGCACGGTCGTACATAGGATCGTTTTCAACCATACCTTTATAATTCGACTTCATTAGGTAACGCCCCGCCACTTCTGGAGTGAAGGTGATCTTGCCGTCTTTATCACTTACCACATCAATTTGTTCTTGGTGATTACGGTACAGTGTTCCTTCACGTGTAATGTCCGCCGTTACTCCTGCTTGCGGCTTACCATTAAAGAAAAATTGGAAGGTTACTGGCTCGCCTTCAACAATGTCAGACGGGTGTGTAACAGGTACCATTTCAAGATATTTATCTGTCAGTTCCATCGCTTTTGTTGATGGTTTCCCAACAGTCACATAACTTTCTGCACGGGTATAACTCACCTGAGTGACAACGTCACGTGATTTTTCAGGCAGTATTGTCATACGATCAGCTTTATTCGCTTCCATACGTTTTTCAGTATCACGACGTCCAGCTTTGTAGAAAGTGTAATATCTAGGTGTCTGATTAATTTGTACTTTATGAGTACCTTCTTCTTCAAAGAAGAAATCAAAAATCGCACGACGTTTACCACGAATGGTGAAATTAGGGTAAGCAATACTACCATCAGGCATAACAACTTGTGTGGTTTCAATGCTTGCTGGCTTATCAAAAACAAATGTTCCGTGTGACGCTGTCACATCAAATGACAGCCAATCCCCACCCTCTTTGGAAACAGTGAAATGTGAAGGTAATACCCAACGAGGGTGTGCTTGAGCGACAGATGCCACACCTAAACCCGCTGTCACTAGGCATGCTAAAGATAGTGCTTTTAATTTATTATTCATGATGACAATTCACTTAGAGTTTGTAGTTAATCTTGATAGTGCCAGTTTCTTGTGTTGGTGCTAAAACATGGCTAACAGCACTTTCACCTAGCGTTAATTTCTGGCGTAAATAGTTACGTCCGCCATGTTCACGTACCACTTCAACGTAAAAGGTATAATCCCCTTGCTCTACACGGTTGCCTTTATCATCTAAGCCATCCCATGAAAAACGGTATTCACCCACGGGACGTGTGGCAGATGTAACAGCATCAACAAGTTCTCGGTCATAACGACCCACTTTGCGCCACCAGCTACGTAAATCTTTCAGCCATTCGTCTTTACCGACCCAAAGTTGCATCGTCCTTACGGGTTTACGTTCACTGTTTTCAATCCATACCGCGACATAAGGACGGGCGTACATCGAGGTTTCAATTTTAGGTAAACTTAGTTCAACATCTAACTGAGCGGTTTCTGGCAAAGGTGCCGCCCATGCCGTTGATAAAGGTGCCAGCAGTAACGTTGCCAGTACGGTCTTTTTTAATTTATTTTTAATGGTCATCGTTAACCTGCTAAATATTAAGGAACAAATACAATGTAGATAATGGCCGTAACAACTGAGCCGAAACTCATCCACTTCATTGATGTATTAAGTGTTTTCTTTTTCGGTAGTAGCAAACACACACCCGTTAACACAAAACAGATCATCAAAGCCGCAGTAATATCAATAAACCACTTCCAAACCTCGCCACTATTACGACCTTTATGAAGATCGTTAAGTAGCGCAATAACACCATAATTGGTGATTTCGATATTCGCTTGTGCGGTTGTCATATCAATAAAGACCACAGCGTTATAACCAGGGCCTTTGTAATCTAATGAGATCTCGCCTTCGACTAATTCGTCACCCTCTAGATCGGTAAAGATCTCGATACCAGAAGCCGTACCACGCACATCGGTATGTTTAGAGAGATAGCTGATCAAAGCCAATTTGTTAGGTACAAACGGACCTTGTTCAGACGAAAGCAATGAAGTAGGTATGGTGATTTTTTGCTCTGTCACACTGGGTGTATCAGATACAAACAACTCAGGGCGGTTTAAAGTAATGCCAGTAATGGCAAAAAATAAAACAATCAATAACAACGCCATTGAAATGTAAATATGAAGACGACGTGCCCACAATTGGACATTTTTTTGCTTTAACACCATAGTCAAAAAAACTAGCTACCTACTTAGAATGGCAGTAATTTAATTGATAATCGTTCTTATTGGCATTCAATTTACATTGTTTACGTTAGTAAATAGAGATGATTATAAAGGGAGTAATAAAACGCCAACCAAAAGACATAACCACTTGAATAAAAACAAAAAAGCCAATCAAACAAACGTTCAACTGGCTTTTACTACAAAGTCTTTACAGTTTACAAACTCAACATCTTAATGCTGCTGAATCCATCAGGCGTTTTTATAAAACTAAATAGATCTTATTCTGGCATTTTTTTTCTAAACAGAATTTCATGAAGCAACTTTAGCGCACGATATAAACGCATTTTACACGCACTAATTGTGATGCATAAAATATCACTAATTTCTAATAATGTTAGATCTTGATAAAATCGTAAATCAATAATTTCTTGTTCACTGTAAGATAATTCATCGAGTAATATATCCATATCAATTTTATCATCTATATTGACTTGATTATAACTACTCACAGGCTCAATATTATTTATAGAAATATTTTTTTTATTATATTTCATATTTTTGGCTAAGTATGAATAAGAAACATTATCTGCAATTTTATAAATCCATGTCCTAAAGACGCCTTGATGACAGTATTTTGGTAGTGCTTGATAAATCCTTAATAAAACATCCTGAACAACATCATCGATACTGCCATTATCATTTATTCTATATCTACATCTTGAATATAAAGAGGACCAATAAGGTTTCATTAACAATGAAAATACTTCATTCCTTTTTAATCTATTATTTTGAAAAACATAGAGCAAATCACTTTCATTTAACAAACCATTATTTAATATATTCATTATCATATCCGTATAGTAATTTTATATTATTTCAATGACAAAAAAATCATGTTAATCGCAATACATATTTACTATATGCAAAAAAAAACACAGACTTGTCTTATAAAAAAGAAAGTCTGTGCTTTAGCGTTTAGAAATTAATTTATTACTTCAGACGGTACGTTAAGCCAAAGTGGAACGTTGTATCGATATCATCATTTCGATTAGTGTTACTTGTTCCATCATAGTCAATATTATCTTCAGTTTTAGACAAGCCGCCAGTAACGGATAAGCTAATAGAATTAGACACATAGTAACGGAATGTTGAACGTAAACTATTGGTCATCAAATCTTCAGATTTATCGCTTGCAGCATAAGTGAGTAACCATGCGTTTTCCCAATCAATATTGTCACGCAGCTCATAAGTTAAAGACATAGTATTGCTTGCGTTAAAGCCATTATCACCATCATCAAGAATTGCGGTTAAAATCGCTTCATTCGAAAATTGGGTTTGGTTATTGATTGGGTAATGGTATTCCGCCCCAACTTCAAGCGCTGGTTTGCTATCTGAACCATCATAGTTAGTCAGTACCGCACCAACACCCGCTCTGACTAGCCAGCCGTATTTACGAGTTGAAATTCGTTCATTGATCAGTACATCGTAAGATTTAATTGCACCTCGCGCGCTGAGTTGATCGCCTAATGCTTTACCAATATCTTCTACCCAATATTCTGCATAATCTGCAGAGCCATAACGACTGCGATAAGCTGGCTCTTTTGCAATGACTTGGGCAACATTTTGATAAGTTTCTCGGCTAATATTGCCTCTTAATAACCCCCGCTCTTGAAGTGATTGAACCACACGGATCGCTTTTGCCATTGGGGTTGCATTTACCACTCGCCCATAACCTAAACCAACCGTTAGCTTGGTAAAGGGATCTTCCATATCAGTCTGCGCGCCGACTTCTGCTTTACCATACCAAAAGAAATCATTTACCTTAGGGCTAAAGTACATATCATTGGTTAACGAGGCTAAAGCTTGGTAATTTTCTTTACGTTCATCATTCTTATTCGGACCTTGACTTATGTTTGTATCACCGACAAAGTCAATTCGCGTATTTCGATCTGCCGATGAAAATACACGATCATAATTTGCACTTACAACAGCGTTATAACTGGCTTGGTCTTGATTACCATCTCGTAAATCAAATTGCGCATCTAAATATGCATCCTCATACGCTGATGTCGCTTCATCATAATCAAACATGCTAATTTGTTCAGCAAAAGTGACTGAAGATAACAGCATACCAACCGCAGCAGACACCGCAGTGATTGTTGATTTCATTATACTACTCCTTTAATTGTTGCTTTGTTTTTATTTATATTCAGTCCATGGCAATGCCCGGCTGTATTTACACAAACTCAGCAACAACTAAAAAAGTCACAACAAAATTTAGTACTTTTTTATTTTCTCAAATATAAGAAATTCTTGTTAGGATAAATAAGATAAATTAACTTTAATCATGAGAGTAATTTATAGCATTAAAGATTAGTCAAAAATGATAATTATTAGCTATACGGCTAGAATTATTACTATGGATAATAGAAATTTATTAGGCTTAATATAAAGTTAATGTTGAACTCCCTTTCAAACATCACTTTTTATATTTTTATGAAGCACACGCCATTGATTTAAGATGTAGAGTATTGATAAACAATCGTGGATCGGCAATATTTTTCAGTATGATTTGAGTCGGTAGGCAATCATCATCAACGTAATCAACATAATCAGATGCCGAATCAAAAATTAAAATATCCAATGCTAAGCGATCTAATCCGTATAAACCACGATGTATCATATCTGCTGAAAATACCAATAAATCACCTGCAGATAATGCAATCTTCTTCCCACCAGAAAGGCTATCATGGCTGACTTTACCATTCACTTCTTGGCGAACATTGTATTCTTCTTCATTATCCCATCTCTTGTGAGTGCCAGGTATTATTTCCATACCGGGTTCATCAAATAAAGGGACACGAAGATGCAACACTTGCGTTTCTAATATGACTTTCATTTGGTCTTCAATATCATAATCGTATTGACAATCTCGGTGCCAAAAGTCTTTTTGTTGCGGGTTCACCGGATTAAAGAACAGTTGAGTATTCATGAAAGCAGGATTTTTAGGTATTACGGCATCAACCACATCCATGATCTTTTTTGAACTAATGAAATCAAAAAGTTCCGTTCTCTCAGCGATAGATAAATACTGGCTTCCAGTAATCAAAGATGAGTTAAATGCTTCTTCTTGATAGAATTTTTTGTTATCAGCTTTCCATAATTCATGAAAAGTTAAAACGACTTTTCTAAGTGAAGCTATCTGATCTTCACTGAAATAATTGCGAATAACAAAGTAACCTAATTCTTCGTATTGCTGAGTTAATTGTTGGCTATTGACTACCACTAACGACCTTCACATTCTCTATACCGTTGACTGATTACGGTATTCTTTGGCGAATAATGCCAGACGATAATAGATATAAGCAAGTAGGTCAGAGTATTCTAAACGCGTGTTATTTATTTAAAGAATTTAGAGCGACTAAAAGAGAGGTAATTTGAATATGTAAATGCACTATATCACTCTAACAATAAAGTACATTTACACACGGTGACACACAAAGCTTCTAAGCTGAAAGCTCTTTTCGAATGATTTCAGCCCCTGCATTTAAGGCTTCAAGTTTACCTTGTGCGATATGCTGCGCTAACGGTGCCATACCGCAATTGGTGCATGGGTAAAGTTTATCAGCATCAACAAATTTAAGTGCTTTACGCAATGTATCCGCGACTTCTTCAGCAGTTTCAATTTTGTCACTCGCAACATCAATCGCCCCCACCATCACTTTTTTCCCACGAATAAGCTCTAGCAGATCCATCGGTACATGAGAGTTGTGGCATTCTAACGAGATAATATCGATATTAGATTGCTGCAGCTTAGGAAACGCCTCTTCGTATTGACGCCACTCTGAACCGAGTGTTTTCTTCCAATCAGTATTAGCTTGAATACCATAGCCATAACAAATGTGAACAGCGGTTTCACATTTCAGTCCCTCAATGGCTCTTTCTAAACAGGCAATTCCCCATTCATTAACCTCATCAAAGAACACATTAAATGCAGGCTCATCAAATTGGATAATATCAACACCTGCCGCTTCTAATTCTTTAGCTTCTTGATTAAGGATTTTAGCAAATTCCCATGCCAGTTTTTCACGACTTTTGTAGTGCGCATCATAAAGGGTATCAACCATAGTCATAGGGCCTGGAAGTGCCCATTTGATCGGTTGTTTAGTTTGTTGACGCAGGTATTTAGCATCTTCAACAAACACAGATTTTTGACGTGAAACAGGGCCGACAACCGTTGGCACACTGGCATCATAACGGTCTCGGATTTTAACCGTTTTACGGGTTTCAAAGTCAACGCCGTTGAGGTGCTCTATAAAGGTAGTCACGAAATGTTGGCGTGTTTGCTCGCCATCACTGACAATATCAATTCCTGCTTGTTGTTGATTTTTTAGTGACAAGCAGAGCGCCTCTTGTTTGCCAGAGATTAACTCATCCCCTTCTAATTTCCAAGGTGACCAGAGTTTTTCAGGCTCAGCAAGCCAATCTGGTTTAGGTAAGCTTCCTGCTGTTGAAGTCGGTAATAATGTTTTCATGATAGTTAACGTCCTATGTTGTGGTAAATGATGAAAGCAATGATTAAAGTTAGCTATTCACGAAATTTGATGACCATTGTTCAAGCACGGCTTGATAAGGTTTGATGAAGTGCTGCTCGGCAAATTTGCCTTGCTCACCGGCTAGTCGGCTCCGCTCTTCTCTGTCATAGACGATTTTAGTCAATGAGTGATCAGGGCACTTCAAGTTAGGTTTATACGACTTCCCAGCTACCGCATTAGCATTATAAATTTCAGGGCGATAGATTTTTTGAAATGTTTCCATGGTGCTGATAGTGCTTATCAACTCTAGGTTGGTGTAATCATTTAATAAGTCACCAAAGAAGAAGAAAGCCAACGGCGCAACGCTGTTTGCAGGCATGAAGTAACGTACCTGTAAGCCCATTTTTTTGAAATATTGCTCAGTTAATGACGACTCATTAGGTGTATATTCCACACCAAGTACTGGGTGCTGGTTTTCAGTTCGGAAATAGGTTTTGTTATCAGATACAGATAAACAAATGACCGGTGACTTTTTAAAGTTGTCTTTATAAACATCAGAATTAACAAAGCTTTGGAAGATTTTCCCATGCAATTCGCCGAAATTATCTGGAATACTGAACTGAGACTTACCTTTATTATGGTTTTGTAGTAGTACGCTAAAGTCATAATCACGTACATAAGAAGAAAAGTTATTACCGACAATCCCTTCAATACGCTGATTGGTTTGATTATCTATAATGTGGGTCTTTAATACTTCAATCGATGGGAATGATTGACCATTGCCTTCAATATCAATATCAACCGACACAATTTCCAGCTCAATAGAATAACGATCACCTTCGGGGTTATCCCAATTCGCTAAAGCATTAAAGCTATTATCGATCATCTTTAACGCATTGCGTAAGTTCTGTTGACGACTTTCCCCTCTCGCTAAATTAGCGAAATTGGTAGTAATACGCGTATTGCTAGCGGGATGATAATTTTCATCAAGGCCAGTCTTATTTATTGTAAATGTAAAATCGTTATTCATGGCGACCGATATCCTATTAGCTGAAATAAATGATGACGTTCGTAGAAGCTGTCGAGTTGTCTGTATTTATTTATACGTAGAGTATTCGATCAATAAAAGCGTATTTCTTTCACTATCAACATGAAAAAAATTCAAGTGGTTACGTTTGAGTTGTTACAAATTTGTAAGTTATAGTTCTCGTCACATAGAAAGGATATCTATTTTTATTCAATGCGTTAACCGCTAACCACATATAAGAAGACAAAGAGATGAATGAATTATTGTTAATAATATACTGCGCTTTACTCGGCAGTGGTGTTGGTTTTTTGGCAGGATTATTAGGTATAGGAGGAGGACTTGTTATAGTACCAATTCTGAGTATTATCTTGCTTCATTTCGCCATTTTACCACCTGAACAAGTGGTTATCGTCGCTATTGCTACATCCCTAGCATCCATATTATTCACTTCAACATCTTCTGCCATCGCTCACCACAAAAATGGCAATGTACCTTGGAACCTAGCACCATGGATAATGACAGGTGTTGCCTTAGGTGCACTCATCAGTGGATTTTTAGCTGCCCTATTACCGGGTAATATTGTTCGTATTATATTTGCGGTAAGTGTTGCACTCATTGCATTTAAGATGTTTTATAGCAGTACAAAAAAAGAAACGACAACAACACGTAACATGCCAAACAATTTTGTTCTTACCTTTTTAACAACAATTACTGGCGGATTGTCAGCCATGATTGGTATTGGCGGCGGCGCACTGTTGGTGCCTTTGTTAACCTTCTTCTCTCTCGATATGAAGAAAGCTATCGGTTGTGCTTCTGCTTGTGGCATTGTTATCGCACTCTTTGGCTCTATCGGTTATGTCAGCTCAGGCATTAGCTATCTTTCTATTACTGATGGCTTTGCAGGTTTTGTTTATCTACCCGCATTATTCGGTATTGTTTGTACTTCTTGGTTTACCGCTCCGCTAGGTGCTAAGGCAACAAACTATTTACCTGTACCAATCATTAAAAAAATCTTCTCAGCATTATTATTAGCAATGGCGACAAATATGGTGCTTAGCTAAACCAAGCTCGTTAACTAGAATCAAAAATGAGTGGTTAACTTATGATTAGTAAGTTAACGCACTCATTTTTTTGATTAGCTCAGGATTAAATACAAATAAAGTATTTAGCTAGCTTGTTCCATTTCACGCATTTGTGATAAATATTTTATCCAGCTCGATGCTGCCGATGAAGGCTTAATATTATTTGCCTGTTTGGCATGAATAATCGCTTTATCGAAGTTATTTAGCTTGTAATACGCACGGACTTTCGCCAACTCAACATCAGACTGTTTATCTTTACGCTTAACCTTATTAAGCTCAGTTAACGCTTTTTGATATTGCCCTTCCTGCAACAACAATTGTGCAAGTTGCCAACGATAACGATTATTACGCTGTGCAGCTTTCTCCCAAATATTGATAGCACTTTGCCACTCTCTTGCCATCTGCCAGTAATTTGCTTGCTCAACAAGCAATCTTGTACTGGTTGTTGCACCGTCCAGTTCAGCTATTTGTTTGGCAGCACGTTCAGGAATACCACGCTGAGCATACAGTTGCGCTAGGCGGTGTAAATCCTGCTGCGTTAACTTAACACCTTGATATTTTGCTAATTTTAATGTACTCAATGCATCTGCAGGTTTCCCTGCTCGCAATTGTATATTGGCTAATTGCTGCCACCAATTGAGCTTAGTTGGCTCTATCGCAATTAAACGATTTAATGTCGATGTTGCACCATTCCAATGCTTTAATTGTAACTGAGCACCCAGCTTAATCGACAACGGAGACATTTCATCTTTGCGTTTATAGCCATCGTAGCGTTTCATTGCAGAGAGGACTTTTGACCACTGGCTCAATTGATAATGTGATTGAGCTATTCGCAACCATAGTTCATAGCCCTTTTGTGATTTTGGTATACGCTTTGTAAGCTGATAGTAATGCGGCAATGCTTGGCTGTATTTTTGCTCAGAAAGTAAAATATCAGCCAGCATACGCTGAGTAACCCACGCTTGATCATCTTGCAATAAGCCACTTTTAACCGCTTTAGATAAATTGCTTATCGCTTTTGATGGGTTACCCTGCTGCCAATAAAACACGCCCAACATACGCTGAACGAATGCTTTGTCATAAGGCTCTATCGGCTTTAAAGAGACAAGTAAATCAATCGCCTGATTAACCTTATCATCAAGCTGTAAGTTATTCGCTTTTTGAACCTTAACGGCAATCGACTGCGACAATTTACCTCCCGCGTAAGCGGATGATAAAGGCAAACTCGCTGCGGCGGTTAAAGCGATAATAAATGCTAATCTTTTCATCATTTATTCAACTTAAATTCTAAACGTACCGTCTGACCTGGCTGCGATACAGCACTGCCATTTTGTACTTGTGGTTGGTACTTCCATTTACGCAATGCACGTATCGCTTCTTTATTAAATAAACGATTAGGTTTTGCTTCAAGCACTGCAATATCGATTGGTCGGCCTTGAGGATCAATCGTGAATTTCAGTATTACGTAACCTTCTTTACCTTGTTTTAGCGCGCGGGGCGGATACCTTGGCTCAACACGATACAATGGCATAGCTTGCTGACTCTGACCGATAGTCGGCTCACCTACCGCATTTGATGCACTGCTGAAATCACTAAATTTCGGCATATTGATCGATAAGCCTGTAACAGCTGTATCCAATCCTAAGCTTGTCGTAGACGCAACTGGTTGAACACTTGCTGTTGCAGTTCTTGATGATACCGGCTTTGCTTCTGGTGGTGGCTCTGGTGTTTCAGGTGGTGGTGGTACCGCACGCTGTCGCCGTTGAGGCGCTTGCTCTTGCTCCATCATTACCATGTTGAACGCTAGCACTTCTTTATCATCTGGCTTTTGGTAATTCCCGTTATCTACCATCCATGCCATAAAAGTAAAAAGTCCTAACGCTACAACAATAGCTAATGGAAAAGCCATTAAAAGACGGATCATTAATTTTTCTCCGCCGCCAATGCGATATTTTTGATCCCTGCTCCTTTTGCTGCATCCATCACTTTAACCACAGTACCGTTATAGGCATGTTCATCCGCTTGGATCACTAAAGAAGCATCAGGTTGCTCTGTAAGCATATGTTCTAATGTTGCTTGAACACGTTCTACATCAACAACACGTTTATCTATATAAACATCATTTGCTGAGGTAATTGCAACAAAGATCCCAGCATCTTTTTGGCTTACCACGTGGCTTGCTTGAGGTCGGTTAACTTCTACGCCTGATTCACGTACAAACGAACTCGTTACAATAAAGAAAATCAGCATAATAAATACGATATCGAGCATTGATGTTAAATCAATTTGTGCATCTTCTCGATTTGAAGAACGGCGGCTGAGTCTCATTGCTGACTCCTTAATAATTTTTCTAATTTAAACTCACGCATCTGACAAGCTTTAGATAAACGTGCGTGAACAAACATACCCGCTAAGGCCGCAACCATCCCTGCCATTGTTGGCAATGTAGCTAAAGAAATGCCGGATGCCATTAAACGAGGTTGACTACTACCTTGCGTCGCCATTACATCAAAGACAGAAATCATCCCCGTCACTGTACCAAGTAAACCTAGCATAGGGCAGATTGCGACTAATACTTTGATAAAATTTAAATTCTGATTAAGGGCAATTTTCGCTTCATTAAGCCAGCCATCACGAATTGCACATGCATGCCAAGAGGAATGATCTTTACGAGCCATCCAGCTAGTTAACCACTGCTCTTTTTGCTTTGGAAAATAGAAGAATAAATAAATCACTCGTTCAATAACCAAAAGCCAACATAGCGCAACAACCGCAGCAAGCCACCATAATATGGCGCCACCTTGCGCCATAAAATGAGAAAGCGAAAACCACCAGCCATGTAATAAGCTGAAGTCCATTATGCTGCCTGTTCTGCTAATACGTTACGGTTAGATGCCTGAGAAGATTCGTTTTTTTCAGCTTGCTGAGCAACTAAGCTGATACCTTGTTTTTCAAGGATCAATCGAATATTTTCAGCTTGTGTACTTAATACATTATGAGCCAGTAATAAAGGCATCGCGGCTATCAAACCTAGAACGGTCGTTACCAATGCCATTGAAATACCACCCGCCATCACTTTAGGATCACCATTACCAAACTGCGTGATAACTTGGAAGGTTTCAATCATACCAGTCACCGTACCCAGTAAGCCTAACATTGGCGCTAAAGCCGCAAACAGTTTTAGCATCGATAAGCCTTTTTCTAGTCCTTGTTGCTCATCAACAATCGCTTCAAGTAAACGTAATTCTAACGCTTCTACGCTACGATTTTGCTCTTTGTTATACACAGCAAGAATACGACCCAGTGGGTTATTTCCTGCTTGAGTTGGATTTTTTAATTGTTGCTTAATTTGACGGTTAATAATCGCTAATTTAACACCACGGAAAATGGCAATACCCGCACCAATAGCTAGTAGAAGTAGAATAATTTTACCGACCACACCACCTGCTGTTAGACGATCTTCCAGCGTAGGTGCATTAGCTAATTGCTCTAACATCACACCACGAGAAGGATCAAGAGTAATACTTTCACTACCTGCAGCCGCTATTGCAGCTAAATCTGAAAGTTGTGGGCCATTTTCAGGTTGTTGTTGATAAGCCGTTGCAAGATGGCGAGGGCCATCCCACTTTAAATACCCCTGATCAGCTACTAGGCCTAATGCGCCTAAACGCAATGCTTTTTCTGTGGTTTGCTCACCATCACCATTAATAAATGGTACGTTCACTTTTGCCAACTCACCGCTTGCAACGATTTGTGATTCCATTGCTTGCCACAAGCCTTTTAATTGCGGCATTGACGGCAGTGCTTTCGCGTCAACGATTTGGTCAACTACCGGGATATATTTCGTCACATCAACCCCAGTGACAGCGTAACTTTGTTCAGCTTTTAATTCTTTTGCTGTTTGGCGAACTACACCAAATAGCTCACCAAGACTGCCAGAATCTAATTGAAGTTGCTGTTCTAATTTCGCGAGTTCTGCTTCATTGGTACTAAAGCTTTGGCTCAGTAATTCTGTTTGTTGTTTTAAGGTATTACGCTGCGCTAATAACGCATCACGTTGTTGACGAATTTTCTGTGCTTCTTGACTAAATCCAGCTTCACGTTGCACGTTATGTTGCTGCTGAGCGACATTTTCTTGTTTCGCTTGCTGTACAACCGATTCTGCAGATGCTGTGAACGGAACCGATGCCATACATAGTGCAATAGCTAACGCTTTTAATTTCATTATTTGCTCTCCACGTTAGCAAGGGTTGCTGAAATAGGTAAACGTAATAGGCTTGGTGCAATTTGCTTATTTGCCATTGCAAACGCTTTATCAATATTTGCAGCTTCACTCGTATCAAGCGCCAGCCACTGCTGTTTATTGCTGTTCCAACTCCAGTAATGACTACCGTTTAAGCTGCGAGCAACAAATGCAAGACGACCGAGATACAGTAAATCAGCCTCGATTGTTTTACCGTCTTCTAACGTGATTTTATCTTGGTACGTACCCAATTTCGTGCCGTAATCCATTTCAATCTGGTAGGCTTCTAAAATACGACGGAATTTTTCTGCATCGCTAATATCAGCTTGCGACATCATCGTTTGCAACTTTTCAATACGCGCTAAACGCTGTTCATATTTGATAGGCTTATCTTGCTCAACAACAGTCGATAAACCATCAATCATTTGGTACATCAAAGGTACAACACCTTGGCGCGTCTCTTTAATGTTCTCTATTTGTTCATGAATAGAGGCCATTTCTTGGGTTTGATTATCAACCATACGCGCAAGGTGATCGTGATATACCGTCAGGTTTTTAAGCTCTTCTTGTAATTGCTCGATTTGTGCTTTCATCGCGATAGCCGAATCAGCGTTACGATCAATCTTATCTTGGCTTAATGCTGAAGCCGTATTGGTTTTGTTTTCAATAGAACGTGCGGTATCAAGGCTCGATGCCTGTACCCCAGTTGTGATGCTTAAAATCACAACCGCTAAACTGGTTTTAATAAAATTCATAATCAAACTTAATAATGAGTAATCTTTAATCGCAAAAAATAAAAAGTGAAGTAATAATAAAAAGTTAAATCGTACAACGACCAAAAATAGTGAAATAGCATTTAATCGCAACAAGGGGAAGCAACGGCTCCCCCTTAGTTACAATTTTTACAAATTAGTATTTAAACTCAAGCGTTGCCATAAAGTTACGACCTTCACCAACAACAACACCTTTATTACTACCACCAGCTAAGTAATCAGTATCAAGTAGGTTTTCAACATTAATACGGCCAATGACATCTAGTTTTTCATCATACTTGTATGTATGTGCCACACCAACATCAACACGTGTATATGCATCTTTCTTAAACGTATTTGCTGAATCACCGTAACGAGAACCTACATGGAAAACACCCAAGTTCACATCAGTGCCATTTTCAAATGCATAATTGGTCCAAACACTTGCCGTAAACTCCGGAACATCAACAGGCTGTTTACCTTCACGACTTGGATCATTTTTGTATTTAGCATCAAGAATTGTTGTAGACGCATTTACAGATAAAGCAGAAGTCACTTGCCCCGATGCTGATAACTCAATACCTTTATGTACTTGCTTTCCAACTTGTGTTGTTTCAGTTGCACCACCATCTAAATCTTCAGTGATCTGCATGTTTTCTTGTTCAATTTGGAACAATGCGCCTGAAAGCATTAAGTTATTATCAAACAACTCAATTTTTGAACCTAACTCGTATAGTTTGCCTTGCTTAGGTTTCTGAGATTTACCGTAATTGATATCATCTTTATCTGAAACATCACCTATCGGTTCAAAGCTTTCAGAATACACACCATAAATAGAACTATTTACTGTTGGGTGATATGTTATTCCAAATTTTGGCAAAACATTGTGATAAGTTTTCTCTACACCTTTACTTGAGATATCTTTATCGTATGCAAAGCGAACGCCTGCCAACGCTTGCCATTGATCATTAAACGTCACTAAGTCTTGTAGATATAATCCGTACTGTTTTTTCTTTGAATGATCTACTTTATCATCATTACGATAATCTAAATCAGCAGGCTTATTAAACCCATTTTGACCATCTGCACTTTCAAATGTATGACTAACATATTCTCGCTTGTAATCATAATGAACACCATTCATACCGGCTAACAACTTATGATTCATACCTAAAACATCAATATCACCAGTGAAATCCACAAATGCTGTATCAAAAGTCCACTCATCATGACGATCTGAAGACTTAAATTTATTTTCACCATCAGCAATAATATCTGATTCAGTTCGCTGACGCTCATAGAACTGACGGTTAATACCTGTATTCAATGCCCATGAATCGTTCAAATTTGCTTTCAGGTTTAAACCGTAATTTGTGACTTTATTATCTGTTTTCGCCCAGTTCTGATCTTTTACAATATCGGGATCAATAACATTACCGTTTTCATCAACGCGTGAACCATTATCCAAATCACCTGTTTCATCTGTATGGTCAACATGTGCAGATAACATAACGCTATCATTGATATCGTAATCAATAAATAAACCACCAACAACACGATCAGTATCTACTGATGTACCATCAAAACGGGTTCGCCATGACTCTTTATTCTCTTTGGCAATAATTGCACGAGCACGTAAAGTTTGATCAACATTTAATGAACCACTGACATCTGCAACAGTACGAGTATGATTATTAGAGCCAATATCTTGACTCACATTAACTTGAGTTTCATACGTGGGCTTTTTAGACACCATATTGATCAGACCACCTGGTGCTGATTGACCATATAGTAAACCAGAAGGTCCTTTTAATACTTCAACACGCTCTAACAACTCAATAGGTTGACGATAGTGAGACCAATGCTGAACACCGTCACGTAAGAAACCACTGCTACTTCCTAGTTCAAAACCACGTAAGTAAAAACGTTCACGGTTAGTTGATTTGGAGCCTTCTGAAATTGATGAGTCATTCTTTAACACCTCACCTAGCGTACTCGCACGCTGTTCATCGATAAGTTGTTCATCAATTACTGCAACTTGTCCTGGAGTTTCTAGCTGAGTCATCTCCATACGCATCGCTGTTGAATTAGTATCGGCTTTATAACCGTAATCACGCCCTGTTACTACCATGTGCTCATCAACTTCTGTTGATTCTGCATAAGCAACAGGTGCAGAAAGTACCGCACCAATTAACAGCGTCAGCTGGCTTTTAGAAAACATATTCCTTTAACTCCAAAATAAAGATATAACCTGAAAGTGAAGCCAAATCAGAGTTGCTCTCAGCACCTATCACTGCTGAATAGGTATTGTTTGTAATAATATAAAGAGCAAATCATGGCTACTACGTGGTAAGTAATAAAGTGCCTACCAAACGACGAAAAGGAATATAAGTGATAACCATTACCATTTGCATTAAATTTACATTCTTTGCATTCGTAAAGATTTCATGAAGAATTATTAGGGCTAAAAGCAGCATTTTGTTCGCTTTGCCATCGTCTCTTTTTCTGTTGCCTTGATTAATCAGTACCCAATACTGTTTTTAACGAAGACATTTATCATTAACAGTCGTATAATCTGCACGTTTTTATTCATTATTCATTTCGCGGTATTTAATGTGACTCAACTAAGTCTTGAAGCTATTCACCAACAACTCAATGAACGCAATTTTATTGCTGAAAAAGTCCGTCTTGTGACAGTAGAAGCAATGGATCCAGAAATGCTGGCAACCTGCACAGCAACTGAAAATGAAACCTTCTACAACAGCTATATGAATGTGATTTATTGCAAAGGTGAGCGTTACGTACTTGGCTATCGTTGTAATGAAGACACCATCGTTGACCAAGCTATTATTTTCAAAGATGGTAAATACTACGATCCAACACTTCAGGCAAACAGCGAAAGCTTCGAACCTTACCAATTTGCCGTATTAGCTGAATTCAAAGTATTTGATATGATGAAGCACGCTAAAACGAACAAAGATTTCCCGCCTGATGTTGATTTCTTATTTACAAAGAAAAAGCATTTTAAAAACGTAATTAAAGCGTAATTTTCATTAAAGAGCCGACTTCGCCGTCGGCTTTTTATTGTCTATTCATTCCAACTTGATCACATTGAGTTAACATTCATTCGCAGTACAATATATATAGAACTTTTCAGCGCGAAGGATTTGCACATGTATCTTGATCTATCCACACAGTCTCCCACTGATATCTACCATTTAATGACACAAGCCATTATCCCTCGTCCTATCGCATGGGTACTGACAGATTCTGGTGAGCACAACTACAATCTTGCCCCTTTTTCTTATTTCACCCCAGTTGCTAGTAACCCACCATTATTGATGTTTTCTGTGGGTAAAAAGCCGAGCGGTGAAATCAAAGACACCACACGTAACGTTATTACCAATAAAAAGATGGTGGTACATATTGCTAATATTGCGTTAGCAGAACAAGTTACTCAAACAGCCGCCACCTTAGAGCATGGCGAATCTGAGGTTGAACACACTCAATTAGAACTCACCTCTTTTGATGGCTTTGAACTACCAAGGTTAAAAGATTGCCCTATTGCTTTTGGTTGTAACTTATATGAAGTGAAAGAGATTGGGGAAACACCACAAAGCTTGATCTTCGCTGAAATTGAGCAGATCTATATTGATGACGAAATTATCGATAGTGAGCAAAAGCGCTTAGTAATTGAAGCATTAAAGGTAAATCCGTTATCACGCTTAGGCGGCAGTGAATACGCAGTATTGGAAAAGACATTTTCAGTCGCAAGACCGAAATAACATTACTTCCAGCTTTGAATCGATTTCTCTGATTTCAAAAAAAAGCCTAGTTCGAAAACTAGGCTTTCAGTAATACACTAATTATTACGTATTACTTGTAGAATGCTTCTACCGTACCTTTTAGTGTGATCAAGATTGGCTGACCACGGCGATCTAGTGCCTTAGGTGAAGGAATTTTTACCCAACCTTCGCTGATGCAGTACTCATCAACATCAAAACGCTCTTTGCCGTTAAGACGAATGCCGATGTCATAGTTGAAACACTCTGCCACGTGGTGAGGGCTACGAGGGTTACCTGAAAGACGATCTGGTAATGCTGGTTGTGATGTAGTATCTGTCATGATAATGATTCTATCGTTAATAAAAAACGTCGGTATTGTAGAGAATATAACGTTCACGCTCAATAGATAAAGAATCTATTTCTTTTTGAAGCCTTACCTATAACCCATAATGCCTAAATTTCATTAACACCTTAGAAATATTAACTATTTATTACACTCTTATATAAGGGAATATTCACACTCCCCCTATGTAATAAAAGCATACTCATTCATTAATTCTGAATTTCATCGCAACAATCCTCCACCAAATGCAATGCATTACTTATAATAATGAAAAATCCTTATTGGCATATAGAATAATTATATAAATGGAAAATGATGTAACAAAGGAATGATTTCTATATGAAAATAGCTAAAAAGATCACGATATACTTATCGATCTTATGCGCATGCTCCGTCATTATATCTGGTGTGTATATTGCGTGGAAAAGTGCAGAGATCAGCGAAGATGCCATTTATGATCGCGCTATCGAGCAGTTAATCTCTATCCGAGAAATCAAGAAATCTGAAATTAAAAATCATTTCAATACCACGGCAACATTACTTTCAACTTTAGCTTATGATCCAAGTATCCAAAATGCGATAAGAGATTTTGAGCAAGCTTATGCTTCTTATCCAGCCGATAAAATTAGCCTACAAAACAAACAACAATTGCAGCAATTTTATCAAACTCAATTTGAACCCAAATATAAAGACAAAAATAAAATCGCAAGCGTGGCAGAACTCTACCCACAACTCTCACCTACTGCTGCAGGGTTACAAGCGAGATATATTGCTAACAATCATTATCCGATGGGAGAAAAACACTTATTAGATAGCGACACGCTTAATAATAATTATGACAAAGCCCACGCTAGCTACCACCCTGTTCTACGCCATTATCTCGAATCATTTGGTTTTTACGATATATTCTTGATTGATAACAAGGGTGACATTGTTTATAGCGTGTTTAAAGAAGTCGATTTTGCCACTAATTTAGAACAAGGCCCATTTAAAACAAGTGGTATAGCTTCTGCTTATAACACAGCAAAAACGTTGAACGCAGGTGAGGTAACCTTAACAGACTTTAGCCCTTATACACCTTCATTTGAACAACCGGCATCATTTTTAGCTACCCCTATTTTCTCAGGTGACGAACAATTGGGGGTATTAGTTATTCAATTGCCTATCGACGCTATCAATAACATTATGACCTTTGATGGAAGATGGGATACTGCAGGTCTAGGTAATAGCGGTGAAACCTACTTAGTGGGAATGGATCTAACCTTACGTAGCCAATCACGTTTCTTTTTAGAAAATAAAGACGAATACATCAAAACCTTAGAAAGTAACGTAATACCCTCTTATATTATTGATAATATTGAGAAGAAAGACACAGCTATTGGTTATCAACTTATCAATACATCAAGTGTAACTTTAGCCAAAGAAGGGAAAACTGGTAGTCATGCTATTACTGATTATCGGAACGTTGAAGTACTATCTGCGTATACACCTATCACTTTGCTTAATCAACATTGGATCATTATTAGCGAAATAGACAAAGCAGAAGCCTTAACTGATGTTGCGCTACTTAAAACACATCTATACAAAACCGTTGCTTTTTGTACTCTAATCTTATTATTGCTAACCGCTATTATTTCCTACTTTATTGGTGAATCCATTGCCAAACCAATTAAAATTTTATCAAAAAATATTGTTTCAATAAGCAATAATAAAAACCTTTCAGCACGATTGAGTATTCGTAATAGCGGTAAAGAAGTGAGTGAATTATCAGCATCTTTCAATGCTTTTATCGCCACATTAGAGGCATCTTTTTCTCAATTTTCAGATTCAAGCAATGCCTTAAAGATTCAATCTAATACCATAGCGAATAATGCTATCACCATGAGTAAATCTGCTGAAAAACAAAACATAAACTGTGAAAGTATTTCCACTGCTGTTACTGAAATGACAGCATCAGTAAATGAAATTGCGCGCTTTTCTGATAACACTTCTCGTCATGTATTAGAAGCCAATGAAAAAAGTACCGAGTCTATTCAAAGTGCAGTTCAGCTAAAACATAATGTTGATAGCCTTGTTAGCCAAATGAATGAAGCGTTAGCCATTATTGACAGTCTAAAACATGAAAGTCGCGATATTTCAGATGTCCTTAATGTGATTAATGAAGTGGCAGAAAAAACTAATTTACTGGCATTAAATGCTGCAATAGAGGCAGCCCGAGCTGGTGAACATGGGCGTGGATTTGCCGTAGTAGCAGATGAAGTTCGCGTTCTTGCTTCGATGACGAAAGATTCAACAGAGAATATCAAACTGAAAATAGACCGCTTACAAAATGAATCAAACCAAATTGCCGCTAGTGTTCAGCAAGCACACCAACTCCTCGATCAGGGAGTGGTAAGTTGTGACGAGAACAATGCTCATCTCCACGACATTCATAACATGCTCAGTGAATTACAGAAAATGAGTCAAGAAATTGCTCAAGCGACGAATGAGCAAGCCAGTGTAACCAATGATATTAGTGAATCTATGGCAATTATTGCTGAGTCTTCACTATCTACAGCGGAAAAATCATCAGAAATAAAACAGATATCAACGGATCTTAAAGAGCAATCCGAACTAATGGATACCGTGATAAAACAATATTCATAAATATATTAAGCTCTTTAAAAGTCAGAGAGTTAGCTTTATTGCTGACTCTTTTTTATTGCACTTAAGCATTACCATTATTACGCATTCACGTTAATCCCCAATCTAGTGAACATAACTTTTTAACAAACCACTCAAATGCTTTCCCTTCCTGATCTTTATGCCATGCGATAAACAAATCTTGATCTTGTCTTGGAAGCTCATACTGTTTTTCAATAAGCTCACCACTTGCTATAAATGGTTTAGCTATATGACGAGGTAAATAGCCCACTCCTAATCCTTGTGCTTGAGCTGCTAATTTAGATTCTATTGAGTTAACACGTATCACCCTTTTACTATTGAATAAACCACTGTCTCTTACAGGCAAAATTTGAGAGGTATCCGCCGCAACTATCGCGGGGTATTCACTGAGTGTTTTAGCATCGAGCACACCATCATGATCAGCAAGTGGATGATCTGGCGAAACAACAAATACAAAAGAGAGACTTCCTATCTTATAGGTTTGAAACATACCTTTCGGTAATTCGCCCGTCACACCTATGGCAATATCAGCTCGGCGGCTATGTAAAGCATCCCATCCACCACCCAATACTTCTACACCTAAGCTAACATCGACTTTATTATCTAATTGATTGAAATCATGCAGGACATCAAAGAGGATTTGAGCGTCAATGACAGTATCTCTTGCAATTCTAATTTCATTTTCCCAACCACTTTCTAATTGCTGTACTGAATCCACTAAACGATTGGTCGCAAATAAAATTTCACGGCCATGTTCTAAAACAAGCTTACCTGCTGGTGTAAGTATCGCTCGCTGACGGGTGCGATCAAATAATGCCACTCCCATATCTTCTTCTAATTTTTTGATTGTATAGGTAAGTGCAGAAGGTACTTTGTACAAAGATTCTGCTGCTGCTGCAAAACTTCCCTTCTTATCGATAGCATCTAGTGCTCTTAACGCATCGATAGTAATGGCATTATTCACACTTTCTCCTTATTCAAAAAATTTGAATTAAAACTTCAAAAGCTTCCGATATTCTTCTCAAACTAACATACCTAAACTTATTTACAACGCTTAAAGCACGCATGTAAGCACGAGTAAAACAAGAGATAACATTGGCACTATTTGAGGGATAAATAATGAAGAACCTAATAAATACACTTTTTCATTCCGAAACTGGCTACGGCGCACTGGCCTTACGCATCCCTATCGGCATTATTTTTATGGCTTATGGCGGACAAAAACTGTTTGGTTGGTTCGGCGGTTACGGCCTTCAGACAACGGGTCAATGGATGGATTCAATCGGCCTAGCTCCTGGGTTTTTAATGGCACTTTTCGCTGGCAGTGCTGAATTTATAGGTGGTTTGTTCATTTTATTAGGCTTGTTCACTCGACCTGCTTCATTGGCATTAGCCTTCACCATGTTAGTTGCAATCTTCGTGGTGCACTTTGAACACGGTTTATTCATTGCCAACAATGGCTACGCATTCGGATTATCTTTATTGGCTGCCAGTGTGTCTCTATTTATATCAGGCGCAGGAAAAGCGTCACTTGACCAATTTATTTTACGAAAGTTAGCTTAATCACTTCTTAAGGCAATAACAGTATGATCACGGTAAGACACTCTGAGCAACGTGGGCTTGCAAACTTTGGTTGGTTAAATAGCAAGCATACTTTTTCGTTCGGTCATTATTATGACCCACAACATATGGGCTTCTCCGCACTACGAGTCATTAATGACGACATTGTCGCAGTTGGTGGCGGTTTTGACACTCACGGCCATAAAGACATGGAAATTATTAGCTATGTACTTGAAGGAGCAATAGAGCACAAAGACAGTGAAGGTAATGTGCACATTCTCTCTGCTGGTGAATTCCAGCTAATGTCAGCAGGATCTGGGATATATCACAGCGAATATAATGCGTCACCAACAGAACATTTAAAATTCTTACAAATCTGGGTTCAACCAAATAGCTTAGGCAATAAACCCAGTTACGCACAGAAAGACTTTGGTAAACCACAAGGGCTAACCACCATAGCTACACCAACGGGTGAAGACGGTACTTTACTTATCAAGCAAGACACCAAGCTACATCAATTAGTACTAAAACCAGATAGCAAATTAAGTATCGATATCGCAACAGGTCGTAAGATTTATCTGCATCAAATTAATGGCACACTTTCTGTTAATGATATTGAACTTAATGCTGGTGACGGGGCAAAAATCGACAATACACATACGATCAACTTCGCTAATAGAGGACAAGAAGAAGTGACTGCACTGTTGTTTGATTTGCCTTGAAATCTATTTACTGAAATCAACCTTCTAAAGATATCTATCCGTTAATAAAGGAAATGTCATGTCTACACTACTTGTACTTAAATCGAGCATTCTTGGTGAACACTCTCAATCTAACCAACTTATTGATGCCGCTATTAAAGATATAGAAAACATTATTGTCCGTGATCTGACAACTTCGCCCTTACCTATTCTTGATGGCGAAACAATAAAAGCGATTAATAGTGATGATGACTTAACAGGTGTTCAAAAAGAGATTCAGGCTCTATCTAACACGCTTGTTGAAGAACTAAAGCAAGCAGATACCCTACTCATTGGCGCACCTATGTATAACTTTATGGTGCCGACACAATTAAAAAACTGGTTTGATCTTCTGGCGCGATCAGGTGTGACCTTCTCATATACTGCACAAGGTCCTAAAGGGATGCTTGAAGATAAAAAAGTGATTATTGTTACCACCCGCGGCGGTATTCATAAAGATGGTGAAACAGATCACGTAACAGGTTACTTAACAACTTTACTTGGTTTCTTTGGCATCACGAGTGTTAAGTTTGTTTATGCGGAAGGATTAAACCTCGGTGATGATTTAGCAGCAAAGAGCCTTGAATTAGCCCGTTCTGAACTAACTGCGAGAATGTAAATCGCTCGATAACAAACTCGCAAACATCCCTTTATTTATGCCAGGAAAATACACGGTAAAATAAGCAGTTATGAGCAAATTATCACTCACCTTTTAAACCAGAACCATTATTAGTAACGACTAGTCATTCCCATTCGGTTCGACATGTCGTCATCCATACGACCACCTTTCCATCCACCTTTACCGAGTAAATTAAGAACATCACGAGCGTTATATTCATCGGCTAAAAAGAAATCGTAAGATATATCCATGCGAATTTGGTTTAATTCAGTATTATTTGTTAAATCAAGTGCATTAGGATCAGCAAACAAAGCAAATGCTATCTGTTGTTGACGTTTACAAAGTGACTTTATATTGGCTTCTACTTGTCCAATCGTAAAATAATCACGGCTTCCGTAACCTTTTAATAAGATAGGTGAAAGGATCTTAATAACTTTTTTTATTCTACGGCGTTGGATATATCGAAACATGATCCCTCAACTTACAATCTTATTTATGGATAATTCGCTATATCCAGATACATTAAAAGCATAATTAAAACCAAGTCAAACCCTGTGTTGGCTAGTTAGTCATTAATAACTAAAACTTACAATTTGTAACACCGCACCATATCGTAAGGACAATGCTAGGTGCTAAACAGTAAGAATATCGATGTTAGTAATATAAAAAAGCCCCCAAGTAAACTTGAGGGCTTTTTTTGTAGCAACACCAATTAATGTGCCACTTCAGGAACAGGGAAAATCTTATCGTAAATCAGGTTATAAACATAAGCATAGATTAAGTAGAAAAGAACCATACCGATATCCAGTATAAATGCTTCCCAGATCGACACCTTTAATACCCAAGCTAAAATAGGAATAGTGACAAATAATAATCCAGCTTCAAAACCTATACTATGTACTACTCGCTGTAACGATGTTTTCTTCAGGGTTTTATAGCGGCGTACCATCAGCTTATCAAACCAGTTATTGTAAACGTAGTTCCAGCCTGTAGCTAAAAATGAAAACGCAATGCCAACAGCTCCAACATGATCAGAATCATAGCCAAATTGACTCAACACACCAACTAACAGCACTAATCCAATAATTTCAAAACAAACAGCATGACGAATACGATCAAAACGTGTTCTCATCATAAACAACCTCAGTACAACTTTTCTTATATTTTATAGATACCTAAAAGGAATATATGAATTATAAGCATTATACTACGGCTAACAAACTAGATACTATCCGAAAAACGGATAGTTATGCGGTTATTTAATAAGTTCAGCAGCTTTACATTGCGCTTTTCCCATTAAATCTAGTCTATTAGAGACATGGTGTTTAGTCGCTTTTTGTAAGGCATTCTTCTCTGCTTGTAACTGTTCAACTTGTGCCCGTAGCTTATCAATAAGTTCTTGAGAGCCTTGCTGTTTTGATTCATTTTGCTCTAATAATTTAAACAACTCTGCGACTTCTTGGGCGTTTTCATCACTTTTGTGTGTAATTTCATCAATTGATTTTTGGTGTTGTTCTAGTTCACTGACAAGTTGTTTTACAAAAGAGCCCATCTCATCAGCCGATCCTGCTAAACGATTAAACATCAATAAAAATTCGCATACCTGTTCATTATGAGAAAAATTAGGGTACCGAATTTTATGATCTATTTCAGTCCAACCTTCTTCAAAAATCGTTCTAACTTGAACTTCAGTAAAAACAGTATGATTTAAAGGCTGCGAACCGAAAACATAATGTAATGAACGATATCCCGCAGGGTGGATCTTCACTTCAACATCACTGGGTAATTCAGTAAAGACCTTATCGTCACCATTACGAACATAATAAATTGGTGGCTCTGCATTTTTCCATTCTTGGCAGAGATAATCATGAACAGGTAAACAATCTTCCTTAAATAAATGCAGCGCACGTACACCAATTAAATCAGTCACAATACTGTCGTAATTGGTTTGGTTAATACCGACATATTTTTGTTTAAATGTGGGTGTATTCGCTTGGGTTTTACGAACAATTTTTTCCATTAAATGCTGCGGATCTTTTACCCGCCAGCGAACAGAATGCACATACTGACAACGTTGAATAATACGGGCGTACATTTCAGCCGTTTCTTTTAATTGTTCTATATTGGCTTCATGATGAAGACCAATTTGATGCAATGTCGGCCAATCAACTGAACTGGCTTGCCATTCTTTTTGGCTTATACGGTTCGCACTTAAAAAAGATGCTTCATTTAAATCTGCTACGCTCATTATTGCCTACTCTATTTTCGATAAATAAGCGTAATTCTACTCATTATGATTACGCTCAATTACCATAAAAATATGCCTGTGGCGTTTATTAAGCAATCTGTATTTTATTCGAAAAATGAAATCTTAAGAAACAAGCAATAAACCGAACATGTGCATACAGGCATTAAACAATAACTTGGCTATAAACAGATTTAATATGGCTATTGAAATGCTCTTCTACCGATTCTGCAGATGCAAAATGAAAAAAAGCATATTTGGAAACTTCAGAAAAGACGCAATAAGGTTGACGCTGTCCCATATCAACATAAAGCTCATTTTTTGTTTCGTTATAACCCACTTTACGAATTGAGTTAGACTCAACGGTGATCCAATTAATCATTCTAGTGACTCCATTCACTTACGACTTTATTACTGGCTTCAGTTTGCAGAAAGACTCGGCTTTTCGCTAGTAGTCGACAAACTAAATAAAGTAATTATTTTAAAATTCAGTGATGGATCACCCTGCACTATTGATGAATTTTATGATTAGAAAAACAAAAAGCCGACAAATGCCGACTTTTTGATAATTATTTAATTTACTATTAGCTTAAGGATATAAGTGCCGCTCACTCATCAACCCTTTCCATAAACTTACACAGGTAATTACCAGAATAAAGCTAAACGGTAACGCGGTTATCACAACCCCAGACTGCAATGCTTCTAACGCTTGAGAACCACCGACCCATAATAAAATGGCAGCAATAACACCTTCGATTGTTGCCCAGAAAATACGTTGTGGTACTGGCGCATCTAATTTACCACCAGCGGTAATACTGTCGATAACTAACGATGCGGAATCCGATGATGTCACGAAGAAAACTAAAATAAGTACAATCGAAATCACAGACAACAACAGGCTCATTGGCATCGCATCATATACATAGAATAAAGTTAGGGATAGATCTTGCAGACCATGTAATCCCAACTCTCCTACCTTTGTCGCTACCTGCTCTACTGCAATACCACCGAAGACAGAAAACCAAGTCATTGTTACTAATGTTGGAATAAAGAGAACGGCAAAAATAAACTGTCTTACTGTTCGTCCTTTTGATACTCGAGCGATAAAGATACCCACAAATGGCGCATATGAAATCCACCATGCCCAATAGAAGATAGTCCAACCATGTCGCCACGTATCATCAGTTCGACCAATAGGATTACTTAGTGCAAAAAAGTTCTTCGCATATGCCATAAATGTATCAGGTAGTGAATGTTTAACAACATCAAAACCCAAAATGGCAACTAAAACTAACAGTCCAAACGCAATAACAATATTGATATTACTTAAAAGTTTAACCCCGCCATCAATGCCTCGTATTACAGAAAAAATCGCGATTGATGTAACAAAGGCAATAATACCGAACTGTAACCCTAAGCCGCCGTGAGTACCAAATACATAATTAATACCACTTGCCGCTTGTTGTGCACCTAAACCTAAAGACGTCACCAAACCAAATAACGTTGAAACAACGGCTAGAATATCAACGGCATGGCCTAACCATCCCCATGCGCGATCACCAAAAATAGGGAACAACAAAGATCGAATTGATAACGGCAAGTTCTTATTATAAGCAAAAAAGGCTAACGCTAACGCTGATACTGCGTAAATAGACCATGCACTGATCCCCCAATGGAATACACTACCCGCCATCGCTAATTGCTTAGCTTCAGGTGTTAAAGCAACAACATTAAAAGGAGTTCCAAACCAGTCAGTGAAATAAGCTGTTGGCTCTGCAACACCAAAAAACATGATACCGCTGGCAATACCCGCAGCAAATAACATTGAACTCCATGACAATGTTGAATGTTCAGGTTTTGCCTCTTTACCACCGATACGAATTTTACCTAGTGGTGAAAGCATTAAGAATATACAAAAAACTGCGAAAGTATTAACAGCCCACATAAAGTAGCTATCAAACTGCTCCATAATGCCGTTTCGAGTATTATTTAATGCTGTTTTTGCTGTCGCAGGATCAACAACCAACATCACAGCAATAAATAGCAAAATTAATATCGCACTAATACCAAATACCGGTTTGTGAATATCAAAACCCCAGCGCTGAATATTATCTTGTCCAACTTGATAATCAGTCGTTTCTATACTGTATTTACTACTTACTTTATCCGTCGAAGTATTCAAAAAATCCTACCTTGTTATGTAAACTCAATAATATTATTTAGACCACTAAACAATATTTCGCCGCAACCATAACAACTGAGAGGATAAACAACAAACAATAACAGCAAAAATGGGTTATAAATTACATAAAACTGACAAATAGCAGTGCCTTATTGTTTTTTACACGAAGTATTTATTGAGCAAATAGATTATGGTGATTACTGTTTACAAGCACACTATTAATCGCATTCCATTCATTGTTAAATAAGCAATGGTTTACTGTGCTGTATATAAGGCTAATTGGATATACACCTATTAACGCCCAGAAATTAATACTGCTTTTCTACTCTGCATTAACTTGAAATAGCACAAACCAATACCCACTCCCCATATAGCCGAACTGATCCCTAACAAATGAATACCTGATAAAGTTATTAATAAAGTAAGTATCGCCGACTCTCGGTATTCATCGGTAGAAAATGCATTAAACAAGCAGCTAATTAAGGTGGTTAATAAAGCAAAACTAGCAAGAATATCAGCTAATCCATCAGGCAAAGATACGAAAATAGCGACAACAATCGATGCCCAAATACCCACTAACATATAAAACCCACCAGCACAGATAGCAGCTTTGTAGCGATCACTATGCTTACCATCAATATCGTCATTCATACAAATAGCGGCACTTATTGCAGCAAGGTTCAACGTGAAGATCCCACAAGGTGCAGCAATCATATTCACTAAACCAGTTCCTAAAAATACTGGCCGAACTGGCACTTTAAATTGAAAGTTTTGAAGCACTGCAAAACCTGCAATATTTTGCGACAACATAGTAATTAAATATAAAGGAATAGCGATATTAATGATCGGTTGAAAATGAAAGCTCGGAGTTAGCCAATAAAATGTTGGCATTGCCATATGGATTGAAGCGGTATTTAAAGTATTGGAATACAGCGCAATACCAACAGAAGCGAGTAACGTCAGCAACATCGAATATCGAGCCATAAACCGTTTCGTGATTATATACACGCTAAACAACACCAAAAACATGAATGGATGCGTTTCTATTTGCGTGAATCCACTTAGACAAATAGGCAATATGACGCCACACAATAAAGCTGAAGTTATTGGCGATGGGATACGTTGCAACGCCAAAGCAAGTGGACGAATTAACCCAGAAATAAAGGTCAATAAACCACAAACAATAAATGCGCCAATGACATCTGTCGTGCTGTACCCCTGCACCGCTGTGATCAGAAAAGCAGCGCCGGGAGTAGACCATGCAGTTAATACTGGTACTTTAAAATAAAAAGAATAAGCGATGGTGGTTATGCCCATAATTAGTCCCAGAGCAAACAACCAACTATTAACCTGCCACTGAGCTAACCCCATTTCTGTTAGGGCATGAATAACTAAAATAACAGACGAGGTGTAGCCGACTAAAACAGCAATTGTTCCAGCTGAAATATGACTTAAATTAAATCTCAGATCGTTCATTTTCTACTCCTTAGAATAATGCTATCATGTGCGCTATAGCGCACGATACAGGTGGATTTATTTGTACGTTATAGCGCACAGACGGAACCTTATCATTGTGCGTTATAGCGCACAACAGGAAAATTGATGAACGAAGAAATTTTTAAAGCCAGAATATCGAAACATTTAAAAGCATTGCGTGAGAAACAAAAACTTAGCCTAGATGCAACATCAAAATTAACAGGTGTATCCAAAGCCATGCTAGGACAAATAGAACGTAAAGAATCGAGCCCAACCGTGGCAACCTTGTGGAAGATATCTAGTGGTTTGAATTCATCATTCACTGCTTTTTTTAGTGATCAAAATGATACTGACGGACGGATCTTTCCAGCCGATATCGATATGCATGTGAAAACGTTAATCGCTTATGATCCTACAGTTAAATTTGAGATGTTCGAAATCACACTAACCCACTTTCATACGCAACATTCGTCACCACACAAGGTTGGAACGATTGAGCATTCTGTTGTTACTGAGGGAGAGTTAGGGGTGTATGTCGATGATAAATGGCACTATTTATCCAAAGGTGAAAGTATTCGATTTGAGGCAGATAAACCTCATGACTATCGCGCAGTGACAGAAACCGTTGTATTTCATAACATCGTTTCTTACTCAACAGTAATGCATGAAGACTAGGTTTATATTCATATAAAAAGAGAGTGAACAGTTGTTCACTCTCTTAAATACTTCATTACCCATTAATTGTCTTAACTAGCAACTTGTGAGTATTTATCACGTACGAGATCATGCATTTGTTTCACAGCCATTAAAGATAACCAAACCAACTCATAGGCTGCTTGCTCATTAGTGGGCTTACCTGAAGTCATTGGTATATTTGTTTCATCAAAATAGGGAAGTTCAATGACTTTTTCACCTTGAATGCTTGAAATCAAAGCGTCCATTGCTCGATTAATCGTCCCTTCCCAGTCCGTTAGACTATGTATTGTGGTTCCATTTCTTGCAAGAGGAATAAGTAAACACAAATAGTAAGACAGCAAACGATAATGGCTGAGCATCTCTTCATAGTATTGAGGATCACGGCGTGTGAAACGAGGCTCATTCTGCATCTCATTATAAATCAGCTCTAGCCCTCGTTCTTTCGATAACATATCCAAACGCTTTTTACCAAATTGAGTGGGCTCAATCTTATTACTTTCAGATTGAAGTTCCTCATAACACATCAAGAATAAGGTTTTAGATGCTTGAAGTGCTTTAATCGATTGAGCGTGGATCTCCTTTCCTCTCCATTGTGGCCAAAGTACGCTATAGCCCACTAACACTAAAGAGCACCCGATAAGATTATCTATCATTCGAGGAACAACAATATCAATGCCATTGTTAGCTACAACTTGGGGTACCAACACCATCATCGCAGTAGTACAACCTATTGTAACTGCATAATTTTTAATCATATTTAATATGGCAACTACTAATAGTATGGTTAGCAGTATATAAATTTGGAGAGCAGAGGGTCCACAGGAAATAAGCACAGTCGCAAATAATAACCCTGAACCTGTGCCTAGCCATCGTTGCCATATTTTACTTCTAGTCGATGAAAAGCTCGGTTGGATAACCACTATAATAGAAATAAATACCCACTCTGGATGCGCTAAACGAAATGAGTCCGCTATAACTGCACCCAAAGTGAAGATCAACGAGAAGCGTGCCACATGTCGCCATATTGGATTATTTTTCTTTGGCAAATGCCAGGCTAATTCAAAGGGTTGAATTTCTATCTTTCTTTCAAACGATGGTTGTTCAAGTTCAATTCGACGAGAGAGATATTTAATACTTGCCGCCCAGTAATGAAATCCCGTCTGATGATTTAACTCAGCTTGAACGGCCTCTATCAATTCATCTGCAATAGCAATACACGATTCTGTAGGAAGTGTAACTTGTGAATTTTGGAGTACTTTCGCTTTACACAATAACCTCTGTTGACAATTTTCACTCCATTTCATTAACAGATGACGCTTTTTTTCATCATGTTGAAACTGACTGATCAGATCTTTATTTCTAGTGTGGCAACTTATCAAGCCTTCAAAAATATCAGAAGCAAGAAATAACTCTTTTTTTAAGGAGTTTATATCGTTTTTTGATAATAAAAATGACTCTGATTGAACGGCTTGTTCAAACAATTCAATCAATTGATATTTGGTTTCTATTGCTTTTTTCTCGATACCTTCACCCAATAAAAACTGGGTTCTGTGCTTAAAAAAAACATTAAGCTGATCGTAAATAGCAATTAAACCCACTTTTAGCGCATAGTGTTTCCATAATGCAAACCAAGCCCAACTGAATAAAGCAAAACCTAATGAACCTAAAACCAGCATTAAATAGGAATATATGTCAGCTTTTGAATTATACAATGACAAGGCCATAGCAGTAGTCAATAAGCTAGAGACTCCTAACCGTCCCCAAAACGGACCATTAAGAGCACAACCTGCGGCTAATATCGATAACACCCCATAAGTAATCCACAATGGAATAGCATAAGATAGCATGAGGTAAGACACTAACAACGCACCTGTCCATACAACTGATGAGATCAAAAAACGCGTCCAACGTCTTGGCCCTGCAATATCTAACCCACTAATTAAAGTTGATGGTACACCCATCAATGCCATCACTGCATAATTAACTTCTCCAGAAATTAAAGCTATTAAAATAATTAATAATAATGCACTGAATACACGAAGGCTGAAGTTAATAGAAGGAGTAGACCAAGTTTTACGGACAAAGGAAGATAGCATTTTTACACCAATACATATCACTTACATGAATCGTTAACCTATCATGATTATCTCATTAAAACGATATCGCATATTTATACTTGTTTGCTTCTTTTAAAGAATAAGAAACTATATACCCAAGCAACCTCAAGATGCAGTGTTCAGCGAGACGACCTTAGTTCTAAGGCGCGGCAACGATTCGAAGATATAGTGGTTCTACATTGAGAATCGTTAACAAAATCTGAGAGCTAAGGGCGCTCGCCCTTTGGGAGCGTGTCACTGAGCCGACTTCTTGCGTCAGACAACTTGGAAAGAGCTCGCTATTCCGCTTCGTTGTCTTCCTTGAATCCAACTCAGTGACTTCGCTCTGAATCAGGCATCTTGAAGTCGCTTGGGTATACATATATTTTAAATAGCCCTACCTTTATTATGTTTTTATAAAGTATAGGGCTCTAGGTTTAACCACTCTATGTAGTTATTTTAATCGGGGATAATAACTTACAGTTAAGGTTATAACTTTCGACCCAAGCGTTTTTCGACTTGCTTTTTTTCCCACTCAGGACCGAAAATATTAAGGACTTCAAACGCACTAAGCGCATGGCTCACAATACCAATCCCCCAGCCCAATGCAGGCCATACTGCCCACCAATAACCAGGACTCGTAAAATAGTTAATCACGAACAGTGCACTTATGACTAATACGTACGTAGTTAGATTCGAATAAAATCCTTTAATACCTTTAACATAGTTAATCGCTTGTTTTTCGTCTTCTGTAATATTTATTTCTTTATTCATTGGCGGCTCCATTTGAAGATCTGATACTTGTATTTCAAACACAGCAGCTAAAGATTTGAGTGATTCTAGCCCCGCTTTTTGTCCTTGCTCAATACGTTGAATCGTACGAATACTTAATCCACTTAATTGAGAAAGTTGCTCCTGAGACCAACCACGTTGTAGTCGTAATTTTCGAATAATCATTACAAATCCTTTTTGCTACTTTCCGCCAAAGCCTAACGGTATCTTATCAAAAACATCACGTCACAAGCCTGACATAAACACGACAGCCTTTATTTATCAACAAGTTAAAATAATCACTAAAATAACATTTTCCATCTATGCCGCGAATTTGACGTTTTTGACACGCAACTAACCGTTATCAATAATACCTATTTTAAAGTCTTCATTAACAAGTTCACTCTCAAATACTCTGCTTTCATCACTCTTTCCAACTTTCGTGAAATAGCTCGTATTATTATGTAAAAGTGGAACACTCAAGTATTCACTTATATACGATGCCTAATAACACAAGAAAGTAGAAAACTTAAAAAGGAATCGTTATGAGATTGGCATGTATCCTCATGTTCACACTATTAATTTCAGGGTGTATTAACAGAGATGAAATTTACGCTAACCCACCTGCTAAATTAACAGAAAGCATTAATGCTATTCTTCCCGCAGCGACAGAATATGTAAAACAACAAGAGAAAATCGCGCAAGAAAAAGGTCAACCACTGAATAAGCAAGCATTAGCTATTGCCAAACGTATCGGTATTAAACACCCAGAAAAAGTGCATGTTTATTACAGCAACACACTTCCATTTCCTACAGATCCAACATTAGCACAATTAGCCAAAAAATCTGGTTATGCGGGGCCTAATATGGCGGGATACACCTATGGATATGGTATTTGGATCAAAAATAAAGAACGAGATAATCGTGAACTCTTAGCCCATGAACTTATTCATGTTCGTCAATTTGAACAACGCGGTGTACAAGAACAAATTCGGCAATACTTGATGCAAATTTATATCTACGGTTACAACAGCACGCCTTTGGAGATAGAGGCATACAGTGAAGCAAAAAATTATATTTAGTTTCAACTCCCACGTTCAAAGACAATATCAGGAAGCCAACCATTAGGCTTCCTATTCATCTTTATACAAATTAATGACTCAACACATCCACATTTTTGCTTTTTTCAGCGAGATACCGTTACTCTGTAACATACGGTAGAATAAACAAATTACAGAATGTAGACGTATAGAGATCAGCACAACATGAAACGTATTCCAACTAACATTATTACTGGCTTTTTAGGTGCTGGTAAAACAACTGCTATTCTTTCTCTTCTTGCTCGTAAACCTGAAAATGAAAAATGGGCAATTCTTATCAATGAGTTTGGCAATGTTGGCGTCGATGGCGCAATTCTCGAACAACAAGGCGCAATTATCAAAGAAGTTCCTGGTGGCTGCATGTGCTGCGTCGCTGGATTACCCATGTCTGTCGGTATTAATGCCCTACTGGCGCAAAAACCTGATCGCTTACTGTTAGAGCCAACAGGATTAGGTCACCCAAAAGAAGTGATTAAAAAATTAACGTCAGGTGTGTACGAAGATTACGTCGATTTACGTGCCACCATCACCCTTGTTGACCCTCGTCACTTTGCTGATAGTTTCTATACTGATAATGAAAACTTCCAAGATCAGCTTGCTCTTGCCGACGTTGTCGTTGCTAACAAGATCGACCAATGTGATGACTTCGATCTTTTCACTTTCCAATCAGCAATTGAACAAGCCGAACCTAAAAAAGCTTTAATCGGTGAAGTAGAACTCGGTAAGCTAGAACTTGAGTGGCTTGATATACCACGTATTGATCGTGCTGCACAACATAGCCATCACCATCATCACGATGATCACCACCATGATATCGCCCCAGAGCCAGAGATTGAGCTATTACCAGGGCAGCAATTCATTCGTAAAGAAAACCACGGTCAAGGATTCCACAGTTGTGGTTGGTTCTTTGCCGCCGATCAACATTTTGAATTTTCAAAGCTTTTCAGTCTATTTTCAAGCTTAAATGCGAACCGTGTAAAAGCTGTCGTGAATACTGAAAATGGTTGTTTTGCCTTTAATGTTGTAAATCAAGTGGTTTCCGTTAACGAACTATCACTCGAAGGTTTTGAATCCCGCATTGAAGTGATTGATAGTGAAATTTTACCGTGGGATGAGCTTGAACAAATTCTTCGCTCTATTATTTTGCCTTCAAATGAGAACAACTAACGTATTACAGTTAATCACTGATAACTCAGTATTTAATCGTTTCTTCCTATTTCACCAATAGAGGAAGAAATAACAAAAAACTGCTAGTTTATTAAATAGAGCTCATAAAAACACAAGGGAGCACACATGCTAAACCCTAGCACTGCTAAAGCAGTCATCGATCATGCGCTATTTTTAGGTGCCGATTTTGCCGAACTCTTTGTTGAACATCACCAATCTAACTCTGTACAGTTAATCTCAGGTGAGATCGATAAAATCAACTCAGGGATCGATTTTGGTATCGGTATTCGTCTATTTTTCGGTTTTAAAGTTCTGTACGGCTACACCAACAGTACAGACGAAGAAGAATTGAAACGCGTTACTAGCCTACTGGCAGCAAAAGATAAACGTGAACAAATTTTATCTGCTGGTAGTTTGAATTTAAACCGTTTTACCAATAAACACAGTTGCCAATTACCATTAAGCCAAGACACTAACATGACAGCAAAAATTGCGTTTTTACGCCAAGCAGATGAAGCTGCTCGTGCTGAAAATGAAAAGATCAGTCAATTCATCGGTAATATTGGTCAACGTGAACAACAGATTGAAATCTTCAACTCTGAAGGTTTACACATTGGTGATACTCGCCACTACACCCGTATTTCTGCTAATGCCGTCGCGCAAAATGGTAGCGAACAATCCACTGGCTATGAAGCACCGGGCGCATTCACAGGTTGGGAATTTAATAGCAAGGTCAATCCTGAGCAGTTAGGTCAAGATGTGGCTAAACAAGCGATGGTTAAACTGTTTGCTGATGCTTGTCCATCAGGCGAAATGCCAGTGATCATCGGTAATGGTTTCGGTGGAGTAATCTTCCACGAAGCATGTGGTCACTTGCTTGAAACCACCTCTGTTGCGAAAAAAGCCTCTGTTTTCTACGATAAAATGGGCGAAACCATTGCCAATTCAGTCGTGAACGCAGTGGATGATGGCACTATGGTAAACGAATGGGGCTCTATCAATATTGATGATGAAGGCATGGAAACCCAACGCACTCAGCTTATTAAAGACGGTAAACTTACTAGCTTTATGGTTGATCGCATGGGCGGCATGAAAACAGGCTTTGCTCGTACAGGCTCTGGTCGTCGTCAATCATATAAATTTGCGCCAACTTCACGTATGCGTAATACCTTTATCGAACCCGGCGATAGCAGTCTTGACGATATGCTAGCGGGTGTTGAGCGCGGTATTTACGCTAAGAAAATGGGTGGGGGTTCAGTTCAACCCGGTACAGGCGAGTTTAACTTTGCAGTGCAGGAAGCCTATCTTGTTGAAAACGGAAAAATCACTAAACCTTTAAAATCTGCAACTTTAATTAGTACGGGGCCTAAAGTATTAAAAGAAATCAGCATGGTTGGTAATGATTTTGCCCTTGCGGCAGGTATGTGTGGTTCTGTCAGTGGTTCAGTACCGACAACTGTGGGTCAAGCTGCATTGAAAGTTGATAATATTCTTGTGGGAGGTGGTAACTAATGGCTGATCAAAATAAATTACAGCAAGCCATCGACCATGTGCTTGAGCGTGTAACTCAAAAAGGCGCGAGTGCCGATGTGATTGCTAATCGCAGCAATAACTTCTCGCTTAAAGCCAATAATGGCGATCTCGATGAATACAAGGTAACGTCAGGACAAGTGATTGGCGTCCGCGTGGTAAAAGATCAGCGTATTGCCACCAGCTATTCTGAGTCATTAGATCCAACGAGCCTTGATCTAATGGTTGATAACGCGCTATTGAACGCCGAATATTCACAGCAAGATTCACATCAAACTATTAGCTGTATTGATAGCAAAATCAGCACAGATTTAAACGAGATTTACCAAAATGATGATGGCGATGTAGACCAAAAGATCGCTCTCGCCCTATCACTAGAGCAAGGTGTAGTAAGCAAGCCTGACGCTAAAAGTGCCCCATACAATGGCTTTGCTGAGTCAGATGCCCATGTGATTTTAGCGAATACTCAAGGTACACTTTGCCATCACAGTGAGCGTTCGACCTACTGTTACGCTTACAGCTTAATTGAAAAAGACGGCAAGCAAGCGATGCATGGCGGTATGTCATCAGGTCGTAAGTTCAGTGAGTTAGATGCTCACTTCTGTATTAACTATGGCTATGACATGGCAAAAGCCCTACTCGATGGTTCACCTATCGCTACCAAACAATACCCTGTCATTTTCACCCTAAGCTCACTTAGTAGCTTATTCGGTGCATTTGGAATGTGTACTTCTGGTCAAGCTGCAATGAAAGGCATTAACCCTTGGCGTGATGCGATTGGTAGCCAAGTGGCGAGTCCACTTATTACCATCACTGACAAAGCTTATATTGAAGGCGGTTTTTCTATTAAAGCCTTTGATAGCGAAGGTTTTGCCACTCGCGATACTGTTCTAGTAGGTGAAGGTCAACTAAATAGCTTACTGCACAATAGCCACACTGCGAGTTACTTCGGGATCGAAAACACCGCAAATGCATCACGCTCCGCAAAAGGTGGATTAGGTGTTGGCTCTCGTCACACAGTTATTTCAGTTGGCGCAAGTAGCGTTGATGATACAACAAGTGGTGAATATGTAGAGCTTGTTGAATTGCAAGGCGTTCATTCTGGCGCAGATGCTATCAGTGGTGATTTCTCATTTGGTGCAAGTGGTTTCTTATGCCGTGATGGTCAACGTATTCAAGCAGTACGTGGTATTACGGTAGCAGGTAACTTCTACCAAATGCTCAAAGAAATAGACGCGGTAAGTAATGTATTAGAATACGATTACAATCGAAGCTTCTATGCGCCAAAAATCCGTTTTGCTCGCCTAAATATTGCTGGTAAGTAAATAAACCGATAAAGCCTTGCGACTGTTTACTTGTCAAATAAGTTATTCAGACGCAAGGTTTTATTTTATCTAACAATAAATATTAGCCTTACCCCTAACCTATCAGCTTTGTAGTGCTTACTTATAGCGTAACTCTTAATGCTATTGACACTGATTACTTACTTAAGATCTTTTGGACTTCAAACATGTTAGATAGGTGTCCGCTACTTTAAGCCTTGGTTGCTAACAAAACCCCACAGGCAGCTAAAAAACCACCAGAGAACTTGTTAAGTAACTTCTTCACTTTCTTTCCCTCAAATACAAAACTTACCCTTGACGTAATACAAGCATAGATACTTAGTGCCCCACCGACAGATATCGTCGAAATCATAAAAATAATAATAACGTCTGACAGTGAAGTTGACTGTAGATCTATAAACGCGGGAAAGAACCCCATATAAAACAATATCGCTTTGGGGTTTGATAAAGTCATTAACATACCAACAGCCACACTTGAAGTTTTTATCCCTTTATCAGGAACTTGTGTTGATGTTATAGAAACATCAGAAGTCCATGTGACATAAGCCAACCAAAAGAGATAGGTAATTCCTACATATTTTATGACTATCGCAAACTCACCCATAACGTTTGCAACCACAGATAGACCCGACAAAGCTAGAAAGATAAAGATGTAATCAGCCAGTACCACTCCGAGCACAACTAATAAGCCTTGTTTCCAACCATAAGTAAGAGATCTCGATATAACAGCGAGCACACTTGGTCCCGGAATAGCGGCAGATAGAAGCATAGCAAGAAATAGTGCAATACCCGTTGCTATAGACATAAACCATCCTTTGATTTAACGCCTTACTAAATGGCGAGTAATAGTGGAAGTAACAATATCACTCAGCGTATTTTATGAACAACAACTTACCTATCTCGTATTGTATGGTAAACACCCTGCAACGATTGATGTTTATAGTCGTGCGTTGCCTCGCATTATGTATCCACTTGATAAATCGCCCTATACATTAACCAAAAAGATTTTAAACAACATTTTCGGGAACTGTGTGGTTTACGCGCCACGTATCCTTATCTTGATATAAGCACTGAACTGTGTTCAAAAAGTGAATCAGTATTCTCTATCTTGCTTCTTCATTGCGATGACAGTACTTTGAACATCATTAGTTACTTTATGAATATTTGACTAACTGAATGCACAAGAAATAGGATATACAGGTAGATTAAAATCATGTTCAATTTTAATAAATTTTCCTTAATGAGTAAGAGCAATCAAAATGTCTAATGTCGTTCAGTTCTCTGCATTCAGCGGTAATAAGAAAAATAGCGCGACTTCACCCACTACATCACCTAGCCCTAAAGCATTAAGGGAAGAAGCCGCACTAAAACAAGACAATTGCTGTTACTTTTGTGGCACTTGTAAAGATCCCAAAGAACTAAACTGGCTGAATAAGGTAGGCTTTAAACAAAAAACGCATGTTGTTTGCGGTACGTGTAGCTCTGAAGCTAAATCAAGATCAATGGATGAGCTACGAATCATTCTTGCGCTTAAAGCAATGGATTTTAGAACAATTAAACTCAAACAGTTTCTGGAATTAAGAGAGAAAGGCGTTCAAATCGACGGAGTTCGCGACTACAAATTCTACTTTGAAACCATTGATTGATGGTTCTCTAATGATGAAGCACAAATAAAACCTTGTCCTTACTATTTTATTTAAAATAAGTCTGTAATTAACAAGGTTTTTATTTTAGCTAATGTTTAGGCAATTAATTAGACACGTAATGCATCGCTTTTTACAACATCGATTAATTGGTTTCCGTGCTTATTAAACATTGCTTTTAGCATATATACCCCAATGCTTAAGGTCGGTAGCATAACCTTTTGATCAGCATTACTGAGTAACCTATTCACGATAATAAATAAGCTGATCTTTTCTTTGTTAACTATTTTTATTTATTCCATTTTTTGTTTTTTAGATATTGTAAATATCACGTTCATAATCAATTCAATTGATCTATGTTATTTGCACTTGTCAAAATGAGATAATAAAAATGAAGGATTATTTTAATACCCATTACCCTGATGTTGAGTACCTTCGCCGTAAAGCGAAATTCAACTTACCTAAGTTTGCCTTTGAATATGTCGATGGTGGCTGCAACATTGAAATGGGACTCAAACGTAATACTCATGATATTCGCCAAATTGAGCTAATCCCCTATTATCTTCGTGATTACAATTCGATTTCTTTAAAAACAACTCTGTTTGGCGAAACGTATGATGCGCCATTTGGTATCAGCCCTGTGGGTTTACAAGGTTTGATTTGGCCAAATGCGCCTGAAATATTGGCACAAGCCGCTTTTGAGCAAAATGTACCTTTTATTCTTAGTACTGTTTCAACCTCTCCGATTGAGAAGATTGCCGATATCACAGAAGGTAAAGCATGGTTCCAGCTCTATCACCCTGTTGATGACAAGATTACAGATGACTTACTTAAACGCTGTGAAGACGCTGGAATCAAAACATTAGTATTACTTTCTGATGTTCCTACTTTTGCTTATCGCCCTAAAGAAATTCGTAATGGTTTAGCTATGCCGCCTAAAATGACATGGCAAAACATTATCGAAATAATGTTGTCACCAAAGTGGGCATTAGCCACGTTGAAAAAAGGACAGCCTCAGTTCGAAACTTTATCTAAATATATGTCAGGCTCGATGGACATGCACCATCTCGCTTTATTCATGGATAAAACCTTTAATGGTCGCTTAAGTGAAGATAAAGTCGCACGTTTACGTGATAAGTGGAAAGGTAATCTGGTATTAAAAGGCTTATCAACGGTTGAAGATAGTCAAAAAGCCATTGCGCTTGGTTTAGATGGCATCATTATCTCAAACCATGGTGGCCGACAATTAGATTCAGGACCTTCTACTATCAGTAAGTCCATTGAAATAATGGATAAATGCAAAGGTCAAATTACGATTATGATGGACAGTGGTATTCGTGACGGGGCTGATATTGCTCGTACACTCTCAACAGGAATTGAGTTTGCCTTTCTTGGTCGTAGTTTTATGTATGGTGTAGGTGCCTTGGGTCATAACGGTGGTCACCACACTATTAATATGTTGAAAAAACAACTACAGCAAGTGATGGAACAATGTTGCTGTGAATCAGTCAGTAACCTTACTGATCATATTGCAAAACGTAATCCTTTTACGTTGGATTAGTACTCTGTCTGTACTCACTCATTGTGGGTACAGACAGTTTAAAAAACCAACAACGTTATAGCTAATCTTTGATTATTCAATAACTTCACTGTACATAAAACAGTAATATCATAATAAATACAAAAGGTTACTTATATATTTAAATTATACCTACAGGGTAAACTGCGTTAAGATAGAAAAAAATATAAGATCAAATTACCGTTATGAACCTTACAGCCATCTCTACTCTTCTTATTGAAAATAAGATTTTCGCCAATCCTCGTCGTATTGCTCTACTCAATGCCATCCACCAAACAGGTTCGATAAGCAAAGGAGCAAAACTTGCAGGTATTAGTTATAAAGCCGCTTTTGATGCCGTTAAGGATATGAATATTCTTGCTGGCTCTGCACTTGTAACAAGTGAAAAAGGGGGAAAAGGTGGCGGTGGTGCGGAGCTCACGCGATTTGGTTTACGTTTAGTGCAAATGTATGAACTGCTAAATCAAATTCAAGATATGGGCTTAAAAGCCTTAAATGATGAAAGCGCGCCATTAGATAGCTTGTTGGGTGTCATGTCTCGTTTTTCATTACAGACAAGTGCGAGAAATCAATTCTTTGGACACATTAGTTCTATCGAACATCATAGCCTGCATGATCGCGTTACAATTACGATTACCGATATGCATAATATCTATGCCACGATCACCCATGGCAGTACGGTAAAACTTCAATTGGAAAAAAACAAAGATGTCGTCGCTCTGATTAAAGGCCCAGCGATTACAGTTTGTAGTGAAGAAAATATGATCCACGGAAAGCGTGATCGCTTTGATAACCAATTATTAGGCACGATAACGTCGATTCAACAAGATATGAAATCAACCGAGGTTACCATCGCATTAAATAATGATATTACAGTCTGTGCATTAGTGGACAATCAAGATCTGATAGAAGAAAACCTCCGTGTCGGTATGTCTATCTATGCCCTCTTTAAGTCAAACCAAGTCACGATCGCAACAATGTGCTAACACGCTTATGGAATATCAACAAAGCCACTGTGATCATGCTTTATATTTAATTGTTCAGAAAATGACTGATACTCTTGGTATTGTTTATTCATCAAAGCAACCCCACCGCAAACCATTAATATAAGCGCTAAACGGCTTAACCAAATGTTTTCTTTTTGCATTGAATAAAACAATAAAATAACAGCGAGAAGCAATAGAACTACACTCTCAACACCTATATTGTGTATAAAAAAGGTGACCACTAAATCAATCCTAAAGGCATAAGTGGACGCAGTTTAATGCTTTTCAAGTGGAAAGCATTGAAAATATTAGCAAAACTCTAATTTTTTGCACAATCCTGACAATTCAGTGTAAAAATATAACCATTTCAACAATATTGATGTTTATTTGATCGTGATAATTGTTCAAAATTGAATCAGCTTTGTTTAAAGTCTATTTAGCAACTAACATACTGAGCGTAACTCGTTCCAAAAACATCTTGCAACAAGACAAAAGCCTCCCTCATCTAAATGAGACAGGGAGGCAAATTATGTATTGACTCTATATCACTAGCCCACCATCGACTTTCAATGTTTGACCAGTAATAAAGCTTGAATTATCACTCGCTAAAAATAGCACACCATTTGCAATATCTTGCGCCTGCCCCATACGTTTTAGCGGCGTTTTAGAAACCATATAATCGATAACTTTTTCAGGTAAATCGACTGTCATTGGCGTTTCAATAAAACCAGGCGCAACGCAATTAGCACGCACTTTAGCACCTTTACGTGCAAACTCTTTTGACCATGATTTTGTCATTGCAATCACGCCAGCTTTTGTCGCTGCATAGTTGGTTTGACCAATATTACCGTCGGTACCAACCACTGATGACATTGTGATAATAGAGCCCGAGCCTGAAGCCATCATTAACGGAGCAATGGCTTGTGTCATGTTAAACACGCCTTTCAAATTGACATCAATGACAAGATCCCAATCATTCTCCGACATATTTTCAATTAAGTTATCCCGTGTAATACCTGCGTTGTTCACTAATACATCAATGGTTCCATACTGTTGTGCGATTTTTGTGATCGCCTCTGATACATTAGCTCTATCGCATACATTTAATTCGAGTGCAGTTACATTAGGAAATTGTTGCTCTAAATCGGCCATGGCGCCAAAATTCATATCACATACAAATACATGCTTTGCGCCTTGGTTAGCAAAGGTTTCAACAATACAGCGACCAATACCTTGAGCACCACCAGTTACAAGGCAAACCTTATCCGTTAGCATTTTTACTACCCCTCTTAAAAAGACATTTTTACTCTATATACTTATTATTACGTCCAATACATAAGCTCTAATCTTTACGGCTTAATATAATAATAGGTAACCTGTCCTCAGCGTGCAGTTGCATTAAAGCAATTCACTCTTGCATATAATCAAATAACGTTCCACAAATAAGAAAAAGACAAAATTACCGTGAAGATTGCTTTAAATCATAAACTATAACGTTACTATTTACATTTGATACTCGTGAACGTTATTAACAATGCAAGGAATGCGAATGTTAGACAAAATTGTTTTTTTTCTTCATGTCGTACGTTGCAATTCAGTGACTGATGCTGCAAAGCAATATGGCATATCACCGTCTGCTGGTAGTCGCTGGCTCACAGAGCTAGAAGAAAGTATGGGAGTTAGCCTTGTTAAACGTACAACGCGAAAAATCACCCCGACACAAGCTGGTAGCTTACTGTTTAAACAATTTAGCCACATCAATAATCAAATAACCGATGCCATTAATGAAATACAAAATTTAGGCAATGATGATATTGGCACAATAAAAATTGCTAGTACCCCTCTGTTTGCTAAACATTTTTTAAGTAAAATTATTGGCGAATATATCAGTGACAATCCTACTATCAATTTTGTTGTGATAGAAACAGCGTTTGAAGTTGATAATGTACACGATGTCGATTTTGCCATTAGGGCAAATGCAACTTACCGCGGTTTTCAAAACAAAGACAGCTTGCTGGTTAAACGTTCTCTTTTCAGTGAACCTTTAAAAGCCTGTTGTTCGCCAAGTTATATCCAACGCTATGGAGAGCCAATAACCCCTCATGATCTAAAGAAGCATTTGTGCCTATTTGCAACAACATTAGTTGGTGGAAATAAATGGATCTTTGAACAAAATGGGGAATATAACTCCGTTCAAATACCTAGATCGGTAGAAGTAGACGACAGTGAGATTTTAAAAAATATCGCCCTAGCCGGTGGGGGGATTGCTTACCTGCCTTACAGTTTAATTAAAGAAGATCTTCAAAAAGGTCAGTTAGTAACGGTATTAAATAACTATATTAGCAGCGAATTTGAGCTTAGCTTGTATTATAAACCACGAAAATATATGCCAGTACGATGTGCTAATTTTAAAGACTACCTATTACAACGTGTTGAAGAAATTAACCTAGATCGTCAAAGCACTCAAACAGGTCGTAAAAAAAGCTAGAAGCCTTACAGCGTATGCTACATATTGATTTATCATCAAATGTATACACTCAGTAAGGCTTCAAGAAAATCAATTATTTATAACTGATTATCAATTCGTTAACACCTAAAGTATTTCAATTGTTCGCTTTGCTTTTCAGCAAGATCGGATAACTCTTCACTTGCAACCGTACACTGGCTTAAACCTGATGCATTTTGTCGAATGATATGATGGATATTCTCAATACTATTACTGATATCCATTGTGACTTGTAACTGCTCTTCAGAAGCCGTTGAAACATGGGTATTCATATCACTATTCATTGAAATAGCAGCGGTGATCCCTTCTAGCGCTTCATTTGCTTGAGAAGCAACTAACTTATTTCTTTCTAATGTATCAATAGCAGATTGCATACGCTCATTTGCAGAAGTAGATTGCTCTTGCAGACGCTCTATAATCTGCTGTGTCTCTTTTGTTGATGCTTGCGTTCTTGCTGCTAACTGACGCACTTCATCAGCTACCACAGCAAAACCACGACCACTTTCTCCTGCGCGTGCGGCTTCTATTGCAGCATTAAGTGCCAATAGATTTGTCTGTTCAGAGATGCCTTGTATCGAGTCGATAACTTGGCTAATTTGCGCCGATTGTACTTTTAACTGCGCAACAACATCGGCAGCTTCTACTAATGATTCAGCCATTTCTTCATTTGCTTGCTGGTTGTTTGAAAACAAATCAAGGCTCTTATTCGCTAACTCACTGGCACTTTTTGAATTTTCATCAGATTTTTGTGCCGCTTGAGTGACTTCTTGTGCCGTTGTTGTTAATTGATCGATTGCTGTCACAACTTGTTCAATCTCAATCACTTGGCTATTTGCGTGAGTCTCTGAATCTTTCATCACAATTGATAACTCAGTCGATGAGGCTGCGACATTACGACCAACATCATTTAATACCGCAACTGTTGAGCGCAATTTAACAATCATGCGATTTAGATTACGTGCTAATTCGCCCACTTCATTGGTGCCGTCCACTGCAATTTCATCTTGCAAGTTACCTTCCGCTATTTTCTGCATTGCTCGTTGCAAAATAGTAATTGGCTTAACAATCAGTGAGCCAATAACCAAGCAAATAACAATGGCAATTATCAATGTAATGATAAATTCATATCCAATCGCATTTATTGTTTGTCCATGTTCTTTCTTTTGCTGAGCAATATAAGCATCTGCGGTTAAATTTACACGCTTATCCAAAGCATCAATTGCTGAAATCATGTCATCACCTAATTGGCGATATTTAACAATATATTTTTGATATTCAGAGTCGCTAATTTGGCCCGAATGCCTAAGATCAAGCACCTCTAACATCGTGTCACGGCTAAAGCTAATATAGCTGATCATTAATGTTCGAAATGCTTCTAATTCTTGGTTGATTTCAGGTATTTTTTGCAGGTTTGCAATCGCTTTTTTATTACTTAACTCGCTACTATCAAGAGACTTTGATAGACGTGATAATAAATCTTTATCATAAAGTGCATAAATTGCACTTACTCTCATTGCATAACTATTACTAATTAAACTCGCCGTACTATCTTTAGCTTCAACGACCAATTGTGTTGTTGAATTCATTTTATCAACACTTTCTACAAGGTTATTACGCCCTAATATCAGTGCAATAAATAATAAAACAGCCATAAATATTACAGGAATAATTAGCTGCAGCTTTATTGATAGATCCTTTAGTAAAAACATTAACAACTATCTCCATGTTGTTTGTATTCGTTTTTTATTGAGCGCATCATAAACAGCATTAAATAAATATATCAATAACTTTATCAATATAATTATAAAAAATGATAAGTCATTTAAAATCAATGAAATTAATATGGTTAATTTTTATTTCTTAGTTATTCAATCTTATGCACGTTTATCTAGTCATTAATTTAATAAATATAAAAATAATGCTTTAAATAATTATATATTTTATTAAACAATGTGATACTTGATAATTATCAGCTATTAAATCTTCATTCACATTAAATACAGTATATTAGTCTAATCAAATCCAATTTTTTACTTCATGGTTAGAATATTAAATCATAATTAAAGAATAATTAACCAACATTAAATACCTAATAAAAATAAAACATACCAATAAAGCCTTCACTCTTTTTAAAAAGAGATTATGATTAACGAAGCAAATCGCACATATGACGATATTTAATACACTATGAACTTATATAACATACTCCTCCGTTACCCTACTTTACGGACTTTACTCAATTTTAGAACCAACATCGCTGCATTTAGCTTCATTACCTGCTCAGTACCTTTTTTCCTGATGGGCCATGTCACCATGGGGATTGCATTTTCACTGGGTAGTATTAGCTGTGGCTTTGCTGATACCTCCAGTGTGACAAAATATCGCATTCTTGATTTTTGTATCGCTATTCCTGTTTTCTTTCTTATTAGTTTAGGTACTGAAGCCGTTTTCCCGCATTCAGTGCTATTCGTTCTTAGCTTAACTATTGTCAGTTTTAGCTTGTTTATGTTGGCCGTTTTAAGCCCAAGGCTAGGTGCTATTGGTTTTGCCTCCATATTACTCGCTATATACGCTATGTTACTGCATTTAGATGGTCGACCTATTTGGCTTGTTCCTTTGTGGTTAACATGTGGCGCTTTGTGGTACATTTTTTGGCAAGCGTTAGCCATCTACTTTCTTCCGAATCAAGAATCCAAAGACATCTTGTCTGATCTATATCAAGCTATTGCTAAAAAGCTTATCACTCACGATCACGGCTTTATTTTTTCTTCCGACAAAAATGAGTTGTTTATTAAATCGGCGCAATTACGATCCCAAATTGCGGGCTTATCTCACACCTTAGAAGGTCGAATTCACCAGCAATTTACTGCTGGTGAAGATAGCGCAAAACTGCAAGATATTTATCGTTTTTTAAAAGTTGCTGAGCGTATTAACGAACAAACACGTTTACTTTATTTCATTCCTACTTCAAATCTACAACAAACATGTCCTGAATGGTTAGATAAGATTCACCAAGCAACGTTAAAAATAAGTCAATATTTAGAGCAAGTTACTGTCGATAATGTTCATCGTATAAACATTCCAAGTATCGACTTTGAAGAGTTACGCCAATATACAATACAAGAAAATATAAAAGAGGAAGCACTAGCTGCGCTTTCATATATTAATAAACTGGATATTATCTACTTAACACTTCAGCAGTTGAGCCAACAAACAAGCCAAACATTAAGCTCTAGCATTATTAAGCCTATTGTTGTGTCATGGAAATGGCGAGAGTTAGCCTCGAAGTTAACCAGTCAAATGACGTTAAAATCGAGTTATTTTCGACATGCACTTCGCGGAACATTAAGTTTAGCCACGGGGTTAATTATTGTTCGAACATTAAACTTAGACTTTGGCTTTTGGACTCTTATGACCAGTTTGTTGGTATTACGTCCGAACTTATCAATGACGTGGACACGATTACTTCAACGATTAACCGGTACAATTTGTGGTTTATTAGTTGTTGTTGGATTACTGCACTTCCAAGTATCGTCAAGCATCTTGCCGTTCATATTTTGTATCGCTGTAATACTTTTTTTCCATACCTCTGCACGTCATTACGGCTTTGCGGTATTCTGCGTGACTTTGTTTGTATTTGCAGGCTTCTCTCTTAACGGACAAGGCGATAATATTCTTTTACCTCGCCTAGACAGCACTGTTCTAGGTGTGTTCTTACCTTTATTTTTTGTATTTATCTTATCACCTGGTTGGAATAAGAAATTATTCCCTACTCAGTTAACGGCAACAACAACAGGCTATATTGATTATCTGGTCTCTTTAAAAATGTACGTAACAGATGAATCAGATAGCACGGCCACTCAGTTACAACGTCACTACCAAGGTTGCGTGGTTAACGATACCAACCTATTTGATCATTGGATGGGGTATTTAGGTGAACCGCATAGAAAGTCACAAACGGGTGAACACATTTTATTATGCAGTCGCAGCTCTAATATTATCTTGCGTATATTGACCCAACTGAATGAAAACAAACAGTCATTATCATTGGATTCTACCATCAATAGTGACCTAGATAGTGTGATTGCATCTCTAACAGAGCTAGATAAAACACTTAAGAAATCGCAAAACCACACAGAACTATTTAAACACATATCAAAACAAGAGAAATTGATTTATCAATCTTTCATCTATATTGAAAATGAAATATATAAACTTGATAACCATACTTTACTGCAGTTATTAGCAAAAGAAGTGGACTTATTTACATCCGCAATCAAAGTTAATAATATTTAACTCTAAAAAGCCCGATAAATATTATCGGGCTTTTTACTTCTTTCTCAAATTAGAGAAATCAGCTTATTTCTAATAATATTAAAAAAAATAATTACAAATTTTAACTTATTGTATATTAAAGAATTAATAATAGGTTTCAAGATAAAGTAAAATTGAAATAGTTAGAAACTATAACTACATTTAAATTACTCACTCATTTATATGTGTATTAATTTATGAAAAAAATTATACGTGCCGTTACTTTTGTAACTTTTGCTTCATTACCTTTACTCTCACACGCTGAAGATCAAAATATTCAAGCAACTATTGAAGTTATTGCCCCGTTAACGCTAGTACAAACGAGTGCATTGGACTTTGGTACTATTTTTTCTGATAGTACGACAAATGTCGTTGTCGCAACTACTGATGCAGGTGCCGCAGCATTCAACATTACTGGGCATGATGGTGATTCAGTTAATATTACTCATGATAATACTGCCACTATGACGCACAGTACAACCAGTGATACTATTTCTGTCACAGGTATTACGACAGATCTTACAACTGCACTATTAAGTACATCACCAACAGAAGTAAAAGTTGGCGGCACTGCAGATATAGTGAATGCGTCAAGTCCACTTGTTGTTGGTACCTACACAGGCACATTTAATGTATCGGTTGTTTACCAATAAAGTTTTTTTTTCCTTATTATTTTTCTGTTTTGATGTAACTGCTATTGAAATCATTGATAGAGAATTGGCTTTTATAACCGTTGTAAAGGCAAACTATCCTCAATTAATTAATCTAGGTGGTCATGATCTTAATAGCAGTAATTTCAAGTTTAAATTAAAAGGTAAAGAAAATGCTTACATTAGAGTAAATGCACGTGCTGAAAGTAAAAAGTATATTACTTTACAGAAAATAAATTACCGTCAAGGCTTTATAAGAAACAATATCACAAAAACAAATAGTAAAGGCCTAACAAAGACGCTTACTCTTGATGCTATCTTTCTCATTCACCCTAAAATTAGCGCTGATAAATTTGATATAAATGTGTTAATTGATACTGAGTATATTGATAATTAAGGGATTAAATGAAAGTTATATTTGTTTTTTTTCTCGTCATGTTTACCTTACCCTGTCTTGCCAATATGAAAGTGGCGCCATTAAGGGTGGTTACTTCTGAACCAAACATTACCCAAAAGTTTTTAGTGTCAAATACGGGCGATCAACCTATACGTATTCGTGTATCAGCAGACTACCTTTCAACACCAAATAACAGCTATTTAACCAGACACAAAGAGATTACCAAAGAAGCGGAAGATCTTACCCCTTATCTTCGTATATCCCCTCCGGTTCTTAGCCGTTTAATGCCTAACGAAAGACGCGTAGTTAGACTTCGTGTTAACGATGTCCCTAATGACTTTCCATCTGGTGAATATCGAACTCATCTGCACTTTAAACAAGAACTGATCAACCCTATCAAAGCTAACAATATGAACAATAATGATGGCTTAGCACTTAATTTAACCATGCTAGTCAATTCATCCGTTCCAATTTACTATCAAAAAAAGGGCTTAAACAAACCTACCGTTCCCGTTGTTCAGTGTAATGACGGTAAACTTAAAATCACTAACAACTCAAAATACCAGCTTAAAGTTGAACTTAAAAACACCAAAACATACAAAAAATATATTTTACTTCGTCAATCTGATCTTGCGCTTAATTATGATGGAAAAACAAACGTAACAATCAATGATGAACAAATTAAAACATGCTCATAAGTATCTGGTTTTCGTTTTATTCAGTTTTTCTATTTATGCTAGTGAACTTACTGAAGCATATATAGAACTACGTTCAAACAGCCACTACGACTCTTTTTTCAGGGTATTATTTGACGATGATACACCCTACATAAACATGAACTCTGTTATCCCTTTCCTATCTGGTTTACAGCAAACATGTGATACCTTTGTATGTAAATATCAAAGCCCCTCAACTTCTCAAGCAGCAATCGTGACAATTGATTTTCAACATCAATATTGTAAAGCGACTAACAACAACGAAAAAAAAGATATTCAAAGTAAGGTGATTGATAACGAATTGTGGCTATCGTGGCAAGCGATAGAAACATGTTTTAATGCCAGCGTATATTGGCATCCTAATCGCTATATTTTAAAAATTACCACTCATCATCGCTCTGCTGATGATCTTCAAAAAAATATTGAAGAAAGTCGTCTTGCTGCAATACAGCATGCAAAAGAAGTTAAAAACATCCAATCCCAACCTATTACAATACCTACAAAAACAACGGGAGTGCAGGGAAAACTTGGATTAAATATGTATTACAGTAAACATGCGCATCGCATAGAAGCAGATAGTGATTTTTTTTTCGTCACCATGATCAATTTATAGATTTATCACTAGATACAAGCGTTCATGACCCACTCACCTATTACAAATATCAATACAATCATATTTTTGGCAATTCCGACCTCACTTTAGGTGATATTACAATTTCAGAATCTACAACTAATTCACTCAATCATTTTCAACATGGATTTAGCCTCACCAATTATGAAGACAATGGTGACGGCGCTTTTTATGATGAAAGATACACCACGCCTGATGCTTATGTTGATGTTTATCTTAATGGTATTTATGTAAAAACAGTACAAGCAAACAATGCAGGTAGATACGTTGTAAATGGATTTAACGTATCTCCTAATGATATTATTTCACTCAAAGAGTTAATCGATGTTGGTCAAATAAACACAGAGTATATTCATATTGCGAGTATTTCTGAATCGATCATAAAACAAGGCGATTTTTCATATGCCACTCAAGGTGATGTCTTTAATGAACATAAATCAAGAGCACGTTTTAGTTATGGCTTAAAAGATAAAATGACCCTTGGTCTCAGCCTTTTTAATTCTGATACTCAAATGAATATAGTGACAGGATTTAGAGCTATTTTACGTCCTAACCTTGCTGTTAATATTGCATGGTTAACACAACAACGTAAGTTATCAGCAGAAGTTGATTTCAACCTGTCAGCTAATCACTATTTAAAACTTAATTATAATCAGCATGACTTATTATCAAATCGACCAAATAAAACGTTCAATCAGTTAGAATATCGCTATTTCAATCGCTACTTATCATTAAATTTACAATCCAAACAGACGAAGAAAAAGCTACATACCGATGTACAACTAAGAACTCAAATCACATCTTCTCTCTCTACTTATTTTAATGTTTCAGATAAACGTAAAAAAGACGAAAACTCTCAAGAGTATGAATTTAAGACAATCTATAATAGAAGTTTTTATGAAGCATTGACGGTAATGCTAAGGCAAAAACACAATACTACGCATCTCGATTATTACGCAAGCTATCGTTATTTCTGCGATAACTGTTTTTTCCCTTCTTTTTTAATAACAGAACAAACACAATACAAATTTAAAGTTCGGTATGATAAGAAATTATCAGCAGCAGCGTTAATGTCTGTTGAGTTAAACCCCAATATTAAACTTACAGCTGAAGTGAGCGATAATTCATTCTCGTTATCAAGTAAAATTCAATACAGCTTCAAAGCATACAAAGAGCAACGCTGGTATGCTAAATCTATCTCACCCAATGACTATGGCTATGCCGCTATCAAAGGTGTTGTGATTGATAGTAATGGGAAACCAATTCCTGATATAGGGCTCAGTGTATACCGTCATAAGACACAATCTGATGAAAATGGGCACTTTACCATTGAGGGTGTTAGCGTTAATGACAACATTCCTCTACATATCGATCCCACAACGCTTGATGTGAGTTATCAGCCGCAATTTAATCCATTATTAATGAATACAGAAGAAGGCGGGATAACGTTTGTAACTGTGCATCTAGATCAAATTGTCGGTATCGATGGCTATATTGTGAACTTTAATGGTGACCCAAATGCGAGCATTACTTTTTTAAACAATCGAAATCAAGTTGCTCGTAGTTATAAAATAGAAGGTGATGGTTTTTTCATTATAGAAGATCTAACTCCTGCTGAATATACCGTTACATATAAAACAAACACACAGCAAATATCAACGCCATGGATTATAGAAAATAATCAAACGTGGATAAGCAATATCGAAATTGACGTTGGATGTATTGACAAAAAAGAATTATGTGAGCTTGATATTAACTAAATAAAATAATTAACATTTAAATCAAACAATAACATCACTATGAAAATAACAATATAAAAGCCACATAATTGCAGCTTTTTATTTAATGAATTATATCTATAATCTTATAGTTCTATAAGAATAATAAATATTAATCTAGCGCTAATACTTTTCCATCAGAAGGAACTAAATTTAACATTATCTCTAAATTTTGAACTGCAGCTCCTGATGCGCCTTTACCTAAATTATCATATATTGCAGCTAATACCACATGATCAGTACCTTCAGGACTAAATACAGCCAAAGTTATATTATTTGTATTATTATGTATCTCTGGATCTAACCCTTCAATATTTAATGTTTCTGACTTGTTTAATACTTTGATAAAAGCTGAATCAGCATAATAACTTAATAATGTTTGACGTAATATATCGTCCGTTAGGCCTGTTTTATGAGCATTTAAATGTATCGGTATCTGTAAAACGATTCCTTGCCTATAACTACCATAAGCTGGCTGAAATATTGGTTTTTGGCCTAATCCAGAATACTCCTGCATTTCTTTAATATGCTTGTGTTCATGATGGAGTGCATAACGTCTTGAAGTACTCGAAATATAATCACTTCGTGTACTATCCTCAAAACGATTAATGGCATCGCGCCCACCGCCAGTATAGCCAGATACAGCATTAACTGAGTAGGGATAGTTACCATCTAATAGGCCGGTGCTAATGAGAGGATTCAACAACAGCACAGCTCCAGTTGGATAACAACCAGGATTAGAAACTCGCTGAGCACTAGAAATGTTTAAAGTCTGGTTCTTTGAAAGTTCGGGCAAACCATAAGTCCAACCTTCACTAACTCTATGAGCAGAACTCGCATCAAGAACTCTAACATTATGAGAATCAATCAACGATACAGATTCTTTCGCGGCCTCATCAGGTAAACACAAAATAACCACATCAGAACTATTTATTACTTCCTTACGAACTGATGCATCTTTTCTATATTTGTTATCAATCTCTATTATTTCTATATCAGTGCGATATTTTAATCTAGAATGTATTTGTAATCCTGTAGTACCAACTTGACCATCAATAAAAATTTTGTTCACATTAATTACCTTCCATGTAAATTATATATTTAAATAAGATAATGGTTATTTTTCATTTTTTAAATAATTAGAAAAAACACCTTTAATAGGATTTAAAATGTTCTTTTCGACACCTAACTCATTAAAATTTAAGTAAAAAGGTATTTTTACACTCTCACCAACAATATTCAACCCTTTATGCTTATTAATACATTCAAGAGCAAAATCTTTATCCATAATAGCATAATAACCTTTATCAGCAGCATACCTCAGTATATTATCGTAACAATCGTTATATCGAACTTTATCTGCTGAGCCAAGACTAAAGAAGTTCATCAAATTAGGTATATTAGGTCCTGCAATAGATAAATTTCCTCGTCCAATTTTAGTTTTATTAAAGCTTACGCATACAAATGTATTAGTACCAAGATATATTGATTTTATATTTTCATTATCAAACGAAAAAAATCCAATACACATATTTACATGACCAGATTTCAAAGCCATTAATATAGAATCATCTCCCATCCTTCTAATATTAATAGCATAATTTTCAATTTCACTTGATAATGTAAGTTTACATATATTTTCCGGGTTAAAACCATTGCTAACAACTAAGGTTTCTCTTTTATTTTCAATTGAAACTTTTGAAACAGAAGCTAATAAATTCTTTACCTCCTCTGAAATATTTAAAGCATGATCGTAAATAACCTCTCCTTGAGGTGATAACTCCATACCTTTATTACTACGCACAAAGACTTGAGCTCCTAAGCGTGATTCGAACTGCTTAATACGCTGACTTAAAGCAGCTGGTGTTGCATGCACAAGCTCAGCAGCTCTAGCTAATGAGCCTGATTTAGCGATAGCTATAAATGCATTAATTTGGTTCATTTGCATATTTCATTTACCACTTGAATTTTTTCCATAAAATAAAAGCTAATTCAATTATTATATATAAAAAAATTTATAATAAATAACAGTAATATATGTAGTTAGTTCACTATAATTAAAAATAACTGATAAATATCATTCTATATTTTATAAATATAAGATAAATGAAGATAATATTACCCTATTTCTTCCTAAATAATACTTCCTCAAATTTAAAAGAACGTAAATCTAATTGGTAGCAGTAAGGAACTGCCTTAAAACTTTGTGAGCCAAGTAATTGTAAAAGACTTGCACTTCCTGTTAATGAACTAGCCAGTAAACAAGAACTACTAATTGAAGATACTTTTTTTGTATTAAAATTTAAACAAGCGGAGGGTTGATAATCTAGATAGAGTTCAGAAGGTGTCAGGCCAATACCAAATTTTAGTAATTTCTCATCAGTAGTATCTGATGCTTTTAAATCAAAAAACTCTTCGAATGACATACCATCAGGTGAAAACACATGCAAAGAAGCCCCAAACCCTACAGGACCAGAAACAATTACAGGAATTCCTTTTTCTCGAGCTCGTTTATACATGAGTATTCTAGGTTCAATAACAAAATAATCCATAGCATCACAGACTAGATCAACGCCATCTAAAAAATCGTCAATATTTTCATAAGATATACCCTCAAAAGTTTGGGTCTTTATATTAGGATTTATATCGTTTAAACGTTCATTAAGAATAGATACTTTTTCTTGACCAATTGTACTTATCGTACAACCAAATTGCCGATTCATGTTTTCTGGCCCAAACGTATCAAAATCAGCAATATTAATAGCTCCAACTCCCATTCTTACAAGTGTCTCAGCATGAGTAAATCCAACACCACCTGCACCTGGAACAGCTATTTTTTTATTTTCTAAAACTTTAAGTTCATCTTCATTAATAATGCCAAGCATTCGGCTAAATAACAAAGAATGCTCATAGTTATTTGTATTATTCATTTGTCCCTCTCATATTAATAATTAAAATTGGTAGTTTTAACTGATTGTTTGTACTGGCTTCTCGTGATACCCATTAAATATGAGTCATAATAAATACCATTACGAATAACTTGTTCTTCTCTTTTACCCTCATGAACCATTCCGCTTTTTTTATAAATAGATATTGCTGAAATATTATCTTGATAAACTACTAACTCGATTCTTTCAAAATCAAGATAATCGAATCCAACTTGTAAAGCCCTTTGAAGTAAACCATAACCAATACCTTGAGATACGAATTCATCAGATACCCCCATGGCTAATGAAGAAACTCTACGCCAACGCCCATTAGGCCAATTTAGATAAATAAAGCCGATCGCCTTCCCTTCATTCTCTGCAATAATCCAATGTTTATTTGTAATATCATCAATCATACTTTTCACAATACTTTCACTCGTATACGGAATCGATGAAAGTCCATGTGTAACTCCTGGCATAGACATTATATCAGCTATAGTTTCAGCATCACGATTTCTGATCCCTCGATAAATGATCGTCTTATCTTTTTTATCTCCGTACATTAATTAAAACCTATTTAATAAAACTCAACGACGAGTAAATCACGTTTACCTACAATATTAGGTTTGACTTGTTCAATTGAAGAAGCAAAATGATATGTTTGATCATCAGAAAAAATAATACATTCGCCTTCTTTTTTAAGAGTATGAGAAAAAATAGGCTCACGATCTAAGTTAAATATAGTATTTCTACCTCCATTTATATTTTCTCTATCTATAAGTAATAATATGCTATATTTGACGCCATCTTTATGTATTCCTTCAGGAGAAGGTTTTCCTTCTTTACCTTGTTCAGCAATAATTCTATTTTGATAAAAATTCACATCCCAAGTTTTTTGATCTGTTAATAATGATAGTTCTTTACCCATTTTTTTAATAAGTTTATTAACCACTTTATTATAGAAAACTTCACTGGTTACAGGAGTAAACCACCTCTTTATTCCGCCATTTAAAGTATTTACATTTTCTGGTTGAAAATAATAATCATGTTCTTTTATCCATAATGAATTATCATCAAAATGATATCTAAATTTACAAAAGTTTCTTCTACGATATTGACCGCCATCGTTCATAAAATTATCAAGACCAAGTTTATTCCAAGAGTTCTTAAATAAATCCCAGTCAGATGTATTTAAAACATCCATATCCAATACTTTTTCTATGTCAGATACAACACAGAAATTTCTTTCAACCTCTTTCAATAAATTCAACTTATTATTCCTATTTATATAGCTGTAGACAATGATACTTTTCCAGTTGATAAGGCTTTACACATACATGCTAATCGATAATTTTTTTGAGACTTCCCTATAATGTCTAAAGTCATTTTTTCATATTCACATTTATTACTTAATATATTACTATCATCATTAATAAGTACTACGCATTGGCCACATACTCCCCTTTTACATCCGAATTGTACATCAGTGTCATCAACTTCATGTATGTACTGCTCTTCTGATAAAAAAATATCTGAGTAACTCATATAAACCTCCATTTGAGCTTTTATCATAAAAAAAAATAAACATTTATCAATCAACTTTTTCTTAATATGCATACAAAAAAATTTACGTTAAAAATAAATTAATCAATATTAAATTATTTCAAATTTACTTCTTGCTATTCAAAAATAAGATAGTAAAAAAACAAGGAGATATTATGAACACTATTGAAGCAATTGACTTAAAGAACATTTCCGGTGCATGCAATGTATCATTTACAATAAAAATATTAATTTATATCAGTATGATAGGATCTGGTGTATGGCTGTTTTTCCAAGGCGGTTGGCTATATTTTTTAGGTATTATCGTACTTGGCTTAGCATTTTCACATGGTGTTGAATTACAACACCAGGTACTACATGGCGGAGCTTTTACTAATGAGAAAATTAACCGTATTACCGGGTTCTTATTAGGTGCTCCGATGCTCGTATCTTACTCTAACTATCAAGCTAGTCATCTTATACATCATGAAAAAGTAGGTACAGAAGATGATATAGAGTTCTTTGAATTTAATACCTTGGATAAAGATAAAGGATTAATTCCTAAAATTTTATGTTTCTTTTTAATTTCTCATTATATTGATTTTTTTAATCGAACAATTAAATCAATTAAAAGAATGGACATAAACCCTCTATTTAATAAAAATACAAATAGAAAAATCAATAATGAGTATATTTATATGTTTCTCACTATAATAGCAGCATGTGCTATTCTAGCATATACAAATAATATTGAATATATATCAATATGGTTACTTCCACTTCTATTTATTGCCGCACCTATACATACGCTAGTTGAATTTCCAGAGCATTTTGGTTGTAATAATGAAAGTGAAAATATACTTGAAAACACACGTTCAATTAAAGCGAGTAGTTTTATGGTGTGGTATACAAATGGGAACAATTACCATGTTGAACATCATATGTTTCCATTAGTTCGTCCTGAAAAACTATCTATATTACATCGAAAAATGAAGAGTGAAATTAAACATACGAATCATTCATACTCAGAATTTTTCCTTGAGTCAATTTAAGGTAAAATTATGAATAATTTTTATAATGAAGGCCAAAAAAAACTACAGAATGAAAATGGCAGTGAATTAATAGCAAATCAACTTAGAGATACTCGTCTTCTCACTAACTTTAATGATGATACCAGTCAGATTATAAATAATTCACTTTTCTTTTTTATTGCAACAACAAGCATTGATGGAAAATTGGATTGTTCATATAAAGGAGGATGTTCAGGCTTTGTTAAAGTCATATCAGACAATCAATTAGCATTTGCAAATTATGATGGTAATGGTATGTATCGTACATTAGGAAATATTAATGAAAAAAATCAAGTTGCTTTACTATTTATTCAGTTTGAAGGTGATAAAAGACGTATTCGCATTAATGGAACTGCAAGAATATCAAAAAACATTGAAACACTGTCATATTTCCCTAATGCGGAAAGTGTCATCATTGTCGATGCTGAATTTATTTTTCCTAATTGCCCGCGGTATATACATACGATGCATTTTAAAGAAATCTCTATTTACAGCCCAATAAAAGATCAGATTGCTCCAGAACCATATTGGAAATCAAAACCTGATCTATCACCATATATAATAAGAAAGGAATCACCCGTGATAAAAGAAAATAGTATCGAAGATAAATTTAATGAACATAATATTCAAAAAGAACTGTATAACTATTACTGTGCTCAAATAGATGACCCAATGAATTTTAATAATATTATAGATGATATAGACACCCTATCTAATATAAGGAGAATTGAAAACAATTGGATGAATTGGGAAGAAGAAAATATAAGTTTAGAAATATTACCTTCTAACCCTATAGAGTTTAAAGACTGGTATACAATACAACTTATTAAATTAAATAGTAATATATCAGAATTTTTAGATTATCTAAAAAATGAAGCTTCACCTGAAGCTATTGCATATTATGTTTGCATGGAAGAGCTTGTTGATGGGAGCTTTGATGATGTTATGGCTCTTGCACAGATAGGCGTAGAAAATAATTCAAAACTTACAATAGCAGAAAATTATTGGGATGAAATGGGAAATGGAAATTTTTCAGAAATACATACTGAAATGTTTACCAACTCATCAAAATATTGTCGTAAACTCCTTGATAATTTTTCAATTTCTCTTCCTACTAAAATTCCAACAGCTTGCCTAATGAATGGTAATCTTGTTTCTTTTTGGTCACTAAGACGTAAATACGTCTTGCGTCTTTTTGGTGCCATTGGACTTATTGAAGGTTCAGCGCCATTAAGGTTTAGAGCAATCACACAAGGTATGGAACGTTGCGGTTACCCAGAATCAGCGATTGCTTATCACAGAGAACATATACATATAGACTCAATTCATGGTACAGAATGGCTTGAACATGTATTGCTGCCTTATACATCAAAAAGCGAGCGTATTTGCCAAGAAATCGCCAAAGGTGTTTTGATCCGTTTTAGAATCGCTGAAGAATATTATAAATGCCTTGAAGAAACTGTAAAAAAACACTTTTCTTCTAATACTGTAAATATTGAATAAGACTAATTTTATCTAGATGTCATTTAAAATAAAGCTGCTAATTTGCAGCTTTTCTTTACATTTAGCTATGAATAGATCTAATATCATGAAATGAGTGCTCTATTTTTTTGTATATTAAGCTTTTTTAAGAAAACTATTACCTTCTTCGTTATTTACTATGCCTCAATTATTTATTAATAAACTAATTTATCGTGCAAACATTTAAACCAACAAATTTGGTTAAGTAGTAACGAGGCATCCTAGCCTACTTATGGTAAACTTGTCATAATGTTTTAATGTAAGTGAGTAAAGTATTCATGTACTTAATCGTACCTCACTCTCTTGCAACAGATTTTAGTACCCCTGGTTGTACCCCAAGGGACACCTAGAAAAATAAAGAGTACATAAATAATGAGTAATAGCATTCAGTGGTTTCCAGGGCACATGCACAAAGCCCGCAAAGAAATTGAAGAGGCGATGCCGAAAGTTGATGTGATCATCGAAGTTTTAGATGCTCGTATCCCATTTAGTAGTGAAAACCCACTGATCAAATCGTTCCGTAATACCAATGACGGTAAGCCTGTTGTTAAAGTTTTGAACAAGCGTGATTTGGCCGATCCTGAGATGACACAACTTTGGATCGATCACCTTGAAAAAGAACAAGGTGTTAAAGCCATTGCAGTCACCACTGAAAACTTAAACGAAGTTAATCAGATCATGGAATTATGCCGTAAGCTTGCACCTCACCGTGAAGAAGCAGGTAAAAAAATTCGTACCATGATCATGGGTATTCCTAACGTTGGTAAGTCGACCATTATCAATGCACTAGCAGGCCGAACTGTTGCAATCACAGGAAACCAACCTGCTGTAACACGTCAACAGCAACGTATTAACCTAGATAACGGCGTACTGCTTTCTGATACACCGGGAATTCTATGGCCAAAAGTGGAAAATCCACACAGTGGTTTCCGCCTTGCTGCAACAGGTGCAATTAAAGATACCGCGATGGATTATATCGATGTTGGTTTCTTTACCATTGAATACCTGATCAAAGCATACCCAGATATGATTAAGGCACGTTATAACCTTGATGATGATCTGCCTGAATCTGAAATTGAGCTAATGGAAGAGATTGGGCGTAAACGTGGTTGTTTAAAAGGAGGTGGTCGTGTTGATCTGCACAAAGCCTCAGTTATTCTTATCAATGAATTGCGTAACGGTACACTGGGTCACATTACTTTAGAGCATCCAGATATGATCACTGAAGAGCTGATCAATGTGGCAGTAGAAGCTGAACGCAAAGCAGAACAAAAGATCAAAAAGAAAGAAGAACGACGTAAACGCTATCTAAAAAATAAACGTTAATCGACTTCAAAATATAACTAGCCACCTCACTCATAGTGCCATATCGCTATAGGAAGGTGGCTTTTTAGTATATGTAATCCAAACTCTTCATTAGAAACCAATTTTTTTTATATTATTTTGATGAAAATTAGCTACCGTTTACTATTTTTTTGGATACAGCAACAATTACAACACTAATGATTATTTGAATTACCCCCTACTCTACATCAGTAAACTCAGCTCTAATTCTTTAAAAACAAATATATTAATCAGATAAAGTGTGATTTTGTGCTCATTTTAATTATCACTACTCTAACGATTATTTTTTGGCATTATTCAATGTAATGAAACAACCCATTTCGCATTAGTTTTTCTCATTTTACTAATGTTAGGTTAGCGTCAATAATCGCCGCGTTTTCGAATAAAACACTTTTTTAAACAGCTCTGTCTTGTTATTTCCAGTGATCATTCCTTGGTTTCTGGTTTTTCGTTTTCTAAACGTATTACCTTAAATAAAGACAGATTAATTCAAACATTTCACTTGGAGACCAAGGTAGTGCAAGACATCACTACTTGTCGCAAAAGCGGCGGCATTTTTGTGCCTGTTGCTGGACTAACTGTATTCGCAATCGCATCAGGCTACCTTATGAGCTTGGTCCCGTTATCATTAACAAATTTTAAAATTGATAGCAGTTATGCGAGTTGGTTAGCAAGCATCTATTATATTGGTCTTCTTATCGGCTCGATGATGATCGAACCAATTATTGCGAAGATTGGTCACCGTGTGGCTTTTATTACTTTTTTAGGTTTGCTAGCAGCAACTGTTGCGGTTTTACCCATGTTTCCAAATAAGGAAGTATGGCTATTTGCACGCCTAATTGCCGGTATGGCTGTTGCGGGTATTTTTGTTGTTGTTGAATCATGGCTACTTATTGGTGATAACGCGAAAGAGCGAGCAAAACGTCTTGGTTTTTACATGACCTCGCTCTACGGTGGTACTACTGTTGGTCAATTAGCCGTAGGTATGTTTGGCGTTAAAGGCTTTATTCCTTTTATCGTTATTCTAGTACTGTTGTTAATTGCTATTTTACCGCCTTTGTTTGTAAAACAAGGCCAACCTAGCAGTGATTCACACCAAGTGTTATCAATAAAGCAAATTGCACGTTTGAGTAAGCCTGCGATTATTGGTTGTATGACTTCAGGTGTTGTAATGGGCAGCATCTACGGTTTAATGCCTTTAGCACTAAAGCAAAGCGCTCTAACAACAGATCAAGTAGGCGTGTTGATGGCTGCAACCATTCTTGGTGGTATGGTTATTCAACCTATCATTAGCAAACTTTCAATTAAAATGAGCAAAACGCTATTGCTTGCTTTAATGTCTTTGCTTGGTGTTTTTGCTATGGGTATTACTTACCTATCATCAGACTATGTTGTTCTGATCACTGCATTGGCGTTGTTAGGCATGTCTGCTTTTGCGCTTTACCCAATTGCAATTACATTAGCGTGTGACAACTTGGATTCTTCATATATTGTTGCTGCAACACAAGTTATGCTGTTTAGTTACAGCATTGGTTCAGCACTGGGTCCGATTGGTGCTAACAGCTTTATGGCAGAACAAAATGGAATAATGGATTTCTTCTTCATTGTTCTACTTGCAACGGCAATTTACATGCTAGTAGCAAGTTTACATCGTAAACCTCAAGTTCTGGCGAGTTAAAATAAAAGCGCGATACTATTAATGAGTATCGCGCTTTTAACTTTTAGGACAACTCTTGTTTAGCTAATGTTTTTCACTAAAGCCGCAGCGCCATAAACACCAGCGCTATCACCTAGCTCTGGTTTTACAATCAGGGTATTAAGCTCTGTATTAAACAAGTGCGGTAAAATTTGTGTTTCTATATCTTGATATAACGCATCAATATTACCGACACCGCCACCAATCACTATAACCTCAGGATCAATTACGTTAATAATTCGTGCTACCGCTAAACCAAAATACTCACGTAAACGCGTTATTGTTTTCACTGCTTCATGATTATTCTGTTTCGCTTGCTCGACGATCTCAGGCAAAGATAACGCTTGAGATGATAGCTCGTAATAATAACGTTCTAACCCTTTACCAGAAATAACCGTTTCTACACAACCTTGCTTACCGCAATAGCAATCTGCACCCTTTGGTTCAAGTACATTATGTCCCCACTCACCAGCAATACCATGGCAACCGTATAAACATTTGCCGTCCACCACTATGCCTGAGCCCACTCCCGTTCCCATAATGATACCAAACACAATTTGAGCTTCAGGCTTAATACGTTTTACGACCCCAAAATGAGTTTCGGCTAAAGCAAAGCAATTAGCATCGTTAGCAATAACTGCATGGACGCCGAGAGTTTCATTAAGATCTTTATCAAGAGGATGGCCGTTTAAGGCCGTGGTATTGCAGTTTTTCATTACGCCATGAACAGGATCAAGCGTGCCTGGTGTTCCAAACCCAACCGCATTAGGATAATGTCCGACTATGTTTGCGCACCGCTCAATCAGTATCTTTATTTGACCAAGTATATGTTGATAGCCTTTAATACTTTCTGTCTCGATACGTTCACGAACAATCGACTGATCAGTGTTACGATCTATCACAATACATTCGATTTTCGTACCACCTAAATCAACACCCCAGTAGTAACGATCCATCTGATTCTCCGACTAAAATTACAGAGAAAGTATAACTATATTTATCTTTGCTTCTCTGTACTTTGTCACTATTTAACAAATATTCTTGTTATACAGTTTGCGCTACTTCAATCATCTTTTTATGCTCTTAGTGTTAGAAAATCACTCATAATATTTCCTTTTAAGCTCAAGCCACATTTTGTTTCACTTTTTATCTTGCGGCAAATAATAACTCCCCTAAAGTGACAAACATTACTAACGTCTACGCAAATTTGCGTGAATCAGTGAATTACACGATGAGTAAATTCCGTCCTTATATCGATATACCACTATTGATATCGATTTTAATTCTTATCACGTTCAGCTCTTTGAGTGTATGGAGTGCAAGTAGCTTTAGTGAGCCAATCATAGAGCGTCACCTCATTCGTGCCGGAATTGCGATTGTCGCATTATTAGTGATGTCATCAATTTCACCTGCCGCTTATGAACGAAGTGCTCCATATTTGTTTTTTATTACTGTGCTTTTACTTGTTGGTGTATTTGTTCTTGGTGATAGTACCAATGGCTCACAACGCTGGTTAGCATTAGGACCAATACGTTTTCAACCGTCAGAGCTTGTAAAAATAGCAGTCCCAATTATGATGGCTTGGATCCTTGTCAGTGATGCGGGTCGACCAAGTATTAAAAAGATCATGATTTGTTTGATAGTAACCGCAATTCCAGCTGGATTGATTTTTATTCAGCCAGATCTAGATGGTGCTATCTTTACAGTAATGTACGCTCTATTTGTTCTGTATTTTGCGGGAATGTCATGGAAGTTAATTTCATCTGTGATAGCCATTATTGGTGTCAGTCTTCCATTAGCGTGGTATTTTGTGATGGAGACTTACCAGAAAAAACGTATTCTTCAATTTTTAAATCCTGAATCAGATCCATTAGGCTCTGGTTATCAGATCATACAATCCAAAATTGCAATTGGATCTGGCGGTATATCTGGCAAAGGTTGGATGGATGCAACACAAGGTCATCTTGGTTTCATTCCAGAAAGTCATACCGATTTTATATTCTCAACATTTGCAGAAGAATGGGGATACATTGGTAGCTTCACTATTTTAGCAATTTATACGTTTATGACTTTTAGAGTGCTATGGCTGGCGAATCAATCAGAATCAACGTTTGCACGATTAGTCAGTGGCTCGTTTGCTTTAAGTTTCTTTCTATATAGTTTTATTAACATAGGTATGGTAAGCGGTGTATTACCTGTAATGGGAAGTCCATTACCTTTCTTTAGCTATGGTGGTTCAGCGATTATTACTCAAGGTGCTATTTTCGGTATTATTATGGCACTTTGTTTAAGAAAGAAATCTATTTGCGCACCTAATCCGAATAGATAGAGTCAAAAAAAAGCGCCTTTCGGCGCTTTTTTATTTATAGGTTATTTTCCATTGCGCAGCAATCTGGACGCTCAGCAGCATCTTCTGTCGCAATCTTTAATGCTGGAGAGTAAATCTCTACACGACGATTTTCTGCTCGACCTTTAGCGGTATCGTTAGTAGCGATTGGATTTGCTTCACCCATCCCTTTCGCTGTAATTTGGCTAGCGTCAGCAACATACTGAGAAAGTAAATCAGCTACATTTTTCGCACGCTTTTCAGATAATTTCTGGTTATAAGCAGCACTACCTGTATTTGATGTATAACCAGTTACTTCAGCAGTTGCACTCGGGTAACGTGTTAAACGTTGAATCATTGGTTGAAGACGTTGCTTATCTTCTTCCGTTAAATGCTTACCATTAACACCATAAGCAATCGTAACCGTTGAAGGCTCTACTGTGACTGTTGCAGCTTGAACTGGCGGCGCAGTATCAACAACTGGTGCAACAACGGCAGGCGCTGCTCCCCAGCTATATACAAGGCTCAAGCCATAGAACTGTGTATCAAAGTTATAAGCTAAATTCGTGTCACGAGGCTTAGACTGAATATCGTGGTAAAGTTGGTATTCTAAACGGGTAGATAGATGGTTAGTCAATTTATACTCAACACCGACACCAGCAGTACCAAGTAAATGATCATCAAGATCTTTAATACCATAGCCATGGAAATCAGCCAGCATATAACTGCCACCTAACTTACCAAACACACCCCATTGATCATTCAGATTCCATGTCATTTTAGCTGCAAGATCAATAGCATGTTGCTTAATCTTATTGTTTTCAAACTTAGCTTCACCTAACCATGTATAACCCGTTTCAACCGCAAACCAAGGTGTAAAGTTGTAACCTGCAAATACACCAGCCGCGACATCATCTTTATTAAGATTAATGCCTGTTATATCTTGATAGTTCTGTTGAAAATTTGAATAGTGAGCACCACCTAGTCGTGCACCAACATAAAAAGGATTAACAGTAGCAGCAGATACAGCGGTTGATACAACTAATGCAAGCGGTAGTAATGCAATATATTTTTTAGACATGTGAAATTCTTATTATTGTTCAATTATTACTCAAACATACCCTTTAGGGATAAATGTTTTCCATCGAGAATAATATTCCATATTTATAATTTCAACTAGGTTATTCATAGATAAATTAGTTCATAAAGATAATTTTAATATTCTTTATTCAATACAAAGCAAATAAGGTTAATAAATAGTAATCGCAATACCTATTTCATTAGCAAGTTGTTGCAATTGTTCATCCGAATCTAACTTTATAGACCAATTAATACCGCTACCAACAGCACTAACAACATTAGCGCCAGAAATAAGTGTTAGCTCATCAACTTGTGCTTGGAGATTGATTCTGCAATCACCATCAATTCTTACAACAACTTCTCGTTGAGTCGCGATAATTCGACCTTGTTCAAAATGTATTATCATCGGATATTTATTTCTTCTTATTATTAATGACGGCCATTGTTAATCGGCTAGTACAAATTAGTCGCTGTCTTTCATCTTTTATTTTAATTTGCCAAACTTGTGTTGTTGCGCCTAAATGAAGAGCACTAGCACGACCCGTTACTATCCCCTCTCTTATTGCGCGAATATGATTTGCGTTAATATCTAAGCCTACGCAATACTTATCATGATCAACACACAAATTAGCGGCTAATGATCCTAATGTTTCAGCTAAAACAACTGAGGCTCCACCATGTAACATACCTAGTGGTTGGTGTGTTCTATGATCAACGGGCATAGTTGCCGAGAGTGATTCTTCGTCAAAAGCTGAATAGGTAATACCTAAATGTTTAATTAATGTATTTTCTGAGGTTTTATTAAGACTAGCTAAGCTAAACTCTCTTTTCCAAATAGCCATTTGACTCTCATATCAATAAACTACGATTAAAGTAGTAGTTTAACATTGATTCTAAATTTTATTACAGACATAAAAAAAGCGCCTTTCGGCGCTTTTTTATAACTCAAAAGAGTTAATTACTGAGCTACAGCTTCTGCAGCTTCAGCTTGGATTTCAAAACCAGGAGTAGTTACATCTACACGACGGTTCTGAGCACGACCTTCAGCAGTGTCGTTTGAAGCTACTGGATCTAGCTCACCACGGCCTTCGCCTTTAACGCGGCTTGCATCGATGTTGAAGTGCTTCATTAGGTATACTGCTACAGTCTTAGCACGCTCTTCAGATAGCTTCTGGTTGTAAGCTTCTGAACCACGGCTATCAGTGTGACCGATAACAACTAGTTCTGCGTTAGGGAAGTTAACTAGACGCTGAGCGATAGGCTCAAGACGTGCTTGGTCTTCAGCTGTTAGGCTGTCGCTGTCAAATGCGAAAGGCATTGTTACAGAGATTGGCTCAACTTGAACAGTTGCAGCTTCAACAACTTCTTCAACTACAGGTGCAACAACTGGTGCTGGAGCGCCCCAACCGTAAACTAAGCTAACACCGTAGTAGTTAGCATCCCAGTTGATCTTAGTATCTGTACCAGTCGGCTTAGATTCCATGTTGTGGTAGTACTGGTATTCAGCACGTGCAGATAGGTTATCAGTGAAGTGGTACTCAGCACCAAGACCTGCAGTTGCAATTAGGCTGTCATCACGATCAGTCTCGCCAAAACCTTTAGCACGAGTGAACTGCCATGCACCACCAACTTTAGTGTATAGATCTACTTTATCAGTAGCTTGGTAAGTGAACTTACCTACTAGATCAATAGCTTGTTGCTCAATTTTACCAAGATCGTGGTGCTCGTCGTACTTAGCAGTAACTTCACCTAACCAAGTGTAACCACCTTCAATTGCAAACCATGGAGTTACGTTGTAACCCATGAAAATACCTGCAGCGAAATCATCGCGATCAATACCGTCAGAACCGTTACCGTAAGTACCGTTTGTGTAATCTTTAGTATCAAAGTCAGCGTAATGAACGCCACCAGCACGAACGCCAGCGTAGAATGGGTTAACAGTTGCTGCGTTTACTGCACCAGAGATTAGAAGTGCAAGAGGTAAAATCGCAAAACGTGCTTTAGACATGTTTTTTATCCTTTATTTTATGAATGTTGCCACTACAGGTGCTTTTTTAGATGCTTAAACTCACAAATACAAACCTAGTTTTTGTTTTTGCGAATCACCTCAAAAAAACAGGGTTTAATTTACCAAACAAAAAAATAAAAAGCTATACTAAAATATTTTTTGTAACATTTTAAATTTTTAAATGTTTGTATTTAAAAGATTCATAAATATTACACATAAACAAACCGCTTGTATAAAAGTAAATCAATGTCACATTTTTATAACAAGAATATTCACATTCATAATTGTGTAATTTTATTTTTCAGATATTGACCAAGCTTATATATCTACTTTTTATTCATATTTATGCTTAATCAAACAAAACGCCTATTTTGTGAGCCAAAAAATACAAGTACTCCTATTCTAACTTTTGATCTAACTTTATATTTCTCTCGTAACTGTAACCTTGTAAAATACATTTGGCTTAACATGCTTAATTAAAGCCATACAAATATTAACGTTATAACTACTATTGAATTTCACATTTAAGCCTAATCATTATGAATATTTCAGAACACCGCTCATCAGAAGGCATTCGCCATTCAACTGTTGGTATTATTGGTGGAGGAGTCGCAGGTGCTACAATTGCACTTCGTCTTGCTGAACTTGGAATTTCAATAAATCTATTCGAAGAAGGGATAAGTCTCGTTAACGGTCCGCCTATCTGCCATCTTCATGCGGGCGGCAATTTATATCGTGAGATTTCCAATCAACAGTGTCTCAACCTATTAGAGCAATCGATTGATACGCTTAGAGTGTTCAAACATACTGCAAACATTCGCCCTACTGTTATCGCTGTGCCAATTGACGATAAGGGCTCGGCATTAGATTTAATACCTCGCCTAGATTTACTAAAAACCACTTATGAACAATTGGTAAAACGAGATAGTAAAAATAAAGTCCTAGGTGAACCTAGTGATTACTTCACTCTCTATTCGCAGCAAGATATAGAAAAGTTAAGGCAATTAGATAATCCAGCACACCCGATCACACCTGATGATTGGATGATCCCTGTTGCCAAATCTCTTCAATTAGATCAATTCAAATACCCGATCGTTATGGTACAAGAGTATGGTTTAAGTGTTTTTCGAATTGCAGCAACCGCATCCCTAGCACTGAAGCAGATGGATAACTGTCATGTATTACTTTCGAGTAAGGTGTGTGAGGTTAAATATGACCAAGTAACTCAGCGATGGTTAATCACTTATGAAACTCAGGATAATGATAAGCAGCAGTGTACTGTTGATTACTTAATCAATGCTTGTGGCTATCGCTCTGGCACAATCGATGATCTAGCACATATTCCACGACAGCGTATGGTTGAATTTAAAGCCGCTTATGTAACACGCTGGGAGAAATGTGAGGGGCACTGGCCAGAAGTGATTATTCATGGTGAGCGCGGTACGCCAAAAGGCATGGCTCAACTGACGCCTTACCCTAACGGTTACTTCCAATTACATGGAATGACAAAAGATATTACTCTATTTGAAAATGGGTTAGTAACTTCTGATCATTCCTCTGCTCAACCAAAACTTAATGACGCTTTTAAAGAAAAATTAAAACGTCAGTGGTCTGAAGAAGAAGTAATTGAGCGTACAGAAAAAGCGATCAAACATGTCGCACAATATGTTGATACATTTAAAAGTGCTGTTGTAGGCGGAAAACCATTATTTGGCGCTCAGCAAATCCCAGGGGCTGATGCAACGCTTCGTGCTGCAGATATATCGTTCTCTGGTGACAACTATGCTCGTTCTGAAATTGTAAAAGCATCATCAGCACTATCGGCAGCAGATGCTATTGTGAGTGAACTCACTAAAAAAGGAATCATCAATTCGCATAATGATGATGTAAGCACAAGAGAACAGCTTTTTTCCACAACCTTGCAGTTAGATAAACAAGATATCATTACGAATGCAGAACAAATTGCCGTTCAACGCGGTTTTCCTGCTTCACTAGCTCAACCTATAGGTTAATAGGTTAATAGGTTAATAGCTAAATTATAAAAAGCCGCAATGCCTCATTTTATAGTGTTACTTCACTGTAAAAGATCAACATTGCGGCTTTTTTGAGGCTATTCCTAGCACTAAGAAAGAACCTTGATAAAGGTTAACTCATTTACGCATTAATTTTCTTATTAAGCGCAGCTAAAGACTGTTTTAACTGACTTTCTTGTGTTTTTAACGTATTAAGCTTCTGCTGAAGTGCCTCATAATTATCACAGTCTTTTTGTGATACCCAATTCCAACTATTACCCGATTTAAACTCAGCACACGCTTTTTTTGCTTTTTTGATCTCAGGGCTAAGTGTCGCTATTTGTTTTTGAACTACAGCTAAATCATGCTGTGTCTTTGATTTTTGTTCAAACAACACATTTGAATTATCGATCACTTCTTTTTGTTGCTTAGTTTTAGTCTTTAGCGCTACCACTTCTTTATTGAGTTTCTTTTTTGTAACAACTAGTTTTTGAGTTGTCTCTTGCTGCTTTTTAATATCAACCAATTGCTGTGTTAATTGCTCAAGCTGAATCTTTTGTTGATCCAACTGCAAATTCAGTGCTTCTAGCTTTTGATTAGAACTCTCAACAAGTAACACTTTCTCATCTGTTAACTGTTTAACAGATAATTTTTCTTTATCTAATTGCTCAACTACTGACTGGTAGTCACTTTTTAACGTACTATATGCCTTCGTCACAGGCACATTATTGTAATGCTGTATACCTGCGCCTAATGCACAGCCAGTTAATAACCCAAGAAGTAACGACAATTTCCAGTTAAGTTTTGTAGTTTTTCCTGTAGTACTACTCGACATATTTTTCTCCTAAACGTACAAGCAACAGCACATTTTTAATTTTTGTTATTATCTAAATGCGTAATTTAACACTTAACATGTAATCAATTGTCATATTTATAGCAATGTTTTGAACAACTTCACTTCGTGAGGTTTAATTAAAGGCCTTATTTTTAAATCTAGATTGCTGTCTCAAAAATAATAATGTGTATCACAAATAATAGATCTTGATGTTAGCTACATTTTGATTGCCATAAGCACTAGTGTTTAAAGTAGGAAGCAAAATGTTTTACTCGATTTACACTGATGTATGTCTATATGGTGCGCACTATGATTACACCACTACTTTTTCTCACAGTCTCTGCCTTTTCAACGCCTCTGCTTGAAAATTCAGTTTATATCCAAAACAACTCTGCTTGTACGTTACGTATAAAAGAAGAACGGTATCAAGATAAGATTGTTTTGGCGTTATCCTCTAATTATCATAGTAATTTTGACATTAAAATATATCATTTCAATGATTTATCCGCACCATCTAGAGGTAAATTAACTCAAGAGCCCATCTTTAACAAAACTAAAGCAGATATAAAGTACTTAGTCGATCATAACCTCTTTAAACGTATTGATAGCAATAATGTCATCTACAGCACGACTATCGCTAATGATAATGTCAGTCCAAGATTATTTATCGATACTTTTCGCTCTCACGGCAACCGTTCACGTATTTATATAGAAGGACTTGAGCACCCCCTCTCTTTTGTAGCCGATCATAAACAAGCACAAGCTTTCTATAATTGTACGGATAGCTATACAAAAAAAGTTGATATGTTGGCTAACAAAACGACGTCATCTTCAGTATTTAACAACAACTAAATATACGTAATACACATTAAATTGTTAACACTTGTATCATCTCGAAGAAAGTTTAGAGTGACAGCACAATATTACAATATGAAACCATATTGATATTTTCCATTATCATAAGTGTCTAATACCTTATTATAACTGATTATAATTTGGAGGTTAGGCGATGATAAACATATTTACTGATGCTGAAATTTCCTCAAAAAAACATCTTAATTATATAAATAAACCTCTCTCACCTATCGCAGCATTGATCATTCTCACACTTTCCTTTTCTGCGCAATCAACGCCTGAATTAATGAAAGCTAAGACATTAGATTTACAGCACCTTAATGAAAATAACAGTGTTGCTGATAATGTAGAATTCCCTGTCAGTGAATACCTTGTTAGTGAGAAGCTTGATGGAATTAGAGCTTATTGGAATGGTATTCAACTTACGACAAAATCAGGAAAACAAATCCACGCTCCACATTGGTTTATAAAAAACCTACCCGCAATAGCGCTTGATGGAGAATTATGGCTACAACGTGGGAAATTCCAAGATCTAACTCAAATCGTCATGGATCGCGTCCCTAGTGAAGAGGCATGGCGTAGCGTCAAGTATATGGTATTTGATTTACCTGCATCAGATTTACCTTTTGAACAACGCTATAACACCTTAGTCAAACTTATCGAGACTCACAGTACAGTTCCAAACAATGTTCTTTATCTGGTTGAACATAAACGTATCAACGAAATCAGTATTCTTACGCAATGGCTTGATATAATCGTTAATAACCATGGTGAAGGTTTAATGCTTCAGCATATTGATAACTACTATGTCGCAGGAAGAACAAATAAGTTATTAAAACTCAAACAACACCAAGATGCAGAAGCGATTATCATTGCTTACGAAAAGGGAAATGGCAAATATCAGGGATTAATGGGATCTGTTTGGGTAAAAACAGCCAATGATAAAACCTTTAAGATAGGAACTGGCTTTACCGAACAACAACGCAAAAATCCTCCCCCAGTTGGCACCACAATTCAGTTTCGTTATAACGGCTACACCGATAGAGGTATTCCACGGTTTGCGCGTTTTAGCCGAGTAAGATTATCGCCAGACACGTAGCAACATAAAATCTCACAATAACCATGTCAAGTTAGCATGATTGACCGTCATAGCTAGATTGAAACTCTCTTTTCAAACAATTTCGCTGTATTGTTTTGTTTACTGTTATATCAACGATAAAGCTCAAGCAAGTTGCTGTCTATTCGTTACACTTAAATTATCCAGTTCAAGCCGTTATAACGAATCATCTCTTAGCAAAAGATAATAAAGAGGTGAGAAAACACAAGGAGCTTGGGATGAATATACAGACACAACCCATGCATCGTTATATTGATCACCGTGGTAATTTAATCGCCCCTCTTCCTGAATGGGCTAATGATACGTTACTACAGCAATTTTACCGGGATATGGTTTTAGTTCGTCACTATGATAAAAAAGCGATTGCCTTACAAAGAACAGGAAAGTTAGGTACTTACCCCTCCCACCTTGGCGCAGAAGCAATTGGTATCGCGATTGGCTCTGCTATGCAATCAACCGATGTGCTCGCACCTTATTACCGTGATATGCCCGCATTATGGGCGCGTGGTATAAGTATGTTGCAAAATTTGCAATACTGGGGCGGCGATGAATTAGGTAGTAGTTTCCCCTCAATATCCCCCGATATTCCACATAATGACGATATGCCATTTTGCGTGCCAATTTCAACACAATGCACTCATGCTGTTGGGATTGCTGCAGCAATGAAAATCAAAGGGTTACATAGGGTAACTGTTGCTACTTGTGGGGACGGCGCAACCTCAAAAGGTGATTTCTTAGAATCACTCAATTGCGCAGGTGTATGGAATATCCCCTTAGTATTTGTCATTAACAATAATCAGTGGGCGATCTCTGTACCACTTCATTTGCAATGTCATGCCGAACACTTAGTCGATAAAGCCAAAGGCGCAGGAATCAAAGGTATCATGGTTGATGGCAATGATATTGTTGCTATGTACGATGCCCTTCTACAAAGTTTAGATCAGGCACGAAAAGGTAAAGGTGCGACATTAATAGAAGCAGTAAGTTATCGACTTTGTGATCATACCACTGCTGACGACGCCTCTCGTTATCGTGAAGATGAAGAAGTCAAACAAGCATGGCAATTCGATCCTATTGTTCGATTAAAGACCTATTTAATCAATCAAAATTTATGGTCAGAAGATGAAGAGTCCCAATGGTTAGACATTTGCCATCAGCGTATTAATCAAGCCGTTGAACAATACCTTGCTCTCACTGTACAAGCGCCAGAATCAGCATTCGATTATCTTTACGAGAAAGCCGATCCCGATCTGCACTATCAACGCGACGCGCTTATCAATAAAGCGATGCGAATGGAGAAGCAAAATTCAGGAGGGAATAATGGCTGATATTACATTAATAGAAGCAGTTAACCTCGCCCTTCACTATGAAATGCAACACGATCCTAATGTCGTTATTTTGGGTGAAGACATTGGTGAAAACGGTGGCGTTTTTCGCGCAACACTCGGTTTAAAACAAACTTTTGGTTGTAAACGTGTTATTGATACACCACTCGCAGAATCGTTAATCGCCGGTGTCACTGTTGGTATGGCATCACAGGGGCTCCGCCCTATTGCTGAATTTCAATTTCAAGGCTTTATTTTTCCAGCAATGGAGCATCTAGTATGCCATGCAGCAAGACTAAGAAATCGTACTCGCGGCCGCTTAACCTGCCCTGCTGTTTTTAGAGCCCCTTTTGGTGGTGGTATACATGCGCCGGAGCATCATTCTGAAAGTATCGAAGCAATGTTTGCCCATATTCCGGGCTTAAAAGTTGTGATCCCCTCTTCACCACAACGTGCTTATGGATTATTGCTCGCCGCGATTCGTAGTAACGATCCGATCTTATTCTTTGAACCCAAACGGATTTACCGAACCGTTAAATCACATGTCGAAAATAACGGTCTCGCTTTACCGCTTGAGCAATGTTTTACGTTGAGAAAAGGAACAGATATTACTCTAGTTACTTGGGGCGCTTGTGTGGTCGAATCACTCCAAGCAGCAGAGACCTTATCTCATCATGGCATAGAACTTGAAGTTATTGACTTAGCCAGTATCAAACCTATCGATATGGCAACCATTACGGCATCACTCGAAAAAACAGGCCGCTTATTAGTGGTGCATGAGGCAGCAAAAACTTGCGGTGTTGGTGCAGAGATCATTACAAGAGTAGCTGAAAGCGCGATGTGCTTACTGAAAGCGCCGCCTAAACGTCTAACGGGCTTTGATACCATCATGCCTTATTATCGTAATGAAGATTATTTTATGATCCAACACGATGACATTGTAAATGCCGCTCGTGAACTCATGGAGGGTTGGCAATGAAAGCATTCACATTACCCGATCTTGGTGAAGGTCTGGCTGAATCAGAAATTGTGCAATGGCATATCAATATTGGCGATACCGTGAAAACCGATCAAGTGGTCGTCACTGTAGAGACAGCAAAAGCAACGGTTGATGTTCCTGCGCCTTATAGTGGAAAAATTGTGCATCGTTATGGAAACGAAGGCGATGTTATTAATATTGGTCAATGCTTGCTAGAAATCGATGAATTACTCGCGAATACTTCAAGCATACAGCCAGAGAAAATCAGTACAAGCTCTGCAAATCACACATCCCCTTCGACCACTGTTGTTGGAAACATCTCCCAGCTTGATAAACATGTTGATGTTGATCCTATCTGTGATGATGCAAATCAAACCGTTAATTTACATTCCATTGCTAATCAACATCATCCATTAATTGCGACCCCTTCAGCGCGGTTATTAGCACAGAAATTAGGTGTCAATATTAAAGAAATCACAGGCTCTGGAGCTAATCACTTAATTCTTGATAATGATGTCTATCTTGCTTACCAACAACAAATACCAGGGACTGAATTATTAAAAGGATCGCGCCGTAATATGGCAAAAAATATGACGCGAGCGCACCATGATGTCGCGTCAGTTACTCTTACTGAAGAAGCACATTTATATCATTGGCAAAAAAATGACGACATAACGGTCAATCTAGTTAAAGCTATTAATAACGCCTGTCATATAGAACCCGCGCTTAATGCATGGTTTGATGCGGAAACAATGACAAGGTGTTTACATAAAACCGTTAATATTGGTATTGCTGTGGATAGCAGCCATGGCCTATATGTTCCTGTGTTACATCATGCAGAACAATATCATCAGGAAGGAATCCGACGCTGGATTGATCGCACCGCTGCCAGTATTCGCAGCCGAAAAATAGATCGCCACCAGCTACAAAAAGCAACCATCACACTTTCTAACTACGGTGCTATTGCTGGCATTTATGCCACTCCCGTTGTGACACCGCCACAAGTTGCCATTATTGGTGCAGGACGGATCATGGATAAAGTGGTTATGGAAGGTGAACGAGTAAAAACCATAAAAGTACTGCCTCTTTCTATTACCTTTGATCATAGAGCATGTACGGGGGGAGAAGCCGCGCGATTTATTAAGGCACTAGTCAATAGCTTAGAAAGTCCCCCTTGTGACAACATTGAATCTTCATAACGTGATAACACTTGTTTGGAATACAGCCACTAACATATTGTTACATCAAACAGTAACAATATATTGCATAGCATAAACAACAGCTTATGATAGAGGTTATCCCTCATTTTGCGGTTATACATACACTATGCGCTATCCATTTTTTACAGCAAGTATTATCACACTTCTCTTTTCAAGTTCACTTATGGCAATGCCTGATGGTGATGCCACCAAAGGTGAAATAAAAACGCCAAGCTGCCGTTTTTGTCACGGCAGCAATGGCATTGCACCACGCCCAGATTACCCGAATCTAAAAGGCCAAAATGCAGAGTATTTATATAACTCAATGCAAGCATATTTAGATGACAGCCGTACTGGGGGGATGTCGTCAATGATGAAAGCCCAGCTTAAAAACTTATCAGATCAAGACATAGCCGATATCTCTGAATACTATTCACAGATGAAATAATCGCGCTCAAAATCAGTCGTCCTTCAATCTTAGTAGAACGACTGATTATTTATTAATCATACAAATCAAATGCCGTATTTTATAGCGGAAAAAACATCATAGACAGACTATCTTTGTGGTAAGTTGAGATAACAGCCTATAATGAGAAACTAAAAATGAAAATCTTCAGTAACTTTGAAAGTGGAAGTATTAACGTAGTTAAAGCTGATAGCAAAGACGACATTCAGTTAAGTATTCCTAACGATAATAACTCTGAACTTCATCAATGGTTCCACTTCCGTTTAGAAACAGAAGCTCAACAACCGCATAACTTTACAATCCTTGATCTGGCAAATTCAGCCTACCCTGAAGGCTGGAAAGGCTATGATGTTGTAGCTTCTTACGATCGTGAAGAATGGTTCCGCGTTCCAGCAGAGTTTGACGGTGACAAATTAACCTTCAGCGTGATCCCTGAAAATGAATCAATGTATTTTGCTTACTTTGCACCATACAGCTACGACCGCCACCAAGATCTTCTTCACCTAGCACAAAGTCACTACAACTGCCGTTTAGAAACATTAGGCCACACACTTGATAACCGAGATATGAGTCTATTGGTTATTGGTGATGAATCAACTGCCGAAAATAAAAAGAAAGTATGGGTGATTGCACGTCAGCACCCAGGTGAGACAATGGCAGAGTGGTTTGCTGAAGGTCTTGTTCAACGCTTACTGGATGAAACCGATACCGTTGGCCGTGCTTTACTTGAAAAAGCCGTTTTCTACATTGTGCCTAATATGAACCCAGATGGTAGTGCGCGTGGTCACCTTCGCCTAAATGCGATTGGTGTAAACCTTAACCGTGAATGGCAAACACCATCACTAGAAAACAGCCCAGAAGTTTTCTACGTGCGTGAAAAAATGTTTGAAACAGGTGTGGATCTCTTCCTTGATATTCATGGTGATGAAGCGATTCCTTATAACTTCGTTGCAGGTTCAGAAGGGATTCCATCTTATGATGCTCGCTTCGAAAATCTTGAAAATATGTTCAAGCAGGCACTGCTAACAATTACACCAGAGTTCCAAGTTGAGCATGGTTACGATAAAGATAAGCCAGGTGAAGCGAACCTAACTGTAGGCTCTAACTGGGTAGCAGAAGAATTTAAATGTCTTTCTTACACTATTGAAATGCCATTTAAAGATCACAATAACCAACCAGACAGCTTATACGGTTGGTCACCAGAGCGAAGTGTGGCATTTGGTAGCGACACACTTGCAGCGGTGTTAGTGGTAATGGATCACTTACGCTAATATCCCGTAAGTAGTAAATATATAAAGCGGTCATCATGGTGACCGCTTTATTACTTATTTTGCTAACATCGGATAAGTAAAGAAAATCAAATGCGTCAAATTAAACATAAAGTGTACTAATACAGCTACCCATAAACGCCCTGTCAGATAGAAAGCTAAGCCGTAACATAAACCGGCAAGACCTGCGAACACAACTAGCAACATGCCACCAGCAATATGTGCAAATCCAAAAAGTAAGCTAGCAACAACAAGCCCGATTACCCAACCGAAACGCTTCGATAAACCTTGTTGGATAAAACCGCGAAAAAGTGCTTCTTCTGCTACACAGGTAAACAACAAGTTGTTTAGTACAAATAACCACAACCAATGTGGTGTCGAAAAAGAAAACTTTAACGCTCCTAACCCCGCAGCAATAGGTAATAGCGATAAACATCCCATCACAACTAAAGCGAGCACTTTAAAATTGCAAGTTTTGTTACACCCTAACAATGCTGGATAAGCCAATAACAAACCAAAGAAAACCAACGGTTTATCTAAATTTAAATACATAGTAAACGGTGTGCTATCAAGGCTAGCGTACACCTTATCTAATACTTGTAGATTATCAAAACCGGGAATTGCGTGAGCAAAAAGCGCTAAAGACCAAATAAACATGAAGCTTAATCCAGCATAACGCCACTTCCCTTCTTGCTTAGCGGTGCAATACGCCACCAGAAAACCAATAGCAACACCACCGATAGCAATGATTGATAACCGTTCTTGAAATACCGCAGCAAGTAAAGCTAAAGTAACTAATACAGCAGTCAATAAAGTTTTACGATAAAATCCACTAATTACTGCACAAGCCAGTAAGCCCCATATCCAAACTGTTGGTTCCATTTATTTACTATTTCCATTCATAATAAGAGTTATTAACATCTAAATTATCAGAAAACATATCATACCCTGAAGAAATATTTGCTAACATCTTAATTCGAAAAGAAAATTAATGTTTTTTGATTTATTATTCGGTTATCTCATCCGTACCGTTCATCAAACGAGATCCACATTCAATGGCAAAAAATAAACCTATTGTACACCTACACTCATACGGCATTTTCACCACTTGGGATGCAGACTCAAAAAAGCTACCGAAGATCAAAGAGTTTACCTTAGACATTCCTGCTGAAATTGATATTGAATTTGGTTTTACCGTTAATATCAAGAAAGCCAAAGGCGAAAAGGTTCATTACTGCATTTACCATCCCAACATCACTAATGACGACGGTGAAGTCTTAGAACCATTCGATGGTTATGTTTATGTTCGTAATAATGATTGGGATTTTTACCTTGGTGATACAATTTGGGCTCCTGTCAGTAATAAAGTTGGCCCATGGCGTATGACATTAGAAATGAATAACAGCATAATTGCGGATAAAACCTTCAATGTTTTCAATCATGATGAAGGACAATTCTGGAAACGTCGCGGCTGCTAACCATTTTTGAAAGTATTACGTTTCATTATTGGAATCTAACCTTACTTCCTAATAATCTTTTTTGAAACAAACTTGTCACATAGTCACTTTAACTTAGTCAGCAAATAACTAAGCCCCTAAAGGATACACATGACTAAGTCACTTCTTGCACTTTCATTAATTTTAAGTTCTGCGGCAGTATCTACATCGGCTATGGCTGCAGAACACATCGCCGTATCAGGTTCAACTTCTGTTACAGAGGTAATGGAAGTTTTAGGTGAAACCTACCATAAGAGCCACCCTGACGTATTTATTGACATCAACGGTACTGGTTCAACTGCAGGCATCAAATCTTCAATCGAAGGTGTAAATGATCTAGGTATGGCTTCACGTAACCTATCAGCAGAAGAGAAAAAAGCAGGATTGGTTGAAACTGAAATAGCTCGTGACGGTATTGCTGTTGTTGTTAACCCAAAAAACCCGGTTAACAACCTAACAAAATCGCAAATCGAGCAATTATTTAAAGGTGATGTTACCCAATGGTCTCAAGTTGGTGGTAATAGTGACCCAGTAGTTGTGACAACACGTGAAAATGGTTCTGGTACTCGAGGTGCGTTTGAAGAGTTAATGGAACTAACCACAAAAATTAACGGCGTTAAAGTATCGACTATCAGCCAACGCGCACAAGTTGCGAGTGGTAATGGTATTGAAAAAACAGTCGTTGCGAATAACAAAGATGCGATAGGTTTTGTGTCATTAGGTTCTATTGATAACTCGTTAAAAGCAGTTGAGGTAGACGGCCATAAAGCTTCTGTTGCAGATGTACTGAATAAGACTTACCCACTTTCACGTCCTTTCTTGGTGCTAAACCAACCGGGTAAACTAAAACCTGCTGCTAAAGAGTTCCTAGCTTGGATCATGTCGCCAGAAGGGCAAAAAATCATTAAAGATAAAGGTTATATTGCTATGTCTTAATATATCTAAAAAAATCCACACTCCTTCTGTGGTAATGAATGAACTTTCCTCCCAGAGTACGTCAGTACTTTGGGTTGAAATGTCCTCCATGCTGTATTTTCTTTCCTACCCTCTCCTATTCTTATCCTGATCCACAGACACTCAGCAGTTCATTAAAAAGTTTGCGAAACCAGTGAACACAAGCGTTCGCAGCTATATTAATAAGGATTCTTACTTTTATAAAAAATATACTCATAAATACATTATCGCTATCAAGAACAGATAAGTATTTAAGTTCAGACGGCCTTTGAACTATTCAATGCACTCGCAGTCTAAAAGTATCCGTAGATTAAGTATGTCACACCTTTAATTATCTTTGTGACAGAACCAAATATACGAATGTTTTATTTTTTAAATAAATAACAATAAGGATAGAAAATGAAAACCAAAATAGTATTAATTTGCTCTTTATTTTTTGCAAGCGTGATGGCTTTTGCAGGAACAATCAATCCATTCACTATAACGTCCCAACATGAACAACAGCATAAAGATTACCAAAGTTATAGCGGTGATGTCGTAATGCAAGTTAATAGCGGTACAGTAATTAACTTTGTCGGTGACTCAGAGCATGACGAACCGAATGGAATGGTTTATAAAGGGAATGTTGAAGCAAGCTTTCCTGTATCAAACATGAGTAAACAAACAGTTCTAGTGAGCACAGACAAGCTAACGGTAATACAAGAACATGATCATAGTATAAAACTAAAGGCAGATAATCTTACTGTGAAATATATAAACAAACCTGCTAATTAAGACTAAATCAATTAATTTTTTTACTTTTAAAAGACTGCTATTTAGGTTGACACTTATCAATTTTTAACTAATAGGTGTTAACCACAAAAGACGTTCATTTAAGGAAAAAGTTATTTTTACGTACACCTTTGTGTAAACGCAATATAATAATGTCACTTTTTAACAATATAGTAATGTCACATATTGGTATCGTTGGTGGTGCTTTCCACCTAGTATCTAGCTCTGCGCCGTATTATTTTCAATACGCTCAAAAGACCAAGTTGATTGTATACTACACAAAATTCAATTCTAGCCAGATAGGGCGAAAATAAGACAGCTTCACTTAAAAATAAAAAGAGAGAAAAGTTAACAATGAATATCGCTCAACTCCCCACACCAGCTTTGATCGTTGACTTCGACAAAATGACAAACAATATACACGAGATGCAACAACGTATTGATGCTCTACAGTTAAATCTCAGACCGCACACTAAAGCACATAAAAGCCCCACTATAGCGAAAATGCAGATTGATGCAGGAGCACAAGGAATATGTACTGCGAAACTTGGGGAAGCCGAAGTTATGGCTGCCGGGGGGATTAACGATATTCTAATAACAACCCCTATAGCCGGAAAAAATAAGATTCAACGTTTAGTCAAACTTTATCAGCAATATCCCGACTATCGCTTTATTCAGGTAATTGATCATAAGCAGCACATTATCGATATCTCAGAAGCAGCAACAGATGCGGGAATTTGTATTGAATTAATGATTGAAGTAGAAAGTGGTCAACAACGTTGTGGCGTAGAGATCGGTGATGATTTAATTTCATTAATAGAAACAATTAATTGTTCTGATGGTGTAAGTTATGTTGGGTTGCAGGCATACAGTGGTCACTTGCAGCATATAAAAGGTTATCAAGAGCGAAATACTCAAGCAAGAACAGTCGTTGAAGATCTCTTTAATTACATTAATAACGTATTAACACCTAAAGGGCTGGCACCGGAGATTGTGAGTGGTGGTGGAACGGGCACATATGAAGCCTATCAAGGGCTAGGGTTTAGTGAAATTCAAGCAGGCTCTTACTTGTTTATGGATACCACTTATCAAGATATTGGTGATGAAAATGATCAGTATCAAAATAACCAATTTGATGTCACTCTAAAAGTATTAAGTACTGTTATTAGCCACCCTACTCCACAGCGAGCGATCATTGATGCAGGTATGAAATGTCTTTCTATTGATCTTGGCATGCCTAAAGTAGAAAGTGACGACATGCTTAGTTACAAATCGGGAGGAGATGAACATGGTATTATTCACCTCATTAATAACCATGCACCACTACAAATAGGCCAACAACTCATATTGCTTCCAAGCCATTGCGATACAACGTTAAACAATTTCAACACCTTGTATGCCGTAAGAGGAAGTGAAGTCATAGATCAATTCCCAATTATTGGCCGTGGTCGTTCTGATTAAACCTCTATTTAAACATCATAAAACGCAGCGTTTCACTAACGCTGCGTTATGAGCAGAAAAAGTAGCGCTAAATTATGCTATTAACGTAAATGTCCTTTACTGTACCTTTATTATCTGAAAACGATTTTACGCTCCCCCTCAATCTATGAAGTCATTATCGAAGTTACCAATTGAAATAGGATACTCACAGCTCCACCAATATTTTTAGGGAACATTTACATATCCATTAGGGTTTCCCTTTATATCCAGTACTTTTCCAGACTTTTAACGAAAAGCTCACCCAAACCTTGTCATGTTTCTGCTAGTGTAAAAAACACAATTCGATTAAAATCAAAAACAGTATATCGATAAATTAATGATTTAGTTATCAAGGATAAAAGGAAGAATAAATGGGTCTTTTTAATGCACTGCTAGGCAACGCTGGTGAAATGAGTATCGCTGACGCGACTGAGGAGCTATCAACGATCCTTGGTCCGAATGAGAATATAGAACTCGCATACAAACTTGTTCGCGATATGATCATTTTAACAGACTACCGCCTGATCCTTATTGATAAGCAAGGTATCACGGGTAAAAAAGTAGAATACCGCTCTATTGCTTACAAATCGATCACCATGTATGCCGTAGAAACAAAAGGCCACTTCGATTTAGATGCAGAATTAAAATTGTGGATTTCTGGTCAACATGAACCAATGACTCTTGAGTTCAATGGCAAAACCAACGTCTACGCAATGCAAGGATTACTCGCGGCAAAAGTCGCAGGTAAATAACAGAATGTAAGCAATAAAGCCTGCACTAATCAAAATAGGTGCAGGCTTTACTATTAATCAATTGATTATCGTGACACGCTAACTAAGGCATCTGCCAAGTGGTCAATATGCTTCTCTTGTAAGCCAGCAATATTAATTCGCCCATCTCCTACCGCATAAATACCATATTGCTCACGTAGGGTTAAAATCTGCTCAGGTGTTAAGCCTGTTACAGAGAACATACCTTTATGCTGTTCAATAAAATCAAACTGATCACTACCACGTTGACGTATTGCTTGCGTTAGCCCTTGGCGTAACGTCAATATACGGCTATGCATGGTATCCAATTCATCTTTCCAGATATTTGTCAGTTGCTGATCATTTAAAATATCAGCAACTAATGCCGCGCCATGATCTGGTGGCATGGTATAACTTGAACGCGCTAAAGTAAGAATACGTCCTTTCGCTTTTTGTGCTTCTTGCTGACTATTACTAATAATAATCGCAGCACCCGTTCGTTCACGGTACAAACCAAAGTTCTTTGAACACGAAGTCGCGACAACCATCTCTTCTGTGTTGTCAGCCATATACTTAAGCCCAGCACCGTCTTGTTCTAAGCCATCGCCAAAACCAAGGTATGCCATATCAACAAAAGGCATAAAACCATTTTTATTTGCCAATGTTGTAATCGCTTGCCAATCAGCAAATGTAATATCAGCACCTGTCGGGTTATGGCAGCAACCATGTAATAGCACAACATCTTTAGGGCCAGCTTTAGCAAGCTCACTGAGCATGGCCTCACTATTTACTTGCTTAGTTTCAGGGTCGAAATACGGATAGAATTTCACCTTTAAACCTGCCGCTTCCATCACAGGTTTATGGTTAACATAACTCGGGTTGGTTAACCAAACAGTTGTATCAGGTTGAGCAATTTGAATAAGATCAGCAAGCATACGTAGCGCACCGCTCGCGCCAGGTGTTTGTACTGCTGCTGCACGAGAATGTGCCGATGTTTCTGAGAGTAAAAGATCCATCATCGACTGATTAAATACTTCACTACCCGCTAAACCCACGTATGATTTTGTTGTTTGAGTTTTAATTAAGCGTTTCTCAGCAAGTTGAATGGCTTGCATGATCGGTGTTTCACCAAGGCTATTGCGATAAACGCCGATGCCTAAATCTATTTTGTTGTCACGCGGATCTTCTCGATATGCAATCGATAGGGAAAGAATAGGATCTAATTGGGCTGGAGAGAGCGATTTAAACATCTAATTAATTCCATTTATATAACAATGAAATTAAGTTATCACTTCATTTAATTAACGTCATTAGAAATAATGAAATCAAACATTAATTAATTGATTAAGTTAAGCATCATAACTTAATCAATTATCGTGTCTGTTCACTTACTTTAACATTTGGCTAGTTAAGTAACGCTTTCAGTGAAGGGGCTTTTTCAAGTATCTGGTACAAACGTTCACCATGCTCTTTTAATAACTGACAAGAGAGTTCAACATTACGCGATAACACCGCTTTCATCAGCGCTTCATGCTCACCATTGTCATGATATTGCTTCTCTGGTGATAGGTTCGCGTTCAGTAAGAAGTGTCGATAACGTTCTTGCTGATCATAAACATTTGAGATCATATCGAGTATAAACTCAGAGCCTTCACACGCAACAAGCGATAGATGAAACTCTTTGTGGCGCAATTCCCATTCATCATAATCAAACAATGCTGATTCAGGATCTAACCGATTAAGCTTGTGAAAGGCCGTTAAAACCTGTAGTTCCCATGCTTCATCCCCCTTTTTAATCGCATCTTTTAACGCAACATGACCTAGGGCCAAACGTGCCTTTAAAATTCCACGTAATTCATCGAGTGAAACATCGGCAACCCAAAAGCCTTTCTGAGGCTCCATCTTGACATATTTCTGCCAAGATAATTGCACCATTGCCTCTCTTAAAGGAGTACCGCCAACTTGATAGCGTTCTTTTAATTCACTGAGTACCAGTTTCTGACCAGCTTCAAACTCACCACATAAGATATCATGCCTAATCTGGCACATTACTCTATCGCTTATGGTTGCAAAATTATCTTTAGTCATACCAACCATCTAATCTTAATCATAAATAACACAATACAAATTCGGAATAATCCTATCACTTACATCTTACCGAATATTAAACATATCCACATTACGAAACATGGGATCCCCCCTGTTTTCGATGAAAACTTAATACAGTAATAGTGAATAACGATTCAAGTTTTATTCTATTCAAAAAATAATGCCAGAATACTTTATCATTAAATAAGATAAGGGGTTCTTACTGACGTTTACTTTTTTTGCCGTAAAAATAGAATCTCACAATGCTGACTGTATTTTTAACCTTATAAATTAACAAGTTAACAAATTAACATTCGCACTAATAAATTCGGACATAGCATATTAAAAAGTTAAAAACACACATAAACGCGCTAGACGACCTATTTATTACCATAATGTTTAGAAATAACGGCTCTTCTTCATTTTATGTGCGGTGTAGCGGTATTGATTCAAACAGCACAATATAATCTTGCTCATAAATATCTAATTTCTCTTTTAAAACGATGACTTACCGAGCATATTCAATTATTAGCATCTTTATTATTAATATACTTATGTTTAATTGGCACCCACAGCATAGTGTCTTTAGTTTTGCGCTTATTTTTTGGTCACTTCTGCCTCTGTTAAGTTTACATATTATCATTAAGCACTATGAATATTTTCATAACAAAACGCTCATCACTGTCCAATCATATTCTGCATGGTTGTTATTCTTTACATGGATTTCTATATCTTTTCTATCTATTACAATGCCTTATGCTTTTCATCTAATTAGCGCATCGCACGAATACTATATTTCCCTCTACATTTTTTCTCCTGTTGTAATGTTATTCATGGCGGCAATAACAGCTCTGTTCGCCAGCCTATTAACATGGATTGTTAATCATTTCTCCCATTAAAAACCAAAAATAGCCACTAGGTGCATCGCTGCATATTATATTTATTCATTATACAATTATTCCTAATTCGTAAATTGCTTAAAAATGCAAATTAAACTATCGGAATTTGGAACTAAATTCGCTTCACAAAATTACATTTGGTCACTACCATAAAAATCGATTTTTGAACGCGGTAATTAAAAATATCGATATTTAATATAATTTATAGAATTAGATGTTTTTATCTCATTACTGCTTAACTGATAGATTTTGAGGTCTACAATGGCTAGCTCCACCAACGCTTCTCCCGCTAAAATTGGCGTATTCAGTTTCGTCATGATTACCGCTGCGGTTGTTATGAGTGTTCGTACACTCCCTATGACAGCGCAGCCAGGAATGATGACGATCTTCTTAACATTAGCTGCTGCAATCTGTTTTATGATTCCAACAGCACTTGTCTCCGCTGAACTTGCAACGGCATTCCCTGAAGATGGTGGTATCTTCATCTGGGTTCGCGAAGCATTTGGTGAACGTATGGGATTTGTTGCAGTCTGGATGCAATGGATTCAAATGGTTTTTGGCATGACATCCATTTTGATGATTGTCGGTGCAATTTTTGCCTACGCCTTTGACCCTGCGTTAGCACAAAATAAAATGTACATTCTTGCTGTTATATTAGTGGTTTACTGGGCATGTACATTGGGTAATATGCGTGGTGTTAAAACACTCGGTTGGGTATCCACTCTATGTGTAATTTTAGGTGTGTTCTTACCTTTCTTTGTACTTGTAGCCTGCGCTATCGCTTACCTAGTCGGTGGTCATCCAATTGTTACTGACCTTTCATTAACAACTGCAAACCTTATTCCTGATTTATCAAATAAGGGTACTTGGGCACTATTCATTGGCTTCGTATTCGTTGTTATGGGTATGGAAGTATCAGCATCTAACGTTTCTCACGTTAAAAACGCTGAACGTAACTACCCTATCGCAGTGTTCTTAGTTGCATTATTTGTGGTTATCGTTTCTGTTGTAGGTTCTTTTGCAATCTTCATCGGTATTCCAACTAAGCACATTTCAATGACAGCAGGTCTTATTCAGGCATTCCAGACTTACTTTGATATGTGGGGTCTAGACTGGTTAACACCTATCATGGCTGTATGTATGGCTATCGGTCTTGCAGGTCAAGTTAACTCTTGGGTTTTAGGTCCAGTTCGTGGTCTTCAAGCAACAGCAAACGCTGGCGCACTACCTAAGGTACTTCAAAAGACAAATAAAGAAGGTGTACCTGTTAACCTTATTTACTTACAAGCTATCCTAATCTCAATCGTGGGTGTGCTTATTTGTGTAATGCCTAACGTAGATTCCTTCTACTTTATGCTTCTAGGTCTAACATCTCTTGTTTATATCGTTGCTTACTTACTTATGTTCTCTGCTGCGATTTACCTACGCTACAAGCGTCCAGACGCACAACGTAGCTTTACAGTTCCTGGCGGTAACATTGGTATGTGGATCTGTTCAGGTCTAGGTATTGCAACATGTCTACTTGCAGGTTATTTCGGCTTCAAAGCACCATCAAGTTATGACGGTACTGCAAACAGTTACTTTAACTTCCAGTTCTTTGGTTTAGTTATCATGATTATTATTCCACTTGTTGTTTACGCTTGGGGTAAATATTCAAACCGAGCTAAAGCAGATAATGCAACGCCAGTAACTCACGCAAACTAAGTCTTATTTTTCAGCAAACAAAAAGACTAAACAAATAAACAGGAGAAGTAGTGGTTCCCTATTCTACTTCTGCTTCTCCTGATGGTTGCACTTTTATTTACAGCCCAGTTTTAAACCATTATTTGTTAAAACTAATTTAATTTTCTTTCTGACATTTTCTTCTCTGAAGAGAAAAAATATAAACAGAAATAGTATTTCAATATTAAAGATAAAATAGGTTTTATTATGAGCGAAAAAATGAATGTGGATGCACTGTTCCTTGGTCCAAAATCAGAAAACCAAGTATTCTTCAAAGAAATGATGGATTACGCAATTAGTGAACACATGCACTGGCGCTCAGACTTCCACCCAGAAGATGCACCTATGCTTAACCCTGTAATGCAACACCAACCAGATTTCCGCGATACACTTTATCGTACAGAAGGTATCTTACAGGGGCTATCTGCACGCCTTAAAACTAAATCAGTACCTTGGTTTTCTCCTCGCTATTTAGGCCACATGAACGCAGATACACTAATGGTATCAAACCTTGCATACGTGATGACCATGCTTTACAACCCAAACAACTGTGCACATGAAGCCTCTCCTGTGACTACAGAACTTGAGTTAGAAGCAGGTCATGACCTATGCCGCATGTTTGGTTACGATGTGAATAAATCATGGGCGCACATTACTTCTGGCGGTACTGTTGCTAACTACGAAGGTGTTTGGGTTGCTCGTAACCTTAAAACAATGCCTCTAGCTATCGCTGCATGTGATAAGTCAAAAGACCTTGTAGAAGGCATGACTGAGCATCAACTTTTAAACATGAAATCTAAAGATATTTTAGATCTTACTGATGAGTTGAAAAAACGTGGCATTTTTGAAGAAGTTCGTGCATTAACAGCACGTGGCGTAGGTGTTGATGCGGGTAAACTTGGTAAATTCCTTGTTCCACGTTCTAAGCACTATTCATGGATGAAAGCAATGGACGTACTTGGCCTAGGTCAAGAGCACATTGTTCCACTAGACGTTGATGGTAACTACCGTACAGACGTTGAAAAAATGCGTGAAGTAACCTTCAAATTAATGGAAGAAGGAACACCTATCTTAGGTATGGTATCTGTTGTTGGTACTACCGAGGAAGGTTCTATCGATGCCGTTCATGAAGTAATGAAACTTCGTAAAGAGTGTGAAGAGAAATACGGTTCATCTTTCTACGTTCACGTTGATGCGGCTTACGGTGGCTATGTACGTTCTATGTTCCTTGATGATAACAATGAATTCATGGAATATGACGCACTAATCGAACGTTATCGTAACGATGACATCATCCCTGAAGGTGTTATCTGGCCAAAACGTGAAGTGTATGATGCATTCCACGCTATGTCAGAAGCTGACTCTATCACTGTCGATCCACATAAAGTGGGCTTCATCCAGTACGCAGCTGGCGCAGTAGCAATGAAAGACAAGCGTATTGTTGACTTGATTTCATACCATGCCGCTTACGTATTCGAAGAAGCGGGTGACGAGAACGAAGCTGATAAGCAAGTTGTTCTAGGTTCATCAATCATGGAAGGTTCAAAAGCAGGTGCAACTGCCGCTGCTGTATGGGCTGCACATCGTCTAGTACCACTAAATGTAAGTGGTTACGGTCATGTGATTGGTCGTGGTATCGTAACTGCAGACTGGTTTGCGAAGAAACTTGCAACGGCTGAACCATTTGTTGTTGACGGTCGTCGCTTTGAGGTTCGCCCTCTAATGCACCCTGACTTCCACATGGTTGACTTTACCTTCAAAGAAATCGGCAACGATAGCCTTGAAGCACACAACCACCTAAACCAACGTATTTACGAACTATGCTCTTACGCAACAGGTCGTACTTACACTAAAGACTTCCTTACTTCTTCAACTTCTCTATCAGAAGAAGAATACGGTCAAACTCCTCGTCTATACGCTGAAAGCCGTGGCTTTAGTGAAGACGAATGGAATACTGTAGGTTCTGTTTACATTCTTCGTTCAGCGGTAATGACTCACTTCCTACGTGATGAAATCCGTTTCAATAATTACTGGAATAACCTTCGTGATGTATTCACAAGTCTTCTAAGTGAAATTATTGATGAAGAAAATAAACAAAAATTAGCACATACCGCTGCTTAAAAAGGAAAATAAACGCCAGTCTTTAAAGGCTGGCGTTCTTCTATATACGATGAAAGATATTAATATATCGATTAATTATCGCCGTCTTTTTGTTATTGATGGCTAGTTAATTACGTCCTAATAACAATATTTATTAGGTATTTTTTCAGGGTACACGTCATGAATAAAAAAGCTATTGGTGCGACACTGCTTATTTCTGGCACAATGCTTGGCGCAGGAATGCTTGCACTCCCTCTCATTTCTGCAGGCTTAGGTATTTATAATGCAATAATCTTATTAACCGTTTTATGGGCGGTAATGACTTATACCGGATTAATGTTATTAGAAGTATGCCTTAATTACCCAACCGGTACAGGGTTTGAAGCGATTGCTTATGACCTGTTTGGTAAACCTGGTAAATGGGTAATACATCTATCATTATTATTGCTACTTTACGCATTATCTTGTGCCTATATTGCTGGTGCATCTTCTATTTACAAAAGTGATTTAACCGATTATTTCCATATTTCGGTGCCCTCTCATATCATTGCGATTATATTTACTTTAGTCATTGCAACCATTGTATTTATTAGTACCAAAGCTGTTGATATGGCTAACCGCGTTTTATTTAGTACTAACATTGTTATCTTTTTTACTCTTGTTATTACAATTATTCCATTCATCCATGGACAATTTTTAGTTAATATCAACGATTCATCAAAATATGCCTTTGCTGCTATTCCTGTTTTCATTACTGCCTTTGGTTTTCATGGCAGTGTTCCAAGCATGGTTAAATATATTGGCCGTGAAAATCCTAAAACATTACGGAATATATTTATTGCTGGCGGTTTAATTCCCCTCGTTGTTTACATTGTTTGGGAAATAACCATGCTCGGCTCGTTACCTCGATTTGGTAACCATAGTTTTCAATATATTGCACAGCATGGATCAAATGTTGGGGTTATGCTTCAACAAATGCAGATATTCATTCAAGAAAAGAGCATAATTTATCTAATTGGTGCTTTCTCATCCATCGCAATGTTCACTTCTTATCTATGTGTTTCATTGGGACTATTTGATTCATTGGCAAGTACCTTTAAACATGGTAATAATACCAAAGATAGATTAATTACTGCTGTACTATGCTACTTGCCACCATTGGTTTTCACTCTTGTGTACCCGAATGGCTTTGTCCCAGCTTTAGGTGCTGCAGCAATTTTCTTGACTATATTAGCGATTCTGTTTCCTGTTCTTGCCCTTAGAAAACTTCGTGGTAAACAACATCAAATTGAATATAATGTCGCAACAAATAATATCGCATTATTTGTTGTGGGGTTAATTGGCCTACAAGTCATAATAAACCAGATACTGACATTGAATAATGCCGTACCTATTTTTAATTAAACGTAAATAAAATGATTACTGGAGAACACATGAATCATTTGAATTTAATTCAAGAGCTTAAAGATCGCGGTCTGATCGCTCAAATTACGGATGAAGAAGCTTTAAGCGAACGTTTAGCAAAAGGTCCGATTACATTATATTGCGGCTTTGATCCAACGGCTGATAGTTTACACCTAGGTCATCTGGTTCCTCTACTTTGCCTTAAGCGCTTCCAAGAAGCGGGTCATAATCCAGTAGCTTTGGTTGGCGGCGCTACTGGTATGATTGGAGATCCAAGCTTCAAAGCGACTGAGCGTTCACTTAACACTTTAGATACAGTTGCAGGTTGGGTGACAAAAATCCAACGCCAAGTTTCTCCATTCTTGGATTTTGACAATGCAACAAACCCTGCCCGTATGGTAAATAACCATGACTGGTTCGGTAATATGGATGTTCTAACATTCTTACGTGATATTGGTAAACACTTCTCTGTAAACCAAATGATCAGCAAAGAATCTGTTAAACAACGAATTAACCGTGATGAAGTAGGTATCTCTTTTACTGAGTTCGCATACAGCTTGCTACAGTCTTACGACTTCGCAAGTATGAACAAAGAAATGGGTATGGAACTACAAATCGGTGGTTCTGATCAATGGGGTAACATCACAGCGGGTATCGACCTTACTCGCCGTATGAACCAACAGCAAGTGTTCGGTATGACAGTACCGCTAATCACGAAATCTGACGGTACTAAATTTGGTAAAACTGAAGGTGGTGCGGTTTGGTTAGATCCTTCGAAAACAAGCCCATACAAGTTCTACCAATTCTGGATGAACACTGCAGATGCTGACGTATATCGTTTCCTACGATTTTTCACTTTCCTTTCTGAAGAAGAAATTCAACAGATTGAAGAAGCAGATCGTAACAGCGGTAAAGCACCTGAAGCACAACGTATTCTTGCAGAGCAAGCAACGCGTTTAGTTCACGGTCAAGAGCAATTAGAAGCAGCACAGAACATCACTCGCTGCCTATTTGAAAACGATTTAGCGCACTTATCTGAATCTGATTTTGCTCAACTAGCGCAAGATGGTATGCCAAGTGCTGAAGCTGAAAATGGCGATGATTTACAACAAGTGCTAGTTAAATCTGGTCTTGCAAGTTCTCGTGGTCAAGCTAAAACACATATCAGCTCAAATGCAATCATGGTTAATGGCGAGAAAGTAAGCGAACCATTCTATGAGTTTACAGACGCTGACAAACTATTCGGTCGCTACACTCTGATCCGCCGTGGTAAAAAGAACTACAGCCTGATCGTTTGGGGCTAATGAGTATTAAGTTAGCTGATAACATCAGCTAACTTATCGATTTATGCCAAATAAGCGTTATGTAGATTCACAATCGGTTCGCTCCCGCATTCATGTGAAGCTATGTCTTATTTGGCATTTTCATTTCTATAACCCAGTTCAAACTTCTCTCGCTTCACTTACTCCCCCATTTTTTATCTCTACTTTTATTGATTTAGCCCCTCACCATCTCGCCATTATTCCTATTAGAGTACTGTGTATTCCTCCTATTTAGTGGTTAGAAGCAATATGACAACAATTAATCAAGAACGCCTTATTTCTCATTTTATTGATCTCATCAAAATCGATAGCGAATCAAAAAACGAAAAAGCGATTTCACAAGCCTTAGCAGAACAACTCGGACAGTTAGGTTTCAGCGTTTCTAAATTACCTGTGCCTGAAAACATTTCTAATGGTTTTAACCTTTATGCAAAGCTTGATGGTGAACTTGAAGATAGTATTGTTTTAAGCTGCCACATGGACACCGTAACTCCAGGGAAAAGTATTGAACCGATTATTGAAGATGGGGTTATTCGTTCAAAAGGCGACACTATTCTTGGTGGTGATGATAAATCGGGTATTGCAGCCATCCTCGAAGCGGTGCGTACCATCAAAGACAACAACAAAGCCCATAAGACAATAGAGCTGGCTTTTACTGTTCATGAAGAAGGTGGATTACAAGGTTCCAAGCATTTTGATATGTCATATATCACTGCAGATAAAGCTATTGTGCTTGATTCAGGCGGTGCTATTGGTGCGATTGTAACGAGTGCTCCCGGCCAGCAAAGCCTAAAAGTGGCTATTAAAGGTAAACCCGCTCACGCAGGACTTGCACCTGAAGAAGGTATTAATGCACTAACAGTCGCATCTGATGCTGTAATGAATATGAAATTAGCGCGTATAGATCATGAAACAACCGCTAACATTGGCATTGTCTCTGGTGGTCAAGCAACGAATATCGTGATGCCTGAATTGTATCTTGCCGCTGAAGCGCGTTCACTTAACGATGATAAGCTTGCTACTCAAGTTCAGCATATGGTTGATGTATTCAACACAACAGCAGAAAAGCATAAAGCGCTAATAGATATTCAATCTACACGCTCTTATAACGCCTACTCTATTGCTGATAACGACCCTCATGTTATTGATATCATGGCTAGTTTTAAAGAAATGGGATTAGCACCATTTACCAAATCTACTGGTGGTGGTAGTGATGCAAATATCTTTAATGAGAAAGGACTAAAAACCGTTAATCTATCAACAGGTATGAGTAAAGTGCATACTACGGAAGAATTTATTACCGTCGAAGATATGACCAATATTACTGAGTTTTTATATCGTTATTTAACCAATAAATAGCCTTATCGAAGTTTAGTTACACAGAAATAGGCCTTAAAAATATTTTGAGGCTTATTTTTTTCGACAGCAAAGTAAATTTAATGTCAATTATCTGCGAGCATACATTCTCATTCAGTATTTATTCAAGGTTGTTGTGTAAGGATTCATCAAGTTTGGATTAGATGTGACCTAGGGTGAAGAAAATGAAATCAACAAAAAATAATGCCATTGACAAAGAACTCTTCATTACCGCATTGAATGAGTGCTACCGCCGCTTGAATGAAACAGGCTTGACTGTAAAAGATCTTTCAAAAGAAGGTTTTACACTATTATTCCAATCAGCTTATAAAGCCGTAACTACTCGATGAGAAATAAGCAAGACGTAACGCAACGTCTTGCCATAATCATTCAGTTTAAATGCCTATTTAACCACGATAGTAACGTTGTGGGACAAATGGCATTTTCTCGATCGTCATAGGCAACTTCTTACCTCGAACCTCAGCGTATACCGTTTCACCAAGCTTATTAGCTTCTGTTGCAATATACCCCATTGCGACAGGAATACCTTTTGTTGGGCCAAATGTTCCACTTGTTACAGTACCGATTTCATTGTCTTCAGCATCAAACAACTTAGTCCCTTCTCGTACAGGCGCTTTTGATTGCCCTACTAACCCAACACGTTTTCTTGAAACTTGTTTAGTTTGTAATTGCTCTAAAATAATATCAGCGCCGGGGAAACCACCTTCACGTACACCACCAGCACGACGACTTGGCGTAATTGCCCACATTAAGCTTGCTTCAAACGGTGTTGTTGTAGGGTCAAGATCGTGCCCATATAAACATAATCCGCACTCTAAACGTAGTGAATCTCTCGCACCAAGACCAATCCATTCCACTTCATTAAACGCCAGTAAAGCACGTGCTAATTCTTCGGCCTTATCATTAGGCACAGAGATTTCATAACCATCTTCACCCGTATACCCTGAACGGCTGACGTAACATTCAACGCCCAATAACGTCACTTTAGCCGCATCCATAAACACCATATCGCTAACCGTAGGGTTTAATTCAGCGAGTACCATCGCAGCTTTAGGACCTTGTAAGGCAAGTAGTGCGCGATCTTCAATCACTTCTAATTCAACACCATCTGTTAAATTAGCTTTTAAATGGGCAATATCTTGTTCTTTACAGGCAGCATTCACGACAAGGAAAAGATGATCACCAAAATTTGTCACCATTAGATCATCTTGAATACCGCCATTTTCATTGGTAAATACGGCATAACGCTGTTTACCTTCAGGTAAATCAACAATATCAACAGGTACTAAGGTTTCTAATAATGCAGCGGCATGTTGCCCTTTTAAGCGTACTTGCCCCATGTGTGATACATCGAACAACCCAGCAGAATCACGACAATGTATATGCTCTTTTTTTACTCCTAAGCCATATTGCACAGGCATATCATAGCCAGCAAATGGCACCATTTTCGCTCCCATTTCAATGTGTAAGCCATGTAATGGGGTCTGCTTAAGTTGTTGAGACATAGTTGCACTCCGTTATCTAGTTGGTGTCCATATAAATGGTAACGTAATTGTAAAACTGGTTGGTGCTATAAACCGATCGATGACATTAAGATGCCGTCACCCAAAGAATTAATGCATCTTCTTCACTAACAGATGTCAGCATGTGACCCATTGTCGCGTCGTAATAGGCTGAATCCCCTTCGACTAAATGGATCGGCTCATAAAATTCAGAAAAAAAAGTGATTTCGCCTTTTAGTACCAATAAGAACTCCTCGCCGTCATGGCGGATCCACTCGCTATAATCCTCAAAAGATCGTGCGCGCACATGTGATTTAAACGGCATCATCTTTTTATTAGTTAATTGTGTGGCAAGCAGTTCATGTTCATAGGTTGAAGTAGGATGAGGGCGACCTTCACCATAGCGTGTAATATCACGTCTGCCCGAGGCTGTGATGGTTTTAGGTGGTTCAAAAAGTTGGGGAATATCGATAGCCAATCCCGTAGCAAGTTTCTGCATCGCCTGAAACGTAGGTGATATTTGCTCGTTTTCAATCTTTGACAAGGTTGAACGTGCAAGCCCTGTACGTTTACTGGCTTCTTCAAGGGTTAGACCTAAAGAAACACGAATTTCTTTTAGCCTCTCACCTAACTTTAAAGGCGCAATATGCTCTGCGGCTTGAGTTTTTTCGATTCGCATCGATGGATAAACATCGTGGATATATTCATCTGTCATATCACTTCCTTCTTTAACTCAACCCCCATAACCCTCGACCTTCATCATAGTTTCTTATAGGAAACTTAATAAAACTCACATCACAAAGTCATGATCTTTTTTAAAAAAATGTTACCTATGAGGCATACATTATCGTTAAATCCATTTATAAATAGGTAATATTATGGATTTAGTGATGAAAATCAGCGCTTATTAACTAAATTTAAACTTAGTATAACCATGTTAGCAACAAATCAACATGACAAATAGCAAACGTTTGCGTAGAATCACACATTAGATATTGAAAACGTGTTCCACTATAAGAAACTTTTATCAAATAACCATATAACCGGTGGGTTAAGGAGTACAAACATGGAATCAACATTAAAGTTTACCAGTAGCCACGAATGGATCCGTGATAACGGTGATGGAACAGTGACGGTTGGTATTTCTGATCATGCGCAAGGTTTATTAGGCGATGTGGTATTTGTTGATTTACCTGAAGTTGGTGACACAACAGATGCTGGTGATGCCTTCTCTTTAGTGGAATCAGTAAAAGCCGCTTCCGACATTTACGCCCCTATCACAGGTGAAATTGTTGCGATTAATGAAGATTTAGAAGACAGCCCTGAACTGGTTAATGAAGAACCTTATGAAGGCGGTTGGATTGCAACCATCAAGCTTAACGATTCTGATGAATTGGCAACATTAATTGATGCTGAAACCTATCTTGCTTCAATTGAAGAAGACTAAATTATAAAAACAAAGATCGGGTACAACACTCGATCTTTGTTGCTTTGCCATTTACAGCATTACCGATGAATATCCCTAAAGCCAGACAATGGTAATTAGGACAACGTTCAGGAAAGAACCATGACCAATACTACTTTTCTACAAGCTCTCAGTGACGATAACGATTTTTCACATCGCCATAATGGCCCTAATGCACTCGAACAACAGCGAATGTTAGAAACTATAGGTGTCGGTAGTATTGACCAGCTTATAGCACAAACCGTTCCCGCTTCCATTCGTTTAACAGAGCCGATGACATTACCACAGGCACAAAGTGAAGCGGCTATGCTGGCAGAACTTAAGCAGATCGCTGGCAAAAATATCATCAATAAAAGTTATATTGGTCAGGGTTATTACAACACGTTTACCCCAAATGTTATTCTTCGTAATGTATTAGAAAACCCAGGTTGGTATACCGCTTACACCCCTTACCAACCAGAAATCTCTCAAGGCCGTTTAGAATCTCTGCTTAACTATCAGCAAATGATCATGGATCTAACCGCTATGGAGTTGGCTAATGCATCACTGCTTGATGAAGCCACTGCCGCAGCGGAAGCGATGACGCTATGTAAGCGCGCGGGTAAAAACAAAAGCAATGCGTTTTTCATCTCTACCGATCTTCACCCTCAAACTATTGATGTTGTTACTACACGTGCAAAATACGTTGGCTTTGAAATCATCACAGGCAGTGCAGAAGATCTCGAGAAACACGATGTATTCGGTGCTTTACTGCAATACCCTGCCAGCAACGGTGAATTACAAGATCTTACTGATATCATTGACGCGGCACATGATAAGAAAACATTAGTCGCGGTGGCATCTGATCTATTAGCATTGACTGTACTAAAAGCACCGGGTGAAATGGGCGCAGATGTGGTTATTGGTAGTGCGCAACGCTTTGGTGTACCTATGGGCTTTGGTGGTCCACATGCTGGTTTTATGGCAACCAAAGATAAACACAAACGTACTATGCCGGGTCGTGTAATTGGCGTATCTAAAGATGCCAAAGGCAATCAAGCCCTACGCATGGCAATGCAAACCCGTGAGCAACACATCCGCCGTGAAAAAGCGACTTCTAACATTTGTACAGCGCAAGCACTGCTTGCCAACATGGCAGCCTTTTACGCCCTGTACCATGGTCCTGAAGGCTTAAAGAAAATTGGTCGTCGCGTTCACCACTTTACAGCCGTTTTAGCTGCCGGTTTACGTAATAATGGTTTTGAACTAGAAAACCAACACTTCTTCGATACGCTAACAATCAAAACAAGCAATAAAACCAACGCGTTATATCAAAAAGCGCTTGATGCAGGTATTAACCTTCGTAAATACAGCGATAAGTTGGGTATCAGTATTGATGAAACCACCCTCGCTGAAGATATCGAGCAGCTACTTGGTTTATTTACCAATCAAGATCTTAAAGTGTCGATGTTCAGTGAAGATATTGCCGCGGATGAGTTCGCAGCTATTCCACCAGCGTGTCGCCGAAGCAGTGCATACCTAACCCACTCTGTGTTTAGCCGCTACCATAGCGAAACACAAATGATGCGTTACATGAAGCAGCTAGAAAACAAAGACTACTCATTAACTCACGGCATGATCCCATTGGGTAGCTGTACCATGAAGCTTAATGCAGTAGCAGAAATGCTCCCTGTCACTTGGCCTGAGATTGGGCAACTGCACCCATTTGCGCCACAAACACAAACATTAGGTTATCAAGAATTAGCTAAAAACTTATCTGAAATGCTGTGTTCAATTACAGGTTATGATGCGTTCTCGCTACAACCAAACTCTGGTGCACAAGGTGAATATGCTGGCCTAATCGCTATTCAGCGTTACCATGAAGCCAATGGCGATAGTCACCGTAATGTTTGTTTGATCCCAAGCTCTGCGCACGGTACTAACCCAGCGTCTGCGGCAATGGTTTCGATGAAAGTAGTTGTGGTTGGCTGTGATGAGTTAGGTAATATCGATATTGATGATCTAAAAGCCAAAATCGAAAAACACCGTGATGCGCTGTCATGTATCATGATCACCTACCCGTCTACCCATGGCGTGTATGAAGAAGCTGTACAAGAAGTGTGTGATCTTGTTCATGAGGCTGGCGGTCAGGTTTACCTTGATGGTGCCAACATGAACGCGCAAGTTGGTTTAACTAGCCCAGGCTTTATTGGTTCAGATGTTTCTCACTTAAACCTACACAAAACCTTCTGTATTCCTCACGGCGGCGGCGGCCCAGGTATGGGACCTATTGGTGTTAAATCGCACCTTACACCGTTCTTACCGGGACATGTTGAAGATACAAATAGCGATGAACTGCAATATGCCGTATCTGCGGCAGCATTAGGTTCAGCGTCTATTTTGCCTATCTCTTACGCTTACATTGCGATGATGGGAGAACAAGGTTTAACCCAAGCCACTGAACTTGCCATTTTAAATGCAAACTACGTGATGGAACGCCTTCGCCCACACTACCCTGTTTTATACCGTGGTACTGAAGGTCGTATTGCACACGAATGTATTATTGATTTACGTCCAATCAAAGATGCCTCTGGCATTTCAGAAGAAGACATCGCGAAACGATTAATGGATTATGGCTTCCATGCCCCAACCATGTCGTTCCCTGTAGCTGGTACATTAATGATTGAACCAACTGAATCTGAAGACATTGCAGAGCTTGATCGCTTCTGTGACGCGATGATTGCGATTAAAGAAGAAATCAACCTTGTTCAATCTGGTGAGTGGCCATTAGACGATAATCCACTGGTTAACGCACCACACAGCCAAGTCGATATGATGGAATCAGAGTGGAACCACGCTTATAGCCGTGAAGTCGCTTGTTTCCCATCAGCACACACCAAAACAGCGAAATACTGGCCGAGTGTTAACCGTGTTGATAACGTATTTGGCGATCGTAATCTTGTGTGCTCTTGCCCGAGTATTGAAAACTATATTGAAGACTAGAGCTTATTGAACACTGTTAACCAAGTTAGTTTCTAACTTGAATAGCAAAAGGTGTACCATTTGGTTCGCCTTTTGTTTTTTGGAGCAGTGAAATAGCTACTTTTTGAGATGATGTTAAACCATTTCTACAATTAATTTTTTTGTTATTCGATAAGCCTTTCAATAACCAGAGGGCACTGGTTCTTGATCAAGTGTTCTTGCGTTATAGCCAGTGTATTCTTCTCAATGATCGTTAAATGCTCTCGTATTGATACGCTGACATTTCTGCTCTTGAGCCTCTCAAGCTGCTCTAGTTGTTTCCAAAATGCATCTAGCTTATTAATACTTTGAAATAACTCCAGATTAACAGCAGGAACAACCCAATAGTGTTTAGCATTACTTAGCTGCTCAACCATATCCAAGCCTGCTGGATCGTAATCATAAAAAAAGCCTACTTCAACGGCATTGTTGTCAAAGTATTCAATTAGAGCCCGCAGGCATTTTTGGTTTTTTCCGTGACCACGGTAAACGAGCACAGTGGATTGCCATTCATCTGGCAAAGAGAGTACAGCTTCTTTCCATCGAACCATTAGCTCGCCATTTTCGATAATAAGTACTCGGCTAAAACGCGGGAAATCTAGATCATCCAACTCTACAGAAGCTACATACCTAGCTTCTTTTGGTACATCTGGCTGGTTCTTTAAGGGGATATTCACATTACCAGCCAAGCTAATGAGCTGCTGAAATACACCTCCTTTTGCCGACTTCTCGCTAATACCAGGGCGTGCAGTATCCATCCGAGAGTTGCTGCTACTCTGTTGAAAGGTCAGCAGGTTTTGTCCCAATATTGAAGAAAAATACTTTTCTATTTCCCTTAAATCTGAACGGGATAAAAGAATTGAATTGCCACTAACTGCCCCGACTTCTACGAGCCTGCAAGCTTCAGTATTAGACTTGTTGGCAGGTATCCTCTCCCTCGAATTAACCACAATCTTCTTAGCAGCATTAATTAGCGATAGAGATAGCGTCATTAAGCCCCTCCAATGGTTTCAAAAACAATATCGCTAATAATCACATTACCGTCATAGGGTAATACGACCTCTCTTTCTTCCTTAATTTGGACGATGCTCTTCAAACCAACTTTTTGCGCACTAATGTATCCATCGACCAGTAAAAGCCAGTCCTCTAGTTCAATATCAAGATCAAACAGCGTATAGCTTTGCGCAGCAGATAGAGGGAGAATATTAGGATTTGTTTTTATTGCCTCAAACATTAGCTCTAGTGCTTCATCTACCTCGTTTAGTTCAAACTCTTCTTTATCTTCACGGACATCCGTAACTTCGATACTGTCTAAATATGAAGCTTTGCCTTTTTTCCTCTCACAACTAGCAAGAGCCCTTACAGCCAAATCAATTAAGTCATCAGCTTGAATATCACTGTTAGTATTTCCGTAGGCTCGTACTTCTGTTTCCGATACCTGAGACAAACAATCAGGCAAGCATTCAATGGAATCTATGGATGGCGAAAAGGTTTTGTCATCTTGGAACTTAGCTGCAAAAACATCAATAATGCGATTAAGCTTGGAAGATTTCTTATCTCGCTGAAGCTTTGCCAACATTTCGACCATTTTTTTGTTTGATACATTTAAGTCCCTTAATGCGATATCTATTTTAGATTTAAGTAACTTCAAAAGAATTCGCTCAAGCTGAGTGTCAGTTTGTACCCACTCTCTAAGCTTTTTAACACTTAAATGCTCAAAGATACTATTGATTCTACTGATCTCACGTTTACATCGACCGATTTGACGAATTTTGTCATCAACATCAGTGACCATGCTAAATTCATCTGCAACGATTCTATGAAAAGTAGACACGGTTTCAACCAAGGCGTCATTTATCTCGACTGTTATCTCTCGAATTTCATCTAAGTAGTATTGTTTTTTATCATCATTGAAGTCCTTAACTCGTCGGTAACTGCCAACGGCATAATCCAAGTTTTCAATCTGATTAGAAAACTCACCATGACGTTCTCTGAATCTATAACGACTCGTTACCCTATCCAGTAAACGTTTAACAGACGAATGAATTTGGACGCCATGATCATCATCTAAGTGATAGGCCAACTGATGTTTTGTAAGCGCTGCAATTGCAGCTTTATTGCTTTCACTATGATGAAGTACTCCAGCTTGCTCATAGCAAGCCTCATCTACTACCTCCGTATGGGTACTTAGCGCTCGTACAGCTTCTTTTGACTCCACTTGTCGAGACATCTAAATTAACCCCATTTGAGTATCTAATTCATTTTCACCATAAGCTTCACTTTCCAACATCCCTTCATTAATAGCGATAAACTCCAAAGTCTCATAAAGCAATGACCATTTCGCTGTAGCGATAAAGAGAGAACCAGTTGATGATGGAGATACAAAGTATCCTTCTTGGACAAGATAATCTAAGATCGACCTCAGCTTCGTTTTACTCTCTTTGCTTTTATGGGCTCTTTTAAGCTTGTGTGCAATATGATCAAGCTGATTTTGAAGTGAGTTACTTTCCTCTATTGCTGCGAGCAACTCTGACTCCGAAAGCTTGCCACCAGCCATTATGGGTCTGGAGTCTGAGTCAATATTTCGGGCTAGTTTGAGCCAAGCGATTATCCCTTCCATCGTCTGCGAAAAAACTTCAAAGTCTTTGAGAACTTCGTTTTTCTTTCGAGTGTTATCGATGCTCTCGTATCCACAGTAAAAACCTAACCCGTCTTGTGTTTCGACTGTTGTCATGCTTATTCGAGACAGGTATTGGTTCATGTCACTTCGATTTCTCGTATCGGATAAATATGTGTATTCAATAGGAGATGCATATTCACAGATCACTTTTTTACTCATGAGTAATCGAAAAGCCGATTCAAACTTATTCATTCAACCACCTCCGTAGACTGATTTTGTTTCGACTCAGAAAGCAATGGATTGACTCTACTTCTACGTCCACCAATAAATGATTTAACCCCCACATTCTTCACTATGTGATTTTTAGTCGCGAAGTACTTGTAAGTAGCTGGATGCAGATCTGGCTGAGCTGTGAACAAGCAAATACCTTTTTGATCCATCATGTCGAATAAAATAGCCAGGTTAGAAATAGAAATTTTCCCTAATTCGTCGAGCGGCCAGTGAATGGCAACGTCTTCATCCTGACACAAGAATCGAGTCATCCCACAGAAAACAACGATAATAGCCAGTTTGGAAATCCCTTCGGAGCCGACCTTTTCTAAATCTTCATCATTTCGAACCACTGCTGGGCGTCCATTTTCAACAATCGTTATCTCCATCTCAACCAAAGACTCTAGGTTTTTAGATATCTGAGCCTCTTTAAATGAAGCCAGCAATTGCTTAAAAGAAACAAGAAACGCTTTGGAAGGTAAACCTCTTGAGGTTTCGCCTGACCATCTATCTAATTCGACACTAAAAAGATTAAGGTCTTTCCAAAGATCAAAAGTATGGATCTTACTTGATAGTTTGATATAGATGCTATCGATAGCAGGGAAAGGATTGCCCGTTTCAATCGACTTATCCAGAATAGTTGAAACTGAATCAACCTTACTATTTACCTGTTTTAGCGTTTGGTGATAATTAGATATTTGAGTAGATATAGAACGAAATGTCTCAATTTTAACGTCCCTAACATCTGGAATCACATTAAGGACAAGCTCTTCAAGGTCTCCCAAGCAAGCAAGGGAAAATTGAGGACTATCGTAGTTGATAGCATAGTCATAATTTTCTGAAAGCTTCGTCATGGTTGCAGAGCGCATCTGTTCCCACATCATCTTTATTTCATTGTTGTTATCCAACGCTAGGATTGTGTTACTGACATCTTTTACTTTATTAACTATTTCTTTCTTCAACGTATTAATTGCAGTGATTTTATCTGTCACTAGACTCACTGCATGCTCAACAGAATGAAACTCCAAATCTACAGAGGCATCTTCTAAGCTAGCTAAATCTGATTCATCGACCGCTTTTTCCAGATTATTGGTACAAGTTGTAAGTTGCCCTATAGCCACCTTGACTTTACTGAGCTCTTCTTCATCCAACTTAATTGAAAACGATATTTCATCAATTCTTCTATTTATCGACTTCTCATAATCGATTCTCTTCGCTTCATCTTCCATAATCTTTCGCTCTAAAACCAAAATTTCAGAATTATAGCTATCAATGTATTTCCATTCTGATTCTAGCCAAGTGCCATAATCGTGAATTAAAGCTTGAAATGTTTTTATTTCCTCACATTTGCGTTCGAGAGATTCCCACTTCGATTTGGCTCTTTCGATACTGACTGGATCAACCCCTTTACTGATCAAGGCTTGGTTGAACGCTAACTTGTAGTCACTAACTCTGTCTGAAGTTATCGTTTCTTTATTTTTGATAAGCTCATCAATAGCGCTTTTTTTCGCGTCCTCTTCTGACAAGTGATAATCGAAGTTAGCTTTCACCTGAACACGATCATGTTGATGGCGCTTCTCTTCATTTTCAAATCTTTCTTTCAGCTCAGACTTGATTAAAAAAAGTTCAGACTCTAGTACACTTTTCTGTTTCTTAACTTCAGATGCACGACTTTCAGCATCATTTTCAAACAGGACTGTTTTTTGCTCTTTAAGGAGGTTGAGTTTGCTCAGTTCTTCCACAAAGACTTTTGTTCTTGTACTTTGAATTTTCATTTCTTTGTGAAGCTTATCTGCTTCTTGCTCATCACTTTTAGCTCTACTCTTCGCTTTGCCTTGCCGAACTTCTACTTCTTGCTCCTTGATTTTTAAAGTCTCTAGTCGCTCTGAAAGCTTCTCTTCACTGAGACAAAAATCAGGAAGTGCGATTGAATCCAGCTCTAAATGGAGACCAAAAATCGACTCAGTAGCTTCTGGATTAAAAAATGGTTTCAAGTTCTTCACATTTAATAAACTAGGAGTGATTACTTTGCCTATATTGCCATGCCAATCAGGCACTTTTTGATCTAAGTACTCGTTGAGCGATCCTTTTGCTGGCAATAATGCACGACTCACAGAAGCTATTTCATCTGAAATTTCTTTTAATTCACTAGTACAAGTGTGATAAGTAGAAAGACTGCTCTCGTGATTTTTTTCTGCCTGACGTAGCTGCTCATTCAAATGAATTACTGCATTGTGAGAAGCATTAAGTTTTTCACGCTTACTCTCAAGATCACTTTCCAGCCTACGTAATTCGCCTTTTTGTTCTGGTGTGAACTCTAAAGATTGCCCTTCTAGAATGGCAAGTCGGATTAGTTTTTGTCTTATCTTTTCAGATTGCTCATCAAACTCATCTTGGAACTTTTTCTTTTGAAGGTTAAAGTCACTCTGCATCGCCTCTAAACGGTCGCTCTTTTGCTCGTGTATCTCTTCCTTAGTTTTAAGTATCCTATTGATTTCTTGTTGCTTACGGGAGCGGAATTCAGCACATTCGAGTTCCAGTTTTTGTACTTGACTGTTAAACGCACTTTCTTCTGTTTCTACATTTTCCAGTAAGTTGTCGTAATGTTTCTTTGCAGATTCCGCTTCCTTCAGCAAGTCACTCAAACTATTGTAAAGCGTGATTTTCCCTAAAATATCATCTTCGTTCTCGTACTTGTCACGCTTATTGTAAATAGCATCAACTATTTTGGATTTCCTTTCAAACTCAGTCCGATCGATGCTTAACTCAGTGTCGAGCTTTTGAAGTCTATCTTTCCTCTCATTGACCAACGAGCCGCATAGCTTCTTCTGTGAGCTAATATTGTCTGACAACTGAATGTCATTTAATGCCAATTGACGCAGATGAGAAGCGATTTGAGCTCGATAAGAGTTTAATTGCTTAATGTACTCATCAAGGCTGTCTTTACTTGCAACTGCTTCATCGAACTTGCTCTTTTTAGTATCTAGTTGAACAAATACATCTAGGCTATTTGCTAGGTTGATATACTCTTTCTTATATGGAACATCGTCCATCGATGTATTATTCAAAAAACAATCCACAATCATCGTCTTGAAACGACTCAACATTTTCTTATGACGCATCATTGTCGCCGTCAAAATGTCGATATGATTCATATTATGGCTCGCAGAACACAACGAATACTCATGAGCGATTGCAACTAAGTTTTTACCCGCACGACTTCTTTTAGCTAAACGGTTTTTATTATTTAAAATAACTGCGCGGTAATCGACACTAGTTTCAATTTGCGAACTTACTAACATTGACTGAGACACAAGGTTTTTAAGCCATGTACGAGTTTCACTTCCCTGCTTAATTAGCTCATCGTACAAATGCTGAGAAAACAACTGTTCAGCACTTCCGGTCAAAAATCGATAAGCGACACTAGAGCCATTTCGATACATTACAGAACACTTTTTCTCACCAAGTTTTTCATATTCAAACACGATGACAGATTTTGGAGTAGGCAAATAGTAATCAACAAAGGAAACTTTATCCGCTTGTCTATCCACCAGCTTACTCGGATCGGCTCCATAAAACGCTGGAAGTAAACTTAACAAAGTGGATTTACCAGCTCCATTATCACCCGTATTGTTGCTATGCCCGATAGCCTTGACCTTGAATAGTTTCCCAGGGATAAATGAGTGAAAAAGTACGATCTCTAGTAGTTTTGAGCTTTTTGTTTCAGATTTATTCATTTTTTTCATCACAGTGCGGTAGAGATATTCTCAACCCCTCGGTTAGTGAATGATCTACAACAAACTTACTGACTCGGCTGCCACTAAGTAAGTCCATTATTAGAGCTTCCAACTACCACCAGAGTTCACAGGCTGCGTTTAAGATAGAAATGCCTCAACACCCAAAAGAACCAAGTGTGTCGTGTCTACTAGCGGTCAAAGAATCAACTAGTATCATATTACATTGGAATCAAATGATTCGTTAGAGTAAATTAGTACAGTTCATTTTGATAAGGGCAATCATTGTGCGTTGTGTCGAATCTCCGCAAACCAAACGACTAAGGCTTATTGATTTCTATCTCAGCTTCTTTGGGAAAGTGAATCGCTCCGACCTTATTCAGCACGGTGATATTGCCGTTGCTACAGCAAGCCGTTCTTTTAACGCTTACAAAGAACGTTTTTCTGAAAACACGGTTTTCAACGAAAGCCTGCGAGCATATATAAGGTCAGCATCGTTTAGCCCAGCCTTTGAGCATGACCCAGAAGCTGCTCTGAGGTTAATCGCATGGGGCCAAGAGTTGAACTCAATTCCCGTAACAACTTATGGTGTAAGCAGCTTCGCAACAGTTTTGGATTCACTATCAATTGATATCGTCTCTCAAGTCACAAGGTCGATCCTGAACAAACAAAGTATCTCTGTCCTATACAGTTCCTCAACTAGCACCGAGAATAGAACCCTGACTCCTCATTCTCTATTTAAAGGACTTGGAGCTTGGCACATTCGTGCTTGGGACAGTAAAAGACGTAAATTCCTGTGCTTTAGAATCAGTCGAATTCTTAAGGCTGAGCAAACCGACAGCTTATACGACAAGACTATAGAGGACGATGCTCTTTGGAACCGTGATGTCGTCCTAAGTGTTGCACCGCACTCTAAGCATGAAAATAGAAATGACTTAGCCATTGATCTTGGGATGGAGGGACAATACGTGCGAAACATTACAACCAACGAAGCGTTAGCAGGTTTCGTATTAAATGATCTTAATGTTGACTGCACTCCTGATGCTTCTTTGCCGCCGCATGCCTTCAACTTGCAGTTAATGAATAGGCACGAACTGGAGAATGTTGACTCTATTCGGGCTCTAGTGCCTGGATTTATCAATACTTAATTTAACTTAGAAAAATCTCAATGTAAGGCATTAACGAAATGAAATTGCTGCCTCATATTTCCAAGCTAGTAAAACTAAGAATTCGAAACCATGTTAATACGATATGGATGAGTATTTGATCTAACAAATTTAGGGCAATTATGAGTTAGCAGAGAAACTAGCTCAGAGATGAAACATGACTTTTACTACAAAAAACAAATGCTCTGAAGTGCTCGGAAATTGCCAACCTAGTTGTCAAATTACCTTATCCACTTCAGATTCAAAGATTAACAATATCAATTTCTAGAGAGTTTTCTTTTTTTTGCACTAGTTCTTAATCTTGTCATCTTCCCAAAATTCAAATCGCGAAGAATCAAAAACATCGACTCGTTCAACTAGAAAATCGCTGTCCGCTTCATCCATATTTTCCAAATAAGACAACCAATCTTTTTTACTTATAACCGCTTGTTCATCAAAGTGTGCTGTATAACTTGTTAATCTTTCTAAAAGGTCTTTTACTGACGGCCTTTTTCTACTCATAGCTTACTTCTCTATTCAAAAATAACATTCGATAATTTATAGCATAATGAATCGCTATAAATTAGCTCTACAACAAAGTATTGCAGAGGAATTATTAACCATAATATTAAAAGTATCCAAATCACTTTTATTATAAAAATTGAGATTTACATACTCGTTTTTATTATTATTTAAACCAAAACTTAGAAGCAAAAATACGCATTTACGCGCTGGGAATTTTTAGTTATAGTCATTTAATTCAGTAAGATAATATTATAATTCAATTACAGGACTGTGAAAAACATGAACAAGTCAAAGGCTACATTGGCGCTTATTATCGCAGCTATTGGTGGTTGCGCAGGAGCCTACTATGTTACCTCCCAAAAAGTAGCTACCGCTTATGAAAAGGCTACGAACTTTCTACCTACAGAGTTTGATGGCATAACAATAATATCTAAAAAGACTGATTTTGGTATGCTTGGCGGTGAAGCTTTTACCAAGTACCGCATTAATATGAATCAGTTCCTTGGTGATGATGCTGGATTTCATGACGAACCATTATTTTTAATAGCTAGCACAGAAGTGAACTCCACCAACCCGCTAAAAGTAACAACAGATACATCTTTTGCAGTCTCTGGTGAAGCAGGGCAAGAGATTTCTGATGAATTGCTTAATTCAGGTATAAAATTCACTCATGATGGCAAACCATACTCTATCACTAATGAACATAATCAGTTTATATTGCCAATGGTGTTAAAATCGGAGAATGAAGACATCATCGTTAAAACGGCAGACATGTCGAAAAGCGGTGAATTCTATATGGCCCCAATTATTTTTAAATACACCTTAAAAAACAATCATGAATCAGTAGATATTTCACTGAAATATCTTGATTTCTTTAGCCGAAAAGACAAAGTCACCCTTTCTGATCTAAGTATTGTTTCTAACGACAACATAAACCCAGAAAGTACAAGTAGTGCTGATCGTTATCTCAATGGAAAAAGCTCAATAACATTAGGCAAGTTAGTAATTATTGATCGCAATGACGGTGTAACTTTTAAGAATGCCTCTCTAAACACAAACTACCAAGTAAATCACGATCTTCTAAATTTAGATACTGCACTTAAAGTTGGAGAAGCTAAATTCCCTAAGAATATGCAGAGAGATGGCATCCCTCACGCCAATAACCTGCAAATTAAAGCTATATTGGATGGCATTGATTACAGATCTTGGAATTCAATTACCGAGAAGCTTAGTGATCCTGCCACCATTAATCAAAACCAAAGCTTTGATCGTTGGTTTGAAAACCTATACGTAAACTTAGGAGACACAAACATTAAAGAGCTAAGCTTAAGTAGCGATCTGGCTCAGGGTAATGTTGAAGGTAAACTAAGTGCTAAACTTGATGATTCTGTTTCAAGAATAAAAATGAAAGAACTTGATCGTGTTATGCAAAATAGCCTAATCCTTGATTTCAGAGGCTCACTACCAATAACGCTCGCAACAGAGATATTCAGCAAGTATGACTTGCAAAACCTAATTAACAAAAATGCACTAACTCGTAAAGGCGAACGACTTGAAAGCCACATAAAATATGAAGATGGCATGCCACAATTTATGAGTAATCAGGGTTAATATAAAAAACAATATAAGCCGCCAAATTAGGCGGCTTATATTTTAACTTCATAATCACTCATACCAACTGTCCACCAGCAAAGTAGTTTTAAGGTTATAAAGTAAGGATAATCCGATTCTCGATTTTTCAGTATCCCTCTTCATGATATTCGCAATATTTACTTATATACGGTAGCTTAGACTTGTCCAACACTTCGGACAGGTGTCGGCTGCGCGGCATATATTCTTATCTGTTATATGCGTGCTAATTGAGGTACTTTTGCCAATGTTGCTGCCCTTCCAAAACTACTCTGTAATCTTCGTAGTCCAATGATCTATAGAGCTTTTTAGCTGTAACATTATCATCACCGACCTCTAATGTAATTTTGAGGTAATCATTATCACGACAATACTGTTCAATACCATTCAGTTGTGCCTTACCAACACCTTTACCACGAAAGTTGTCCGACACCATAAAATCATGGATATTCATCACTCTTTGCGCACGATAAGTTGAGAACGATTCAAAGCAAACCGCAAAAGCAGCAGGCTTATTGTCGACAAAACTGATAAATCCGTGAAAATAAGGCAACATAAATAGCTGAGCAATTATTGAGCGATCGTGTTCAACTGAAAATCCAGATAGATACTCTCTGAACAGAGTCTCGAATATACCTTTGTCCTCAATGCTTTCTGTTTCGATACGCCTGATTGTGATTTCCATATTCATTTCCACCAAAGCAAATAACAGTATGTTAATAAGTACTCTTAATTTTATACAAAAATATACTCATAAAATACCTTCATCATATTCAATATAATCTCTATATATTATGAGGTTGATGGCGTTTTTTACATCTAACGCTTTATGAGAGGATGAGGCAGATAAATAAGCTAGCCACAATAGCTAACTCATGTTCAACAGAATCATTTTCGGAAAAAAAATGAGTACATCATGAATAACGGCAGGTATAAAAAGTCACTTAACGTTGTGGCCAGTATTTATTGTGTCGAACATGAGTATTAGTAGTAACGCACAGTATGTTCCCTGGCAAAAAATAATGAGAGCAGTGAACAAAAGCTAACTGTTTTTTGTCAATTAATCAAAACCTTGTTAAAAACCATAGTCTAGTTCAACTTTTGAAATACGAACCTTAAATGACTCATACCATAACTTACGACCGGTTTTTTGAGCCTCTTGATGCTCAGTATTAGCTTTCCAGTTTTTAATAGACTCCAAATCAGCCCAGTAAGAAACTGTAATACCTACATATTCTCTTGCTGATTCTACACCTAAATACCCTTGTTGCTGTTCAGCAAGCTCAATCATCCTATTTGCAGTTTCTTCATAGCCATTATCGTCCTCAGTACGAACTGAAGTAAAAATAACAGCATAGTAAGGTGGCTTTGGAGTATTAGCTAAAAGTGTCATTAAAAGTCCTGATCATATAACATTGATTTATTTGTTATGAATTGTTCTTCGCATTACGTAAACTTGTAAAATAATGAACAATAACAGAGAGATAGGAAGTAAAACAAAACCGAAGAAGCGGTTGAAACGCTGCAATTCTAAATAATCATTTTTACTGCGATAGGTAAAAATCACCTCATCATTTATGGAGATTTTCGCAACCATGTTTGATAGTACTCCGTACCCCCAATAAGGACATTGAGTGATTGTTATATTTTCACCACTCCAATGTCCTCTATCAGGCTCACTACCGACCCAGTAGCCCAAACCACCTTCAAGTTCAATGCTTTTTGGTTTTTCTCCTTCAAGCACCTTAAATGTGGTTCTTGATTTACTCCGTCTAACCTCAACTAAGTTGAACTGATTGCTGTAGCAATCATCTATTTTGATGTATGAAGAGAATAATAAATGAGGGTCTGAAATACCTGATGCTGACACAGCAATTGATAGTATTAGTATTAGACTTGAAATTGCCCAAGATAGCGTTTTTTTCTCTTTTGGAACCTTGTGCAGTAAAACTCCAATTACTCCCGCAAGCACAAGAGATACAATTATCATTACCATCATCACGACCAATTCATAACAGTGTATTAATAAGCATTCTTACTTTCGCGCAAAAATATACTCACAAAATACCTTTATCATACTCGATATAATCTTTATATATCATGAAGTTGATAGCATTTTTTTACATTTAATGCTTTATGTGAGGATGTGAAAAGTAAGAAATATATTTAACCAGTCTTATTTACACAACATTAAATTGATTAATTTTCAATTAGTTATAACTTTACTTCCGTTTTTAACAAAAGATATTTCTTATTAAAAATAGAACTCATGCGATAAAATCACCACGGGTTATTAAACTGTTTATATACACAGTAAATAAAACTAATCAAAAATCACGTTAATACGATATGAATGATTTTTTGTCCTAAACTATATCGGGACATTTCTGAGCTAGCTATGAAAGCTAGCTCGGTGTTGGATATAAATTATTTAGACTAATCAACTAAGTAGAATTGATTGTTCACTAGTCGTTTCTCGTCATATCTGGCATCTGACCCAACATGCCAGACTCCCCAAAATGGAACGTTTCAAGCTGGGCTCGCGGCGTTGAACTGGGCTTGATAGAACTTGTATGCAGGGCATCATCTTTCGTGCTGGCGGCATAGAGCTGACCTGAGAATGGGATACTTGTGTCGTAATTTTCAAACCAAATCCCCATCGCTTCCGTTAACTCTTTATCTGATTTATCTACATGTGCCAAAAATGCACTATGGTTGGCAAAAAGTCTTAAGTCATGGACTAAGTTAGGGGTATTTTCGTCTGGAAATGCTGCGGCCATCAAGATACCTGGGATTTTTTCATACCATAAATTACATACTGTCTGAAAAGAAGTCCCCAACTCTTTCATCTGGTTAGGTTTAACATAGCGCATTGTAAATCCAAATAATGCAGGGCCCGCTTCTCCCCCACCATCTGCTTTAATAAAACCAGCCATGCATTTCTTAAAATCGTAACGCACACCTTGAATATTCTGAGTCTTATCAAGCGTGTCCTTATCCCAACCGCCATACACAATCAATGTATCAGGATCTTCTGTTGTACTTTTATAAGTGGCCCATAACGGCTCACTCTCACTTGGTCGCCCCCAATCGTTAGCGAAAGCATCTGCACTCTTAACCCAGATAACATGCCAGTAAACTAATGGGTCTTCTTTATCTGGAAATGCAAAGAGAGCCTTAACGTCTGGATTACTCTCGTAGACAGACTTGGAAAACGCTTGATACTGGATCTTAAACTCTTCTAACATATCATCTTTGATACGACGCTTACCGTAAATGATGACTGGCGTTGTTTCAGTTGCCCCTGTAGGCACTTTTTCTTCACTAAGTACCAGCGATGCCGAATTATCTACCTTTTCATTCTTTGATAATGTCATCTTTACTCCCAGTAAAATTTGCCCTATTTAGATCAACTCAGAAAGTTTTAATATTCACAAATCAAATTAATATATTAGGCATTAGAAAACTACCCAACCAAGTGAATCTCTGAGCTCTTAATTCTTCATTTGAGAGAGCCTCTTGCGCAGCTCTTTTTGTAACGCATTAACAGCATAGGGCTTCATCGAGTTCCACTGGCTACACTCTTGCCGAGTTCTGCCGCATCCTCTGCACCAGCCTTTTTGGCTAGAGAAATCACACAAATCGATACACGGACTTTTGCGTTTCTTCATAGTCTAATCCTTCAGCTTGTTGCTGAGTTAAGCGTGTTAGAGATCGAGCAACACTTGATCGATACTCGCTTCCAATGTCCTAAGTCTATTAAACTCTTCATAAATTCGCTGTTCGAGGTTTTTAAAGTTCAATTGCAGGGTGCGCTGGCATACGCCGTAGCTAGACTCGGAAATTTTGTACCCCTTCCAGCTATTAATTCGTTCTCGTTCAAGCTGTTTAAATTGGCGAATAAATTCAGATTGCGCAGGACAATCTTCTTCGGCATGCATGCATACGAGAAACGCCTTTTGCTTGATTTGAGGCGCTTCAATATAGGTCTCAAAGTGGACACCACCTTGTCGATAATTAAACCAATTTTCCTTGTAGAGTTGGAGATAGTTGCCGCGGTTGTATATCTCCCAGTCGTCATCGAACCAACTCGCATTTCTCAGCATGTTTTCAAGGTTTCGAAAAACACCTTTTATATCTTTCATTTTCATCTCACTTTACAAGTGGAAGCTGCTACTCAACTTGTAATTATCAATGTTTTATATCAGTAACTCGTTTTCAAGCAATATACCCACCGTAATATATTTTTCTACCATAAGATTAGTATGGTTTTAGACTTAATATGGGGCGAATAAATCACGATTGGACAATGATGAGTTAGCAAATATGCTGGCTTTTTGTTGGAAAAAAGTGTCTCAAGTGGACTTGGTGAATGTCTATAAATGGCACAGAATTAGCGCTTTTAGCAACGAAATCTCTACTACACTCTGCCACTGATAGTGATAGAATATGCACATCAGAATTACCGGGAAACTCTATGTTTATTCATCACGTTAACGACATCGACTGGCTGGTGATTACAGCTTTTGAAGAATTCAAAACTATGTTTATCGAAGAAGCCGGTAAGATACCTTATTGCTTCTCTACCACCAGCGAATTGAGCCTGATTGATCAAGCCAAGCGTACTTATGGATATTTGCCTTCACTTAGCGGTGTTATCACCGATACAGGTACGTTTCAAAGCAAAGATAACGAAGAAGGTTTGAACCCACAACTTGCCTGCCTAGTTGAAGGACGCGGTCGTGTGTTTATCTATCACGGTGGCTTTGTGGCTTTTGTAGATGACGAGCAAACCTTTATTACTCGTATAGACTAAAAATCAATCAGTAAGTACTAATCGGAAAATTGGTATCCCTCCCCATTCATCCGTCAGCATTTCATTTATTAACAGGCAGCGTATAAATATTGCCTGATTAAATACAGCAAAGGCTAAGTGTATTTCACTTAGCCTTTTTCATACGCTAAATAAGCGTTTTATTCTACGAAACTAAAACCTTCTTTCGAATTAGCTACTTTGCCCATTCAATGCCAGTGTCATACGTTGATGAGTGCGGTAATTTGGGATCGAAATAAATTGATTCTGAATCGGTTTAGCACGAGGGTTATCGTAACCGTATATATCAGGGCGCATCGCTAACTGACCATTCGGTGTTACCCAAGCAGTTAAGTAAGCCACATCAAGATTCACATGCGTATTTAAGCCAATCTCGCGGTGATTGTTGGTATTAATCATATCGTCGACAGAAGGCAAATTCGGCATATTTTGATAAGACAAAATAAGTGTCGCCATTTTACGTGGTTGTTGTACACGCATACAGCCAGAGCTTAAGTCGCGATGACGACGTTTAAACAATGGGTACTCTGATTGAGATTCATCGTGCATATACACAGAGAATGAATCAGGCATCAAAAATGCGACCCGACCTAACGCATTTTCAGGGCCAGGATCTTGACGAAACTCATGAGTAAATGTTTTTGGGTTTACCGTTGCCCAGTCAATTGAACTTGGTGGCACAACAGAGCGATCACTCCAGCTATTAATCACATCCATACGATTATTCGCTAAGAAATTAGGGTTTGCTTTAGCCGATGGGATCGTATTCTGCACTTTAATGGTTTCAGGCACATACCAGTAAGGGTTAATCACTACCGTATTAATGTATGACTGGAACAAATTGGTTGGGCGTTTTGGCATCCCATCAATAATTTTCGATTCAAAGACTGGCTTTTGATTATCGTATAGCGTCATTTTGTAATCAGGAATGTTCACAATAATTTGCGGGCCATCCCCTTCTAATTGGGCAAAACGCTCACGTTGTAAGTTTAATGCAGCAAGACGTACCAAACTGGTATATGGGCGTGTTAATTGACTCACAACGTCAGGCCCTATAATACCGTCCGCTTTCAAGCCATAGTTTCCTTCAAAAGCTTTAATTGCTTGGTTTATCACACCACTATTTGTAATTTTTGCTTGAGCAACAATTTGTTGATACTGAGGCTGAGTTAAATACCCCAAATTCCAAAGCACTGTTGCAACTTTGTCACCATAAGGGATCGCCTCACCGATGGTAATAACCTTACCAAAGTGAACGTCACTTGAATCCAGTGGATTAGCTGGCAAGCTTAATAAATGGTTAATCACCCCCATTGTTGGAACAAACTGCGAAGAAGGAATAAGAGAATTGATTTTTTGAACCGTTAATGGGAAATATTGCTGAGCCATTGTTAACGACAAAGACGTTAATTTTACTGGCTGCGAATTGTATAGCGGTCGAGGATCTTGCATTAACTGGTGCACATAATCCACGTAAACCAAATAGGTATCCGTTAATAGTAAATCAAAGCCACGCTCATCTCGCCTTGTCTCTAATTTCTTCAACTCTTGTATACGCTGCTTCATACCGGGCAATGTGTTGGAATCTGCCAACGCTTGTAATTGCGGCATGATCGCACTAACAAGGGCTGGGTTTAACCAATACGGCATAAAGTTATTATCAGCGTATAGCGCATCTAGAATGTTGTTGTTGCACACTTTTACTGTTGATTGCGGACATAAAGACGCAGTGCTATTTACTTTAACACCATCTAACACATGCCAATCTAGATCTGGCCTCGCCACATTATTAGCGGCGAAAGCCGAGCCACAAGTCAATAAAGCCGAAACCGCCATTATCGAACCAATGAATGTACTTATTTTTTTTCGACTAAATTTCATCCAACATTCCTTAACTAAAACTAGGGAGGTAAATATTTACTTCCTTAGCATTTGAATCATTCATCATTAGAAATGACAAAAATTTCAAAGTAACTAATAGTGAGTAATTTATGCTAAAAAGCGATAAGTGGAAATAACACTTTCGGAATATTAAATTTTAAGCTGAACTTTGTTCGATTACGGTTGATAAAAAATGATGCAATAAAGATCATTTATTGTTTGTTTTGTTAAAATAAATTTCTCATCAGTGGTAATGAATTATTATTAATAAATAGTGAATAAATAAAAACGAAAGAAATTGAACGATATTCGGTAATTTAAAACTAAAAGCAAACCAATAATAACAGTGAACTAATTATTTTTTGTGCATATGAATGCCGATAATTATTCTAGCTCATTTTTGCCCCTTTATCAGTCAGAGTAAAAGCTCATTCATATCTTATTTAACGTGATTTTTGATTAGTTTTATTTTTTGTTTATTTGAACCGCTTAAATAAACAGCAAATATCTAGTTTATATCATCGTCAAAAGTCAAAATTCGCACGGAATTCACATGGCTGAGCTTAATCATTATCAGTTACTATTTCTTTTTTTATCCAAATTTTCAGCAAGCCCCTTTTATATACAGGTACTTTGTAACATATATTAGCAAACTCTAGGTTTAAATGTTAATTAACTGACAACGTTTTCAACTATGTGGTTAGCTACACGCGATCAATATACTTTTTACCAAGCAAATGCATTAATCCGATAATGATTGTATTAGGTATAATCATTATCTCACCCGCACTATAATGTTCAATTAAGTTAAAATAATTATATTTCGAAAATAGTTTATTGGCTCCATACATTAGAGGTATAGAGATAAGAATTATTAAGTTATATTTAATGAGGTTTATTATTCTTTCTTTTTTCATATATTATTTTTAATCATATTTAGTGTGATGAATAACACAAATTCCAAAGGAACAAGTTGTTCTCTATGTTGTGCCTCTATTTTCATCATATGTAGAAAATTCAGTAATATAAAGTAGCTAAACTTACTTCGAGTTATGATTTTCATTTATCATGAGTGGCATCTGGCATAGCAACTTCCACCTATAGCTCCAGAGTAAGCTCTCATACCAGATGAACTTAATTCTCTATTAGTATTTATTTTTGTTAAAGGTGGGCGTGGTTTACCTTTATTTTCAATAATATTCGCTGTTATATAATTCCCAACAAAATAGCTGACAACGAAAGAAAGTGATCCAGTTGCTAAACAAACGCTAGTTCCTAAAGCTGTTCCAACAATTGTTGGGATATACTTAGGTTCACCACCTGCTAAATTGGTACCAACAGCTCCAGCAATGCTTTGGCCTAAATTCTTTAAAGAGTGTTTTTTCCTAACTATAGGCGTACATTCCAAGTAAACAAAGCCATCAATATAGGAAAGATACAAATCACTAAAACTGTTTGTTTTAAATTGATCCGGAACCGTTAATTGCTCTACGGGATAGATTAAAGAGAAGTATCTTAACACATTAATCCTTATTGATAATAACCGTAATGATAATCAATACCATATAGGAATTTTCATCTGGCGATATAATTGAATGTCATAGTTGCTATGAGCTCAATGATTATGACGCCGTTATTGAAGTTGCCTCTGAAGATGGGAATAAACTTGTTCTGCGTATGCTGAAATAGAAATCAAAAAAGCTATAGATAAGTTTACCCATAACACGCCAATTACCACAACGAATAAACTCTAATTACGTAAAAAGTGTTTTTTGAGGAGATTATCCATAGATTTTCTAATATCTATCATCTTTGAAAGGATAAATTACTTAACAAGCTTTTGTCCAAGAATTAGTTAAGTCTGTTAGTTCGCATAAATAGTTTTACTGTTAAATGACCGTCCATCGAGGCGGTCTTTTCGTATCTGACCGATACACTGTAGTATGCAATGGTAAAAAGGCCATATGCCCTGAATGTATAAAATTAAGTGATAATCGTCTTATTTTAAATACATAAATATTTATTAAAGAGTGGTATCGAATATTGTTTAGAAATTGAAAATCAGCATGCTTTACTAGAAATGGGTAAAGGAACTGATATGGCTGAAATTTGTGACAAAGATAAAACAGTTTTTGAGGTTATGTATCCTGAAGAACAATTGATAATTCAAGATCAATTTATAGTAACAAGTTTTGCTGATATGCATCTTACGTATAGTAACGATTTTATTTATTTAGAAAATGCGCCAAAAAAAAGACGCAAAAGAAATGCTATTGTTTCTAATGCAGCAAGATCCATTGGAGGTACTATAGTCGGTTCAGGATTGGCTGGGGATAAACCTGAAATTGCACCTGAAATTATAGGTGGTGCGTTTGGTGCGGCTGCCGGTCCTTTTGTAGGTACTGCTGTTGGTAGTTACATAACAACGGATATCAAAAGAAGAGGTAATATTAGTCGTTCCACAACTAGAATAAATACTAGTAGAGGGCTTAGCTCAGCTGGTGCTAGAGCCTATTCACGCATTAATAGCGCAAGAAGTAAAAGTTGCTATGCTGGTTGCCACTCTTAAATATAGATATTATATGTCAAAGAAAAAGTTAACTATCAAATCGTTGCTCTTGGATACCTTATTACCCATATTTATAACAGGATTAATAGTTTCATATCAGCTTTGGTTTAATTTTAAGAGGTTATGATGAAGTCTAGACAATGTCCAAAGTGTCGAAAAAATGTTGTATTCAGATGGTTTTTCTTTAGTTCTCATTGGACGAAGTATCGTTGTATCGAATGTGGTTCCTTGATGAAATGGAGTAGTAGGCGAGCTTATCTAGGAGCTATCTCCGGTGGTTTCGCTGGCCCATTTGTTATATCTACACAAACCCTCATTCCGTCTATATTTCTTAGAATCTCTATTGTCATAATTTTCGCAATAGTTTTAGCCTTTTCTGTGAATAAGTAGATCGAGTACATCGACGAAACTGAATTATAACAGATAAGGATATGTGTCGCGAAGCCGACACATATCCGAATTGTTGGACAAGCCTAAGCCATCTTATATAAGTAAATATTGGAAATATCATGAATGGTTAGGTTGATCTTCTTATCTCTACCATACTTTTCCTAATGCCTACCAGCTCTAATAGAGCAAATTGCCTAACTCGTTTTTGTCCACGAATGAGTTTGCTATTCAGCAAGCTCATAATTGCCCCAAAATCATTCAGAGCTAATACTCTATAATTTTTAGAGGCCTGCATTTCCCCTACCAAAAGTTAGGCAAAAGACACATAACAAGTGATGTTATTCTGATTCATAAAACAACGAATCAGAATACGAGCTAAAGGTTTGCTGTTCGGTACTTTCTTGGTGTCTGATTAAACAATTTCTTAAATGCCTGTACATAAGCGGAATCGGAAGAATATCCCGACTCGATAGCAATTTCTTGAATACTCATTTTCGAACTTAACAATTGCAAAGATAAAACTAGCCTTATGTTTTGTCGCCATTGTGCAAAAGATTGAGAAAACTCTTTCGAGCATAATCGGGACAATGTGCGCTCAGATGCACCGACTTTTGTTGCCCATTCTTTTAATGTAAACGGCAAATCAGGCTGTTTTTGAAGGTGTGCGAAAATAGAGAAAAGACGCTTATCGGTAGGAATAAGCAGTGGTATTTCATAACTTTCTGCAACTTCGATTTGATCTCTCAACACCATCAGTAAATGCGTGATATTGGACTCAGATTGATAGTGTGTGTTGCTTTCAAACAGAAGTAGTATCAACTCTTTGATGAAAGAGTTTACCTGACAGGATTTAGGTTCGCTTCCATACCGAAGATTTTTGCCTGGGTTGAGGTAAATCGCCAAAAATTGTGTATCTGTAATCGCAACGGATTTATGAACTGTATTTGCGGGTATATAGAGCATGCCATTATGAGGCACTATCCCGCTTTTATCACCAATGTCTGATTGTAACAATCCCTGGCGTGGGAACACTATTTGATGCCATGGATGTGAGTGGAAATCATCAATATAGCCAGAGGACATTTGGGTCGTTCTAGTTATGAATTGTTTATCAGGAAAGTTTCTGATTATCTCATTGGCTTGCATGGTTGGCGACTTATCTACATTAGGTGTCTGTTAGTATAAAATGCGCCACTTAGATTTGGTATAACATTGTCAGCCTATTATTCAGTAAAGGGCTAAAGATGCGTATCCATTTCATTATTCATGAAAATTTTGAGGCTCCTGGAGCTTATGAAGCTTGGGCGAAGAAACACCGTCATACCATTACATACTCGCGAGTATATCTAGGTGAGCCTCTCCCCCAAGATATTGAAGACATTGATTTTCTGATTGTTATGGGGGGCCCACAAGATCCTGCGACTACTATCGAACAATGTTCTCACTTCGATACCAAAGGTGAACAGGCAGCCATTGCAAAAGCGATTAATGCAGGCAAAGTTGTACTTGGTATTTGTTTGGGATCCCAACTTATTGGTGAAGCGTTAGGTGCTCATTATGAACATAGCCCTGAACCTGAAATTGGTAAGTTCCCTATCACGCTGACCAAAGACGGTATTACCCATCCACTGTTTGACCATTTTGACACCGTTTTGGAAGTAGGCCATTGGCATAACGATATGCCTGGGCTGATACCAGATGCTGAAATCATTGCGTATAGTAAAGGCTGTCCTAGACAAATTGTTGCTTATAGCAATTTGGTGTTTGGTTTTCAGTGTCATATGGAATTGACTAAAGAAGTCGTAGCGCTGCTCATCGAAAATACTGATCTCAGTGAGGTAGAAGACTTTCGTTTTGTTGAGAATCCCGAAGTATTACTAAGTCATAACTATGATGAGATGAACCAAAAGCTACACGAATTTTTGGATAAACTAGCGAAATCGTATCAAGCATAAAGTTAAGCTTCTGGTTGCGTTTGATTTTATCAGCGGCTCATTGAACTGTTTTTTTGATAGATTGTTATTGAGGAAACTTATGGATATTGATTTTCAAACATACATACCAATATAGGCGATTACTCTCGGCGCTATGAGTACGAGTCCCAGCTTTATTTTTGTTGCCAGACGAGCGATTTCACTTTCAAGGCGGCATGGGATTTTTAGCGCGTAAAGTATGGGGACGGGAGCTTTAATTCTATAGGTTGCTGCCTTACTTGGATTACAAACGATTTTTAGCCTGATGCCGGTAAGCTACTTAATATTTAAAATTGCAGGAGGATGTTACCTTCTGTTTTTGGCATTTGGAATTGTGAGATCAGTTCGAGTTCCGTTACAGACTATAGATGTCACTAGATGCCAAGACATACCCGTACTTCGTTCATACTTATTAGGTTTAGGAACCCAACTCAGCAACCCTAAAACAGCCATCGTATTTGCCAGCGTAGTTACAACACTCCTTCCACAAAACATACCTACGTGTTTCTATATTGCGGTACCAATCTGCACATTTTTGAGTAATGCAGGATGGTATCTAATCGTTGCATTGGTCTTATCCGTTTCACGTCCTCGTCAAGCGTACTTAAAATTTAAAAAATTTATTGATTATCTGTCTGGGTCAGTGATGGGAGGTTTAGGGTTGAAGTTAATCATCAGTCGCTAACAAATGTCACTGATGAGCACTTTGCTATACTTAAAGTAATGCATGAAATACTAATTTAGCAAAGTCACTGGCAAATTTTTGTCCAACAATGAGCTACCACTACTAGCTAGTTCATAACTGCCCCTTTATTGGTTAGATCTTTTACTCATTAATATCGTGTAAACGTGATTTTGGATTAGTTTTATTTTCTGTATATATCAACAGTTATAATAAAACGTGGCGATTTTATCGCTTGAGTTCCGTTTTTAATAAGAAATATTTCTCGTTAAAAAACAGAGAAAAATCCATAACAAATTGATAATTAAGAAATTTAACATTTCGGTTTGTATTTAATAGGACTGATTAAATACATTTCTTACTTTTCACACTCTCTTTTAAATCGGTAAATGTAAGAAAGTGCTATCAAGTTCATAATATGCAACGATTATATCGAGTATGGTAAAGGTATTTCGTGAGTATATTTTTGCGCGAAAGTAAGAATGCTTATTAATATACTGTTTGGCCCTCGTTGGAGAACATTGGATGAAATGGAGATACTTAGGTTCTATCGAGAAAGCGAAGCAATCAGGTTGCAGCGGTGTGTATCTGATTGTTCATAATGGAAAGTTTAATCGAGTTGTTTATGTGGGCGTAAGTATTAACGTAGGTCGAAGAATTCGTGAGCATTATGATGGTTATCTTCGAGGTAATCGAACTATATGTAATATTCAAGAAAACCAAGATATTTATAGTTTACTTTCTGCTCATAAAATAAGAAATCATATTAAGGAGTACCAAGCTTTAGCCAAAAATATGAAAATATGGGGTTCAACTACATTATATAAAGAATCAGTAATCAATTTATTGGCAGAGAATCAGGTCTTTGATAGTCAATGGGAAGATTTTGTACGTAATAAGTATATCCCAAATCTATCCGTTTTAGCTTTGCCAATGTCTAATTATTCTTACGAGGATGCAACTAGAATTGAAAGTGTTATTCAAAATAGACTTATAAAGGCTTTTGATTTAAGAGGTTTTTTTAATGTTAAAAATATCAGTCTTCTTGGGAAAATTGAGCACCCGAAATTAACAAAACTTGATTTTGATATTGAAGCTCCGCCAAGATTAGATGCTGCCTCTCAATTGTTATTATCAAACTTAAATACAGCCCCATTTGATCAAGTGGCACAAGAGATCATATTTTCTCAGCTTGAAAATGAAATCAAAGAAAGAGAGCTAACTCGAAAATTAGCTCAAGATAAAAGAAAAAATAGGTCTTCTAAGTATAAAAAATACCGAACACCTTGGACTATCGAAGATTTAGAGAAGTTAAGAGTTATGGTCGTAGATTTTGAATTAAGTCCGTTAGAAATGTCTCAGTATTTGGATAGGCCAGCAGGGACTATATCTAAGCGTATTGATATTAATGATAGGTTATCGAATAAAATGTGGCGGAAAAGTTTAAATTTACTGTAAGAGCCTAACAAATGCATCAACACGAATTACTACATTTGGCAGTCTAGATTTCTTTGGGTTTACCGTGTTAAGTGGTAAATTTAGGCTTAATCTGTATGGCAGCAAACGTGTTATGCAGGCGTTAGCATTAATGAGGGACTATGGAGCTATTTAATCAATTTGTTATAATCATGGGAGGAACGAGTGTCGTTCTTGCTGCGTTGTTTGGTTTGGTAGGCAAACTCTGGTTATCCGTAGTAATAGAGAAATATAAAGGCTCAATTAAGTAAAATTACTTACGTCTCACAAGTGCAATTTGATCATGAGTATCAGATATATAGTAAGGTTTGGAGTTCACTCGTAGAACTTAAAGTTGCTACGGAGAAGTTACGACCTTTTATGGACTATATCGACCCCAACCAAACGGAAGATGCTCGTAAGTTCGAGCGACTAAAAGCATTTGTTAAACCTTACAGCGAGTTTTCAATTATGCTCGAAACTCATAAACCATTTTATGCTGAAACCGTTTATGAGGCGCTAAAAGAAGTAAAAGTTAAATGTCACCATGAGAGTGTTGGCTTTGAGGTAGGCAGACGTCATGAGCCTGGTTATTACCAAGACGCAATTCAAAATAGTGAGCAGATATCCTCAGCCATAGATAAAGCGTGCAATCAGATTAGGTCTCGCCTTCAAGAAGTCACGGTAATCTAATTACAGCTAACAGATAAGGATATATGTCGCGTAGCCGACACCTATCCGAAGTGTTGGACAAGCCCAAGCCACCTTATATAAGTAAATATTGAAAATATCATGAAGGATGATATTGAACAGTCGAATATAACATTACCCTTATTTTTCCTAATACCTACTAGCCTAAATAAACAAACTCTCTACCTCGTTTTTGTCCAAAAACGAGTTAGCTATTACGCTAACTCATTGTGATAACCAAGCGACTTGCCATTACACTAACTTAAAAGAGAATATATCTAGTAAATACTAAGAAAAATACCAACAACCTCCCCCTCCAATCTTACAATTACCTGACATACCCCCACAAATATAGCCACTTTTGTCATAACCCTGTAAAAAGTAAGTCATTCACGCTGCAAATGATTGCTTTTAATTCATTCACAACCTAACATCTTCTGCAATATTCATTCATATTATGAAAAAAGGGGTTTACATGAAGAAGTTATGTTTAGCAGCAATGGTAGCTACAGTACTTGTTGGTTGTAATGCAGGTGACGAAGTTGTAGAACACGGCGGTATCGACATCAATAATTTATCTCAAACCCAAAAACAAGAATACGCAGAGTTAACTGCCAATGCATTAGCAGTCATCGCACAAGCGGCTGATAATTGTTCAAATGGAATAGCTGTTGGCGAGACAAAACAATGTGACCTTGGCGCTAGCAATACAACGGCCAACATTATTGTAGCAAAAGGCCAAATTGACATTGAACAACAGGAAAATCAAACCGTTATTGTTCATACAACAAAAGCAATGGAGTTTACCTCTCCAAATGCAGTAACTAACGGTGAAGTCATTTCACTTAATTTCAGTGAAAACCTTGATAAAGATTACAACATGACCCTTAAAACGCTACCTGGCGGAAATAGCGTTACCTTTAAGGGAATGCTCATTAATACCGCTGACAGCGATGCAAAATATTGGTCTACTGAATCAACAACTGGGCTAGAACTTAAATACAATGAGAATTTCAAGCTTCCGTCCCTGAACAACGGTAATGCCGTAATTACTGGTAAAGATAACCAGAAATTTAATTGGTCTGCAGATAGTAATGGCAATATTACTGCTCAATAGAGTTACGCCTAGCATTCATTTATCCAGCACTATAACCTAGTGCTGGTTTTTATATTCAACCAATTGCTTATTAAGCAATAAATTCTTTCCAGCTACGATAGCAGAAATAAGTACTAACCTTTACTTTTCTACTCCCAGTTAACATCATTTAATATCTGAGTTCTTCTGTTAGACAAGTGTCATGAAAATCATTTGAAAACAACCATTACTGTCATCTCTTTGTCAAAACCAACCCATTAGCACTGCGAATGATTGCTTTCAATTTATTAACAACCTACCATCGCTCGCAGTATTTATTCATATATTGAAAAAGGTCTTGCATGAAGAAGTTATGTTTAGCAGCAATGGTTGCAGCAACATTATTGGGTTGTAATGTTGGTGATGAAGTTGTTGAGCACAGCGGGATTGACATTGATAATTTGAGCCAAGCTGACTTACAGAACTATGCAAACATAACTGCAGATGCCTTAACTGTTGTTGCAAAAGCAGCAAAGGACTGTGCTGAAAACCTACCCGTTGGTAATTCTAATGAATGTTATATTCCTGAAATTCAGGGGAATATTGATATTGCAGTTGCAAAAGGTCGTATCAAGGTAGAAAAACAAACTGACAGGGTTGTTATTCATACTGTTGAAGCGATGCAGTTTACTACCCACAACGCGATTACAGATGGTGAAATAATTTCATTAACCCTGAATGAAAAAACAGATGATGATTACATCATGACGATGAATAATAGTAATCAAATCACATTTAAAGGCATGTTAGTTAATACTGCGGATAATGATGCTACATACTGGTCTACTGAATCTACATCACCGCTGACTTACCGATACAATATCAATGAAGTTCACCCGTATATCACAAATGGTAGCGCGATTATTTCAGGTAAAGATAACCAACACTTTACTTGGTCTGCCGATGCAAATGGCTATATTTCAGTTACTCGATAAATGAGTTATCGTCCAGCACATCACTCTAAATTAGCGTGTACTGGACGATTAATAGAACATGTTTAATTACGATAATAAATCACGTTCTATTTTAAATTAGCTGCAACGCTTGTTTGATTAACGTCACCCCTTCTGGGGTAAACGATAGAATAAACGCCGCGCAGTTAAGTATGATCATGATCCACAATATGGCTTTAAATGGCTGTTTTTGAGATTTATGACGCAATATTTTTTGTGCCCACAACGCACCAGGCCATCCCCCTACTAACGCTAATACATGCAAGCTTGCTTCTTTGGTTCGCCATTTATCTAACTTAGCAGCGCGTTTATCATGTGCATACACCGCAAACGTCACAACGCTTAATACTAAATATCCAATCAGTACTTGATAAGGGGTATTAAAAAGCGCTACAGATATCGTAACAAAAGCCAAAAAGATAACACTAAACCACTGTGCTTTTGAAAAAGGCGCAGTGTATTTGTCTAAACCTGAATGTGCTTTGGTAAATGTCACCATTGTTGCTGACATGCGCCCTTTTTTATCTTTACCTATACGAAATGTCACTACCTCATTAATACGAGGACGACACTGTTTATCCGGCAAGGCAGAGACATGAAAAAAAACATCTTGCTCGCCGTTATCTGGTGCAATAAATCCAAAACCTTTTTGCTGATTCCAGCTAATAATTTTTCCCTGTTGGGCCATGTATTTTCCTAGCTTAAAAAATGTCGTCTATCGCGACGATAGACGTTGTTTTAAATGTTGATGGGCTGAATCAGAGATATCGCTACCCCATGCTTGGCGTGATAATTTATCGGCCGCCACTAACGTTGAGCCAGAACCAAAAAACGGATCGGCAATAACATCACCTTCAACACTACTTTGCTCTATTAATATCTCTAATAGTGGGACGGGTTTTTCTGTCGGATAACCACGATAAACACGTTTACATTCCAATACATCTGGAATCGATAAGTTATTCAGTTTTCGCTTACCTTTTTCGAAAAACAAAATAAATTCATAACGTGCTCGATAATGGTATCCCATCCCTATCGCGACTTTATCCCACACTATAGGTTTCCAAAACTTAAAACCAACCTGCTCAGCAATCGGTTTAATGTGAAACATCGTTTCTTGATCGCAGAACAAATAGAAGTGACTGTTTTGTTTTAAAACGCGGTAGGCTTGCGTCAATAAACTTTCAAATCGTTCATTGGGGAAAATATCAAACCATTGGTTACTCGACCCTTTACTTTGTTTTAGTCGCGTTGTTGTTCCCACTGAGCGGTGTTTTTCAAGCGATTCATAAGGTGGATCGGTGATCATCAAGTCAATACTTTGATCGGGCAAAGCTGTTAACCACTCTATCGCATCTTTTTGGAAAATTTGCATCAAAAAACCTAGTCTAATATGTGGGAGAAGAAACACGCAAAATATTGCCCGTCATCATACGTCAAATAACAAAAATCTCATAAAAATGTGATCTAGAATTAAATTTATGCATATTCTTAGAGGTAACATCGTCTGATTCCAATATGGAATAATTGAATCACCATGGATAAGGAACAGTAATGAGTAAACGCGCTTTGGTTGTTGAAGGTGGGGCAATGCGTGGCATTTTTGCCACTGGTGTATTAGATGCATTTATTGAACGTAGTTACAACCCATTTGATTTTACTATCGGCGTATCAGCAGGCTCTGTGGTACTCATGGGGTATCTCTGTGAAAGTTATCAACGTAACTATAAAGTTATTACTGAATACGCACGCAGTAAGGAGTTTATTAATTACAGACGTTTCGTTAAAGGTGGCAACTTAATTGATATTGATTGGTTATGGAACACCAGTATTACTCATCTTCCTTTAGAGTTACACAAATATGAGAGCCGCAATGTGCCGCTATATGCCACAACAACTGTGGTCGATACCGGTGAGCCTAACTACGTTGAAGTTACACGTAACAACTTAAATGAAGTGATGACAGCAACCTGCGCCCTACCAATCATTTATCGTCAATTTCCACTCGTTAATGGTATTGAAATGAGCGATGGCGGTATTGCTGATCCTATCCCTGTGATCGAGGCTTACAATAAAGGCGCACGTGATATCACAGTTATTTTATCTCATGCTCAAGGCTTGTTTGCTAGAAATCGACAAGTGCCATGGTTAACACGTCGTTTATTCCGTACTAATCCTGTGTTTGGGCAAGAATTTTTAACCAAAGAGTCTCGCTATAACAAGGCATTGTATTTTATTCATAACCCACCAAAGGATTGTAAAATCACCGCTATCGCGCCAGATAAAACATTTGTGATCAAAAGATTAACCAAAGATATCATTAAATTAGATCAAGGCTATCAACAAGGTAGAGAAGCAGGACTAAGACTCGTCAATAATGATCTTCAATTTAAGTCATGATCTTTAATGCGTGCGCTTTAATCACTTTTTTACTACAAAAAATATAACTATTACGTATACTGCCCGATTCAATTTACACCACGGTTAGTTTTAGATGATTATTTTTACCACCAATGTTGGCGATATTACGATTGAGCTGAACAAGCAAAAAGCGCCTGTCACGGTTAAGAACTTCTTAAAATATTGCCAAGACGGTTTTTACAACGGCACTATTTTTCACCGTGTGATCAAAGGCTTTATGATCCAAGGTGGTGGTTACACTGTGAAAATGAAAGAAAAACCAACACGCGCCCCCATTGTTAATGAAGCAAACCGTGGTCTGAAAAATGTGATTGGTACTATCGCAATGGCAAGAACAGATGCCCCACATTCAGCAACAGCTGAGTTTTTTATTAATGTTGCTGACAATGATTTTCTTGATCACACAGCAACAACGAATGTGGGCTGGGGATACACTGTTTTTGGCCAAGTCACGGCAGGAATGGATGTAGTAAACAAAATTTCAAAAGTAAAAACATTATCTGTTCGCGATCATGAAGATGTACCTCGTGATCCGATTGTGATTGAAAAAGTCACTATCGTTGAATAATAAAAAGCCCGTATACGTTTTCACTCAATACGCTCTAGTAGAGTATTCACGTAATACGGGCTTTATCGTTAGCTTTAAAGGCTTAGATATCGCTATAAACCTAATGTGAGTTTTCTTGCTTCTCGCCTAGCTTGCGGCGTTAATATACCAATATTCGATATAAGAAAATGATCAACGAAAGGGAAATCGGTTTCACTGTAATTTCGCAATACTAACCCTATCGCTTGCTGCACCTCATAATCACTATCATCGGCTAATAACAGTACTGTCTCGCACAGTAAGTCGACATTGGTTTGCTGTTTGTGATGACAATGTGCCAGTAATGATGCTCGTCTCAACCATTTATTCTCAGACTCTCGCCATTCAATCAGTTTTGATTCAAATTCGCGATGCGCTAAAACGACAGGACTGATTAACTGCTCAACTAAGCGATCAGCAATATCCAGCCCATCAACGGTTTCCAACATCTCTTCATAAGCATGAAAAGCATGTTCATTTCTAAATGCATGGTAATACTCACCAGCATCAAGCGCTAAATAGCGCTCTTCACGATAGACACCTGACCATAGCCAAAGCAGTAAGCGACGATAATTTTCCGCATTATCAATCTTTGTATGTGCTCTAGCAGCTTTAAAAATTTCACTTCGTTGCTCGGCATTTACCCCATAGCAAGGCTGCTTTACCTGGAGTGTTTGTTGCATATTGGCAGCAAGCGCTTTATCTGCAACTTTGGCTAAGTGCTGCTGTATATAAATAACCATAGGTATAACAAGTGACATTGGGGGGATCTTTCCTTTTCACTGTGTAATGAAGCTTATCTACACTACACATTATGGCCAATTGGCTGACTTTTTTTATAATATAAACGAACCAAATGGAACGCTGTTCGCTTTAATGTTTCATATTCCCTTTCAAATCACAATCAATTTATAAGACAACTTTCATCCGTAGGCGATAAGAAAATGTTTTATTATTTTAGGCTATCAATAGAAAGCTAGTTTTCAGCATAATCTTCCATTTTTTTGTTTACAGATTAATTAAACAGCGCACAAAACTAAAAAGTGTAAACCTCAAATAACACTTCTATATTTTTTACGGAAATTAACTAATTCTTTACAATTAATGATTTTCAACCCCACCAATGCGTGATAAAAATGTTAATTATGTAAACACAATCAGCTTAAATAACTTTTTATTTTACGATTTATGGTCAAAGATTTGCATATATCTGATAGTAAAAAGGATATTTAAGACTAAATATTTATAACAATTATGACTCACAACAATCATTAACAGGATGTTTTATGGACACATCAACTTCTCCAACCGCTGATCGTGGAAACTGGAGTTCACGAATTGGCTTTGTTATGGCCGCAGCAGGATCTGCTGTTGGTTTAGGAAACATTTGGAAGTTTCCTTATACTGCTGGCGAAAATGGTGGCGGCGCGTTTGTTGCTATTTACCTATTTTTCGTTATTTTTATTGGCTTTAGCGTCATGCTAACCGAATTTGCGGTGGGACGTAAAACTGGTTTGTCTGCCGTTGGCGCATTTAAAACCACCGATCGTCGCTGGACGTTTGTTGGCATTATGGGCGTATTAAGCGGCCTACTAATCATGGGCTTTTACCCTGTTGTAGGTGGTTGGGCCATTGCTTATATCTATAAAATTTCAACAGGATTATTAAGTACGCCAACGGCTATTAACGATAGTTTTGGTAGCTTTATTTCTGATCCTATACAACCGCTTTTCTGGATGGGACTTTACCTTTTATTTAATATTTTTGTCGTTATCCGAGGCGTTTCTGGTGGTATAGAAAAAGCAGGTAAAGTGTTAATGCCACTGCTTTTCATTATCTTAATCATTGTTTCAATCAAAGGCCTTACCTTACCTGGCGCAATGGCGGGTTTAGAGTTTTTGTTCAAACCTGATTTTTCAAAAATTGATAGCTCTGTTGTGCTTGCAGCATTGGGACAGGCATTCTTCTCTCTAAGTTTAGGTATGGGCTGTATGCTGACATACGGTAGTTACTTACGCAGAAAAGAGAATATTGTACAAACCACCGCCATGGTTACGGCAATGGATACGGGTGTGGCATTACTTGCTGGTATCGCTATGTTCCCTGCAATGTTTGCGTTCAGCATGGAACCTTCTGCAGGTCCAGGTTTAGTATTTGTTGTTGTACCGCAATTGTTTGCTGAAATGGGCGGCATCGGTTTCATCTTAGCACTTCTATTCTTCGTTGGTTTAAGTGTGGCTGCATTAACCTCATCTGTTTCATTACTAGAAGTGGTTGTTGCTTACTTAATTGACGAGAAAGGTTTAAGCCGTGTAACTGCTGTGATCAGCGCAAGTATTGTGATGGCTCTACTTTGTATCTTAGCTTCACTATCTATTGGTGGCTTTGGTCCTAAGCTATTCGACACTGGCGCATTTGATGTCTTCGACTTACTTACTGACAAAATCTTCCTTGCTGTTGGTGGTATGTTGGTGTGTCTATTTGCTGGCTGGCGTTTAGACCGAAGTGAGCTGAAAAAAGAAATTACCAATGATGGCAAAGTGTCTTTCCCACTTTTCAACCTTTGGTATGTATTGATTAAATATATCATTCCAGTTGCTATCGCTATTGTTGCTATTTCAGGTGTGAAAGCTGGATTTGATAGTGATAAAGGCGACATCATGTTATTAGGTTTAGCGATTATTGCACTGTGTGGAATTTTCTCTAAAAAGCTATAATTTCGACTAATCACAACATAAATGCAAAGGCTTGCCATGAGGCAAGCCTTTTTTATATAACTTACAAACAAAAATATAGACAGTTTATCCATTAGAAGCATAAAACTGATAAAATCAAAATAATCGGATACTCAACACCAAGGATATGAAATGAAAACAACAACTCAGCTCGGTTTATTCGTTGTTGCTTTAACAACAGTGCAACCAGTTTGGGCTGCAGATCAAACGGTCACGTTAGAAGATGGTCGCCAAGTTATACTGCATGATGATTTCACTTGGCAATATAACCAGCCATCTACCAAGACACTAACATCTGAACATTCTCATTCTAAAACTTCGGTTACCTCTCAAGCAGTGCCTTTAAAAGCAAATTCTGAGACACAAAATGCAATCCCGCTAGTAACCGCATCTAAAACAGTAGACGTATCACTTAGCAAACCCAAAAATATCCAGCAATTAAGTAACAGCGGCGTTGATATCCTTTTACAAGCACCTCAATACAAAGATGGGCAGCTGATTATTCCGACCATGTTGACAAATCAAGGCTCTAAATCTGTGATGTCTATTGCTTTGCGCGTAACACTAAACAATGCTGATAATCAAAAAATTGAATCACAAGATGTGACCCTTTGGCGCTCAATTAAGCGAATGCCTGATACTTACTTCCGAGCGAAAACCCAGCAAAAAGGTAAAGATATTATTTTTACCGTACCAAAAATGAATGATTACAAAATCCAAACGGAAATCATTGATGTAGAGCTGTGGTAATCAAGTATAAACAGCGCTTAGATGCTAATTTTCTAAGCGCCATCTTTTTCACTCTAATTACCGACGTGTTTCTATTTTATAAACTGCAATTATCACATTGATTGAATTGAATAAAAAACGTACACTCCAATTGTTATCATAATTGTTAACAATCAGATAAAGCTTAATATTAACTCTGCACTACTCATCCTGCTTTCTCTTCTATTGAGTTAATACATAGCGCTAAATCACACATACTCGATTACTACCAATTTCTTAGGTGAACTATGTTCAAACGCTTCGAAGGTTTCACTAACGCTTTTCCAAAGCAAGAGCCCACACAACCACCCCAAGGTATTTTTGCATTTTGTCGTTATTACACTCGTGGGTTTGAGAAACCGCTACTTTGCATGGCATTACTCAGTGCCATTATTGCAATCGTTGAAGTTGTGCTATTTGGTTTTATGGGTAAGTTAGTCGATTGGCTAGCAGCAAGTGATCCTAAAACATTCTTAGCTGAAAACGGAACAACCTTGATTTGGTTATCTTTGGTAGTGCTTATTGTGATGCCATTATTAGTCTTGATCTCATCATTGCTATCACACCAAACGTTATTGGGTAACTACCCAATGTCTATACGTTGGCTAGCCCACCGTTATCTGCTCAAACAAAGCCTTTCGTTTTACCAAGATGACTTTGCTGGACGCATTGCAACTAAAGTAATGCAAACTTCTCTTGCAGTAAGAGAAACAGTAATGAAAACGGCTGATGTTTTCGTTTACGTCTCTGTTTACTTTACTTCGATGCTAGTGATCCTTGCTCAAGCTGATTGGCTATTGATGTTACCTATGTTGGCTTGGTTAATCGCCTATATTGGTATTCAAATTCACTTTGTTCCTAAGTTAAAGAAGGTCGCAGCAGAGCAAGCTGATGCCCGCTCTACCATGACAGGACGAATTGTTGACAGTTATACCAATATTGCAACAGTCAAATTGTTCTCCCACAGTAAACGTGAAACCGATTATGCAGAAAAAGGAATGAAAGGATTCCTTGCTACGGTTCATCATCAAATGCGCTTGGTTACTGGATTTGATATTTGCGTTCAATTAGCTAACTACTTGTTACTTTTTTCTATTTCAGCCCTCTCTATTTACCTATGGATGCACAGTGCAATTCAAGTGGGGTCGATTGCAATTGCGATTAGTTTGGCGCTACGTATTAATGGCATGTCGATGTGGATCATGTGGGAAGTTGGTGCGCTATTTGAAAATATGGGTACCGTTGTCGACGGTATGAAAACGCTGTCTAAACCGGTTGAAATTGAAGATGAGCCTAACGCTAAACCATTAGCGGTGCAAAATGGCGGCATTGAGTTTGATAACGTGAGTTTTAACTATGGCGAAAATAAAGATGTTATCAATCATCTTTCGTTAAATATTAAACCCGGTGAAAAAGTCGGTTTGGTTGGTCGCTCTGGCGCAGGTAAATCAACGTTGGTTAACTTGCTATTACGTTTTCATAATTTAGAAGGCGGAAGTATTCGCATAGATGGTCAAGATATTGCGAAAGTTACGCAAGATTCATTACGCAGTAAAATTGGCATGGTAACGCAAGATACGTCTTTGCTTCACCGCTCTATTAAAGACAACATTCTTTATGGAGATCCTGAAGCCAGTGACGAGCAACTACTTTCCGCAACCAAACAAGCACATGCCCATGAGTTCATCGAAACGTTGACAGACCCGTTTGGTAATATTGGTTACGATGCTCAAGTTGGTGAACGTGGCGTTAAACTATCAGGAGGACAGCGTCAGCGTATTGCTATCTCCCGTGTATTACTGAAGAACGCGCCAATCTTAATTTTAGATGAAGCGACCTCTGCGTTAGATTCTGAAGTAGAAGCGGCGATTCAAGAAAGTTTGGTTGAATTAATGGAAGGCAAAACAGTTATCGCGATTGCCCACCGTTTATCGACTATTGCAGCGATGGATCGTCTTATTGTATTAGATAAAGGCCAAATTATTGAGCAAGGTACACACCAAGAGCTCATTAACCAAAAAGGCATCTATGCTCAGTTATGGGCACACCAAACCGGTGGTTTCCTTGGCGAAGAAAACAATCACCTTGCCACTGAAAGTTAACAATTTACTCACTGATACCATGTATTATTGATGTTAAAAGAGGTCGCTAAGTTAGTGACCTCTTTTTTATAATAAGATTATCTGCATTCAAAAAAATAACCGTTCTTATACAACTCTTCCTAGGCTCACCGTCAAAACCCTATTAATAACAACTATTCCCCATAAAAATAACCATTTCAAAACAACATCTTATTTAGGTTACATCTTGTTACACAAGAATATTTGTTGGTTATTTAATTAGCCACTATCATCCTGCTCCCTTTGCTAAATTTTAATGCATTTTCCCTTTTCTGAGCTTATATGGTTAATAGTCAATCAATTCTAATTGTCGATGACAGTGTAATTATTCAGCAAACAACTAAATTAATTCTGTTGAAAGCGAAATTTGAAGCACAACGAATTTATTTTGCATCAAATGCACAAGATGCAATAAAACTTTGCCAGCGCAATGTATTCGATATCATTTTTATTGATTTTAATTTAGGTCTTGGTAGCACAGGTCTTCAATTACTTGAACGCCTACATCACAATCAATTGATCACTCATCATCCTTTAATTTTTATTGTTACAGCAGATGATTCAGAATCAATTTTAATGGGTTTTTCTGAATACCAACCTACAGACTATTTAATTAAGCCATTTCGTTTAGAAACACTGACATCACGAATAAATGTCCATTTTAATAAGCACAAGTTTGAAGATACTGTATTTAATATTTACCAATCAAAAGGTTGGTTAGGCGTACAAGAGTATATTGAAAACTACTCCTATTGTGATAAATATTGGTCGAGTGTAACAACCTTGGCTAAACGATTATTGCTCAATAAAATGACGGTAAATTATGACGATATTGACGTCATGCTAAATAGTTTACTTCAACAAAATGACTATGTGCCTGCTAAATTATTATTAGCGCAATTGTGGTTAGAGCAAAATAAATTTGACCAGCTTACTCCATTGCTAACGTCAATTAATTCTTCTAGCCCACAACAACACCTAACACTATTAGATCTTAAAGCTCGCTCTGCATTAAAACAGAACCGTATAAGCATGGGCTATGAATTTTGGTTAGCGGCGCATAAAGTAAGCCGTAATAATCTCTACCGCTTGTTTGGTTTAATATGGATCGAGTTTTGTCTTCAACACGATACTGAGATTGAACGTCATATCAGAGAAGCCTGTTTTTCACTGCGTTTTTCTATTTGGGATAAACCTCAAAACTACGCATTTTTAGTGTGGGTACAGCTACAACAGTACAACAAAAAGCACCAGTCGATAGAGAAACTATGGGGCTCTATTAATCAGCAACAGAAGATCACTAAGCACGATCGCCCTTATATCTATCTATTACAGGCTTATCAGGCCGCTGAAAATAATTCAAATTTGATTGCGTATCGTGAATTTATGAATGCTTTAAATTATGTAGAGCACCATGAATATAATGAATTACCAAGCGAATTTCTTATTATTGCGCTGAGTACTGCCATTAAGCTTTCAATGCATACTTATATCATTAAGTTTGTAAAAGAGTTAACCGAAATTTTTAATTTACAACCTAATGAACCACATAATGTTATTAAGCTGATGTGGCTAAAAACACAGACTGCAAAAATTAATGAGAACAAATGTGCTGAGTATAGTTACGCCTTACAGTTAGTGAAGCAAAAACAATTTGTGACAGCTGGTCAGACACTTTTTAAATTATGGCCACTGTACCGTTTTGATATCACTTTAGCACGCTGCATAGTCGAACTATTTGCCCGCGGGTACCTCGATTTATATGTTAGTGAAAAAAATACTGTCAACGAAGCAAGGTGGGTATTTGAGTCACAAGATATTAAACCAGAATGGTATAAAACATTAAAAACTAAGCATAGCGTACTCAACAAGCTACTTTATTAAAAGTTAATGAGAATCTAATAATGCGTCATTTTATTCTACTAATAATTTTATTTATTAGCTCATTAACTTGGGCTAACACTAATGACAATGTTCAAAAATCAACATTAAAAGTTGGATACCTTTCATTAGATTGGTCGCCGTTATCCTCACTCAATGAAGAAAAACAAGTCGTAGGACTATTACCTGACTATATGTCGATTATCAGTCATAACGCTGGATATAATGTTGAGAATATTGTTTACGATACGCCTACTGAAATTCTAACAGCATTAGCCCGCAATGAACTTGATATTGCCATAGGGGTAAGCAACAGCGTTGAAAGAGAAAAGATCTTCGCATTTAGTAAGCCATTATTGGCTTTTCCTTACGCAATGATCAGCTATTCGTCTTCCAATATTCTCTTAAATTTTAATGACAAGATAATTGCTATTGAAAAAAACAGTGTACTTGATGGTTTATTACCCCAAATAAACAAAAGTATTTCTTCTATTTCTGTACCTAATTCAGAAACAGCACTCAACTCTGTCAAAACAGGTGTGACTGACGCTTATATCGGCAACTCAATTCTTTTAAACAGGCTACTAGAAAATAACGATCCATCAATCCCACTTCAAGTAACAATACTTGAACAATTACCTTTAGAGCAGTTACACCTTGCTAGTTCAAAACAAAATAGAGCGATAATAAAACAACTCAATAACGCCATCATTGCCCTATCCAAAACAGAAATAAATTGGCTTCATAATAAATGGCTAAAAAACAATCAAATCAATCTACTTGATTATCCAAGCAAGATTAAACTTACCGGTAATGAAAGGTACTTTCTTCAATCTATGCCTACGCTAAAGATTGGTTACCAATTTGATGATAATCGTCTTAAAGATGAAGATCTTCTGTACCTGCAAGTTAAAGATATTGCGCAAAAAATGACGATTGAACTTGGTATTAATTATGAAATTATTGATATTCGTGATTACCCCCAAGCAAAAGCGATGCTTAAATCAGGGGAAATAGATATTCTCAGTGCAGTTGCATCCTCTTCATTACGAAAAAAAGAACTGCTTTTTAGCATGCCTTACGGGCAGGAAGGCTGGGTTATTGTTAATAAAATTTCAAATAAAAATAGTTACGGCATTACAGCTAAAAATAGTATTGGTGTAATTCAATCAAGCTTTGTTAAAAATCTTGCTTTAAACTTGTACCCGAATAACAGAACAATAAGTTTTGATTCAAAGAATGAAATGCTAACAGCATTACTCAATGATCAACTCGATTATGCTGTTATTTCACTCAGCCAAGCGCATGTATTATTGCAAAATGAATTTCTTGGCCAGTTAAAAATTGTACCTAGCAAGTTAGATAAACACCAACGTTCAATTAAATTTGCGGTAGATAATAATAATCTTCAGTTAAGAAATATCATTAATAAAGTGATTACGGCATTGCCGCCAGAAAATCTAACGAATAGCTTTAGAAAGTGGCATTCTATAACCATAAAATCTGATGTTAATTACAGCAAAATCATTGGCTGGGCGATCATAGTTACAACAGTAATTTTTAGTATTATTACTGTGATTATCTATTGGAATCGCCGATTAAGTAGAGAGATCACCCAAAGAAAAAATGCAGAGCAAAAACTGACATATCTCACCAACAATTTTGATGGGGTATTAATTCAGCACTTACAAAAAAGCCACGACCCATACGATATCGAATTTTTGTTTATCAGTGAAAAGATTAATCATTTCATCGATTATGAAGCATCAATGATTTATAAAAATCCATCGCTACTATTCAACATTTTAAAGCAACGTGACGACTTTACATCGCTATATTTAGCAATGCAGCAAGCGGTTTCTGTAGGTTACTGGAGTACTAATTTACAAATTCATTCCAATGCACTTAAACCACGCTGGATAGAACTCCGTTGTCAAATATCGGAAGTTGAAAACGGTTGGCAGTGGAATACTATCATTCTAGATATAACGCAAACGAAAGAGCAGCAAGTCGCATTAATGGAAGCTAACGAGAAATCACTAGCCGCCACTGAATCTAAATCACGCTTCTTGGCAATGATGAGCCACGAGATCCGTACACCAATCAGCGGTATTCTGAGTTTATTAGAGCTAATGGAACCACATACAAAAACAGCCGAATTACGTCAAATTCATCATAACTTGTCGCAATCAGGACGTAACTTGCTAAACATTGTTAATGATGTATTAGATTTTTCGAAAATTGAAGCCGGTAAGCTCAGTATTAGCCCAAGTGAAAATAATATTTCTGATCTTATTCATGAATTAGTTCAGCCCCACTCTATTCATGCTCAGCAAAAAGAGATTACATTCACCTTGTGGCTAGATCCCGCTATCGCACATTGTTTACTGTTTGATGATGTACGTTTAACACAAATTCTTAATAATCTTATCAACAATGCGATTAAGTTTACCGTGCAAGGTAACATTCATCTTGCTGTTGATATGATCCAAGAATCAGCATCACAACAACGATTGACATTCTCAATCACTGATACGGGTATTGGTATTAAACCAGAAGATTTACAGCGTTTATTTCAACCATTTGTTCAAGTTGAGCAAAACAGTAACCGCCGATTTAGTGGTACAGGGCTAGGTTTATCCATTTGCCATCAATTAGCACAACTAATGGGTGGGGAAATTGTGGCGAAAAGTGACATCAATATTGGCACTACATTTAGTGTGACAATCCCTCTCCCTGTTGTTGAAAAGAAATCGGTCAAGCCTTTACATAAACATTGTGGCCTGCTGGGTGATATTGACGACCAATATTTAGAATTATATTTACAATCATGGCAATGCTCATACACAAAAATTGCAATTTCAAACAATGCAAAATTACCAGCATTCATACTAACGAATAAAATCAATACTATTATCGTAAAAGATACATGGCTTGCTGATCACAATATTGATTCAGCATGGTTTAAGGCTAATTTACCCTCAATAAACGTTATTACAATTAGCTCTCCTAGCCATTTTTTCACTCAAAACACCTCGGATGGTTATAACGTTTCTTGTAATCCATTATTGCCGGATGTGTTTTATCAAGCGTTAGCAAAACAGACGTGTAAAAACACCCTATTCCCTGAAATAACCAGCATGGAAAAGCGTGCATACACCTATGAGCAGGCTGTTGCAAAAGGGCGTTACATTCTGGTTGCTGAAGATCACCCCATTAACCAGCAGATCCTAAAACAACAACTAGAGCAACTTAACTATGCGGTTGATATTGTTGATAACGGTCAAAAAGCATTAGATGCATTAAGCAATAATTCATATGATCTATTACTAACAGATTGTCATATGCCAGAGCTTGATGGTTTTGAACTGGTTAAAGCTATTCGTAAAAAAGAACAGAAACTAGATGCTAAGCCTCTTCCTGTATTAGCGTTAACAGCAGATGCGCTATCTAACGAACAATTTTTTAAAGAGATTGGGTTTGATGCGTATTTAATTAAGCCAATTACATTAGATGAATTAAATACCGTATTAAACCAATGGCTACCGAGTATTGATTGTTACAATGTCACGTCAACATATGATCACATCGTGCCTGATGACCTAACTGATAATGACAACACAATGGATTTGGTTAATATTAACGAGCTTATTGATATCTTCGGTGATAGTGAAACAACCTATACATTGCTCGATCAATATCTTGCATCATGTTTTGAAGACCAGCATGAATTAAATATCGCTATTAACGAAAATAATATTGAATTAGTGAGCTTAGTTATCCATAGAATTAAAGGTGCAGCTCGTGTCATGACGTTCCACCAGCTTGATGCACTTTGCATCGATGTGGAAAAGGATATTCAACAGCATAGAATCGATACTTTGCAGCACCACTATGAATCATTAATAGCTTTAGTTGGTCAGCTCACTCAACAAATCGATAATTTAAAGGGTAACTAGAATGCGCATACTATTGATAGAAGATCATGATTTTCAGCGCCAAGTGCTAACAACACAGTTAGCTCGTATTATCGATCCTGTTAATGATGAAATTCATTGCGCGGTTAACGGTGCCGAAGCATTAAAAATTATGCAGCAATATCAACCACAGTTATTGTTGTGTGATTTAAATATGCCAGAAATGGATGGCATCAGTTTTCTTGGTCATATTGCAAAACAGCAGTTTAAGGGCGCGATTATAATCACAAGCGCCTTGAAACAAGATATCTTAGCCAGTGTTGAGAAGATGTGTCTTAACTATAAACTTAACTTATTAGGTACATTGGCTAAACCTACCTGTTTAAAGCAAATTAGTGTTTTAATTGAAACAGCAAAGCAAACTAATGCATTGCCTGAACGCCTACCTTCTTGTGATATAAAATTGGATGAAGCATTTATCGATCTTGCTTTTGAACAATACTGGTTTGTTCCTCACTTTCAGCCTATCGTATCGCTTGAAACTGGCGAATGGGTTGCTTGTGAAGCGTTAATACGTTTAGTTCATCCTGAATATGGTACGGTTCCGGCTTACCAGTTTATTGATCAAATCATGGCACATAATAAAGAAAAACAATTAGCACTTTATATTATTCATTACGTAATTTGTTATCGTTCATATTTCCATAACCGAAAAATTGCGATAAATATTTCATCTAAAACATTGGCTGATCCACATTTCATCAACTGTGTACTTAAATTAAAAGAACAATATTACGACTTAAATCAATGGTTATATTTTGAACTAACAGAGTCCGATATATTTGAATCGGTTGGAGAAGCTATTGAGTCAGCATCACGCTTAAGTATGCACGACTTTGTTTTATCCATTGATGATTTTGGTACTGGCTATTCGTCACTTAAGCAGTTAGAAACATTGACGTTTAATTCCCTTAAACTTGATCTTGGGTTTATTCAGGCATTACCAACAAGTATTACCGCAGAAGCTATTGTAGAATCATGTTTATTGCTCACTAAACGCTTAAATTTAGTCACAATTGCTGAAGGTGTTGAAAACCTAGCTCTATGGAAGCAATTACAGGAAATGCACTGCCAACAAGCGCAAGGGTATTTTATATCTCCCCCTATGCCCTATGACAGCATTGACCAATGGTATCAACAGTGGCAACAAAAAAGCGCTTCGCTTGCTATCACTCACGCTGAATAAAAAAGAGTTAGTGTTTTAAAACACTAACTCTTTCTATGCCCTCTTAAAAATTACAATGCTGCAATCTCAGCTTTTCGCGTTTTAGAGGTCACACAAAAATTACCACGGCGAGTTCGGCATTTTGAGCATCTTTCACACTCAACATCAATACGATCACCCTCTTTCCAACGTTTGATCAGTTGTGGCTCCGTCAGTAGTGGACGTGAAAACGCAAACAGTGCAATTTTCGACGTTTCAGCAAGAGCTTCAATTGCACAGTAATTACTTAGACCACCAACGGTCATGACTGGCACATTAACTTCTTCACTTATCACACGGCCATATTCGCTAAAGTAACCTTCAGCTTGAATCTCATAACCATCATGCATTTCGCCAATCATTGTATCGGCTTTACCATGAATATTGCCTGAGATGATAATGGCATCAACACCAATCGCTTCCAGTTTTTTACAAATAACACGCGTTTCTTCAAAAGTTAATCCACCTTCAAAAAACTCTGTTGCGGTTAATTTCACTAAAATCGGGAAATCTTTACCTACTAACTTTCTTATCGCATCGTAAATTTCAATTAAGAAACGCATACGATTTTCAAGGCTGCCGCCGTAATGGTCTTCACGTTGGTTGTAGTAAGGGCTTAAAAACTGATTAATTAAATAAGTGTGCGCCGCGTGAATTTCTACACCGTCAAAACCTGATTGTTGAGCGCGTAAGCTTGCTTGTGCAAATGCATTAACGATGTAATCAATTTCTTCTTGTGTCATTGCTTTACCCAATGTTTGGGTACTTTTTTCACACACAGCACTTGGTGCAAAAATAACACGTTCGCCAAGGTTATACGTTGTTTTCGTACCACCATAGGCTAACTGCATGACAATTTTTGAATCATATTGATGTACAAGCTCTGTTAGCTTCTTGTATTCTTCAATAAAAGAATCGTTATACATCCCCATCATGCCCGCATTCGGCTTTTCTTCTTCTACAATATTGGCATAACCCGTGACAATTAAGCCAACCTCACCTTTGGCAAGCTCTTCATAGATAGCATAAAGCTTATCTGTCATATGACCTTCTTCTGTCGCCATATTTTCCCACGTTGCACTGCGTACAAAGCGGTTTTTTAACGTCATCGAACCAATGTGAGTTGCAGAAAACAAATTACTCAAGGTGAAGCCTCTTACATCTTTTTATGATTTATCATCAGATTGAAGAACAAAAAGAACAGCGACACGATTAGGGTATCGGTTCTTTTTTCTAATACCTGTCAACTTTGAACAGATGAAGGGGATATTACTGATAAAGAAAGGTGAAAACTTTAATCTGGATTAAGTTAAAGGCAGTTCTGTAGCACGTAAAAGTAATAATTTGGCTTAAAAACGCAATATAGCCAAATACCCTCAGTGCATAGAGTGCAGCCTTGCTAGAGATTTAGGTACATCGTAATGCTTTTACTTAACCGTTAGTTGCAAAGGTCTGGGTTAAATGATGTCCCTTCAATGCTAGCAACCCATTGCTGTAACTGCTGCTCTGTAAATAACGGTGTCTTAAATGTATCAATATAATGCATCATTGCACTTACTGATTTAACTACATTATCAGGCATCTCGGTTTTAAAAACACAATCACCGACAAAGACCACAGCCGAATGAAAGACCGTTTCATCAACACCCAATAAATATTGAAGTGTCTTAATATGTTTTTCATTTTGATGTAATGGGTTTTTAAATACTGATGAGCGATTAAACAATGCTTGTTGCCATATTGGCTGATAGGTTCCGCCAAAAATCCACCCTTTAATATTTATCGTTTCCACGACGAAAATACCGTATTGAGAAACAACAAGATGGTCAATTTGAGTTGTGCCATTTTCAGTGGGTAAGTTTACATTAGTTAATACTTTGTAATGTTTTGCTGGCAAAAGTTTTAGACGGTAATGAACAATTAATTCACCGGCTCGACCTTTAAACCACGGTGATTTTACTAAAAACAGAATAAAAACAACCGGAATAATCCAACATAAAGGCTGTAGCGCATTAAATATTATTGATGTCATATCCATGAATTAGGTTATCCATTCCAGTAAGAACGATTGCGCCTCTGTCTAACATTATTTAAGTGAAAAAATTAACGTTTTTAGAGATAAAATACTAAGTCAAAAATATGGCAGTATATTTACTGTTTTAAAAGATCAAAAATGTAACGTTTTAATACACATGAAATTATATTGAAAAATACACATGACGTTACATATATAGCTATTATACAAATCATGAAATACAACTATTTGAGTATCGTTTAAATTTTACTTCTATTACTACAAATGGAATTTAATTATACCGCTGTTCCATAGTAAAACATTTGCATTATGAATGCTTAACAGGCATGTTATTAGGCTTTGATTAAAATCTAGTTTCGTGGAGTTATATTAGTGTTTAAGCGTTCTACCTCACTTGTTGCACTTACTTTTTCGATTTTTAGTATTTCTAATGCTTTTGCCGATACCACTCAACATAATACTTATCAAGCTGTCCCGTCAAAAAATGAATTAATCACTCAAACTGATTTTGGCAATCAAACATATGTCTTTCACTTTAGCAGTGACTCACATCAACTTACACGCATCGACTTTCTCGATCACATGCCTACTAGCCAAAGTGTATGTAATAGTTGGAAATATGTTTCAGCACTAGATAATTACAATGTTGCTAAACAAACCTTATTACGTGTATCTACCAGCTTCGACCCAAGCAATAACACATGTACTGCCTATGCTTATGCCAGCAATAATGGTACGCAAATGTCACAAGTTTTCGACCTATTTCAAACTAAAAACTACGTTGATATCGCAGGTTTCAACTTATCAGCTGATGGTTTTAGTGCAGCAGTAGACGCTTTGTAATCAAGTCCTTAATCTCAATATAAGATCCAAGTACTATTTAGTGACACTCAAATAACACTGTCTTGGATCCTTACTCCCCTATACGTTTCACGGTCATTATCCCTCATAAATAATCCAAGTCTGATACAGCAAGTTATGGTAATAAGTCTCATTACCTTTCACAAATGGATCCTTATCTCTCAATAAAACACATTTATAACGATAATTATTATCATTATTATTTCACAAAATTTTTAAGGATAGCCATTTTGAAAACACCTATTAAAACGCTGCTTTCTCTTACTGTTGGTTTAACAGTTTCTAATATCGCTTTAGCAAGCACCTATCCCATCACAGTAACTGATGTTGCGGGTAGACAAGTTACCTTTGATCATCAACCTCAAAACATTGCACTTTCAACCAGTCGTATTTTTCCATTGCTAGAAATTATTTATCAAAAAGAGGCAGCAAAGCATCTTGTTGCAGCAAGAGATGATATGCGAGTTTCAGCACCTAGCATGTATGCCAGTTATATTAAGCAATACCCCTCACTAAAAAATGTTCCGACTATTGGTCTTATTAAATCTGGTGAATTTGATGTTGAACGTTTTATTAACTTAAAACCTAAACCTGATCTTTTTATCGTTGACCTATCAAATATTAAATTGGCAGAAGATAAAGGCTTATTGAAAAAACTCAATGATGCTGGCATTAAAGTATTAACTGTCGATTTCCGTGAAAAGCCACTCAAAAACACAGTTAAATCAGTACAGGTTATCGCTGATGCTGTTAACCGTTCAAAGCAAGGCGATGCATTCGCCAAATACTATACAAGTCACTTGAATGCGATAAAAGATACACTTGCACAGCACCCTAACGCACCGACTCCGCGAGTGTTTATTGAACGAGCTGCGGGTTACAGTGATTCATGCTGCCGTACTTTCGCTAATGGTAATATGGGCGCTTACATACCAATGCTTAAGGCTGAAAATATTGCGATAGCGCCACTTGATGGTTCTGAAACTGGGCAGATGTCACCAGAGACAGTCATCACCTCACAGCCTAATGTTTATATTATGCAAACGACCGGTTGGATCACCAATGATGGTCAAGCAACAAGTGGGATTCCACTCGGTTACTCACCTAACCACGCCGCAATTAAAAAAGCGACAACCGGTTTGATGAATCGACCATGGCTACAAGCACTAACGGCTTACCAACAAAAGAATGTTTATTCGATTTATATGCCATTTTACAACTCGCCTTATAACTTAGTGGCGATTGAGTATTTTGCAAAATGGTTACACCCTTCACTTTTTTCAAAGCTACAACCAGAAAAGACATTTGAAGAGATGAACCTTAAGTTTGGTAATCGTCATCTAAGTGGTCAGTTTGGTCAAAATAACTTTAAGGCAATGAGTCAGTGAACAGCATTACAGTCGAATTGAGAGCTCACCATATTCGTTCTCGTAATAAAAGAATTGCACTGATCAGCCTTGCCATTTTAAGTGTGTTATTTGTAATTATTGATGTTCTTATTGGCTCACAAGGTCTCTCTTTTTCACAAGTGATCCAAGCGATTTTTACACCAAGCCAAAGTGCTATCGCAAGTCGAGTCATTGTGTGGGATATACGCATGCCAATGTCACTCATGGCCCCTTTTATTGGGGGAGCATTAGCCTTGGCTGGCGCACAAATGCAAACAACATTGCATAACCCGCTAGCCGATCCTTATACCTTTGGTGTTTCAGCGGCGGCAGGATTCGGGGCGTCTTTAGTTATCACTAATGTCGTTGCTCTGCCCTTTATCCCTGTACAATATCAAATCGCTGTAATGGCGTTCATTATGTGTTTACTAACGACGTTATTGATAGCGGGGATTTCGTCGATAAAGCGTATTTCAATTGAAGGTGTGATGTTATTTGGTGTTGCCGTTATGTTTGCATACGATAGTTTGCTGATCATGATGCAATACATTGCCAGCGAAACCCAATTGCAAACATTAGTCTTCTGGCAAATGGGCTCGCTAGATCGCGGTAGCTGGGAAAAAATTGTTTTCTTACTGATTTTGTTACCCATTGTATTAATAATTATGATGAAAGATGCTTGGCGATTATCTTCATTAAAAATGGGACAAGAACGTGCAGAATCGATGGGAATTAACGTCAAGCGTCTACGTATGAAGACCTTGGTGTTAGTTTCAATTATTACTTCTATCTCGGTTTCATTTGTTGGCGCAGTCGGGTTTGTTGGTCTAGTTGCTCCGCATATTGCACGGATGGTTTTAGGTGAAGATCAACGCTTCTTCTTGCCCGCATCATTCTTAGTTGGAGCGGTATTATTAGAGTTAGCCTCTATTGCGAGTAAAGCAATTATGCCTGGGATCATTTTGCCTCTTACTGTTGTAATGTCGATTGTTGGGATCCCTTTCTTTATCTTTCTTGTGATTAAAAAAGGGGGGCGCTAACATGAGCCTTGATATCAATAATGTCACAGTGACATTTGGTAAACAGTCAGTCTTGAATGACTTAACATTACCCACTATCCACTGCGGCGAAATGGTAGCCTTAATAGGAAAAAACGGTGCAGGTAAATCAACACTCTTACGCCAAATGACTGCGCTGATTAAACAATATCCTGAACAAATTCGATACCTTAAACAACCACTTTCATTAAAGGATATAGGCTATTTACCGCAAGAGCATCGTATCCACGCTAACGTTACGGTACTCGAGCTATTGATCACGACAATGAACATCCACTCAACGTCTTTGATCGCGAAAAAAGAAAGTGCAGAGCAAGGGCTATTCTTATTAAAAGATATGGGGATTTTACATCTCGCTAATAAACAATGTTTTGCACTCTCTGGTGGTGAAAGCCAAATGGTAGGACTTGCCCAAGCGTTAATAAACGCCCCTAAAGTATTGCTGTTAGATGAGCCAACTTCAGCACTTGATATGCAAAACCAATTACGATTGCTCAATTATGTTCGATCCTATACTAAGCGCACAGGGGCATGCGTGATTATGGTGATCCACGATCTTAACTTAGCGCTTCAATATGCCGACCATATTGCCGTGCTACATAACGGCAAATTATTTGATTATGGCTCGCCTAAAACAACAGTAACGAGTGAACTTATCTCTGCGGTATTTAATGTTGATTCGTATATCATTATGGTTGATCACAACCCTATTGTAGTAATGAAAACAACGCATTAAAGAATAATAGTAACAACTAAAAAGCCCGTAACAGAACAATGTACGTCTGTTACGGGCAATTATTTGATTACTAATGATATGGGCTAAATATTAGTTTGTTGATACCACGATTTTCTTGCCTAATGACATCGCAAGATTATTATCATAATAAGCGGCTTCATTAATAAAGTGAGGATACGCTTCATAATCCCCTTCCCAGAAAATCTCTGTACCATCAAACAAGGTGAAAATAGGGTCGCCTGAGCGCAGTGGTTCAAAATCATTATCTTGAACAGATTGATGAACCATACCAATTCGCTCCCCCTGTTCATCTACTGGAAGCTTGAGGGTTTCTTCATAACGGTAAGCGTCATAACTTGCGGGTAAGTCAGGCACTTCATTAGTGTTATTTAAATGAACAAAATCCAAAATATGTTTTGTCATCGCTTCCATCCAATCTAATACATCCTGACGGATAACCGATTGTGGTTGCGGCCCTATTTCAACAATCACACCTTGCTTCGCAATTGAGCAAAGAAATAAATGCTCATCAACAGAGGTATGATCTTCAAATACCACCACAGCTTTTGGCATTTTAGACTTAACATACGCCCCTAACTGACGATTAAACAGATCTGACTGAAGTAAGATTAACGAAGGCCCCATGTTACTAGTGGTATTATGCAAATCGATAATAAAATCACTATTTGCCTTTCCTTTTGGTCCAATTTGTTGATTAATTGCTTTCGCGCGAGTTTGTTCGTAACTCGTCAGCTCATTATTCGCAAGATCATCAATACCAAATTGGCGATTCAAATCATGATCAACATACCGCTTATTTTCACCGTATGCTTTTGGGTTAGCAAATACAGTGTCGACAGAAAAACTTTCACGCGCTAATTGCAGGGGAGCACTTTGCCACTTTTTGAGTAAGTAAATACCACTAAATTCATTACCGTGAGTACCACCAACAACTGCAACTTTATTTATCTTACTCATCCTTGACCTTCCTAATATCCAAACCTTTACATCAGTGTACTGATAATATACATCGATACCAGTCTAATTTATCAACCAAAAAGCTATAGATTAGAATTTAATAGGTCGTGTTTGTGCTAATTTAAGATATGAATGCAGTTCACCATTTTTGTACTCAATGGCAGAGTGAATATTAGCGTGACGGTTAGCAAAGACAGCAAAGCGATAGGTATTCTCTGCTTTTTTTATTTCAATTTCGATCGCTCCATCTACTAGCTCCCAATAGCCAGTGGTGTGTAGACGATTAAATAGCGTGTATTCATCAAGCGTACCGTCATCATGTAGTCTTAACTCTGTTATGTACCCTGCACTACAGGTTTTTAGCCATACCTGTTCCACTATCTCATTGCGTTCAAAATTGCGTTTGGTTTCTAACCATAGGTTCATTTGTTGTTGCTGTTCAACAGCTAATGGCGGGAGATCGTCTAAAGTGAATAAACGTACGCGCTCAGTTTCACGATAAAACAATTGTAAAAGTTGAAGTGTTTTTTTCTCGAACATCCCTGCCACCCAATAATAAATAAATGCAATAAAGAATTTACACAGCTATTGATAGCAAAGATATTCGGTTACGTATCATAATGTCACTTCTTTACAGCAACTTATGCCGTAAAGGTCACATTAATATTGGTTAAAAATTCACTTTACCTCTGAGGTTTTTAGTTTTCCCTCGTTGAGTTTTCTTATCGACACGACGTACCTGTGAGTTTTTAGTCGGACGTGTCGCTTTACGTGCTTTCTGCGTTGTCATAACGCTTTGAATAAGCGTTTTTAGTCGTGCTAACGCTTCATCACGATTCATCTCTTGAGTGCGATGTTGTTGACTTTTAATAACAATGACACCATCTTTTGTGATACGACTATCTGATAGTTTTAAAAGACGTTCTTTGTAAAAGCCAGGTAATGATGAACGATTGATGTCAAACCGCAAATGGATTGCGCTCGACACTTTGTTGACGTTCTGACCACCAGCCCCCTGAGCTCGAATAGCGGTAAGCTCTATTTCCCAATCGGCAAGTTGGACTGAATTTGAAATAACTAACATGTCTTTACTCTCTGCATTTCTTAATTCAATTTTACCATAGAGAGCGTTGAATCGTTATATGGCAATATGGAAATAACTCGTTATGCCTTCTTTATACTCAAAGCCACAACAAGGCTCGAAATACTCTCAGTAAAGGCTAGTTAAGTATATCTCTATATGCCGTGATCTTCTTTGCAAGTTTGTACTGCTACACTAGTTTTTTACCATCAACATAATTACTCTCAATGGTCATTATTTAGCAGAAACAGTATACTTACATGGATCTAATTATTCGTCTTTTATCTGATTTAGGACACGATATTCATCCTTGGTTGGATGATATTTCAACCGCGATTGTCGCTTGTTCATTGGTTGTTTTCGGTGGGGATTTTAATCGGTTTTTACGTAGGCACTTGTCCCATTATAATTTTATTATTAGAACTATTGTATTTATTTTTGTAAATGCCTTTGGTTATGGCTTTTTAATTATCAATTTATCACCTTGGGTATATCGTGAGCTGTTAAATGTTCCTAATTATTTGTCAGTTTGTATTATAAGTATCTTATTTATTTTTATTGGTTGTTGGGCACAACGAAATAAACATATATAAAAAAGCGACCATAACGGTCGCTTTTTTATTATTCATTAATGACTAGTACTGTGAATTAGTCACGACTTCTTCACCGAACACGCCATTTTTAGCAATTGGTCGGTTACTTGAGTTGGCAGCTCGCATAATACGAATACCTTCAGCTCCAGCTTTGCGAGCTGAAATAATATCACCGTCAGAATCACCATAATATAACTTAATATTATTTTCTTTTATGTACGGTGTTTTAGTAAATTCTGTTTTACTTGAACCAGCAAATATCACCTTATGCATATTTTTAATACCAAACACATCTTTTAAATATTGCGTGGTAATTTCACATTTTGACGCTGTGCGGCCTGTAATAAAGTAAATTTGATCGCCACGTTTTTGGTGCATAGCAATCAACTCTTTACCTATTTGTTTCGGTAGACTGAATTTTTCCCACTCACAGTTCATTTTATCCCAGAACTTCTGCTCATGTAGGTATGAAAAACTATTTGGAGAAAACTCCTGCTTACCACGATAGAAACCCGGTGTACTGAATAATACCGTGTCATCAATGTCAAAGCCGACAGCCATTGGTGGCTTACCTTTTAATTTTTCAGCAATTTGCTTAACTGAGATCCAATGGACATCTTTTGGTTGCCCCATTTCCATTATTTGGATCGTACTATAACCAGGATCAGTCGCCGGTACTTTAGGATCCGCAAAAGCCGCTGTAGAAATTGTCGATAAAGCAAATAATGAGCTAACGGCTAATAATGTAAATTTTTTATTCATAATAAGATCTCTGTTCATTAGTTATGAATAATTTACAACAAAAGCATTCATAATTATGCGCAACATATCACAACGATATTTTTCGAAAAATGAAAAATAAGATCTACCTTTTATGTGATTTAATTAACTAGAACTTTCAACTATTGAATCTTTTATTTAAAAATAACCATTTAATAATTTGATTCAGGTTACATTCATACTCTATATCATTTAATTGTTGGTAATAAATACGCTTTCTAACGTATAGAGATAAAATGAAAAAACTAATTCTACCACTTATGGTGACAGCACTATTAGCTGGCTGTAATGAAACAACAGCAGTAAATAATAAAGACTTTAGCCCTGAGCAAAAAGCGCAAATTGAAAAGATTGCCAGCCAATATATTATTGAGCATCCTGAAGTTTTAGTAAAAGCATCAGAAACACTGCAAAAGCAACAGATGGAAAAGCAGGTACAATCAGCGAAACAGACTGTTGTTACTTATGCAGACCAACTCATTAAAGATGCTAAAACACCATATGTTGGCCCTAAAGATGCCAAAGTAAATGTTATTGAGTTTTTTGATTACCAATGCATGTTCTGCTCAAAAATTTCACCTATCGTGAAGAAACTTGAAGCTGAAAACCCTGATGTGAAATTCATTTTCAAAGAAACGCCAATCTTTGCGTCACGTTGGGAAGCATCAAAATATGCAGCAGATATGGGTAACTGGATTTTTGCCCATAAAGGCAGTGACCTTTACGGTAAATACCATGATGCCGTATTTGCTTCAGGTAAAGATGAAGGCAAATTAACCAAACAAGATATTAATGATATTGCAACTAAGTTGGGCATTGATATCAGTAAGTTTGATGCGAACAATAGTTTTGAGCAGAACTTCCAACTATTTAGTCAATTAGGTTTTCAGGGTACGCCTGCATTAATTGTTATGCCAACAGATAATGTAACCACAGACAATGTTCATATTATCAATGGTTACGATCCTCAAGGGCTAAAAGACGCCATTGCGGAAGTAAAGAGCAACGCTAAATAATTCAGTACGTTATTAAGCGAGTATCAAGCCAGTCAGGAAGACTGGCTTTTTACTATACAAAACGACGTAAACACGAAACTCAAGCCAAGAAATATAATCTAGTAATACTGAAACATCTTTTGTACATCACGATAATCATTTGTTTGCGTTAATGACAGCATTAATAAAATACGGGCTTTTTGGGGATTTAGAGTTCCAGATGCAACAAAACCATATTTACTGTCATCGATTTCTGCCGCAAGTGTTGTCGCGCCAGTAGGTACACGAGAACTCCGAACGACCATGATCCCGTCTTTGCTTGCTTTAGCGAGTTGTTCGAAAATACTTTTATAAATATTACCATTACCAACACCAGCACTCACAATACCATCAAATTTTGCATCAATTAGCGCTTTAACAGGTAAGTCAGAGGCGTTGGAATAGTTATAAACGATCCCGACTTTAGGTAAGGCTTTCACTTTCGATATATCAAACTTAGAATCTTTCGTATTATGACGCTCTGGACTGCGTTGATACACCGCATCGCCATTATGGATATAACCTAACTCGCCAAAATTAGGTGATTTAAATGTATCGACAGCTGTTGTACTGGTCTTAGTGACATCACGTGCATCCAAAATCACATCATTCATCGCCATTAACACACCGCGGCCTTTTGAATCAGTGTCAGCAGCGGTGATCACAGCGTTGTATAAGTTAACAGGTCCATCTGCACTCATCGCGGTTGATGGGCGCATTGCACCCACTAAAACAACAGGCTTATCACTCTTCACGGTTAAGTTTAAGAAGTATGCTGTCTCTTCCATGGTGTCAGTACCATGTGTAATAACAATACCGTCAACATCCTCTTTCGCTAAGAGTTCATTGACACGTTTAGCTAACGTCAGCCATACCTGATCATTCATGTCTTGCGAACCAATATTCGCAACTTGCTCACCACTGATATCGGCAATTTTTGTCATTTCCGGTACAGCATTAATAAGGGCATCAATACCGACTTGTCCTGACGTATACGCACTGCCTGTTGCTGATTGCCCTGCACCAGCTATTGTTCCACCCGTTGCTAATATCTTAATATTAGGCAGTTCAGTACCTTGAGCAAAAGAGGATGATTGAAAACTTAAACCAGCAACCAAGATACCTAAGCAAACTAAATTCTTTTTCATTACTACTTCTCTCGATATTTATTACAAAATATTTATAAATTGAGAGTAGTTATTAATAGAAATCATTTTTGCGCAGAGAATCACCCTTCATATAAATGATAATTCGATATTCATCACACAAAGGAATAACGCAATACAAGCATTAACATTAATAAGACGTAATATTTTAATACATCACATCAGAACAACATATTAATTATATTAATAACAAATTTTTAAGCACCAATAGCTGAGAATGGATCAACTTCAAAATAGTGGCTCTGACAACAATCTGCTAATTGAGCATCGACATAATGCTCAACCATCTCTAGGGATTCCGCTTCCCAAACACATTGAAACGTTTGATTATCAACATAAACTAAAGCAAGATGTAATTGTAAATTAGATGGTAAATCACGACCCATATACTGCGACTTAATGAAAAATTGCTCTTCATTTGTCATTTTATGTTCACTGGTAAAGAACATCACTGACCCTCCTTAACCGTTAAATTAACAATAAGTATAGGTCAGCTTTTTACATAATTAATTGTGAGCGATATCTTTAACTGCACGTAAATAGGCTTTTTCAGATTCTATATACTCTAAAGACTTTTTGGCTCTTAACCATTCAGGATACAATAAATCTCTTTTTATCAATAAGTTATTTAAAAAGGTTTGTTGTTGTTCTGACGCTGGGTATTTGGTCTTAATACGTTGAATTTCAAACATCACATGTACTTTATTACTAACAATTTCTTTATAACTTTGAAAACCAAACTTTTCCAATTGCGGCCAAGTATCATAAAAAGCACTTAGACACTTTTGCTCTATGAGCGATAACTCATCGTCCATAATTTTGTACCACGCGTAGGACTGCCCTAAGCGCTCATACATAACGCGTTCTCTTTCAGTGTAATAAATCGGTGTTGTGTTATCCCTAACCTGTTGATCGATACTTCCCATCACATTCGATTGAGGTTGATATTTCACAAAACTACCTGTGGTTACTCTATTATTCGTATTATTCAAATAATGCTAGATATTTTTGTCAGTATAATGACAATTTATCTCATTTCGTATTAATTAGTTTACATAAAAGATTGATAAAGACTCACAGTTTTAGCAATAAATGACCACCACACATCATGGTAGATATTCCCTCCTTCAACACAACAATCTTATTTAACCTTCGATTATGTTTAGTTTGTAATCACCGAGTGGTGGCATTTTAAACAGCAATGAAAGCGGTGTGTAAATTTTCATCGAAAAAACACAACACGCTAGGTTTTATAAGGGATGGGAACAATTTTAAGGTATCCTATAGACCCTTTTTTTGCTTGGCGTTAATAACGACAAGCGAGCAAACGCTCATTACTCAGACTTAATTTATGCTTTACGATCAGAAAAGTCACATCCGCTACCCGAAAGGTTTTTTTGCGATGTGGACAGTTTATAGTTTCACAGGTGCAGCTATTCTCGCCTCTATCATCTTCTCGCTGCTATTATTCCTTTCTATTGATGATGATCCACTAATGAAGTTTCTCTTTGGTGGATTAGCGGTTATTTTCGAACTAGGTAAATTCTTCGCATGGTACGAAGTTGGGGAACGTAAGGCACGTCGTAACTATACTGGTACTCTGTCTGCTTTTACCTTCTACGCTGTTCTTGCCGCAATTTCGATTGGTGGTTCTATTGGCGGTATTAACAGTGCTACGAATAAAGCACAAAGTGAAGTTAACGTTCAAAAAAGCAAAATCAATGCGTTCAACATGCAAATTGAAGCCATTGAAAAACAAATTGATCTTAATAACGTCGCTGCTGAAAAATACATTCAGATGGAACGTATTGCTTCTGGTGTTGCACGTATTCAAAAACAAAATGATGAATTACGTAAGCAACAACAAAAGCTTGCCATGGAGCGAGATAGTATCCCTGTCGTCAGCCAAGGCTCAGTTTTAGGATTGATCGATAGTCTTGCAGAAACGTTACATGTCACTCCTCAAGCTGCGCAGTTAGGTTTAGTGGTATTTCTATCAGTATTATTAGATTTCTTCGCAGCATTCTTTGTAGGATTAATTGGTGAAGAAAATCGTTTCCGACATCAGTTCCGCCATAACAAAGTGTTAGAAATGGCGGGTTACAATGAATTTGAACAGCCTAAACTGCTTGAGCATTTTGATCCTTCAACGATTGGTACATCGGAAATTGAAGTACATGAAGCGGAAGAAGTTGTTGTTGAACCTGAACTACCTAAAACGCCTTATGAGCAAGCCATTGACGCACTGAGTCATAATAAGGTGAATTGCAGTAAGCGTGCTGTAAGTAAGTTATTAAATATCTCAACCGATGAAGTTGATGATATTTTCAAACAGTTGCTTGATAACGGTATTGTGAGTAAAAAGCCAAACAATCACTATCAGTGGCATGGCATTACAGCAACCGCTGATTAATTGCCGTTATATATTTTTATAGAAATCAGCCCGAAATACTCAACTATTTCGGGCTTTTCTTTACCGATAACACCATTTAATTCTTACTTTGTTACACTTCTTATAAATTAGTTTTTCTAAAAGCAGAAAATGATCACATAATGTATTTTTAATTACAGCTTACCCAATTATTCCTCTGTAGAATCCAGTCACATTTATTTTCAATGCCCTAGCCATGATTCGTATTAAAGATTATAAGAAACTGTTATCTCGTACTATTATCGCAACAAGTATTCTAACACTTGTTGGTTGTGCTCAACCGTTATCAACAGAAAAGCAAGCAAGCTATTCAAATGTTGATAATTTCAACACTCGCTTGTACCAAAGCTCTCTGCCTTATACCAACGTTCATCCAGATAAAACAGGCTTCTACCCTCTTGGTGACGGTCAAGCGGCGTTACTTGCACGTTTAGCTATTATTGAACATGCACAAAAAACACTGGATGTTCAGTACTATATTTACCGTGATGATGCGACAAGTGGGTTGCTGACATGGTATTTATACCAAGCTGCTGAGCGTGGTGTTCGTGTGCGCTTATTACTTGATGATATGCAAAATCGTGACGATCAAGCATTAGCAAGCCTTTCTGCTCATCCTAATGTCGAAGTACGACTATTTAACCCATTTTCAAACCGTACTATTAAGCCATTAAGTTTCTTAACTGACTTTGATCGTTTAAATCGCCGTATGCACAATAAAGCCATTATTGCAGATGGTGTGTTTGCCATTACCGGTGGACGTAATATCGGTGACGAGTATTTCTCTGCTAATAGTGATGTAGAATTCGGTGACTTCGACCTTATTATGCTAGGTAAAGTGATACCGCAATTCGCACGTCAATTTGATGAATACTGGAACAGTAAACCAGCAACCCCGATTGAAGCTTTAGTTTCATCTGCACATGAGCCAACAAAAGAACAACTGGCGCAATGGAAAGATGCCCAGTTAAAGTACATGTCATCAGACTATGCGAGTTCATTGAAAAACCACCCGATGGTACAGCAGTTAATAAATGAAACATTACCGCTATACTGGACGGATGCGGAACTGCTTTACGATACCCCATATAAAGTTGCGAATAGTAAAGATGATTTATTATTGCATAAGCTGTCAGAAATGATTGCGAAAGCAGAGCATGATTTCTTCTTAGTTTCACCGTATTTTGTCCCAACAGAAGAAGGTGCTAAAGCGCTTGCCAAAGCGGCACAGAACGGAAAAAATATTACTATTGTAACCAATTCATTAGCTTCTAATGACGTTTTCGCTGTACATGGCTGGTATGCCAAATACCGTAAAATTATGCTAGAAGGTGGTGTTAAGCTATACGAAGTAAAAGTAGAACCAGGCCATAAAACAAAACACAAATGGCTAAGTCGCTCTCGTACAAGTTTGCACGCGAAAACCTTTATTCTTGATAAATCTAAAATCTTCGTCGGATCATTTAACTTTGATCCACGCTCTGCATACTTAAATACAGAGTTAGGCGTGATTGTTGATTCACCTAAATTCTCAGGTGAAGTTTACAACACGATCAATAACTCGCTAGCTAAAGATGCTTACCGACTTTCATTGGACGAAAACGGCGACATCGTATGGAATGATGATACAACAGGCAAGCAGTATACCTCAGAGCCAGACAGCAGCGTTTGGCTTAAAATGGGCGCTTGGGCGGCTGGTGTATTACCAATAGAGAAACAGTTATAAGTCGGTTAGATAACCATAAAATAGTGACAAAAAAGGCGCTCAATGAGCGCCTTTTTTATGCTTAATTTTTCAATTAGCCTTTATTGCGAAGTGAAGATTTTTTCACTGCATTTTTTTCGATGTAATCGATAATCATGCCAGCAATATCTTTACCTGTCGCTTTCTCAATACCTTCAAGGCCAGGTGAAGAGTTAACTTCCATAACAAGTGGACCACGCTCTGAACGTAACAGGTCAACACCAGCAACACCTAATCCCATAATTTTTGCAGCAGCAACCGCTGTTTTACGTTCTTCCGGTGTGATCTTAACCAGTGCAGCACTACCACCGCGGTGTAGGTTTGAGCGGAACTCACCTTCTGCACCTTGGCGTTTCATTGCTGCAATCACTTTATCGCCAATAACGAAACAACGGATATCTGCGCCGCCTGCTTCCTTAATGTATTCTTGAACCATGATATTCGCTTTAAGACCCATGAAAGCTTCAATAACACTTTCAGCGGCTTTACGTGTTTCAGCAAGAACCACACCAATGCCTTGTGTGCCTTCTAATAGCTTAATAACGACTGGCGCACCGCCAACCATATCAAGTAAATCTTTAACGTCATCAGGCTTACTTGCAAAACCAGTCACAGGCATGCCGATACACTTGCGCGATAGTAACTGCATTGAACGTAATTTATCACGTGAGCGGCTGATCGCTACAGATTCATTAACGGTATATACACCCATCATTTCAAACTGACGCAAAACAGCAGTACCGTAAAATGTTACTGATGCACCGATACGTGGAATAATCGCGTCAAAATCCACTAAATCTTCACCTTTAAAGTGAATCTGAGGTTTTTGCGAGTTAATGTTCATATAACAACGCAGTGCATCGATCACTTTAATTTCATGACCACGTTGTTCAGCGGCTTCAATCAAACGAGCTGTCGAATAAAGTGAACGGTTGCGAGATAAAATTCCAATTTTCATGACAACTAGCCTTGAGTTTTAATAAGATAAGATGCTTCTGGGTCAACAATAATACGCTCATGCATTGCCGTACGGCCTAATAGCATACGGAAAGCCATATTATCACGACTGGTTAGCGAAATTTCAATCGGCCACTGTTGACCATTAAAATCAATTGTTGAAACGATAAAGTAGCGCAGTTGCTCATCACCGCCAGAGTTTCTTACAACTCGCTTATCAGCCACTTTTGCTTCACAAATTTGTTCAACGTCGGTGTTGTTATGGATTGGGTGAATCCAAAACTTAACCCACTCTTCACCGTCACGGGTAAATTCTTCAATTTTAAAAGTATGCAGGCACGAACTACGTGCACCAGTATCAATTTTTACATGAATATTATTGATACCCAGATCAGGTAATGCAGCGACTTCACGCCACCCAACAAGAAACTTATTATTTTTATTCACTATTGTATCTTTATTAATCATATTAGATGTCCGATATACCGTAGTAGCAATAAATCCAATACCTTGAAGTGATACTACTACAGTATAGAGAACATTAACCATACCCTCTGGTATAAATTTTACATTGAGGAAATGTACAATTTATAGCTACCAGCTGGGAAACAAATTGCTTATTTTCATTAAACTAAGATTTTGCGCTCAGGACACCTCGACGTATTTGGTCAAGTTCAATTGATTCGAATAATGCCTGAAAATTACCCTCTCCGAATCCCTGATTTCCTTTACGTTGTATAATCTCAAAAAATACGGGGCCAATCACAGTTCCCGTGAAAATTTGCAACAAAATACCATGTTCATCGCTATCGATCAGTATTTTGTCATGCTGTAACGATGCAATATTTTCATCGTGACAATTAATTCTTTTATTGATCAATTCGTAATAAGTATCCGGTGTATCCATAAAGACAACACCTGATTGACGAAGTTTTTCTACTGATGAAAGAATGTCATTAGTACTTAAAGCGATATGCTGAATACCTTCTCCATTATATTGTTTTAAGTATTCTGCGATTTGAGAATGTTCATCACTTGATTCATTGATTGGAATGCGAATTTTGCCACAAGGTGATGTCATTGCGCGAGATTTTAAACCCGTTAATTTTCCTTTGATATCAAAGTATTTAATCTGTTTAAAATTTGCGATTTTTTCATAAAAATTAGACCACTTATCCATGTGCCCAATAGCAACATTATGAGTAAGATGATCAATCGTTAATAACCCTGTATCTATATCAGCTAAACGCTTTTGTGCATCTGGGTAATATTCAAAATCCACCTCATAAATATCATGTTCGCCATAACGATCGACAAAATATAATAATGCGCCACCAATACCTTCAATAGCGGGAATGTTGAGCTCCATAAGTCCAACATTATTTTCACATCTCTTTGCGCCATGCTTGAGAGCATAGTCTAACGCCTTGTTTACATCTTTCACCCGAAATGCCATCGCATTAACGCTTGAGCCATGCTGCAATGCAAACGTACTTGCTTGCGAAGCTAACTCGCCATTAACAATGAAGTTAATGTCCCCCTGACGATAAAGCCACACCCTCTTATGTTTATGTTTCGCTACTTCCGCAAACCCCATCTGCCTAAATAAATTTTTAAGCTTAGTGATCCCAACCTCTGTTGGAGCAGTGTATTCGACAAATTCAAAACCATCAGTGCCTAATGGATTACATACCTTTGACATACAGTGACTCCTATTAAACTTATTGATAACTCTTTAAGCTTTAGCAGCACTTTAAAATAACGGGCAGTTTTCTCTTTCTTCGTTGTTGATTTAATTTATTCACTCTTGTAACGCACTGTTTCCATAAGATTTACATATGCAAATAAACCTTATGTTTCAGCCATAAGCATCCATTTGTTCTATATTTAGAGTTTAAAGTGAATTTTATTAGTTAGGCACAATTATGCATAAACGAGACACTTTTCAGCTTCCCCGAAAAACGTCAGATGTTTATCCTATTCATTCTACTTTGCCACTACCTAAAATTATTCGCTCTCACGTATTACAGAACTTTTCTTTTTGCGAAAACTATCAAAAAGGCATTATAAAAGATGATGATCCTGAATTTCTTCATCAATATCGCGTTACCATGCGTCGTATACGTGCCATCCTTAGCCTGCATCAGCCGATTTTTATTCCTGAACAACTAAAAGAAACTAACATTGCACTCAAACAATTAATGCAACCGACTAATTTACAACGCGATCTCGATGTTTATCTCATGCAAATGGAACATTACTTTAATTTAGTCGAACATAAACACCATCAAGGACTGGCACGTTTTTTTGACGATCTACAGCACCAACGCCAAAAAACATATAAGAAAAATAAACAATGGTTAAAAAGCGAGGAATATAAAGCGCAATATAAGCACATTAGAACACAGTTAAAACAGCTATCACCTCGTATGGAAGATCTATCTATGCCACCACAACAAATGATAAATACGCTATTACTGAACTTAAATAATCGTATTATCACTTCAATGAATGCTATTGACACACAAACGTCTGACGCGCAACTTCATCGTTTGAGAATCAAATGTAAAAAATTACGTTATGGTTTGGAGTACTACCACCCATTAACAGAGCAGTTTTCACTTAGTTTGAAGGCAAAAACATTGAAGCTTCTACAAGCTAAATTAGGTGACTTCAATGATAGCTCGGTACAAATTGACTTTCTTAATCACTATTTAGAGCAATATAAGAAAGCAGGGAGACGTGCGAAAGCAATTGGTTTATTACTTCAAAAAATACAACAAAAGCATTTAGAGAATAAGCAGCAATTGATTATTGAAGTTGTTCAATGTAGTCAAAATACTGCTCATTAGGCATTATGATAGTAGCTTGATAATATCATCTTCTATAGCAAACGGTTTTGTAGTGGGCGCATAGCGTTTCATTGGCTCACCCTCTCTTGAAATCAAAAACTTAGTGAAATTCCATTTTATATCGTTGCCTAACAACCCCGGTAATTGTTTAACGAGATAAGAAAATACCGGTTCAGCATCACGCCCTTTCACATCTACTTTGCTAAACATCGGAAATGTTACGCCGTAGTTTATTAAACATTCTTGCTTAATTTGGCTCTCTTCTCCTGGCTCTTGTCCACCAAACTGATTGCATGGAAACCCAAGTATCACTAACCCTTGATCACGATACTTTTCATATAATGCCTGCAGTGCTTCATATTGAGGCGTAAAACCGCACTTGCTGGCTGTATTTACAACGAGTAAAACTTTCCCTTTATAATCACTTAATGAAAGCACTTCCCCTGAAAGTGCTTTAACGTCGAAGTCATAAATTTTTGTCATTATCATTCCTATTTATTATTACTCGCTAATTGTCCATGTTATTCTGTAAACGTCCTTTTGTACGAAGTTAATAGCATGACAGATCTCAAACACTTATTTTTTTCTCTTGGCCTTGAACAACTTGATTTATCTGAAAAAGAAAAAAATATTATCAATGCCTTTATTGAGCAATCAACACCTCGATTTAATGATATTTGCCACCAGCGACAAGATAAAGAACCTTTAACTTTATTATTAGGCTATATGACGCAACAACACCACATTGCCTCGTCTCGCTGGATTGAACAACAGGCTGCCTATCATCAAATGCAATCAGTATTTGAATCAACCGTAGGAACTGAACACGCGAGTAAATTTCTTAATCAAGATGCAGATGAATATATTCTGATCACGCTATTATGGCTGTTTGTTCAAGGCGCTAACAAAATTGATTATAGTTATGCCAATGAACAAGCTGAAACCCTTTTAGCTCATATAAATGAAGAGACAAAAGAGTCTAATGACAGTAAAGAAGATGAGCAACTTCGACAACGGCTAATGCAAGCATTCTATCAAGGAAAAAAAACGACGCAGCAAAGCCTTTTCACAAAACTAAGGCGTATGTTCATGTTATCGCAACAACAATAGGAAAAGACAGCGTAACTTATCGCTATAATACGCGAACCAAAACGTAAAAATACTGTCACCTAATAATCTGAATATTTTGCTAACTCGATGAAATAGAATCGTTATTTTACCGTTCTATATTATCACCAAGACCATAGTATAAAATTTATACGCTCATGATCGTTGCAATGACATGTGCATTGTTAAAACGGAGTTCTAGATTGAAAAAATTATACCTCAATACTTATTTCATCTGTGCCATGCTCGGTACATTACTCAGTATCACTTTTTCCGCTCAAACCTTTGCAGCTACTGAGATTACAACTGGATGGGTAACAAACCCACAGCATCCTCCTGTACAAGTTAGGTTAGTGCTAACGGGTGAAAAAGACACGGCTAACCATACTGTTCAAGGACTTCTAGAAGTTAAACTTGATAAGGATTGGAAAACCTATTGGCGATCGCCAGGTGAAGGTGGCGTTGCACCATCTATAAACTGGGATATGTCTGGTAATGTTGAAAGTGTTGACTGGCAGTGGCCGATGCCAAAACGTTATGAGTTCTTAGGTGTTGAAACGCTTGGCTATAAACATGATGTTATTTTCCCACTTTCAATTCATGTGAAAGACATGAATAAACCTGTATTCCTTGCAGGTAAATTAACCATGTCTTCCTGTACCAGTATTTGTGTACTGACTGACTATGAATTAGCACTTGATTTTAATCCTGAAAAACTCAGCTTATCGACCGATGCAATGTTTTTATACAACAAAGGTTATAGCCAAGTACCTAAATCGTCTCAAGCAGTAACATTAGATACTGTCTCTTATGACAAAGACAAAAAAGCAATTACAGTTGTTGCAACAAATAAGGCTGGTTGGGTGAAACCAGATGTGTTGATTGACGGACATAATAAAGCCGTTAAAGACACCTCATTCTTAGCGCCGAATGTTACGATTAAAGATCAAACACTGTATGCGGTATTACCCGTGACCAGTTGGTTCGGTACACCAAAGCTTGTTGGTGAACCACTTCAAATCACAATCGGTGATAATAATCTCGCCGTTGAGATCCCTGCAACAGCAACAGACACTCCTGTGATTGTACCGAGCTCTAATAGTAACTTATTAGAAATAATTGGCATTGCGCTATTGGGCGGCTTAATTCTAAATATCATGCCATGCGTATTACCGGTATTAGGTATGAAGTTAAGCAGTGTAGTTTCAGCGAAGGGCTTAGAAAAACGCCAAATCCGTACGCAGTTTATCGCTTCTGCTGCCGGTATTATTACCTCATTTTGGCTACTGGCTGGCTTTTTAGCATTAATGAAATTATCAGGCCAAGCGCTTGGTTGGGGGATTCAATTCCAGAGCCCTTGGTTTATTGGTGCCATGATTGCGATCACCGCTCTGTTTGGCGCGAATATGTTAGGCTTATTTGAAATTCGCTTATCAAGTAACACCAATACTTGGATGGCAACCAAAGGTGATAACTCACACCTTGGTCACTTTATTCAAGGTATGTTTGCCACCTTACTTGCAACGCCGTGTAGTGCCCCATTCTTAGGCACAGCTGTCGCGTTCGCATTAGGTGCTAGTTATGTGACACTTTTTGCCATTTTCACCGCGTTAGCGATTGGTATGGCTGCACCATGGTTGCTCATTGCTCTCTTCCCACAATTGGCAAACGCATTACCTAAACCTGGTTTATGGATGGATCGGGTTAAAACGCTGTTTGGTTTGATGATGCTGGCAACCAGTGTTTGGCTATTAAGCTTAATGACCAGCTTCTTTAGTGCCACTGTTGTTTGGATTATTGGTCTACTCATTATGCTCGTTATCTTATGGCAATTAGGTCGTAAGAAAGGACGCAAAGCCGTTATCATCACAACTGCAGTTCTTTTACTGGGTGTTGCAGGTAGCCTTATCGTGGGTAGCTTAACCTCAAACCATTGGGCAAAACCACTAGCTGATGATCACCATTGGGAAACGCTAAACGTTGATAACATTTCAAAACAAGTCGCAGAAGGAAAAACAGTCTTTGTTGATGTTACGGCTGAATGGTGTATCACTTGTAAAGCCAATAAAGTCGGTGTGCTACTGCAAGAGCCAGTGTATTCGGCCTTATCTGCTGACAACATCGTGTTAATGCGCGGTGATTGGACGAAACCTTCGGACTACGTAACAGGCTTTCTACAATCACATGGACGTTTTGGTGTGCCATTTAATATTGTATATGGTCCCAATGCGCCTCAAGGTATCCCGTTGCCCGTGATTTTAACAAATGACGAAGTACTTAACGCAATTAAAAAAGCAAGTAAGTAAGGAATAAAATCAATGACAAGGACGTCTGCCAAAGGATGGCTTAAAAACATACTTATTACTGTTATATTAGTAACAGTAGTAAGTATTGCCGTTGATATCTGGCGAAATAAAGATCTAACCGTTTCCGTTGCTAACCATTCGGTAGAAAAAACAATTAACCAGCATGACGTTGATTGGCTAACCCTCAGTTATCAACAACCTGTTGTACTATATTTATGGGCTACATGGTGTCCAAGTTGCCGCTTTGTAAGCCCATCAATCAATTGGCTGCAACAATATCAAAGTGATCTGAATATAAAAGTATTTAGTGTGGCTATTCGCTCTGGAGATGATCGTTTATTGCGAGCATATATGAGCAGCAAAGAATATCGCTTTCCTGTCATTAATGACCAAAATGGTTCTATTAGCCAACAATTAGGGATAAGTGCTACACCTACCATTCTTATTGTTAAAAATGGCGAAGTCTTTAATTCTACGACAGGTGTGACTACTCCTGTTGGTTTATTCGCTAGAGTAATGGCGGCAACATATTTATAAATAAAAAGCCCAGCTAGAATAGCTGGGCTTTTTATCATCTAATTGTCATTGCGGTTTCGGCATACGTCTAATTTGCCAAAAATGTCGCTTCCAATAAGGATTATCTAAGCGTGAAATCATTACACCTTTTGATTGTGACGCGTGCATAAATTCTGAATTGCCTAAATATATTCCGACATGACGCGTGTTACGTCCCGTACGGAAAAAGACTAAATCCCCTTCTTTTGCACTGTTACGTGAAACTTTTCGTCCCTTTTTCACCAATTGTAATGTCGTTCTTGGCAACATCATTTGGTAAACACTGGAATAACCTACTTGCACAAATGCTGAGCAATCAATGCCTTTCTTTGTTGTTCCACCAAGACGATAAGGTGTTCCTTTCCATGAATGGTAAACGCCATCAAACATACCGGTATCTACAGAAGCGTTCTTTTTTAAACCTTCTTTCAACATATCATTGCTAAAAGCAATTTCTTTGCCTACTGATGTTGTTTCAGCAGTTTTATTGTTTGATGATTTATCATTTACAGAGTCAGTCGAAGAACACCCAATCATTGACACAAGTGCCAATGCAAATAATGCGTGTTTATTATATCTAAATCCGTTCTTCAAAATTTACCCTGTACTGCTCTTTTGATAATAATTTTATTGATTATGGCCTAAAATAGTACCAATAATAAGGACGAAGTGCACACTATCAGAATAAATTTGACATATTCCAAACAATAATAATTCTTATATCTTAAAGTTGGATACAAAACACTAAACGTATACGTTCAACAATATGACATCAATACAATTACGTAATTATAATCCACGCTATGAACAAGAGTTGTCTCATCTTTACTATGACGCAATTACAAAGCTTGCTCCTGCTTATTATCATCCACAACAAGTCAAAATATGGGCTGATTATCCACGAAAACATCCAAACGAATTTGCTGAATTATTAACACAAGGTACTGTGATAATGGCAATTAATAGTAAAGGGAAAGTGATAGGATTCGGCCAACTTCATCCGAAAAATTATATTGCTTTACTCTATACTCTGCCTGAATTTAATCGCTTGGGTGTCGCGAGTGCTATTTATAGTAAACTCGAACAGTTAGCATATATAAGCCATCAAACAACACTGAGTGTTACAGCCAGTAAACTCTCTCAGCCTTTGTTTCAAAAGCTAGGTTTTGAATTAATAGATACAGAAATTGCTGTCCGTGACGACATTACGTTCGAACGCTATAACATGGTCAAATTATTGTAAGGGAGGTAAAGGAGGTAAAAAAAAGCTTACGGTTAAGTAAGCTAAAAAATCTATACAACAGAAGAGATAATCATTACGTCTATAACGTATTGGCTATCTAGTTGTAATTCTTACTTTTATCCTATGTAAGATCCAGTCATTTACTTATCTATAAATACATATGCGATTATCTTCACGTCAGAATTGAAAATGTAATTGTTAATTTTATTAACAAGCAAAATAACATCCGACCAGATACACTATATTTTTATAAATCGTGATAGCGCGCTATAAAATGTTAACTATTTGTAAAGCCACACTACCACAATAATGACTATTTAGGTAATGTATAAAGATGTAGTCATGCGACATAACTTAAACAGCATAAGGAGTATATGTGCTGGCTTTTATTCGAATTATCATCGCAACCCTTTTTATTATAATTACAACCTTTTGTGCACTACTTTACTGCCTAATAAACCGACCACGTGCACCTAAACATGTCTATACCTTTTGTCGTTGGTTCAACCAATTACAAAAAATCACAGGTGTTCGTGTTGAACAACGTGGGCTCGGTAACAGCACTAATATTGCTAATGCCGTCTATATTTCCAACCACCAAAGTGTTTATGACTTTGTTACTACCCCTGGTATGTTGCAACCAAATACCGTGTCACTAGGGAAAAAAAGTTTATTATGGATCCCTTTCTTTGGACAACTTTACTGGATCACGGGCAATATACTGATTGATCGTGAGAATAAAGCCAAAGCGCGTAATACCATTCAGCAAGTTGCTGATGCTATCCACCAGCGAAATTTATCTGTCTGGGTTTACCCTGAAGGCACTCGAAGCAAAGGACGTGGATTGCTGCCTTTTAAGACAGGAGCTTTTAGAATGGCGATAGAAGCAGGTGTACCTATTATTCCTGTCGTGATTAGTACAACTCACAATAAGATTGATTTAAATAAACTAGATAACGGTACAGTAATAGCTGAAATGCTAGCCCCAATCAACACTCAAACATTTAAGTCTACTGACGCTAGACAGTTGGCAGAGCAATGCCATCAACTTATGGCAGAAAAGATCGCCCAGCTTGATAATGAATTAAAACAAGATTCTTATTTGGTGAGTGAAGAGACATCAAAAGAAAATAAAGCCTAAAATAATTACACCCAATGACTTTCATTGGGTGTAATTTGTATCAACGATGTAAAGCTTAGATGTAAAGCTTAGCAACATCGCTAGGCTCAACTTCCACACCTTCAAGATTTTCGTTCCAGTTCAAACCAACAAGAACACCGTCTTCAGCTAATGTGATCATCCAATCTTCTAAGAAAATATCTAGTGGCAATTCACTTGGTTGGAACTCATCCCACTCATCAGCACATTGCGCTTTCGCATCTTCTTCATTTGACCAGAATGGCATTACTTCCGAATCTTCAAACTCAGATGAAGCAACAGATAGCCAATCACCTTCTTCATTACGAAGGCTCCAAACAATACGTGTATTTTGTGTTTCTTCAACAAACATTAATTTGTTAGCTTGGATATCTGACGTTAATTTAGTCATCTATTTTCTCTCAGTTGTAAACCTAAATGGCAAGCAACCATAGCTTATATCACCACAGCACTCTAACCCATGAAGTTTAACAAAAAACAGAATAAACAGTGATTAAATATTGTTTATATTTTTATGCTATATAGAGATAAAATAATATTGACATATACCCATACAATGACAGAATGTCGCGATTATCGTCTAGGTTCATTCTGTTCCGCCCGATATAGCAAAATCTTGCTAACACATTACATCAAACATTTACACTTTACTGTTAGGTCAATCAATGCAATCTCGTCATGCTGGAAATGTTCTGGCGGCATTTTCTTTTGTACTTTGGGGAATCCTCCCTCTGTATTATCAGTTCTTGCCACAAGCCAATATTAATGAATTACTCGCACTAAGACTTATTTTTTCAGTCCCTGTAATGTTATTAGTCATGCTACTGCTTAAACGCCCTTTACCTAACGTTACTGAGCTATTAGCAGATAAAAAGTCATTCTTCATGTGCGGTATCGCTGGCTGTATTATGAGTGTGTCTTGGTATGCTTTTACCTGGGCGATTACCCACGGTGAAGTGCTTGCCGCTAGTCTTGGTTATTTTATTAATCCATTATTTGCTATTGCCTTAGGTATGTTTTTCTTAAGAGAAAAACTCACTAAAGCTCAAGTAATCGCTGTGGTTCTGGCTATCTTAGGCATTGCTTATCAAGTCTGGCAGTACGGTGAATTACCTTGGTTGTCTCTTCTTATGGGAAGCTTTTTTGCTATCTATGGATTAACCAAAAAGTATATAAAATATGATGCGTTAACCTCTGTGACTATTGAAGCCGCTATTCTTACTCCCTTTGCTGCAATTTATATGCTGTGGCTTTACTTCTCTGGGGATAGTGTGTCATTAACATCAGGTACTTCGACATTCCTATTATATGTAGGCTCTGCGCCAGTCACGGTAGCACCGTTAATCTTCTTCGCTTTAGCACTAAATCGCACTAGCTTAACAATGGTTGGGTTAATGCAATATATTGAGCCAACATTACAGTTCTTATTGGCGGTGTTCTTGTTTGGTGAGGTCTTTGATCATACTAAGGCGATCACTTTTAGCCTTATTTGGGCAGGTTTGATCTTTTGTACTCTTGAAGCATTGCCTAACTTATTCCATAAAAAACGTAAAGTTGCTTTGCCTAACTAGCAATTATCTTAAATGTAAACACCGTGCGTTGTACGGTGTTTTTGTTTATCCTTCAATTATTGCCCACTAAGAACGTTTTATCATGCTATCAAACCCATCTACAAAATCTGAGCTACACCAACTACAAAAACAACTCCGTCAATTTGCAATACAGCGCAATTGGGATCAGTTCCATACCCCTAAAAACTTAGTGATGGCCTTAAGTGGTGAAGTAGGTGAATTAACAGAAATTTTTCAATGGTTAACACCCGAGCAAAGCCAACACCTTTCAGTAGAAAAAAAGCGGCAATTAGAAGAAGAAATTGCGGATGTGATGATGTACCTAGTTCGACTAGCGGATAAGTGCGACGTGGATATTTTAGAGGCTTGTCAGAAAAAGATAATCAAAAATGCTGATAAATATCCAATTGAGAAATGTTATGGATCAGCGAAAAAATATAATGAGCTATAACAACAATCAGTAAAAACAAAAAAGCTGGCGATTATAGCCAGCTTTTTTCGTTTACTTGCCAACTATTTTTGGCCAACACCGCGATTTTCTTTTTTCGCTAAAGCGATTTTACCAAAGCCTAGCTTACGAAAATAACTATCACGATAGTCACGGGCAGCTTTACTTGAATTTGAAACTGCTTCAACTTGCAATTCCATTTTTAGAAATGACGTTAAGTCGATACCTTCTGCAGCAGCTACCGCTTCATGAATATTACGGTATTGATCAAATGAAAAAATAAGCTCTTTTTCTTCATTTTTGTAGGTATAGATAATAGTGCGTGACATAACGTCCCCAGTAGAGCATAAAAATGGATACGAAATTTACCGTATATCCTTTTAAGATGGAAGCTTAAACAACACGGTATTATTTAAAAATCCGTCACCACTAAACTATACCTCGGTAGTTGTTACCTTCTTGATTGTCAGATCATTATTTATATCGTTATTGGAAACAAAGTCTTGTAATAAGTCATTAGCAAAAATATCTTGTTGCGACATTGGTCGGTAGTAATAAAAACCTTGAATATAACGCACCCCCACAGATTGAACAAATTCAACTTCTTTTAGATGCTCTACCCCTTCAACAACAATCTCAGCATTGGTGATCTTACCGAGTTGTACAGCTAAGCTAAACAGATCTTTGCCTCGCTGTGTTTCCAAGTTAAGTACGAGTGTTCTATCTATTTTTACTTTATCAAAATCAAAGCGTGATAAATAAGCCAGTGATGAATAACCCGTACCAAAATCATCTAACGCAACTGCAATACCTAATTCATGTAATTGATCGATAACTTTCGCAACATCGGCTTCATTTTGAACCAATAATTCTTCAGTGATCTCAATTTCGATTTGAGAAAATGACAGCGAGCTCTCTTCAATATGTGTTTTAATCGTTTGGACAAAATTTTTCGATAACACAGTATCTGGTGAGATATTTATCGATAATCTAATGTTCTCATTCACTTTCGCAAATCGTTCGCCAGCACGTAATGCTTTGTCAAAAACCCAATAATCTAAATCAGGCATTAACCCTAATTGATTAAAGGCGGATAAAAACGTCGGCGGTAAAATTTTCCCATCATTATTTTGATAACGAATAAGTGTTTCAAAACTAATGATCTTGTTCGTATTCACATCAACCTGAGGTTGGAAATAGAGTAAAAACTCCCCTTCTGCTTGCAGCCGTTCGATCTCTTTTTGTGCTTTTAAATTTTGATGTAAAGACGGTATAAAACTTGTTAAACGTGTTTTAACTTCAATCTCATCACTGGTAAATAAGCGGTTGGAAAAGACATCAGAGACACCAATACCAAGATTTCGCTTATCCATCACTTTAAAGAATGGATAGTAGATCGCGACACCAATTAAAATAATAACAGCCTGTAATATTGCGCCAGAAATAGCACCTCCCGTTGCAACATAACCGCTTAGTAAAGGAGGCATTAGCCAACTTTGGATCTCACTTAATGGTGGCACAATTCCCCAATACATCGCCCCATAAGCCACCACAAAGCCAATTGCAGGTGCTACAAGAAAAGGAATAATCATGATTGGATTAAAAATAACAGGCACACCATAGAGCACAGGCTCATTGACGTTAAAAAGACACAAGATAAGGGACGCTTTTGCTAATACTTTATAACCTTCACTTTTTGCAAATAACAGCATACAAATTACTAAGCTCAATAAATTGCCGCTACCACCGATGCCCGTAAAGAAGTCATAAAAATTGGTGCTGATAATATTAAGATCTACACCAAAGTTATGCCATGCTGAAATATTTACCATGGTGATATCGTAAAGTTCGGCTTTATACATATGAAGTACATTATGGCCATTGATCCCAACGGACCAAAAAGCGCCGCGTAATAACTCATAAATAAGGCCATCAACAAAAGAGGTCGGATCAAGCGAAGGTAATAATGAAGATGGAATACTTACCGAATTAACAACAAAGTAAATGAGCTGACTAAATGTTATCAATGCACCAATGGAAACTATCGCTCCTAGTAGCATGTTTGCAGAGCTGTCGATGACAGAATCACGATCACTGCCTCTAAATATACGAAATTTCTTTAATCGAGAAATGAGTTCACACGTGATATATGCCGTTAATAAAGACAGCGGAAAGCTATTAGGTAATGGCATAATTTGCGATAAAAAGCCCCATTGGTAGGACACAACAAAATATACAGTTAATGCACTGGCTATTGAGACGCCTTTAGGGATACGTTTTACAGAAGAGAGGTACGTAACAAGATAAAAGTTGATCAGTATAGGGAACATCAAACCCGTTGATTCACCTACATACCTTATCGTGCCAGTTAATGAGTCATAGCCGTAATGTTCGCTGAATATCGCTATAAGTTCACAAAACGTCGAGATTAATGCCAGCGGTAAGGCCATGATAAAGACATTTGAAACAGCAACGAGATATTTATTCGACGAGAGCTCTGACATTACTCTGTAAACAGTCATAACTATTTTCTTATTTAATTATGATTAATACTATCAGCTCAATGCTGCTTGTATTTCACTATTCAATACCAACATTCGTGTTGATAACATCAACTCAATCATCACGAACAACGCTAACTTATTATTATTTTTCAGTAAATTATACTATCAATCCTATCAGCTTATCATAACTGAAAATTTATAAAATACTGTGCTACCTATCACTTCACACAAAACATGTAAGAGATTGTTGAAAAATTATGTTTCTTACACTCTTTAGAGTGGTATCTCAAAGAATAAGGGGAAAACAACAATATGCAACTGAGCTGGTAATAATTTAGATGTGAAATACGTTGACATGTTTTAAACGTATTCTCGCTAATAAGGCATGGGGAAAATCATGCACTGCCTTTTCCCATACTTATACACAGAAACAGTGGATAACTTTACTAACACTGTGAAAAAACACACTTTTCGTGTGCTTTTCATACAGTGGAATTTGTAAACAATCAGTGAATTACGACATTACGTCAAATTATTATGAAATTTTCGCTATACTTCTTTTTTATTTAAGTAGTGGATAACTTGATTCTCACTACCACGCCATACCAAAGAAGGATCTCGTTTTGCTTCTTCGTATTTGCCATCAACAAGCACGTCGATAAAATCAACAATTTCCTGTTGCTGCTCAGTTAACTCAGCGAACGTGTACCCCGTCCATAACCAAATATCTTTACCAATACATTCACTACGGACACGTTTTACCAACTTTAAAATAGCAGGCACATTCTTTGGGTGTAACGGATCGCCCCCAGATAAAGACAAACCACGGCGTTTAATTCTAGTATCGTTCAAATCATTAATGATCTGATCTTCCATCTCTTGGCTAAAGAAATGTCCTGCGTCTAATCGCCATGTACTCTGGTTATAACAACCTCGGCACTGATGAATACAACCTGAAACAAACAAACTTGCACGAGTGCCCGGCCCATTAACAATATCGACAGGGTAATAGTTGTGATAATTCATATTGGTCACCTACACTCTCTAGTTATTTATTAAATAATAATCTTAAAAAGAAAAAGTGCCCTCTCAGGCACTTTTATCTCATTACACTATGCACTCAAATAGAAGTTACATGTGTTTAACACGACGCTTCACTTCTTCTTGTTTACCGAAGTTAAACGGGCGTGCGTCAGGGCTACCTAAGTAACCACATACACGGCGTGTTACTGATACCTTTGATGGCTCGTGGTTACCACATTTAGGACATGTAAAACCTTTACTTGTACAGTCAAACTCACCAGTAAAGCCACATTCATAGCACTCATCAATGGGTGTATTTGTACCGTAATAAGGAACACGCGAGTAGCTGTAATCCCATACATCTTCTAATGCTTCAAGGTTATGTTGAATATTTGGGTATTCACCGTAACAGATGAAGCCACCATTCGCGATATCAGGGTAAGCCATCTCAAAGTCAATTTTATCGTATGGGTTTACTTTCTTTTCAACATCTAGGTGGAAGCTATTTGTGTAGTAGCCTTTGTCCGTCACACCAGCAACAACACCAAATTCTTTAGTATCAATTGCACAGAAACGGCTACATAAGTTTTCACTTGGCGTACTGTATAAGCTAAAGCCATAACCAGTTTCTTTCTTCCATGCATCTGTTGCATCGCGTAAACGCTGAACAATGGCAACCGCTTTTTGGCGTAGCTCTTCACTATCGTATACATGCGTGTCGTTGCCATAAAGTGCATTCACCGTTTCATGAATACCAATGTAGCCAAGCGAAATAGATGCACGACCATTTTTGAAGATTTCTGATATGTCATCATCTTCTTTTAAGCGTACACCACATGCTCCTTCCATATATAAAATTGGAGCAACGCGTGCTTTCACACCGTCAAGGCGAGAAATACGGGCATCAAGTGCGCGACGTGATAAAGCCAAACGCTCATCCAATAATGCAAAGAAACGCGCTTCATCACCTTTTGCTTCTAATGCAATACGAGGAAGGTTGATACTTACAACACCAAGGTTATTACGGCCTTCGTGGATCAACTCACCATTTTCTTCATAAGGACCAAGGAAGCTACGACAACCCATCGGCGTTTTGAATGAACCCGTTACTTCAACTAACTTGTCATAGTTCAAAATGTCTGGGTACATGCGCTTAGAAGCACACTCTAACGCCAATTGCTTAATATCGTAGTTCGCGTCATCTTGTTTATGGTTTAAGCCATCTTTAATAGCAAACACAAGCTTAGGGAATACTGCCGTCTTATGGTTTTTCCCCAAACCCGCAATACGGTTTTTCAAGATAGACTCTTGGATCATACGTGATTCCCAAGATGTACCTAAACCAAAACCGAACGTAACAAATGGTGTTTGACCATTTGCGGTATGTAATGTGTTTACTTCATACTCAAGTGATTGGAATGCGTCATAACATTCTTTTTCTGTGCGTGCATTAGCAAAAGCAATTGGGTCTTCAATGCCCCACTCTTTTGCTACTTCTAAATGCTTTTCATAACTAACAGTAACGTAAGGTGCTAATACCTCATCAATACGGTTGATGGTTGTTCCACCGTAGATGTGGCTTGCTACTTGCGCAATGATCTGAGCTGTAACTGCTGTTGCGGTAGAAATAGATTTAGGAGTATCAATCTCTGCGTTACCCATTTTAAAACCATGGGTCAACATGCCGTTTAAATCAATCAGCATACAGTTAAACATAGGGAAGAAAGGAGAATAATCCAGATCATGGAAGTGAATATCACCACACTCATGTGCTTTAACAATGTCACGCGGCAACAAATGTTGAGTCGCGTAGTGTTTAGCAACAATACCAGCCAGTAAATCACGCTGAGTTGGGATCACTTTACTGTCTTTGTTCGCGTTCTCATTAAGTAAAGACGCATTGCTTTGCTCAATCAAACCCCGAATTTCGTTATTTAGGCGACTTTTCTTTTCACGTGCAATATCGCGATCATGACGATATTCAATATAGGCACGGGCAACTGTTTTGTGAGGGCCAACCATCAACTGGTTCTCAACAGCGTCCTGGATAGCGTGAATATCTACTTCTTCAGCATGTTGGAATTGAGCTAATGTCGCTTCAGCAACAGACATTGCATCCACTTCACTCATATCCATGTCATTAATTGACTTAGCTGCACCCATTACCGCTTCTTTAATGCGTTGCATTTCGAAAGGTACACGGCAGCCATCACGCTTAATCACAACAAGTTTCACACCAGGCTCCTAAATATACAATATTCATTACAGTGTCACGTAAACACAAAATATAGGTATTCGGTATACACGTAACAACAAGATGTGGGTATTAGGCGAGATTTTCGGAAAACAAACATTGATCCAAATCAATTTGTTTTTAAGAGAGATTACGATCCGAGCGATGCGTTTGATACGTCACAAAATTCTTTAAAAAATCAAATTTACATATACAATTGTCAATAAAATTATTTGGTATTTAACTAAAAATAGTGAGAAAAAATTCTTGCTTTTCTGCTGAATGAAGTAGACTGCTTAACACTTTTTACAAGGCTGATTTGAATATTTAATGGATGGCTTAACACTTACACAGCGAATCAATAAAGTAACCTATAAAAACCTTCGTATTGGTTTTTTATGGTCATCTAAGATCTCTCTGATGATCTTAGCTTTAATGTTAGTCACATTATGGCTCAATCATTTCACTAATGACTCTGATGTATCATTCTTATTAACAGCACAGTTTACTTGGCAAATGATACTTTCTGGTTTTGGGTTGATTTATTTTAATCGCAGTGCTGAACCAACAAATTATCGCTTAATAAGTGCCTTTTATAGTTTCACCTATGGATTGAGTTGGGGAGCAACTATCTTAATCTTAGGGCTTTATGCACAATTCACTTTACTCTCTGAAGTATTAGCCAACCTGACGACTATGGTGGCATTACTTGGATTTTACACCTATCGAAATGCCTTATATTTAGCGGTAACACCAATACTTACTTTGAGCACTTGGATAACAGTCAAAGATGAGCACTTAACATTACTGTTCTCGTTTGAAAAGTTTATGATCACTCTCATCATTATTGAATCTGGGCGTCGCGTGCTATATCGCTGGTTCAGTAACCGTGTTCAACAAGAGCATGAGAATAAACGTTTACTAAAAGAATTAAATCAACTCGCTTCTCATGATCAATTAACTCAAATTAAAAATCGCCGTTTTTTCCAAATTGAACTTGAAAAGCAGATTAAAAATACCCGACGCTTACATATCCCATTGTCTTTGATATTAATTGATATTGATCACTTTAAAACATTTAACGACAGTCAAGGTCATATTGCGGGGGATGAGTGTTTAAAATTAGTCGCAAAAGTGATTGATGCAAGCTTGCTTCGAGGTATAGATAGTGTTTCTCGTTTCGGTGGAGAAGAATTTGTCGTTTTGCTACCAAATACCAACCTTGATGGTGCCATTTTAGTCGCACAACGTATTCAGGAAAACTTAGCTAAAGTAGCTATAGATCATCCCGCCTCTCAAACAAGTCATCTCGTGACAATCAGTCAAGGTATAACGACTTATGAAGAAAGCCAACGTTCAACGCAATTTATAGAAAAAGCAGACCACAATTTATACGATGCAAAAAAATCAGGACGAAATTGTTATATTGCTGCTTAGTAAAAAGTAATAACCTATACATTTTGTTTGAGATAACACACTGCATACGATATTAAGAATAGCTTTCAAGTGGTGTGATAACTCACTCCAGAAAACTATGTTTACCAATAATAGTGAAACTGAATTTTCATCATAAATATTATAATAAGGCTAAAAAGTTAACCTAAAATAAGGAGAACAAAATCCCGTATTTATTCTTTTTTGCGATTCAATTCATACTCGCTAATATTTGTCATGCAAACTCATTCACGTTAATGACGTGGAATTTTCAATGGCTAGCGGCTCATCCCAAAAACGACATACAACGAACAGCAAAAGACTACCAAGTATTAAAGCAAATCTTTCTTACTCACCAACCCGATATTCTCGCCTTTCAAGAAGTCGATAGTGCCTCAAGCCTTCATCGCATTGTTCCTAAAGACCGATATCAAATATACATATCATCAAGAATCAAAAACAAAGACGACGTTTTTAATGGGATCAACCAATTCACTGGTTTTGCCGTTAAAAAACACCTTACCGTTAAAGAACATCCAGATATAACCACATTGAGCTCTCCCGCTATAGCATTAGGAAACAAGCCGTATTACCAACAAAAGTTACGTTATGGTTCAGCAATTAAAATCAATCTTAAGCAGCATGATATTATCGTTGTGAATGTACACTTAAAATCAGGTTGCTTTACTCCTAAACAGCTAAAGAACAACCGTAAAAAATCCTGTCGCACACTGAATTTACAACGAACATTAATGCAACAATGGATAGAACAGCAAGAAGTGAAAAGGCAGCCTTTTATCTTAGTTGGCGATTTTAATCATCGTATATCTCTTAATACAACAAATAACACAACTTACTTTTTCTCCAGTAATAATCAGCAAAGCTCTTTAAAATGGCTTACTCATAATGTTAGAGGTAACTGTTTAACAAAAAAAAGAAAAAATAATAAAACTTATTATCGTCGTTATAAGGAATTAATTGACCACGGTTTTAGTAGTGATCATTTTAATGTCTCATCTATCCAGCAGGTACCTTATTCCTTCGAGCAAGTATCAACTTACCAATTGAGTGATCACTGTCCAGTTATCTTTCGCCTCAGTTTTACACCGTTTATTTCTTCATAACTTATTAAGTTGCAAACTACAGTCAAAGAAAAGCCCACTTACCGACACCCTACGAGAAAGTGTAAAATAAGTGGGCTATTGTTCATCAAATTTTTATTCTGTCGCGTAATTGGAGCCATTGTAGTAACGTACATCAGGCACAATATTATGTTTATTCAACAAGCGGTACATTGTTGCTCTGGAAACACCAAGATCTTTTGCAGCTGATGCTACTTGACCACGGTGAGTCTCTAATACAGCAACCAGTACATCTTTTTCTGCCTCATCTTTAATATTACGTAAACTTTGCTTCATATTAATTTTCTTAGGTAAGTCGAAGTGTTCAACACCTACTTCATTACCATCTGTTAATAATGAAACGCGTTTAATTTGATTTATTAGCTCTCGTACATTACCCGGCCAGTTATAACGTAGAAGTAACTGCTTTGCTTCTTCATTATACTGAGTTGCAATGGTGTTATATTCCCTTGAATACTTTTGTAAGAAGTATTCAGCTAAAGCAATAATATCAGCACCTCTTTCACGCAGCGTTGGTACTGAAATATGGAAAACATTAAGTCGGTAAAATAACTCTTTACTGAATGTTTCATTCGCAATTGCTTGTTCTAAATTAGCACTAGAGCAGGCAATAACACGAACATCACACTCTCTGGTATCTTCTAAAGAGTCGTTAGTCGGTTTTTGTAAATAAGCGAGAAGCTTCTGTTGCAAGTTTTTAGACAGTTCTTCAATACCATTAAGTAAAACCGTACCCGCTTTTATCGTGTTTTCAGATACATGTTCACCGTCTGAATTTAAAAAGGCTATTTGCTCATCATCATCCATAACTGATGCGCAATTGATCATAGTAAAACTATCATTTCTTCTCTTACTTAAATTATGGATAGAATTCGCAATAAGATCTTTTCCGGTTCCTTGCTCACCGCTAATAAAAATATTAACGTCTGTCATTGCAACACGCCGAACCATATCTCTCAAATGCTTAATTGATTTAGACTCACCAAATAAACCGACATCTTGCTGGGCATCTAATTCAGTCCAAGAGTTAGATTCAATTTCTAACATGCCTAATTGATGGCCGACAGTTTCCAATAGATGCGTCGATGGAATGGGAATTGAAAAATAATCAACACAATAATTATTTATAAATTGGCAAATAGCATCCATACCAAGCTGTTCTTTCTTAATTACAGCAATCCATTTTACTTGCTTGGTTTTATTTGCCCTTAAAGAAATGCTATTTAAACTAAAATCATTATTACTAAGATCGACAATACAAATACAAGGACTATATTCTTCCAAGATGGCATCAGCAGTACGAAGGTCATAACAACAATGTGTTTTCCATCCAGTTTGTTCTAATAACGCAATCCAAGGTTCATAAGTACAGCCAATAGCAACGAGTCTAGCTTTGAAAGTTTTCTTATCACACTGTGCTACCATTGAGGTCACCTTTTATAATATCGTTAATTTCCCTCTTTTTTATAATATAGGCAACAAATGAATAATATGCCTCGTATTAATACCGATAAATAAATAAAATATATACTATTTATTTTGCATACCAAAATGCAAATAATACATTATTTTATCTAATTCATTACCTTATTTATTAATTATAACTATTTTTTTGATGCTATATTTTTATCTAATTCTTTTTTTGACAATAAAATACAAGATATAAATATCTTTTAACTATCTAATTAGTTATGTTGTATTGTATAGCTATATCTACACTCTTATTATAATAAGAAATTAAACAGCCATGACGGTAACCACATAAATTTCATTTTCGTTGTATCTGGATCACCAGCCCCATAGACATTAACTGGATTATTTTGACTATCTATTGCCTGTTCATTCCCGACTATTTGGTATCCATTCTTTGCTCGTGAACGAATGCTCTCTTCAATTTCAGCGACAAGCTGATCGTTGCCACGACAAAAAAGTCCCATTTCAGTATTATAGTGGTTAGAACGGTTATCAATATTGTACGTTCCCACCATCACTTCATTTTGAGCATCACCATTGCGTTTATAAATTTGTGTTTTTGAATGCATCCCCCACCGCGCATTTTCCACCGCTTTACTCACTGTTGCAGTTTCATTTAGCCATTCGCCAGCATGAAGATAGATATGCATTCCCTTAGCTTGCCAATCATAAACATGACTATACAGTTGTGCGGCTACATAAGTGGCGTCGGTTGAGGATAAAGAATTGGTGTATAGCGTCATATCGATATTTTTATCGAGTAATATTTGCATTAAATGCTCTGATTTTCGATTATTCAGTAGATAAGGAGAGGCCAATATTAAACTGTTATCTACTGTCATCACTTTATCGAAAATTGTTTTACGTAAAAAACGATAATTATCACTATACGGATCTTTAAATCGCGTCCAGAAAGATCCTCCCGGTGCATCTGAAGTAAATGTCGTTTCAGGGCATAAATACGTCTTTTTCGCCATTAAAATCGGCCTTGCAATGGCTTCTATTCTCGCTCTTGTCGCCTCTTCAATTTCTGTGTGAGCAAGAAATGCCTGAACGGCTTCCTGCTTACGCTCGTATTTTTGTAATTCAATACGATTATTAGGTACTTCAGGAGACTGATAACGTTCACTGATATCATGTTCGAAAAACGCATTAAAAGAATCCTGCATCGCTTTAACAATCGATCCGGATACATGCAGGTCACGATCAAGAAAGTTATATTGTTCTGAAAGATCAAAATAATCATTTTCGATATTTCGCCCCCCAGTAATCGCTTCTTTACCATCAACCACTAATAATTTACGATGATTACGAAAGTTTATCGTAGAAATATAATACAGCGGTGCAGCATTATAATAGCGAACATCAATACCATGAGCTTTCAAACCATCGGCATAGTATTCATCAAACTCAAATACGGTGGCAGATTTATCAATTAATACCCGTACTTTTACTCCTCGTTTTGCTGCTGCCACTAATTCTTGCACGATTATTTTCCCACTCATATCCGGAGAAAAAATAAAGTACTCCACTTCAATCGTTTTATGGGCACGTTGGATCATATCAATACGGGTTTGTAATGCTGCAATACCGCTATTAAGTACTGTTATGTCATTGCGCCCTACACCACTATCCGGCTGATAAATATCAACTTGATGAAACGGATAAGGATTCGATAACGAAAGATCATGATAACTCTCAAAATCTTCATCCCAGTAAACCCAATTACACCCAGAGAGTAGTAATGGTAATGACACAGTGGTTGCAATAGAACGGCAAGTAAACAACACAGGCTCCTTGTGCTATATAGATAAATCACTTTATTATTTCATCTTGCATGACAACCTAATAAAACCCCATAAAATTGTAATATCAGTAGGATAAAACAAGATCTCTGTTCTATTTTGATTTATTCTTACAAACAATCGACATAACTACCAAGGTAATACACCCATGTCTACGCCATTAGATGCAACAGCAATTGAAACAATCCAAGGTTTTGATGCCGAAAAGCGTTACAAGCATTTAGTTAAAGAAGTTGTCGCTAACCGTGAAATTTGGATCCTTATCGATGAACACGGTTGTGTAATGCTTAATACCGATGATGAAGACTGTGTACCAGTATGGCCAAATAAAGAGTTTGCAGAAGCATGGGCGACTGGTGAATGGGATAATTGTAAAGCAGAAGCTATTTCATTAAATAAGTGGCATAGCCGTTGGACGCATGGCCTTGAAGATGACGAACTGGCTATCGTTGTATTCCCAATTCAAGATCAAGAAGGTTTAGTGATCTATCCTGACGAGCTAGATTACGAGCTAAAGAACCAAGCAAAAAAACAGCGTTAATCGCTGGACGAATTTACAATACTAAGGTCAGAATTATTCTGGCCTTTTTTATAGGAGAAAAACGTAAATGGACGCTCTACTTCAAACCATTAAACAAAATCCAACCACCGTTGAATTTTCCCATGTTATGGCAGTGATCACTGAACATTATGATTATCAAACCACGACATTTTACAATGGTTTAAAAGATGATACGTTAAAGAATGATGCAGGAACAAATGAAGGTTCATGTAAGATTTTTGCTTTTGCGCAATTAAATCAACTCTCAGAGCAAGAAACGCTAGCTTGTTTTGGTCAATATTACCGTCAAGATGTGTTAGAACATCCTGATAACAATGACCATCAAAATATTCGTCATTTTATTAAATACGGTTGGTCTGGCATTCAGTTTGATACATTCCCGTTAACGGCTAAAGCTTAATCACAAACAAGCCATCACGATAATTACTCTTTATCAACTTAGAGTAATACGATGATGGCTTGCTTAATATAATAATTGAAAAATTAGCTTAACGGCTTATTACAATGACTACATTTCTGCGGTGGCTTCATAAAAAATGGGGCGCGAGTTGCCTGTCCACAGCTATCACAAAACTTGGTAGAACGAATAGTCAGTAATGTTAATGGTACCAATAACACTAGAATCGCAACTAACCATACCGTTGGTGGCTGCATATAAATAATGAACCCGCCAATCACAACATTACTAAACACGGTATAAATTGGCCATAATTTACGCTTTTTTGCTACATCCTTACCACGTTGGAATATCATCACACTACCAACAACCAGTGCTACCCAAATAACGATAAAGCCAATTAATAGATTTTCCTGCATTACTTACTATCCCTACGATTAAACACTATAAAAACTCACATTGAACAAACTTTAAACAACAAAAGTAACTTATCACCCTCATTAGAAGCATAATTAACCTCCCAATAAGTATGGTTTTATGACCTTTCTCACAATGTTGGATTACCGTTAACAAATATACACATTTTTATTACCACTTTTAAAAATAAAGTATTATCTTTAGCGCCAGAACAGGACGTTCAGGAATAAACCACAGACTTAGCTGCCATTTGCTAGTGCGCTGTGCTAAAGGAGTAAAAAATGGTTATTCAAAATGTAGCTCGTACTCATCGTCTACTACCTTTTGCTATTAGCAATGAAAAAATTGCTGATGCTATGTTTCAAGATTCAACAAATAGTCATAATTTCAAGCGCATTGATCAAACGAGTGCATTATTTAATTCATCGCATTCTATCAAAGAGCTACAACAAATTCCTAGCTGGCGTCAGCACAATATTACACAGCCTTATAATCAGTTAGAAAAGTTATACCAACACGCATACCCAGCTCAACAAGAGCTAAATATACTGTTAGAAGCAGCAGCTCTTGTTAGTCATTCCCAGGCTTTTTTACCTGGAATAAAAAAACAAAAACGCGCTGAAACAAAAATTGCTACAGAATTACGCGGTAAGGTAGATAAACTAACCGATGTTGTACGTGGCAGTGTTGTCGCAACAAATATTAGCGATTTAGTGAAAGCATATAACTACTTAGCTCAATATGGCGATATCGTTAGAGTGAAAAATCGTTTTGATACCCCAGCGGTATCAGGCTATCGCGATATCAAAGTCTTAGTTCGATTAAGCAACAGTGGACTTATCGCTGAAATTCAACTGCACCTTGAAGCCATTGCAGAAATAAAAAATGGTGAAGAGCATGATATCTATGAAGCGATTCAAAAAATCGAACGTATTTCGATAATTAAACGTCGACCGTTAGACGATATTGAAAAGATGCAAATCAAACGCTTGCAGAATAAGTCCCAAGCACTATATGCAAAAGCGTGGCAAACTTATACTCAGCAGTTCAATCTAGCCAGCTAATAAAACAACATACAATAATGTGATCAAAGCCGCATTCTTATGCGGCTTTTTTGTCGTTTTATGAATATTGACACAGAGTTTACCTCCCATTCAGGCTATATTGTTAACATCAGATCAGAAAGAAAAAACAAGCACCGACAAACTACACAGCACTTTTAGATATCCTTTTTGTGTGTTTGATATTGAAAGACAATATCGTTGGGAGTTGCTTAATGGATGTAAAATCTGTTCTACGTACAAGCTTTATTCTGTTCTGTATGCTTAGCCGTTCGGTGGTTGCAGCACCCGCTGTTGCGCCTGCATACACAATCTCTGACCAACCTTCACCAACACGTTTATCTCAAGCAAGCCGTAAGTCATTTCAACGTGATTTAAGTGGTTTATATAGCATTAAATCTTGGAAAAATAACAACATTGCACAACCTTATGATGACTTTGTTACCCTGTACCAAGCATCAACTCAAGCACAAGTTGAATTAGCAAACCTTATGCGTAGCATTAGCCTAGTTTCATCAACTGAAGCCTTAGTACCAGCAGTTAAATCAATGGCACGCGCACAACATAAAATTGAAACAGAGCTAAATGGTCAACCCAATAAAATTACAGATATCGCGCGTGCTTCTCTCGTTGCTAACGATGTATCATCTTTAGTGCAATCTTTTGAGCTACTAAGCAAAGAAGCGACCATTGTGGGTGTTAAAAACCGCTTTAAAAAACCAACAGCTTCTGGTTACCGTGATTTGAATGTATTAGTTGAGTTACCACAAAGTAAAATCATTGCCGAAGTACAACTTCACTTAAAAGATATTTCTGATGTGAAAAATGGTAAAGAGCATGATATTTACGAACAAATTCAGAAAATTGAACGTTTAGCTCTGCATCAAAAACGCCCCCTGACAGAGTTTGAAGAGAAGAAAATTAAAAAACTACGTCAAGAATCATTACATTTATACCAAACCGCTTGGCAGCAATACTTACAACCAAACAGCGTTGCCGTTTAATTCACTTTCTATTCACTTCAACGCCCTACTCACTAGGGCGTTTTTATATTTGTCACTTGAATCGCAGATTTTTAATCATTCAAAAGCGCTACCTTTAAAAACAAACAGCAACACATAACTCTATGTGTGTAATTTGTCATTGGTTAACCGATAACAATAAGTAAAGCCCGTAGTGAGTGATCGTTACGGGATTTTTGTATATTTATTAGAAATAAAGCATTAAGAATTTGAATTTATAACTTTTTTAAGCAATACCTATATAAACCTATTGTTTCAACGCAGGTAGACTTATGACTATCAAAAAGACAATTACACTTCTTATCACTCACTTACTTGCCGGTGCATTCGGTGTTGCCCTAGGGATCTATTTACTGCCTATTTTGACTGCGCCAACGGCACCAACACAATCTGAAGTCTCTCGCATTTCGAAGCAAGCCCAGTATTCTGGTGAGTTCACAAAAGGATTAGCTGGTAGCGACTTTCTCCATTGGGGCGAAGGTAAAGTTTCAATCTCACCAACAAAAATAACCTTAATGGGAAAACTCGCACCAGGGCCTGATTATAAACTATACCTATCACCTAAATTTGTAGAAACCGAAACAGAATTTAACCAAGAAAAAGCCAATATGGTGTTGGTAGGAAACGTGAAAACCTTTGATAATTTCGTTGTCAATGTGCCTCAGAACATTAATATCACTGAATACGATACAGTGATCGTGTGGTGTGAATCTTTTGGTCAATTTATTACTTCAGCTAAATATCAATAAGATTGAACACAGCTACACTTTAGACGCGAATAACCTCTTATGGGTTGAATACAATAGCCTTAATATCCCCCGCTCCAAGTATTATTTTTAGCTAACACTTGCTGAGCTTTTATTTTTAATACGAACAAAAAAGCGATCGTTAGATCGCTTTTTACTATCAATAAATCATAAGATTAATTAGAGCTAGATAAAGCAACCTTCGCGCCTAATGCCATTAACACCACACCCATGACTTTTTCAATATACTGCTGAGCTGATAAGAAAGCATTTTTAATGTAACTGCGGTTTAAGAAAATTGCGACCAGAGAAAACCAAACAAAACAGGTAAATGACACAATCGCACCATAGGTAATTTGAATAGCGATAGGTGTCGACGCACTAACTAACTGAGTGAATAAACTCAAGAAGAATAACGTTGCTTTAGGGTTTAACATATTGTTTAAAAAACCCATTTTAAAAGCTGCAATAGCACTAACATCCTGCTTTTTAAGATCACTATTCTCTAATGTTGTCTTCGCTGTGCTTTTTAGACTTTTATAACCAATATAAAGCAGATAGGCCGCACCAAGGTATTTAACAATAGAAAAGAGAACAATAGATTGAGAAAGCAATACGCCAATCCCTGCTAAGGTATAAAAGATATGTACCCAAATCGCAGCAGCAACACCTAATGCAGTGAGAATACCAGAACGCGTTGAATGAACGAGACTATTTCTAACCACAATCAGAAAGTCAGGTCCCGGTGTAATAATGGTTAAAACCGTAATAGTAACAACGGCTATTAATTCTGTTAGGTAGGTCGTAAATAATTCCATTTCAGTCTCCTTTTCTTTTCACTCTCCACAATAGTTAAAAACAATTAAAAAACAAACAATTTATTAACAACCTAATATACAGATCAAAATCAAAATACCTTACTTACCTTTGTGCTACCTTGCGCTTTCAATAAATAGAGACAACACCATGACCAAACCAGATATTCTCATAACCATTAAAGACTTCACTGCTATAGAGCAGGCACTTGATTACTTTGAGATTAGCTACGACAGCCAATTTATCAATGCCAATCGTGAAGCGTTAGTAAAGCGCTTTGGTGGTTATTTGATCATGGAAAAGCCTGATGATTGGTTTTCAGGCCGCCGAGCATTGAAAAATGCCTACTGTCGTGTACAACGTTCATTATTAGATAAATCAACAAGACAAGCTTGTCGCGGGTGTACCAGTTGTCAACGTCGATAATAAACAAAAAGCCCATCACGTTTGTAATGGGCTTAATATGCAATATATTATTTTAATATGATGATGATACCTAGCCGGTTGGGATTCATCCTTCACTATTGCTATCTTACTTTTTCTTCTTTACCTTGCCTTGTACTGCTTTAAATCTTGGATTTGATTTACAAATAACATAAAGGCGACCACGACGTTTAACTACTTGGCAATCCTTACTACGCTTCTTTGCACTTTTTAATGAGCTTAATACCTGCATTGTTATTCCCCTTTTAGCCCTGTCATCGCAAACTGTTTATTAAATCGAGCAACACGTCCATCACGTTTAGTCATCTTCTGCTTACCGGTGTAAAACGGGTGAGAATGCATAGAAACATCTAACGTAACATAAGGATATGTTTCTCCATCTAGTTCAACTGTTCTTGACGTTTGTATTGTTGAACCAACCATTATGTACTTGTCTGCACCAGTGTCATGAAATGCCACCGTTCGATATTCTGGATGTATACCTTCTTTCATTTTTACTCTCCCTTGCTGCTTTATTGTTATGTTATAACATAACAACAATCAAGGTCAACATAGATGATAATAATTATCAGTAGCAATAAAAACTTGAAATAATTTTCAAAACAATCAATGATAATGATTATCAATAAGATCTATATCGAGATGCGGATAATGACTGAAACCACTTTTTTATACCAATCATTTTATAAAGCAGAAGATCTCTTTCTTATTCATCAAAATGAGAATGGGTTAGAACATGATCTTGTTGCTAATTACATTCAATCAAGTTTAAGCCTCGCGACTTGGTATAGAAAAGAATCTGATTTTGCGAATCCATTATTAGAAGAACTTTTTCTTCGCCGCCTCTTTTACAACCTTTTGAATACCATTAATGACGCAACAAAATGCCCAATACTTCGTAGGATCTGTTTAAACCAAATCCATGAGCCTCTAATTGCGCTAAAACATTATTACAATCAATCAAGAACGGGCCATAAACACTTTTTATTACTACAAAAAGATCTTAAAGAAATCCAATACCTCAATGATCTATAAAGGAAAGATTAATGACTACATACCGCATAGAAACAGACAGTATGGGTGATGTACAAGTACCTGAAGCAGCACTCTATCAAGCGCAAACCCAACGAGCTGTTGATAACTTTCCAATCAGTGCGTTAACCATGCCAGCGACATTCATTCAAGCATTAGCATTCATCAAACAAGCAGCCGCAAAAGCAAATGCCGAATTAGCACTATTAGAAACAGACATTGCCGATGCAATTATCTCTGCCTGCCAAGAAATCATTGATGGACAACATTTAACACAATTTCCAGTTGATGTATTCCAAACGGGATCAGGAACAAGCTCTAACATGAATGCCAATGAAGTGATTGCAACACTGGCATCACGAAAACTAGGCGAAATAGTGAACCCAAATGACCACGTCAATATGGGGCAAAGTAGTAATGATGTTATTCCAACCGCTATCGCCATTAGCGCATCGCTTGCTACTGAACAAGAACTTATTCCAGCATTACAGTATTTAAGCCAAGCCATTGAGTCAAAAGCACAGACACTTGAAAATGTAGTTAAAACAGGGCGTACACACTTAATGGATGCTATGCCAATCACGTTGGCACAGGAGCTCCGTGGCTGGAAATATCAAATAGATGCAGCATCAAGTGGAATACAACAAACACTGCCGCAAGTAAAAGCCTTAGCACAAGGCGGTACAGCGGTCGGAACAGGCATCAATGCAGCACCGGACTTTTCTGGTTTATTTGCTAAACATCTCTCTGCGACAACGAAATCATCTTTCAAACCTAGTGACAATTTCTTTTATAACATGTCTAGCCAAGATGCGATTGTTAGCCTCTCAGGACAGCTAAAAACAGCGGCTGTAGCAATAATGAAGATCGCCAACGATCTACGATGGATGAATTCTGGCCCACTTGCAGGACTAGGAGAAATAGAACTCCAAGCTTTACAACCAGGTTCATCTATCATGCCTGGTAAAGTTAACCCTGTTATTCCTGAATCTGCAGCCATGGTAGCAGCACAAGTGATTGGTAACGATTCGACAATCACAATTGCTGGTCAATCTGGCAATTTTCAATTGAATGTTATGCTTCCCGTCATTGCTCTAAATATTAGTCAGAGTATTGAGCTACTCACAAACACTTCAGTTCAACTCGCTAACAAAGCAATATTAAGCTTTAACGTTCGTGAAGATAACTTACAAACGGCACTCGCGAAAAACCCTATTCTGGTTACGGCACTGAATCCAGTTATTGGTTATTTGAAAGCAGCTGAAATTGCTAAAAAAGCTTACAAAGAACAACGTGCAATTATTGATGTAGCAGAAGAAGAAACAGATCTTAGCCGTGAAGAGCTGCAAAAATTACTTGATCCTGCAAAATTAACCCAAGGCGGTATTGCTAAATAATATTAGAATAAGTGTAATTAAGTATTTTTTATTGATTTAATTCACTAAATAAAGTTTTCAAATACCATATACCCGTTATTTAAAATACATCTTTAAATAACGGGTAATCTTTTTTTAAATTCCATCATAGATAATTCATTAACAACCTTGCTTAACTGCACGTTTTCTCAATGAAAAATCGTGAACATAGATTCAAACTAATTAGGGAGCTAACACAAAGGACTAACTTATCTAAAAAGGACAAGAAAAATTGAAGGAATACGTTGATGAGGAATAACTATGATGAGAAATCAAAACACCTCCTGTTTTAATTTTATGCAACATTTTAAAATTCATCATAATCAAACTAAAAAGCACCGTAAAAGATAAACTTAAAAATTATTCTGAATAACCAATGTACCAGTCATTAAATTTTCAACCTGATATTGCAAATTTAACCATGATTAGGGGTATCACAAATTTTCTCTTTAGTTAGAATATCGAAATATTATGGCTGATTATCCTGCCATTACTGGGCTTTCCTCTTTTTACGTCATCATTCAGGAATGTACATTCATGAACCAACCAGCAGACACTATTGCTAGAACTGAGCAAGATAATTCAACGAATGATATGCAACCTGCACAGTTTAATATTGCACGCATCTTTAGTATTGTTCTTAATGTGGTATTAATACTCGCACAAATTAAGTTATTAAAAACTCATGACGTTACCATAAAAACTTACGGGCTTTTCATTCTATGTAACGTCAGCATTTTATTTAGTATCTTTGCACCTCGTTTAACAAGTTTTAAATTAAAACAAATTCTCAAATACGCTTATATGCCAACGGTTATTGCTGTATTTATTTTTATTGGTCAAGTCACTAACTAAATACAGATTTATCCCCCGGATGAAGTGTTAAAAATAATGATTAAGATTATGATAACACTTCATTAATTATTCTAATTAATATGCCCCAATACTTCTTTACAAATACCCCCTTAATAACAGAGTCATTCATTGCTTTATTAAAACATTCAAAAATGTATCACTCATCACAATCTTCTCTCTTACCTCCAGTAATGTTGCGCGATATGATAGCCCTACTAAACGTTATATCTGTTCCTTTCTCATTTAAGTTCATTCATGCATGGAGCAAAAATGAATATAGGTATTTATATTTACGAGAATGCGGAAGTTCTCGACTTTTCTGGGCCTTTTGAAGTTTTTAGTACCGCTAAGCGCTTACATGCAAAAGATTGGAATATATTCCTCATTGCTGAAACGTCTGATCCAGTGACAGCACGAGGTGGCTTCCAAGTACTACCACATTACAGCTTCAACGATCACCCGCATATAGATGTTCTCATCGTTGTCGGTGGTATTCACACTGAAGAAATGAATAAAACAGAAGTATTAGCATGGATAAAGCATATTGATACAACAGCAACACACGTTGTTTCTGTTTGCACTGGCGTCTTTTTACTCGCACAAGCCCAATTGCTTAGCCATTTGTTTGTCACAACCCACTGGGAGGACATCCCAATTTTAATCGAAACCTTCCCTGAACTAAATGTCATAGATAACAAGAGATGGGTTTGTGATGGAAAATATATAACATCCGGAGGTATATCAGCAGGGATAGATATGAGCTTATACCTCGTATCAAAATTACACAGCTTAGTGCTTGCAGAACAAGTGGCACATCAAATGGAATACCATTGGCAACAATATCCTTAAAAATGATTTACATTAAATGCCAACAAGCAGGACGCCATGACGATCATATCAACCGTTAAAAATGCCCTTTCAGAAATAGGCTATCCCGCCAAAGCGATTAAAACCAGTCAGGTTCGGGCCCTTTCTGCTGCACTTTTTAAACAATTAGAAATCCAAGATATCGATTCAACTTTATCAGTGTGTGAAACATTGCTAAAACAGCGTGATTGGGCTTGTAGTATTATTGCTTACGATTGGGCATTTAAAATGAAGAAGCAATATACTCCTGAAACCTTTACAACCTTCCAACATTGGTTATTTACTTACGTAACTGACTGGAACGATTGTGATGATTTTTGTACCCATGCTTTTGGTGAATTGCTACTGAAGTATAAATCACTATTTCCTAAAATTTTGCCATGGGTAAACCATGATAACTTTGCTGTTCGCCGCGCTACGGCAGTGATCCTGATTTATCCAATGAACAAAAAGGACTACAGCGACTTATTCCCATTAACCGTGGCGAATTTACTCCAGAATGATGAGCACTACTTGGTGCAAAAAGGATACGGTTGGATGCTAAAAGTACTGTCTAAACACGAACCTGAAACTGTGATTGAATATTTAACTCAGCACCACAGTACGATGACACGAATGGCTTTTCGCTACGCGCTAGAAAAACTGGATAAAACCACGCAACAAAAATTAATGGCACTGTAAGACTACGAGCTCAATTGTTTTTTAAACGCTACATAAGAGGTTTTCTGAGCATTAATGCGAGCCTGGTTATGATGTACTAAGACCTCCCTTGCTCCAGCTCCCATCGCCAGTTCTTTTAACACCCGCTCTTCAATATCAGTAAGACCACCGTCTACTTTTTCCAATTGATGCATCACAATACGTGGGCTTAACACAAACTTGTTGTGACCTAATACTTCACGGACAGCATATTGCAGCACCTTTTCTGCGCAAGAAAAATCACCGACAAACGAGCGTTTATGATCAAACGGATTAAGCACTGTAATATTTGAACCTGATAAATATTTTGCTTTATCACCAACGGCTAATACATTATTTTTCGTATCTTCAATCGCAATATAGGGAGATAAATCCACCCTTTCACTCGTTCCAAATACCTGAACAGATAACTGTTTAGATCTCAGCTCAATCAACAAATCGCGTTTTAACTTTTGTAAGAATGACATTGCCTTACTCTATCCTTATCAAAACTACTAAAAGTGATGCTTAATTGGAGTGACTAATTCAGGTTTCGTCACGACCATCGCATAATAGCCAAAACTGAGATCCGTTTTTCTCCCCACTAAAATAACGCGATCATTCAATGATAATTTACTCGCGACTTCAGAGGGAATATCACAAATACTATTATTCATAAATTGTGTAAACTCTTCAGGCTTAATACACCAATCCATGCTTCTATCTTGTGAAAGATCTTTAATGACAACATTTTGATACGCAATATTGATAGGAAAAGCAATAATTACACTAGGGATCACTTTTATATAAAACATGTAAATAAAGAGCGGTGTTATAGTAAAGAAAATGAATGCTGGCGCAATACTGAATATTTTATTTCCTTTCCTTGTTATACGTGTAAATGCGATTTCTCTAAAGGTATCATTCGTTACGAGAAAATAAAAAAACAGTAACCAAAGAATGATACAGGAGCATATTGTCATCATTAACAACATCTTATGAGCATCTGCATACACCAATGTAGACGGCGCCAAAATCAGAAATAATAACCCACTAAAAATAAGAAATACGTAATAACCCAATGATGCGAATAACGACAACATTAACTATTCACCATTTCTTTTCTAGGTGAACTCACATTCATTAAATTACCCACCAGCATAAAACTGGCACCTAAGAAAAGAGTCCAATCAATCCCTTCCTCATAAACATAAAACCCTACAATCGCGATTAAAGGTAAGCGTAAAAAGTCCATCATAACCACTAAGGTTACATCGGCAGATTGCATTGCTTTGGTCATACAGAAATGGGCTAATAGTGCTGAAACAGACACTAAAACAATCCAACCCCACGCAAAGATATTGGGTGATTGCCAACCTTGGTAAGCTAGTATTAACCCAAACGGAAGTTGTACTAAACACATGAAAAATAGAATAGTTAATGGCTTATCTGAAGTAGAAAGTGATTTAGTTGAAGCATGAGATACGGCATAACACATCGCCGCCCCTAGTACGATTAGCGAAGCACTATTAATGATTTTAATACCGGGCTGAACAATGATAAGTACGCCAATGAAACCCAGCACTAAGGAAAACAAACGCTTTGAGGTAAAGCGTTCGTTTAAGAACAACGTGGCAATAATTGCAGTCCAAATAGGTACGGTAAACTCAATCGCAAAAACTTCTGCCAAGGGTAATAATGTTAACCCTAATAACCAGCCATATTGACCGGCAAAGTGGAATACATTGCGAAATACGTGTAACCGCAAGCGTTGCGTCTGAAATAAATGTTTATCTCGATAATATAAGATAATAGCACTAATAATGCCTAATCCAATTATACTACGCAGTGCCATTAACTGAGCAGTGGTGATATCACCAGATAACTCTCTTGCACCAATAGCTATTAAACAAAACGAGCAAAGTGCACCCATCATCCATAATATTGACAGCATCACTGCTAACCCTTTTTGAATACTTGTGATATTAATGATTTAAAGTCTAAACCAAGTCCATAAACCCATACCAGATTTAAATAATATCCATCAATTATAAAGCAATATAAAGTTCTTTAATTCATGTGGTTTATTATTAAAGGCTCTAATTTTTCAACAACAGATGGAGCTCTATTAATATTCAGTTCAAACCAACCATCAGTTCCCATCTGATATAACTGACTTATCTTTAGCACTTTACATTTTTTATTGTAAGTGCCTATAACGTTAAATATTCCAAAATCAGTGTTTATTCGACTTATATTAAATTTTTGCATTAATTCAACTTAATAATAAATTGCCCATCTTATAACTTATTATCTTGTCTTTCTTTTCGAATACAAATAAAGGCGATGTACGACACATCTTCGTGTAACAAAAAAATCTTTATCATTTACGTATAGACAATTATGCAATAGCAAAAGGTATGTTTGCATAACTCAATAAAGACAGAAGAAATAATCGAGAATATGCTTATTCGAATGCTTAAATATTGATGTTAAAGGGATGAGGTGATGTGATGAAAAAAGCGCTTAAAATAAATACTGTCTATATCAATATGGAAACGATTGTTGCATTTGATCTTGACTATAAAATTGATGGTAATCGTGCTTTGTACCTAATGACCAATAGCAATGAGCTTCCTTTTCTTGAAATTGAAGTCGCAGAAGATGGGCAGGCAGAATCTACCGACTATCAAGCACAAAAAGTAACGAATCGAGAATATAATCGGATCAAAAGTGAACTGATGGCTTACATGGGGTTATAAATCATCATAAGCAATTCTTTATGTGAGATACGCAGCGCTTTATTCATCCTGTTTTTATCAATAAAGCGTTGCTTCTCAATTCTCTTTATCTATCTTCTATCAAATAAAAGCCACTCAGAACTATGCTGAGTAGTACTAAGTGGCAATCCTCTTCATAAAAACAGGCAAGTGAAACCATTATATTTTCACTGGTACCTTTATTATTTTAAGAACGGTTTAAGAAAACTATTCATTAAACGTAAGGATAGGTTTTATAACGTACTCCCATCATCTGCTCCATGCAATGAACAACCTGGCAGCTATAACCAAACTCATTGTCATACCAAATATACAAAATGGCACGATTGTCTTGTGCGATGGTCGCAACACCATCAACAACTCCCGGATAACGCGAGCCAACTAAATCTGTAGATACCACTTCTGTCGAGTCAGTAAAATCAATTTGTGCAGACAACCTTGAAGAGAGCGCTATTTCTCGTAAATAAGCGTTCAACGCTTCTTTATCGGTACACTGCTCTAATTGAAGATTCATTACAGCCATTGATACATTTGGAGTTGGCACACGAATAGCGTTACCTGTTAGTTTCCCTGCCATTTCAGGCATGGCTTTTGCGACTGCTTTAGCAGCACCTGTTGATGTCAGTACCATGTTCAATGAAGCTGCACGGCCACGACGATCTCCAGTATGGAAATTATCTATGAGATTTTGGTCATTAGTAAATGAATGTACTGTTTCAATATGACCAAACAATACACCAAACTTATCATGTACTGCCTTTAATACAGGAGTAATCGCATTAGTCGTGCAACTTGCAGCAGAAATTATCGTATCTTCACGGTCAATAACGTCTTCATTAACACCAAATACAACGTTCTTTATTTCTCCTTTCCCTGGCGCAGTCAACAGCACCTTTTTAGTACCTTTACAGGTAAGATGTTGGCTAAGCCCTTCCGTATCTCGCCACACACCAGTATTATCAACAACTAAGGCGTCCTTAATACCGAAAGTGGAATAATCTACATCTTGCGGTTTATTGGCATAGATCACTTGAATATAGTTACCGTTCACAATGATGGCTTTACGTTCATGATCGACAACAATACTGCCATTAAACTGGCCATGCACAGAGTCTCGGCGTAGTAAACTTGCGCGTTTTTCCAAGTCACCCTCTTTTCCACCTCGTACCACAATAGCACGTAATCTTAATGGATATCCGGGACCACTCTTATCAACTAATAATCGAGTTAATAAACGACCTATACGACCAAAACCATACAGCACCACATCACGAGGTTCTGTCATTGGATCATCTTCAAGTGAACTTTTCAGTGCTGTTTGCAAGAAATCATCTAGCCCATGTGTATCTTCATTACTATCCCAAAATGTATGTGCGAGGCGCCCGACATCAATACGACAAGGTGATAAATCCATATTAATAAGATGATGAATAATTGGTTGAGTTTGTTCAACTGTGAGTGAACAACCAATATATCGCTTTGCAACACGGTGAGCTTTGATAATATCGATTGTTGTCGCATTAACTAAGGTTTTGCCAAAGAGTATAACTTCAACACCTTTTTGACGGTACAGCTGACCTAAAACTGGAGCAATGGATTCGGCATAAGTTTGACTAGTTTGCCATTCTAGGAAGTGCTTTTCAGGGCTCATTTTTTCTCAGGACCTTTTCACGTTAAGTTTCTGCTTTCATGGCGATTGTAGGGTAGCCACTTAGCATTAAGAGTGCATTTCAAGCTGTAGTTTTTATGACTGAGTGTTATGTTCAGCTAGCAAAAATAAGCGTTACGCATGTTTGATAACGAGTAAAATAATGAAGTACTTAAATAGTGATATATGGCGTTAATAAGGCAGTGACACATTAAAAATGGGAATGTTTCATCACCCCCATTTTTAACGTATTTGGTTTACGGAAAATTGAATCGTAGCCAAATCAAGTATGAACAACACGAAGACATTACCAATTGAAAAGTAAGGTCTCTTATTAAAGATTACTCAATCGTTAAAGTATCTGATCAAGGGCAATGAAAAATCGTTCGATTTCTTCTTCAGTGTTATAATGCATTAATCCGACACGTAAGATCCCACCCTTTTCTGTTATTTTAAGCGCATCTGTCAACATATCTGCGTAAAGATGACCACTCCAGGTGTAAATCTCCTGCTCTCCTAAGTGAGCAGCTACCTCTGCTGGGTTCAATTCACCAAAGCGCAGTGCAAACGTTGCTGTTCTATTATCAATACTAGGCTCGCCGAACAATTCAATTGAAGGGTAGTCTTTCAAGCGCGTCAGGAACTTGCTTACGAGAAAACTCTCGTAATTGCCAATGTTCTCATAACCACTCTCTAATTGTTCTCGTAAACACTTTCCGTGCCCTAAAGACGCTAAGTAATCAATTGTCGACGAGAATGCCGATAACGCCTCAAAATTTAACGTTCCTGTTTCCCAGCAATTCGGTGAGTATGAAGGGGCTGGCTCTACCTTATAAGGAGAGTAATACTCTAAGGCCTGTTGGCGGCCGTACAATACACCAAGGTGAGGACCGAAGAACTTGTACGCAGAACCTGCAACAAAGTCAGCGCCTAAAGAAGTAACATTGATGATTTTATGAGGCAAAAGGTGCACTGCATCAATATAAACGACGCTGCCATTGGCTTTACCAAGTCGTGTTATTTTTTCAATATCGACTAACGTACCCGATAGATTACTCGCTGCAGTCACAGCAACAAGTCGGGTTTTATCATTAAGTAAGCCTTCAAACGCTTTAAGGTCAAGTTGGCAAGTGTTATCCAAGATAGGAATATAATGAACTTTTACCCCTTTATCTTTTGCTGCCATAGCCCATGATGAGCGATTTGAACCATGATCTGCTGTACTCAGTATGATCTCATCGCCCTCTTTCCAATCGTTACTTATCGCACGGCTAAAATGGAAAGTCATCGAGGTCATGTTGGCCCCAAATATAATTTCTTCTTTTTTTTCTGCACCGAAAAGTGCTGCCGCTTTCTCACGACAAGTATCAACAAGCTCTACCGTTTTACGACTGACAGAAAAATGACCACCAAGGTTAGTATTACCTTGCTTAAGATAATTACCATAACTCTCTATAACACTAAGCGGTTGCTGTGCGCCTCCGGGACCATCAAAATAGATAGCTTGACGACCATCAACCTGACAATTTAACGCTGGAAATTGTTTACGTAACTGATCTACATGTTGACTAAGCGGTAAAGACGAAGACATCTCTTACTCCTTTTTGCCCTTCAATATTGGATAATGTTTCAGATATGTAATGATAAAAGCGTTCGTCATTGAGTATTACGAATTGATTTTCTTCAAGCACTGTATTCATATGTGGATGCTGCTCTACTGGAGAAGCAAAGATTTGCGTATATCCACCTGAGATGTTTTTTCTTTGAACACAGAAAATACCAACATATCGGAAGCCATCTTGATGTATTCCTTCTGGCGCAGGTGCACTTGCAGCATCATGGTCGCAAGTAACACGAATTTGGTGAACATCCACAACTGAGTGATCATCTATAGCCCCGGTACTTTCCATAAATGATTTCAGAAGATGCTGGAATTCAACGGTATTTACCATGTCTTGTGACATATCAGAAAAGTCACGTTCAACGTCACCGAGCACCCGATTAACTTGAGATGACTGTTTAAATTTTGAATGAGGCAGTTTAATGATGTTTCCATTTTCAGACTGAAAACGCGCGTAAGCACGAAATCGATGATCGCTGTTGATGTACTTATCAGGGGGGAGTTGGTCAAAGAATGGGGCAACTCTCGCTGCTACTTTTGACGGTACTTGGAAAGCTTCGATTAAGAATTTATTTTCTATCTTCATTAAACATCCTTATCCCTATTCGTGTTAACAAGTCGTTAATTAGCGTTATAATATATTGCTAAAACGTTTAATTTCAATCAAACAAGCCAGAAAAAACGTAAATTCCAAAATCCAAATCTAATAGATAAGCAAACATAAGGATCATTCCGATCATTAAGTTAATATTGGTCATTTAATCTATTAATTATCGAAAAGAAAGAAGGAAGGTGTAGTTTTTCATGCTGTTTAAAGTAGTTTCAATTTTGAAATCTTAAAGTAGCTTCTCTCAGAAAATATCCACTCATTAATTTGGAAGGCATAACCCCTCCCGTAAAATAAATATAGAACTAGGCAAAATATAGCCACTTGATAGGAAGGGTAACGCTTATTTATTCATATTGCTCCTATAGAAAAATGCCAATGTTTACTTTACTGCTTAATAAGTATTTCCTTTTTATTGTTCTAAAAATAACTTGACAGTTAAATAACACTTTTAATTTATATGTATTTAAAATTTAATCATTGAAATTATGAATTCTGCTATTCATAGTTGTCTTACTTAGATTCCTTTTTTCGATTTACACCGTTAGAGTATTACTATGAAAAAACGCTGGATTGTCGTTGCAACCCTAAGTGCTATTGCTGCCTTAGGTATTTATGCAGTTAAAGCTCCCTCTTCTGATGAACACCATTTCACCATGCTGACTGCTAAAAATGCAACTATTGAGAAACAAGCCATTGCGGTAGGACAAATCATGCCGGCTCAAGCGGTAAAGATTAAATCTCAAATAGAAGGGATAGTAGATAAAATTTATGTCAATCTAGGCGATAAAGTAGAGGCGGGCTCTCCCGTTATAAAGCTTCGTCCAAACCCTACTCCACAAGATCTCACACGTGTTAATGCTGACTTATTAAAAAGCAAAGCCGATTTAGAATCAGCCAAAATAAAATTGGCGAATTTAAAACGTTTAGCGGCACAAAAAATTATTCCAGCTAATTTCGATGCCTATATTCAAGCACAAGCGGATGTGAAATCGAGAACCGCTGAGTTAAAACAAAAACAACAAGAATCTGATCTAATGAGTAAAGGCGAATCAGATGCAGGTTCCACCAAACTCACCTCTATTATTTATGCGCCGATTAACGGTACGGTATTAGATGTCAAAGTCGATGTCGGTGAACCGATCACTTCAACGGAATCAAACCAAGCAGCGACAGAAATTATGACTATGGCTGATATGAAAAATATCATCTTTAAAGGTTCGGTGAGTGAACATGATGCAGCCCAACTAACAGAGGGGATGCCTGTTGAATTAACCCTTGCGCCTTATCCTGATCTAAAAATTGCAGGAAAACTCACTAAAGTTGCGGTGCAATCAGAAAAGCTAAACAACGATAGTAATAACAACCAGCAAGCGCAGAGCTTTGACAACGGTTTTGCAGTTGAAGTCAGTGACATTAAATTTCCTAAAGATATTACTTTACGCTCAGGCTTTACGGCTACTGCACATATCACATTAAAAAAAGCGACAGACGTAATGACGGTACCTGAACGCGCTCTGCATTTTAAAGGTAATGATCCTTTTGTACTTATCGCCGATGACTCAACGAAAGGCTTTAAAGAGGTTCCCGTGAAACTAGGCTTATCAGACGGTATTAATGTTGAAGTCCTATCAGGTATTGAACCAAAACAAAGCATCATCGATGCCAGCATGGTCGAGGGCTTATAATGACAGCTATATGGCGTAACACACTGTTGAGTCTTTCACTGGGTATGGTATGCACTCAAAGCTTCGCATTAACGATTGATCAAGCATGGGAGGCTGCAAAGCAAACAAGTCCTGATTACCGTATTAAACAGCTTAAAGAAAGTCAGAGTCAATACGGTGTATCACTAAGCAAAAGTGCATTACTTCCTAGCCTTCAAGGGAGTGCAACAACGGGCTGGACTAAAGATGGTGGCAACAGTAATGGCTACAATATTTCACTTAATCAATCGATTTGGAATAGTCAAAACTGGGCTGCATTGGATCAATCACAAGTAGATGTAGTTATTGCAAAAATCGCGATTACGCAAGCGAAAAACACACTGGCAGAAGAGCTTATCCAAGCTTATTTCGCTTTAGCACAAGCTCAGCGTTCGCTTTCCATTGCAGAGCAACAACGTAAAGACAGTCAACAACTTCTCTCACTGACAGAACAGCGCTACAAATCCGGTTTGATCATGTCAACAGGAATTGACGATGCTAAAGCGCATGTCATTGGTACTGAGACCACTGTATTACAACGACAATCAGATCTCGTTGAAAAACAGTCTGAACTCGCTATCGTGATCAACCAAACGCCTGATCGTGTCAATGAAATCGACAGCCAAAATCTTCACCAACCAGCACTAGCAGTCAATGATGAAAAAGCATGGTTAAACAAAGCAAAAGATAACAGCCCTGAATTATTGATTGCGAAACAAAATGTAAAACGTCAACAACTCGCGGTAGATCAAGCACAAGCAGGATACTACCCTACTGTTAACGGCTCCGTTGGCTACAGTAATAACTTTGACAATAATAGCGAAGGGATGAGTGCAAACCTTGGTGTTTCAGTGCCGATTGATCTTAATGGCGCGATTAAAACCAAAGTTTCACAATCTAAGCTCGAATTACAAATAGCTAAACAGCAATTAAGAAAAGTCGAACTTAATCTCGAAAATAATGTGAAGACACGTTTTAACCAACTTGATCTGGATTGGAAACGCGTTGAAATGGGCGTAGAAAAAGTCAAATCCGATGAAAAAGCACTTAAAACTAAAGAAATTTTATTTAATTCTGGAGCTGATGGTACAACAGCATTAGACGTTATCAACGTTCAAGATACGGTATATCGAAGTAAAGAAGACTTACAGCAACTTCTCTATCAATACTGGTTAAACCGAATTGAATTGCTAAAGCTAACAGGCCAACTCAATGACCAAACAATTACACAGCTTTCTCAGGCCTTAATGCCATGATCACACTGCTTAGCCAAACCGTTCAAACACTGCTTACCCATAGGTTGAGAAGTGCATTGGCCATTATTGCGATAGTCTGGGGTATTGTTTCAGTTTTAGTCTTAGTCGCATTAGGCGAAGGGTTTTATCGTGAAAACTTAAAATCTTTTTCTATGCTGATGAGCGATACACAGAAAGTCTCTTTTGCACAAACTAGCAAACCGTGGCAAGGATACCCTGCGAGAAGAAAGATCACGACAACGGAAAAGCAACTAAGTGTGTTGTCTGAGGTGCCTCAAATAAAACAAGTCTCTATTTTATATTCGAATGCCAAAGCACAAGTCACAGATATTGACGGCACTCAATTAAAAGGAAATGTTTTTGGTATTGATAATCACTTCCTGGCGCTTAATAACACGCGTTTAGTACTAGGCTCTCGTAAAATATCACCGAGTGATTTAGCCAACCATACTCGTGTTGCCATTATAGGCTGGCGTCTCGCTAAACGCGGAAACATTCGTTTGAACGACAACATCAACATCAATGGTGTGCCATTTCAAGTGATCGGTATTTCAAAAAAGACAGAAAGTAGTGGGCTTACCCGAATTAAACGTGCCGCCTTAATTCCAAGTACAACATTTAATGACTTATGGCTAAGTAACCCTACCGATCTGTTAGTGCAACCAGCGAAAGGTATTTCAGGCATGGCATTACGTACAGCAATGCAGAGCTTTTTCGCTAAACAGTACCAATTTGATCCTAAAGACAAACAAGCTATACGAATGCCTGATTACAGTCGCTTTGCCGATTTCTACACCAGTCTGTTACGAGGTATCCAGCTATTTTTAGGCGCTAGCGGTGCAATGACACTCGCGGTAGGTGCATTAGGTGTTGCTAATATCATGTTTTTATCTGTAGCAGAAAGAACCCGCGAAATAGGCGTAAGGCTTGCCATTGGTGCGACTCCTACTCATATTTTGATGCAGTTTATGGTCGAAGGTGCTGTATTGGTGACAGTGGGAACTCTCACCGGTATTGCCGTTTCTGCCATCATCATTCAATGCTTAAATCTTCTCTCATTACCCGATTGGCTCGGTCACCCAGTAATGACGTCAACATCTATCGTTTTAACACTCATGATCACAGCAGTACTTGCCTTATTAGCTGCATTTTTCCCTGCGCGTAGGGCTGCACACTTAACGCCAGTGATAGCATTAAGTGCGAGGGCCTAACAATGTTTCCTGTTAAACAAATTTTCCATGAAATGTCAGCCGAGAAACTTCGCTTAAGTCTTACTATTCTTGCCATTGTTTGGTCGACAGTCTGCATTAGTACCATGCTCGCAGCTGGTGAAGGTTTACGCCAAGGGTTAATTCGCAGTTCGACAAGTGGAAACGGTAATCTCATTTATGTATCAACCGGTGTCGCATCCATTAATTATGGTAATTTTTACAAAGGAAAATCACTTGATTTAGCCATTGAAGATCAAAAGCTTATTAAAGCATTACCGACAGTAAAAATGGTTTCAGCAACCGCAACATGGGAAGAAAGTGCGCATTATAAAGATCGCCAAGCCTTTATGTTCCCGCTTGCGGTTGAAAACAATTATAAAAAACTCAATGATTTAACATTAACGGCCGGTAGCCGCTGGTTTAACCCTCTTGATACAAAAGAACAGCGAAAAGTCGCTATTTTAGGGAAAACAACAGCAGCGCTATTATTTAACAAAGCTGCGTTTAGCTGGGATAAAGACGTAAAACTCGACAGCGATCCTGTTGGTAAACAATTTAAAATTGGTGATGAAGATTTCACCGTAATTGGTGTACTAAAAGATGATCGTAACATTGAGTCGGGGTCTTCCTCTGAATACAGCATATTGGTGCCGCTGGCGACATGGCAACGCTTTTATCCCAATTCTCCAATCCAAGGTATTAATGTAGAGCCTCAACCCAACGCCAACCGTGAACAATTGGCCAAAACTATACGGCAAGTAATTGCACGAAAGTACAACGCTGATATTGCTGATGAACAGTTAATTCAAACGGATGACATGTTGCTACAGCAAGAAACCATGCGTTCATTTTTACTCGGGCTACAGAGTTTCTTAGGCATTATTGGCTTTGTAACATTAGGCGTTGCGGGAATAGGTATTGCAAATGTCATGTACGCCAGTGTAAAACGCGCAACACGTGATATTGGGGTTCGGATGGCAGTAGGAGCAACACCTAGCCATATTCGTTTACATTATATTGTGCAAGCTATGATGACGATGGCTATGGGTGGTTTTATCGGGTTATTAATGACGCTTGGTCTTGTCAGCATCATTGACGCAATCCCTATTTCAGATTCGGGTTTTTACGCTCGCTTGGGCAGCCCTAAACCTGAGTTGTCACTGTCCGTTATGTTAATCGTAATTTCTGCATTAATTCTGGTTGGTATACTTGCAGCTTGGTTTCCTGCCAATAAAGCGGCAAGTATTACGCCATTAGAGGCATTACAAAGTGAATAAAATGACAAAAACATTGGGTACCTCCCCAGCACACACAGCTTTAGTTGAGCTTAATCATATTTGTAAGTTCTATGGCGAAGAAAATAATTTAGTTAAAGCATTAGATAATGTCTCTCTCACTATTCATTCTGGTGAGTTTTTATCAATACTTGGTCCTTCAGGCTCTGGTAAATCTACCCTGATGAACATGCTGGGTTGTTTAGATAAGCCGACATCTGGCGAATATTTGCTGGATAATAACGATGTATCATCAATGACAAGCCACCAACTTGCAAAAATCAGAAACCACAAAATTGGTTTTGTTTTTCAAAGTTTTAACTTATTAGAATATGCCACTGCATTAGATAATGTTGCGCTACCTCTCGTGTACAGAGGCGTAAAAACAAAAGAACGTCGAGCAAAAGCGGCAGATTTATTAGCCCAAGTAGGACTCGCCGATCGTATTCATCATAAACCGAATCAATTATCGGGTGGTCAAAAGCAGCGTGTGGCAATTGCGAGGGCTTTGGTTAACGATCCACAAATTATCCTTGCGGATGAACCAACAGGTGCATTGGACTCTAAATCAGGCGCAGAAATTGAAGCACTTTTTAATGACTTGCACCAACAAGGAAGAACCTTAATTGTCGTCACTCACGATGTCAGCCTAGCAGAAAGAACACCACGCATTATCACTATCAAAGATGGACAAATAATTTCTGATAAAAAGACAGGCTATAAACCGCCTTTAGCATCGGCAGTTATTTAATCTTAAATATCAAATAGCGGGCATTTTGCTCGCTATTTTATAATTTTCGTTCTAAACCGTATTTTCTTATTTTTCAATAGTACATTGATATTGATAATCACCATTTGTTTCACCTGAACTGTTTTGTACTGATTTCTTTAAACATTTAGCATTTTTAATAGAAAGCTGTTTTAGTTTTTTATTATCAATATCATCGAGACTAATGAAAGGCTGTAACGTATCCACTAACTGTTGGGCTAATTCTTCTTTAATCGTGCGTTGCTCTGTCACTTCTTTATAATCACACTGCATTTCGTGCTGATGAGTATCGCAATGTATATCATCAACAATAACCCACGCTTTACCCATGCCATGCTCTACATATACGATTTTCGCCAATACGTTAAACAAAGCCTGATCATTTGCCATTGCATGTGAACTAACTAGCAACCCCACCAGCAACAGAGTTTTTCTCATGTATCTTTCCTCTTTTAATGTGGGTTAACTTTAACACATCAAAAAAGCGAGACTTTACATCCAGTAAAATTTAACACTACTCAAACATTTATCACTAAACTCACGTCCATTTTTGCTTACTTATTTGTAAGAGATCTCTTACAAACAATTAAGATAATCACGTTTTAATTTGAATATAGTGCCCATGCTTCTTTTATAACTCTTTGTTTATAAAATAATAAAAGTAACGCATTAAAATAATAAATAGATACAGAAAAGAGTAGTTTCCACTTCATACCTATATTCTATTCCTACTTTTACCTATTATTAATGGTGTCAGAGGGAACTGGCAACAGGAACAGGATTGGAACCAAGGACGTTGGTGATCTCAGGATGAGATGTGATGAACTAGGATGGTTTATCAAACAAGGACTGTGATGGATACTACAGGAAGTAGTAAAGGTAGATAGGATATTTACCAGTCAGGACGACATAGGGACACTTCAAGAAGAAGTAATGGACACCTCTAAGGAAAGAGATGAGAGTTATAACAGGATGTTATGACGGGTTATGGAAGCCATAGGAACAACTTCAGGAAGAAGTAAAAAGGATTATGCTGAAGGATTACAGCAGTCAAAGGAATGATGCAAGGAGCACTATAGTAGCAGGATGGCTGCAAGTAAGACCTAAGGGCGCAACGAAAGTTGCGCCCTCTCTTTTAGTACTATGTTAAACAGTGCTGTCTAAATCCACTATTCGGCTGATGAAACTGCTTTGAGTTGATTAAACTCAGTGATACGCCCTTTACCTTGCATCTTTGATTGGTACATCGCCATATCAGCACAATGTAAGACACTATCAATCCCCGTCACATCTTCAGGTTCAATATAATAACAACCTATACTCGCACCAATATTAATACTATGACCTTTAATATTAATTGGTTGGGAAAGACTGTTAATAATTCGCTCTCCTATATTCAAAATAGGCTCACGACTCTTTACGGGATTGAGTACTGCTACAAATTCATCTCCAGCTAAACGCGTAACAATATCGTTTTGACGAACACTCATCATTAATTTCTTAGCGACAATTTGAAGTACTTTATCACCAATATCATGGCCGTAAGAGTCATTTACAAATTTAAAACCATCTAAATCAATAAACAGTACAGCCATTACATCGCTACGAGGAAAAGTCAGTGCTTCTACTAAATAATGGTGTAAGAACTCACGATTTGGCAAATGTGTTAATGCATCGTGCTGTGCTATATACGCTAAACGTTGTGCTTCTTTAACTGAGCTGATGTCGGAAGCCAACACAACAATTTGGCTCTCATTGCTTTCTGTATCAATAAGTTGATTTATTTTTAAATGTAATGGTGTCTTAACACCTCTCTTACGATTAAAGAATGAACACTCACCTTGCCACTGCTGATCTAACGACAGCGACATTAGAATTTCTTTTCTCATAAGTAGTGTTTCGGTTTCAATTAATACCGAACGGTAATATTTCCCAATAATTGTTCCGTGTTCTTGACCTATAAGTTCACAAAACGCTCGATTCACCATCTCAATATGACCTTGACTATTGAGTAATAAAATCGCTTCACGGCTATTTTCAAAAATCTTCGCTGCCAACTGTTGTTGTCGCTCTGCCACACTCCGTTCCGTCACATCTTCTAGCGTAAATAAAGTCTGGTTTTTATGCTGTAATGGATGGCTCACGACTTGATATATTGCCGTCCCTTTTGTGCCAACCGTTTTAACCAAATCATGACTAAACTGCTTATTGCCCTGTAGTGTTTGCTCTAGTTGATATTGAAAATTTTCCAGGTCAATCGGCTTAATCACATCACAAATATGTTGAGATCTCAGCAGTTGTGGTGAATCGTGAAATAGTTTTGAGCTACTATCATTGGCTAAAATAATATGTCCAGAATGATCCACAACTAGCAGCGCATGCTGTACCGTGCTGATCACATCATCGGCAAATTCTTTCTCATATTCTAATTGAGAAATAGTCTGTTTAATTTTTAATTCCCGCTGGTTCAGTTTAATGATCATCGTATTAAAACAATCGATCAATTCACTTATCTCATCTTTCGAACTGGCTTGATGCTGTACAATTTCAGTTTGATTAAAATGAATTACATTAATCATCGCATCATTCAGTTGACGAATGGGACTGATCATCCAATGCCGTAATCGACGGATAACGAAACTACTAAATAAAATTAAAATCACTAATAAGTACAAGCTAATTTCTATCTGAGACGATTTAAGAGCATGTAATCTATCAAGAGACACAACAATGCGCATTTTTGCAAGCTCTGTGTTCTCTATGTAAATAGGGATCTGCATATATAAATACTGGTTACTAAAAACATATCCCCGCGTTTTAACCATGATTTCTTCTGCATCATTTGTTGGTATATGCCTATTATCGGTATTGTTAAATCCAGCAAAAACGACATTATTCTCCGTTAACACAGAGACAGATACGATCATAGGATCGGCTGAAAATGCCGATAAAATCTCTTGTCCTGTTGTCGCATCATCAAACTGAATAGCAGCAGTTAAATTCGTTCCAATACCCGTACTTAATATCGTTATTCTATTTACTAAATTCTGCTTTTCACTCTCTATATACTTGTAAGAGCTTAACGTTTGAAAGACGATGAAAAGTACAACAACAAAAAAGACTAACGGCAAATATAAACGTTGATTAAGAGAAAGAGAATTCATCCAATTATTGCGCATGATTTTCTCCTCCTTGTTGTTGGCTATTAAGAGAAGGAAGTATCGCAATTTTCAATAATTTTGAGCTTATGGTTAACTCTGCTTTCTTGGCACTCGATATAGCAATAACAGGGCGGACTTTATTATTAATTGAACGTAATTCAATCATCCCTCCTTTTGCTAAAAAGGAATGACCAGTACCAATCGTCAGTACCCCTTCTTTAATTGGGATATAAGTTAAACCCAGTTCTTTTTGCCTAGAAATATAAGCAATTTGGCACTGCTCAAGCTGACTAATGCTCGTTAACGTAACAATTTTGTTATTTTTAGCTTTCAGTAATCGGCTTAATGTTAACGCGATATTATCAGTGCCTAAAGTGCAATAGGTTAATGTTCTGTTGTCTTGAGGCCAAGTAACAAACTGAGAAAAACGGTAAATATAGACTGCCGATATTTCATAGTCAGCAACACTATCTGCATTGGCTTTATTTGAAAAAGTATAAATACAAATAAATACAGCAGCAGTAAAGTACAGAAAATACAAACGGCAAAAATGGTAAGGCTTTGCAAGAAGCCCTACCATCTTATTCAATACAACTTTACCCGAGGTGCGATGGTTACTATGCATTCGGCCTCATTACAATTTTGTCCATGAAAAACGTAAAAACGCTGCTTCTTCTAGTGGTGCTGTATTCGGTAAATCTTCATATGTTGAACTACCTAAACCATCAACCACAAACTCAACAAGTGGCCATTCTTGATTATATTGCCACGCAACACGTACATCTATTGTCGTTACTGCAGGTGCTTTATAAAAAGCGATTGGCGATGATACTGAGCTCTTATGCTTTAGCCAGCCATCAATTTGCCATTGTGAATTTAAAGTCCACATCGTTTGTAAAGAAACGTAATGTTTAGGCTGAAGATTATACAAAACTTTATAACCGCCATTATCATAGCTATTACATGTCATATATTCAGAACTACATTCAGCCTGAGTATCAATATAACTGTATGATGTATTGATATTTATATTATCTGTCGGCTGCCAAAAGAGTGACAATTCAGCACCGTAACTTTGTGCATCAATTGCATCAACTAATTTAAACTCGTGAACCGCTAATTGACCTGGTTGTGTCGAACCATCAACACATTCACCGTAGCGACAAAACCATAATCCATTATCAAGCATCCGCAAATTTTCATAGTGACTAAGGAAAATCGTTGTATCGATCGATAATGTATCTGAGAGTTTCCCTCTATATCCTGCATCCCATGTGACAACCGATTCATTATCCATATCAGGATTACCCGCCGTCAACGCAAGCATTGGGTATTGCGCATAACAGTTTTGAGTTGAAGCATCACAATTCGGCAAGGGTGCGACCACAGATCCTAACCTATATAAATCAGTCGTCGAATCAACCGAGGAAGGTGTTACAACAGCTCGACCAACGCCCGACCAGAATTGATGGTCATCAGAAGCGCGATACAACAATCTCGCTTGAGGCTGAATTTCAGTCGTATTATTACGAGTGAAATGTTCAACTTTTACCCCTAGGCTAGAGGTGAACTTATCTGTTAGCTGAGTTTCTAATTGCGAGAAAACATTATAAATTTGCTCGCGCTCTGTTTGCCTTGAACTAGTACGATGATATGGTTCCATATCAAGGTAAAAGTCTGTTTCTTTCTCAGGAACTTTTATTTTGGTATAACGCGCACCTAAGCCTAATGTCAGCTCATTATTTTGATTTATTTGCTTAATTGCTAATACATCAGCATTAAGTGTATCGTATTCACCATTCGCGGAAGGTTCAGTTCTTGAGTTGCTATCAATCCACAATGTGGCTTCATAGTGGGTATCATCAACTGTTTTTCCCAAGTTTAAATTACTATAAAAACCGCGTGAAAAATCTTCCAATCCTGTTTGATAGCCAATTACAGCGCTCATTGGATCATTAGGGTTAAAGGGCTTCTCTAAAATATCATAGCGATACCAATCAGAATGCTCAGACTTGGTATGATAACCGCCTATCTGAAATGTTAAAAATCGATCATCTTCAACATAGTCAGTGCGGAATGAAATATTATAACTATTCCATTCATCATCATTGAAAGTGTAATAGTCTGATTGAACACCTTTAATTGATAATCTTGCTGTTGTTACATCATTAATTTGAAAGCCGTTACGATAACTAACTTCTTTATAATTATATTCACCCGCTGCGACTTCAAGAAATTGCCCCAACGTTTCATTACTATTTTTAGTAATGATATTAATGACACCGTTAGTCGCATTTCCTCCCCACATTGTCCCAGCGGAACCACGCAATATTTCAATACGATCAATATCATCTAAAATAGCATCAATGGTGTGCCAAAAAGTCCCTGACATTAAAGGGCTAAAGACACTACGACCATCAACCATGACTAATAATTTATTAAATAGAGCTTCGTTTAAACCACGTAAGGATACTTGCCAATTAAATTCACTGATCTTAGTCACCTGTACACCTGGCGCTAAGGCTAAGGCTTCTGCTATCGAACGAACACCACTGCGCTTAATTTGCTCATTGGTAATAACATAAATAGCAGCAGGCACATCACTTAACGATTGTTCTTTCTTTGCTGCCGTCGTCACTGTCACACTTTGTGTTGTGAGGTCATCTAAATCCATCGACATCAAGTCATCAATTTCAGATGCTAATGAAATATTGGCATAGCTAGAAAAATAAAGTACCGAAAATAAAATAGGTGATTTGATTAAGTAATTATTCATAATTATTAGAAAGTAATAGTCTCAAACTAATTCTAGCAAAGTAGTTATGTTTTTTAATAATTACAATTTATAAACTTAGAACACCATTTAAAATACTAATTAAGCATAATAAGTAGTAAGAAAGATTTTTTTAAATTTATAATGAAACAATTAGACAAACATACAGCTAACAAGACGCCATTTAAAATGTTTAATATACATTTATAATCATAACGATTAATAAATTGTTACTGAGTGAATTCCTAAAAGGCATTATATTTTTCTTAACTAAATGTAAATAACTCGACTCAGTTAACACTAAATCACCACGCCATTAATAATGATAACATAAAAACAACAAACCCATCTTGATAGTGTATTTTTATTACCCATCACCCTCAATAAATAATAGTGACACCTATTAATTCGACACTGTTTCAATATTCAAATTAAATGATTCATTTAACAAAAAAGGAGCTTTGCAGCTCCTTCCTATTATTTAAAAATGACACTCATCACCTATTAGTGATCATGCTTTTCAACTAAATCTTGTTCTACTTCATCATTAAACACTTTAGGTGGTGGCGTCCAACCACGTTCTGACTTCGTATGCTTGTCGGTCCGCTCTTGTTTCATTACATCACTTAATGTTGATTCTAATTGGTTAAACAATTCCACATAGGAGGTATTAAAACGATCTTCTTCTGTGCTTTCTAACCATGTGTGATAAAGCTTCTCTTTGCTTCTAGCTTCAGTTTCAACAAATGTGGCCTTTTGCTGCTCAGCTCTGAATGGATGCACCCCTAAATTTTTCAACGCTTCTGTGCCCAAGGCTAGTGCAGAGCGGTATGTTTCACTGATCACGTAATCAGCACCAGCACAACGTAGCGAATAATGATGACCTCGATCATAAGCACGTGCCAATACGCGTACTTGAGGATATGTTTGCTTAATATAATGGACAAGCTCTGTGGCTCGTTCTTTATCATCAATGGCAACAATAAACAGTTTTGCATCTTCAATACCTGCGGTATGAAGCAAATCATGTCGCGTCGCATCACCAAAGAAACTTTTAATATTAATTTGGCGCATGTTGTCAATTTGCGTTACAGAGTGGTCAAGCACGACCGTTTTCACCCCATTAGATGCCAATAGTCGGTTTACAATCTGACCAAATCGCCCAATACCCGCAATGATGACTTTTCCTTGCTCATCTATTTCATCGGCTTCACGCTCATTTTTAGCCTCACAAAAACGGGGCAAAATCACACGATCATATAAAATAAATAAACCTGGTGTTAAGAACATCGATAACGCAACCACCAGTGAGAGTGTTTGGCTCATTGACTCAGGTAGCACATTGTTTTGTACGGTATAGCTTAATAATACAAAACCAAATTCACCCGCTTGCGCCAAACTTAACGCAAAGAGCCAACGGTCGCTGCCTTTTACCTTGAATATAAAAGAAAGTACCAACAGAACAATAAACTTAACCAGCATCACACCAATGGTTAAACCAACCACCGTGCCAAATTGATCAAACAGTACGTTGAAATCAATCCCCGCACCGACGGTAATAAAGAAAAGCCCTAATAGTAACCCTTTAAAAGGCTCGATATTAGATTCAAGTTCATGTCTAAATTCACTATTGGCAAGTACCACGCCAGCAAGAAAAGTTCCGAGTGCTGGCGATAAACCAATCAGGCTCATTAAGGCTGCAATACCAATAACTAACATCAATGCTGTTGCGGTAAAAATTTCACGTAAGCCCGATGAAGCAACAAAACGGAATAACGGACGGCTTAAATAATGACCACCAACTACAACACCAGCGATCGCTAAAATAATTACAATCGCATAAGCCCAACCTGGAAGACCCGCTACTAGGCTAAGATCATCATGATGCTCTGCAGCTTTTGCCACAACGGCTTGAGACTTTGCCACTAATTCAGGTACTGCCAGTAAAGGGATCAAAGCTAACATTGGGATGACGGCAATATCTTGGAACAGCAATACTGAAAATGCGCTTTTACCACCTTCCGTTTTGCTTAGCCCTTTTTCACTGAATGTTTGCAGTACAATCGCAGTAGAAGAAAGTGAAAAGATAAGGCCAATAGCAAGGGCGTAAGACCAAGCAATATCAAATAAATGAGCAATCCCCATAACGGTTAAAGCGGTAACAACAACTTGTAAACCACCTAACCCTAATAAGCGATGACGCATACCCCACAACATTTTAGGCTCAAGCTCTAAACCAACAACAAACAGCATCATAACGACACCAAACTCAGCAAAATGCTGAATCGTCGTGGTTTCACTACCAACTAAACCAATAACGGGACCAATAACCACACCTGCGATTAAATAACCCAGTACTGAACCTAGCCCTAATCGCTTAGCAAGCGGAACAGCAATAACGGCGGCCACCAAATAGATGAAAGCCTGCAAAAAATATCCAGTCATAGTAGTCTCTTCTATTTAATGACTAATTCTAGGCTGTGATTCATTTTTGATAATTTACTCGCAACCTCATAGTTGAATTTATTATCTTGAATCGCAATCAGAACACGTTTCCAATTTTGAATATGTTGTTCAATACGGTTCTCTTCATTCGCCATACCCGCACCAAAGAGCGCAAACGGCGCTAGAAAGTCCATACCCGTTAACTCTGCCATTTGCTCTAGAGGTTGCAATAACTCACGAATGGTATAGTGGTTAAAACCATCTTTACGATAACTCGATTCAGGGCCTCCAGCAGTCAAAGCGCAAAAGAATTTTTTACCTACCAATTCATTCCCTTCACTGCCATATGCAAATCCATATTCAAGCACTAAATCTTGCCATTCTTTTAATAACGATGGGGTGGAATACCAATAGAGTGGAAACATAAATACAACAACGTCATGTTCACGAAGGCGCTGTTGTTCTTTATCTATATCAATACGATAGGTTGGATATTCGGCATATAAGTCAACGCACGTTATATTGGCAATAGTTTTAGATGCATTAAATAAGGGTACATTGATCTCTGAACGATTTGGCGAAGGATGCGCAAATAGGATCAGAATTTTAGGTTGAGACTCAGGCATGATTTTCCTGTTTTAATAATAATTCGTTCCACGACGACGATGTGACAACTAACCGCTTCTAAAGTTCCGTACTATGTATACAAACAATAAGTTACATCCTTAAAAGGAATAACCATTATACCTGAAATTACACAATCAACTTTAGTTAAATATTTATTGATATCTATAGATTATTTTCGTGAATAATCTGAAATTTCATCAATACGGCTAGGCGGTACACCAAAATAACGTTTAAATTCTCGGCTAAATTGAGCAGCACTTTCATAACCTACTCGTTGAGACGCTAGGCTTGCTGAAAGACCTTCTTGCAAAATATAGTTTTTTGCATGATTCAACCGAATTTTTTTGATGTACTGCAAAGGAGGATCCGTGACAACTTGTTTAAAAACTTTATGAAAAACTGAGACACTCATCCCTGCCATTGCTGCTAATTCATTAACATGTAATTTTTGCGCAAAATTCTTTTGCACATGACCGATCACGGTCGAAATTTTAGCTAAAGAACTATCTTGCTCGCAGTAGTGTGCCAATAAATATCCCTTCTCACTTTGCAATAAGTAATAGAAGAACTGACGGAGAATCGAGGGACCAAGTACCTTAGCATCAAGAGGATTATGCAAAACATTAAGCAACTCCAACATACAAAGATACATTGACTCAGTCATTGGTGCAGGAGAAACACCACAGCGTGTGTCTAACTCTCCCCAATTTTTAGACTCTAATTCCATATCAGAAACTAACTGGCTGATCGCATTAATATCAAGATCAATATTGATCCCCATTAATGGTTCTTGCTGAGAGGCAAATGTTTCACATGTTATAGGATAAGATGTCGACACAATAAGACATTGTTCAACGTCATAACCAAACTGATGTTGATTTAAATGCCCTATTTTACTTCCTTGAAAAATAACAACAATTCCTTGCTCATACATTTGTGGCGTCAGCTTATGGTAACGATCAATACGAAATAATCGCACGCCTGTTAGCAACGTATGCACCCGATTAGTTTGGTCTGATATTTTGTAATATTCACATAATTGACTAGCAACTATAGCTAGCTGTCTTTTAAGCTCAGCTTTCATTGTAAACCCATCAAACCTATTTATTAACGATCGACATAACAGTCATTGTTTTGTCATTCTACACCTATTTACCTTATAACGAACATAACACAGCAATGTAGTTAAAATAGAAATAGGCAAGAAATAAAGAGAATTATGTATTTAGTTTATCCTACGTTCGCTTCTACACTAGAGTTCTCAACACAATAATTAGAATATCAATATCACAACGATATAACGGAGCCTACAATGGATAAGTTTACCTACCAAAACCCTACAAGCATTCATTTTGGACAAGGTCAAATAGCAGCAATTAGCCAAGCTATTCCAAAAGATAAAAAAGTATTGGTTATTTACGGTGGTGGTTCTATCAAATCAAATGGTGTTTATAACCAAGTAACAGCAGCTTTGGACGGATATAACTGGGGAGAATTCTCAGGCGTTGAGCCTAATCCACAGTATGACACACTGATGAAGGCCGTCGAACTGGTTAAAACAGAAGGTTATGATTACCTATTAGCGGTAGGTGGTGGCTCAGTTGTTGATGGTACTAAATTTGTTGCCGCTGCTGCCTGTTATCAGGGAGAAGATCCTTGGAACATTTTACTTAAGCAAGAGCCTGTCACTAAGGTTGTTCCTCTTGGTTGTGTATTAACCTTACCTGCAACGGGTTCTGAAAGTAATGGTGGTTCTGTAGTTTCGCGTGGTAAAGACAAGTTATTCTTTGGCTCGCCACTCGTAAAACCCGCATTTGCTGTCTTAGATCCACAAACAACATTAAGTTTATCTCCTCGCCAAGTAGCAAACGGTGTTGTTGATGCCTTTGTTCATACAATGGAGCAGTACTTAACTTATCCTGTGAATGCAAAAGTCCAAGATCGTTTTGCTGAAGGTCTGCTGCATACCTTAATTGAAGAAGGTCCAAAAGCATTAGCTACACCCGATGATCTTGCTGTTCGAGCTAATATTATGTGGTCAGCCACTCAAGCACTCAATGGTTTAATTGGTGTTGGTGTCCCTGCAGATTGGACAACACATATGATTGGTCATGAATTAACAGGTAATTACGGTATTGATCATGCTCGTACATTAAGCATTGTATTACCTGCAGTTATGAAAGTACGTCGTAAAGAAAAAGAAGCAAAATTATTACAATATGCCGAGCGTATCTTTGGTTTAACAACAGGTACAGCAGATCAACGTATTGATGCTGCGATTGAAAAAACAATCGCCTTTTTCAAACAAATGGGTGTCCCAACAACACTTACTGACGTTGATTTAGGTGAAAAAGATATCGATGTTCTAATCGAAAGCCTTAAAAAACATGGCATGATCGCATTAAGTGAACATCACGATATTACGCCAGAGATAAGTCGTAAAATCTTAATGACGGCATTATAAGTTTATATTGTAATACGGTGGCAATATGAAAAAAGGGAGCATTAGCTCCCTTTATTATTTTTGTAATCACTAAACCGAAATAGTAAAACGCTGGCGAGTAACATCACCCCAGTAGCTATCGTGATAAATATCTTCAACATACTGTTCATTTGTGTACGCACCGATAGCACGACGCCAAAAAGCAATAGCATGTACTGCGCCTTCAATTTGCTTACTTTCCCATTCACCTGGCATCATTGAAAACAAGCTATGTGCGAAACGTTGACCTGCTTTATTTTTACGAAAGACAGGCACAACATAGAAATCACATACTTCATAATGACTGTTACCATGATCAGCAATCGCTGCTAATCCCGCTGGTACACCATCAAAATATAAAAGAAAGCCAAGTACATTACCTTCTATTGGCGTATCAAGTGCAAATTTACCATCGTTATCAGGCACTTTTTTCGTCAGTGGTGAAAACTCAGCTTCATATGCCTGAGTTAAGTTTAAATAAATGGATATGTTTGAAGTATTAACTTGTACTAATTCCACTGCAGCGACCTTCTTTATCTATTTTATTTGTCTTTCTCTAAGATCATTGATCAGTTCTTTGAACAACGTGCAAAATCTATGTCAATTTGACCAAAATAAACAAGAGTAATAAGTACTTCTGTTTATTTTACTCATCGATTATTTAAATTTTCAGGCAGTAAAACAGTATTCACTTGGCGTGACTTAGAGCCTTTTGCTTTCATCACCTGAGAAGCCAAGTTATAGCTTATTTCAGCCGCTTGGATCGTACTGCCATTTTGAGTTATTTTAGCCTTATCCTTTAACACCATCATGTTATTTGTTGGTGTATAAATGCCGTAAAGCGACTCTCCATCCACAACCTTTCCATCTTCCATTACACGATGAAAGTAAGCTGGTTTACCATAAACTTCCACACTCTTTAGTGCTTTTGTTTTGCTGTCCAGCTTTATCACGGCCTTATCCGCTTTAATCTGAACGCCACCCTGTGTGATATCAACCTTTCCAGTTAACGTTGTAATATTATTGATAACATCAACATCTTGTGTAATTGCTGCCAAATGGATAGGGAGTTGTGTATCTGCTTTTTCAGCCCATGTCGATGAACTCAGTAACAACATACATCCAGCCGCAAATAGCTTTAATTTCATACTTAGTTTCTTCTACTCTATTATTTACTTCTTCTTTGCTTATTATACCTTGAAAATCAGCAAATAGCGGCAAAGCTATGAATAATTTGAAATGGCGTTTTTTATTTTATCAAAACGATCACTAATACCAAGTTTAGTCTTACCTGTGTCACATGGTTCAAAATTAGTGTCATCTAAAGACTCAATGTCAGTTTATAGATTATCTTACTGTAAAGATTTATATTACAAAATTATACATCTACAAACTCTAAACAATATAAAACATTTATCAATCAGTTAATTAAACCACATATATTCTAACAACTAAGATTTGACATGTCGTTAACACACCTACCGCTATGCGTGTTATTAATAAAGAATTACATCATATTGGAGTGCTAGATGATCATCAGACAGAAGCTATATATCTCACTTGGCGTAGTGTTAACACTGATTGCAGGTTTTGACCATAACCAACCACTTGCCATCTTTGGTGGTATCATTATTGCGACTTCTGCATTTTTACTCGCAGAATTAAACCACTAATCTTAATTACCATATATCCTCAAGATTATTTGCACTGAATTCACTTTGAGCAAGCTAGAGCCACTGTTATAATATAACATTACTTTAGTCTTCTTTGATGCTTAATCATAGTGCCAAGCTTGTAAATATGGAGATAGCATTTTCTATGCGTTGGATTTCTTTTCCTGCAATATTACTTTCGTCTTTAACCTTGTTTTCAACCGCTAGCCAAGCACATCCACACTCATGGATTGATATGAAAACCTATATTCAAGGTGATAAAAATCAAATCACAGGATTTAAAATGGTATGGACTTTTGATGCCATGACAACCGCATATATGCTGGATGGTGAAGATATGTCGCCGGAAAGTAAGACAGAAACGCTTGCTCGTGTTGGTGATTCTGTAATGAAAAATATGATGAGCGAGCATTATTTCACTTACTTTTATAATGACCAAGAACCAATCAAATATAAAATCGCTACCGATGGGGAACTAACAAAAGAACGCGCCAAAGCGACACTGACATTTGAACTTCCATTATCTAAACCTCAACCAATAACCAAAGATTCTTTACGACTACTAATTTTTGAACCAAGTTACTATGTCGATATGTCTTGGAAAGCAAAAAACGACATCATCTTATCGCCAGAGCTAAGTAAAGTATGTACTTTTGACCTCGCTGAGCCTAATCCAAGTCCAGAGCAAATGCTTTATGCCCAGTCATTACCACCTGATGCCGATCCGGATAATGCACTTGGTCAATTATTTACACAAACAGTAAAACTACATTGCAAATCAGCCGACTAACTCTTATTAAAGGATTTCCATGGAGCATCATCATTCCGAGCAACATGCTCATACGAACAAAGGAAACTATTGGTTAGGTGCAAGCCTTGTTGCCACTTTTCTAATTATTGTCGGTTATTTACTCTGGCACAATTGGCCAACGTTAATGCTTAGCACCATAAAATGGCAGCGTGAAATAAATGGTCAATTGAGTGACTTGCTTTATGACGCCAAAGAAAACCCCGCAGCAATCTATTCGCTTGCTGGCGTCAGCTTTTTATATGGTGTATTCCACTCATTAGGTCCAGGACACGGCAAAATGATTGTGACGACCTATTTAGCAACAAACCCAGCAAAAGTAAAAGCAAGCTTGATCATGACGGTTATCTCTGCTTTTCTACAAGCTTTAGTTGCTATCGTGTTAGTCACCGTTCTACTGGTGTTTTTTAATTCATCGATGCGTGAAATTAATAGCGCTGCAGACCGATTCATCACGCTTAGCTTTATTGCCATGTTATTACTGGGTGTAATTGTTGCTTACCGAGCTTTAAAACAAAGCTGGCAATTATACAAACAGAAAATACATAAACATGACCATAGTCATAACCATAGCCATAGCCATAGCCATAGCCATAGCCATAGCAGTGATTGTGGTTGTGGGCATAAACACTTTGCTGATGCAGATAGTATTAATCAAGCAACTAATATGCGTGAATACATTGCAATTATCGCCAGTATTGGTATTCGTCCATGTACAGGCGCAATATTAGCGCTGCTTTTTGCCAATATGGTTGATATGTATTGGTTAGGTGTAGTGAGTGCTTTACTGATGGCTGTGGGAACTGCGCTGACGACTTCAACGATCGCTACGATGACACTTTCGGGTAAAAAGCTGGTGACAAAATATCTTGCTTACTCCGATCACCAGCATTCATTTGCCCCATTAGTATTTAAACTATTTGGCGGCTTATTACTAATAGGTCTTGGTTTACTGCTGCTTAATAGTCAAAGCTATGGAATGTCGCCTGTGCTCTAAGTAAATCTATTTTATGCTAGCGTTGCGATAGTTCAGTTAACGCTAGCATAGCTTGCTCTGCATGATTTTCATTGACGAAAATATGGTCATGGTAAAACCCTGCCATCACATTGGCACTAATTTCATGCTTAGCAAGCTCTGATGCTACAGCAGCAGTTAAACCAACAGCTTCCAAACTTGAATGTACTTTTAAAGTAATACAGCGATACACATTATTGATTTCAATATTATGTTGGACTGCACTTTCATAGCTTAAAATAAATGTCATTCCTTCTTCTTCACGAAATGTCGCTAATGGTGACATAGAAGCAATAGCATCTAGATTAGTATTTTCTGTACAACAAAAAATATAACGCGTAAGGCTTAATTCTGGTTGTAAATTCACAAGAAGTTCTGTTAAGTCAGTGATACCAGTCATTTTTCTCTTTCCCTAAAATCAATCCAATACAGTATTAAGTACAAGCTAGCTATTGGATAAAGCCAGCTTATACCCGTTTAATATTTTACGTTCAGCAATCGTCGATAGAATAAACATCATCACATAACCTAAACATAATGCGACAATAATAGCGACGACATTTGCAGTAAATATCGATAATAAATAATAACTTGCGATTAGTGTAATGATACCGCTAAGACGAATGATTAAACTTAGTGTGAATTTCCCATGAGCTTTTATATAGGCTAATTGGTAAGCATTTAGCATCATAAAAATAAAGAACATAGAAAAATGAAATAATACAATCACTGCCCCGTGATACTGAGGGGGAAAAACAAAACCTATAATTTCACGCCCACCGATAAGCATGATGAGGAAAAATGACACACTCACTATTGCTGCGAGACGAAAAATCCAACGTCTTATTGCTTTAATTTGTTGATGATCACCTTGCTTAATGCATAAGGTTAACTCAGGCAAAACAAAACGATAAATAGGAAATACAAATAGCATCGTCATATAAGTGAAGATCGGACGAACAACGACTTGGAAGTCACCAAGCTCATCTAAGCTAAAATGCGTAATAGTCAATAAAACCGTGATATAAATCATTAATATACTCGCCCCTGCTTCTAATGAGGCAGTGAAGCTTTTGCGAACATAGTTACGCATATTGGGATCAAATTGAACCGATTTTATTGGTTTAGTCGCAATTTGTTTACGCCGCTTCCAATACATAAAGTGGGCAGCAACAAGCGATGAAAATGCCATGCTATAAAACAATGAGGCAAGTGGTGTAAAGTGCAACACGTAATAACAAAAAATAAAGCCCGCTACATTCGTCACAGGCTCTATCCAAGTCACTTTATTAGACACATCATACAAGCGATACATGGCTATCAAGTTGGTAAAATAAACCTTCATTCCCATGCTAAAAATCACACCAACCATCTCAAAATAGCCAACGTTGATGTGTAATTCGTGTTTAATGTATGGAAGCACAACTCCCCATGTTAAGAGAACAATCGTGATCAAACAAAATCGGAAGATGTTAATAATATCACGATCATTATTCGTTTGGCTGTAAGTCACAACCATGGAAGATCGAAAGCCTGTCATCAATATTAATGATAGAGATACAATATCTATCACACTATTAAACAGTGCTAAATCGTCTTTATTAACCCACTGAGCGAGCCAAATCTTAAATAAAAACCCAATAGAAATACTGGCTAGTGTCGCGGTAACACCAGCTTTAAAAGCCGTCTTCAATCGAGATAAAGCATCTTCACTTGATGGTGGGGCAATATTTTGCTTTTCCATAAATATAAACAATAAATTATCAGACTAGTTATAATACGTTATTTATCTGTAAATATCTCACGTAAATATAATAATCCATTAATCCTTTATTGGTTATATTTCTTTAGGTGATGAGTATAATGACTCGAAAACATTTAACTCTGATTCAAGTTCCGACAACAATAATGAAACATTTGCAACATCACCATTCTTAACACAGATTTTAATATTCTCACGAATAGTTTTAATTTTATTTCTACTAATAGCTATTAACGACATTTCTTGAAATCCAACGTAAGATAATACAAGTGTAATATGTGAAAGACATTGTCCACCCCAACGATATTTGTTTGTTAGGACAATGAAATTTCTTTATTTAAGCTTGAATAACACCTCCGAATGTGACGAGTGTCACACTTATTGGTGGGATGAGTCACATATTAGTCGAGAGAACTATTTAACGCTTAGAAAAAGACAGTTATTGATTACTTCACCTTCTGCTTATATAACTGTTCAAACGTCAAAAAAGCAGTATCTAAACGGCTTAAAAGTCGATTTGCCATATTATTATAGTGATGAGATAAACAGAAGCGTATTACACGCTCAAGATTTTTTATCATAAACCTTGCAGACGATAATCGAACACGAAGTATTAACTTTCCTGTATAACTTTTCTTCATATTATTAATAATGTAATGTGAGTGAATTGGTATAGATTTATAATAACTAAATATTCCATGCAGTATATATATCTGAAATCGAAATCATACATATACAAATTGCTATAAGTTACAGTAATTCTGTATTAAATTCATTTTGTTAATATTTAGCCTTTCTTGTTATTTTTTAATTGACTCATCACTTCGCAAAACTTATGGTAAAACTACAGAGCGGATATCGTATAATGGTATTACCTGAGCTTCCCAAGCTCAAGAAACGGGTTCGATTCCCGTTATCCGCTCCAGTCTTTATCAAGACCTACTCTTTAATTTTAACGAACTGATTCTCTTATCTATAACGTCAATATTTTGATTAATATAAATCATCTTACTTTACTCATGATACACACAAAATTCTGCCCACTTGAATCTCTTTATTTAACTGCGTAAAGTTGCCTTCCTTACTACGACTAACTGAGATAAATAATGAATAATTGGATTATATTAGCCTTTCTTAGCATATTCATTATCGGCTGTGCTCACTCACTGTCAGAAGGCACATCGATTCAAGCTCATGGCAATGTTGAAATGAGCCGCAGTATTAAGTAATTATAAAAATAAAGACCAACATATTTTGTTGGTCTTTATGTTTAATTTCCTAACGCCACACCAAAATGTTCATCACAGGACACATTGCTTGGGCTACCACCCGAATCATAACCACAATAATCAAGCTCTAATATATTGTATTCTTGGCGTGTTTCTTCTAATAACTGCACAAACTCTTCTTTTGTCACCTTACGCTCTCGATAATAACTCGCATATGTTGAAGCCCCCATAAAGAAACCTTGGGCAGTACGTACTCGAGTATCATTCGGTGGTAGTGTCGTTAGCTGATTTTGGGTAAAACTCCCATCGGGTAAACGTACTTGATAAAGTACAGTATCATCACCGATCAATGTTGTTGTGGTACTTAGCGTCATGCCAAAAGCTTCAAATGGTCCAGATAAATTACCATCACAATCTGACGCGCTTTGATCAGCACTAAAGACTTTTTCATTACCGTTATCACCGCATATACCAGAGCCAACAACATCTTCAACAGAATCACATTCAGATGAATTTTTAGCTGGATACAAAAACACGTTACGCTGTTTAATACTGTTGCCAATGACTTCTAAATGAATAAATCCGCGATAGTGATCGTAACGATATGGCCAACTCGCAGAAACATTGGGATCACCATCTGCCCCTAAAAAGGTATATTCGCCAACCCACCAGCCTTCTTCACGTTGCCAAGGAACAAAATCGAGTAAATTAACACTTTCTAAGTCGCATTCAGGTTCTGGAACCGATTGAGTCAAGATCTCAGACTCAGACTCAGACTCAGACTCAGACTCAGACTCAGACAAGCTATCATCTACCGGTTGGGCTTCAACCGATTCTGACTGTACAGGCTCAGGCGTTGTATTTACCTTTACTGCATTTGCATTATCACTATTACAAGCCATCATTGAACCACACGCTATCAACGTTAAAAATATTCGCCAAGCCATAAACTACAACCTATTAGTCATCTCTTAATAGAACAATGTAGTTTGCAAATGTATGGTGCTATTACTCAGTTATAAGATTTCATCACTTTTACTAGAAACCTCATCAATAAACTCATTCTATATTTCTAAAACACTGCTGTTATATTACTATTTTTCAATCATTTAAACGATTAAAAGTAGGCACTCTTATTTAGAACGTCTAATCTTGGATATGTTGTAAATTGCATGGAAGCGATATATGAAAACATCATTATTAACCAACGAATTAATTGTAGCGGGATTACAATTTCAACCAACCTATAAAAATGGGATCAGTAATCATTTACCAATGACTTTAGTTGCACTTGATCAAATGGGAACAAATGACGAGTGTGTATTACTTTTCTATCATCAATATATAACGCAGCTTGAAAACGTCGTTCGAAATGAGCCCTTTCTTAAACAAGCGAATGAAATAGAACAACGTATTAAAAATGATGGTGTAGAAACAACACTCATCGCCTATATGCCAAGGTTAATTGCTAGTTTTAATGCACAAGCTTTCCAGTGCATGATACGGTTATCTTATGCGATAAAAAGTCAGCAGCAACGTGAGATCGCTTATGCATTAGCCTATTGGGATCAAAGCTATCAACTTATTACTCCATTATCGATAACAGAGAAATACAACGCAGAGCAGCAGTTAGAACAACTGGTGTATGCTTTTTCAAATAGTTCATTCCAAACCAATAATGTTAGTCAGCGTATTTTTGAAGTGGCACAGCATCCTAACTATCTAAAGCTTGCTCCCGTCCCTGCTGATATAACAATAGAAAAAGTATTACAGTTAGTCGTTGAGTATTACCATAAGACAAATAACTCTACCTTATTACATGGTATTACTGCCCTTCACGCTTTTATCGAACTGTTACAATATTTCCCAGATAAACAAACAGCATTACAATGGTTTTGGCAAAGTTATACAGCCGCTTTTGCGACAGTAGGAAAAAACCTTCCGCAATCTCGTGATGTATTACCGCCTCCCCCTCACCTAAGTTGGCTTGAAACAATCACACTTGGAGCCTTAAGTAACAATGATCACACGATAACGCTGATATATAGCTGTAGTGAGCTTTATAAGCGTTATCCATTGGCAGAATTAAAGTATATTGCGAATCAATGTATAGCCAATGAAAGCCTTTAATATTAAGTACTATCAGCCATATGATGATGTTTATATGGCTATTTTCTATGCAGTCCGTTTGTGAAACTTTCATTTATTTAACTTAATCTTATACGATACAAAGCTAGCCATTTCAAAAATAAAGCATCAGAGGTAGAGTATTACCTTGTAGAGTTAAATTCATATCTACGTTATTTTATAAATAGCTTACGCTTTTTTTACTATGTGGTAATTAACAAATGAAAATTGAACAAGACGTTATTGAAACGCTAGAAGAGCTAAAAACCTTTATTATCTCAATTGAAAATGGTGGTTTAGGCTTAAAAGATGTAGAAGGCATTGGCTTAGCTAAAAATAACGCTGATGGTCGCCCTTTCATCGCTGTTTTTGATAAGAATCAGCAGTTGATTTATGGACGCTGGTTAAGCCAAGATGTTTATGATAATGGTAAAGATATTGTTCGTAACGGTGTGAAACATCACTAATTAAATACTTTAGGATCTGATCTTTATCATATTGTTATTGCGTTAGATCCTAAATACTGACCATAAGACATCTTACCTATCGTTTTAGTATTTTAGGTTTAGATCTATATTGAAAATAATTCGGCATAAATAGTTTAGGCTCTGTGGTTTTATCGAGTACTTTTACAATGTAAGCAGTAAGGATATGCCGACCAATCTTTAACGTATCTTCTGTTAACGATAATGGGATTTTTGAATGTATTTTTACTCGCTGCAGATCTGAACGATGTTGAGCATTCACTGCAACAATACTTGCTTCATGCCTTGTTTTACAAATAATACAAACATAACAATCAAACTTACCTGCACGCCCCCAGCCACTTAGAAATATATTCTTGGCGGTCACATAATACATATATAGGTATGCTCACACAGCCGTAATAATAAGCACACATTAATGCAATCAAGTGCTTATGTCATATGCTATTTTGTTACTACTTAGAACCTATATTGAATGACTTTTTTGTTTATATTATCAATTTGTTAGTATCGATAATTACAGAAATAATCAAGCCCCTGTATATTTGACAAAATCATCTTAATACAGAGGCTCAGTTAATACTTATTCCGGTTTTCTTTCACCGGTCATAAATGCATGAAGAATTTCTGGTGTTAGCTCACCTGCCTCTTCTAATCGCTTTAATTCAGCAACAATTTTCTTCTGCTCATCAAGCTCGGGAATAGGGAGCTCTGGCTCTTTTTCGTAATCATCAGGTATAGATAAATTTAAATCATGCATAGGAAACCCTAACTTTTTAAATAGTATATTATTTGCTGATTATACACGTAAATGTTTCACGATAGCATCTTGTTTACCGTTTCACATACATAGCCAAATGGTCTTTAATCTGCACGGCTACTTCCACGTTGTTTACCGCAGTCACCGCCATAAAAAATGCGGCAAAATAGATCATTGGTGATCTATTATTGCCGCACTCATCATCGTTCTACTAAATCGATTTACTTACAATGACTGTTGGTGCTTTTCAATCAACATATCCATCGCTTCTTGAGCACGTTGCTGGGCATGAATCATGGTATCTTCATGTAACATAGGCTCTACTACTTCGTAGTAACATTTTATTTTTGGCTCCGTCCCTGAAGGTCTAACAATAACGCGAGCCCCACCTTGTAAGTGATAGATCAATACATCACTAACGGGTAATTCAATACCTTCAACCGTACCATCACTAAATGTTCTCAATGATTGCTTATAATCTTCTGTGCATACAATCGGTAACCCTGCAATCTCTGTTGGTGGTTGATGGCGTAATGTATCACCGATAGGCGCTGCGGTTGGATCCAATCCAATACTACGTTGTGCATTAATATACAAACCATACTCACGATAGATAGCTTCTAATTGATCCCAAATAGTTAGCCCTTTTGCTTCCAACTCTGCAGTTAATTGTGCAAACGCAACTAATGCAGATAAACCATCTTTGTCCCACACCTTACTACCAATGGTGTAACCCAATGCTTCTTCGTATGCGAAAAGGAATTGATGCTCTTCTGTTTGTTGTGCCATCGCTACATTAGTTAACCACTTAAAGCCCGTTAACGTTTGGTAATAACGCGCTCCAAGAGTCGTCGCAATCTTGCCAAGTAAGCTTGAAGATACAATTGTATTCCCAACTAGATTTTGATTGGCATGTGCATGGCTTAATAAGTAATAGCCGAATAATGTACCAACCTGATCCCCTGTTAGCATTTGGTATTCACCGTCGTCACGACGAACCGCAACAGCAAAGCGATCTGCATCTGGATCATTGGCACAAGCTAATACTGCATCGTGTTTTTTTGCTTCCGCAATAACAAGATCCATCGCGCCAGTTTCTTCAGGGTTAGGAAATTTGACTGTTGGGAAAGTACCATCAGGCTCTCTTTGCGCTGCAACACTGTAAACATGGTCAAATCCAGCATCAGTTAATAATGTTTCTGCCATTTCGGCACCAACACCATGCATTGCCGTATAAGCGATGTTAATTGATTGCGGGTTGGTGTGATTCATCAGTAACGGATTAGTATTCATCGTTTGGCGATAAGCTTGGTAGTAGTCTTCATCTAGCCAAACGAGTAGCCCTTTATCTACAGCCTCTTCTAGCGGTAAATACGATAATTCATGTTTTGTCGCTTTATCAATTTCATCAGCGATTCCAGCATCTTGCGGCGGAATAATCTGTGCACCATTTTCCCAGTAGACTTTAAAGCCATTGTATTGCGGAGGATTATGGCTGGCAGTAACAACAACAGCAGCAGCGGTATGAAGATGTTTCACGCCAAAGGCAACAACTGGCGTTGGCGCCACTTTTACCGTTAAATAAACTTTAATGCCTTGTGCGGTTAATACTGATGCTGTGTCATGTGCAAATTGTTGTGAATCAGGTCGCCCGTCATAGCCAATAACAACACCTTTGCTGGCCCCTTCAGGGACTGAACGTAACAGATATTGCCCTAATCCTGCCGCCGTTTCTTGAATGACTAAGCGGTTCATTCGATTAGGCCCAGCACCAACAACTCCGCGTAATCCCGCTGTACCAAAGGCTAATCGACCGTTAAAACGATCCGTTAACTCTGCTTGATTATTGTCTTGGATAAGCTGTTCTAATTCATTTCGTGTTTTTGGGTCAGGATCGCGTTCCAACCAACGAGCGATATCACTATTCATTATTATTGTCCTGCTATGTTGATGATTTTCTGAATCACAATCGAATTGATATGTTCAAGAAGTTGCATCATTAAGTACTACATCATGCTATCAATAAACCACAAATGATAAACATTCGCATTATATACCATGCTCTTTTTATCATATTTACATCTGTATGTTTAATTATTGCACACGCAAACGATAGCGTGGATATTGCTCAGTACCCCATGATTTAGCGATAAAAATAATATACTGATGCACTACAATTACGAAGGTTAAAAAACACGTATAAAAAAACCGATAACGCTAAGAGCCTATTTGCTTTAGCTATATCGGTTTTTAATCTCTGAACCTATTTATTCAGTAAGATATGGTTACCACATCAAATCATCTGGAATGACGAAGTCTGCGTACGGATCATCTTCATCTGCAATACTGTCAGCCACTGTATTATTTAATACAATAGATTCTTCATCACGTTGTGCAATCTTATCAGCGACAGAAGCAGGGATCACTTCATAGCCATCAAGGTAACGTGCAATCGCTAAACGACCATTTACTAACTGATTCTGCATTACTTTATCGACATAGATCTTTTTAACCGTTGAACCATCAGTAAAGTTGTAACCAATATCACCACTCTTACGATCCAAGCGATTCATTTCAATAAGCTGTTTAATTTGAGCAGCCAGCTCTTTCGCTTTGATCTCTTCATCACGAACGCGATTAAGCTCTTTATCTTTTTCTAGCTGTGCTATGCGATTTGCTTCAACAGCAGCTTTTGCTTCTTTCGCTTGAGTACGAGATTTTTTAGTGGTTTTACCCGCCTTTTTAAGCTTCTTCTTATCTATAAGCCCTGCTTTTAGCATCTGCTCTTGTAGACTTAGCTTTGCCATTGAAACTCCGTAACATTCATCATTATTTATCAGTGTAGACACACTAATTTATAGCCGTATTATCACGTTTAGCGCTAAAACAGGTCAAGCTTAAACAATAAAATTACTTGCCATACATTAGATACATTCTTAATAGCGAAAAGAAACGATTATTCATGTAACAAATCAGAGTTCACAATTTAACAATAAAATAGAATTCAGCATTATTTTCCCGCTTTCTATATTTCCGAGTCATCAGGTATCGATACCTCACCATAATTTAATAAATTGAATTATTTTCAAAATTTCGTCTAGTATCGTTAGAGAATAACTTAATATTTTGTCATTCATCATAAGGAGATATTTATAATGGGTTTATTAGACTTCGCTCGTAACATCGGCACAAAATTATTTGGCAATGAAGAAGAGGCTCCTGCAAAAATCACTCAACATATTGAAGATAATAACCCTGGCGTATCTGCTTTAAATGTTGAAGTTAAAGATGGTGTTGCTACTCTTTCAGGTCAAGCAGAGAGCGCTGAAGCACGTGAAAAAGCAATCCTTATGACTGGTAATACCGCAGGTATTGAATCTGTTGTTGATAATATTGAAGCGCCAGCTTCAGCAGAAGAAGTATCTTTCTACGAAGTGCAATCAGGCGACAGCCTATGGAAAATCGCTGAAAAAACATTAGGTAATGGTGCTGATTACCAGAAAATTTTTGACGCTAACCGTGAAGTGATTATCGATGCCGATAAAATATTCCCAGGGCAAAAACTTCGTATTCCAGCTACCGCTTAAGTTTACTAATTAAGGTTTAATTTATGGATATCGCACAAATATTACGTATTGGCGCTCAATTATTTGCTCAATCTAGTGCAAATACTGATAGTCTAAACGAAAACAGCATTGTATCGGCACTTGCTCGCCTTCTGGGTGGTAATAGCAATGGTGAAGGGATTGATTTTAATAGTCTTCTTCAGTCACTAAACGGGGCTGGTCTAGCAAATATTGTTTCATCATGGTTAGGTAATGGTGAAAACTCACCCATCTCTGCAGATGATATTGCTAAGATTTTCAATCAGGATCAATTATCAAACTTTGCTAACGAACTACAAATGCCTCAAGATGAAGCCGTAACAGGCTTACAAGAAACACTGCCAGGTATCATTGATAAAGCAAGTCCAAATGGTGATATCGCATCTGAGCTATTTCAAGCTGTGGGTGGTGTAGACGGCATCATGAATTTAGCTTCAAGCCTATTTGGTAAAAAGTAACCATTAGCTTGTATAAACAATTTTAAAGGCGATAAGTAATCACTCGACTTATCGCCTTTTGTTTATGTCAAGATCACCGCTGAAAGTTATAAACCGAGCCTAAATTAAGTATCTGAGTCAGTTCATCTAATGCGGTGCGAGATTCCACCAGCAAATTGGGATCAGCTAAATCAGCTTCAACTAAACGATCACGATAATGCTTATCAACCCACTGGTTTAAAACAGCAAATTTGTCATCCGTCATTAACACTTCAGGATTTACAGCCTGCAGTTCTTGTTCATTAAGCACAACACGTAGTCGTAAGCATGCTGGTCCTCCACCATTTGCCATGCTCTGCTTCAAATCAAAGATCATCACTTTATCAATGCCTTGCTGACTCGTTACGAGTTGCTCTACATACTGTTTAACTTGGCTATTTTCTTCACACTCTTGCGGTAAAACCAGTACGGTTTCTCCATTAGGTAACGATAATAATTGTGAATTGAATAGATAGCTTGATATCGCATTATCTATCGACACACTCGAAGTAGGTACTTCAATGATCTTAAAGTCATCACCCATTTTTTGTTTTAACTCTGCATACACTTTCGTTTGATCAACATATGCTTGCTCGTGACAAAACAATAAATTTCTATTACCAACAGCAATCACATCATTATGGAATACACCTTGGTCAATAACAGCAGGATTTTGCTGAGCAATAACAAGATTCGCTTCATCTAACTGGTGCAAACGTGCTATCGCTTCACAGGCTTCAAATGTTTGTCTTGCTGGATATTTCTTTGGTTGAGTAAAACGACTATCAAAAGCATGACGACCATGAACAAAAAATTCAACGCCAGCTTCACCGTATTCACGACAAAAGCGGGTATGGTTTGCCGCCCCTTCATCACCAAAATGGTTCACTGAAGGTAAAGCGTTATGGTGATGGAAATGTACTTCACTCGAAAACATTGCTTTTAAAATCTTACCTGTTGTCACATGTTCTATTGAGCGGTGAAACTGATTAACTAAATTAGCTGGGGTGAAATGTACCCGCTTATCAACAGTATCAGCAGATGGCGATACTGTTGCTGCATTGGCTGTCCACATACTGGAAGCTGAATAGCAAGATGCTAGTAACTTGGGATTATGTTTTGCTACCTGCAGGATAATATTTTTATCTGAGCCAGAAAAGCCCAAACTACGGAGCGTAGCAATATCTGGTCTTTCTTGTGGTGCAATGATCCCTTGTACTAAGCCTAGATCAGCAAGGGTTTTCATTTTTGCCAGCCCTTGTTTCGCCGCTTGCTTAGGATTAGACGCTTTTGCGCTGTTCTTAGCTGACGCAAGATTACCGTAAGCTAAACCGCTATAATTATGCGTCGGGCCCACTAAACCATCAAAATTCGCTTCAAATGCTTTCATTTTCCATCCATGTCATCCGCTAAATACATAGCAATTAACATAACAAAATTTTTACATTTACGGCAACAAAACACGTTTATGTCTAATTAGTCATTATTTATAGATTATTATTTTATATTAATCGTGAGTTTCCTTTGTATAGGCTTATTTTCTGCACTTATCGTAAATTAAATGAATAACTACGCAATTTTAGATAAAAAAAAGCAGCCACTAAGGGCTGCTTTTAGACTCTATTTTTCTATTTAGTGACCGCTATCTATCTTAAATGCATTGTGATCAAACAGTGAATTCATAATATCAACAGAAGAAGCCCCATCCACTAACCCAAGATCATGGGCTGGATGAATATTATCTAAGACAATATTTTGCGTCTTACCGTCATCTGTTGTGATATCAAGATTAACATTACCTTTATCATCAACACCTGCACTTACATGATCCAATAAGTTATCCATATCTGACTTACTACTATCATCAGTACCAAGCAATTCTCGGATATCAATCTTATCTTTACCAAGCTCAAAATCAGCAATGGTATCGGTATTATTGCTATTGGATAGAGATGTTTCATGCCAAGTAAAGAGATCATCACCAGCACCGCCAGTTAAGATGTCATTTCCAGTACCCGCGAGTAAATTGTCGTCACCATCGAAACCAAATAAAGACTCACCTTGGCTATCTGCGATTAAGTCATTATTTGTGTCATCACCGAAGTTTTTAGTCAGTTCAAGGCTGCCATCATTAAATAGCGAGGTTAACTTGTCAGTGTTACTCATCGCTGATGAGTGATCACCAAACAAGTCATTATTACTCACGCCTTCCAGCAGAATATTTTGTACAACCTGATCCTGATCGTTAGATATTTGGATCAATGTACTGCCATTTTCTTCTGTAATATTTAAACGATGCTGTAAATCATCAAGTGACTGAATACCTTTAGCATGTAGTGAATCACCTAAACTGATGGTATCAATACCGACTTCAAAATCCATGATCTTATCTGTCGCTGGGGCATTTGCCGTACCGAAATCACTTTCTGACCATAGGAAGGTATCTTTCACCCCATCACCATGGCCGCCTAAATCACCACCCCATAGAATGTCATCACCAGCACCACCAACAAGGATATCAGAGCCTAAACCACCAACCAGTACATCATCACCATCACCACCGTAAAGCGTTGCTGCTGCAGTACTGTCGATGATCAGATTATCGCCACTCATATTTGAATTGTGACCAATAACGTTATTTGTTTGTGATAAATCATCTACGACGATATTGATATTCACAGGTGCAGATTCTGCATATGAGCCATCAGATTCAGTAGATACTGCGACTACATCGATAGTGTGTGTACCTTTATCAAGGTTTTTAATATACAAACCATCGACCTTATCAACAGGCACTTCCCAATTACCATTGCCTAAATCGGTACCAATAACGTTACCATCTTTATCAACAACTTGACCTGAGCCTAAGTGCATTAACTTAACGGTTAAAGTTTCAGAAGCATCTGTTGATGCTGCAGCTAATAATCCGATTAACGGAAGCATAGTGCCTAATGAACTTCTCATTGCTGCCGTTTGTATAAGCTCTGGGTTTAAACTTAACGAAGGAGCATCTGCTTTTGGCGCAACGTTAATTTCAACTTTATTGGTTGTAACTTGATTACCGCCAGTACCCGTATTACCACCGTCATTAGTGGTAATAGTTAGCTCATCTTTACCACTGTAATTAGCATCACCAGTATAATTCACACCACTATTAAGCACGGCATTAATATCATCCATTGAGCCTTCAAGAGTGACATTACCTACACCATTTTGAACCACTTTAACTAGGCTGTTGTCGGGCAATGTAATGGTTAATGAACCATGACCAACAGTCAGTTGTACCGACATACCTGTGTTATTTGCCAACTCATTAAAGTCGACATCCGACACTTGCAAGCCAGTGATCGCTGTTGCAACATCCTCATCAGCCGTAATACTTGTTGGTAGATTATTTACTGGCGCATCATTAACAGGCGTAACAGTGATATCAACCGTATCAGTATCCGTTAATACGCCACCAGTGCCAGCGTTACCGTTATCGCTTGTCGTCATGGTTAACTGATCTTTACCTGCGTAATTCTCATCACCAGTATATTTAATACCGTCAGTTAACAATGCGTTGATCTTATTAATATCGCCGCTGATAACTAATTTACCATGACCATTATCAACAATATTCAAGCCTTGCTTATCAGTCGCAATAATCGCTAATTGGCCATGACCAACTTCTAACGTTACCGTCATGTCACCTGATGCGCTATTTTCTTTTGCATCCACATCACTGATCTTAAGACCATTGATCACATGACTACTATCTTCATCAACAGTAAATGCATCAGGTACTGTATTCACTGGCGCATCGTTAACAGGCGTAACCGTGATATCCACGCTATCAGTATCGGTTAGAGCACCACCCGCACCGGAATTACCATTATCGTTAGTGGTCATGGTAAGACTATCAGTACCATTAAAATCTTTATCACCAACGTAATTAATGCCTTGATCTAACAGTTGATTAATCTTTGTGATATAGCCTTCAATGGTTAAGGTGCCATCACCATTACCTTTAATCACCAAGCCTGTTGTGTCGACTCCATCAGCAATGGTTAGCTGACCATGTTGTACACTTAACGTTACGGTCATATTCATTACAGCACCATGATCATGGCTATCTACATCAGTAACTTGTAGATTCTTAATCAAGAGTGTTGCATCTTCTTCAACCGTCAGCGGATCTGATGGTAAATGGTTTACAGGCGCATCATTATCTGGCGTAACATCAACATGAATCTCTTTTTGAACAGCAACACTATCTGTACCAACAACACCGTTATCTACCGCACGAATATCGAGATCTAATTTGCCGTCCCAATTATTCTGATTTGCATCACCTGGGTTGAAGGTCAATGTATCTAGCTGAGAGCTATCTACTTTAATAACCCATGAACCATCTGGTTGCTTAGTGCAACTTCCTTGAACACCGTCAGGTAATGTGAATGAGCTTGAATCAGGCACATTAGTAATGGTGATTTGTAATGATTCCGCGCCATTTTCATGCACATTTGAGCCAGGATGCTTAACGGTGTTTTCGTCATCATAAGCTTTAATGCCTAAATCCAACGTGATTGAACCATTTTCATCACCAGATGCATTTGGATTTACATCAGTATCGACTTTATCCGCAACTGGCTGTACATCGATAGTGATGGTTTCACGATTTTCAGCAGGTTTATCCAACGTTTCTTCTTTTGAGAACACAACAATATCGATATTAACTGTGCCGCTAAAATCTTTCGGTGGCACAATTTTCACGTTGCTTAAATCAAATGATTCACCTGAACCGCTAAGTGTCCAAATACCGTGACCATTGTTAGTTGCACCTTCAACAATAAAACCATCTGGTATATTTTCTAACTTAATAGAAACAATATGCTCAGAGCCATCGCTATCTTGTAGTGAACCACCGATCCCACTTAATGAAATTGCGGTATCTTCATTGCCTACTATTGTCGTATCAATACCGTGCCATTTGACTTCGTCATTCACAGCAACAACATCAAAACTCACGGTATTATCAAACGTCTTTGACGCTGATACATCACCGCCGTTTGTATCATCATAATGCGTGGTATCAACCACGGTTGTTTTCACATCAATATTAACCTTGCCACTAAAATCAGCCGCAGGACGGAAATGAATATTACCCATTTCGCTTTCTTTAATCGTGATGGATGAACCTAACACGTTACCGTGTTCATCAATGAACACGCCGTCACTGCTGTCTTTTAGCGTTAGTGTTACTGATTCAACACTTTCAACTCCGTTTGTAATATCAGTATGTGAATCTTTTAAAGTCGCTGATAAATCGAGCTTAATATCTCCATCTTCATATGCGACATCTTTATAAACATGTTCTTTATTATCATCAGAAGTTGGCTGTTTATCACCATCAAGCCCATCCGTTTCAACCACTTTGATATCGACGGATTTAGGTCCATCAACTTGTGGAGCAACTTGAATTGAAATGGTATCTGTTTTTGTTTGGTAATCACCACTCTCGGTATCGGTAGTGACATACTTCACATCAAGCTTAAAATCACCAGCAAAATCTTTTGGTAGAATGATATTTACACTTGATAGATCAACTTTACCATCAGCAGAAACAGGCACTTTTACTACATATTCATTTCGCACATGGTCGAAATCAGCACCACTGATAGATGCACCGTTCGGTAGGTCTTTCGCATTAATAACGAGAGTGAATTCATCATTAGCTTGATGCCCACCAGTAGTACTAATTTGTACGACTTTATCCATCAGTTGCTGACCAAGGTTTAGATGCTGATCTTCATTACCTGTCACAATGTAATCATCATTAACGACAATATCAGCGGCTTTTTCCTCGTGATGCTCAGTATTCTTACTAAAGTCGAGCGTCAACGTATCGTTTTTAACAACTAAGCCACTAACATCACCATCATCACTTTGATCTTGTACTAATGCACTGATTTGTAATTCAAGTTTGTCTGTAAATCCATCAGGTGCTTTGATCTGTAAATTACCCAGTTGAGATTGAGGTACTGTCCAACTACCATCACCATTGTTAATACCACCAATAATCACAAAACCTTCAGGAATAGGTTCTAATACAATTTGAGTGATTACTTCATGGCTGGATTTATCATCTTCAATCCATGAAATTTTACCGTCTGAATTAGCATCATTGGATAAATCAATTAAACCATCAGAATCACAAGCAATCGTATCAAGCTCTTTACCATCATGAATTACGGTTAAGTGACCGTCATCTTCAACAACGGCTTTAATATCAACGACTAATGTACCTGTTATATCTTTTGATACTGTTTCTTTATTACCATCTACATCCGTTTCAGATACCGTAACCGTTGAAGTTAACGTAATATCTTGATCGGAATCTTCAGGAGCTCGCACTGTTAGGTTAGTACCGCCCAATAACTGTTGAAGCTGACTATCACTAAATGTCACTTTTCCTGAAGCATCAGCGACTAACAATGTATTACCTAAGAACAGCTGATATCCCTGAGGTAAACCATTAAGTGTCAATGCGGTAATGTGCTCTTGCGAATCACTAAACTCTGGTGGTAACCAGTTAATTACAGTTGCTTGATCTTCAAAGCCTTTAGATACCGTATCGTAGTTCGTTGCATCAATTTCAGGCGTTACATGAATAACTAGCTCACCATCAAAGGCTTTGCTCGCACCATCGTTCTCAGTCACTACAACTCGTACATCTAACGTGATGTCTTCTAAGCTATTTTCTGGTGGAACGATAACTACATCATTTAATGTATCTAAATTAACTTGGTAAATTGGCTGACCATTCGCATCTTCACCGGCATACACCAGTGTCTGCAAATTACCATGCTGATCGTAAAGTTTGGCACCTTCTGGAATACCAGAAATCACAACACTTAATGTTTCTGAACCATCGGTTGCGCCTCCAATAGTGTGCTCACCCGATACTATTTTAAAGTCAAAGTGCGCTTCGCCATCTTCTTTAATCGTGGTTTGTAGACCAATTTTACCGTCATCTAATTTTGTCCAATCAGAATTATCGGATTCTATTTTAGGTACATCTACAACACCGGTAAGCGCGACATCAATCGACTGAGGTCCAATCACTTTTTCACTGGTTTCAGTTGTTACATTACCGTTCGCATCAGTAATGGTCGCCACATCTCGGATCACACCTTTTACCGAAATGCTAAAATCAACATTACTATCTAATGGTGGCTGTAATGATAAACCATTTAAATCTTCATAATGGATTTCATAAACACCACTCGCATTTGGCGTTAAAATCTGATCGTTTAAATACAGCACCGCACCATCAGGCAAGGCAGAGATTTGCAAGAACAAATGCTCTGAATTATCAGTATTATCATCTAACGACACAAAGTTGATATGTGTTGATAGATCAATTCGCTCATCTTCTTTCGATTCAACACGCGTCACTTTTAACGTGCCATCATCAGCTATAGGATTGACGTTGATCACAATCTCTTTTGCTTCTGATTCTGCAAATTGATGGCCATTAACAAAGTTATCAAGTTCTTTACTCTCTGCAGTAATTGAAAGCTTGATATCACCACTGAAGTTATCTACTGGGTTAACCTCAACAGACTTTATTTGCTCTGCATCTACTTTGTAAATGCCAGATCCAGGCGATGTCTCAACCAGTGATTTTCCACCAATCTCTAACGTACATTTGTCTTGGTACTCTTTAGGTACCGTAATGTAGTAGGACAGAACCTCGGAACCATCGGTATCTTGTAGATCCGCCGCGACACTCAATAGAACATTAGAGCCGTCTTCATCCACAACATAATGATCAACAGAGTTTGCATTCCATGTTGGTGTATCTGCAATACCTTGAACATCAATAGAGAACTCACCATTCATTACTGGGTGGTTGCCACCATCGGTCGTATTTACTTGTGCAGTTACATCAAATTTAATACCGCTCGCAGATGTCGAGAAGTCTTCTGCAGGAACAAAAGTCACGCCCTGTAGCGTGTAATTTTCACCACTTGCATCAGCTTTAAATGCATCAGCAGGAATAGTAATTGAACCATCGCTATTAACAGCTAAAGGCTGTCCATTAAACATAAAGACGCCATGTGCTTCACCTTGTGGATGAATAGTCACAGTTCCAATATGCTCACCACGATCATTATCACCAATATTGATGCTCATATTGATCGCAATACCATCACGATTCACATCAACATTATCGTTAGGATCTGTAGAATGACGGCCGTCTTCTTCTTGGCCTAGACTATTACTGGTTTGAAGCGTGGCATCTTGATCAGAGATCTCAAGCTTAATATTGCCTTGAGCTTTATCACCATCGCCATCAGTGACTTCAAAACCAATATTTTTAATGATGTTTTCTTGGCTATGGTTTAGATCATCATTTGCAGCAAAGTAAGTTTCACCATTAGGCTTAATCATTAGTTCGCCTAACGTTTCATTACCATCTTTCACTTCATAGATACGGTAGCCGCCCGACTCACGTAATGTCGATAAATCAATATGCTGCCCATCAACAATTAAGGCTGTTACATGTGCACCATCGGCACCTGTAGCCACAATCACATTTTCAAGTGTCGTAGTGCTGTGCTCTACAGTATTTAGCGTTACATCTTGAACCGATGGAATATCATCTTTGATTGATACATCAACATTGACTGTACCGCTGGTATCACCATCTTTATCAACGGCATAAACAGGAAACTCGATGTTCAGCGAATCTTCACCTTGGGTTGGGTGATCAATTGTTCCTTTAAGATCGAAAATATAACGACCATTAGGTAACAAGGTATAAGTGAAGACAACTTGTCCATTCGCTATCCCTTGATATTTACCCGCACCTGTCTGCTCAAGAACAACATCGTGCCCTTCTGACTTAATGGTATTTTGATCATTAAACGCTTTTACATCGACCTTAAAGTCAGACACATAGTCACTGCCCTGATCAACTTGAATATCGCCTTGAGCCGTCACACCATCTTTTGATGTATGTGAACCATCCGATAACGCATCTTCATCAACACTGATTGCTGGAGCAGAAATAATGATAGGTGCGGCACCATCATTGATGGTGATTTGTGCATTTACATTATTGGCAAGATTATCACCGTCGGTATCTTTGACTTGGACTGGTATATCAATAACAATCTTATCGCCATCAACACTAACAAAACCTGAGGTTTCGCTACCATGGTGATCCAATGGCGCATGTTGAGTAATGGAAACTTTAACGTCTACATCATGGCCATTAGCTGCCTGTACCGCTGAAACAGTAACCGTTAGAACGACTTGCCCATTAGCAGTACCAATTAGCTGGCCATCGTGATAGCTAAAGCTAATTTTTGAACCTGATGCCATTAACTCTGATTGCAACTCATCAATTAATGCAGAAAGATGCGTACTATCAATTGAGACTTTCGTTGGATCTAAACGGTCAACACCAGCTTTCACCGCAATTTCAACATCACCTGAAACAGGGTAACCTTGTTCACCTGCTGTCGGTTGTAAGTCGCCTTCAGTAATAACAATAGAGCCTGTTTCGCCACCTTTTGCATCCTCACCATCATGAATATTGATCGTGATCTGACCCGGCTTGCTGTTATCGCCGTCATAGTCTTGAGCAACGACATCTAGCTTAATAATTTCATTATCAGCATTCTTGTCATCAACCTGATCAATCGGTTGTTTTTGTTCAACAACGTAATGACCATTAACATCAATCTTGATTTCCATCACAACTTGAGATGGATTATCTTTTAATACAACTGTGATAGTAGAGCCGTCAGCACTTAACGAATACGTCGTTTCATGACCATTACTGGTTAAACCATCCAACGATGATTGGTTACCTTTAAAGTACACTTTCGCGACTTGGTCACTGCCCGTATCGATATCAATAGTGCCAGATGCTGTTGCTGTGCCTGATACCCCTTCTTCCAACGTTGCTGTTGAATCATGACCAAACGAAGGCTTCTGACCATCTTTAATCGTAATGTTCACATCAACGGGTTTGTCTAAAGCGTCACCATCGGTATCTTGCATTTGAACAGGTACATCAATGGTGATCTTACCGCCGGTAACATCAACATAGGTGCCGTTTGATTTTATGTGATCAAGAGGTAGAGACTGATGAATAGCCAAATCAACAGTCACATCACCATTCGCTGATGAGGACGGCGTCATGCTAATACTTACCGCTTCTTGACCACTTACTGTCATACCCGTAATAGTGATTACACCATTAGCATCAGTGTGAACAGTGAAAGTCAGTGCTTCACCATTTGACGTTAAGCTATTGAGCTCTTTTACTAAATCTACTTGTGCGCTATCAGCAATCTTCAAGCTATTAGCAACTAATGCATCATCTGTAGCATTAACCGTAAAGTGTGTATCTGCTGAAACAGGGTAACCCTTGCCAGCTTTAGGATCTTCTAAATCCCCCTCAGTAATAGTGATGTTTGCTACAACACCTTCACCAGTTGGATTTAGACCATCTTTAATATGGATTTCTAATTGACCCGTATTACTGATATCACCGTCTTTATCAGTCGCAGTGACAGCTAGATTAATATCAACGGTATCGCCTTTGCTGTTGTCTTGTTCAATCGGCAAGTACTGATGAACGGTGTAGCTACCATCTAAATTGATTTCGATCGTCATTACCGCAGCGCCATCATTAGCACCACCGTCAATAACTACCTTAATTTCATCACCATCAACCACATAACGCGTTGCTTGGTTATTAGAAATAATATTCTCTAAAGAAGGCTGAGACTTTGCAAAATCAATATGAGCAAGATCATCTGAACCCACATTCAGCGGGATCTTACCAGTTGCTGTTGCGCCATTTTCTGTTTCAGTAATCGTTGTACCTTTATCGGTACCAAATTCAGGGTTCGCACCATCCACGATAGTGATATCTACATTGGCTGGTTTATCTAACCAATCACCATCGGTATCTTTCGCTTGTACAGGGATTTTAATCGAGATGTCATCACCATCGACAGTCACAAAACCTGAACTGTTACCTGCAGCCTTATGATCAAGTGGCAGCTCTTGGATGATTTTGACTTCGACGTTAACGTTTTGACCCGCTTGCGTTGGGGTTAATTCAACACGTACGGCAACCGTATCAGTACCGGCAATGGTACCGACCAAATTACCATTGGCATCAATCGTAAAGGTTAACGGTTTACCGCCTGATGTAAGCTCTGCATTTAACTCTTTAATCAAGTCGGCTTGTTGCGTCGCATCAATGGCAACGGTGGTTGGATCAAGGCGATCTTCCCCCGCAACCAGCGTTAATTCACCGATTTTCTCAACAGGGTAAGTGGTATCTGCGCCACCTGTGCTTGTGCCGCTACCATCCACATCACGGTCACCTTCGGTGATAGTGATACCAATATTCTCACCACCAGCAGCTGCTTCGCCGTCTTTAATTGTGATATTGAGTTCACCATTAGCCTTATCACCGTCTTTATCTGTCGCGGTGACATCAAGCTTAATATCAGCAATATCTGCACTGTTTTGGTCAACAGGTCCGGTTACTTTAACGGTATAGGTACCGTCATTAGCAATCGTCACCACCATCACAGGGTTAGAGTCTGCGTCAACCACGGTTAATACGTTGCCATTAACAGTAAACGTTGTTTGCTCACCGTTACTGGTAATGTTGGCTAGGCCATCTTGGGTCGTATTAAAGTGAATGGTTTGGATATCATCAGAGCCCACATTTAACGGGATCTGACCATGCATCACTTTATCAGCATCGGTAGTTTCATTGATGGTGATACCTTTATCGGTACCAAATTCAGGATTCGCCCCATCAACAATCGTGATATCTACATTGGCTGGTTTATCTAACCAATCGCCATCGGTATCTTTCGCTTGTACAGGGACTTTAATCGAGATGTCATCACCATCGACAGTCACAAAACCTGAACTGTTACCTGAAGCCTTATGATCAAGTGGCAGCTCTTGGATGATTTTGACTTCGACGTTAACGTTTTGACCCGCTTGCGTTGGGGTTAATTCAACACGTACGGCAACCGTATCAGTACCTGCAATGGTACCAACCAAATTACCATTGGCATCAATCGTAAAGGTTAACGGTTTACCACCAGATGTAAGTTCTGCATTTAGCTCTTTAATTAAGTCGGCTTGTTGCGTCACATCAATGGTAACGGTGGTTGGATCGAGGCGATCTTCACCCGCGGCCAGCGTTAATTCACCGGTTTTCTCGACAGGGTAAGTGGTATCTGCGCCACCTGTGCTTGTGCCGCTACCATCCACATCACGGTCACCTTCGGTGATAGTGATGCCAATATTCTCACCACCAGCAGCTGCTTCGCCGTCTTTAATCGTGATATTGAGTTCACCATTAGCCTTATCACCGTCTTTATCTGTCGCGGTAACATCAAGCTTAATATCAGCAATATCTGCACTGTTTTGGTCAACAGGTCCGGTTACTTTAACGGTATAGGTACCGTCATTAGCAATCGTCACCACCATCACAGGATTAGAGTCTGCATCAACCACGGTTAATACGTTGCCATTAACAGTAAACGTTGTTTGCTCACCGTTACTGGTAATGTTGGCTAGGCCATCTTGGGTCGTATTAAAGTGAATGGTTTGGATATCATCAGAGCCCACATTTAACGGGATCTGACCATGCATCACTTTATCAGCATCGGTAGTTTCATTGATGGTGATACCTTTATCGGTACCAAATTCAGGATTCGCCCCATCAACAATCGTGATATCTACATTGGCTGGTTTATCTAACCAATCGCCATCGGTATCTTTCGCTTGTACAGGGACTTTAATCGAGATGTCATCACCATCGACAGTCACAAAACCTGAACTGTTACCTGAAGCCTTATGATCAAGTGGCAGCTCTTGGATGATTTTGACTTCGACGTTAACGTTTTGACCCACCTGCGTTGAGGTTAATTCAACACGTACGGCAACCGTATCAGTACCGGCAATGGTACCAACCAAATTACCATTGGCATCAATCGTAAAGGTTAACGGTTTACCACCAGATGTAAGTTCTGCATTTAGCTCTTTAATCAAGTCGGCTTGTTGCGTCGCATCAATGGTAACGGTGGTTGGATCGAGGCGATCTTCACCCGCGGCCAGCGTTAATTCACCGGTTTTCTCGACAGGGTAAGTGGTATCTGCCCCACCTGTGCTTGTGCCGCTACCATCCACATCACGGTCACCTTCGGTGATAGTGATACCAATATTCTCACCACCAGCAGCCGCTTCACCGTCTTTAATCGTGATGTTTAATTCACCATTAGCCTTATCACCGTCTTTATCTGTCGCGGTAACATCAAGCTTAATATCAGCAATATCTGCACTGTTTTGGTCAACAGGTCCGGTTACTTTAACGGTATAGGTACCGTCATTAGCAATCGTCACCACCATCACAGGATTAGAGTCTGCATCAACCACGGTTAATACGTTGCCATTAACAGTAAACGTTGTTTGCTCACCGTTACTGGTAATGTTGGCTAGGCCATCTTGGGTCGCATTAAAGTGGATGGTTTGGATATCATCAGAGCCCACATTTAACGGGATCTGACCATGCATCACTTTATCAGCATCGGTAGTTTCATTGATGGTGATACCTTTATCGGTACCAAACTCAGGGTTCGCACCATCCACGATAGTGATATCCACATTGGCAGGTTTTTCTAACCAATCGCCATCGGTATCTTTCGCCTGTACAGGGACTTTAATCGAGATGTCGTCACCATCGACAGTCACAAAGCCTGAACTGTTACCTGAAGCCTTATGATCAAGTGGCAGCTCTTGGATGATTTTGACTTCGACGTTAACGTTTTGACCCACCTGCGTTGAGGTTAATTCAACACGTACGGCAACCGTATCAGTACCGGCAATGGTACCAACCAAATTACCATTGGCATCAATCGTAAAGGTTATCGGTTTACCACCAGATGTAAGTTCTGCATTTAGCTCTTTAATCAAATCAGCTTGCTGCGTCGCATCAATGGCAACGGTGGTTGGATCAAGGCGATCTTCACCCGCGACCAGCGTTAATTCACCGGTTTTCTCGACAGGGTAAGTGGTATCTGCGCCACCTGTGCTTGTGCCGCTACCATCCACATCACGGTCACCTTCGGTGATAGTGATGCCAATATTCTCACCACCAGCAGCCGCTTCACCGTCTTTAATCGTGATGTTTAATTCACCATTAGCTGTATCACCGTCTTTATCTGTCGCGGTAACATCAAGCTTAATATCAGCAATATCTGCACTGTTTTGATCAACAGGTCCGGTTACTTTAACGGTATAGGTACCGTCATTAGCAATCGTCACCACCATCACAGGATTAGAGTCTGCATCCACCACGGTTAATACGTTGCCATTAACAGTAAACGTTGTTTGCTCACCGTTACTGGTAATGTTAGCTAGGCCATCTTGGGTCGCATTAAAGTGGATAGTTTGGATATCATCAGAGCCCACATCTAGCGGGATCTGACCATGCATCACTTTATCAGCATCGGTAGTTTCATTGATGGTGATACCCTTATCAGTACCAAATTCAGGATTCGCACCATCCACGATAGTGATATCAACATTGGCAGGTTTGTCTAACCAATCACCATCGGTATCTTTAACTTGGACTGGAACATCAATAACAATTTTGTCATCAACGCTCTTAACTAAGCCATCGGTACCATTGTCATTATGATCAAGTGGCTTAAATTGCGTAATAGACACGTTAACATCAACATCATGCCCGTTTACCGCTTGAACAGCGCTCACAGATACCGTTAATACCGTTTCACCACCCGCAGTACCTGTTATTAACCCCGTTTTAGCATCAAAGCTAAAGTTAATCGCCGTACCATTTGCTGTTGTAAGTTCAGTAGTTAACTCGTGGATTAACGCATTAACTTGTGTTTGGTCAACGGTTACTGTTGTCGGATCAAGACGATCTACACCCGCAGCAATAGCTATCGTTGTATTACCACTTACTGGGTAACCTTGCTCATTACCTTCAGGCGTTAAATCACCTTCTGTAATAGTAATAGCCCCTTGCTCATTACCTGATGCATTTGCACCATCATGAATAGAGATCTCAATATTACCAGGCTTGCTTACATCACCATCTCTATCTTCTGCCACAACAGATAAAGCAATGTTTTCATTATCTGCTGCGGTATCATCGACCTGATCGATAGGTTGTTTTTGCGTTACAACGTAATGACCATTGATATCAATAGTCACTTCCATTACAACTTGTGATGGATCACTCGCTAATACTACCGTCACCGTAGTGCCATCAGCACTCAGTGAATAAGTGGTAGCATGACCATTACTGGTTAAGCCATTAAGAGAGTCTTGGTTCGCCTCAAACGTAACCTTAACGACCTGATCACTACCGCTATCAACAACAATATTACCCGTACCTGTTGCAATGCCATCGCTACCTTCATTTAAGGTCGCTTTGCTATCCACACCAAAAGCGGGGATTTCGCCATCGACAACAGTAATATCAACGGTTGCTGGATCTTTTAACCAATCACCATCGGTATCTTTCACCTGAATAGGTAAATCGATAACAACTTGATCATTGTGGTTAGTTACTAAACCATCAACCTCATTACCATTGTGATCTAATGGCCCGTACTGAGTCATGGTAACTTTTACATCAACATCTTTACCATTCGCTGCTTGAAGGGCTGTCAATGTTACACTAACAACGGTTGCACCATTCGCGCTTCCGGTTAATACACCCGTTGCTACATCATAAGTAAATGTTAATGGCTTACCGTCAGAACTAAGCTCTGTTGTAAGCTCATTTTTTAAAGCCTCGAGTTGTTTCTCATCAATCGTAATCGAGCTTGGGTCTAATCGGTCAGCACCCGCTGTAATCGTTAAAGAAGTACTTGCTGAAACGGGATACCCTACTTCATTACCTTCTGGGGTTAAGTCCCCTTCTGTAATCGTAATACTTGCAGACTCACCGCCACCGGCAATTGCACCGTCTTCTACTTGAATATTTAGTTGGCCTTGCGCCGTATCGCCGTCTTTATCTGTTGCTGTGACGTTTAATTCTATTTTCGCAATATTAAGACTATCTTGGTCCAACTCGCCTTCTACAATGACTTTGTAGCTACCATCATTAGCGATAGTAACAGTCATTACAGGCTTGCCTTCAGCATCAACAACGTTAATGGTATTACCTGAAACAGAAAAAGTAACAGGGTTGCCGTTGCTCGTAATATTCGCTAAGCCTGGTTGTTCAGCATCAAAGTGAATGTGAGATATTTCGTCTGAGCCAACATTAAGGGGGATTTTCCCATCGACAACTTTGCCTAAATCGTCAGTCTCATTAATTGGATTTTCTGTTCCAGGATCAATACCAAAAACAGGATTATCACCATCATTGATCGTGATATCTACTTGCGCAGGTTTTTCAAGAAAATCACCATCAGTGTCTTTTGCTTGAATAGGAAGATTGATTGAAATGTCACTGCCATTCACAGTAACAAAACCTTGTGAATTTCCGGAAAGGTTATGATCAAGTGGTAATTCTTGAATGATTTTTACATCAACAGATACATTCAGGCCATCTTGTGCCGGTATTAACTCGACACGCACAGCAATAGTATCAGTACCTTCAATTGTACCGATTAGGTTGCCATTTGCATCAATAGTGAACACTAAAGCCTGTCCACCCGAGGTAAGCTCTGTACTTAACTCAGATAATAATGCACTTTTCTGGCTTGCATCAATTTCAACTGTTTCTGGATTAAGACGATCGTTACCAGCAACAAGAGTTAGCTTCCCTGTTTGAATAACGGGATAAGTTGAATCATTACCACCAGTGCTTGTACCGCTCCCATCAACGTCAATATCACCTTCCGTTAATGTAATAGAAACGCGTTCACCACCCGCTGCATCAGTGCCATCATTTATAGTGATATTTAACTCACCTTGAGCGGTATCACCATCTTTATCTGTCGCAGTAACATCTAATTTAATATTAGCGATATCGTCACTGTTTTGGTCAATAGGCCCAGTCACTTTTACAGTGTAGGTACCATCATTCGCAATAGTCACCACCATCACAGGTTGCGAAGATGAATCTAAAACAGTTAAAACATTACCATCAACGGTAAATGTTGTTTCTCGACCATTACTTGTAATTGCCGTTAAGCCTGCTTGCTCAGCATTAAAATTAATAGTTGCGATTGCATCAGAACCAACATCCAGTGGAACCTTTCCATCAATAATCTGATCAGCTTGAGTGCCCTCATTAATTGTCACTCCGGTATCAGTACCAAATTCGGGATTTGCACCGTCAATAACACCAATATCAACATTAATTGGCTTATCTAATGCATTACCACTGCTATCCGTTGCTTGAATAGCAACATCAATATTGATTTGATCGCCATCACGACTGACTAAGCCAGAAGCATTATCGCCAGAGTGGTCAATTGGCTGATTAATCGTAGTGGTTACTGTTACAGTTACATCACGCCCATTTTCTGACGTTGCTTCTAATGCAATAGACATAACAGATTGACCATCTAGAGTACCGATGATCGTATTCGTTGCTGTATCGTAAACAAAAGTAACAGCCTTACCACTTGATGTGATTTCACTGTTTAATTCATTTAAAACGTTATTGATGGTGAGAGGATCAAATACAAACGATGAAGCATCTAGAGGAAGCGTTGCAGCCTCTACAAAAATAGATGTTGAAGAAACAACAGGATAGGTATTATCACTGAGATCACCCTCAGTTATCAGTAAAGAGCCTAGTTCGCCGCCATCAGGAGCTAAAATAGCCAGTGGATCTAGGTTGTCTGTATTTCGACTTGGATCGTAAGCCGTGTCAAAGCCAGCTTCAGCTAAAAGTGCATCGTTATCGTAATTAATCGTTATAAAACTTGCAGCAGAAGATGATCCATTAAGGCCTACATTACCAGCTGATTCATTACCAGCCGCAGGTGCTTCAAAAAGTTGAGTAGGATCCAGACCGTTTAAAATCGCAGCTTGAATTGCATCAATATCACCAGAAGCGAACGTTGTATTTTCCGCTCCCTCATAATTAAAAGCGATTTTTTCATTAAGATCCGTTGCTTTAATACCTTCAGGCGTTGTTATTACGCAAGTTGGGCATGTCTGATTAATGACTTGTTCAACGCCATAATTATTCATTATAAATTTAGCGTTACCATTAGTAACAACGATTTCATCAGGCTGAAGAGTATGCTCATCAATAATAGGCTGTACTTTATCTCCAGCCTTAAGAATAAAGCCGTCTCCATTCACAAGCTTGATCATGCCTAAATTCTTATTATCCATGGTAGTCATACTTTCTTAACCTTTTTGTTTATTCAATTTGATAGTAACAATCCCAATCATGTTAAACATGTTGCGCACCATCAAATTGATGATTTTTTAATCGATAGAGGCTTTCTTATTAAAAACGGCATTTTTTTAATTGATTAAAAAAAACTTATCGTCAATAATTTGACGACATGTTTAGCTAAAAATTCTTATTATTCAACTATGAATTTGCAAGCTTTTGTAACATACTTCATAAAAATATCAATAACAAATGCTGATTAAGAATCGAGCAAGAGCAAAAACATGCCTTGTGAACTTAATAATACTAGTATTGGTAGCATACAGTAACTAGCGTAAAAACTGTAATGCGGACGATCATTTAAAATAACAAAACACATGGACGTTGGTCAGCACTACCCTTTAGTGAGCATCTAACGCGGACAAGTAATGAACAAAAAAAACGCTTCTATTTCAGCAGAAAATCTAGAGTTTGTGGATGATAAATCAGCAGCATTGTTGCTTAACACACCTAAAAGCGCTCGTGTTATTCTGTGGGTAATGATCTTATTCTTTATCACCGCTTTTATTTGGGCTTACTTTGCCAAGTTAGACAAAGTGACCTCCGGTAGCGGAAAAGTTATTCCTTCCTCTCAACTTCAAATCGTACAGAACCTTGAAGGCGGCATCGTCAAAAAAGTGCTAGTTAAAGAAGGTGAACAAGTAAAGAAAGGGCAAACCTTACTGTTAATTGACGACACACAGTTTAAATCCGATTTTAAAGAAAAGACTCAAAGCTTAGCTTCTATGCAAGCAGACTCTCAACGTTTAAATGCGTTACTTGCAAGTGTTACTGTAAGCAATAAAGCAGATAATACTCATTGGCGAAACAGTGTCACTATTGAACGTAAACCACCCGTTTTTGACGATGCATTTAAAAAAGCACATCCAGCATTAGTTCGCCGTCAGCTCAATCAATTTACAGACAAATTAAATAACCTACAAAACCAGCTTTCTGTTGCTTCTGAGCAAGCATCACAAAAAGAAAGAGAACTGGCTGAAACACAATCTCGAGTCAGCAACTTACGTAGCAGCTATGGTATTGCTGTAAAAGAATACAATATTACAAAACCATTAGCCGAGGAAGGTGTTGTACCACGAATAGAATTACTGAAGTTACAACGATCGCTAAACGATACTAAACGTGATTTAAACTCTGCCAAAATGCAAATTCCTGTTACGCAAGCAGCAATTCAAGAAGCTGGCTTTAAATACATCGATATTGCATTACAGTTCCGTTCAGATATTCAAGCACAACTAAATGAAACCAGTGACAAATTAGGGAGCTTAAGTGAAACCCAAATTGGTTTAGAAGATCGTGTTAAACGAACAACTGTGGTTTCACCTGTGACAGGTACAATCCAAAAAATTCATGTAAATACCGTAGGTGGTGTTATTCAACCGGGCATGCCATTAGTGGAGATAGTGCCAACGGAAGATACCTTACTCATAGAAGCTAAAATAGCACCGCAAGACATTGGTTTTTTACGCCCAGGTCTGCCAGCAATCATTAAATTTAGTGCTTATGATTTTACTAGCTATGGTGGTTTACATGGAACATTGGAAACAATCAGTGCAGATACAATCCAAGATAAAGAAGGCAACAGTTTCTATCAAGTCAGGATTCGTACTGATGCAAGTAGCTTAAAGGGACCTAATGGCGAAGCTCTACCTATTATACCGGGTATGACAGCCACCGTTGATATCATTACAGGAAAACGCTCTGTACTTGATTATCTTCTTAAACCAATACTCAAAGCGCAACATACTGCGTTAAGAGAATAATAAAATGACTATGAAATATAAATTAAAAAGAATTACCCTTCTCATCGGTCTTCAATGTATGGCTGCGCCTGTTATGGCGCAATCATTGGAACAAGCAGTAGCTGAAACGCTCTCAAGTAATCCAGAAATTAAAAGTGCTTACAATGAGTTCCAAAGTAAGCATGAGTTGATCAATGCTTCAAAAGGTGACTATCTACCGAGTGTCGATCTTGAAGCCGGTGTTGGCTATGACGATTACAAAGCTAAAAGTCCTTCTGGAGAATATGAGCCTCGTAGTGCGAAAATCAACATTCGACAGCTAATCTGGGATGGCTCGATTACCTACAACGATATTCAACGTAATAAGTCAGAAACAGAAGCAGAGCGTTATCAATTACTGTCTGATGCACAAGACAAAGCATTAAAGAGCACAGAAGCATATCTAAATGTGCTTCATGCTCAAGATGTGCTCGCTTTGTCAGAATCGAACCTAAAAGTTCATCAAAAAATGTATTCAGACATTAAAAAACGTGCCGATTCAGGTATTGGTTCAACAGCCGACTTAGCACAAGTTGAAGGCCGTTTAGCCAGTTCTAATACAAATCTACTGGCAGCACAAAGCAATTTACAAGATAAGATCACCCAGTTTGTACGTATCGTAGGTCAGTATCCTAAAGATCTTGTAAAGCCTGAAGTTGACGTGAATTATCTACCAAAATCATTAGATGATGCGTTAGAAAAAGCAAAGAAAAACAACCCTGTGGTACAAGTTGCATCGAATGACATTGACGCTGCTGAATATCAGTACAAGCAAGCAAAAGGTACGTTCTACCCATCGTTTAGTATAGAAGCATCGCAAGAATGGGGAGATGACTTAAATGGTTCTGAAGGTAAAACTGATGAGCTAAAAGCAATGCTAAAAATGCGCTATAACTTGTATAACGGTGGTAGTGATGTCGCAAAATCTCGCCGCGCTGCATACCAAATTAACAAATCTAAAGACATTCGTGATCGTGCTCACCACATGTTAGAAGAAGGTACTCGCCTATCTTGGAGCGCATTAGATTTAGCGAAAAAACAAAAACTGTTCTTGCAAGAGCACGTTGATGCCTCTGCACGTACCGTTATCGCATACGAAAAACAGTTTAAGATTGGTCAGCGTACATTACTTGATGTACTCAACACCGAAAACGAATTATTTGAAGCACGTAAAGCTTATTTAACTGCTGAATATGATGGTATTTTAGCAAAATACCGTGTTCTTAATGCAACCGGTCTAATCCTTGATGAGATGCGCGTTGAGATCCCAGAAACTTGGGCAAAGTCTGTTAAATAAGAGGATTAAAAATGAAATACGTAATCACGGTTTTACTGTCTTTTTCTTTGTTTGGTTGTTCACTCTCTGTACCGCAGCCTCCTATTGCAAAACAAACAAAAGATCTTTTTGACGCAGATAGCGATGGTGTGATCAATCAGCGTGACCGCTGTGCTGATACGCCAATAGATGCTGTTGTAGATAACGATGGCTGTCCTACATTTGTTAAAAATTCAGAAGAAAATAATATTCACGTATTATTTGCCAATGACTCTTCAGAAATCCCTGAAAGTTATATGGAAAACATTAGCAATATGAGCGAATTTTTAGCCAAATACCCAAAAACGCACATTGAACTAAAAGGGTATGCAAGTCCAGTCGGTAACGCCGCATACAATGTTGCGTTATCAAAGCGTCGCGCTGCAGCTATTCAACAAGCGCTGATTACTGAAGGGGTCGCACCTTCTCGCATTAAAACTATAGGTTTTGGTGATAGCGATCCTGTAAAAGCATCAGATGTTGAAGAAAGTAACGCACTTAGCCGTCGTGTTGTCGCTCAAGTTGTTGGATCTCAAGGTAACGTTGTGAAAGAATGGACAATCTATACTGTTCGTGAAAATTAATAAATAGAATCCACGTTGAAAAAAATAATCTTCTGGGCTCTGTGTTTAGTCGTGGCAGTGAATGTATTCGCTGCCACGAACAAGCAACAGATCGCAAAAATAGAACACTTTTACGGAGAAAGAGCTGGGAAACGAGCGACTGCGTGGCGAGCACTCATCCAAAATTCACAACACTTAACCGAACAGCAAAAACTTAAAGCTGTTAATAACTTTTTCAATCAATTTGTTTTCATCAGTGATGTGAAATTATGGGGTAAAGAAGATTACTGGGCTACACCTTATGAATTTGTAGGTGCAGGCGCAGGTGATTGTGAAGATTTTAGTATCGCCAAATACCAAGCATTACGAGAACTGGGCATACCAGATAAAAAGCTACGATTAATTTACGTAAAAGCTTTAGAACTGAATCAATTCCATATGGTTGTCGCTTACTACCCTACTCCCTCCTCTGTACCTCTAATTTTAGACAACTTAAAAAGTGAGATTTTACCTGCAACACAACGAAAAGATTTACTGCCTATTTACAGTTTTAATGGTAGCAAGTTGTGGCTAATGAAGAATAGAGGGCAAAGCCAAGTCGCAGGAAAAGCGTCACGTCTTAGCCTATGGAACGATCTCCGTGATCGTTCAAATAAAATAATACTACACCGCCCTAAAAATACTTATTAACGAGTGAACACCAATGACCCTTTACCGACAGCTTTTACTATGGATGCTGGTTGTATTTTTCGCATTTATCAGTGCGGTCTTTGCAATCCAATTCAGTACTACAAAAGACTATCTTGTTCACCAGCAATCAACAGAGCTAACTAATGCAATAAGCTCAGTTGGTTTTGCCCTGTCTCCTTACCTTGAAAATAAAGACATGGTTGCTGCAGAATCAGTGATAAGCGCAACGTTTGACTCAAGTTTTTACAGTGAAGTTAAACTTGAGCTATTAGATTCTGACAAGAAAATCATTCGTCAGTATCCTCAGACGGTTGCTGGTGTACCTAGTTGGTTCCAAAGCCTCATTAATATTGAACCGATAACGCAATCAACAACACTGGCAAGTGGTTGGATGCAACTTGCTAACCTTACCGTGACAAGTAGCCCAGCAACAGCTTATCAACAGCTGTGGAAAGCTACCGTGCAACTCATGCTAGGTTTCGTTGTATGTTCAATTTTAGGTGCAATCATTTTATCGCTTGTTCTAAATAAAGTATTACAACCTTTAAAGCAGATCCAAAATAGTGCAAAAGAGATGGCGTCACAGCATTTCACATCTTCTCTTCCAATGCCTCTCACTCGCGATCTAGCTGATGTGGTTACCGCTTTTAACTCAATGAACCAACAACTTCAAAGTCACTTTGAACAACAAGCACAAGTTGCAGATAACCTTCGTATTCGAGCTTATCAAGATCCCGTTTCAGGTTTAGCCAACCGCAGCTATCTAATCTCTAAAATTACCTCTTGGTTATCACGCAAACCTAGTGGCGGTATGGCATTGTTAAAAGCTGATGATATTGAAGATAGTTATAAACAGTCTGGTTATGAAGTGGGTGATCAGTTAGTACAAAAAATTGCATCTCGTTTGAAAGAGTTATCAAATGACGATGTAACCATTGCACGTCTGAACCAATCTGAGTTTGTCTTAATATCGCCTAAAGCAACCAAAGAAGAACTGATCGAATTTGGTCGAAAAATGCTTAACATGACTTCAGATCTTAATTCAGATCCATTGGGTATTGCACCGCTACATGCTGCCGTTGGTATTGTTGTCTGTTCTGAAAATGAAACTATTTCAAGCTTATTAGCAAGTGCCGATAATGCCTTAAATAAAGCACGCCAAGAGCCAAAAGAGCCCTTAGCTGTGATTGAATCTGATGAGAAGAAAGAAACAACATCATTAGGTAAGCAACAATGGAAAGCATTGGTTGATGAAGCTATCGCCAATAAGCTTATCCACTTCACGTTCCAAAAAGCGATCAATGTTGACAATAAAATACTGCATAAAGAAGCTTTCGCTTACATTCAAAAAGATAACCAGCGATTTAATGCTGGTCAGTTTTTATCAGCGATAGAGCAACTCAATGAAGGCGCTAATTTTGACCGCTACATCGTTGATGCTTTATTTAACGATATAGAGAAAAACCTAACTTCGGTGCCTCTTGCGATTAACATCACTCAAAGCAGTGTAAATGATACTGGCTTCATTCGTTGGTTAAACAGTAAATTGCAAGCAGCGCAACACATTAAAGATCGTGTGCTATTTGAGCTGCCTGAAATTTGTTTTATTAAACAAATAGATAATGCTTCTTTACTATGTGAAATTATTCACCAAAATGGTTTCCGCTTCGGCATTGACAATTACGGACATAGTTTTAGTTCAACAGGCTATTTAAATCGATTACGCCCAAACTACGTTAAACTAGACTTTGCCTATACCTCTCAACTCGATGACCAAATAAAAATGGATGTGCTTCAATCAATCACGAGTACAGCCAATAACCTTTCTGTTAACACAATTGCAACACGTGTTGAAACTGCAGAGCAGAAAGATAAGTTAGCTGCGATGGATATACTCGGTTTCCAAGGTTTTGTTACTGATCAATTGAATCACGAGAATTAAAATGAAAGATCCTTTACTTCAGTCACTCGTTTATATAAGCCGTTTTTATGGTCAGGCAAATTCACCAGACGCGCTTGTTGCAGATTTACCATTAAATGATGGTTTACTGTCTCCTTTTCTTCTTCCTCGTGCAGCAGATAAAGCAGGACTACAAGCCAAAGAAACAAAAATGGCATTGGAAAGTATTTCTTCTCTGCTCTTTCCTGTCATCGCTCTGCTTAAAGGTGGAGAAGCATGTGTTGTTTTAAGTATTGATAAAGAGAAAGGTGAAGCCGAAGTTGTACTGCCACAAAATGAAGGTAGTGAACAATGGATCAAATTGAATGAATTAAATGCGCAATACACTGGCCATTTATTTTTAATCAAAAAGCGCTTCCGCTACGATGAACGCTCTCCTGAAATTCTAAAAACGCGTGATGGTCACTGGTTTTGGAGTACGCTATGGGAATCTCGTAATATTTACCGCGATGTTTTGATAGCCTCAATTCTTATCAATATCTTTGCCATCGCCGCCCCCCTTTTCACTCGCTTAGTGTATGACAAAATTGTACCTAACCTGGCATTTGATTCATTATGGGTGTTAGCCATTGGTATTACGGTTATTTTTGTTTTCGATTTGATATTAAAACTGCTAAGAAGCTATTTTATTGATCTAGCGGGTAAAAAATCGGATCTATTAATATCAGCAAAAATATTTAGCCGTGTTATGGGTATTCGTATGGAAGCAAAACCTGCTTCTGTTGGTGCGTTTGCTCGCCATTTACAAGAATTTGAATCTATTCGGGAGTTCTTTACCTCGGCAACGGTATCTTCGTTGATCGATTTACCTTTTGCGTTACTGTTCTTGCTGATTATTTACATCATGGCTGGACCTCTAGCATTAGTGCCCTTGATTGCAGTACTAATTTTAGTGGCATATAGCTTCTTTATTCAACGACCACTTCGTAAGAGTATTGAAGAAGGCTCACGTCTTTCTTCACAAAAACATGCCAACCTTATCGAAAGCCTATCAGGTTTAGAGACGGTTAAAATGTTTGGCGCACAAAGCCAGTTCCAATACCGTTGGGAAGAAGCGGTAGCACATATGTCCAACTGGAGTTTGAAATCACGTCGTTTAACAGACTCTGTGCAAAATACCGCAGGTTTCTTACAACAGTTCGTTTCTGTCGCAATGATTGTGGTGGGTGTGTATTTAATTGCCAATGGCGAACTCACCATGGGGGGGTTGATTGCCTCAACCATGCTAAGTGGGCGTGCGGTTGGTCCAATGGTACAACTTGCCCTACTTTCTACCCGTTATAACCAAGCAAAATCAGCAATGACGGTCATTGAACAGTTGATGGCTATGCCATTAGAGCAAGAAGATGGTAAACGTTACATCCACCGCCCTGTTATTCGCGGAAAAATTGAATTTGATAATGTTTCCTTTGCTTACCCCAATGCGACACATGCTGCGCTAAAAAATATTAACCTCACCATTAATCCTGGTGAAAAAGTGGCAATTATTGGTCGTATAGGCTCAGGTAAAACAAGTTTAGAACGTTTGTTAATGGGGCTATATAGACCAACAGAAGGTTCAGTTTTAATTGATGATACTGATATTAATCAACTTCATCATATTGATATCCGCCGAAATATTGGCTGTGTTCCACAAGATATCACGTTATTCTTTGGCTCAATTCGTGACAATATTACATTAGGCCGTCCATTAGCCAGTGATAATGAAATATTGTTAGCAGCAGAGCGTGCTGGCGTGACAGCCTTTACCCAACACGACGCTGCAGGCTTAGAAAAACAAATTGGTGAAGGTGGTCATGCTATTTCTGGTGGTCAAAGACAAGCAATTGCAATTGCGCGTGCATTCTTATCTAACCCACCCGTTATGATTATGGATGAACCAACGAGTAGTATGGATAACCGCTCTGAAATGTATATAAAACGTCAACTTACTAATATGACACCTGAAGAGACATTGATTTTAATCACTCATAAAACCAGTATGCTTGATATTGTTGACCGACTTATTGTTATGGAGCAAGGACGAATTGTAGCCGATGGTCCCAAAGATACGGTTTTGAAGTCACTCCGTGAAGGTAATGTAAGCCAACCAAGAGCAGAGCAATAATAACCGTGATCTTATTTATTAAGTAATACATAAACGCCGATATCTTCATAGATTAAAAAGATATCGGCGTTTTTATTTGTGAACAATTACTTAGTTGAAATTTCCCATACCGCAATACTGCCAGAAATTTCATTGCCAATAATTACTAACGGTTTTTGAGTTGGACTATTTCTTGCTTCCACAAATGTCATTCCTTCAGGTGCTAAGTCACCCGTGATCGCTTCGCCTTCTACAACGCCACGATTAATAAAATAATCAACATAATGTGCTTTACGTGGCTCTGTAATATCATAAACAACTACCCCTCCCATACGCTCTAACCCAACAAAAGCATATGTTTTATCGCCTATTTTTCCGACAGTTAACGCTTCAGGTTCAGCACCTTTAGCGTCAGAACGCGCATCACCTGCATTTTCATCTTCATCATTATTGAATGCTTTACCGTGAATTTTAGCGGTTAGTTGTCCAATTTCATCGCCCGAATCAAAAATCATCTGGCCTTGACTATCTAAAATAGAAAAAGAACGTCCGCCAAAGGTATATAGTTCTTCATACTTACCATCGCCATCTTTATCACCTAACTGAGGATTAACTTTCAGGCGACCTATATCTGATTCATCATTTTTTAAATAATTAAAATTATCAGCAAGCATTAGTTTTTTTGCGCGAATATCATTAACAAAAGACACACAGCCCTTTTTCTTGTCAAAATCTACTCCGCCCTGTGCTTTGCATGATTCTTTATCTTTCGCATCAAAGAAGTATTCGCGACCATCACCTTCATTTGCAATAACGACATAGTTGTTTCCATCTACACTGTAACTTGCCAATGTGTCAGGCTGGTACATGCCATAAAGCCCCGAATAAGTCTTCATATTAATGCCGCCATCTTTATCAGATGCATCCATCTTATACTTAGACCAATCTTTGAAACCTAAGCCTTTTAAAGTGAGTTTATTTGTCGCTAAATCAACAATAGCGATACCATTATTTTCCTGCAACGACACATAAGCAGTTTTACTGTCTTTCGATATAGCGACATACTCAGGCTCAATGTCTTGGGCGACTGCTGTCGTAATTTTCAAGCCCTTAATGGTTTGACCGTTAGGATTAGAAAAAACCATCCCTTGTTTTTCTAATTCTATTTGTCTGTCATTAAAAGAAGTGAAATCGAGTAATTCTGCTTTATCAGCCACCTTGCCATTATTGATGCTAATAATACCAATAGAGCCTTCAGGATCTGTTAAGTAATCCCCTGATGGTTCACCTTCATTGGCGACGACAACTTTGGTTTCATCCGGTGTAAATGTCACCATATCCGGTAGATAACCCACTTCGACATTCTTAATAAATAGAGGTATGTCTTTACTAATGTCATAAAAAGCAATGACGCCTTTTTCACCTGTTTTATTAGCAGCCATAGCAACAGCAGCTAATCCTGACTTTTCAGCAATCGAAATACTATTGGCATTTCCTGCTGTATATTTATTTAAATTAATCGTGTAGGTCGATTTTAAATTACTGCCGTCTACCACACCCGCAGATGTTAATTTGAGATTAGTTAAGGGAGTATTAGCAATATCAACAATTTCTACCGTCGATGTCGTTCCTGAGCCATTAATAGCAAAGATTCGTTTTTTGTTATTCTGGTAAGCAACAATTTCAGCCGCACCTTCTGGCGATTCAGCATTAAGCAATGCACGTCCAATTAAATTTATATCAAGCGGGGTTTCAGCATGAGCACTATATATTGGTGAGCATAAAGTAGAAATCAGTAGCGTTGTTAATAATGGCTTATTCACAGTTAATCCTTAACATAGGTAAAAAACCGCTACACTTTGGCAAACAAAAATGAAGTTTTTACTACAGTGAAAGGATGTTTTTATGACAAAAAGTAGACATATAATATTTTCTAACATAATAGTCATACCACTAAGTCATTAATTTAGTGATAAAATTTTTGAGTATCATGTAACTTAAGACAAGAATTTACATTAATACATTGCGCTATTTCATTGATTTAACTAAAATCAACTCATCGGATGAGTCGTTTTATGCGACACGAAGCACGAAAAAGTTTGTGTGGATGTAATATCTCGCTAAAATACGTGCCCCCTACACAGTGGGTTATATCAACGAAGGTTATGCTCTATGAAAGAAAAAGTAGTCGATTTTATCAAACGTAAGCGTGAAGTCTTAGCGCATCACCAGTTTGAATTTAAAGACTGGCTATCTCCAACAATCCGAGATTACTGGGTTGAGTTCTTAAACAAAGCAAACAATAGCCACATAGCTTCATGGGTTAAAGATCATAGTTTGGTTTCTGTTGCCAATGGCAATGCAATGGAAGTAGAAAAGCCAGAACAGATTGAGATGCACCCTGAAGCTGAAAAGCTAATGAATACCTTAAATGAAACATTAGGTGAAGAAATTCATGTTGGGGAATGGCTAACTGTTGAACAATCACGCATTAATAGTTTTGCCGATGTTACTGACGATCACCAGTGGATCCATACTGATCCAGAGCGCGCACAAACAGAATCACCTTTTAAAACAACCATTGCTCATGGATTTTTAACGCTGTCATTATTATCGGTATTAACGGATAGTGTCGATCCTAATAATCAAAAGTTTCCTACAGCAAAAATGACCGTGAATTATGGATTAAACCAAGTGCGCTTTCCTTATCCTGTAAAATCAGGTGTAAATGTGCGTGCTCGTACTAAAATTCAATCCGTCACGCCAATTAAACGTGGCTTGGAAATTGTGCAAGAAATTACAGTAGAAATTGAAGGATGTCGACGTCCTGGTTGTGTTGCCGAATCAGTTGTCCGCCTCTATTTCTAACAAATAGCAGCATTAAGACACAAAGCCGAACATAATGTTCGGCTTTTTTGTATAGAAAATTAGCCGAGTAATAACGGTCATAATATGAGCTTCATAAGAAACCTAACTTTCCATTAATAACTCTTTATCGTAAATTTTTGCATGGTATGGTGAGAAGCTATCTCTACTATCGGTATATTAAAATGAAAAAGTGGTTTAAATTTCTCCCTCTTATTCTACTTGTGGGCTACTTCATCACTTATGATGTTGTTACACAGGTTGAAAGTACAACTCCCTCTGCACAAACTAGCCAGCAATAAATTTACATCACGATCAGAGGCATGGTTTCATGCCATGCACTCATTTCAACTTTTTAATTATTTGCTTTTCAGGCCAGTAATCTTTAACTACGCTTACAAGGATAGGTTAGAAAATTAACGCTTATGTTATCAACCTTACCTTTCAACAATGGCTATATATTCTGATAACCTGCAATGTTATCCTGATTCCAAGCAATAAAACGCATTAAAATTCTCTACAGAGAAACATAAACATCATTCCCAAATCATATATTCTTCCAGTTTATAATATATGATTTGGTTTTTTTTTAACTATTACTTTTGTTACATTTAGCGATTTAAGCCAAACTGTACCTTCCCGTATAATAGAAACAGAATCTTCCTCTGCTTTACCTCAATAACGTTAGCCTGTAAATTTACTATATTGTCTAGTCATTATCAGGTCTGTTAAATGTCCGTTACAACACGTGTTTTTATTTCTCAATCAACACAACCTTGGTTTAACCTTGCTGTTGAAGACGCTATTTTTCGAAATATGCCAGCCGATCAGCAGGTTCTTTTTTTATGGCGCAATGCGGATACAGTTGTAATTGGCCGAGCTCAAAACCCTTGGAAAGAATGTAACACAAGGAAAATGGATCAGGATGGGATCACCCTTGCTCGCCGTCAAAGTGGTGGCGGAGCCGTATTTCATGATTTGGGTAATACTAATTTCACTTTTATGGCTGGAAAACCCAAATATGATAAAAACATCTCAACAGAAATCGTATTATCAGCTTTAAAACAGCTTGGAATAGACGCAACAGCAACAGGTAGAAACGATCTTGTTGTATCAACAAGAGATGGTGATCGTAAGTTTTCAGGTTCTGCATATAGAGAAACAATGGATCGTGGGTTTCATCATGGCACTCTTCTTTTAAGTGCAGATCTGACACGTTTAGCTAATTACCTAAATCCAGATAAAAAGAAGCTTGAGGCTAAAGGGATCACATCCGTCAGATCCCGCGTTATCAACTTGAATGAACTACTTCCTGACATAGACCATGAAAGTGTATGTAAAGCAATTACAGCCTCTTTTTTTGCCCACTACGGTGAATATGTAGATATTGAATATATCTCGCCAGAAAGCCTGCCTGACTTACCTGGATTTACACAAAAATACCAGCAACAAGCGAGTTGGGACTGGAATTTTGGTAATACGCCGCAGTTTATGCATTCTCTTGATGAGCGTTTTTCTTGGGGAGGCGTAGAGCTTCATTTAGATGTTAAAAAAGGTCATATTATTTCTGTAAAAATGTTCACAGATAGCTTAGATCCAACACCTATTGAGCTAGTCGAAAAAACACTCTTTGGTCTTGAATATAATGCAGCCACTATAAGCAACGCTATATCAGAATTAACGGTAGAGCAGGATAAATATAAAAACGAGCTGTACGACATTAATTCATGGCTTAAAAAGGTTATTATCTAGTCATTAATAGCGGCTTTATTCTTTCATTCAATTAAGATATTTGCCGCTTATTAATTATCTTCCCAATTTACCACATGGCCTTGATCATATATTCCCTCACTATAAGCAGGTGTATAACTGATAAATATATTATTTCTATTAATCGGTAAATTTGAAGATATATTCGTCGCAATCAATTCCATTAAGAATTTAATATTGTCATGTGAATAATAATTAGGCGCTATTAACTCAATCAAAACAGGATGACTTCCCTGTTGTTGCTTATCAACTACAGCACCATGATGGACATAATGCTCATAACTCAACCACTCCCAAGTGATCATTATATGTTCACGATCTATTTGGCACTGAAGCGCTATTATCTCTGACAAAGATTTTAACGCACTGTCTATTTCAATTTGTGGATCAAATGGTAATGCTTTTATCGATATTAAAGGCATAACGTCACCAATAAATCTCAGCTAAATTACGATTACTATAGTCTTTATACTTCTCTCTGGTTTGTAACTAGTGCCAAAATCTTGCTAATAATACATCTGGTAAAAAATAAAGAAGTAATGTTCTACAACATCACCTCTTTATTTGTTTTAAATTTATCTTTTAAAATTAACTAGTTATCGTTATCACAGTTATCGCAGCAAGGATTCAATACCCTTTCTTTGCAATTAAATGGTTCAATGTGAATGATGATATCAACCACTTCATCTAACACTTCAAGTAAGTGCGTTTTAAAATTTTCTGCAATCGTATGCGCTTTGTCTACACTCATTTCAGGATCGACAAGTAAATGAAAATCTAACAAAATTGTACTACCAGTACGACGACTACGAATGGCATGCACTTCTTTGATATCCTTGTCTTCTGCTGCATACGCTTGAATTTTACTTTCAATTTCAGCGTCAGCTTTCGCTTCAGTAATTTCAAGTACCGCAGGCCATAAAATTTCAACCGCCGCTTTTAAAATCATAGCCGTAACAATTAATGCGGCAATTTGATCTAAATAATGCAGTTCAGGTACAAAATAATTAGCAATAACAGCAATAGCGACAGGAAGAGAGCTAAGTGCATCAGAACGGTGATGCCATGCATTGGCATGTAATGCTCGACTGTTAATTTCTTTTGCTTTAACTGCGGTCCAGCGATACAAGACTTCTTTGACAACAATCGAGATAACTGCGACTGCAAAGGCCAACATACCTGGTTGACTGTGTGATTGCTCACTAATAGACGTCAGTGATTCCCAGCCTATACCAATACCAACAAGCGCGAGCAATATACCAATAAAGATATTAGTTAACGTTTCAAAGCGCCCATGCCCATAAGGGTGTTCTTTATCAGCAGGCGCCGTCCAATAACGAGAGCCAATAAGTATTGCAGTATCGGTTACTAAATCAGAAAAACTATGTACACCATCGGCAATAAGTGCCTGACTTCCCGTCATTTTACCAATAGTAATTTTGATAAATGCGAGGCTAATATTGGCGATTGAGCCTATCCATGTAACTTTTTGTATAACTTTTACTGCTGTTTTAGACATAATTAACCAATTAAGTAACTATTATAAACCAACACATAATAGCGAATTTCGATCATGAATGAGACAAGTTTTCTCAAATCATATCAAGTTAAACGCTAAATTGGTCACCCACCTTGATCCAGGGAATAATAACTATTAGACATAAAAATAAATACAATGAGATACTACCTGACAATAAATGCCTTTAAAGCATTATACTGCCGTTATACTAAATTAACAAAATAATACATGTAACAGACCTCATAATAATAAAACCCTGAACACCCCCTTATTGAAAATACCAAATACATATATAGAGCCAAATAGCAATTTATTTATAATGCCTTTTTGAAATATAAGTGAAACTATTTTATGTTATATTTTATAAATCTTATGATAAAAATTGTTGATAGAAGTAATAATTACCTTAAATATCATTTCAGATCACACTATCTATAAAAAATTTCAGGACTATGTTTCATAATTTAGTTTTTTGTACATAATGAAGATGTGAGTCAATATTTTATATTGATCAACATAAAGGAAGTTTCTATGAGAAATCTGGCAGATTTTATATATCAAATGGAAAGTGAATTACACAATTTCACTACTTGGGTACACGATTCAAAAGGACGCTATAAAAAACTGCATATTTCTGATATTGATTGCAATAAAATAAGCTTAAGTGATTTTTTAGAAAATCAACTAAATGTTGTTGTTGAAATTACTGCAGACGATGGCACCAATTGTGCCTATTTACTTTTGCCTGAAATCAACGTTGCAACCACTATCAACTTTGATAATGGAGATGTTATCTCTATTATCGATGCAAAAGCAGCATAAACAAAGTAAATACGAACGATTAAGAAATACTACGGCTAGGCTTTCTTATTATTCACTCTAAAAAAACAGATCATTTGATCTGTTTTTTTTATCTGAACATTTTTAGCTCTTATTGTAAGAAGATTATTACATCTATATTCTTTTACCAAATTATTTATAGAGTTATTTGAGATTGGTCTCATATTATCCATTAATTAGAATTTTCAGCATTTACAACTTTAAATAGGTGAATTCTTAGCATTAATATTATCTATAACTTGCATTTCTCCCGTAGCACACGCTTGCATCCCATCATCCCATCCCATATTAAAACGAGAGTTTGAACCATCTAATGTCGAGTCTTTCTTAAAATCAGCATTCGAGTTACCTCTCTGAGCCAATGCTGACTTGCAACCTTGGTTGTAACCATAATAATAAATGCTATCGTGTTGAACATTACTGACATACTGATCAGGTAAGAAACGAACTCCGTTATTAGCAGTATGAGTACAACCGAACATCATAAGTGCGAAAAATACTACAGTGATATTATTTTTCATTGAACGTCTCCTGTTAAATAATACTTCAGCAAATCAAGTTTGGCTCACTATTCAATAAATTGTTAATCGATTGTTGGTATTTTCACATGTAACATCACATTTGACGTAAAAAAAAGCTGCCCTTAAGACTCGCTTAAGGACAGCTTTACAACTCTACATTTCCGATTAAGGCTCTTCAGCTACTGGTTTCGGTTGGTAATGTTCAGGTTTTAAGCCTAAAAACTCTGGTAATAATGTACCGACAGAGATTGAAGACCAAGTACCTGTTAAGATACCGATAAACATTGCAATAGAGAACCCTTGTAATGACGAACCGCCTAATAACCATAATGATCCAACAGTCATTAATGTGGTACCAGATGTCACCATAGTACGAGAGAACGTTGCAACAATCGCTTCATTATTCGTCGCTTCAATATCTTGCTTAGGCTTCGCAATTAATAATTCACGAATACGGTCAGCAATAACAATTGAGTCATTCAGTGAGTAACCTAGGATCGCTAAGATCGCAGCAAGTACTGTTAAGTTAAATTCCATTTGCGTCATCGCAAAGAAACCAACAGCAAGAATAACGTCGTGTAATAACGCAAGTAATGAACCTGCAGCAAGACGCCACTCAAAGCGGTAACTTAGGTAACCTAAAATACATAGCATTGTTACCAATAGTGCTAAACCACCCTGCTCGGCAAGCTCAGCACCAACTTGAGGACCAACAATACTGGTATTTAACACCTGAATATTGGCATGAAGCGGCGCAAGAACTTTTGTAATTTCTGGATAGTTAACGCCTTTAGCTGGCGCTGCATAACGTAAAATCCAACGGCCCGGTTCATCTGCGGCAATAACAACAACATCTTGGTTAAAGCCTGCATCCATTAATGGCGCAATTTCACTGTTCGTGATTTGGCTGTCCATTTGAATTTCACTAACAACACCGCCAGTAAAATCTAAACCCCAGTTAAGACCTCTTACACAGATAAAGGTAATAGAGATAACCATTAAGGCGATAGAGACAATACCTGTCATATAACGCAATTTGGTTAAGTTTTTAATAATCCAATTTTTCATTGCGTTAAACCCTTACATCTCGACGCGAATCACGACCCCAAACCAAGTTAATAATGGCTCGAGAAGCGAAAATACCAGTAAACATACTTGTTAATAGACCAAGACCTAACGTCAATGCGAAACCTTGAATTGGACCATTACCAATAGAGTAAAGCACAACAGCTGTGATCATCGTTGTGAAGTTAGCATCGAAAATAGTACCAAATGCACTGCTAAAACCACGGTCAATTGCTTGAGCCAAGCTTCGACCATCACGGATCATATCGCGAATACGTTCAAAGATAAGTACGTTGGTATCTACCGCCATACCAACGGTTAATACTAAACCAGCAATACCCGGTAAAGTTAATACCGCACCAGGGATCAACGCCAATAGACCAAATAGCATGATCATATTTGTAAGAAGAGCAATGTTAGCAACCCAACCAAGACGACGGTACCACACAGCCATAAATAGCAATGTTACACCTAAGCCTAATGCTAGAGCGGCAAAACCATTTTTAATATTCTCAGCACCCAGTGTTGGACCAATAGTACGCTCTTCAACAATTGTTACAGGCGCAGTAAGCGAACCTGCACGCAGAAGTAAAGCAAGTTGCTGTGCGTCTTCTAATGAACCAGCACCCGTAATACGGAAACGACTACCTAATTGCGTTTGAATTGTTGCAACACTGATGATCTTGTTAGTTTGTACCGTCTCACCTTGCGCATTACGGCTATATTCACTGTAAGATGTCGCCATTGGTTTACCCACATTCATACGTGAGAAATCAGACATGATCTTACCGCCAGCACTATCCAGCGTAATATTTACTTCAGGCGTACCGTTTTCACCAAAACTTGCACGCGCATCAACAATGTGATCACCAGTAAGTACAGGCTTACGACTAACACGAACAGGGTTACCATTCTTATCAGGTAGAATCATTGTGCTACCAGTGCCTTCTTCTTTCACAGCATAGAAAGCAAGGCTTGCTGTTGCACCAATAACATTCTTCGCTGCCGCTGGATCTTGAACACCAGGTAGCTCAATACGAATACGGTTTTCACCTTGTCGCTGAACAGACGCTTCTGTAATACCAAGCTCTTCAATACGGCTACGCATTGTTTGTAAGTTCTGTTGAACGGTCAGGTTACGTAAATCTGTTTTCTCTTTCTCACTAAGGGTAAGAAGAAGATTATCAGCAGAACCATTGGTAGCTTGCCATTGTGGATATTGTTCACGAATAAACTGGCGAACTTTATCATTTGCAGCTTCACTAGGCAGACGAACAATAACTTGATCCATACCTTTTAGTTCAGCACGACCACCACGGATCTCTTGCTTGCGGAAATTAACGCGTAAGTCATCCATTAATTGCTGAGCATGGTTTTTATAAACTTGCTTAACATCAACATCTAACAGGAATTGAACACCACCGCGAAGGTCAAGGCCTAGCTTTATTGGCTCAAAACCCATGTCTTGTAGCCACATTGGAGCTGCTGGCTCTAATGCAAGCGTTAAACGTTCTTCATTTTTTATCAGTGTATTTAACGCTGCCTTAGTATCAGTTTGTTGTTTAGTACTATTTAATACAACAATCGTTTTATCAGGCTTTTGTTCAATTTTTAGCGGATCAATATCATGCTCTTTTAACACCTTTTGAATTTCAAAAGGTGTTGGCATCGCACCGCCTTTTTTACTGATTTGTACCGCTGCATTGTCGCCATACCACGTTGGAATAGCACTTAATAACATTATTGAAACTGTCACAATTAACACAACATATTTCCATGCTGCGTAATGATTCAGAATCTGTTTAGTATTCTTTTTTCTCATTATTTTTAGCCATGTACCTTGCAACAGACAGCCTGTTGCAGTCGATAGAACACCTATAATTATACCTTTATCACAAGAATTTGTTAAAGATACTCATCAATATGACCATTTTAAAAGGATCAATATAATTACAGGTCCGATAAATAGAATTTAATAATCAGATAATTATTAATATATTTATTAAATATTTTGAAAGGGTATTACTATTAGCTGAATCGAAACTTTCAACCAATAAATAATATTTTAGACTGCTTGACGTTGTTCGCCATATTGAGAGTAGATCAGGTTTGTATCTTTCCAACCTGAAATACGTGAAGAAGATGATTTTATTTTAAGTACCCACTCAACCGTTGGTGATAGTGGCTCTTCATAACCTACAGTGAGTGGTACAGCAACAAGGATAGGAAATTCAAATGCTAATCGATAATCAGGCGAGACTTCTTCAGGATCAAGATGAAGCGCATTTAATAAACGGCTTGATGTACCTAAAGCAATATTATAGTCGCTAAACTCAATACGATGTTGCTTATTCTTATCACTGCTTTTATTAGGATTAGGAATTGGGAAGTTCCATACTAATTTTGAACTATTAACAGAAACAGGCAAACCAACACTGTTATCTCTTTGTGTTTGTGTTAATGGGTGTTTATTATCAGAAGAATGCTTAACCGTTTGATTTTTATTACAGTTAAATTTCGCAACATCTGAAATAAGGTTAACAGAGTGCGATTGAACAACCATTTCATTACATTGCTTAATCGTATTTTGCACGACATACTTTTGAACATTTTCGTTGATATGTGTAGATGCCGAAGCTAATGACGCAGCCCCTAAGCAAATACTTAATATCAAAAAACGAACAAAGGTCAGAAACATAACACCTAAAAATAATGAACAAAAATAAGGTCATTGCAATGATAAGCGGCGATACTCATGGTGACAAGGAAATTATTCACAAAATATTGTTATATTTTAATTTTTATCGATTAAATCAAATAGTTTCCTTCTTTTTAACAGGTATTAATAAACATTAAATAACAATAAGATATGGATACTTATTAAAAAAAACGTATAAAAAAGCCGCAGAGTAAACTCTACGGCTATAAATTTTTATGCTATTTTTAACGCTTATAATCCGATAAAAATACCAGCAAGCGCCGCACTCATTAGGTTAGCTAATGTTGCAGCTAAAACAGCTTTAATACCTAATTTTGCAACATCACCACGGCGCTCAGGTGCCATCACACCGATTGAACCAATTTGAATAGCAATAGAACCAATATTCGCAAAACCACATAATGCAAAAGTGATGATCACTTGGGTATGTTCAGATAAAGTTTGCTTAACCGCTGCGAAGTCCATAAAAGCAACAAATTCATTTAGAATAAGCTTCTCACCAATAAAAGTACCCGCTTTCATCATTTCTGTTGCCGGCACACCGATAACAAAAGCAAGTGGTGAGAAAATATAGCCTAAAATAGCTTGCATCGTTAATGGTGTTGTAGCAAACCAATGTGATGCAGAATCAAGACCAATCGTTGCCGTAATACTTGCTAACCAGTGCCCTACCCCTTCAAGGCCAGCATTAGCCATTGCGATTACACTAACAAAAGCAATAAGCATAGTACCAATCGCAACAGATACTTTCATACCATTCATTGCACCAGCAGCTAAAGCATCAATAGCATTACTGTGTTCACTTTTTGCCATTTCGATCTCAGTTTGTTCCATTGGCGTTTCTTGTTCTGGTACAAGAATTTTAGCCATTAGTAAACCGCCGGGTGCCGCCATAAAACTTGCAGCGATCAGATACTTAAGTTCTACACCTAATCCTGCATAGCCACCTAATACAGAACCCGCAACTGACGCCATACCACAGGTCATCACCACAAAAAGCTCAGAGCGTGTCATTTTTGCAAGGAATGGACGAATAAGAAGAGGGGATTCACCTTGAGAAAGGAAGATATTGCCTGTAGCAACTAGAGACTCTGCGCGACTAGTGCCTAATAGTTTTTGGATACCGCCACCCAAAACTTTAATTACCCATTGCATAATGCCGAAGTAATAAAGAAGAGAAATTAAAGCACTGATGAATATAACAAGAGGAAGAACGCGAATGGCAAAAACAAAACCGCTTTTTTGAATATTAGCTAAATCACCGAAAACGAAATTAATACCAACATCAGCGAAACTAAGAAGACCTGCAACACCGTCACTCATTGCACCTAGCATCTTCTGACCAATGGGTACATATAGTACAAGAGCGGCAAAGCTAGCTTGTAAGAATAAAGCACCGCCAACGGTTCTCCAATTGATCGCTTTTCTATTATCAGAAAGCGCCACTGCGCATAGAACCAGTACTACGATACCAGCTAATGTAATTAACAACTGCATTATTTCGTCCTGCTGTTTTTTAAATGGGTGTCGAATAATGAAGGTATTGCTGTTTGCTGCCATTGAGGAACGATTACTTTTGGGGAAAAAGCAAAAAAGGTAGGATTAACGTTATAAAACGCTAAAGATATGAATGTGTTCGCCCAATAATACAACATACGAGTCACCTAAATTAACAAGCTACAAATAACGCCGGTCCAACTCCGTGGGTCGTTCACTTATCCCTGGTGACAGCTTGTAAAATAAGGTGGCTGAACTTAACTGTTCTGACCGAGGCGAGAGTATATAGAGATCTTGCTCACATTAACAATATCATTTTTCATTATTCGCATATTCAAAGACCAAATGAATACTATATGAGCAAATAACACCTCACACAAAACCCTAAAGGCATAAGTGTTGTTTTTTCGTACAGAACTCTTAATTGATAACAAAAAAGCCGAACACGATAAATGTTCAGCTTTTGAGAATAGATAACTACTTAGTAATGTTTACTTTGTAAGTGCTTCATTTAGCCATTCATCTAAATGCGATTTCGGCATTGCACCATTTAGCATATCAACCATCTTGCCTTCTTTAAACACCATGATCGTTGGAATACTACGGATACGATATTGAGCAGCCAATGCTTGTTGTGCTTCAGTATCAATCTTCACACAACGGATTTGGCCATCACGCTCTTGAGATACATCAGAAAATACAGGAGCAAAACCGACACATGGATTACACCACGGAGCCCAAAAATCAACAACGACAGGCTTATCACTCTTTAATAGCGTTGAAAAATTATCTTCAGTCCCTTCTATAGGCATACCATCAAATAATTTATCTTTACATGAGCCACAGCTCGCTTCGTCATTGATACGATCTGAAGGCATGCGGTTTAATGATTTACAGTGTGGGCAGCGAGTTGTGATTGTAGTCATTGTAATAATCCATTTTAAAACTTACTTGTGATTACTTTACCCTTTGCATGGTAAAAAACAATATGATTCAGATTATTGCAGCAATAGCCTAAAACTATCAAAAACCTAATGTAGCGAACCAGATTGACAAAAATACTACGACACCACACATATACAAATGGGATGCAAACATCGCATCCCATAAAATTTCACTTGTTATTATTTAATTACGCTTACACTGCTTATTCTGTAACGTCCACAACTGAAGTGACAATGTCACAATAAGGTTCGCGATAATAACTTTACTGTAATTAATGTAATAACCCTAACTCTCGCGCTTCAGCAATGGTAAGTCCACTCGCTTGGATATCACGGAAAAGCTCTATACGTCGTCTTGCTGCGGCTTGTTGTTTTTTACTCTCAGCAATATTGGTTGCCGACTCATCCTTGTGCTCCCACTTAGATGATACGGAAGAAATTTCTGAATAATCGATAGAGTTAATAGACACAACAACCTCCTAAAGTAACCTGTGTCATCATGGTTTACTTAGTATCAAAGGAAATTCGAGGAGTTAAGCTGATAAATTTAACTTTGTGATCTAATCGATGTTCATGTAATAAAGTTACAAAAACAACTGAAAATGGCTAGTCAACAACTAATAACAAGCGTACTAATAGAAGTTCTTGGCAAATAAAAAACGTTTATTATTTAGACATATTTGACCCAAGCTATTTATATATAAGCTTTAATTAATAGCACATGAATATAAAAACATTTTGAACTTGTTACTGATCAAAATAATGCATCAACACTTTTAATTTAAACATACGATAAATAAAATAACTCTTTTCTGTCAGTATCTTACATCACACCCTATACAATCATATTTAGTAATTTAACATTACATTATTCACACTATAGTTATGAGTATAAAAAGCGTAGCGTAGTAAAAAAATTTAAAGGTTTTTATTATGAATACTCAATTATCTGAACTTGCACAACCAGGTGCTATTTCTAATCCAAATACTTTCGCTGAATACCTCACCTTTATTTTCAAAGAAAAGATTGAGAATGATGACGTAACAAAAATCTTTGCCAAAATTCAAATTATTGAAAAATCCATCGCGCAAAAAGACCCTTCAGCAAACCTTTCTTTAACTATCGGTATTTCAAATAAAGGTTGGTCTACCGTTTTTCCTGATGTTCAAGCGCCATCCTTATTACATGATTTCATTGCTATGGCTGACGGTGAACGTAACTTCCCAAGTACACCGGGAGATATTTTCATCATGATAAAATCTGAACGTATGGATCTTAATTTTCAAGCAGCGAAATACATTGCCGCAGCACTCCAACCTGTCGCTAATTTAATTGAAGATATTCAAGGTTTTAAATATCTAGACAACCGTGACATGATCGACTTTGTTGATGGAACTGAAAACCCAAAAAATGAAGCTCGTTTTAATGCTGTATTGGTTGAAAATGACAGTGATATCCACCAAGGCGGAACTTACTTAACCGTGCAGCGCTATGTGGACCGTCAAGGCTTATGGGATAAACAAACCACAGAATACCAAGAGCAAGTTATTGGTCGAACTAAGCTTGATGATATTGAACTTGATGATGAGCAGAAACCAGCTTGGGCGCACAATAATAAGAGTAAAGTTATTATTGATGACCAAGAAATTAAAATGCTACGTCAGAACCGTCCATTTGGTAATGCTATTGAACATGGCACGATGTTTATCGGTTTTGCAGCTTCACCAGAAATTTTAGATATCTCATTGAAACAAATGATTTATGCTGATGAAAATGGTAATTACGATCGATTATTGGATTTTGTGGAAGCAAAAACAGGTACTCACTACTTTGTACCTTCACAAACATTAATGAATACTTTCGCCGATTAATCTATCGCCTCAGCAACGTGCCTACAAATGAAAATTTGTGGGCATTTTTTTGTTAAAAATCATAAAGTAATAAAAATGTAATTTATTTTTAATTTAACCCATTGAAAAATAACAAATACATTTTATTTTACAGAATAATTTCTTGATTCCTCGCACGTTCTGTTGTCCCCTATACACTTAATAATTAATTCTATCTTTTTATTTATATATACGAAGAGTATTTCTGGGGGCAAGAATGCGCAAAACCCTTTTAACCCGAGTATCACTAGCAGGTCTTATTGCTACCATTGCGGGTTGTTCATCAACACCACCGCCGCCACCAGCACCAACTGTTGAAAAAAGTTTCAAAACGATAGCTAGCCAATTTATGACTTCTGATGCAACACGTAGCCAAGGTACGGTTGTTGATAAAGGTATGTTTTACCCTAAAGAAACCTTCTCTTTAAGTTATCGTTACTGCTCTGCAAGTGCCGAACAAGCGCAACAAGATATTGATCAATTTTATCAATTAGCCAAAAAAACATGTAAAGCTAACTCTGGCACCATGATCAACCAAGATACTGATGCCTGGTGTGTGAGCCACCCTAATACTCCTGATGAAACACCTATTTTCTCAGCACGTATTACATCTACAGATCTATGGGCTGATGTTTGTCCTACAGGGCCATTTGTCACAATGCGTGTTATTGAAAATAAAGACGTTGATAAAGCCGCTTGGATTGATGGCGCTAAACTTCTTGGTTATCAACCCTATTCTGTACATAGAAAGATTGTCCCATCAAACCAATCTCAAGCAGCACTCTTTAATGAGAAAGAAACACCAGCACCAGAACAAGAGCCTTGGACTGAAGAGACTGGCTTCATTGCGACACACGTAGGTGAAACTGTGTGTATGTATAAGAAGACTAAAGATGAAGCTTATGGGGTAACCTACAAAGGTAAAATCCAAAGTGTAAATGACAACCGCGTTAGTGTATTAGCGACTGAAAAGTTAAAAGGCGATATCCGTATTGCGCCTGAAATTGATCCACTACCTTGGTATAAAGAAGCGGTAATTGAAGCAGATGCACGCTCTTGGTTTATTTGTCAGTAAATAACGTTACTCTCTTTAAAAAATAACAAAGCCCAGCATAATCTAATCGTTATGCTGGGCTTTTTATTTATCTCACTCATAAATAACACTAAATCATTAACTGTAAGTCTCAAAAAAATCTAACGTATCTTCTAATGCTTGATTACGTAAGCAATCTTTTTCCATTAATAATTCATGTCGAGCATGTGGGATCACTTTCATTTGGCACTCAGCACATTTTGAGTAAAAAACATGATGAGAATCATTATCGACAACGGTATCATCACCTGCCTGCAACAATAAAACGGGGGTATGAATATGTTCCACATCCCGAATACAGCTTTTCGCTGCAGCTAATGCTTGCCATACCCATCGAGCACTAGGCCCACCGACACGAAGTTCTGGGTGGCGCTGATACAAATGCTTCGCCCAAACGTAGCGTATTTGACTTTGGCATTGATCATTTTCTTCAAAAGGCGCTTCGTGATACGGCTTATATCCAAACATATAAGACGGTTGTGTTTGATAATGCTCGATAATTTTAGCGATTGAAGAGGCAACTAATTTTAGCGGTACAGGTAGATTGATACCAAACATAGGTGCATTAAGAACGACGGCATTAAAATGTGTCTGATAATGCTCTAAATATAAGGTTGCTACCGCACCACCCATTGAATGAGCTAATAAAAACCGTTGTCTGTATGTTTGTTTTCCAACAACATTTGTAATAAATGAATGAAGATCTGACACATAATCATCAAAACAAATCACATGTCCAAGTTCACTATCGTTAGTTAATCGTCCTGATGCGCCTTGACCGCGATGATCGTAGGCATACACGTCATAGCCTTTACGAGACAATTCATAACATAGTTCCTGATATTTCCAGAAACTCTCATTACGCCCATTAACAATGACAACACAACGCTCATTTTGAGGATGTCGAATACTTATCCATCGGATCGGTATTCCATCAACACCTTTAAACTCGCCTTGCTCCCTCTTCTGCCACATATAATGGACTTCACTCGCCATTAATTGTGTAAAAACCGACTCCTTGGTAACAAAATCCCTCTCACAATTTTGTTTAACCATGACAACTTCTTATAATTATTATGCAAACTTACATAAATCGCTGACTTCTTCTCCCACCAAATGGGACACATCACAATGAGGCTCATCAATATCAATATAGCGACCCACTGTGTTTAAGAAATACTTACCTGATTGATAGCCAAGGCTGTAATCTTCTTCTAACGATGGCATATCACTACCAATCATTTTTGACTTTAACGCTTTTTGCGGATGGATCTCATAAATAGTAACGTCATCAGGCGGATTACTAAGAAACTCTTGTGTTTTTCTATAGTTATCTTCATGTTCTAACAACATCTCAATCATACCTGCGGCTTTTGATTGGCCTAAGGCACGACGAATGTTACTCATCCAGCAATGATCAAATGACGTATCAATAGGCACAGTGCGGATCACAACAATATGACGATAACCGCGCTCATAAGCTTCTTGAACAGGAATGGGGGCAGATAAACCACCATCAACCCAATATTCATTTTGTGAGTAAATTGGTTGTCGATTTAAAACAGGGATCGCGCATGAAGCTTTTAATGCCAAAGACCAATTATCAGTATTTAAATTAAAATACGCCGCTTGATGACTAACCGTATTACTTGCTGATGCGAGTACAGTTCGATTACGCATATTTTGTCGGCCTTGATGCCAATCAAGCTCAAAGCGTGTCTGGGTTTGCTGCATTAACCAATCAAGATCAAGCCCTTCGCGACCAAACAAAAAGCGATATACATCGAAGAAATGATGATTCGTCGTTGCTTCTGTGATCACCTTAAAAGCATGTTTCTTTTGGCCACAGATATAAGACGCTAAATTAAGCGATCCTGCAGATGTACCAATCATTAGTGAGAACGGATTAAAATCCTGATCTAAAAATGAATCCAATACCCCAGCGGTAAAGATCCCTCTTTGGCCTCCACCTTCCGTGACAAGTGCTATCTTAGATACGTCCTGAGGCTTATAGGACAATGCGTCATAATTTTGTACCGCATAAGATACATGCTTACCTGTCATTTTACTCTCTTAAGATTATTGCATGCTTTGATGCATATTCATCATACAAATATTGCGAAGCATACTATCAAACAGGGGTCTAATGTCTAATAAAAAACAAACAATATTTGATTGTAAAAATATACGCTCAAATTTCTAAACAATAACGACTTGAAATTTAGATTTTATATGATCTTACAAGTTAATATTATTAGAAAACATTTAACTAGTTATTCAATATTACCTAATATAAGGCTGAAATAACGCATGAACATTCACTCTGGCTTTAAGCTTGGCTGCCAACAAATATAAACCACCCAATTTACGGTGTAAAAAAATAGCATCTGCGGGCGGTGTATGCCAATAACCACTATTCATACTCAAGGCACTACCGGCATCGCGAATACGTTTCCCCATATCTGTTACACCAAAATCATACACACCATTAAACGCTAATGGCTCGCAAGCTTCTAAACATAAATTCACGACTGCTTGTTGTGCGACATCTTCAATTTGCTGATGGAAAAAGCCTATTTGCTTTAACGCGTTAAGCATAGATTCACGATCATTTTTCACCGCACCAGTCATCAATTGGCGATAACCTTCAGAGACATGTTCGGGATACTCACGTGTCGCGCCAAAATCAAGCAAAATAAACTGATGAGTTGTAAGGTTGTAACGATAGTTAGCAAAATTAGGGTCGGTTTGCACCAATCGAAATTCAAACACTTCTTTGAACAATAAGGTAAAGGCTAATGCCATCACCTCATCACGAACCGCTTGGGACTGCTTAGCCAGTTGCTCTATTTCTATTCCTTCGACAAAACTCATCGCAAGGATCGTTTCACATGTTAAATCATCGTATATATCAGGGATCAGAAAACGGGCATCCTCTGAAAGTAATTGGCGAAACTGTTTAAGATATTGTGCTTCTTGCTGATAATTAGCTTCGGCATGTAACTGTTTTTTCGCTTCGTCTAATAAATCTGACACATCAATAGACTTAGGGATCAATCCTGATACATTCAGCAAGGTTGAAACATTATGTACATCGCTATCAATGCTTTCTCCAATACCTGGATACTGTATCTTTAAAGCAATATCTCGACCGTCTTTGGTTTTTGCTCTATGAACTTGTCCTATTGATGCTGCAGCAACAGGATAAAACGAAAACTGAGCAAATTTGTCTTGCCAATCTTCTCCCCAGTTAGCAATGAGCACATGATTCAATTGGCTAATAGGCATAGGTTTAGCATCAGCTTGCAAACGAGATAGCAGTTCAGTTAATTCTTTCGGGAGTAAATCACCAGCATCCATCGATAAAAGTTGACCTACTTTCATCGCAGCACCGCGTAACTGTGCTAATTGGTCAGCCACACGTTGAGCATTTTTCGGCGTTAAGAGCAACTCACTGGCTTTGGGACGATGTCCTGACGCTAACTGTTTCACCCCTTCAGCAACCATGCCAGTTGCGACTCTTGACGCCAGTGAGCCTAATTTCGATAGTCGTGATAATCGCCCTTTAGGCACTTTTGAATACTGATGTGGATCTTTCATGCTTAAACCTTATCTTACGATGATGTGTAACAACGTCATTACTGGCGATTAAACACGCCTTTTCTTTATAGTGAATTAATATGGCGTAAATAATACTCGGCTTGCTCTACAATAACAGCCTGCTCACTATCATCTAATTTGTCCCAATGACTAAATAGCATACCTACACGAGGATTATTTGCTAATAACTCCCTATTTTTATCCATAAAACGCCAATATAAACTATTAAATGGACAAGCATTCAGCCCTGTTTTCTTTTTAACCTCGTACTGACATGATGTGCAATAATCGCTCATCTTATTAATGTATGCCCCACTTGCAGCATAAGGCTTTGTTGCTACCACACCAGCATCTGCAAATAGCGCCATGCCAAGCGTATTAGGCTTTTCTACCCATTCAATCGCATCAATATAAATACCTAAATACCACTGTTCGACTTCACTTGGCGTAATACCCGTTAATAAACAAAAATTACCAGTAACCATTAAACGCTGAATATGATGAGCGTAGCTATAATCGAGCGACTGTTTAATCGCATGATGCATACACTGCATATTGGTTTTTGCATCCCAGAAAAAATCAGGTAAAGAGCCGTTAGCTTCTAACGTATTCTCTTTCCCGTAATGAGGCATATTGACCCAATAAATAGCACGAATAAATTCACGCCAGCCTAGTATCTGGCGAACAAACCCTTCAACTTGGGCAATATCAATCTTTGAATCAGGTTGGGAGTAAGCATCAATAGCCGCTTGGATCACTTGCATGGGATGCAATATTTTCGTATTTAAAGCAAAAGACAAACGAGAATGGTATAAGCTCCATGCTGACTCACTTTTGGTGGTCATCGCATCTTGAAAACGTCCAAACAAAGGCAATAAATCACGGCAAAAGTAACTCAGTAGCGCTTGTGATTGTTTACGATTAGTCGGCCAAAGTAATTGCTCACAAGATTGACCAATTGTGTTGATATTGTGTTTTTCCAGTCGTTTCGAAATAGCACTAACATCATTACTGAACATTAACGGTTGAGGAATGGCTTCAATATCACCAGCCTTTAACTTATTTCGATTTGCACCATCATAATTCCATTTACCACCTTGAGGTTTTCCTTCAACCATTAATACATCAAATCGTTTCCGCATAGCGCGATAAAAATTCTCCATACGGTGATGTTTGTTTGGTGTTATATACTGCTCAAGTTCGGCCAATGTCAGTAAGAAATGCTCGCTATCACATGCTTGAACGATTACATCAGGAATCTTTAAAGCCGCTAACTGTTGCGATAATCGATATTCGTCTGGTTGTTGGTATTCAAATGCTTGGCAATGATATTGCTGACAAAGTGAAATAATTAAATCAGGTAAATCATGATAGGTATGAGTATCGTCTAATGTTAAATGTAAAACCTCATGCCCTGCTTGTTGCAGCGCAATCGCGAAATTTTCCATCGCAGCAAAAAATGCACAGATCTTTTGATGGTGGTGAGTAACATAGTTGGTTTCTTGCTTTAGCTCTGCAATAACATACAGCACATGTTCATTGGGTTGTTGATACCAATGATGACTCGCATTGAGTTGATCGCCTAAAATTAAACGAAGAGTTGTATAGCACGATTGCATGATTACCCTCTACCACTCATTGGCCAATCATCAATGTTTACACTGTCTAAGGCGTTAAGGTTTTCATCCCCCCTCCAATAGCGAATAAAGTGCTGATTAGGATCAAAAAGTCGTGTTTGCTTTTCTAAATCAAACCAACGTTTTTCACGACTGTCTGTTCCCACCCCTGCAATGTACTGCCAATTGCCCCAGTTTGCCGCAACATCATGATCAATCAGTTGTTGTTCAAAATAAGCTGCACCGTAACGCCAATCAACGGATAACTCATTAACCAAACAACTTGCAACTATTTGGCGCCCACGATTGGACATGTAGCCCGTTTGGTTTAGCTGTTTCATAAACGCATTAACAATAGGATAAGGCGTTGAGCCCTCGCACCATTGTTTAAAACGAATAGGATAAAAACTATTTAATAACCGTTTGTTTTGCACACCACTGAAACGATACAGATCTCGCCCAACAGCATGCGCATGCCATTGAAAAAACTCACGCCATAACAACTCAAAGAAGATCCAGTAGGTTGATGAATTTTTCTCTTTGTATTTTTCATAATCTAGCAAGGTAGCCATGATCATTTTGGCGGATAATGCACCACACGCTAGCCACGGTGAAAATTTGGTTGAGTTATCCCAACCCTCTATGGCATTACGCGTTTCTTTATAACTAGACGGTAAACGAGAAGAAAAGTATTGCTGTAAATGCATCAGTGCTACATTTTCACCACCATGCCACTCAACCTGATCATTATCTGAAATGTGGACATGACGAATATCTAAATATTCAGAACAAAACACATTAGGTTGTGGCGGTAAATAATCAGGTACAAGAAGAGGTGAAGATACAGTGACGTTTTGCTCTATCTGTTTACGAAATTTTGAATAGCTCTTTGGCATGTCTGAAAGAGGAAACGGCAGTTGATCTTGTGAGTACAACGTATGCGTATCAACTTCTACAAATCGCAAATGGGGATAACATTGTTTTAGGTAACGCCATTGCTGTTGTTCATACCAGCCGCAGTGACGACTACGATAGATAAGGTTAATGCCGTATTGCTCTATTAATACTGGCATGGAAACCATAGGATCGGCCTGCATCACTAATAAACGCTGACCTAATGTAGCTAGATTAGATTGCAGTGCTTGTAACGCTTGCAATAAAAAACGATGACGAATTTCACCCACCGAGACAAGTTGATAACGATTAAACTGCTGTTTTTGTGGCTCCATAAAATAAACACATAGCAGGTTGTCACAATGCTCATAAGCTTGATGAAGTATAGGGTTATCATGTAAACGTAAATCATTGGTAAACCAATAGAGAGCTTTTACCGCCATAAATTATATGCCTTATTATTTATCGTCCTTTTATTTACGATACAAATAGGCATATCGATCGATTTTTATTCTTGCTGTCATAGAATTTAGGCAATAAAAAAGCCAGTATTATTAACAAGAAACGTAATAATACTGGCTGATAATGTATTTAGTCGTTAATCAAATTCTGGCTGATTACGGTTTTTAAAATTCACCAATAATCCCATCACCAGTACCACAACCGTCACAATTAAAATTGACTGGAATACGTGGTGATATTGCGCAGCAGAAGTAATTAAATCTATTGCATCACCTTGTGGTGTATTGGTTGACGTTAACTCAGCAATGTTTGCTGCTAAATAGTTTGCTACCGAACCACCCATTAACATGTAAATACCCGCAACCGTACCTGTTGCTCCTTGCGGATTCATACGCGTAATTGCAGCTAACGCGACAGGGTCAATAAATAGCTCAGCAATGCCAATGAAAAACAAACCAATAAATAGCCATAGGAATGTTGTATGACCTGTAGCCATTGCTAGCTTAGAAGACAATGTGATCAAACTAAAGCCCGCAGTTAATAGAAACAAACCCATGTTTAATTTGGTTAATGTACGAACAGAGATCTGACGTGACGATAATACTTTCCACAACCATGTTACCGCAGCACCACCCACAATAACGGCTACAGGATTAACAGATTGAAAGAAGGCTGTTGGAATATGGTAACCAAAAATATCAGTATCAATATTACGCTCGATGAATAAGCTGATTGAACTGCCACCTTGCTGATCAAATGCCCAGAACACCATACCAAAAATCATAAAATACATAATTGAGTGAAGTTTCTTACGATCTTCAGCATCACTCTTACGGTATAAACGCAACATTTGTAGTGCCGAAAATGCAAGAATCACGGCAAGAATGTAGCCAGCTAATAAATCTTTAAGTACAAACACCAGACCTACCGCAGCTGCAACGACACCGAGAATGATTAAGAACCAGTGACTAATACCAGCTGTTTTTTGTGTTAACGCAGCTTTATTTGCTTTTTGTACATGGACAAAGTTTTTACGGCCCGTACTAAAAATGATTAAGCCAATAAACATACCAATACCTGCAAGAGCAAAGCCCACATGCCATCCCCAACGGCTTGCAGCATACCCACAGAAAATTGGTGCGAGTGCAGAACCAATGTTACCGCCTATATAGGATATAGAAAATCCTGATTCACGCGCGCTTTCATGACCTTTATATAACTCACCCAACAAGCAGCTTGAGTTAGTTTTAAAAAAACCATAACCACAAATAATTAATGCTAACGCTGAATACAAAGTCGTATGATCGTTACTCGGAATACTCAATACAACGTGACCAGCAACCATCAATAAGCCGCCAATAACAACAGCCCAATAATTACCCAAATATCGGTCTGCTAAATAACCCCCTAAAATGGGTGTCACATAAACTAAAGATGTATATGCACCATATAGTGCATAAGCATGTTCATCTGACATTAAGAGTTTTTGGGTTAAAAATAGAATTAATAGCGAACGCATGCCGTAGTAGCTAAAAAATTCCCACATTTGTATTGCGATGAGGTGAAAAAGCCCTTTAGGCTGAGAGGATAATTGCATATTGATTCCTGTAAAAAGGCCCGTTTAGCTAACGGTTGTCATTCTTATGGGTGTGTTTATACCTACGGTATTTAGGAATGAAAATACACTGAACTTCTCTAAGCTCAAGCATATTCTTACCCCATATTTAGTATCTTACTTTTCATAGTTTTAGGCATTTAACCGTTGCTTCACTAGAAATGGTTTATTCCATTTACAAGCATTAAACAAACATCATTCCATTTTTAGAACCAACAAAGCATCATTTTTGAAAATTACTAATTTTTCATAATGTTATAGTCAAAACACGTCAATACAATAAGATCCTCACTAGAAAATATGCGATATAAATCACAACATTGATGCAACAAAAAAGCCGTAACAATCGCTGTTACGGCTTTAATAAAAGAGACCTTTACATCTCGTTATAGCGTTAAATCTAACTCATTATGAATTAATACGATGCATTGAGAGGCAAATAACATCTTAGGACCTAAGCTAATCTTCTGCGCGCCTAAGCGTTTTAAGCTGTTATAACTTTTCTTAGGCATTGGCATATGATCTGTTAATAAGAAACAAGGGTTCGCAGCAAGTTCAATATCTCGAACAAAATCCCCTTTCTTATCTAACATGTATAATTGGTAGTCTTCAGCGAGTTCAACCACCAGCTTTTCAAAACTGATCGTACGAACAGTGATCCCCGGTTCTACATTTCGACATTGTTCTTTACCCATGCCTAATGATTTATCAAGCGCATGAGTGATCTTATCTAACCATGCTTGCTCATGAAAGCCGGTTAAATTAGTAATATCATTTGAATTAAAGCTAATGGTACGAGAAAAGTCTTGCGTACTTTCAAGCACTAAATGCACCATAATATCTTCGCGGTGAGACTGCGCCACAAAAATAGCATTCATTAAAACGTGAGCCAAAATTTCAGTATGAGCATCTTGACCAACAGATGCTAACAGCATTTTACTGTCGGTGGGTGCAGAACGGGCTCTTAAGACGAAAGCGCGCATAGTTAATATCCTAGAAGTTGAAAGTGACACTAGCATCGCTACACAAGGGTATATACCAATCATATACCTACAGCGAGCGCGATATTATCCCCGCTTTTCATCAATATGTAACCCCCATTGATCAGATTCCTATTTTTAAGCGTATTAAATTAGTCATTCAATAACGACTAGGAAATATGAACACAATCATTCGATCCCCGACCCACACTCTTGGCTATCTAGGTCTTATTCCTTTTGCTATAAGTGCACTTGCTATCAGCCTTGAGATAAGTATTTTTAACACTTCAGCTTTGCTAATCTTCGTCAGTTATAGTGCTATTATTCTTAGCTTTCTTTCTGGCGTTATGTGGGGAAACAGTCTGAATCACAAGGAAAATTCAACCAGTCGGTTTGCTTTACTCTTGAGTAACTTTTTTGCGCTACTCGCTTGGTTTTCGCTATTACATTCAACAGATCACTACACTTGGGCTATTGTTGCATTAATGCTGGGTTTTATCTGTATTCGTATCGCCGAAATAAAATTTAACTCCACTCATCAAGATGAGTATTATCAACAATTACGTAATCGTCTCACCACCTGTGTTTGCGGATTACATGCGGTTTTATTTGCAATTACGTAAACAAGGAATAAGAAACATGGAATAAGAAACATGGAAAAGATGATCATCTTTTATGATGGAAGTTGTCCACTTTGTGTCGCTGAGATGAAGCAACTTCGACAACTAAATGCACATCAAAAACTACAATTTGAAGATATTCTTGTGCCTGATTTCAACCAGCGCTTTCCTGACATATCAAAAGAAAAAGCTAGCAGCATTTTACACGGTTTACTCACTACTCAAACAGGTGATGAACAACAACTTTTACTTGGTCTTGATGTCACTTATAAAGCATGGAATCTTGTTGGTAAAAAGAAATGGTTAAAATTACTTAGGCTTCCAGTGATACGTATCGTTGCCGATAAAGCATACTTATTTTTTGCCAGAAACCGTTATCGTATTTCCTATTTGTTAACCGGGAAATCACGCTGTAGTAGCTGCTCAATTGATTAATTGGCTTCAATTAAGCTAAATGTTTAACAATATGATCAATCACTATCTTGCTTTTTCTATTATGTGATTTATCTTTTAGATAAATGAGTGAAATACAGCTTTTATCTTGAAAAGGTGTCGCTGTATATTGCGGTAATAATTCAACAAGCTGTTGATTATTAATAAATACTTCAACCATTTTGCGAGGAAGTAACGCTATACCACCGTGGCTCAATACTACTTGCAACAGTGCCAGCGAACTATTACTGGAAATATGATTCGATGCTAGTTTTATAGTACTTAGATTATCAGAGTGTTTTTCGTGCAGATACCAGTAATTAGAAGGTTGGGTAAACACCTGTTTTATCAATGAATGTTGGTTTAAATCATTACTTACCTTTATTACAGGGTGAGAGCCGATATAAGTTGGCGAAGCGCATAAACAATAATCAACGCTTTTTAATCTTCGAGCAACAAACGAAGCATCTTTGTTTTCTTCCATATGAATATACAAATCATAATCTGCACCATAAGGATCAAGATCTTCCTCACCATGATTAAGGTATATAGTAAGTTCAGGCCATTTTTTCGTCAATTCAGGTAAAAGTGGGGCAATGTAATGAGCGCCATACCATAGTGGTGCACAAATTCTAATATTCCCCTGAATTTGCTGTTGTTGTACCGCGATGTCTTCACTTAACTGATTGATTTGCTCACAAATGCTGCTTCCTTTTTCATAGACCATTAGCCCAGTTTCAGTGAGTGCTAATGTACGAGTATGACGGATTAATAATGGCGATTTAAACTCATCTTCTAATAATTTTACGTATCGCGATATGGAAGATACTGAAATATTTAACTCTTTCGACGCTGTAGAAAAACTGCCATGTTTAACCGTTGCAACAAAGCATCGTAATGCTTCCAGTGAGTGCATGATACCCAATACTCATAAATTAATAATAGTTTGTAATTATATCGTAAATAAATAATGGCTTCTTTCGAATAATTGCAAAAGTCTTTCTTAATTATTCTAATTTTCAAATACCTATTTTTCAGCAATGATAATTACCAGAAACCATTCTTATTTAATTTACGCATCTTGTTATTTTTGATGTTTATCTGGCAGAAAAAATTATGAAAGAAATTACTGTTGTTCAATATTTAATTAACGCATTAAAAACAATTAATATTCACCATGTTTTTGGTGTTCCTGGGGATTTCGCTTTTCCAATCAATGATGCCATATGTGAAGATGACAATATTGAATGGATTGGTAGTTCAAACGAATTAAACGCATCTTATGCTGCTGATGGATACGCTCGAATTCATGGTGTCGCAGCACTCTGTACGACTTATGGTCCAGGAGAATTAAGTGCACTATGCGGTGTTGCCGGCGCTTATTCAGCTCACCTACCTGTTATCTTTATTACAGGTATGCCGAGTGAAAAAGTCATGGCCTCTCATGCGCTGATTCATCACACATTAGGTGATGGTCAATTCGGCACTTTTGCGAAAATGGCGGACAATGTTGTTGAAGCTAGTACAATTTTAACTGTTGATAATGCTGAAAAAGAAATTAATCGCGTGATTCAATTAGCATTATCGGCCAAACGCCCTGTCTATATTGCACTTCCTGAAGACGTTGCATTATCAATATTACCAGCACCACAGGAATTCAATTTTACTTTTGAACCACAAACAGGCTCAGATGATGTGATCCAACTTGCTGAGTTAATTGCATACAAAATCAACAATGCAACCCAACCTTTAATTATGGTCGGTGAGCACCTTCGTGTTTGTCATGCACAAAAACAAGCATTACGACTACTTGAAAAAGCCAATTTACCTTTCTCAACAATGTTTGCTGATAAAGCACTACTTGATGAAACACATCCGAACTTTATTGGCTTATGCGATGGTAAAGTTATTAATAAACACATCAACGATTATGTAGAAAGCTCTGATTTCATTTTAAACCTTGGCGCACTATTTACAGATTTTAATACTGGCGCTTTTACTATCCAGTGGCCTGAAGATATCGCCAATATCTACCAAGATAAAATCAATATTAATAAACGCCAACATCCCCCTGTTAACTTTTGTCGTTTATTAGAAACACTAACCCCACTTATCCATCCTCGTACCAACACATACAACTGCTACATGGGTTATAGTCACTTAGAGCCTGCGGCAAATACAGAAAACAATCATAACGATCTTATCACTGCGCATTCACTCTACCCTCGACTAGAAACCTTCTTTAAAGAAGATGATCAAGTTATTGCTGAAACAGGGACAATATCAATGGGGTTAGGTCTTGCTCGTCTACCTAAAGGTGCAAGATTTGAAAATCAAACACTATGGGGAAGTATTGGTTGGGCAACTCCTGCTGCATTTGGCGCAGCCATTGCCAATCCTTCTTGCCGTACAGTATTACTTACCGGTGAAGGATCTCATCAGTTAACAGTCCAAGAACTAGGACAGTTTCATCGTTTTGGACTAAAACCTATTGTTATCGTACTAAACAATAATGGCTATTTAATTGAACGTATCTTGTGTAAAGATCCAATGATTAACTATAACGATTTGTGCCAATGGAATTACAGCCAACTACCTCAAGCCTTTGGCGCAAAAGATTGGTTATCAATGAAAGTTACGACTAATGCTGAACTTGATCACGCTTTAGAGCTAGCATCTACAGCAACGACAGGTGTATACATTGAAATCGTTACCGCAATGATGGAAACCGCAGCCTTAGCAGCTAACTTAGCATCACAGCTTAACCCTCAACGTGGTTTACAAGTTCATGTGCCACCAGTACAAGAAAAAGAATTCGCATAAATAAAGAATAAAACCCAATACAACATAGCATAACTTAATATCAACATAGCGGTTGACTGCATTCAGCCGCTACTCTGCATCAATATACGCTAGAGTTTTAGTACTTGTACTCGAAAAAAAATAAAAAACTATTCCTCTCAAAAATTAATACTAATACAAACATAAAATTAAGAATAACCTGCCACCAATCAGACCACATATAGTCATTAAATTGACCATCTTGATTCTTTTTAGCGATACCTCAAACTTTTGCATTTATTTACGTGCATCAAAAAATAACACTCTCTAAACTCGCATCACTTTTAACCCACATTTTAAGACAACAATGCAACTATCACTAAAACAAAAGCTGATCAGCGCGAGCTTGTCTGCTGTTGTCCTTATGGCAACAGCATTAACTTGGCTTGCTGCCAGTAATTTACAGCAACAAACTGACGAAAATATCTTAGATCGCGTACAAAGCGTAGCAACAACTGCTACCAGCGGTATTGAAGATTGGATCAATATCCGTCGTAGTATTACCTCCTCAGTCAAAGAGCCTTATCAGCAAGGAGATCTTGTACCTTTCCTAAAGCAGGCACGTGATGCTGGCGGTTTTGACGATATCTACTACGGTACCGTTGCAGGACAAATGCTTCGTTCACACCCAGAGCGTAATCGTGCAGGTTATGATCCTCGTACACGTCCTTGGTACAGCGATGCAGTAAACAATAACAAACAAGTGATCACCACGGCTTATCAAGACGCTATTACTAATGCCCTATTAGTAACTATTGCCGAGCCTATTCGCAATAAAGGCGAGCTAGCTGGTGTCATCGGTGCTGATGTGCTAATTGATCAACTCATTAACGATGTGATCAGTTTGAACGTCGGTGATAATGCTCATGCCATGCTGATCGACAAAAAGAATGGGACTTTCCTTGCTCATTCTGATAACTCACTGTTATTAAAACCGATTGCTAACTACAGCAATCAGTTAAACATGGGCAATATCGAGCAAAGCGCCAATAAAAACAGCTTAGAGCAGTTATCAATCAAAGGGAAAGATAAACTATTTTACTTTGCGAATATCCCAAATAGTGATTGGGTCTTTGGTCTTGAAATGGATAAATCCACAGAAGAAGCCAGCTACTATTCACTATTAACAGAGTTAATCATCACTGCAATTGTGATCACTTTGATCGTAGTTATCGCGGTAGCATGGCTAGTAAACTATCTTCTTCGCGATCTTGACCGTGTATCAAAAGCACTGGCTGAAATTGCAAATGGTGAAGGTGATTTAACGCAACGTTTAGAACCAAGAAGCCACGATGAAGTAGGTAAACTTGCACTAAACTTCAACCAGTTTGTTGGTAACATGCACCAAATGGTAACTCGGTTACGTCATGTTTCAGAATCACTTAATCAACAATCTCATATAACCGCTTCACAAGCCGAAGAGCGCAGCACCCGTATTCAGCATCAGCAAGATGAAATTAATATGGTCGCAACAGCAATCAATGAAATGGCAGCCGCCACGCAAGAGATTGCCGCCAACGCAGAAAACACCGCAAGAACATCAGAACAAACGGTAACCGCCTCTAATCACGGTGCGACACAGGTTAACCAAAGCCAACAGTCGATCAGCACACTAGCGCAAGAAGTGGATACAGCAACATCTGTGATCAGTGAGCTAAATAACCATGCTCAAAGCATCACAACGATCCTATCAACCATTCAAGGGATTGCAGAGCAAACCAACTTATTGGCATTAAATGCCGCAATTGAAGCAGCTCGAGCCGGTGAGCAAGGCCGAGGATTTGCTGTTGTTGCAGATGAGGTACGTGTACTTAGCCAACGAACTCATGCATCAACTCAAGAAATTCAGCAAATGATAGAGACCCTACAAAAAACCACAGGCCAAGCTGTGAATATCATGGATGATAGCCGTCATCTCTCTGAAACCAGTGTTGATGATGCAAATGCAGCAGCAGTAAGCTTGTCACAAATTACCACTGCCGTAACGACGATCAATGATATGGCGACACAAATAGCTTCAGCCGCTGAAGAGCAATCTTCCGTAACATCAGAGATAACCCGTAATACAGAGGGAATTCGTGATGTTTCTAATGAACTTGCTGTAGAAGCCAATGAAGCCGCAAAACAGGCAGCTGAGCTATCGAATTTATCTCATGAGCTACAACACGAAATCAGTCGCTTTAAACTGTAAGTTAACTAACATTCAATAACCTCAAAGCCAGCACAATCGTTGCTGGCTTTTCTATATCTACACCTATCCCACTTCAACATGACAGATCATATCAAAACAGCTATTGTTAAACTCACATCTTATTTGTTATGTTATAACATAACAAATAAGCCGCGATTTATAATTTAAAACTAACCGTTAACCTTAACGCATCAAAGTCGTCCTCTGGTTAACCCAGTCAATGTGAGAATAGTCAGCCATGAATGTAGCCACCATCGACCATCACTTAAATAGTACTAATAATACAAGCAATTTATGCATGGCTCCCCAACCTACCGTATTCACTAATATCTATCGAAACAACATTAATATTGCGGTGTGGCAGCGCAATCTCAGCTCTGAACTCACGCATGAAATTGAAACATTCCTTAGCGATAATCCAACATTTAGAAAGTCGATATCCCTTTCTCCTGAAACCGTACGAGAAGAACTTGATCTGGCTACACAACGAAAACTACCTAAAGCGCTAGTTGAAAACATTGCACAATTGGTTGATATGTTCTGCTGTTTATTTGATCTAAAAGAAGTCGGTTTGAGATTAACAGCATTAAATAACGCTATGTGCCCACGTTTCCATGTAGATCATATTCCTTGCCGATTGGTAACGACCTTTCATGGCACTGCATCTCAATGGTTGCCTAACAATAAAGTTGATCGCACAAAACTGGGACATGGCAATAATGGGCTGCCAGATGAAACATCGGGGTTATATCAACAACATTCTGATATAGAGCAATTATCTACGGGTGATGTGGCACTGCTTAAAGGAGAAGCGTGGGCTGGAAATGAAAATCTTGGTATTGTTCACCGCTCCCCTACAACATCGCCAAACGAAACACGATTACTTATGACGCTAGACTTCTGTTAAATTAATAAAAAATAAAGCCAGCATCTATTGCTGGCTTTATAAGATAACTAGCATTTGCTGTTTCATATCTACTCCTGTAGCAATATTTTTAATATCAACGTTTAATCCCACTAATCCTTCATAGCGAAGTTACAACTTCATTTTAAGCCTCCAATTAAAAAAATTTATCAGTGATACACAGCTAATGTGAACTTCAAAAGATGGACTTTCTTCATTTACAAGACTTATATAAACCAACGAGTAATATGAAACAAAGCTATATCTCATCTTATTAAGTGACATTCCTCCCAAGAGACTAACCGACGCGTAATATCATTTTTTTACTAGTGAACCGATATATTCATATGCCCGTAGCAATTTTCCAATAATCAAAAAAGGAAAGAGGCTTCATATGAATAAAACAACACTTACATTACTTACAACTGCGGCATTAATCTTAAACGGCTGTGACAGTGATTCTCATGATGAAAATGAAACAACACATACTGAAATGCCTACTTCACAGTTAAGGGTAACGCATGCAAGTTCGGATGCTCCGCTTGTTTCTATTTTAATGGATGGTGATGTGGTAAGTGGATTATCTAATGTTGATTATCAACAAGGTAGTCCATTACTCACTGTTGATTCAGGCAGTCATGATCTGATTGTGCGTGGACTTCTTGCAAACGATGCTACCGCTGATGTGATAACAGCAAACGCAGTAAACCTTGCACCAGATATGCAGTATGACGTCTTTGCTGTAAATAACGTGAGTGCTATAGAGCCAGTGATCCTTTCTCGTTCTAATGAAGCCCCTGATGACCAATCCATTCGTGTCGATGTGTTACATGGACACCCAAACGTTGGTGGTGTTGATATTCACGTAACAACCGATCCGAGTATCAGTGCAGATACAATTGCAGTTTCTGATCTTACCTTTAAAGAAGATGATGCGAATCTACCTGTTACACTTCCAGCTGGTGATTACCGAATAAGGATCACGTTAGCAGGTAAGAGTACTGATGCCGATGTGGTATATGACAGTGGTAACATCGCATTAGATGGCGGTAGCGATTTAATGGTAACAGCAGTACCTAATGTAAGCGGTGGTGCAGTCTCCCCTGTCAATCTTCTTGTTGCAGACGGAACAAGCGTTAATGTGCTTAGAAATACCGGCGAAAAATCAACAGTGCGTGTTGGTCATGCCGTCGCTGATTTAGGTGATGTCGATGTAAGAGCCAGTGGCAATGTTGTATCTGGACTTGATTCGATCAGCTATGAAACAATTAAAAGCCTTGATTTAACACCGGACAGTTATGATTTAACTGTCACTCCTTCTGGAGCAACAACACCTGAAGCTATTAAAGCTCCGGGCACCACTTTTGCAGCAGGATCTGAAACAACCATTTTTGCCGTCGGACAATTTGCCGCTCAGTCTATAGAACCTGTTGTTATTGAAGATGATTTAAGAAGTATTGCGTCATATGCAAAACTAAGAGTCGTTCATGCTAATCCAATAGCAGGTACAGTAGATATTCACGCTGCTCCTACAGGTACAGGATTCTCAGCCGATACTGCGGTATTAAAGAATGTGAATTTCAAAGACTCTGCTGTACTTAACGTGGGTAAAGGTAACTACGACTTCGCTGTTGCAGAAGCAGGTACAACCAATGTATTACTAACAGCAGATAATGTAGCTCTTGCGGGAGGTAACGTGGCAACCGCTTTTGCAACTGAAGATTCAATTGCGTTAAACGTCGACAAATAAAAACCTTAAAAAACATAACAAAAAGTCCGCAACCTTTTGTTACTAGGCACTAGTAACAAATTAATTGCGGATTTTTCATTGGAATTAGGCTATCAAAAGCATTGCCTTATAATTGCAACGCTAAATTAAACTAGTCGTCAATACCGCAATCAGTGCAACTTAGCAGTACGATTTCGTGTTCAAATACACCTACATCACTACCATCAGCAAAAAGTTCAGCAACTTCTTCTGCTACTTCTTGTTCATCTTCAGCTTTAACTTGGTTCGCTAATTCTTCTTCAGAATAACCGTAGAAATTAAGCAGTAGATAATCACGAGCTTCATCTTTTGTACAAGTTACATTCACCGACACTTCTGGCTCAACGTTATCTTGCGCAATAATCGTAGACGCTTGTGCAATAACATCTTCTTTCATCGCTGCGGTTAACCAACCAAGATCAATGCTTACTGTGTTTTTTTTACAGTTAAAACATGGCAGTTTCTGAAAGTAATATTGAAAGTCAGTCATAGATAATTTCTTCTTTAAATGTTGTTTTGCAAGATTATGAGCGTTTTCTAGCAAAATACTAGCGTAACAGGCAGTGAATACGTTATATCGTGAGTGGTTTGATGAAGTATTAAGCACTCACGATATAATCGCTTAATTCGTTACTCTACGTCCAAGCCTGATCTTTTCGCTATTTCAGTTTCAAAGCCATCGATACTCTTTTGATTCTTTTTAAGCCAATATTGCTCAATTCCTTCGACACCTTGTTTTTTTGACCAATTCGCCAAATCATCACGATCCCCCTCATAGCTAAAGTACGGAACCGATTTGCCACAAGACGACTGAACAAAATCAATATCTAAGATAAATATTTGTCTAGAAGCGACACTTTCTGGAAATAGCTGCACAAACTGCCCCCATTCCTCATCTTTAGCATGTAAGACTTTTGCCTTCCCATATACTCGAAAAATGAGCGGAGCTCCTTCAAATGCACAGAACATGAGTGTCATTCGTGAATTTCTAATAACATGTGATGCAGACTCATTACCGCTACCTGTTAAATTTAACCACGCTATTTTTTTTGAATTGATCACTCTCAAGGAATCACCACCTTTAGGTGACAAATTCACATTACCGCTCTCAGCTGCAGTACCAACAAAATAGATTTTTTGGTTTTCGATAAACTCTATATGTTTATCTGATAATTCAGAAAATTGTTTACCCAAAATAGTCATCTCCATATTAAGTATTCAATACAAGGGATAGCGCCAGATTTAAGACAAACTAGTTGGCTATAGGTTGAGATACAAAATACATCCTATTATTTGTCTATGAGATCACCTAATTTTCATTACCTAACCCGAGATGACTGAAGATAAAAGTGATAAACCTTAATTCTGAATGAGATACAAATTCCCCGTTTCAAATTCATTCTCAACAGCACACTTTATTTTCCAGCCTAATTTCTTAGCAACCTGTTGGCTTGCTATATTATCAGAGGCAATAAATACATTAACTTGGGTGAAATCGATAGTATCAGACAGTTTAGCGATTGCTAATTCACACATAATAATAGCTAACCCTTGCCCCCAAAATTTCCTACGCAGGAAATAACCAAAATCCAATTCACCATCAATTAACGACATTCCACAAAAACCGATAAACTCATTCGTTTCAATAGACCGAAAGGCAAACCTATGCTCTGCTTTTTGCTCATTAATAAACCATGCTTCTGACTCTTTATCAGTTAATGGACGCCTTGGGCCTAGAAATCGCATCGTTTCTTTATCTTGAAGTAAATCGAAAACAGCACATCTATCACTTTCAATAAGTTGTGATATTTCTATTTTATTTTGATTCAACAACATCACATAAACCTTATAATTAAATGATTAATATAAATTATATTTTTCTTATTCTATTCAGAATGTATTCAAATCCCATCGTCTCAGCTTGTTTATCATAAGCATCAGATAAACAATTCATAAAACCGTGTTTATAAGGCATGATTTGAGTCGTTACATTTATTCGATGAAGAAGTGCTGTATTCATAGTTAAAACGTCAAAAGAGGCTTCTTTTTTCGGAAAAATAACCGCTGTTGGTACTTTCGGCTCAATATCCGCGTGATTACGTATTTGTGAAGGATAAAAACAAAGAATGCTTTTACAATCAGATGCGACTAATTCTGATATTCGCCAAGCAGCATTTGCGCCTGCGCTAAAACCTATTAGTACATCAGGCTTATCTTTTAATACTGACTCACGAACTAAAGATAAGTAATCATCATGCCCACAATCTTTAATAAATTGCTCATACGCAGCTTTTTCACTAGAAAACTCAAAGCGAACACCTTGGTAAGGGTCAACGATTTTTACACTGTCAGTATGCTGAGCAATAAATGAGGCCATCTTATCTGTGGTTTTACATAAACCAAAAATATCGGTGATAATAATAACCTTCATAAATGCTCCTTTATATAATTATCCTATAGCAGATACTAATAAATATGTTATTAATACTGAAGTGAGTAACAAATAAACTTAGAAGCCAACCGTGAAACAATAGAGAAAAGAGCAACAGTTTCATAAAAAGAAAAAGCCAACATTAGCTGCTGGCTTTTCATTTATTGTCACAAATTACTACATGCTTAGAATTACATGTATTGAGCGCAACTTACAACCATATTAGCAGGAGAAAAACGTTTAATGATTAGCACATTTGCATAGTAACGCTCTGCGTACTCATCACTTTCACCGTTGATAGCGATTTCTTTTGATTCAAAATCAACGACCAAGTTATTGGGTAGTTTACTTTTACGTAAGTACTTTATAACCCAATCACTTGTATCTAGTATGGTAGGAAACACTAGCGCACATTCACGAACCGTATTTTCCTTTGTATAAAACTCAAACATACTAACGAAGCGTTTAATTGCCTTTTTAAGATCTGAGCTAGACATCTCAAAATCTTTTACATCAATAATAAATGTATCTTTTGATTTGTCATTTGAAAGGAAGATATCAACTCTTCCATCAACTTTATTATCTTTTTTCCATGACTTAGTTTTTTTCTTAAACTTTTTATTTAAAGTCACTTCTTCTGAAACGATAGCATAAGGGATTCTTTTTTTATTCTGATCTAACTCAATAGTGAAATCGTCCCCTGAGTGATGATAAAAGCCTTTCATTAATTCTTGTGCAATGGCAACTTTATACATGTACTCTGTATTAACATTTAAAATGCTTTCTTGATATAACCAGTTTTGTTGCACTGAGCTATCTAAGCCATTAAACAATCTATCTTTAAATTTCATACAAACCCTGTAATTATCTAAATTCTAGTCTTAGGAGAAACCTAACACTTACAGATGAAACAAATCTTAATATAAGTATTTATATATCGTATCATTTGATAGATAAAGATAAACAAGGTTTTAACAATTAATCTTACTATAACAAAACACCAGAAACCATTATTACAAACAATTATCATTAGCACCTTTATTTACACTAAGTAATACTACTCTTTATTATGTAATAAAATTAAAAGCAAAATTAAACACCCTGTACTAATAATAAAAAAGCCAACCTAGTGGCTGGCTTTTCAATCTATTTCTAATATTAGTGCTTACAAATACTTCTCTATTGGCAATAACTGCAATAATTCTGATTTCATACGATCCCATTGTTTAGTGTTCGGTTCACTGTCCCATATTTCGTTACCCGAATGCCAATACACATCGCCATCATCCAGACTTAAATGCCAACTGTTACTGTCTTGCATCGCGCTCTCTAAGGTCGTAGCAAGCTCTGTGGCAATCTTAGGGTTTTCAATCACCAATAGCGACTCAGTATTAAGATAGGTAGAACGTAAATTGAAGTTAAATGAGCCAATCGTCGCTATTTGATGGTCAAATACCGCTGATTTAGCGTGTAAACCGTATACCGCATTCGGTGCACATTTGTCGTTATCTTGAATAACAATCTTGCATAACTTAGCGTCAGGCTTTAATTCATATAAATCCATGCCACTTTCTAGCATCTCTTGGCGACGGCCTGCATAACCAGAGTGATTCGTCACTAGATCATTTGATGCCATTGAGTTTGTCAGCGCTTTGATCTCCACGCCCTTTTGCGAGAGCTGTTGTAAACCCGCTAGCTGTTTATCATCAAAGACTAAATATGCCGATTCAATAATGATGTCATTTTGTGTATTTTTCGCCAATTTAGATAAATACTGCGCCGTTACTTTTGGCTGATCAGTATTATTAACATCATCTGGAATTGGCTTATCTGCAATGTATGTGGCTTTGACTCCAGTCATCTTCTTTAACAGCGTTGATAAGTGCGTCATGGCTGCCTTCTGGCTTTGAGGCAATGCCGGGTAGTTTTTATACTCAGGTACAGGAATACTGCTAAGCATTAACTGTGGTAGCGGTTTAGCTTTATCCCTCAATAAATCAACTGAATATGCCCATTCACTATTCCAATAATCATTGAAGCTATGCTGAACATCAGCGACAACTTTTCCACTTGCTAATACATCACGATCACGTAAGTTCAGCTCATGGGAAAGATCAAAATACTCATCACCAATATTACGTCCACCAACAACAGTAAAAGCACCATCAACAGTGAAAGATTTATTATGCATACGACGATTTAAACGTGAAAAGTCCCCTACAAAGCTTATCCATTTGCCAGCATTACGGGTTGGGATAGGGTTAAAAATGCGGATATCGATATTAGGGTGTGCATCGAGTTTTGTTAGCAGTGCTTCACGATCGTTTAGGTTAATATCATCAAGCAACACACGAACATAAACACCACGATCAGCGGCTGCTACTAGACGACTCGCTAAATAACGACCAGAGCTATCTGAATTCCAAATATAGTATTGAATATCTATCGTATGTTCGGCAGCTTCAACCAAAGCTAGACGTTGAGCCAATGCATCCCAGCCCGTATTTTGCACCAGTACTGCGCTTGGTGTTTGTGTCGTTATAAATGGATTATGGCGATCGTTTAATGTCGATAAAGCACTGGTTAATTTTGGTGTTAGTGGCGCATCAAGATGCTCTGCTTGTTTAGGCAGTGACGAACACCCTGTCAGAATAGTGATAAAAATAACACTTGCACCTATCACTTTATTTATTGGCATGTATAACAATATCCTTATTCTGTAAGCCGCGATTCATTCGCTTTTGATTTAATTTTACACCCACATTGCCATTATTTAATAATAGCCAGCAACAAGCTAGTTATCTAAACCGTCAATCAAATACCGTTAAGCCAACCACACTCATTTCACCATAATCTATTCCATTCATTGTTAACTTTTCGTCATCGAACACTAAAAATACTAGATTTGTACTTTTTGTTACTGGAAGGATTTCGACGAGTACGTGATTATGGTTTGCTGCGTGGTTATAACAGAAATAGCGTCATCGAGTTAACGCTTCAGAATTAAAGAGGGTTTCATTATAAATCTGAGTGTTAACGTTATTGGCTCACACCAAGGATAACGCTCGATTTCTTTTTGGCATCACCCTTCATGATATTTTCAATATTTACTTATATAAAGTGGCTTGGGCTTGTCCAACACTTCGGATAGGTGTCGGGGACGCGACACATACCCTTGTTCGTTAGGTGTGTGCTTCAACTGTACAACTAAATATTTTGGAGAATACGGAACCAAACAAATACAAAGTTAGTGGCGATACTTTAGACATCTTCGTGCCAAATTTGGTTTAACATCCTCCCCTTGCTGAAGGTTTTTTCACTGCCATCTTCAAAGTTGACCACCACTTGGATGTCATTTTCATCATCAGATAATTGCACCCAATCAACCCATTCTATAACAGGTGAGATTTGTCCATCTTCAAAGACTATCCGGAACCCTTCGCCCAAATTTTCAGACAATACTAGTTCTATATTTTCTTTATTCATGCACAGTTTTTCCATGAAAGTTTTAATACACCTAACGACTGCCATAAACGGCGCAAAACACACGGCTATACTTGAGCGAAGCGAAAATGCCGTGCGTTTGAAGTCCGATTTGATGGCTTTGTTATGCAATTTCATTTAATACATCGACAGTCGATCGAACAACACAAAATTCTTCATTCAAACTTGCCAAATGAATTTTATGGATATCATCAGCCGAATATTTAGTACCGTCGTAACCTAAGCGATCAAATGTTGCTGTTGCATCGAACACTACAGTTACCTCGAATCCAAAATTTCCAGCCATACGAGTTGAAGTTGATACACAATGATCTGTGGTTAAACCAACAATAACCAAAGAATTTATGCGGTTACTTCTTAGATGGTTTTCGAGATCAGTTCCTATAAATGCACTATTCACTGTTTTAGTGAAGACTTTTTCACCACTTAGAGGTAATGCTTCATTTTTAAATTCATTTCCTGAACAATCTAAACGAAGTGGTGAATTTTTCTCTACTTAACAATGCTGAATATGAACTATTGGTAGTTCTTTTTCTCTCCACTTGGAAAGCAGCAAAGTTATATTTGATTCAGCTTCTGGATTGTTTCTTCTTCCCCAATAAGGATCATCAAACCCTTTTTGAACATCAATAATTATTAAAGCTGGATTTTTCAAATAACACCTCTTACTTCGCATAACAGTATATTAATAAGCATTCTTACTTTTACGCTATATTAATACAGCAATTTTTCATCATTCTAATAAATAAAAACATTTATTTTCATTAACTTGGTCGCAAAAAAAACACTTTTAATTGATTGCTTTTGATAAAAGTAAGAACTGTTTTTAACCCGTCGAATTAAAAACACACCATGAATATTACAAATACATATCAATCACTTACAAAGAATTGAGGAAGTTAAGAAATTGAGCATTGTCTTATCCGAAATACGAAAAAAGCTCTGACTTTCATCAGAGCTTTAAACATGTCTATTTATACTTACTTAAGTTGTAGTGGCAAAAGCAATTACAGTAGACGGTTTCCGTTGGCATCGATGATGACTTCACCATCTTCTTTAATTAGTGGTCCTTTCGGCCAGTTTTCTAGCACATCTAATACCGCTTCACTAGGGCGACACAGTTTTACACCTTTAGCCGTACATACGATTGGGCGGTTCACCAATACAGGGTGCTCTAGCATGGCTTCTAGGATCACTTCATCTGATACGTTTTCATCTAATAAACCGAGCTCTTTTGCTGGTGATTTACTGGTACGTAGTGCTGTGTGTGGGGTTAAATTTGCCGCTGCAAATAACGCTTGAAGTTGAGGTTTCGTCCACCCTTCTTGAATGTATTCAATCACTACAGGCTCATAGCCTGCATCTTGGATAATTTGCAGCACATTTCTTGAGGTACCGCATTCTGGATTATGGTGAATAACAACATAGCCGCTATAAGTCATACTTTATAGCGGCCTCTATTTTCAAATAATTATAACGGCCTGTACTTTTTCACTTCTTTATCAAACCACTGATAAATCTTTTTCAAAGTTTCTTCGGAGGCAGTGCAATTTTTATATCCACGAATTTGATCTATCGCATACGGTCTAGCACTATGTTTGTTAATGCTAATACCAATAGTCACCCGTTTAGGATAAGGCTTAGTAAAAACCGAATAAGTCTTAGCTCTTATCTTTCGGTGATAGCTCATAATACAATGTTCTTGCTCTGCAGATTCTTGTAATAATTCACCATAGGTACATACCGCATAGATCCCATGATCGTAACAATCATCAAAGGGGATATCATAAGGAATATGCGCATCTTCAGGACGAGATTCCTTTAATCGAATGCGTTCTTGCACCCAATGATTATGTAATTCAACTAATGCTTGATACGACGACAGCTCACTGACTCTTTTATTAGGGTTATCTATGTTTATTTCATAGCCAAGCATCAAAGTATCAAAGATATACCCCATACACGGCCAATCAGGACGACGTTTATTCTCAGATAACGCAATACCCAACTTTGAACCAGTCAGCTCTGGCATATTTCTATCGACAAAAAAGCAAAAGTCATTAACATGATCATAATGTTTAAATCTTAAATATAATTTATCTGTCGGATTTAAATAAATTCGGATCATGTACATCGCTGATCCCATCGTTTTACTGAATTTTAGTTTATCTAAAAATCGTAATGCCGCTTTACTACTCTCTAAATTAAAGTGGGATAGAATTAACCTCTGCCCCATTTCAGCAACTTTTAATGCTTGATATTTATCAACTTTATATCGATCACAAATTAACGCTAATAATATACCGCGCTGTTGTAATATCTGACTGGCAGCGCTTGAGTTGGCAGCAAGCCATAATATTAAATATTGATACTCACTATAGTTGGACGATAACGCAATATAGTCCACAGGAATTTGAGCTAACCATTCAGTACCTTCGGTAAACTCAGAGAGTAACTCGAGACTTAATCCTAAATTACCTTCTAACGGTTCAATATCACCATTGGTATAAACACGATAACCATCAAAGCCCTGCTCCCAACCATTAATAACAATATCAAAGTCATAGCCTAATGTTGTTGTGGGAATGGTTAACGATCCGTCTTTTATCATGTTCACTTATCGCCTATAAGTTAGTCATACTGGAATGTAAGCTATGCCTTTTTACTCAAAACCGAAAGCCAATATCGCTATGCTTGCATCATTACGATATTAAATAATCAATTTTTGATAAAACGATAAAATTCTCATTTTTTATTTAATCTTCCTATGTGACCGGTCGCCCAAGTACATTAAGCGTATTGTGTAGGAATAAAAATGATGAAAATAGATAAAGTTGCCACTTCGCAGTTTCCCCATGCCCAGTTAAAATCATCAGAGCAACAACCAAGCTCTCAGACCGTAAAAAATAGCGCTATCAACACGCCCAGCACCATTGACAGTCAACGCTTAGCACAAGCACAGCAACCACTAAGTGCCTTACCTGATGTTGATATGGCAAAAGTTGAACAGATCAAAAACGCCCTAAATCGTGGGGAGATAAATTTAGATATCGAAGCGCTTTCAAGCGCGATTTTGCAATTTCATACTGGTCATGAATAAGCACATTGCTAATGTTATATGGAGTAAAATATGCCTAATAAACCCAATAAACAGCAAATGATCACTGTGCTTATAAAAGATATTCAGTGCGATATCGTTGATTACCGCCAACTTTATAAACTGATGCTAAAACAGCACCAATGCTATTTGAAATTTGATGGCGTATTACTTTCGCAACTAACGGAACAACAGTTGCCACTGCTTAGTCAACTTACACAACGAAGCCAACAGCGCGCACAACAACTACACAATCTCGGCTTACCGATTAATAATCAAAGCATGAATAAACTGATCTACGCTTTACCAAATGCAATACAGAACAAACTTCAGCAACAATGGCAGACCTTAGAAACGCTAGTAAAACAGTGTCATGATTTAAATCAGCGTAACGGGATCTTATCAGCGAACTTCAGCGAAATACTCAATCAAGTGTATGCTCAAATACCCCAACAAAATGACAATAACGCTTATAGCACACCGCATTTAATGCAGTATTAAAGGCTAATGAGGTATCATTTGGGCAATAAAAAATGCACTATCCTCTCTCTACCTCTCAGTATGTTAATCATGCTGATTTTGTTATTGTTCGCCAATCCTAACCAAGCAGCCACGCCAATACCGACCAAGTACAAAGCGAAGTTTGAACAGCAGGTCAGTAAACATTACCAACGGTTATCACCCCATAAAAAAGTGATCGATAAACAGTTCACCCGCCATAAAACCACCGTTCAACATATTATCAAACAGCTTGATGATCAAAAGCTGCCGCGCAGTCTGGTATTAATACCAATGATTGAATCGACATTCGATCGCCATGCAGTCTCTCATGCAAAGGCGGCTGGCCTTTGGCAGCTCATGCCCGCAACAGCAAAGCGTTTTGGTTTAACGGTCTCAAAGACTAAAGATGAAAGATTCAATATTGCCCGTAGTACCGAGGCTGCAATGCAATATCTGATCTTTCTCTATAACAAATTTGATCAAGATTTAAAGCTAACTTTAGCCGCTTATAACTCAGGGGAAGGACGTGTACAACGGGCATTAAAACGGGTCGTGGATAAACATTTTTCAGCTCTACGCTTACCTAATGAAACCGTTGATTACGTGCATAAGTTTTATGCTTTAGAAAAGTTGGTCGATCTTAATGCTTTAGCAAGCTCAATACCGAGTACTCACTCTCCCTTCGCAATCAGTACAGTATCTATTAATAATGATGTCGTATTTCTAAAACAATTATTTGAAACCAAAACAGTGATTAACATGAAACCCATAAAGCCAATCATTACGCTTAAATCTTTATCAGACTAATCTAAAGAAAACATAATTAATCAGCAGGTTACCTAGTTGCAATAAAACGTTAGGAGAAAAAGAGAATAGATAAAAACTCTAGTTAAATAATGAAATTTACGGTAATAACAGAGGAAGTTTACGGCGCCCAAAAATCTGAGCGCATAATGTTATTTGTTTCTCAGATACTTGGTCATAATTTATAAGGCTTTGATATAAATTGCTAAGGTAGTCTCGTTCCCAATTACTTAATTTTTCAGAGTAGAGTAATAATGCATCATTAATCTTCTGAGCTATTAATGAGCTATTGATCATAGCTCCCACTCTTTATCCCATTCGCGCTGCATTTGTAAGTTTTCAATTCGCTCGCGAACACTCACTTTTCTTTCTGTTGCTTTTGGTGCTACTTTTTTCTTTGCTTTAGTTTCTGTAGTTGTACGTTTGGCGTCAGTTTGCTTTGTCATGAATATCTCTCTGTTAATACATAATCGTAAATAGCTATATCGGTAGATAATTAAAATGTTGCAATTACCAAGCAATAAAGGTGCATGATATGGAAAGGTATAGATAAACTGGGAGGTCAATATATGGCTTTGGTAGTAAAATTATTCAATTTATTAAAAGTAATATAAAGACTTGTTTACATAATACCAAAATTATTGCATAACTTCCACACAAACATTTTCAATCGCATTTGTAAACTGCTTTTTTCTAACCAAATACCTTGAAGTTCGCTTATATAAATAAATGAAATTAAGATTATCGATAACATGGAAGAATAAAAACTTTTATACATCAATAACCTAACATTGGGCTAACAACAAGCGCAGGGCAACTTGCTACGATAATAAAAAATAAGAGTAGGTAATAAATGAATATCGAGATCTATCAAGTTGATGCTTTTACCAATGAAACGTTTAAAGGCAACCCAGCGGGTGTTTGCATTACAAAAGAAACGTTATCGGAAGATTTGATGCTATCTATTGCAGCGGAAATGGCAGTATCCGAAACCGCTTTTTTATCATTAAATAACATGAAGTTAAAATGGTTCACACCTCAAGCGGAAGTAAAGTTATGCGGTCATGGTACACTTTCTGTTACGCACATTTTAAAAGAAAAAAGCCTTTTTAACGTTAATGATACCGTGACATTTAATACTCTATCAGGGCCATTAACAGCCTTAATTAGATCATCAACTATAGAACTCGATTTTCCGGCACCAATACTTGATTTTAATATCACACCATCCACAGAATTGTTAGCGTCTTTAGGCATTGAAGCTACACATGTTATTGCTTATGGTATTTTTGATTCGAAGATATTTATTGAAGTTGATAACGAAGAGATTGTATTAAATCTTGCGCCAAACTTTGATCGCCTAACAAAAATTGATGGTCGTGGCGTATTAATTACTGCACCAACTAAGCGTGATGATCTTGATTTTATCTCTCGCTTTTTTGCCCCTTGGGTTGGCGTTAATGAAGATCCCGTAACAGGTTCAGCACACTGTGCCTTAACACTTTACTGGTCAGAAAAGCTCAATAAAGTAAAACTTAATGGTTATCAAGCATCTGCGCGTGGTGGATATGTCAGCACCGAGTTATTACCCAATGGACGTATAAAACTCATAGGCTCAGCGATTACAACCATAAAAGGTACAATGCAATTACCTAATATATAACGACATCTGATATATACGATATTTAGAACATGGCACACCATTTGAAAACATAAGATAGCAATGCCGTTTTGGGGTATGATGCGGCATTGAGTTACTTAAAGATAACTGTGTTTTTCAAGCTATGAACATCCCAATTAAAAATGAAACCACACCTGAAGTCTCTTGCTCTAACTGTAAAGCATGCTGCTGCCGTTTAGAGGTGATGATTATCTCAGATACTGGTGTACCAGAAAGGCATATCAAACGAGATATGTGGGGAAGTGAAACTATGCTTCGGCTCGCTGATGGTTGGTGCTCTGCACTTGATAGAGAGACCTTCATGTGCACGATTTATGAAAACCGCCCTTGGATTTGCCGCGAATTTGAAATGGGCTCTTACGAATGTGTTGATGAGCGTGCTGAATTTCTATAGCTCCAATATCTATCACTAACGAGTTAGCACTTACGTTTTATATAAATGCTAACTCGTCTACCTAACTCAATTAAAGACGGATCCCTTCAATATTAAGCTCTAGTTCAACCTCTCTAGAAGCAGGGCCTAAATTTGTTTTAATATCATAATCTTTTAATGAGATCATTGTAGTACCAACAAATCCACGACGATAGCCGCCCCATGGATCATTACCTGCACCAACATGTTTAACATCAATCGTAACCGGCTTTGTAACGCCGTTTAACGTTAAATCCCCTGTCATAATAGCGTTTCCATCACCCAACTCTTTAAAAGAGCTGCTAACAAAAGTCGCTTCTGGGTATTTATCAACATTTAAAAAATCACTGCTACGTAGATGTTTATCACGTTCAGCATGGTTTGAATCCACACTCGCCGTTGCTATATTCACTTTAACTTTTGATGCTTCAGGCTGCTTTTCATCATAGCTAAACTCGCCATCAAAGGTATTAAAACGCCCTACTAACCAACTGTAACCAAGATGCTGAATCCGAAATTGAATCGATGCATGTGAGCCATTGGTATCGATTTTATAATCGTCTGCTAACGCAACAGATGACATACTAGCTGCTGCTAAAAGTGTGCAAGGAATAAAAGATCTTAGTAGGCGTTTTTTCATCATAATCTCCGTTTATGTCGTAATACGTCTTACTCTAATTTTTGTCATTATGCTTTGCCTAGCATGCGTTTTAGCGTGTTATCTTTATCTACAAAGTGATGTTTTAACGCACCTACGGCATGTAAAACAGCAAAACCAATTAACACACAAGCACCATACCAGTGAATAGTACCTGCAATATCTTCTTGATTTTGAATACTTGTAAGCGTTGCTGGAATATCAAACACACCGAAAATACTGATCGCTCTTCCATCTGCCGTGGAGATCAAGTAACCACTGAACATCACCACAAATAACAATAAATACAATATCCAATGCGTTTTTTGTGCAAGCCATTGTTCCCACTTAGCATGACTAGAAAGAGGCGCTGGTGCAGCAGTAAATGTTCTTATTAGCAACCTTACGATCAGTACAAAGAATAAGATCAAACCAATGCTTTTATGGGTATCAGGTGCCGTTTTATACCAAGCATGATAATAATTTAAATCAACCATCCACCAGCCTAGCGCAAATAATCCAACTACCACCAGCGCAACCAACCAGTGAAGTAAAATAATCATGGGATTCCAATTTTTATTTGGTATTTTTTTCATGGTTATTCATTCGATGAGGAAAGCTGTTATAAGCATAATAAACAGATAAGTAACAATTTATTAACTAAATTTGTAAAAAATTGTGTATGACAGCGCTATATTTATTCTCATGGAAAATAAAAATGAATACTTACCTGCAAAGCGATAACGCTATTTCGAATAAAAAACACTCACGAAACCAGTGTTCAGGATTGCTAAATATGAGTGATAACGGATAATAATGCGCTTGTTTCCTTACTCGTACTCAGTGTTATGCGCCTTGATAAATTTATTTGTAAAAGTACTCAACTCACTAAAGCAGAGGCTATTGAGCGAATACACGCTGGTGATATTAGCGTCAACGATGCAGTAATTATCAATGAAGCAACACAAGTGCATGAGAGTAATACCGTTATCATGGATGGCAAAAGGCTAATTGCGCGTGAATTTCGCTATATCCTAATGCATAAACCTGCGGGAACTATCTGCTCAAATATTGATGAAGTTTACCCTTCTTTATTTAACTATCTAGATGTTGAAAATATCGCTGAATTACATATTGCAGGACGTCTAGATGCGGACACCACAGGAATGGTACTGATCACTGATAATGGACGTTGGTCGTTTAACATCACATCACCGAATCAAAAATGCAGTAAAGTTTATCGAGTTGGTTTGTCTCGAGATATTGCGGCAGACGTGGCTGAAAAATTTAAAGCAGGGATAAAATTACAAGGCGAACAAAAGTTAACCGCCCCAGCCTTATTGACTATTATTTCAGCGAAAGAAGTATTGCTAACGATTACTGAAGGTAAGTTTCATCAAGTTAAGCGCATGTTTGCCGCCGTTGGTAATCGCGTCGTGTCTCTTCACCGTGAAGCGATTGGTGAGGTGACGCTTGATCTGGAAGTTGGACAATGGCGTTACCTAACCAAAGACGAAGTCGCCTCTTTTGTTAAAGCTGATTAACCCCAAAATACTGAAATATACAAAATCCGACTTATTGACCTTCCCTCAAAGAAAATGTACAAGCCGGATTTTGGTTATAGCAATACGGTACTATTTACAACAAAGCTAACACTAAATGCTTATTTATATGCACCAGCACTGTAGTGTAATTCATAGCTATGAGAATAAATTTCAATGATGTTACCAAATGGGTCTTCCATGTAAATCATACGGTATGGCTTCTCACCAGGGTAATAAAAACGTGGTGCTTTCATACGTTTTTTACCGCCAGCTGCAACGATCTTTTCTGCAAGCTCTTCAACATTAGGATCTTGAACACTAAAGTGAAATACTCCTGTCTTCCAATACTCGAAGTTATCTTCAGGATTGGTTTGGTTTTTAAACTCAAACAGTTCAATACCAATACGATCACCTGTTGATAAATGTGCAATACGAAAACGCTCCCAATTACTACCAAAAACATCTGTACACATTTCACCTATCGCGGAATCATCTTCAATAATTTCTGTTGGCTCCATGATCACATACCAACCAAGAACTTCGGTGTAAAACTTAACCGCAGCATCAAGATCAGGTACTGAGATACCAATATGAGAAAAGCTACGTGGGTAAGTCTGATTTGTCATGGTTTGTTCTCTTCATCGTTATGGTTGATGTGAGTAGATTACAAACCACAAATTATTAAGTAAAATTATCATTAATAATAAAAATGAGTACGTTTTGTAATGATTAATCCCATTTGGTTACGTAGCTTTTGTACTTTGGTAGAAACTGGACATTTTACTCAAACCGCTGAAAAGCTTTATATGACGCAATCCGGTGTCAGCCAGCATATAAAGAAATTAGAGCAGTATTTAGAGCACCCACTGCTCACTCGCCACGGAAAAAAATTCACTTTGACTCAAGCAGGTGAACGCTTATACAACGAAGCTAACCAAATTGTGTTGTCGCTTACAGATTTAGATAAAAGGATCAGTATTGATCCTCGTTATGAAGGCATAGTACGCATTGCTTCTCCAGGTAGCATTGGTTTGAAGCTCTACCCTCATTTACTGACTTTTCAACAACAACATCCTGAATTAGTTATTGATTATCGCTTTGCACCTAACCATGAAATAGAAACCTTACTTGCAGAGCAGCGTATCGATATTGGCTTTATGACACGCCTTTCAACTAAAGCCGATATAACCCTGAATGCCATTGGTGAAGAAGCGCTTTTACTAGTTACGCCAGCCTCTATTTCGCCGCCAAATTGGGACAACCTTATTGAGTTAGGCTTTATAGATCACCCTGATGGGGTTTATCATGCAAGCCAGTTACTCAGCGTTAATTACCCTGAGTTTAAACATATTAACCAATTTAAGCGGTCAGGATTTTCTAACCAAATTAACCTTATTTTAGAGCCAGTAAAATTAGGATTAGGGTTTACTGTTTTGCCTCGTTACGCTGTGGATGCTTTTCAAGATAAAGCACATGTAAATATCCATCTGTTTGACAATGAAGTCAGCGAGAAAATTTATTTAGGCACTCACGCCAACCGATTTATTCCTAACCGTGTTGAAGCTGTGATTGAAGAAATAATGACTTGTCTGGATGCGTAAAGTATAAGAGTGAAAAATGGCGCAACGTTTTTACAGCAAATTATTGAGTAAATAAATGAATAAAGTAATTGATAAGCTCGCTTGGGTTTTAATTCAAGACGGCAAATTTTTAGTAGTAAGATCTCAAGGTAAAGCACTGTTTTACCTTCCTGGCGGTAAACGTGAAGCCGGTGAAAGTGACATTGAAGCACTAACCCGTGAAATAAAAGAAGAGCTGTCCGTTGATCTTATACCAAACAGTATTAACTACATGGAAACATTCACGGCTCAAGCCGATGGTAAGGCGGAAGGCATCTCAGTAAAACTAACATGTTACTTTGCCGATTACTCAGGGGATCTCATCCCTGCAGCTGAAATAGAAGAGCAAAAATTCATTGATAGTAATGATGAAAACCTATGCTCTATTGCCGCATTAGCTGTATTGAAGTGGCTAGAAGAAAAGTCACTGATTGGAGGTAAACTTACCTAGTAAATAAGTATAGGTGTCGCTCAGTCGACATCTTTACATTCGTAAATACAAATAAATATCCTAGATAATTCTTATCTACTTTAGCTTTAGCTAATCGCTATTATTAATTTACAATCACTATGCTATTACTTTAAATATATATTCAACTATAAATTATTCCTCTTTATCCCAAAATAAATATAAGTCAGTGTTTTATATTTATTAAGTACCGCTATAAACCTAATTAGTAAGCAATCAATTACATATTATAAGTATGTATTTAACATTACTATTTATCACAATAAATTTTCTTATATTTATCAATCATTCAATATTTATAGCTATTTTCATTTATTGTATTCTCACAATAAATAAAATACTAAAAAAACATAACCATTTGATTAATTTAAAAATAAAAACAAAAAGCAATTAATAGCAACTAGTCAAAAGTAATTACTTATATTTAAGCAATTGCTGATAACAAATAATGCTAGTAGTTTTTTCAAAAAGGTGTCTTTTTCTAACACTAAATAGCTAAAAATACAGAAAATAAAATAATTATAATATTTAAGGGAACGCAATGTCCGAAGTAAATATATTCAAACAACCAAAACCCTTCTATTTAATATTTTCAATTGAATTTTGGGAACGCTTTGGCTTTTATGGTATGCAAGCGATTTTAACTGTGTATATGGTTAAAATTCTTGGAATGTCGGAATCTGCGTCATTTACTTTATTTGGTGCCTTTTCAGCGCTGGTGTATGGATCTGTCGCGATTGGCGGCTGGGTGGGTGATAAAATATTGGGAACCAAGCGTACAATCACACTTGGTGCCATTATTCTTACTGCGGGTTATATTTTTCTTGGGCTTTCAGCCAGCCATGAAAATAGCAGTCCTATGCTGATTTACATGGCTATGGGCTTTATAACTATGGGTAATGGTTTATTTAAAGCGAACCCTTCAAGTTTATTAGCCAAAGTTTATGGCGAGAATGATCCCCGTTTAGACGGTGCCTTTACCTTGTATTACATGGCGATAAATTTAGGCTCTTTTTTCTCAATGCTATTAACACCTTGGATTGCAGAAAAATTTGGCTATGATTTGGCGTTTTCCGTCAGTGCTATCGGCTTGGTAATCACCATTGTGAACTTTATAATCAGTCACTCTACCGTGAAACACGTTGGTTCAAAACCTGATATGAAGCCTGTTAATGTTGTGCATTATATTAGTGTATTAGTCGGTGCAATTGTGCTGAGCTTCGTCAGTACTTTTTTGCTACAACATTTATTCTACGCACACGCTATTTTAGTGGTAGTTGGGGTCACTATTGTCGTGTTGTATTTTAAAGAAGCATTACAAACATCTGGTATTGAACGCGCTAAAATGTTGGTGGCATTTTTATTAATGTTACAGGGCATTGTTTTCTTTGTACTGTATTTCCAAATGCCAACCTCGCTTAATTTCTTTGCTATCCATAATATCTCTCATGATCTGTTTGGTATTAGTGTTGCGCCAGAACAATTTCAAGCGCTGAATCCACTATGGATCATGATTGCTAGCCCTGTTCTTGCCATTATTTATAATAAGTTTGGTGATCGTTTTTCTATGCCGTTCAAATTTGCACTCGGCATGGTGCTATGTAGCTTTTCTTTCTTAGTACTGACTTTTGGTTCGCACTTTGCTAACAGCCAAAGTATTATCAGCTCCAACTGGTTAGTGTTGTCTTACTTCTTCCAATCTATTGGTGAACTACTGGTATCTGGTCTTGGATTAGCTATGGTAGCTCAGCTTGTTCCTCAACGTATGATGGGATTTGCGATGGGTATGTGGTTCTTAACGTCAGCCACTGCTGCGGTTCTTGCTGGCTGGGTCGCAACACTAACAACAGATTCAAGCAATATTGTGGATCCACAGCAAACATTGGCCATTTATAGCCATGTGTTTGGAGTGATTGGTTATGTTACTGCCGCTATTGCTTTGTTCACCCTGATTATTGCGCCTAAACTGACACGTGTTATTTACGCTAAAGAGACAACTGAAGAAACCGTTACAGCATAATCGTTTCTAAAGAACACTCAATGTACCCAAGCAGCTTCAAGCTACAGGTTTTGATAACACGATAAACCCTGTTTCTTGAGATTACTTGGGTATATTTTTATATGCTGCTCCAATATTTAAACGAGAACTAAATACTCCAGACTAAAAATTTCAATCATATTGACCCTAGATTTTTAACATTTAGATAATAATAAAACTAAACTTTTAGATATGTTATTCATCAAAATATTTGTTGCTTTGGAGTTGAATTCATATGTCGTTATTGGAGAGTCTAGGGAAGAAACTTGAACCGCTCATGTTGTTTATGGGGTTAGTAAGCCCAATCGCAACAATGCCTCAATTATACAAACTATTTATATCCCACCCCAATCATGCCCATGGTTTATCGCTAACCACTTGGTCTATGTATGCGCTTATTTCTTTGCTCTGGTTTATTTATGGTCTCTACCATAAAAACCCGACAATTTGGGTTGGTAATTTTTTAGGATTCCTCGCTTACTTTGCTATGATGGTAGGCATAGTGATGAAAGCAGGTGTTACCTTTTAGGTCTTCAATGAGAAGAATCTATTTTTGTACACTTACTAGTCACCATTCAAACTTTGTTGAAATAAACAAGCACCTTTATATTAGCTAAACGCAATAATTAATGAATAAATCAGCCGTCATTATTTTAACCAATAATTAACCTAAACTTAACCTATCACTTATCCTTCTTTTCCTCTCGCTCCAAATATAAAACAAGGTTTTATATTTATTCATTTTTGTTGAATTTTTAATTAATAAGCAATCGATTAAATTTTGTGAAATTGATATTTTTCAGTCAATCGATATTTATAACTTTTTACTTAATTGTATTTCAACAATAAAAAACCCGCCAATAAAAAGATAACCTATTGTTTTTATAATACAAACAAAAACAACCAGCCATTTACTGCAACTAGCCAAAAATAATAACTTATATTTACCTAATTGATGATAACTATTCAAAATAGTAGTTTCGTTAAGAATGCAACCTTATCACAATAAATAAACAATAAAATAACAATGCGAAACTAAGGGAATGTAATGTCTGACGTTAATATATTTAAACAACCGAAACCCTTCTATTTGATATTTTCCATCGAATTTTGGGAGCGCTTTGGCTTTTACGGAATGAATGCAATTTTGACTGTTTATATGGTCAAAATTCTTAATATGCCAGAGTCTGCTTCATTTACATTATTTGGTGCTTTTACGGCATTGATATATGGTTCAGTAGCACTTGGCGGTTGGGTTGGTGATAAAGTTTTAGGGACCAAACGTACAATTACACTTGGTGCAATCGTCCTTACGATAGGTTATGTATTACTTGGTGTTTCAGCGAGTCATGGTAACGGTAGTCCATCTATGATTTATATCGCGATGGGGTTCATTGCTATGGGTAATGGCTTATTTAAGGCCAACCCTTCAAGTTTACTGGCGAAAGTATACGGTGAAAATGACCCTCGCTTAGATGGTGCTTTCACCATGTATTACATGGCAGTGAACTTAGGTTCGTTCTTCTCAATGCTTTTAACACCATGGATTGCTGACAAATTCGGTTATGATTTTGCGTTTTCAGTGAGTGCTATCGGTTTAATCATTACCGTTGCAAACTTTATCGTAAGTAAAAAAACCGTTCAGGATGTTGGTTCTCCAGCAGATATGAAGCCTATTAATAGCTTTTACCTTTTATGTGTTGTTATTGGTACGCTTGCCTTAAGCTTTGTGAGTTCATTCTTGCTACAGCATCTGTTTTACGCACATGCAATTCTAGTCGTTGCAGGTATTGCTATTGTTTCGTTGTATTTTAAAGAAGCTTTTTCAACATCAGGCAATGAACGAGCAAAAATGCTCGTCGCTTTTGTACTTATGCTTCAGGGTGTTGTGTTCTTCGTACTTTACTTCCAGATGCCGACATCATTGAACTTCTTTGCCATTCATAATGTTGAACATAGCATATTCGGAATATCCGTTGCTCCTGAGCAATTCCAAGCACTTAACCCAATGTGGATCATGCTTGCAAGCCCACTCCTTGCTATTCTTTACAACAAGTTAGGCGAACGCTTTTCAATGCCTTTCAAATTTGCATTCGGTATGGTGCTATGTAGCTTTGCTTTCTTAATTCTTCCAATAGGTGCTAAGTTTGCCAATAGCCAAAGTATTATTAATTCTGGTTGGTTAGTCGCCTCTTACCTATTCCAGTCTCTTGGTGAATTGCTGGTATCAGGTCTTGGTTTAGCTATGGTGGCACAGCTTGTACCACAACGTATGATGGGCTTTGCTATGGGTATGTGGTTCTTAACCTCAGCAACAGCGGCTGTTATCGGTGGCTGGGTAGCATCATTAACAGCAGTACCGAGTAATATTGATAACCCACACCAAACACTCATCATTTACAGCAAAGTGTTTAATGAAATTGGTTTTGGTACCGCCGCAATAGCATTGATCACATTACTTATTGCGCCTAAATTAACGCGTATTATTTATGCAAAAGATACAACAGAAAAAGTAACTGCAACAGCTACGGCTTAAAATAACAAATACAACAGCGGGCGTGTTAATGATTAACACGCCCGCTGTTTTTATTTTTACTTTTAAAGTATATTAGCGAAGGATCATTTGATCACGCTCAGGACCAACAGAAACCATTTTAACTGGCACACCCATTAGCTCTTCAATGCGAAGTACGTACTCTTGTGCACCTTTTGGTAGCGATTCAAATGTACGACAACCAGTAATGTCTTCTTCCCAACCAGTCATTTGCTCATATACAGCCGTTAGTGATGCAGTTTGAGGCCAAATTGGGTTTTCAGTATGCTCACCGTTGTAAGCCACACAGATTTTTAGATCTTTCATACCCGTTAGGCAGTCGATCTTAGTTAGTGCAATTTCAGTTGCTGCTTGTAGTTCAACGCCATTACGAGTCGCTACTGCATCGAAGTAACCCATATCACGTGGGCGACCGGTTGTTGCACCGAATTCTTTTGCATCTTCACGGAATTGATCTTGATCTTCCATTGCAGTGATCAATGTACCTGTACCTACTGAAGAGCTGAATGCTTTTGCTACTGCAATAACACGCTCAGGATGAAGAGCAGGTAAACCACTACCGATACCAGCGTAAGCTGCAGTTACGTTAGAAGATGTTGTCCATGGGTATTCACCGTAAACTAAGTCACGACCCGCACCTAGTTGTGCTTCAAACAACAACGTTTTATCTTCTTTTTGTAGTGCTTTAAGTGGCTCTGTTACGTTACAAATGCTGTCACGCCAAGGTTGAGAAACCTCTAATAGCCACTCTGTCATTTCTTCAGCTGTTTGCGTGAATTCAAATGATGGGTATAGCGCTTTAAGTTGAGGAAGTTTCCAATCCATCATAAATTGAATACGCTCACGTAACACTGCAGGTTGTTTTAACCAACCAACAAGGATACCTTTTTTCATTACACGGTCGCCGTATGCAGGTGCGATACCTTGACGTGTTGAACCGTAAGCACCATCGCCTAGACGTTGTTCTTCTAAGGTATCTTCCAGTGCATGAAGAGGTAGACATAATGTTGCACGATCTGAGATGCAAAGTTTAACTTCAACACCTGATGTTGCCACTTCTTCGATTTCTAAAGACAGTTTTTCAGGGCTGATCACCATGCCAGGGCCTAACACAGCAATACAATCAGGGTTAAATACGCCGCTAGGTAATTGGTGCAATTTGAACGTACCAAAATCGTTAACAACAGTGTGACCTGCGTTATTACCACCTTGGAAACGGATACTTGCTGAAGCTTGGTCTGCTAAATAATCAACAATACGACCTTTACCTTCATCACCCCAGTTAGCACCAACAACAACAATAGACGACATAATTTGAATCTCCTCAAAAGCAATGACAACTATCCTATGCTCATCCAACTAATAAGAATAATTAATAATCGTTATTAACTTGATAAGAATATCATATCTGGAGTATGGTTAATCTTATCTACTCAATATGTTATGTATGATGATTAGTATCATCTACTGCTTAGGAAATCATTGCGAATATGATTGATATCCACTGGCTCAATACCTTTGTCGCTTTGGCAAAGCACCAGCACTTTGGTAAAACTGCAGCTGCGCTACATATGACGCAACCTAATGTAAGCCTTCATCTCAAGCAATTAGAACAAACCACGCGAGTTAAGTTAATTGAGCGTAACCCTTTTCGTTTAACTCAAGCCGGTGAACGTCTGTTACAAAGTGCAGAAAATACTTTAATGGAACTGCAAATTTGTCAGGCCGATCTGAACGCTATCAACGAGCTTAATCGCGGTACTTTAACCATAGCAGCCAGTGATATTATTTCTCGTTTGTTATTAATTAGCCCTTTTCAGTCTTTCAAGAAAGAATATCCGGGGATTGATCTGTCTCTTTTTAATACCACTTCATCTCAAGCAACCGAGTTAGTCAAAAGCGCGAAAGCAGATCTGGGGTTCGTTATTGCACAGAAAGAGAGTCAACCACTGCATTTTACTGAATTACGACAAGTGAAGTGGTGCGCATTAGGTAATGGCTTATCACGCTGGCAAACAGTGTCGGCTAACCCTTCGCAAATCATTCCAGTCGAACCTCTCGCCGCAGAAGAACCCACCTTGATTTTGCTAGGCCACGATACCCGAACCCGTGAATTAATTGATATGGCATTGCCTTTATTAAATTTAAAGAAATACCATGTGATGGAAGTAGGCAGCGTGGATGCGCAGATTGATTGGGCAGAAGCAGGATTTGGTGTCGCGATAGTACCGAGTTTTTCTTTACATTCAAAACCACACTTACAAACACAAATAACACCACTACCTGATTTTCCGACAACCAGTTTGGGCTATATTGTGCGTCAAAACCAAGTGCTTTCACGTGCTATTAAGCAACTATTACGCTGGGTAGATGATGAAATCCAACGATCTCAGTAACGCGAGTAATCTTTATCGCTTCTCCAGATGCTAGATATAATTAAGCCCTGTGATCAGGGCTTAATAGATATGCTAACAGCATAGTATTCCGAACATAATGTGTTATTTATGATCTTGTTTTTTTAACGTATACGCATCAGCAAGATCACCTTGGACACGTTTACCATCTTTATCTAAATGGAAGATACGTTGTTCACCCACGAAATACTGAGCTGTTTGGCCACCACCTAAATTCAAGGTGATAGTGTCGCCTTTATCATTCCAATCAAACTTACCTTCTGTGGTTAAAGGTTTGGTTTCTTTATCTTGATAAGTTTGATCTAAAATGTAAGTTCCATCGTCTTTTAGCGTTAAGCTTGTTTCAATCCCAGAACAATCAGCACAAGGCTCAATACCTGTATACTCACCCATCCAATCAAGTGAGTTCTTCGCATTATCAGCCGCCTGTGATAATTCTGTAACTTGATCATTCGCAGCAGATGCCGTTGATGACGTTTTATCTGCAGCTTGATCACAACCCACAAGCACTAAACCAAGAAGGGCTGTAGCTAAAAGCGTTTTTTTCATTTTAATCTCCTTGAAATAACACAAGATATTATGGATATGTACACGTCATAAAACAGAACACCATAATAGACTATGTTATCAATTACTCAGCAGTTGCATCCTTAACTGCGTCTTTCATATTGTCCGCAGCTTTGCCTGCATCATCTGCCATCTCTTTTGTGGCATCAACTGCTTTATCTGCAACATCATTCGCCGCTTTTGCTGTATCGTCAGCCGCTTGCTTTGTGGCATCAACAGCATCATTGGCAACTGCTTTGGTTGAATCAACAGCATCAGTCGCAGCTTCTTTGGTTGAATCAATCACTTGTGCAGCGGTATCTGATGCCTTGTTTTGCATATCTGTCGCGGATTTATCTGTGCTTTGGTCACAGCCAACAAGTGCTAAACCAAGAATTGCAGCAACTAATAGTGTTTTTTTCATCTTAATCTCCTTTGAAGAAACAAGATACCTTGAAACTCACAACTAAGAGTTTCACGGTATCTTGCTATAAAATTCGAAATTTTAGGGCGCTTAATTTAATAAATCGGATGCTTTTTTCTCTAGATCACCAGCAGCATTTTCTGTTTTATCAACAGCAGAATTGGTCATTTCAGCGGCTTTATCTTGCGCAGCTTCAGCTGAATCATCGACAGATTTCATTGCATCATTTGCAGCATTTTTTACGTTATCTTCTACTACTGCTGTTTTATCCATTGCAGCATCTTTCATTTCTGTCGCTGAATGTTTCATCTCATCCATTGAATGATCAGCGGCACCTTCAGCGCTATTGATCGTATCAGACGCTTCAGTTGCTTTTTCTTTTGTTGCATCCATTAACGCTTTTGAATCATCAGCAACAGTATCTTTTACTTCTGATACTGAACTATTCATTTCTGCAACTGCCGCCGAAGTCTTTTCATCAGCAGATGAATTTGTTAAAGAGGTTTTCAATTCAGATGCTTTTTCTTTCATAGAATCAACAGAATCATCAACAGCTTGCTTTGACTTATCAACCACGTCAGCAGTCTTCTCTTTTACAGAATCTGTCATCTCCGACGCTTTTTGAACCGCTGTATCACTTAATTCAGACGCTTTATCAACCATTTTATTAGTTTGATCTTTGACTACATCAGCAGCATCGGACACCGTATCTTTAGTTGCATCTAACGCCGTACTAGATTGTTCCGTCACTTTGTCTTTCATTTCAACGGTTGAATGTTGGGCAGCAGATGTACTATCTGTAGCAGTATCTTGTTTTGCCTGATCACAACCAACTAAAAATAAACCTGCGATAGTCATCGCGATAATTGTTTTTTTCATACAAACCCCTGTAACGAATACTGTTTTAATATGACCCTGACAGTATCTATCTACCAGATAAACCTATGTCTTAACGACGTCATTTCCAAGTCAATAATAGGTCAATTTATTACTTTTAGGTATTAAATCTCTTTTAATTCAAGATGGAAAATATAAAAAATGGAAAATAAAGTAACATTATTTTCCATTCTTCTTAGGAAAGGTAGAATTTCTCATTAATTGAAATATTCTAGATTTTGATAATATCTATATCAATACTTTATATATTTATTATTCGTTGGGCTTTTTAAATATGAAATAAGATAATTAACTGATGCATAAAATATTATTGTATAGCCTAAAAGCTCAGTGCCTTCTTCTGCTATATTTTTCACTATTCTAATATAATCATCACCCATGACTTGATGCCAAAAACTTCCCATCCCAAATAAACGAGAAAAGACTAATAATATCGCTAACCCTAAACAAAGTGATGAGAAATTATTATTTGTCAAAAATATATCTAAATTTAATAGCGTATTTTTTCTATCCGTTAGTGCATACCCTATTGCGGAAATAGCGACAATTAATGCAGGTACTACCCAAAAACCATGATGAATATATTGATCAAAAAAAGAATCTAATTCACGAATAAACATACATGTAAAAAAGGCGGAGACGAGCACAGCAACACGGCGGTGATATCGGCTACCCCATCCGATATAAGCGTAACAAAATGCAGTACCCAACAATAATAATTGTTCTATATATTCAGTTGCTGACTGCTCAGGAATATTGTTCTTAAGTACTAATACATCATAACGTATCACCCATATTGGTAGTGATACAAGTAATAATAATGAAAAAAATTGTAATATCTTAAAAGAAATTAATCTGTATTGAGAACACATTCTACACCATCTTTATTAAAATAATTAATACATTCCTTTTTATATAATTTGATATCCATCATTCAGGCGCATAATACGTAAGTAGTAACTATGATTCAATTTTATAAGCTATGATAGCAAGTAAAAGACTTTTACCGCAGAGAGTAGAATAAATATAGATTGATTTTAAAATGCAGATAAATACTTATTACTTTATTTAATATTAATAAGTATTAACATCACAGCCACATGAAATAAGCTCATATTCTGTAGCTCCAAATAACTTACATTCTTTTTTAAACAGTATAACATCAGAACCTACCGGACAAAAAACACTAGACTTGATAGGAACATTCACTGCTTTTTCACTGTCTTCTGGTATAACTTTTAAAATTAATTCTCGTTCTCCAGTTTCAAACTTTGAGAAGGTTTCTGTTACTTCACCAGCAACAGAATCAATGTCATAAGTCTTTTCACCAACGAAAAAAAGAGCCCCAGCTAAACCTGTAAAAGATAAAAACAAAAAGGCAACAAATACCTTTTCATTGTAAAACTGACTCATCAATCGTTTCCGCAAAATACCTAATCCTCTAACAAACTCTCTTTGAGCAATGCTCTATAATTTAGCATTTTAGAGCCCTCAAATTAAGCTATTTTATGTCTAGGATCTTATAAAAAATGAAAAAAAATGAAAAAGCACTCAAAAAACCATCAGCATCATTATTTTAACCCATTGTTATAATTAGGATAAAAAATAATGACACCAAGTTAACACGGTTTGACATAACCCTTACTTTTTTACTGGGAAATGGATAGTTTCGCCTTCAGCAGTTAAGATTTCTATCACTTTCGGCGTACCATCTGATGCAAGATATAACTCTCCTATTGCACTTCGATTCACCAATCGATGCGCACCTGCAATGTCAGGATCACGCTTTTCAATCAGCAATTTCTTACGCTTGGTAAACCAGTTTAACGGGGAATGAGGACTATATAATGCTCTATCCATTGCATCACAAAAGCGTAATAAGCGATTAGGGAATTCATTTTTTAAACCACTACATGTGATCTGATAAATATGAAATTTACCTTTATGGTTACGAAGCGTTATGTCATAAGCAAAAGAATAATGAACATCACCAGATAAAATAATAAATTGAGTCGGTGTTTTGGTATGGGTAAAAATACTCAATAGCGTATTGGCAGAGCCCGGATGTGCCATCCAGTTTTCTGCATCAACGAGTAATGGTTGCCCTATCCATGTCATCATTCGTTGCAATGTTTCAATAAACTTTACACCGAACATTGGTGCGGCAGAGACAATAATCACCGCTGGTTCATGTAGTAATTCCTGCTGAAACTCAATCATGGCTTCCCAATCCATTAATCCCGATGGACGGTTATCATTCGACTCTGAACGCCAACGTCGAGTACGCGTATCTAGTACCACCATTTTGGGTGTAGTTGAAATGGTATAGTGCCACTGCTCAAACTGATTTAGCCGCGCAATAAATGCATCTTGTGTTTGATTACAGGGCTCAGCAAAGTAACGCTTAGCGTCATCAAGGAAAGGCTGTTCAAATTTCTCAGGAGCATTGCCCCACGCCTGACATAGCCAGTAGCTTATTAGTGCATTACCAATAATTCGACGAGAAAATAAGTTATTAAACGCTGCGGTTTCCCAGCGACGATTAAGCATATAATCATCCGTCACATCATGATCATCGAAAATCATATACGTCGGAATATGTGCAAATAAACGCTGAACTTGCGGTAGACCTTGAACAAAATCATCCATAATATGACTTTCTTCGTGCCATTGTTGCTGCCATTTAGACGCAATTTGTACCCCACCACAGGTGAAATTCTGTTTCTCGAACCGTTTACGATCAACCCAATCCCACAATGTTGGTGACCATACCAGCAAATACATCGCAAAATATTCACTAAAACTGATCAGATGATTTTCACATTCTCGCGAGCTAAAGATAGGCACAACACGATCAGGCAATAATTTACCTAACCATGTTTGAGTATCAATATAAGTTGGTAATAATTTATCTCGTCCATATAAATGATAAGGACTCTGATACAAGGCATCTGTATCTGCAATGCTAGTCTGTTCAAACGTTTCAGAGGGTAAACCTAGCAATTGAATCACTTGTTCAATGGCATCAAGCGTAGGACCTGCAACATGATCAGCGTAAATTTGATCACCACTCATCATTAATAAACTTGGGCGTTCAAGAATAGGTTGCTCAGCAACTTTGCTATCTGCTACCACTAAGCTGTCTTTGCTTGGATAATGAGGGTTACGACAAGAGCCATGTAACACATAATCGGCTTTAGTGTTGATCACAATGCTAATCATGGATTCATTATCGTAGGTCAATGACGGAATTAAATCGGTTAAAAGCCCTTGCTGGGTATCAAGCTGATAAGCAAGTGGGGTATTAACTGCAAACTCCCCCTCAAACTGAGCAAGTACAACCCAAGCTTTTTTACCGATTTGAATTTGATGTTCATCTGCGATAATGGCTTGGTAGCAAGGATTATCATCACCTTGTTGATATAAGTAAAAAGTAGCACCCAATCGTTCCGTGGTCACAAACCATAGTACTAATTGCGTTGCTGTCGCTTTCCGTAAAATAGGACCGGCAATAATAAGTGGTAAGGATGATGCTGGTGCTTCTTTAGACATTTACTTCTCAACTCGCGCGTAATAATTCAGTGTCACTCACTGCGATACCATCAAAACAACAATAGATAATCAGACTTAATCTATTGAGTAAACATTTTCTTTAGTTCTTGCTGAATCCATTTTATAACCGGCCCTGTCGCTCGATCACGGCGTTTAACAACGCCCATTTCAATCCATTGCGAAGCGGGAATATTTTCCATCGACAGTTTTACAACACCTTCAGAGAAAAAGTCATACGTAAAAACATGATCAGGCACAAATGCCCAGCCCATATTTCTCAATACAAACGAGGTGATTGAATAGTAGCTGTCAATTTGCCAATAATTGGCTGATAACGCTTCACTGTGGTGACGTCCACTTCGATCGCAAATTAATAGCTGACGGTGCTGGCTTAATTGCTGCACTGTCGGTGCTGAAATTTGTGCTAATGGATGATTTTTACCGACAATCAGTGATGAGTTAAATTCACAAATAGGTGTAAATTCTAAACTACTAGGCAAAGTTTTACTGAAAAATAAAATGCCAATATCTGCCATTTCTTCATCTACACGGGTCGCTATATCATCTTTCGAGCCATTAATAATGGTTAATTTCAATAATGGAAATGTCTCAGAAACACGTTGAAAGAAATCTTCAAAAGCGGTTAATGGCGATGCTTCATCCATTGCGATGGTCAGGGTAACTTCTTCCCCTTGCGTTAACGTCAATGCCCGAGATTGTAACCGTTCACATTGGGCTAATACGACCTTTGCTTCTTCATACATTTGCTGACCTTCAGGGGTCAGGATAGGTAATCTTGCACTTCGATCGAATAATTCAAACCCCAAATCTGCTTCTAGGTTACTAATTGCAGTACTGATCCGTGACTGTGCTTTTCCTAATCGCCGAGCGGCTGCCGAAAAAGAGCCTTGTTGTACTGAAATAACAAAAGCATTGAGTTGATCTAATGTCCAATCCATAAAATCAATCCATCCGATATTCAGATATATAATATCTTTGAGCAATCTAATATTCGGAGATAATACAGCGATTCCCACCAACTGAATAGTCTGTGGGTTGACCATTTTATGAGAATATTTATGCACAGTAATGAACCGATGCCATCATCGAACAATATATCTAAAAATTTTTGGCGTTATACCATCCCTTCTATTGCGGCAATGATGGTTAATGGGCTCTATCAAATTGTTGATGGGATCTTTGTTGGCCACTACGTTGGCTACCAAGGCTTAGCTGCAATTAATATGGCATGGCCGATAACATTCGTATTATCAGGTTTAGGCTTGATGATTGGTATTGGTAGCGGGACACTAATTTCAATCGCCCGCGGTGAGCAAAATCAGGTTAATGCTCAGCGCGCTTTTAATACCGGTTTGATTCTAACTTTTATTATTAGCTGTCTTTCATTTGCTGCGTTTACATTTTTTGGCGACTATTTTTTACAACTTCAAGGGGCGCAACAAAACATTAAGCACCTTGCTTTAGACTATGTTTCTACTTTTGGTAATGCTGCCTTTATTACTGTCTTAGCAGGCGCAATGCCAATGTTGATCCGAAATGATGACAGCCCCAAAATCGCAACAACATTATTAGTAATAGGTGCACTGACCAATATTCTTCTTGATTACGTGTTTTTGGGGTTAATGGGTTGGGAATTAAAAGGTGCGGCAATTGCGACTTTGATCGCACAGGGTATTACCTGTGTTGGTGGCTTGATTTATTTTCGCTCTCAATACTCGACTCTAAAACTAAAAATTTCACTGCCTGATTTTTCATTGGCAGAAAGTAAGAAGATCATGGTATTAGGCTCATCAGCACTGATTATGTATCTCTATGGTAGTTTTGTTGTCGCATTACACAATTATCAATTCATGATATATGGCACAGAATTAACCGTTGGCGCTTTTGCTATTGTCGGCTATATGATGACGATGTACTACTTGGTGGCAGAAGGTATTGGCGAAGGTTTGCAGCCACCGGTAAGTTACTACTACGGTGCTAAACAACCTCAACATATACGACAAACGTTAATTTTAGCAATGAAGACGACGGTGATTGCAGGTATTGCTTGGTTCTTGTTACTGACAAGCTTCCCATCAACCTTGATCAGCTTGTTTAACGGCAGCAACAGCGCACTGACATTAGAAGCGACCCAAGGTATTCGATTACACCTATTTGCAATGTTTTTAGATGGCTTTATTGTTCTAGCAACGATGTACTTTATGTCGGTGAATCAAGCATCAAAAGCATTAGTGATCTCAATTAGTAACATGCTAATACAACTGCCGTTTTTGTATTTCTTACCAAAATTACTTGGCGTTGTCGGTGTATGGCTAACCATGCCAGTATCCACTATGGTATTGAGCTGTATTGTTGCGGTTATTGTTTGGCGTGATATCAATAAGCGTTGTAAACCGCTCAATGCACTAAAGAATCAATCTCCCTTGATCGATTAATAAGTAAATCGTCAATAAAAAACGCATCAGATCGATAATCGCTCTGATGCGTTTCATTTTTAACTACAAATTTTTAAACACATTTAACGGCAGATTTAAGATAGTGTTTGTTTTATCCATGCTGAAATATCTTCAATTTGAGGCATGCAAACCTGATGCTCCATTGGGTATATACGCCAGTGCGGTTTAAATCCCGCTTTAACGACATCATCTCGTGCCATTTCACCTAATTTAGGAATAACAACGGGATCATAAGATCCATGCATAATTTCAATCGGCATATTACGATTCACATCGCTATATTGAATGATCTCTGCAGTTGGGAAATAGGTTGATAGTGCCAATATTCCTGCTAATGGCTTGGAGTAGCTTAATCCGGCTTGGTAAACTACAGCACCACCTTGTGAAAATCCCGCAAGAATAATGCGTTCAGAAGGAATGCCACGACTAATTTCACGCTCGACAAGATCTATTACCTTTTGAGCAGATTCCATCAGTTGTGCTTCATTAATTTTACGAGATGTATCTAATGAAATAATGTCATACCATGCTGGCATTAAAGCATTACCATTAATAGTGACATTCAACGTCGGTGAATGAGGAAATATAAAACGTATTGGTGATGTTTCTTCTAACTGTAAGTGCGGCAGTAAAGCCTCAAAATCATTACCATTAGAGCCCAAACCATGTAACCAAATAACACTGGCTGTCGCGGGGACATTGGGTTCTATTTCAACACTCGCTAAATAATCCATTTTCCTATCCTTATTCTTTTCCAAATACATACGTTTTATTACATTGCTGATTTTACTGCGCGAGATAAGCGAACAGCTGCCATTTTAGGATCCGCGCTTGGATCATCAAAGAAACGACTTACAACATCAATGATTGCACTTTGAACATCACTGGATGTAGCTAAATTATGTGAAAAACTGGGGACGAGCGCATTGTTTTTTGCTGCAAACTTAAATGCTTTCATTGAGGCTAATGAACAAGAGTCAAATCCCTTTAACGATACATCCTGACGTATCGGGATCGAACCTTTATATAAACTAAAAGCTCGTTGAAATGGCTTGGTTAATAGTATTTGCGCTAAATCTTGTTGTGCTATTTCATCTTCTTCATTACTTTTTAATTTGAAAAAAGTAATAGTATCAAGATTATAAGAAAACATATCTTGTGTTCCCGGTACAGGTACGCATAAATAATCCTTACCCGCAATTTTGTGTTCGCTAGTGAACTCGCCCTTTGCCCAATCTCCCATTATTTGCATTGCGGCTTGGTCATGCATAAGCATTTCGGTGGCTTGGTTCCAACGACGCCCTTTTGCATTTGGATCTATATACTGTCGCATCTTTTTGAACTGACGGAACACCTCAACCATCTTATCACTACTAAGCTCAGTTAAATCTAAATCAACAAACGCTTTCGTATAATCTCTTGCGCCAAGTACGCTTAACGCCACCGCTTCGAACAAAGTCGCATCTTGCCAAGACTCCCCACCATGAGCTAATGGGATATAACCTGCCGCTTTGATTTTGTCAGCCGCCACATAAAATTCAGCTAAGGTTGTGGGTACTTTTGCGCCTGCAAGTTTAAATATATGTGGATTGATCCATAGCCAATTGACACGATGTAAAGTTACTGGTGCAGCCACATAGTGACCGTCATATTTTATCAACTGAAGATCATTAACAATTTGCTGCACTTCAGGTAATAACACGTTATCCCAATGATCTTGCTCTGCAACTTTATCAAGTGATGTCAGAAACCCTAAGCGCCCCCACTCTTGAATATCTTGCCCTTTTAACTGTGCCGCTGTAGGTGGATTCCCCGATATTGCACGCATTTTTAGGACTGTCATCGCACTTTGGCCACCACCTCCAGCAATGGCGAAATCTTTCCAGTGATGCCCTTTCGTTTCCATTTTCTCTTTTAAAACTTGAATCGCTTTAGATTCGCCTTTTGACGTCCACCAATGCAATACTTCAACAGTCCCTCCTGCAAAAGCTGGCTGACACACAAGCAGTAATAAGGCGCAGAGACTCCATTGCTTGATATTCATTTTCATCTTAGATCCGGTAATAACATTAAGCATTTTTTAATAACCGAGGAAGTACAACAGTCACTAACAACCCACCTTTAATACTGTTTTTGATCGTTAACTGACCACCATGAGCGCGTACGATATTGCGTGAAATTCCCATCCCAAGCCCATGCCCCGTATTATCGGTCGCTAAGCGGACATAGGGTTCAAATACCGTTTTTAGCTTTGTATCAGGGATCCCTTGTCCCTTATCACTAATGGTGATGATCAGTTTATCTGGACTATCAATGACATTTACCGTCACACTGTGTCCATATTTCACGCCATTATCAATTAAGTTACTTAAACAACGTTTTAAAGCTAACGGTTTTGCCATAATCGGCAAAATAGGGTGTTGAGGTAAACGAACTTTGGTGTCTTTATGATTATGATGTTCAGCAATACTGCTTAATAAATGTTCTACATCAATGACCACTAAATTCTCATGTAAATCGGTATCTTTTACACACTGTAACGCCCCTTTCACCATGATTTCGAGTTCATCTAGATCGTGATTAAATTTATCTATTTTTTCATCATCATCGATCAATTCTGCACGTAACCGTAACCGAGTAATCGGCGTTTTTAAATCATGTGATATAGAGGAAAATAGCTGTTCACGATCTTCAATATATTTTCTTAAACGCAACTGCATTCGATTAAATGCTTGCGTTGCCATCACTAATTCACTCGCCCCTTGCTCTTTTAATGGCGGCTGGTAAATATCAAGACTTAACGCGTTAGCAGCATCCGCCAATTGTTTTAATGGTCGTGTTTGTCGTCTTACCATGATGTAAGTAAACAGCAGTAATAAAACGGTACTAAAGGTTAGGAATATAATTTGCTGACGCGTAATAATCTCATCTTTTAGCATCATATAAGGGGCAGGCAATAGCGCGGCAATATATAACCACTGACCTTTATCAAGCTCTATTTGCACCACTAAAATGGGTGGATTAAGCGGCTCTAAACTTAACGTATTATGTACCCAAGAACGCGGTAGATCTGACAGCAAAATATCATTTTTCAATACATGTAGCGTTTCTGGACGTGAAAACTCAACATGAATATTACTAAGGGTGGGTAATTTTTCATGTAACACCGTTTTAAAAACTGTCACTGCCATTTCTTTTTGTTCAGTATTTTTAATTGGCTTGATATTTATCTCTTGATCATTAAAAGAGACAAAAAAACGTGTCCCGCCCATATTTCTCAACTGCTCTAATACAATATGGCGATATTCTAGCGGCAATGATTGGAAGAAATTCACTGTCGATGCAAACATGGTTGCCATGCTAGCAGATGTTGATTGCAACCCCTCTAAATCTCGTTTTTTTGATTGGGTGTACCAAATGCCTGTTGCGATCACTTGAGCAAGAAAGACGGCCAACAAAGTTAACCATAAAGTACGTGAAACCAATGATTTAGGCCACAATGATTTCCATTTCATAATTCAATATCTACCCATCTCAAGACAATAAAAAAGTGTGGCTATCACCACACTTCATCTTGTTTATCTATAATGTTGCTAACTTTACGCATGGTCGTCATAACGAACATCGGCAGTAAATATATAACCGTTACCACGACTGGTTTTAATTAAACGCTGAGTACGACCTTTGTCGCCTAAACGGTTACGTAAACGACTCAATGCGACATCAATACCACGCTCTGACGGCTGCGCATCTCTTCCACGAGTCGCACATGAAATAGTATCGCGATCTAAAATTTGATTTGGTCTCGATAGAAACAGCATCAATAATGAATAATCACCACTTGTTAGCTCAAACGCTTCATTATTCAGTACATTCACTAAACGATGTGCTGTGGTATCTAAACGCCAATTAGAAAAACTAATAAATTTTGCACTAGGGTTAGAGTGCTGGTTATCTGACACTTTGCTACGACGTAATATCGCTTTAATACGAGCTAACAGCTGTCTAGGGCTAAAAGGTTTTGCGATATAGTCATCTGCCCCAATCTCAAGTCCTATGATTTGATCCATCTCTTCAGAAACAGCCGTCAGCATAATAATAGGGACATCTGACGTTTTGCGAATATGCTGACATAAGGTAAACCCATCATCTCCCGGCATCATGATATCAAGTAGAATCAAATCTGGATATCCACCAGCAAGGCAACGTTTCATTTCCTCGCCTTCCGCGGCAGTTTGGACTTCAAAACCGTTCTTGGTTAAGTACTCCTCCAGTAGTTCACGGATTTCTTTATCATCATCAACGACGAGGATTTGTTTAGAGATACTCATGTATTTGCTCACCATACGACATTAGACTATTTCTCGCTCTTAATCAGCGAATACATTGAGAAATAGAGCGAATATAGGCTATTTACTATTTCGTGTATTTGACCACTATTTAAAAAAAATGTCAGCAATTTGCGCTATCCATGACGCATTATCGGTACCTTGTTAACATATTTAATACCTTACAACGAAAAAACCAGTGGTAATTACTAATAAAAGCAATAACACACTGGTTATATTTTTATCGCCAAGCAATGGTAAGAAAACCTTACTTAAGCGACTTTAGATTCTACTTTTTTAATGACTTCAACATTTTTCTCTGACGCCGCGTCATTTGCATGATCACTCAATACTTCAGCCAATGTTGAACGAGACAATCGCCCTGTTACCTGTCCATCAGCATCCACTACTGGCAGTGGATGATCACTATCTAAAGTCTCAGGGATCACGGTTTCAAGTAGCGCATCAGTTGAAACTGCTGGGACATCTTCAAGCATTGAAGCATCTATTGCATTAGCATAATCAGATTCTTTTACGCTCTCTAATTTCTCTTGCGTGATCACTCCTTGATAACCTTGATTATCAACGTAATACGCGAAATCATCTTTTACTTTACGCATTTCAGCAACAGCTTCGCCAATCGTTTCAGAAGAGATACGAACAACTTGTGGCTTCATGACCGTTTCAACCGTCAGTGCACGTGCACGGTTAACGTCCTTAACAAAAGCTTCGACATAGTCGTCGGCTGGGTTTAATAAAATATCAACAGGTTTACCCTGCTGCACTAATACCCCATCTCGTAAAATAGCAATGCGATCGCCTAAACGTAATGCTTCATCTAAATCATGGGTAATAAAGACTATTGTTTTGTGTAACTTTTCTTGTAACTCAATAAGCTGATCTTGCATTTCACTACGGATCAGAGGATCAAGTGCAGAAAATGCTTCATCCATTAATAGAATTTCAGCATCAGTACACAGGGCACGAGCTAAACCAACACGTTGTTGCTGACCACCAGAAAGGTTTACAGGATAGCTATTTTCATATCCCGTCAAACCAACAGTCGCTAACCACTCTTTCGCTTTGGCTTGCCATGCACTTTTACTCAGTCCCTGTACTTGCAAACCGTAACCAACATTTTGTAAAACCGTGCGATGTGGCATTAAACCAAAGCGTTGAAAAACCATCGACATTTTATGACGGCGAAAATCCTGAAGCTGCTTTTCATTGAGTGACATAACATCTGTCCCTTCAATTTCAATGACTCCTTCAGTTGGATCAATCAAGCGATTAAAGTGGCGGATCAGAGTTGATTTACCAGAACCCGATAGGCCCATAATCACAAAGATTTCACCTGGGTAAATATCTAAGTTGATATCGCTTAAACCAACGGTATGACCAGTTTTCGCTAAAATGTCATCTTTAGATGCACCATCTTTCACTTGTTGAACAACTTTGTTTGCTTTGGGACCAAACACTTTATAGAGGTTTTTAACCCTAATGAGGGGATCCTGCTTTGATAATGAACTCATGATCGACCTCCTAAGTGTTGCTGTGTACGTTTAGCATAGCTTTGCGATATACGATCAAAGATAATTGCGAGTGCAACAATCGCTAAGCCGTTTAATAAACCTAGGGTGAAATACTGGTTGGTAATCGATTTTAGTACTGGCTGACCTAACCCTTTCACACCTATCATTGAAGCGATAACAACCATAGCAAGTGCCATCATGATGGTTTGGTTTATCCCTGCCATAATATTTGGCATTGCCAGTGGGATCTGCACCCCAAATAAGCGCTGCATTGGGCTTGCGCCATAGGCTGTGGCTGCCTCAAGCACTTCTTCATCAACCAAACGAATACCAAGATTAGTTAAGCGGATCACTGGTGGAACAGAATAAATAACAACAGCGATTAAGCCTGGAATTTTACCAAGACCGAGTAACATAACAACGGGGATCAAATAAACAAAGGCAGGCATCGTCTGCATCACATCAAGTAATGGTGTGACAACCCGTTGAACCTTCTCAGAACGTGCCATGGCAATACCTATCGGTATCCCGATCCCTATGGCAACCATCGTAGAGACTAAAATAATACTCATGGTTCGCATGGTATTATCCCACATACCAAACACACCAATGAAACCAAAAGACAACACGACACCGAGTGATAATTTCCACGATCGACTTGCAACAAAGGCAATGGCAGCCAATACGGCAATCACTATCCACCAAGGTGTAGCGAGTAAGAGTTTTTCGAACCAGATAAGAAAAGAAAGAAGAGGATCGAAGAGACCTTCGATTGTATCGCCATATTCACGAGAAAAAGAACGGTAAGCACCATCCAACGTTTTGCGAATTTCAACTAACTGAGCACGCTCAAGCTGTGGAAATTCAGTTAACCATGATTTATCTGACATAAATGTTATCCATACATACTACTTTTATTTCCCACATACGCTATATCCTTAGCGAAGTGGCTACAGTGGTAGTTAGCTACCACTGTAGACGTACAGCTTACAAATCAGCTAAAGCACCACGTACTTTATCTGCAACTTCAGGAGAAACCCACTTCACCCAAATATCTTCGTGATTCGTTAAAATCTCTTCCATTACCGTTTCACCATCAGCTTGGTTGTCTTCCATCCACGCTAAAAGGCTATTCATTTGTGCATTAGTAAAAGAGCGTTGACCTAAGTATTTCACCGCTTCAGGTGCACGCTTAGCAAAAGAGGTAGTAATAACGGTATCTACTTCTGACGGTGGGTACATAGAAGCTTTCGGATCAACACACTCAGGTTTGGTTAAACACTCTTTAAAGTATTTCGCATCAACACCTGAGCCAAAGTCTACTTTTACCATTTTGTACTTACCTAACACCGCTGTCGGTGCCCAGTAATAACCAAACCACGCTTCACCACGCTCGTAAGCTTTAGCAATTGAACCTGAAAGACCTGCACCTGAACCTGGATCAATAAGGTCAAATCCTGCATCTTCAAGTTTTAGTGCTTCGAAAAGGTTACCAGCAGAAATCTGACAATTCCAACCTGCTGGACAATTATAAAATGCTGATTTTTCAGGATCTTCTGGATGAGTGAAAAGTTTGGCATTCTTTTTAATGCCCTCAATAGTCGCTAGGCTTGGATCTTTTTTCACCATGTATTCTGGAACCCAAAAACCTTCTTCACCGCCATCAGAGAAGCTCGTACCAGCATATAGGATACGCCCTTCTTCAACACCACGATCTAACGCGGCTTTCATCGAATTACTCCAAAATTCAGGTGCAATATCCGGTTCGCCCTTTTCTACCATTGATGTACCTGTCGGCATCGTATCGCCAGGAACAAGATCTGTTTCACAACCGTACCCATGTTGTAAAATAAAACTGTCGACGTTGGCTAATAATGTTGCTGAGTTCCAATTCATATCAGCAATAGTGACTTTTCCACATTCACTTGCATGAACTTGAGTTGCTGACATTGCTGATAGCAATACCGTCGCAGCCAGAAGCTTTCGCATAAATATTATCCTTATCATTTATATCGAATCGGTCAGCGCAAACGAGTAAAAAACAATTTTTCTGTGCGCTAATAACTACTCAAAAGGCGATTTATTGTGCCAATTTATTTAGTAGTCTAAACAAATTAAACCAAAAACACCAAGTTTATTAACAATAAATAATTATTTGGTAACAATTTTTAATATCAACTGAATGACTATTACATTCATAAACTTGTTAGCGATTAATCAAAAAAAGTACGCTTATTAAACATAATTCTTATCGTTTTCGGCGCTCAATTTGCTTATGATGAAACCAGTTTTAATTCTGTAATGGATATAATGATGTATAAATTAGTTGCACTTGATATGGACGGTACTCTTCTGAGTTCTGACGGTACTATTTCCCAAGAAAATAAGGCTGCAATTTCAGCGGCTCGTGAACAAGGGGTATCGATTGTATTAGCATCAGGGCGCCCTTTAGAAGGAATGACATGGGCGCTAAACGAATTAGACATGACAGGCAGCAACGACTTTGTTTTAAGTTACAACGCTTCACTCGTTCAACGTGTTTCTAATAAAGAAGTTATTCGCAGTGAAACACTAACGGGATTAGACGCTAAAAATATAGCCTCACTAGCTCATGATCTTGGTGTTCATGTTCATGCATTTACTCGTCGCCAAGGTCTAATTACGCCAGAAAATAACTATTACACTGATCATGAAGCAAAAATTAATGGTCTGGCAATTACTATTGAAGACTTTGCAACACTAGAAAATGACGAAGAAGTAATGAAAGTGATGATAATCGATGAACCTGATCGCTTATCAGCCGCTATTGCTCAATTACCAAAAGCGCTTTATCAATCCTACACGATTGTACAAAGTGCTCCCTTCTTTCTTGAATTTATGAATCCAAATAGTAATAAAGGCGTGGGCGTTGAAGCACTAGCAGAATACTTAGACATCAAACAAAGTGAAGTTATTTGTATGGGGGATGCCGGCAATGATCACCATATGATTGAGTATGCTGGTCTTGGTGTTGCAATGGGAAATGCAACAGAAGAAACGAAGGCCATCGCTAATTTTATTACTGACACTAACAACAATGCAGGTGTTGCCAAAGTTATTCAGCAATTTATTTTAGATAAATAACATAAAAAAAATCGCTATTTCTAAACCAGAAATAGCGATTAATTCAAATTATTCCTGAGAGGATAATTAGTTAGCTAAAGCAACAGCATTTACATCAATCGTACGCTCAGACCAATCTTTGTCTACTTCACCACGGATCTTAAGTTTTGTTGTTGGTGTTGCATTCACGCCGTTCCAATCTTTATGATCGATTTCAATTTTGATTTCACCAGTATTGTCTTTAAACATGTAATCGTCATCACCCAGTGAAGTTGTGATGTAACCTGTTAATTCAACAGCTGCATCATCTTGCGCATCTTTAACTTGGCTAATTGTCTTAATAACAGGTGTTGCTGAAGGGCCTGTGAACCCTCCTTGAACAGGTTGCGCCGGTGCAGCAGTAGTTGCAGCAAACGCTGATGTTGATGCAAGAAGAAAAGCAGAAACAACTAATAATTTTTTCATCACGTTAACCTAAGGTTATGAATATTATATTACGGCTGACAATACACATTATTGCCACACCAAATTCACATTACTATCTAACAACTACAAATAGGCATTTAATTAGCCTAACTATTTCTTGAGGGAATTATATCATGCAAAATATCAAAAGAACGTGAAATAATATTGTAAATATCGAGATATCTTTTTTATCGATAAGATTACTTGGTAATAGCAAACGAATTCAAAAATACATCAACAACAGTATTAATATTTTCTTCTACTTGAATACCTTCACAAGGTGGCGCTAATTCCATGACTTGAGGCCAGAAAAATAAACCTTGGAATAAACTCATATAGATATTTGTTAACAAAGCGACATCTTTATCAACAATTGCTTTTTCTTCAATCGCCAATTTAAACCAATCAGCAATTGCACTAGTGCTATACAAATCTTTCACTAAATTTTTAGCTAATTCTGGCTGGCGAATAAATTCCATCACAATAATACGAGAAAGAGAAATACCATATGTATGGTACAAGATATCGACTTCACGACGTGTAATTTCAATTAACTGTGTTTTTAATGGCGTTTGCGGATCAAAATGGTATTGCACATTTTCATTCACTGAGTCTTGAATTATCTTAAGTACTGAAATAAATAACGCCTCTTTACTATCAAAATGACGATATAAGGTCCGTTTTGATACTTCAGCAACCTGTGAAATCCTATCCATATTCGCAGCAATAAACCCATGTTCGATAAATTCTGCCTTTGCTGCCGCAATAATTGCTAAATGCTTACGTTCCGTTTGCTTCATTGATTCACTGCCTATTTTCACCGCCTGTGATCGCAATCTAACATTTTGTCACAAAAAAGTATACTTAATAGTTTACAAAATGCCATTCCCTCATAAAATACACCCGAAAGTTTACTTGTTATATTTTCATACGAATAAACATGTTTCCTAATTTTATACCGTCCCATACTGATAGCGGAGAATCCGGTGAAAACTCAATCAGCAATGTCTAAAATGGCATCATTCTCATTTAGTAAACTCGCAGTGAGTTTATCGATCGCGCTTGTCGTACTGTCAGGTTGTGGCGGTAAAGAACAAGAAGAACAAGTTCAAGAACCCATCATTAGCCCTGCGCTTACTGAAGTTGTAAAGCCCAAAGCAAATACTAATTTGAGCTTTAACGGTGTCATTCGCTCTGCGCAACGCGCCGATTTATCGTTTCAAGTCACTGGTCGAGTAAACCATATTTTTGTTAACGAAGGTGACCGTGTTACTAAAGGTCAGCTATTAGCAAAACTTGATCCTAAAGATGCACAAACTATTTTTGCTGCCGCGCAGCTTGAATTAACCGATGCAAGTAAAGCCTACCAACGTGGTAAAGCCATTTATGAAAGCAGCCAAGCAATTTCTAAAAGTGATTTAGATAAGCTTATTGTGCGTTATAACTTGGCACAGAACCGGGTTAAAGAAGCGAAAAACAAGTTAAATTATACCCAGTTAATTGCCCCGTTTAGTGGCATTATTGGGCGTAAGTTAATTGATAATCACGTTCAAATTCAGGCTAATAATCCTGTATTAACATTACATAATATTGATGACTTAGAAGTGGTTATTAATATTACAGACAGTGTCATGCTTGCAGGAATGACATGTAGCGAAGCCGTTGCAGAGTTAAATAATAACTCAGCGCAATTATTGCCTTTGAGTTTGCGTACTTACTCAACCCAAGCCGATCCGATCACACAAACCTTCTCTGTTGTGCTCAGTATTAACGACGACAAAGGGTTAAATCTCTTACCGGGTATGCCCGTTAAGGTTTCTCCAAACCTAGCATTGTGTCCACAAGAAAACCGAAACCCAATTATTGTTCCATTGGCATCTGTCGTTCCTGATAACAAGAGCAAACAATTTGTGTGGGTGGTGAATAAAGACAATTCGGTATCAAAACGCTACATCACAGTGGGTAGTGTCAACAAAAACTGCATTACTGTACTAAATGGCCTTACGGTTGGTGAACGTATTGTCATTGCGGGTGTGTCTAAATTGAAGCCGGGTATGGAAGTACGTCCATACACTGATAACACAAAAAATGGAGCGTAAATAGATGGATATCGCTCGCTATACTATCGCTAAACGAACGAGTGTTTGGGTGATCATTGCACTGATCTTAATTGGTGGTTACATCAGTTACTTAAAGCTAGGTCGTTTTGAAGATCCTGAATTTGTGATCCGCCAAGCCGTCATTGTTACTCCGTATTCAGGTGCAACAGCACAAGAAGTTTCTGACGAAGTCACAGATGTCATTGAAGGTGCGGTGCAATCTTTACAGGAACTAAAAGAAGTTAAGTCCGTTTCCAAACAAGGGATGTCAGAAGTTACTGTTGAGATAAAGCTTGAATTTTCAAAAGATCAGGCGGCACTTCAACAGGTTTGGGATAAGCTACGTCGTAAAGTTGTTGATGCCCAACGACTTCTCCCTCCTGGTGCTGAGCCATCAATCGTAAACGATGACTTTTCTGATGTTTATGCGCTATTTTTCGCAGTAACGGGTGAAGGTTTTACCGATAAGCAAATACAAGACTACGTTGATTCACTGCGCCGTGAACTTGTATTGGTACCTGGGGTTGCTAAAACGGCAACGTTGGCAGAACAACAAGAAGGTATTTTTGTTGAGATCACCAGTGAGCGCTTAGCTAATTATGGTTTGTCAGTTGATAACGTTTTATCAGTATTACAAAAACAAAATATTGTTAATGTTGCAGGAAGTCTGACATCTAATGGTATGCGTTTACCTGTTATTCCAACACCTAACGTTAATTCATTTGAAGATTTACGTAACCTTCAAATTGGTATTGGTGATAACCATACTGTTTTACGTTTAAAAGACATTGCCGATGTTAGCCGAGGTTATCAAGAACCCACTAGCATGCTAATGCGCTTTAATGGTGAACGTGCTATTGGCTTTGGTATTTCCAATGTCACTGGTGGTAACGTGGTTGATATGGGTGATGCGGTTAAAGCACGTATTGCTGAACTTGAAAACCAACGTCCGCTGGGTATGGATCTTCATATTATTTCAATGCAATCAGACTCTGTTCGTGATTCGGTAACGAATTTTATCGATAACTTGATTGCTGCTGTGGTGATTGTTTTCATCGTTTTACTGCTATTTATGGGTATTCGATCTGGCGTGATTATTGGCTTTGTATTACTTCTAACAGTGGCCGGTACTCTATGCATCATGTTAATTGATGACATCGCAATGCAACGAATTTCGTTAGGTGCGCTAATCATCGCATTAGGCATGTTAGTAGATAATGCCATTGTGGTAACTGACAGTATTCTGGTACGCCTCCAAAACAATGAAGATCGTAATGTCGTTATTCCAGAGGTCGTCAATGCAACTAAATGGCCGCTTTTAGGCGGTACTGTTGTGGGTATTTGTGCTTTCAGTGCGATTGGCTTATCACCGTCAGATATGGGTGAATATGCTGGTTCACTATTTTGGGTGATCTTATACTCTATGCTACTTAGCTGGGTCTTTGCTGTTACCGTAACACCGTTACTGTGCCATCAGTTCTTAAAAGTTAAGATCAAGCAACAAGATAGTAAGCCAAGTAAAATTGTAGAAAGCTACAAAGCTTTATTAACCTGGGTGTTATCACACCGTAAAATAACGGGATTAATGCTACTGGCAACACTGGTTAGCGCTATTTGGGGTATGAAATTTGTACCACCGGGCTTTATGCCAGAATCACAACGAGCGCAATTTGTTGTTGATGTCTACCTTCCTCAGGGAACAGACATCACCAATACAGAAAAAACAATCGCTAGGATTGAACAAGATATTACCAATAAAGAAGGTATCGGAAATATCTCAAGCTTCATTGGTGGCGGTGGCTTACGCTTTATGCTGACTTATGCACCAGAAGCACGCAATCCAAGTTATGGTCAATTACTGATTGATATTGATGATTACCGTAACATAGCCCCATTACTTGTTGATTTACAAACTGAGCTTGATAATAAATATCCTGAAGCCTCAATCAAAGTATGGAAGTTCATGCTAGGTCGTGGGGGTGGTAAAAAAATTGAAGCCGGTTTCCAAGGTCCTGACAGTAGAGTCCTACGTGATCTTGCTGAACAAGCGAAGGCTATTATGCTATCGGATCCAAACTTGATCGCTGTTCAAGATGATTGGCGTCAACAAGTACCTGTTATTAAACCTGTTTATTCAACAGAAAAAGCGCAGCGTTATGGATTAACTAATCAGGAAATTAGCCAAGCAATTGCACAAACGTTATCAGGTCGAACAGTTGGTGTTTATCGTGAAGGGAGTGACTTAATTCCAATTGTCGTTCGTGCACCAGAAAGTGAGCGTACCCATGAACGTGCTATTGAAAACACAGAAGTACATAGCCGTATGGTAAATGGACCTATCCCTGTTAGCCAATTAATTGAGTCTGTTAATGTCGCTTGGGAAGATGCCATCTTACGTCGAATTAACCGCATACCAACGATTTTAGTTCAGGCTGATCCTGCTCCTGGCGTACTGACTGCCGATGCATTTAATGAACTACGAGGAAAAATCGAAGCTATCGAGTTACCACCAGGTTATAAATTGACATGGTACGGTGAATACAAAGCATCAAAAGACGCAAATGAAGGACTCGCGATTTCTGCACCTTATGGTTTTGCCGCGATGATTTTATCCGTGATCTTTATGTTTAACGCATTAAAGCAACCATTGATTATTTGGTTAACAGCGCCATTAGCTATTATTGGCGTTACCATTGGTCTGGTTATTTTCCAAACACCTTTCGAGTTTATGGCAATTCTTGGTTTCCTAAGCTTAATTGGTATGATGGTTAAAAATGCGATTGTTCTAGTTGACCAAACAGATGTGGAAATAAAAGAAGGGAAAACACCTTACCAAGCAATTATTGATTCAGCCTTAAGTCGTGCACGCCCAGTTTTACTTGGCGCATTGACCACAATCTTAGGCGTTGCTCCTTTACTTGTTGATCCTTTCTTCAAGAGTATGGCAGTAACAATCATGTTTGGTTTATTGTTTGCAACCATTTTAACTTTAGTGATTATTCCACTACTTTATGCAGTACTGTTTAAAGTGGAAATCGAACCACACCAGTAACCACAGAGTCAGATAACTTCTTAAAGGGACGTATTGTAATACGTCCCTTTTTCATGCTTGTAATGATAAATAAACCCAGCCAATTTATGTTTTCATTTATATCGGTATACATAATATAAAAATCCTGTCTATGATCATAAGAAATTACTCTTAAATGACCGTGACGATAAAAAATTATGACGCAATTTGCATGGCAACCAATTAGATACCCTTTACTTCTTTCTACTTTACTAATTGGCTGTACTTTTTTCTCCAGTAATGTTTTAGCTGAAGACGTTATTAATAACTCATTAGATTACTCAAGCTCAAATAATCTATTGCTTCAGCAGTACAAAGACAATTACGTTCTACCCTTTTACTACACTCAAAAACCTAACTATCCAGAATACCAATCGGTTATTCCTGAAGACGGTAAATTAAGTAAGTACAACGTTAACTTTCAGATCAGCCTTAAGTACCTTTTGGCATCAGGTATTTTAAATCGAAATGACAAGCTATATGTTGCTTATACACAGCGTTCAAATTGGCAAGCGTATGCTTCATCAGCCTATTTTAGAGATACTGAATATGAGCCATCTATTTTTTGGACTCTACCGGAAAAGGCCGAAAATAATGCTTTGGGTTATGCTGGAACAACTCTTGGTCTCGTCCATGAATCGAATGGTAGAGGCGGTGAACAAGAAAGAAGTTGGAATCGTGCATTTGCTGATTTTACATTCGAACATAACAACTACACATTAAGTATCAAACCATGGCTACGTCTCGACTTTGGTGCAAAAGATTACAATAAAGATATTACCAACTACATGGGATACGGACGTGTCAGCATGAACTGGTCTGTTGATAGTAATAATCTTATTTCATTAACCGTACGTAACGCTTTGGAAAGTGGATTTTCACGTGGTTATGAGCGCATTACATGGAGTTTCCCAATCTATAAGCGCCTTCGTGGATATATGATGTTAGAAAGTGGTTACGGTATTTCGATCTCTGACTACAACCATTACGATAATGCAGGCGGTATCGGTTTTTCTTTTTAATCATCAAAGTGGCTCTGTCTTTATTCTAAGATAGAGCCTTTATTTAAAGCGGAAAATTATCAGCAAATACTGCTTTATAGTACATTCAAACTATTCACTCCTAGATTTTCGATCTAAAATCCCGCTTTCGATTATCCCTACCACTTTTAAGAGACACCTTTGTGATGGAAAAACTATTTGAACGAATGATGTATGGGTCACGTTGGTTAATGGCACCTATCTACTTCGGTCTCAGCTTTGTGTTATTAGCCCTTTCAGTCAAATTCTTTCAAGAGATCTTTGATGTAATTCCAGTCATTATAACAATGAAAAGTATGGACTTAGTCCTGATTATTCTTTCGCTTGTTGATATTGCTCTTGTTGGCGGACTCGTTGTTATGGTGATGTTTTCAGGCTATGAAAATTTCGTTTCACGCCTAGATCTCGATGATCATGACGACAAATTAGGCTGGCTAGGTAAACTTGATGCAAGCTCATTAAAAAATAAAGTATCAGCCTCTATTGTTGCAATATCGTCAATTCATTTATTAAAGATATTTATGAATATAGAAAATATTGATAACTCAAAATTACTATGGTACTTGCTCATTCATATTACCTTTGTGTTATCTGCTTTTGCTATGGGATATCTTGATAAAATAACCAAACACTAAGTGAACAACAACGCAAGGATGCGTTCACGCGTTATCTACAAACGATTTATTTTTCCTTTTTCTCGAATAATTAGCAATAAACATCATATTGGAACACTATATGCATTTTCTTGTTATATCCCAATAACGAGAAAGACCAATGAAATTATACTTATTGTTTTTTATGCTTCTTTCATCGCCATCAGCGTATAGTTTCAATAACCATTCCCCTATTACTACCTTCGAAGCAAAAACAGCATTAACGTTTGATTCTTCAAACTGTAATACACTCCTCCAACTATCATTTTTCCATGCTGGCTTATGTGGAAACAAAGCGTTAAACAATTTTCAGCCACTTTCGTTAAAACCAACATCATCTCACTATCAAGAAGCAAATATCGCCATAAGTTTTGATTCTGAGACGCGTTTTTATATCACATCTTATAGTGAGAATGATGCTTATGGTTTCCATTTACATATTCCTTTAAATACATTTAGTCAGTAGGGATACAAAGATAATTATTTCGCAATTTTGTAACGTGATTTAATATCTCATTCCCCTTATGACATCAACATACGGTATGATGCTATCAATTAAGACAATTGAGTATTCAGCATGTATCATCAAACACTTAAAAAATATTTTGGTTTTGATTCTCTTAGAACAGGTCAGGAAGAAGTCATTACTCGTGTTCTTGATGGCCATTCTGCAGCCGCTATTTTTCCTACTGGCTCGGGTAAATCACTGTGTTACCAGCTCCCAGCGATTGAACTACCACACTTAACACTCGTGATCTCACCACTCTTAGCATTAATGAAAGATCAGCTTGATTTCCTTGCATCAAAAGGTATTCCCGCAGCATCTATCGACTCAAGCCAAACTTGGCAACAGACTCAGCAAGTTATGCAGAATATTCGCCAAGGCGAAATTAAAGTATTAATGATCTCTGTTGAACGATTGAAAAATGAGCGCTTTAGACATTTTATCAGTCAAGTCCCTATCTCATTACTCGTCGTTGATGAAGCTCACTGTATTTCGGAGTGGGGGCACAATTTCAGACCCGATTACCTGAAATTACCTTATTACCAACAGTCTTTAAATATTCCACAAGTATTACTACTAACAGCCACGGCGACGCCAGCTGTTATTAATGATATGCAAGATAAATTCAATATTGCAAAAGATGATATCGTCGTAACAGGTTTCTATCGCAAGAATCTTGATCTCTCTATTTTGGCAGCCCAAGATGATGAAAAATTGGATGTACTACAGCAACAATTGATAGCACAGCCCAATACACCATCTATTGTTTACGTCACTTTACAGCATACTGCAGAAGAGATTGCGGCAACTCTCACAAGTAATCATATTCCCGCTCAAGCTTACCATGCAGGTATGGATGCCGATCGCCGCCAGCATATACAACAACAGTTTATGGTAGGAGAAATCAATTGCATTGTTGCCACCATCGCCTTTGGCATGGGGATCGACAAATCTGATATTCGCCAAGTGATCCACTTCGATCTACCAAAATCGATTGAAAACTATAGTCAGGAAATAGGCCGCGCTGGTCGTGATGGTGAAAACTCAACCTGTACAGTCATTGCAAATAAATCAGGTCTAAATGTGCTACAAAATTTCATTTATGGAGATACGCCTGATCGCAGTTCGATAGCGACCGTATTAAATGAAATCAAAGCACAATCACAACAGTGGGAAGTAATGAATAATCGGCTATCAAAAGACGCCAATATTCGATTATTGCCTTTAAAAACACTATTGGTCTATTTAGAGATTCGCCAGATCATTGAGCCTCAATATACTTATTTTGCTGATTACCGTTACAAGCTCAACATTAACCAGCATGAAATTTTATCGCATTTTAATAATGAGCGTCGCCAGTTCGTCGAAGCAATTTTTGCTTGTTCAACAAAGGCAAGAGTATGGAACACACTGGATATGGACGCATTATGGCAAGGCTATAATGCAGATAGAAAACGTGTTGTTGCTGCGATTGACTATTTTAATGAAAAAGGTTGGATCACTTTAGAAAGCAAACAAATGACTGACGTATATGCTATCAAAAATCATCACTTTGATATCGGTGTTGAGAGTGAGGCGCTGTATCAACTGTTCCAACAAAAAGAGCATAGTGAAATAAAACGTATCAATAGTATGATTGATTTTTTTGAAAGCAAAACCTGTTTAAGTTATCAATTAGCGCGTTATTTTGCTGATCATCATGCTCCTGAACATTGTAACCATTGCTCTGTTTGTCGAGGAAAAAGTATCACATTGCCACCATTACCGACACTACCAGAGGTTTCCGATCAAGTTTTAACCCAATGGTGCGATCAATTCATCAATGCATGTGATATTGCACCATCTGTTGCTGCTATTACACGATTTTTAAATGGTATGACAACACCATTAACCACCAAGATAAAAGCCAAGCAATTTGATGGTTTTGGTCAACTTGAAGCGTACCCCTTTGAGCAAACTTTTGCTCACATTACACGCTTATATGGCTAATCTATGTTAATTCTTTATCAATTTAGATATATGAAACTCACTTTTCATTATTAATGAATAGCGATCTAAATCACAACGTTCTAGAATAGCCCCTTAACCGATGGGGATTAAAGTTATGACTATTGAAAAAGAAGAATACCAAGTTTGTGAAGCATGTGGTGTATCAGGTGAACTAGGTTTTATCATCAAAGAAAACGATGATACTGCAGACGTTCAAATCTTTGCTCAAGGTAAAGATGCACTAGAAGTAGAATTAGCAAACTACCTTGCACTAGCAAAAGAAGTGAATGCTAACTACAAAGTTGAAACAACCCCAGTAGATGAAAATAGCACTGAATTAACAGCGCGTATTCAATTCGAATGCAGTGCTGAGAAGCTAATTTTCGAACTTCGTAGCCGTTCTCTAGCTAAGTAATTATCGTTTTTTAGCTTTAACTCTAGCCAGCAATGATTATCAATATTGATAATCATTGCTGGCTTTCTTTTATTTAACTGGCACTAAGTTTTTCCACATTAAGCGACCGTTTAATTCCACTTCATTTTCAACAGCACATTGAAGTTTATAACCATCAATATCAATAATCGCACCCAACGAGTAAGCTTTATCCTCATAGAAGCATAAACGCTGATCGGTTACTTGCCCATCAAGATTAAATTCAATGCTTGGGTCTATTTTTGACGTATCAGCAACACTGTAGGTTTTCGCCTGTGTCGGTAGGCTCAAGAGTACCATCACCAAGCCACTTATAACGAAACACATAATAGAACGCCCGTTCATCATCCCAAACTCCATTCAAATCCTTTATTTCTATAGGCGACTATATATTCCAAATAATAAAAAAGCAGCCAAAGTGACTGCTTTCTCATTAGATCAAATACTAGTATTCAATCGCACGTGGAAGTTCTTTCGCTTGTGCAATCCAATCTTGAACGCTTTTCAATGCCGGTAATTGACGAACTAGCGCCTTTTCTTCATTCACTTCTAGCATTTTTGCATGTAAATTTTCTGGATTACGCTGCGCAAGTTCTGGGACAGTATCAACACCAGAAAACTCTAATAAATCAGCGTATTGAGTGCTAATACCTTTAACACGAGATAAATCAGCTCGGTTAATCCACTTTAATACTAATTTACTACTAATGCCCGTTGCTTCAGCAATAGCTTTTCGGCCTGCAGGTTTCTGACCTTTATCTAATAATTGCTCCATCGTATGGACATCTGCCGCTTCTAATTTAGCCGCATATACTTCACCGATACCTTCAATAGTTGCTAGTTTAGTCATTATCTGCTCCAAAAATTAAATAAAGTCCATCATTACAACATAATAGACAACAGAAAATTAAAAAACTCGAAAAAGTGCAAAAAATAATTTCAATCCAGTAAAGAGGCAAATTAATATGCTGTTTCGCTCACAAAACCTTTAAAAATGGTTAAGAAAATAATCTTTAAATCTAAGCCTAAGCTCCAATTTTGCATATAACGAATATCATATTGAATTCGCTTTTCCATCTTATCAAGCGTATCCGTTTCACCACGATAACCACTTATTTGTGCTAACCCCGTGATGCCAGGTTTGATCTTATGACGAATCATATAGTTATCGACAAGAATTCGATATTCTTCATTGTGTGCGACGGCGTGAGGACGCGGACCAACAATCGACATGGTGCCTTGCAACACATTAATAAACTGTGGCAACTCATCTAGTGATGTTCGACGAATAAACGCACCGAATTTGGTCACTCGCGGATCATTTTTAGTCGCTTGTTTCACTACATCACTATTTTCCATTACTTTCATGGAACGGAACTTCCACACTTTAATTTTGTTACCACGAAGACCATAACGGTCTTGCTTAAATAAAATAGGACCAGGCGAACTCAATTTAACACCAATAGCAACAGCGATAAGTACGGGTGAGATAAGGAGCGTTATCACACTACCAATAATCAAATCTTCCAGACGTTTAATGTAATCACCAATACCTTCAAAAGGACTCGCAAAAACACTTAATGTATCCACATTACCCACACGACAAATTTGAGAAGCATTCAAATTATAAGTAAAGAGATCAGGAACCACAAAAGTATCAACCGTTGTATCTGATAATTGATGTAAGAAGTAATGTATACGTTCTTTGGCAACCATAGGCAAAGCGACATACACATCATCAATTTCGCCTTTTTTTGCAAAGGAAATAAGATCGTTAACTTTCCCTTTACACTGAGATTTCGTTAAATAACTAAAGCGCTCTTCACCACGATCATCATAATAACTAATTTCAAAATTTGTATTTTTGTATTTTTCTAATAACGCTTTCTCTATCGCTAAACCAGCTGTTGTCATTCCAAGAATAGCAATACGTTGTGTTTTTTTATGGCGACCAATGTATTTAGTTGCATAATAAACAGCAACACGCGAAGTCCAAATAATGAGAAATGAAAAAATAAACCACAAAAGCCCTATATTACCAATAAAGCCCTGTACATTGACATGATCAATAAATGCAAAGAAAAATGTTATAGATAAAACACAGAATTCAACAAGCAAAAAGTTACCTAATAAACGCAAAGTCATTCGTCGAAAATTTGCACGATTTTCTTTATCATAAAATCCAACATAGTGACCACAAGCAACGAAAGTAACGCTGACAAAAATACCATACAACAAATCAAACGGTGATGGTTCTTGGGCAAAAAATGCAAAGACAAGAGTAAGAGAGAAATTTATAACTAAAAAATCAAAAAAATTAATTATAAATGAGTAACCATCATCGGCTACTTCAAGAGTTTTTCTTTTCATTAATACGCCCATTTTATTTCCAATAGGAAAAGTTTACATTCTGACAATTATTTTTATTATTAATCAGATATCAACATCGTAAATCATTAAATAATAAATGAATTACAACTAGTATATACATTTTCTCTAAAATGGCTGATTTAAAATAACAAATTTATGTCAAAAAAAAAGCTCAGTATTTATAATACTGAGCTTTATTCATTCATGGGAGTTATTTAAGTGGTAATGTTTCTTTCACATACTCTCCAGGCGCTGTATAAAGTGCTTTATAATTATCACTTCCAATTTCGCGCGCTGGTACTTTTTCTTTCTTATTAAAATCCCCTAACCAAGTATCCCAATGCGTCCACCAAGAGCCATCTTGACGTTTAGCATTATCTAACCAAGATTCTGGGTTTGCATCTTGCTTATCACTTAGCCAAAAACCATATTTATTCTTTTTAGGATGATTTACTATCCCTGCAATATGACCAGACTCTCCTAGTACAAATGTCGACTTCCCACCTAATTGCTGAGCGCCTCGATATGTACCTTGCCATAAAGCGATATGGTCTTCTTGAGTAGAAATAAAGTATGTTGGTACTTTGATTTTAGATAAATCAATAAAAACACCACCAATTTTTATTCCTTTATTATCGACTAACTTATTATTTAAATAGAACTCACGTAAAATAGTACTATGGCATGCAGCTGTAACATTTGTACTATCACCGTTCCAATAAAGTAAATCGAAGTCTATTGGGCTATTACCTTTTAAGTAATTATTGACATAATAATTCCAATAAAGACTATTTTCACGCAATAAACTAAACGTCACACTCAAAGAGCGGCCGTCCATATAACCATTTACATCGTTTTGTGCTTCAATTGCAGATACTAATGGATCATTAACATAAGCACCAATTTCACCCGGTTGTGAAAAATCGAGTAATGTTGTAAAGAATGTTGCTGATTTAATACGATTACGCATACGTTTTGCTGCGTAATACGCAAGAGTAGTGGCTAATAATGTACCACCAATACAGTAACCTGCTGCATTGATTTGTTTTTCGCCAGTGATGTCTTCAATAGCGTCAACGGCAGGGATAACACCGTCTAGTACATAGTTTTCAAAATCCACATCTCTTTGTGGTGTACCTGGATTTCTCCAAGACATCATAAAGACTGTATGACCTTGCTCTACAAGCCAACGAACCATTGAGTTATTTTCACGTAAATCAAGGATGTAATACTTATTGATAAACGGAGGAACAATTAACAATGGTGTACTATTAACATTTTCAGTTAATGGCTTATATTGAATAAGTTCAAATAACTCATTCTTAAATACAACTTCACCATCAGTGTTTGCAATATTGACACCCAGTTGGAATGCGTCGCTATTAGTCATGCGAATTTTCAGAACATCCGCACTGCTCTGCATGTCTTCTTGCAGTAACTCCATCCCTTTAATTAAGTTTTCACCATTAGTCTCAACGGTTAACTTAGCCAGTTCTGGGTTTGTGGTGACAAAATTAGTTGGTGACATTGCGTTAATCGCTTGGCGCGAAAAAAAACCTAAACGTTCTTTCGCTTTATCATCAACACCTTCAATCGAATCAATAGCTTCACGCATAGTGTCGCTAAAGAGTAAGTAAGATTGCTTGATATAATTATAAAACGCTTCATTTTCCCATGCAGGATCGCAAAAACGCTTATCATCTTTTGCAGGCTTAATTAATGCTTGCCCACCATCGGCAGATGGCATAGCGATGTTCTGCCAGATTTTAACTTGTTTTTCCCACCAGTCCATTTGAACTTGTGCAAGCGCTGCTGGCTGTGTTGCTGCTTTTTCAAAAAATTCAGCAGTATCTTCCAAATTAATGTCATTTAATGCTTTATTTAATGGGGTGTTCATGGCTGCCTTGCCGGAGTCTAACTCCTTCCACCATAGCTGGTTCATATCTTGGAGCTTGGCAAAGTAGTCCGAAAAGAAGTGATTGTTCATAACAAAAACCCTGTACTTGGACTAATTCAATCACACTTTATGACCAATTGGCCCAGCATAATTGAGATAAGCTGTAACAAAAATAGTCGCCCTCATACACATGAGAGCGACTAAAAAATAAACCTTAAGCTACTGGCGTTGCTTTTTTAACATTGTCAGCAACAAGCTCTTCTACTTCTGTTTTGAATGATTGAGCAACAGCGTTGAACTTGTTGCTATCATCAATAAGCTGCTTAGAAAGCTTAGTCAACGTTTCAAGTTGTTGGCCATTGAACGCAGTTAGAGATTGGATATCTTTTACTTCGCTAACAGCTTTAAGCTGAGACAGACCTAAATCACTGTATGCACGAACTGCTGCAAGTTGTAGCTCAGTTAGCTCTTCAACATTCTTAGTGAATAGTTTGTTGAACTTAACGTATGGTGCTAGTGATTTTTCAGTTTGCTCAGAGAACGACTTAAACATTTCCGTATACATAGATCTTTCCTCATTGATAGTAATAAAGCACTGCATGTATCCTCATACAGCGCCGATATTTAGATAAAAATTAAACGCGTTTTAGAATAACGGCAGTACCCATACCACCACCTACACATAAGGTCGCAATACCGTACTGATCTTCGCGGCGGCGCATTTCATGTAATAAGCTCACTAAAATACGATTACCTGATGCACCTAGTGGATGACCTAGAGCGATAGCTCCGCCATTGACGTTTGCACGTTCAACGAGATCTTCAACTTTTGAATTCGTTTCTTTTGCTACTTCATAAAGCACACCTAGAGCTTGACCAGCAAAGGCCTCGTTAAACTCTAAACGCTCAATTTTATCAATTGATAGTTGTGCTTTATCTAATGCTTTAAGTACTGCTGGAACAGGCCCTAAGCCCATAATTTCAGGAGCAATACCTGCTTGCGCATAACTTTCAATTTCAGCAAGTGGCGTAAGGTTGTATTTATTTACTGCCGCTTCTGAAACAACAATAATTGCACTACCGCCATCATTAATACCTGATGCGTTACCAGCTGTAACAGAACCATCACGTTTAAATGCAGGGCGAAGCTTTGCCAGACCTTCGATTGAAGCATCTTGTTTCGGGTACTCATCGGTATCAACAACAACCGTTGCACGACGACCTACCACTTCTACAGGTGTAATTTCATCAACAAATTTGCCTTGCTCAATAGCAGCTACAGCTTTTTGTTGGCTCGCTAGTGCGAAATTATCTTGCTGTTCACGTGTTAAGCCTACTTTCTCAACAACATTTTCAGCGGTTACACCCATGTGATAATTATTAAAGGCATCCGTTAAACCGTCAGCAATTAATAAATCGCTAAGTTCAAGGTTGCCCATTTTTTGCCCATCACGAATTTTCGATGATGCACAAAAAGGAATTTGAGACATGTTTTCTGCGCCAGCAGCAACCACGATATCAGCATCACCTGCTTTGATGTGTGCGGCTGCATCCATTACCGCCTTCATACCACTACCACACACCATATTTAGTGTGTATGCAGGTACTTCATTAGGAATACCCGCTTTTAAAGCTGCTTGTCGACCCGGTCCCATACCTTGACCTGCGCCAACGACATTACCGAAAATTACTTCATCAATCGCTTCTACTGGCACTGATGTTTCCGCTAACGCGCCTTTGATTGCTGCTGCGCCAAGCTCTGCTGCTGTAACTGATTTTAGTGCGCCGCTAAAACTACCGATTGGTGTACGTTTTGCTGCAACAATAAATACCCTAGCCATATTAATTTGCGTCCTTACTTAAAAATTCAATAATCAGTCAATCATGCTTATTGCATGTATAAGCCGCCATTTACTGATAATGTCTCACCAGTAATATAAGCTGCTGCATCACTTGCTAAAAATGTCACTGCTGCTGCTACTTCTTGTGGTAGCGCTAAACGGCGCATTGGAATTTCAGCTTTAATTGAATCAAGTACTTCAGGTTTGATCGCTTCAACCATTGGCGTACCTGTATAACCAGGAGCAACAGCATTTACCGTTACGCCAGCACGTGCGCCTTCTGCTGCTAGTGCTTTTGTAAAGCCAATCATGCCAGCTTTAGCAGCTGAATAGTTTGCTTGACCAAACTGACCTTTAAGTCCATTCACTGATGTAATATTAATAATGCGAGCATTACCTTTTTTACACATTGAATCGAATAAAGGCTGAGTAACATTAAACAGACTGTTTAAATTTGTGTCGATTACTGCATTCCATTGATCGGCAGTCATACGCTTGAATGTAGTATCTTTAGTGATACCAGCGTTATTGACTAAAACATCAATTTGACCTTCTTCCTGAAGCAATGTTGCTAACGCTTCTTGACAGTAATTCGTATCAGTTACGTCGAGTGGGAATAATCGAACAGACTCAGATGAATAATTATTAGCCGCGAACCACTCTTGAGCCGCTTTTTCACCTGTTGGGTAATATGTTGCAACTACTCGAAAACCTGCATCGACTAATGCTTGAGTGATCGATGAACCAATACCACCTTTAGCACCTGTAACTAATGCTACTTTACTCATTTAAGGCTCCTTCCTTTTTTTATCTAATTATTAATACACTTGATAAACTCAAGGTTTGTCTCATAAATTTAACAATTCAGCCTATGAGCTATATCTAATCATTTATACAACCTGATTCACATCATAAGCTTCATATAATACAGATATATTACAAACCCGTTGCATATTTAATATAACAACACAGATGCATATTGATAGCAAGGAAGGAATTAACAATTTTAAAGCTATTTGATATTAGTATTAACAAACCAATCAATATGATTAAAACGCCGCTTTTAAATTTAACAATCAGTTTATTGATCTATATCAGACTAATCTTCTGAATGTTTATTATTTCAATAAAAAACAAATGGTTAAAAAAAACCTTTAACCATGCAGAAAATCAATGTTGCTAAATTGTTATCGTTACGTTTCTTGTTAATTAGTTGTGAGTAAAATTACGCTCACTTTTGAAATAGCACTTTATTGGTTGATTTTTGAGCAGCTCTATTTCAACCTTTGTTTGCAGTTATTCAAAACATAAGACGACATAAGTGACTTGATAACTTTCTTGCTGCCCTGATATATATAAAACGCCATGAAACGTATCGAATGAATGCTTAACAGCTATTCTGATAATCCAAAAAACGTGAACTAAAGCCATATTAGATAGTCTCAGCTTTTTTACTTAATGTATTAAGTAAGCTCTAAAGGAAAATGAATTTATGTTAGCGAGTACTTTTCAACGATTAAATCACTACTTACAAAGCCAAGTCATTGGTCAACCCGATTTAGTGAAACAGTTATTAATTGCTTTACTAGCTGATGGTCACATCCTTGTAGAGGGGCCTCCAGGACTAGCAAAAACACGCGCTGTTAAAGTGCTTTCTGATTGTATTGAAGGTGAATTTCACCGTATTCAGTTTACGCCCGATCTATTACCTGCTGATTTAACAGGTACTGATATTTTTCGTCCTGAGACAGCTGAATTTATTTTCCAGCCAGGCCCTATTTTCAACTCATTAATTCTTGCAGATGAAATCAACCGTGCGCCGGCAAAAGTGCAAGCCGCAATGCTTGAAGCGATGGCTGAAAAGCAGATCACCGCTGGTCGAAAAACATACCCATTACCTGAGTTATTCCTCGTAATGGCAACGCAAAACCCAATTGAGCAAGAAGGTACTTACCCACTGCCTGAGGCACAATTAGACCGTTTCTTATTACAACTTAATGTCGATTATCCAAGTGCTGAAAGTGAATTAGAGATATTACGCCTGAACCGTGGTGAAGCATTAGGTATTGAAAAAGCAGAGCCTATTCATATTAGCCAACATGATATTTTTGCTGCACGAAAAGAAGTGCTTAATATTCATATGGCAGAAGATGTAGAGCATTACATTATTCGTCTCGTCATGGCGACACGCCAATCTGAAAAATTCAGCTCTCAGCTAAAAGATTGGCTTCAAATGGGTGTTAGCCCACGTGCAACACTAGCTCTTGATCGTTGTGCTCGTGCTCATGCTTGGCTAAGTGGTCGTGATTTTGTTACACCAGAAGATATCCAAATAATGGCCTACCCAGTTTTACGTCATCGCTTATTACTTAGCTATGAAGCACAAGCTGAAGGTATTGCCGCAGATCGCGTAGTTGAAGAATTGATTTCACAGGTTGCTAGTATATGAGCAAATCACACTTAACCGTAGCGCTGCCACCCCATAGCGATGGGGTTAATGTGTGTTTGGCTGAGCTACTGCAATATAAGAATCAGGCCGTGCGTTGGTTGCCACCAGCGTACAGTATCTGGTCACAATTAAATGGCCTACATCAAAGTCGCCACAAGGGACGTGGGATGAACTTCTCAGAAGTACGTCCCTATCAAGCTGGTGATGATATTAGAGCTATTGATTGGCGTGTAACCGCACGTACTGGCAAAACACATACCAAACTATTTACCGAAGAACGCGAGCAACCCGTTATGTTGCTTATTGATTTAAGCCGAAGCATGCAATTTGGCTCACAATTAATGCTGAAATCTGTTCAAGCGGCTCACTTTGCTAGCTTATTAAGCTGGCTTGCTATAAGTGAACAAGATCGTATAGGGGCAGTAATTTATAACGGTTTGAATGTTAATGAATGTAAGCCAACGGCACGCCAGCAAGGTCCACTTCATATCATCAATAAGCTGATTGAATCACAACAGTTAGCATTAAATTCATTAGAACAGCCTCAACAATTTAACTTTTCTGATGCATTAAAACGGTTACACCACCTTTGTTCTAAAGGCAGTGAAATTATTATTATCAGCGATTTTAACCAATTATCGCTTAATGATAAGCGACGTTTAACACAATTACGTCAACATAATCGAATTCAGTTTGTCCAAATCCATGACCCACTAGAACAAGGACAAACACAATTTAGAGGCTATGAACACGTTGCTGATAAAGAGCAATCTGCATGGCTTAATTTTTCATCAAAGAAAACACGTGATTCATTGAGTCAGCAGTATCTAACACATCAAAACTTTGTAGCTGATATCGCGAAATCACTGGCGATCCCTCTACATTATTTATCTGCAGCAGAACCTTTGTTGCAGCAATTAACAGCGCGTCAAAGGAGTTAAGTAATGGCGACACCAAGCGTTCAGCAACTCCCTTTAGCGGATATACATCTACCTCAAGCTCCTAACTTTTGGCCTTTAGCATGGGGATGGTGGGTATTATTTGCCGTGGTGATCCTCGCTATTGTTGTAATAGTTACTCTTATTAGACGTAAAAAGCATACTAATGCTGCACAAAAAGAGGCATTACAGAAACTTTCGTTAATAACAGAAGAACAAGGGTTACCCGCTCTCAATACCTTACTAAAACAAGCCGCGTTAAGTTATTACTCGCGCACTATTGTTGCACCATTAACAGGTGAGGCATGGTTGGCATTTTTAGATAATCAACTGCCCGTAAAATATAGTGGTTTTTCAGAGCTTAAACCTGTGTGGCTATCAGGTTCATTTTCAAATACGCCATTGAGTAGTGATGACTTTCAGCAATGTAAAACAATGACAAAAACATGGCTTAAACATGCTTTGCCACCACGAAAACTACCCATGATGACGCAAAAGGAGTCTTCAAATGTTTGAATTTGTATGGCTTTGGGCATGGGCATTGTTGCCTTTAGCATGGCTAGTTTACCGTTTTAGTAAACCTGTTGTGCAACCTGCTGCAATTCAATTACCCAAATTACCTAGCGGTGTTGGTCAAAAACAGCCTCGCTCTATCATTCGTAAAGTATTAATGGCTTTACTGTGGACTTGTCTTGTCTGTGCTGCAGCAAGACCAGTTTGGTACGGCAACCCGATCGAAATAAAACCAGAACACCGTGATATGTTACTGGCTGTCGATTTATCGGGTTCAATGTCAATTCCAGATATGGTGACTAAAAATGGGCAAAGTGTTGATCGCTTAACCGCAGTAAAACATGTGTTATCGGATTTTATTGAAAAACGAAAAGGTGATCGCTTGGGTCTAGTACTTTTCGCTGATCATGCTTACCTACAAACACCTCTTACATTTGACCGTAAGACAGTTGAACAACAACTAGATCGTACTGTTTTAGGCTTAATTGGGCAAAGCACCGCAATCGGTGAAGGCCTAGGTATTGCGACTAAAACCTTTATTAACAGTAAAGCGCCACAACGGGTAATTATTTTATTAAGTGATGGTGCAAATACCTCTGGTGTGATTGATCCACTCGAAGCCGCTAAATTAGCCAAAGAAAATGGTGTGAAAATCTATACCGTAGGTGTTGGTGCCGATCAAATGGTGCAACAAGGTTTCTTCGGTGATCGCATCGTCAATCCATCACAAGATCTTGATGAAAAGACTTTAACTGAAATCGCCAAGATGACGGGCGGTGAATATTTCCGAGCACGTAATCCACAACAGCTTGAGAAAATTTACGACATCATCAATAAACTTCAACCTGTCAATAACGCCCAGCAAACATGGCGTCCACGTGATGAGTTGTTCCGATATCCTTTAGCCATAGCATTACTACTTTCTGTCGTCATTGCTGTTATGAGGAGACGTCATGGCTAATTTTACTTTTATGCACCCAATGTGGTTCTTGGCACTTGTGCCATTAGTCTTTCTTTTACCTTGGCTTAAAACCAAGAAACAAACCACGGGGTTAATTGCGCCACACCTAACAAAAAAATTAGGTATGGCTCAGCCTAAATCAACATCATGGCCCATTGCCATACTCACTTTGGGCTGGTTAATTGCTGTGATTGCGATGGCTGGCCCTAGTTGGCAAAAAGTAAAACTACCAGCTTATAACCTAAGTGGCGCACGCGTATTGGTAATGGATATGTCCCGCTCTATGTATGCGACCGATATAAAACCGAACCGTTTAACACAGGCGCGTTTTAAAGCGCTTGATATGTTACCTGGCTGGAAAGAAGGCAGTACGGGGTTAGTCACCTATGCGGGAGATGGCTATGAAGTCAGCCCGTTAACTGAAGATAGCCATACTTTAGCAAACTTGATCCCTAGCCTATCGCCAAAGATTATGCCAATTCCTGGTAGTAATGCCGCGGCAGGTATTGCTGAAGCGATAAAATTACTTAAACAGGCTGGTAATAGTACGGGTGATATTATCTTAGTGACCGACGGTATGTCTAAGCAGGAATCAGCTAAAAGTTTAGCCGAATTAAAAGGTACTAAATATCGTGTCTCTATTTTAGCAATGGGCACAGTTGATGGAGCACCTGTTCCACTGCCTGATGGCCGATTATTAATGGATAATGGCTCTCCTGTTATTTCAAAAATTAACCTGAAAACACTAGAACCTATTGTTAAGCAAACTGGTGGTATTTTGCAGATGGTTCAACCGACAGATCAAGATGTTAATGCGATTGTCCACTTCACAGCAAAACCACAAGATAGCGGTAAAAAAGATCAACAAAAAGAACTGCAAGAACGTTTAAATGGCGGATTTTGGTTAGTTTTACCTTTGTTATTACTGGCATTACTGGGTTTCCGCCGTGGCGTTGTCATTGCCACTATGTTCTTCTTTTTACCTATTGATCATGCGCAAGCGAGCCCATGGGTAAATGCAGAGCAGCAAGCTTACCAAACTTATACCGATGGTAAATATAAGCAAGCGGCACAAGATTTTGAATCTCCGCAATGGAAAGGTATCGCTGAATATAAAGCAAAAAATTATGCACAAGCCATTGAAACCTTGAAGCCATTACATGATTCAATGTCGCAGTACAACCTAGGTAATGCTTATGCACAAAGTGGGAAGTTACAGCAAGCAGTAGATACTTATGAAAAGCTACAGAAAGCCGACCCTAACTACCCCGATGTTAAGAAAAACCTCGATATAGTGAAGAAAGCACTGGAGCAACAAAAGAAACAACAGCAGCAGAATCAGCAGAATCAGCAGAAGAGTGACAAGCAACAGCAGCAATCACAAGGCTCTAATGATAAAAAACAGAGCCAAGATAACAGCCAGCAGTCACAACAAAACCAAGATCAGCAAAAATCATCAGATAACAAACAATCTAATGATAAGCAGTCTTCACAATCGAAACAAAATGACCAAAAGCAGGATCAGAACAACACGAGTAAACAGCAGCAATCCCAAAAACAGCAACAAGGTCAGTCTGATAAACAACAAGGGAAAGATCAGCAGCAATCTCAGCAAGCAGGTAGTGATAAACGATCACAGCCAGAAAAAGAGAAAACTGCCGAGCAAAAAGCGGCTGAACAACAACGTGCTGATGAAAATGCAAAACAAGCAGCAAAGCAACAGCAACAGCAACAGCAACAGCAACAGCAAGCAGAGGAAAAATCAGCCACTAAGTCTGAACAAGATAAAAGCAAAGAAACAAATAACAACAATCAAGTACGAATGAGTGACCAAGCAACAAAAGACGGAGAAGTGCTTTCAGCTAGTAACCCTATTTTGAAGAAATTGGAACAAGTGCCTGATGACACCAGTGGTTTGATCCGAGCTCAATTAATTTTGCAAGCGCAACAGAAAGAAGCGCAGCAAAAAACTGAGAACTCATGGTAATAGGACAATGAATAGATTTATGAATAAATTATTTTTTGGCAAAAAAGTAACTACACCATTGTTGTACATTGCTTTGTTTTTCAGTGCGCTACTATCAACCCAAGCGATGGCGGCACAAGCGGAAGCAACAGTGTCTAAAAATATTGTTGGTGTTAATGAGGTTTTCCAATTAACGGTTGCTGTCGATGATAGTGTAAATACCAATTCACTTAATCTTGCGCCATTAAGTCCTGATTTTGCTTATGGACGCCCTAGCGTAAGTAGCGGGACTTCGATGATTAACGGGGTTATTTCACGTAATACTAGCTGGACAGTAGCGCTAGCTGCAACCAAGGTTGGTACTCTTACGCTCCCTGCGTTTCAAATTGGTAGCTCAAAAACCGAACCAATTACGATTACTGTTTTGAAAAGCAGTAAACAAACCCAAGCAGCCAACGCGAACCAATCATCTATTTCCATTGAAGGTATTAACGATAAATCAAGCATCTATGTAGGTGAGTCAATTAATTATCGGGTGCGTATCTTAATTGGCGAGCAAATGGATCAAGCGACTTTAGCACCACCTTATGGTGATGGACTAACAGCAACGCAAGTTGGGCAAGATGCTCAAAACGAAGTTGTTCAAAATGGACGTCGCTATATTGTGATCACACGCAATTACCAGATCACAGCAGATAAGCCAGGGAATATTACCTTACATGGTGCGAAATTCAGCGGTAGCGTGATTAAAGGGAGTCGTGGCTTCGGTTCAACATTAACAATGCCAGTGGATAAAACAGCAAAAAATATTGAACTTACAATTAAAGCAAAACCAAGTAACTATAAAGGCTTATGGCTACCAACCTCTGATTTGCAACTCAATCAAGTATGGCAACCATCAGTCAATGGTAAAACAACCGTGGATGCAAAAGTAGGCGAGCCTATTACGCGTATTTTAACCTTACGTATTAAAAATATAGCCCAAAGTAATATGCCGAATATCAGCTTAACGTATCCAACATCAGTAAGAAGTTATGATGAGAAACCTGAATATTCAGAAGGGAATGGCTATACAACAATGACATTAAAGCAAGTCATCATTCCTCGTGAAACAGGCAAGATTGAATTACCAACAGTTAGCATTAATTGGTGGAATACCCAACAAGAAAAACAGCAAACAACTAAAGTTGATGGGCTAACATTAAACGTAACGGTCGATCCCAATGCCAGCGGTACAATTACGCCACCAGCATTAACAGCACCATCCGTTGTTACGCCTCAAAATAATGCCAATATTAACAATGCGCATAGCAATGTAGCACAACATTACTACTGGCAATGGGCGACAGCAGTGTTTGCTTTACTTTGGTTAATAACACTAGGGCTATTAATTAAAGCACACAAGGCGCAACCTGCATCAAATACCGAAATCGTTCTTCAATCAGGAACAACGAATGTAGAGCAAGCGTTGAAACAAGCAATTACAAAACGTGAAACTGTACAAATTCAAACTTACTACCAGCAATGGAAACAGCAGCAGCATGAGAAACTTTCTGCCAACCCAGAGCTAGCACAACAATTAGATAATGCTGTAGCTGAAATTATGGCATCAACTTATAGTCAAGATCGCCAGCAATGGAATGATAAACGTATTATGCAATTGCTTGATAAAGCACAGCAACTGAAAGCAACAGCATCACGTACATCATCTCTCTCAGACTTAGATCCTAAATAGATATATTCATTAAATAACGACCTAAAAAACCTCTGTTGCAGATATAAATGCTGTAGCAGAGGTTTTATTTTCTTACATATTAAAGCATTTAATTCTTTCTGTTTTTTTGCATTCCCATAAAGATTGGCATGACCACATAACATTCATTAACACACATTATACATTCACTGCAATTTATCGTTATCAAACAAGCTGTTTGTATGCCGACCCATGATATTTTGATAATAAAATGTTAAATGTAACGTTATATTTATGTTGGTTAAAACCTTATAAAAAGATAACTGGCTATTTCAAACAGATCCTGTTAAAAAATGTTTCAGACGCAAAATAAAAAGCTATTCACAGAATATAAAATGCAGGATGTTATATGAGTCAATCACAACCTTTTTTAGCCAGAGTGGCCAATGGTAGTTTAGTTATACAAATTATGATCGGTATTGTTGCTGGCGTATTACTTGCGACACTATCACCATCATCAGCGATGAGTGTTGGTTTTCTTGGGGGATTATTTGTTGCAGCGCTAAAAGCCGTTGCTCCTATTCTTGTTTTCATTTTGGTTGCTTCATCTATTGCCAACCAAAAGAAAGGCACACATACCAACATGAAGCCAATTATCGTGTTGTATTTATTTGGCACTTTAATGGCGGCATTTACTGCTGTAGCGATGAGCTTTCTTTTCCCGACCACTTTAACGCTTGTTGCTAGTTCCAATTCAATTGCGCCACCGGAAGGTATTGCAGAAGTCATTAGCTCCTTGCTATTTAAGATTGTTGATAACCCAGTTCATGCGCTTATGAACGGTAATTTTATTGGTATTTTAGCATGGGCTGTAGCACTTGGTTTTGCTCTTCACCAAGCAAGCGATGCGACTAAACAAGTTTTCCATGATATGTCGAATGGCGTAACACTCATTGTTCGCTTTATTATTCGTTTAGCGCCTATTGGTATTTTTGGCTTAGTCTCTGAAACCTTTGCTAAAACAGGCTTTGCTGCATTGGCGGGATACGCCCACTTATTGGGTGTACTATTAGGCTCAATGGCAATTCTTGCTTTTGTTATTAACCCAATCATTGTTTACGTAAAAACAGGTGAAAATCCTTACCCGCTTGTTTTCCGTTGTGTACGTGAAAGTGGTATTACCGCTTTCTTTACCCGTAGTTCTGCTGCAAACATTCCAGTAAATATGAAGCTTTGTAAAGATCTTAACCTGCATGAAGATACTTACTCTGTTTCTATCCCACTGGGCGCTACTATCAATATGGGGGGAGCGGCAATTACCATTACCGTCTTAACCCTTGCAGCCGTTCATACCTTAGGCATTGAAGTCGATTTAGCAACAGCCGTTTTACTAAGTGTTGTTGCTGCGGTTTCGGCTTGTGGTGCATCAGGTGTCGCCGGTGGTTCACTACTGTTGATCCCTTTAGCTTCAAGCTTATTTGGTATCCCTAGTGAAGTTGCTATGCAGGTTGTTGCTGTTGGCTTTATTATTGGTGTGATTCAAGATTCAGCAGAAACGGCATTAAATAGTTCAACGGATGTGGTATTTACCGCAGCGGCATGTCGAGCAGCAGAAAGAAAAGAAGCGAAGGCGAAATTACAAAACTCATAATTACGTCTTATATGCTTAACCCAAATTATGGGTAAAAAAAGCGGCGATATCATTCTATTTATATAGATAATGATATCGCCGCTTTTTTATCACTATACTTAACTTAGCTATGCTTAACTTAATAAACGTTCGTTGCTTTACGTATCGCATTCGATGACTTATTAATGGCCCCATTCACGACTTTACGTTTTTGGTTACGCACTTTTTTTTCAACACGCTTTTCTACATAAGTACCATCTTGAATTTCACTGATAGCACGTTGTGTATTATCAACTTTATTCTGGCCATTACGTATCGAGTTCTGCGTTCCATGAATTGTATTTTGTACTTTATCTATAGAGTTATCGACACGATTTAACCCTTGAACTAGAGAATCGGCATGGGCCGTTGAGAGAGTCAATAAAGCAACCACTGGGATTAAAGTAAGGTAACGCTTACACATTCATATATTCCTTTTAACATATTGAATTCATTGCACCTATCAATAGTAGCAACAGATATTAAAATTTCAGACTAAAATGAAATAATAAAAAAAATCGACTATTGATTATTCCTGAAATGGATATCCCCTCCTTTCATATGGCTTTAAAATCAGTGAGTTACACGTTAATAATTAGTTACATTTTAATAAGTAGAACTGATGATAATGATAGATTTTTTTAGTTGGTAACACCTTGTCTTTGCCCGATAAAATCTTCTGACAGCGACAGACGTTTACCAACGTCCGAGCATATTTTAGAACAGAGGGAGACAAGACATGGCACAGTATTCTTCCCATGCCGATATCTATACAATTGCAAGATCAGCCTTAACCAAAGCCAGTAAAAAACTGGCCGATGATGGCTTTGACACAGATCTTTATTGTATCGATGGTCGTATTCGTTTGGTGATTGATAACAATCGACATCAACCTTATGAATACGCATTACAGCTCCATAAAAACACTGATAATGAACAAATTCATCTTGAGGTAATGATTAAAAACAATCAGCAATCGTATTTAGTTGATGGGCTATCTGAGCCTGAATTGATTGCCGATATTTTATCGCAATACAAACGGTATCGCGCTTAATAGTATCAATAAACATAGATAACTAAGCGTTATCTATGTTTATTTCTTGTTATCTCTTCGCTATTTATCACGTTACACACCCGCTTTTACCTATTCCTAATTTCTTGTCGCAAAAACATTCAACCCAATTTTTTTTCAACCACTATGCTTTTATCATTGCCTTCTGCAATCAACTACGCATGCTGCGTTTCATAGCTAGGTAGGTGTCGATGGTTGATAGTATCAATACCATGATTTTTGAGCTTTGCGCGATTGTGATTAGCGCTGCGGGCTTAGGGAGTTTGTTCCTCTTTGCCAAGCAACCCATCATCATCGCGTACATCGTTGCGGGCATTATTATTGGTCCTTATGGACTCGGCATGATCAATAATGCTGAAGCGATTACCCAAATGGGGCATATTGGTGTCATTTTACTGCTTTTTTTACTGGGCCTAAACTTACAACCTCAACGCTTGCTACGTCTATTTAGAGAAAGTGCACTTATTACGCTTTGTTGCAGTCTATTCTTCTTCATTTGCACATTGCTTTTTGCATTAATGATCCAACTTCCTCTCAAAGATGCCATTATCACAGCGGCAGCAATGATGTTTTCTAGTACCGTTATTGGCCTTAAGTTAATTCCTACCACAACGCTTCACCACCAGAAAATGGGAGAAATGATGACCAGTATCTTGTTAATTCAAGATATTTTAGCCATTACTGTTTTACTACTGCTCAATATCGATACCGAGCAGCGTATCGACCTTGCTATCTTTTTGATATTCGCCAAGCTTCTAATTGTGATTGTAAGTGCATACTTCGCCGTTAAGCTCATGCTGCTTCCGCTAATGAAAAAATTTGATGTTATTCAAGAATACAGTTTTGTCGCAACCCTCGCGTGGTGTTTATGTTGGGCTGAAATCAGCCATCGTATTGGTCTATCGTACGAAACAGGAGCCTTTATCGCAGGTACATTGTTAGCCGTTAGCCCCATTTCCAATGTTATTTCTATCCACTTGAAACCATTAAGAGAATTTTTTTTAATCCTGTTCTTTTTCGCTATTGGTGCGAACATTAACTTACTGGCCAGCGATATTTATACTTTATGGGGGATTTTATTTGGTGTATTACTGATTCGTCTAAAGGCATGGGGGTTCTATCGCGCTCTTATCATTTCAAACACAGAAGTTCCTATAAACAAAGAGTTAAGTGCAAGATTAAGCCAAGCAAGTGAGTTTTCTTTATTGCTCGCTTATACTGCCATCGCTAATGGATTAATTTCAGTACAAGGAAAAACATTTATTCAAATCGTAACATTAACAACCTTTATTCTTTCAACGTATTGGATAGTAAGCCGTTATCCAACGCCTATCTCGAATGTTAATACATTACGCCAAGACTAAAAAAGCCAGCCTCTTTATAATAAGAAAACTGGCTTACTGTATATTGTAAGTAATTACTTACATTGACCACACATAGAATAGCTGCGACTTCATTCGAATAATGATCCCACGTACTACATCTAAGAAACCTAAGAAGCTAATCGGCTTTTCAGCGCTGATCCAACCGATACCTACCGAACCGACCGGAATATCATAACCTTCCGTTTCAATTACTTTCAGGCGGACAAAATGATGTTTATTTGCCATATTCGCCCCTGCTGTTTGACGTACATTGGTTTCTCGACCAATCAAGTTACCTTGTGATTCCCCCGTCGCTTCAACAATACCTTCCACTTCAGCGGTAAACACCTTTCCAGGGTAAACCGCCGTTGCAAATTCAGCCATTTGTCCCACTTTCACATTACGAATAGCCTGATGGTTAACACGCATTAACACATATTTTTCGGTGGTATACATTTGCATACGAGGTACAGAGCCAACAAACTGCCCTTCACGCATAATAAAGTTTGTTACATAACCATCAGCAGGCGCGTACACTTTGGTATGCTCTAAATCCCACTGTGCTTTCGCGACGTTTTCATGCTGTGTATCAACATCAACTTCACGGCTATTCACTGCTAGACGTGACTTTTCTAAGGTTAGCTTCGCTTTCTTCACTGATATTTTTGCTTTTTCAATTTGTGAAGCAAGCATCACCTTTTGTGACTTTGCAACTTCTACAGCTGTCCGCTGCTCGTCTAATTTACTTTGCGTAATCGTATGTTGTACGACTTTATTTTGCTTAATATAGCGATTTAGCATCGCTTGCTTTAATTTATAATCTTCATTCGCTGCAACAAGCTGATTTTGCGCGATCTCAATATCTTTATCTGCGGCGTGATAACTCGCTTGTGCCATATCAACATCTTCTTTAGCAATATCTAAAGCCACTTCTGCTGATGCTAAACTTGCTTGAGCTTTATTTAACGCAATACGATAGGGTTCTGTATCAAGCTCATACACTAAATCCCCTTCTTTCACCTGACTATTCGGTGTAACGTGAATAGACTTAACATGGCCATTAATTGTTGTTGCTGCAGGTCTTAACTGAATATGAGGAGACTGTACTAATGAGCCTCCAGATAAGTCCATCGGTGCGAACGTAATTAACCCGTACCATACAAACACTAACCAACTACCACCGCCAATATACGCAAAAGCCTTAGTGAACTTATTCCATGGCATGCCCACTAAACGAAGCAGATAAATAAATAGTGCCCAGACGGCTAAACCTTCAAGCATTCGTCTGCTCCTCTTTTGTTTGTGGCACTAAAGATGAATCATTATCTACACCATCAGTTTTTGTATTAAGACTATCGCCATGCCAGATATCACGTAATCGCTTCAATGCTTGCTCTCCATCAACGAAAGCAATAATCACTGCAAGTACCCATACCCAATGCCAGATGAAGCCTATCCAGGTTAACGCTGTAATTAATCCTATTTGGTGATGTTCACTACTGGATGCTTTATGAATAGGTAATTCATGAAGTTTCCAAAAACCAATACCAATAGCTGCAATCGTGCCAATCAAGACAACACCTGCAACAATATGTAATACCGTATCTATGTTCGTGCCAGTGAAAGGCATACTAAATAAACTCATTAAATTCTCCGGTTATTTAGTCATTATTCTTATTTAACGGATTAGCGTTATTAATTGAGTTCATTGTGAGTAATTTTTTGTATTGAGAAACAAAAGCAGATTGAAAATATCATTTATAGCTATTATTTGATATATTCTATCCATTCCACGCTTTTTATCGGCCTGCTAACATGTTAGATATTGCTTTTATAAGAACCTTATTTATCAAGCCTCTCAATAGTGCACTCATAAAGCACTACGACCTTTCATTCAGCCACCTTGAAGTGCCAGATTTATTGCTTAAAGAAAGCATGTCGCTGCTCCCTTTTAATGATTATTTAGCTTGGTTAGAACGTATAGAACAACTCACCGATGACTCCTCTTACATGGTAAAGCTGGCTAAAGAGATAACATTTGAACAAATGGGAGGATTAGGAGAATGGTATTTAAGTTGCCCCGATTTGCCATTAGCACTGAGACGAATCAACTATGGTTTATCATGCTTGCAAAGTGGTGCGTCATACCACAGCGAACTCTCGGGCAATATATTAAAGTGGACTTATCACAACCCTTACTCTAAAGGACGAGGAGGGCTGCATGATAATTTGCGAGTAGCTATCTTATTTGTTCAAACAATTCGTGAGTATTTGGGTGACGACTTCACTCCATTAAAGATCCAACTAAATGCCACTGAAACCCACAACTCAGCTATCAATGATTATTTTCAATGCCCTATTCGCTGGAACGCACATTCAACCCAAGTTTGGCTGCCTATGTCAGTATTAGAGCATGTCGATAATCGTGTGCTTAAATTCAAAAAACCCATGTTAATGTCAAATTTACAACTTGATGATTTTTTAAACATGCCACAACCGACTGATACCGCAAAATTGATGTTTGAGTTGATCAATTATTCACGCTACTACCAGTACCCTAATCTCAATTTTATTGCACAACGTTTAGACTTATCAAAGCAACAGCTGCAACGACGATTGCACCGCTTTGGCTGGACATTCACCGATACCACTAACTATGTATTATGTAACATTGCAATAAAGTACATGCAACGCGGGCTGCCCATAACAGAGATCGCGGCGAATTTAAGTTATAAAAATGTCCAAAGCTTTAACAAAGCCTTTCAAAGAAATCGAGGGGTAACGCCAATACAATATCAGCAGCGTTTACTAGAAAAACAAAAATCATAAATAGCGGATACAAAAAAACGTTAAACAACTCAGTTATTTAACGTTTTTTCAATTTTAATCATTAATTTTAAGCGACAGCTTGTGCTGCTATATCCGTACCATCAGCTGTAACGTTAATCACTTTATCTCGGATTGTCGACATCAACACGATAGGCCCCATCATATTGACACGCAACGGTGTTCCGCCTAAACCATAGTGTATTTCAGAAGAATCAGATGATGAGTAGTTATATTTGTAGTTAAATTTATCACACGCCATATGCAACAAATCAAAATCTTTACGATGACAAGAAATATAAGCACGCCAATACATTGCATCAATGATCTCTTCAGGCTGCTCTGCCCGAATGATGAAACGCCAACTTCCATCTTCCCCGTAAAAATCGAGAGGAAAAACTTTCCTTACCTTTCTTTTCTTCAACAAATTAAACCTTCCCACAACCCTTCGTAGAAAAAGATAGCTTTACAAACTGGCCACCTTTTAAGAATAGCTTCTCATTTTAAAGATACGAATTATTTTAAATTTTATTTTTATCAGTACAAACTTCGCAGGAAATTATGCAAGGATTTACCAAGAATGGAAGCGAAAAGTTTATAAAAAGTATTACTTTGATAGTAAATCAGGCTAGTTTTATCTTAATTTATCTTCACAAATACACATTTATTTACATTTATAGGCTTGTTTTTGAAAATTTGCTTCCTATAATGTTGAAAACCGGAGCGTCTGCCAACGCTCCGGTTTTTTTGTGCCTGCTCACAAGGCGAAAATGTTTACCTGCCAGTAAAAATTTCGTTGAGCAGCATTCGATAAGATAAGTTTAAGGAATAACCATGCGTATCGAACAAGACTTGAAATTGGGCTTTAAAGATGTACTGTTTCGTCCAAAACGTTCAACCTTAAAAAGTCGCTCTCAAGTTGAATTAACCCGCGATTTTACATTCAAACATAGTGGTCGTCAATGGTCTGGTGTACCCATTATTGCTGCAAACATGGACTCTGTTGGTAGCTTTGAAATGGTTAAATCCTTATCAAAACACAATGTTATGACAGCAGTTCATAAACACTACACTGTTGAACAATGGGCTGACTTTATTAACAACAACGACGCCTCTGTTCTGAATAATGCCATGGTTTCTACTGGCACTTCTGACGCTGATTTCCAAAAAACTAAAGACATCATGGCAATGACAGATGATCTCATTTTCATCTGTATTGACATTGCGAATGGCTACTCTGAGCACCTTGTTGAGTATGTTGAAAAAGTACGTGCTGAATTTCCAGATAAAGTGATCAGTGCTGGTAACGTTGTTACAGGCGATATGGTTGAAGAGCTGATTCTTGCAGGTGCCGATATTGTAAAAGTGGGTATTGGCCCGGGCTCTGTATGTACAACACGTGTAAAAACGGGTGTTGGCTATCCTCAACTATCCGCCATCATTGAGTGTGCAGATGCTGCGCATGGTCTTGGTGGTCGTATCATCGGTGATGGTGGCTGTTCATGTGCTGGCGACGTAGCAAAAGCTTTCGGTGGCGGTGCTGATTTCGTTATGCTTGGTGGTATGTTAGCGGCGCACGATGAAAGCGGCGGCGAGCTTATCGAGCAAGATGGCAAAACATTCATGAAGTTCTACGGCATGTCGAGCCAAAGTGCAATGGACAAGCACTCAGGTGGCGTGGCGAAGTACCGTGCAGCAGAAGGTAAAACTGTATTGCTTCCTTACCGTGGCCCTGTTGAAAACACAATCCAAGATATTATGGGTGGTGTCCGCTCAACATGTACTTATGTCGGTGCTGCGCAGCTTAAAGAGCTAACTAAGCGTACGACATTTATTCGAGTACAAGAGCAAGAAAACAACGTATATGGTAAAGAGTGAGTTCTTGATTAAATATTAATGTTGTTACAAGCATAAGTTGATATTGCCTTTTTCTTCGCGGTTTCCGTGTTAGAAGAAGGCTTTATTCTTTACCATAATCCCTTATTAACATCCTAGCGTTAGTATAGAAAGCACCTCTCTAAATAACACCAACCACAGCCCCACTGATTATCAGATCAGAACAACCTTCCTGAATCAACGCTGAACAAACCATTTACCTAACTTATCTTAGTGCAAATCTAATGTTGCAATAGCGCAAGTTGCTGACTTGGGTTGTCAGGCGTAATATCCGCTCACCATTATTTGAGAGGACACCGTTTTGAACATACCCAGTCGATACTGGATTGAGATTTTTTCCTGTTAAGCTGTCCTCCTTTTTATGACATGTGAGTTGACAGTACTTAGCTGCCAACATGCACCACCTCTTATTTTCGTGCCTCTGTTTAAAATCTTATTACGCCAGTTTTCTATTGGTAGAAGTTGTATTCATTGAACTTCAAATCATGCTTTAAAGTGTTGTCTATTATTTGAGATATAAAACATGCTGAACGCCTTTAAATTAAACGATTTCCGTTTACAACGTTTAGATTTGGAAGCACAAGATCCCATTTCATCTGCATTATGGGTTGATCTTATCGAACCCAATGAAGAAGAACGAGATCGCGTTCAACTAGAGTTAGGTCAAGAGTTAGCAACTCGCCCTGAACTTGAAGATATTGAGGCTAGCGCGCGTTTTTTTGAAGATGAAGACGGTCTTCATATTCACTCATTCTTCTATTATGAAGATGCTGAAGATTATGCCAATAACTCAACAGTGGCTTTTACCATCCGTGATGGTCGCTTATTTACCTTACGTGAGCGTGAATTACCTGCATTTCGTCTTTACCGAATGCGAGCACGTACTCAACATTTACAACAAGGTAACGCTTATGAATTGCTGTTAGATCTATTTGAAACAAAAATTGAGCAACTGGCTGATGTTATTGAAGACATTTACAGCGCATTAGAGTCAATAGGTAAAGTCATTTTAGGTGGTAAACCGGGCGAACACTTCGACAAGGCCTTATCTAATCTTGCAGAGCAAGAAGACGCTGGATGGAAAATCCGCTTATGTTTAATGGACACCCAACGTGCACTAAGCTTTTTAGTTCGAAAAGCCCGTTTACCGGCTAATGAACTTGAACAGGCACGTGAAGTATTACGCGATATTGAATCATTACTGCCACACAATGAGTCTCTGTTCCAAAAGGTTAACTTCCTAATGGATGCCGCTATGGGTTTTATTAATATCGAGCAAAACCGTATCATTAAAATATTCTCTGTTGTGTCTGTCGTATTCCTCCCACCAACACTGGTGGCATCAAGCTATGGAATGAACTTTGAGTTTATGCCGGAACTTCACTGGAAATTAGGTTACCCCTATGCTCTATTGCTGATGGTGTTAGCAGCTCTTGCGCCTTACCTTTACTTCAAACGTAAAGGTTGGTTATAGCAAGTAAACCTGAATATAACTATAACGAAAACACTAGCCCTCAATGCCTCTTTCATTGTGGGCTTTTTTACATCTTTTAAAATATAACAATTATTAGTTATTAAAAACTTAATTTCGCTTACCAATAAACCTTACTTATTATATTTAATTAACAATCAAATATTGCTTTTATAAGCCGTAATCAACGTAATTTATTAATATATCTTTCACTTTTATATCTGAATATAACTTGAATGAAAATACGTAACTTTAATTTAGTTGATAAAAAAGGTTTACATTATTCTTATCCATACTATTATGACCAGCGTAAACAGCAAGACACATTAATTACTATTAACTAAAGATATTTTAGGAGAAAAAGATGAAAACACTTTCAACTCCTCTACAGCCTCCTTGTAGATACTAAAATAACTTCCCCCTTTTATAACTGCTTTACTGCATTGTATTAATCCATTGAAAAAATGGAGTTACATCATGGTTCGTTACTTTTCATTACAACCACCACCCATAAAAAAGACTAGCTTTATGCGATGTCATATTTTCTAGTTGATATTCAATGCTTTAAATGAGTTTTAAGCATCTGTTGTCGACTGTAATAAATATGACTCATTACTAAGCAGTTTTCATCTTTAAAATATATTTTCGTTTTCAACCTAAATATTCATTATATTGTAATATTCTTTTTATAATTGATATTACTCATACTATATCCATGATATTTATGGAGGACTTTTCATGTCCTTAGCATTACAAAAGCAGCTTAAAAACAATAAGCCTTTTATTTTCTCACTCAATAGTAAAGATATTATTACTTTTACTATTTTTATTATCGCTATTACTCTTTATAAGCATGGTTGGCATGATATGCACCATTCTTTAGATCAATTTCAACCAGAAGTTAAAGGGTCTTTATCTCAGTTACCTTACGATATGTTACGTACCACAATGCGGCTTGTAATTGGTATGTTCTTTTCTTTTATATTTGCTATCACAGCAGGTGTTGCTGCCGCTAAAAATAAACATTTAGAACGAATAATTCTACCTTTTATCAATATTATGGAATCAGTACCTTTACTTGGATTTATTACTTTTTCTACGATTATATTTATCAACTTATTTCCAAACAGTGTGATGGGATTAGAGGCCGCTGCTATTTTTGGTGTTTTCACAGGACAAGCTTGGAATATGGCGTTAGTAGTCTATCAAACACTTAGGATCGTTCCTAAAGAGATCCAAGAAGCAGCGCAACTATTTAACCTCTCACCTTGGCAAAAGTTTTGGCGAGTCGAATTTCCATATACTATTCCTGGATTAATTTGGAATGCGATGGTCTCTCAATCAGCAGCATGGTTTGCTATTGTCGCTGCTGAAATTATTCCACTATCAGGTAAAGATATGCCTTTACATGGCGTGGGAACGTTTATTCAAATTGCTCTAAATAATGCTGATGTGAAAATGATTATTTGGGCTGTGCTCGCCATAATCATAAACATTATGGTTTTCGATCAACTATTTTTCCGTCCGTTAGTTCGTTGGTCTGAAAAGTTCAAATATGAATCGGTAAAAACTCACAAACACAATACTTCATGGTTTTACAACGTATTAAGCGACACTTTATTGCTAAAGCGCATTATTCGCCCTATCAAAAATACAGCAGAAATATTTGTAAATGGTGGTCGCCGCTATTTACCAGCTAGGAGCAGCTACGCTTTACCAAAAACATTAAAACTATTTTCGGTGATATCGTGGTATGCAATTGTGCTGTATTTTTGTACAACATGGTCTTATGAATTATGGCATTACGTACCTAAAAATGAAATTTTGTCCATGGTTCCACTAATGGCAAAAACAACATTACGCGTATTAGCGGCAATGTTATTAAGCTTAGTTATTGGCGTACCTGTCGGTGTTTGGATTGGTTTGAGCCCTAGAGCAACTCGTATCGCGCAGCCTATCATTCAAATAGGCTCAGCATTACCACCAAATATCTTTTTTCCATTGGTTACTATTGCATTAATGGCAACCAATACATCATTAAACTTATGGACCATCCCATTGATTATGATGGGCACAACTTGGTATGTACTTTTTAATGTTATTGCTGGCGTTACAACTTTACCGCAAGAAATGATTGAACTAGCAAAACTCTTTAAGTTAACAGGCCGTACATGGTGGCTACGTTTTATGCTGCCAGCAATATTTCCTTATATTCTAACCGGGGTGATCAGTGCCGCAGGTGGGGCTTGGAACTCAGCAATCTGTGCTGAACTATTGCAATGGGGAGTATCGACCGTTCATACCTCAGGGCTTGGCTTCTATATCTCTAAAGCCACAATAGATAATGCATTACCACAGGCAGCACTAGGCTGTGTGGCCATGTCTGTATTAGTTGGCTTGTGTATCGTATTTATATGGAATCCACTTTATAAGATAACAGAGCGCAAATACAAAATATCCTAACGCCATGCTAACCAGAACTTATAACTCAAAAAATTAAAGGCTTACTATGACTCAATCAACACTTTCACTTAACAAGCACAACTTCTCAAATGATACAGAGATGATGACCTTAAACGGGATCACGCACACTTTTACACAAGGTACAGAACAAAAAACAGTGCTCAGCAACATTAACTTAAATTTGTATGAAAATCAGATCGTTGCGATTATTGGTCGCTCAGGTACAGGTAAATCAACACTACTTCGAATCATAGCTGGACTAATTACCCCTTCGTTAGGGAATGTCCATTATTGTAATGTGCCAATGATAGGCCCTGTTGGTGATATTTCTATGGTTTTTCAGAGTTATGCTTTATTACCTTGGCTTACGGTTAAAGAAAATGTGGCATTTGGGCTTGAAGCTCAAGGGATGTCACCTGCACTTCGCCATAAAAAAGCCATTGAAGCCATCAAAATGATTGGGTTAGAAGCAGAGGTTGAAAACTTACCAAGTGCTTTATCTGGCGGAATGAAACAACGTGTAGGCATAGCAAGAGCACTTGTTGTAGAGCCCGAAATTCTGTTAATGGATGAACCTTTTTCATCTCTAGATATGTTCACAGCAACACGCCTTAGAGATGATATTATTTCATTGTGGGACTCAAATAACCTCAAAACTAAAAGTATTGTAATGGTAACTCATAATATTGATGAAGCAATCACAATGGCTGATCGTATCATTGTTATGAGTAGTAACCCTGGGCGCATTCAGAGCGATATTAGTATTGATCAGTCACGACCAAGAAACCTAAATGATAAAGCTTTAAGCGCCTTAAAAGCAGAAATCATCGAACAATTAATGCACAACGAATGAACAATTTGTAACGAAAGACAAAAGCTCGTAAAAACCAGGACCTTACGAGCTTTTTAACCTATTTTTCTACCTTAAACAGCACTTGTCGAGCAGGGGTTTTCAATAAAATTGCTTGCTGTTGCAATCTTGATTGAATGAGTTCGCACATTTGTTTTTTGACATCATCAGAAGGCATTACATCATAAACACAAGTAACCGTTAAACTGCCTGGAAAATCTTGGTAATTCACTTTATGCGTTAACCATTGAAACCCTTGATCTTGTTCTTGAGCAAGGTGACATACCTGAGTTAATACCGAGACAATAGTATTATCTCGTTTTTTATCAGTTTTTCGCATTACTACATCCGTAAATTAAAAATGCCCTAGTTATTTTCCGATATAACTAAGGCACAGTGTCACATTTTGAAAATAATATTATAAACAGCTACACATCAAAACACGGCGCATCATAATCATAACCTTCATCACTGTAAGCGGTGACAATGGCATCTTCGACTAATCCAGCTGGATCTTTAACTTGGCTATTAAAGAAATGTTGAATTTGTTTACGTCGACCATGAGCGGCCCAAGATTCAGCATCTTGCCAGATTTCATTAAAAACAATCGGATAATCATTTCGAGTTGCACTTGGGTGATCAATCTGACGCGTCAACATATATTGAATACAACCTTCTTCACGGTATGAATCCGGTTCTAATGATTTTAACACATTAAATAATTCAGCTTCTTTCCCTGCTTTTGGTTTAAATTGAGCAAGTACATATACTCGGCTTGTCATTATTATTCTCCTTCTTGTGCCATATTGATGGTGCATATCGATAAGTTGAAAACTTTAACGTATCAATGTTTACAAAGATACTTGTTAACTCTTTGTTATTTTTATTTTGTTATCTCAATACCAGTAATATAAAAAAAGCGACCCCGAGGGATCGCTTTATTAATGCATTAACTTTTTAACGTTAGCTATTAAGCTGTTGCTTCAGTTATTGCGGCTTGTTCTTTTTCTTTCATCAAGTCATTGAAAGCAACACGTGCTTCTTGTGCTTGTGCTGATGCTTCAAGCTTGGTTTCTTTCGCTGCCATTGCTTCTGTGGTTAGGCGGTGTAACTCTTCTGCTAATTCAGCAGGAACTTCACCCATATCCGCGCCACTATCACCACGGGCTAATGCTTCAGCTCGAATAGTTTTCTTAATTTTCCAGATTGCATTCAGTGCATCACGCTCAGCATCTGCCGCTTCAATCGCAACATCTTTTAATTGCTCAAACTTCGCTAGCGCCATACCTTCTTTTGACCATGGATCAACATCCGGTAAATCTTCGATGTTAATAACAGGATCTTCGTAGCCTTCTTGGTGACTCAAGTCTAATGTTGCAGCTTTAACTGCTGAAATCATTAGCATTACAGTAATGAACAGTAATGGTAAACCACCTACAATCGCCGCAGTCTGAAGCGTTGCTAGACCACCCATGAACATCAGTACCGATGGCATGAACGACATTGCAAAAGCCCAGAATAGACGGTTCCAACGCATTGGTTCTTCAGTTACATCATTTTGTACTACAGATGCCAGAATGTACGAGATTGAGTCAAACGTTGTTGCTGTAAAGATCAAACACAGCAATGTAAACACGGTAATAACAAGCGTACTAAATGGTAGCTGCTCAAGAATAGAGAAGATTGCTTTAGTCGCGCCCTCTGCATTCAAGATTGAAACCACATCTAACTGGCCTGATAACTGTAGCGATAAACCAAAGTTACCTAGTACCATGAAGAATAGGAAACAGCCCATTGAACCGAAGAAGATAGAGCCTGCAACCATTTGTTTAATTGTACGACCACGAGAGATACGCGCAATAAACAGACCCATACTTGGTGCAAATACTAACCACCATGCCCAGTAGAAGATTGTCCAATCTTGTGGGAAGTGAGTATCTTCAAACGAACCGTAACCACCAAAAGGTTCTGCCCATGTTGCCATAACAAAGAAGTTAGACAGCATACGACCTAGAGAATCTAAGCCCGTTTCAAGCATGAAAATGGTAGGGCCAACAGCAAGGATAAACGCAAGTAAACCTAACGCACCCCAGAAGTTAATATTACTTAGGATCTTAATCCCTTTTTCCATACCCGCATAAGCAGAGTAACCAAAAATTACAGTACAGATTAGTAGTACGAAAATTTGTGTTTCTGTATTTTTTGGCGTGCCGAATAAATAGTTAGCACCTTCAGTAATAAGCGGAGCGGCTAAACCTAATGTCGTTGCACCACCACCTAATAGACCAAAAATGAAAAGAACATCGATAACTTTACCAGTCCAACCGTAGCTACGCGCTTCACCAATAACAGGCATTAGTGCTGCAGAAACTTTTAATACAGGCTGCTTACGAACATAGAAGAAATAAGCAATTGGCACAGCCGGTACAAGGTAAATAGCCCACGCAACAGGTCCCCAGTGGAATACACCATAAGTAGCAGCCCAGCGAACCGCTTCTTCACTTCCTGGTGTTAATTGGAAAGGCGGACTTTGATAGTAGTAAGCCCACTCAATAGCACCCCAATAAAGGATACTTGCACCAATACCACCACAAAATAGCATTGCAGCCCATGATGCAGTTTTAAATTCAGGCTCTTCGTCTGCATCACCCAATTTAATTTGGCCTATATCAGAGAAGATAATGTAAACCATAAAGAATACAGCAGCCAAACCTAACGCTAGGTATAAGAAACCTAGTTTATCTGTCATGAATGTTTTTGCTGTCGCAATCCAGATTGCCCCTTCTTTAGGAAAAAGGATCAGTGGAACAACCACCGAGATCAACATTGCTAGTGCGCCAAAGAATGTTGGCTTATCGATCAACTTAAAGTTTTTTTGTATTGTGTTCACTATGTTTCCTTACTGCTACACATAGTCCGTAAAAGTAAAACTAATGTTCATCTTTTAACAACAACAACACAAACAGAAAACTTAATTGAGGCTATAAGTTTTTTTTATCAATTCTGTTTTTATTCACTTTCTGAGCACTAACCTGCATATATATTAAAAAACAGGCAATAACACGTTACTGAATTAACATTTTGATACAATTGAGGAATATAACCTCCCTCCTCACATCTCCTTTTTCTTCCAAAAAACGTACTCTTATAAGTGGCTATCAATAATCTATAACTAGTCAGATCATAAATACCTCAAAAAAAAGCGAAGCCTTTTCGGGCTTCGCTTCATAAATGATGATTAAGCTAAATCAAATAATGAGGTCATTGATAAGTATTTACTTTCACTTTCTTTTTTGGATTGCTTAACTTTATATCGAGCAAGATCAAACCCTTTTGTGCTTTGATCTTTAAAGACGGAATACTGCACTATTTTATCTGTGTTTTTGCGCAATAACATTGGGTAGTTTTGCTTACTTTTATATTGGCTTTCAATAATAGAGCATAATGATAGATAGCCTTTTTTTGATAAGGCACGATCAAAACTTTTTTCTATTCTTGCCGACAAAATATCTGACGAACTCATATATTTCTAACTTATCACATCACAATAAAGCAAAGCCTATATCATGTAGATATAGGCTTCTTTTTAGTTGAGGTTACAGCTTACGCCAAACACCCCATTCACCCGTTGTTCCAGGCTCTTCGCCTTTAGTGTACCAACCGGCTTTCCAACTTGAACCGTTGTGGGTTGCAACATCGTTCTCGTTATAAACTTGAGTTGCTGACCAAGCACCAACTTCAGGTGTTTCACCCTCACCTAGTACAACTTTCCAGACTTCTGATTTACCTGGTTCATCACCTGTTGTCCACCAACCAGCTTTCCATGTTTTACCTGCATGTGTTACTTCATCACCAGCTAAGTAAGTTGCAGACTTATTCCAACTCCCCTCTGGTAATTCAGGATCAACAGGTGGAACTGGTGGTAATGGTTCAAGCTCAGCAAAGATACTTACTGCGAATGCGTAATCTTTCTCTGATACCCAAACTTTATTGGCGTGTACATTTGAAGCATCAAACTCGTATTGACCTGAAGTTTGATTCCATACTCCAACAAATAGTTTCTCTGAATTTAAAGCATTAATTTCAGTTGCTAGTGTTTCAATCCATGTTGCTTGGTTAGCTGCAGTGATCACTAAACGGTGATCAAGCACTTCAGCGCCCGTTACTGGTGCCATTAGACGGAAACGCACTGTTTCACCAACAGCTGGAGTTTGGTAACCGACAGGAACAAAGTAGCCAGGAATTGCATTCATGTCACCGCCAACAACTGGTGGAGGCGTTACTTCACCTTCATTGTCAGATTGCTTAATAACAACATCGCTACAGTTGTAGAAACCTTCACCCACAGGATCAATACGCTGCCAACGAGAGTAAAGTACCGCATCACCTGAACGATCAGTTGGAAGCTTCACTTTAAAGTTATACGTTTTATATGGTGAGCCGGCATTTGGCATCACATTACCAACCGTATCAACAAGCTCTAAATCATCCCAGTTTAAAGGTTTTGAAAAATCGTGACCGGGTTTAGTTAAGTAAAATTCCCAATAAGATGGGTTATGCGCCGCCGTTGCTGTCCACACAAAATCGAACTCACCATTTTCATCAAGGATAAGTTCTGTTTTTTGCCAGTGCTGAGAAGGGATATCTAAACCATCTTTTTTAGTATCACCACCGGCACATAACAAACCATTCGGAACAGAAACTTTTACAGCTTCAATATTCTTATAATCTGTAGTGTTTGCAGCATTTTCATTTTTCTGTGTAAATGGCCAACCACCATTTTCAGCAAATAACGTACGACACGCTAGATTTGGTGCTTGACCGCCCCAATAGTTACCGTCAGCATCACAAATAACAGTTCGAGCAGGTGGGAACTCTGCCCAACCGTGAGCATTTGCAGTACCAATTGCAGCAACATTAGCTAGAGCAAATGCTACAGATAAAGATAGTTGTTTTAATTTAGATGACATTATTTTCTCTCAATAAATGTGTCGTGATCTAAGTTTTGTTTAAAATCTATATCACTATTCTTTGACCACTGTGTTAATCCATTTTTATGGTTGTTTTTATACAGTGAAAGCGAAAGAACTCATTCCATCCGCTGCTGCATTTTATAAATCATAGAATAAGAAACGTATAATAAACAAAATTAATCAATACGATAAAATCACAAACAAGAACAACTCAACTAATTGTTTTAAAACAACTAACCTCATCGCAAACACGTTGAAAGAATACTTTTTGTTACATTTAAAAATGTTGAATTGACATATATTTCAAAAATAAACCTCCCACATCACCATTATTAAAATAAAAAACATTAAAAATAAGAATATATTATTCCCACGCCAAAAAATCGACTTTAAATATGTCAACATAACGACAATCGATAATTAAAAAATGTTTTAAGATTACAATAAACCGACTATGTAATCGTCGATTTTAATTTAAACATTAATTTATTAAGGTTTTTCCATACTAGAGGTAAAAAATCATTTTCAATGAGTGTGTAAAAGAACAAGGCTCAAACCTCACAATGGATGATAGTGATTTTCATTAACATTTATTTATCATTTTTAACATGATTTGTAGTGGCAATTTCTACCTTTTATCTAAGCAACAACGAATGAAATAAAACTAATAACGTAATGAGAATAACAGTAAATAAATGCCCGTATTGAAGTTCCTGCTCTTTGTTTACAAAACAAACGTTCTTTTATGCTTACATTTCGTGATTTTTGTATTCAAGATAAAATAGCATTCAATATTTAAAGCGTTTCTTTTCTATATTTACAATTAGTGTATTTCTATTTTCATTAATTTTAAAAAATGAGATTTAGTTTCAAATATAACGCTTTATTTTTCGTGCCTTATTTAAAAACTTAAGTACAATAGGATCTAACACTTCTTTTTATTTCAGAATCAAATTACATGATTGATATTCTTTTAAACCTTCGTTCACTACGTGCACAAGCACGTGAAATGTCAGTTGTAGACCTTCAAGAAGGCCTACAGAAATTCACTCAAGTTGTTGAAGAGCGACGTGAGGAAGAAGAAGCAGCAAATGCTATAAACAAAGAGCAAGAAGCTAAGCTTCAAAAATACCGTGACATGCTTGAAGCTGAAGGTATTACTGCAGAAGAGCTTGTTGCACTTTTAGGTGATGCACCAAAAGCAAAGAAAAAACGTGCTGCTCGTCCAGCTAAATATAAGTTTGCTGATGAAAACGGCGAAGAAAAAACATGGACAGGCCAAGGCCGCACTCCAAAAGCACTGCAACAACTGCTAGATAATGGCGCACAACTTTCTGAGTTCGAAATTTAATTTCGTGACATTAAGTGAAAAAGTCGCTAATAGATAGCGACTTTTACTTCTTCCTTATATTCACCTTTAACACCTCCCTTCTACTTATCTTTCTACATTGCCTGTTTTAATTATTGATCTCTAGCACCAATGTAATAACCGTAATAGATATTGATAATAATATAAAAAGACAAATGAACTCAAAATGTTACGTTATAATTGTATATAGACACTGTTATACCTAAGTGACCTTAAGTTGAAAGCTCTTGTCACGGCTTTACATTCAAAGACATCAACCCTATGTAATCGCAGGTTATTTCCAAGTTGCTTGGGTCTATACATTTTACTTAATCTATTTATTACTCCAAAAAGATAATCGTCGCTGCTTTTCTAATCATAAAAGGAGGTAAGACTATGATTATTGGTGTACCTAAAGAGATCAAGCCCCACGAGTATCGTGTTGGTATGACACCTACCGCAGTAAAAGAGCTCACAGCCTATGGGCATCATGTCTATATTGAAACCCTAGCAGGTACTGGTGTTGGCTTTAACGACCAAGATTATATTGACGCTGGCGGCTTAATTTCGCCAACTGCTGAGCATGTTTTCTCTGTTGCTGAAATGATCATTAAAGTAAAAGAACCCCAAATTAGTGAGCGTAAACTATTACGTAAGGGACAAGTTCTTTTTACTTACCTTCATTTAGCCCCCGATCTCGCACAAGCTAAAGACTTAATCAAATCTAAAGCTATTTGTATTGCTTATGAAACAGTCACTGATCATCACAATAAACTTCCCCTACTTGCTCCGATGTCTGAAGTTGCTGGAAGAATGTCTATTCAAGCAGGAGCATTTTCATTAGAAAAATCACGTGGTGGTCAAGGTCTTTTATTAGGTGGCGTTCCCGGTGTTAATGCGGCAAATGTTGTGATCATTGGTGGAGGCGTCGTCGGCAGTAACGCTGCTCAAATGGCTATTGGCTTGAAAGCTAATGTTACTATTATCGACCGTGATATCAATGTATTACGCCAATTAGACATACAATTTGATGGTAAAATAAATACGGTCTATGCGACTAATACAGCAATAGAAGATCATGTAATCAAAGCAGATCTTGTTATTGGAGGTGTACTTATTGCAGGCGCTGCGGCACCTAAACTAATCACAAAAGCAATGATAGAAAAAATGAAGTCTGGATCTGCTATTGTTGATGTTGCTATTGATCAAGGTGGCTGTGTAGAAACATCACATCCAACAACACATGATGATCCCACTTATATTATTGATGATGTTGTACATTATTGTGTTGCCAATATGCCAGGCGCCGTTGCCCGTACTTCAACCGTTGCTTTAAATAACGCAACACTGCCTTATATTGTTGCATTAGCAAATAAGGGCTATAAACAAGCACTTCTCGATGATAAACATCTACGTAATGGACTCAATATCTATCAGGGCGATATCACCTGTAAGAACGTTGCACTATCACTTGATCTCCCTTATGTAGAAGCAGAGAAAAAGCTGAATGAATAAAGCTCTAAAAAATAAAAAGCCACTTACAAAAACGATGACTAGTTTAAAGAAGTGGCTTTTCATTTAATATCAATTAGCGTGCATTTGTTGGTGCAATAAGCTCTGCTTTACCAATAACATGAGCGAGGATGTTATAACCTGCTAGTGCTGGTGATGCATTCTCAGGTAATTTAATATTTGCTGTATTTAATGCATACACTGTAATTTCATAATTATGTGGTTTCGCATTTGGTGGAGGACATGCACCACCAAAACCTTTAAAGCCAAAATCATTGGTTACCATACTTGCGCCTTTCGGCAACGCTTTTCCACCAACAGCACCCGCACCCGCAGCTAAACTATGCACATCTGCAGGAATGTTAATAACACTCCAATGCCACCAGCCACTTCCTGTTGGCGCATCGGGATCATACATAGTAACAGCGAAGCTTTTTGTCCCAGCAGGAACATCTTTCCATGTTAATTGTGGCGATACATTCTTACCATTACAGCCCCATTGATTAAACAATTGCTGATTTTGTAATGTTTTATCATTGGTAATATCGTGGCTAGTTAGTACCATCGCTTGTGACATAAATGCAGGAACCGCTAGAAGTACGGCTGCGACTACTTGTTTGAGTTTCATCATTAGTACTCATCATTATAGAATAAATAACACTCTAGCAGCATAAAGGCATTTTAAATTGGTATACTGCCAAACACATTTTGTTCGTTATGAATTATGCGTCTAAACACTCAATGCCACAAACTCATAAAAATACGTTGTGAATTGAGAAAAAATAACCTGAAGGTATCTCTATGCGGGTCATCCCACCAATAAAAGCCATTATCTATTTTGAAGCCGCAGCAAGACTACAAAGTTTTAAACTAGCCGCAGAAGAATTATGTGTAACACCTAGTGCTGTAAGTCATCAGATAAACACACTTGAAGATTTTATCGAACAAAAACTATTTCAGCGACATAACCGCAGTATTACTCTGACTAATGCAGGTCTTCGCTACTTTAGTCGCACAACTATTATTTTAAATGAGCTAGAACAAGCGACGACCGATCTAGGTATCTCTAAAAATCAAAAGTTAACCATCGCGATACCACCATCATTATTAAATAAATGGCTTTTACCACTTCTTAATATACGACAGTTATCTCAGCAAGGGATCTCGCTTAACTTTATTGATACATTAGAAACGCTCGATTTTGGTAAAGAGAATATAGATATTGCAATTCGATATGGATTAGAACCACCAGAGCACCATGAATATGATGTCTTATTTAAAGAAAAGATGGTTGCAGTTTGTACCCCTGATTATATTCCTTCATCTAAAGTAAAACTCACTGAGCAACTACTCAGTGAAATCACATTGATAGAAACGACTAATCGTCTAATTCAATGGGATCTTGTTCTACACAACATGAAGATCAAACCGAACAAAAATCAGAGCAAAATTTTTTTCCAGAATTCAATTCAAGCCATAGAGGCGGCTTGTAACGGTTTAGGCATTGCTTTTGTTAATAGAATCTTAGTCCAAAAGCAACTCAATGATGGTACCTTGGTTGAGCGACTCAATATCGTTTACATTAACGATAAAATGCCAACGTATTATCTCGTATGTCCTCAAGAAAATAAAAATAATCCATCAACAGCTTTATTATACAATTCGATGTTACAACTATCTAAAATCAAATAAAACGGATGAGTATTGTATCTTCATCCGTTTATTCCTAAAGCAAACTTAATCCTGTTTTAATTGACTATCTGTTAATGCCGTATCATCAGCGATAGCATCTAGTAATCGCTGTAAAGACTCTAGTGATTGCTCAAGACTTCCTGAATGCTCTTGAACAATTACGTCTATCTGTTGTTGATAGTCAGACAAATGTCGCATAATACCTCAACCATTCGATTAGTATTTTTCATTTAACACTTCATCACGGGCACGAGACCAGCCATTAGCATAACAAACCGCTATTTTGGCTTCTTTGTCAGATTTAATCATTGATGCATCTGCATTAAGTTTTACTTGTAACTTTTGACATTGGGTATCGATAGCATTTTTATAATGCTCACCTTGGCCTGATAAATTATAAACTTGATCTTTTGCTGTTGCTTCAGCTTGTTGATAGCAGTGAATCAAACCTTGCTCATCAAAATTTTGGTTATCAATACATGATTGAACCACAATCGAGTTACCAGATATCTCAGCTGCATTAGCATAAGAAAAACATAAAGAAGATAACAGCGCGACAGATAGAGACACTTTTTTAATTAATGATGACATGTTTATAAACTCAATATTTATTTTTTTTATAATACGACGATATATACTGCAATAACATATAATCGACAAAAAAATAGCAACATAAAAATAATATTACGTTTTTCGATTGTTCGATTTAGATTTAAAGCCAATCATTTTATAAATATAACACTCGAAATTAAATATTACAGAAATGTTACAATTAACCCTTTGCATTTTATTAACCTTTATATTTATATGCTTAACAATGCATTCACGGATTGATTGCAACCCTGCATTTCTTTTATTAAGGACAATAAAATGGAAACGACAAGTTTTGAGGTGGATGTAGTACGGCTATACCTTAATGATATTTCAAATAAGCCTTTACTTAATAAAGATGATGAAATTCAATATAGCCGTAAGTCTTTAACTGGTGATCTTGCTTCAAAAAAAATCCTTATTGAATCTAATTTAAGACTTGTCGTTAGCATTGCAAAAAAATATCGGGCTTCTAATCTCTCATTAAGTGATCTTATCGATGAAGGTAATATTGGTTTAATGACTGCCGTTGAAAAATTCGATCCAGAAAAAGGGTTTCGTTTCTCCACCTATGCTTCATGGTGGATTAAACAAACCATTGAACGAGCTATTCACAATCAAAATAGAACCATCCGTTTACCAGTTCATATCTCAAAAGAAATCAATACATTACTTCGTACTCATCGTGAGCTAATGAAGCTAAATAATAATGAACCCACTCACGAAGATATTGCGCAAGCACTCAACAAAGAAAGTAAAGAAATATCAGCCCTGTTCTCTAATGAAGTTAATGTCGTTTCACTCGATCAAACCATTGGTGATACCGAAAACTCGCATACCATTGCTTATTTAGTGGCGGATGAACAAATAACATCACCGAGTGCGGAAGTCGATAATGACGATATGGTAAAAATCACGAACTTGATACTAAATGGTATTAATGCAAGAGATAGAGAGATCATCTGTCGTCGTTTTGGTCTGATGGGCTACGAGCCTCATACATTACAAGAAGTTGCCGATGCTGTTGGATTAACAAGAGAGCGCATACGTCAACTTCAAATAAAATCCTTAAGTAGTTTAAAACGTTCACTGGCACGAGAAAATTATGATTTAGATATCTTATTCTCGAATATGGCTTAAAAAATCAATCAAGGTTATCTGTTATGAAAGTTTTCTAAGAGTGACAAATATAAACTTTCAACAACACAATTACATTTCAGAGATAAATAATCTTTTAGCCCAAATAGCTTTGCAACTCTTGAGGTTTGTTTGAGCACTCTTCGGATAGTATTGATGGTCATCAATAATATTTTGACATAAAAAAACCTCGTCATTTCTGACGAGGTTTAAAATGTGGCGGAGAGATAGGGATTTGAACCCTAGATACGCTATAAACGTATGCCGGTTTTCAAGACCGGTGCTTTCAACCACTCAGCCATCTCTCCATGCCGCGAATACTACTCGCTATTTTTAGTTATGTAAATAAGTAGCCGTTTGACTGCTTAATAAAGAAGCTAAACCGTATATTTCTCTATATCTACTACCTATCACAACGTTACTCATCAGCAATTCTGATCATTTCTACACAGTAATGCTGCATAACTGGCAATTGCGTCGCTGAATGAAGGGCATATCATTAAAAGCATTCGTGCAGTTATCTCGCACATTTTCTTAGCGTAAAAGGAAGCATTGCTATGCCAACTGACACTACTTTTGATAATTCTGAGTTACTTCATTCACTCATTTCTCGGCAGTCGCTGCTTGCGAATAACCGAATTCAATATATTGCTTATGCAGCAGCACTCGCTACACAAAATAGTACTGTGCTACAACGTATCAAACTGCAAGTTGGTGATATTAATAGCTTACAATTCGCCGATATTAAACATGCTGTCATGCGTATGGCAATGACGAATAATTACTATATGGCAATTCAAAACTTACATTTATCCAATATAAAACAGAGTAATGCGTTAGAGCTTAAACCATTGCATAGTTTAGATATCGATGATGAAACGGCTTATTACTATGCTTGTATTGCTGCCTGTATGGTAAACCAAGGCTACAGTTGCTTAGATGGGCATGTTGATTTATTACGGTCACTAAATGAGTCTGATGATGCTATAAATGCAGCTCTACGTTTAACCGCATCAATTATGGCAATGGCTCAAGCTGATTTTATTAGCCAATATGCTCAATGCTAAAAAGATTAAGCATTAAAAATAATTAACTTATTTTTAATGCTTTTCTTTTCAAAAAGACTTCCACGATCATAGTCCCATCTTTCTAACTACTGAATTCAACTATTAGCTGAGCTTGTTTATTCGTTAATCCCGTAACTAAACCATGACAACCGAACGGAAAAACACATTGAATTGCTCTGACTGAAGACGAAGAATCAGCAAAGCTGACAGCTAAGCGGTTAAATGTACAAAGTAACACTTTAGAGCTAACGAGCTTTAAATTCAAACAAGAATTTACCATGGGGAAACTCACATTTAGCTTATCTCCATTAATGATTAATGAGAATGCAAGTGAATCTGTTGATGAAAATGGAATTACTTGGGGAACTGAACAATGGAAAAGAGCCAGTGAAAGCTGTGAAAAAATAGGAAAAACATTAGCAACTGAAGAGCAATTAATCACATTAGTAAAGAGAATTGGTAGCCCTACACTAGGCTATGGTTGGCCTGCACTAAGGGCTAACTATTGGACAAGTACTACTGCAGGTGAGAGCAACCAACATATTAGCAAAAACCTATATGTCGGTGGTGGTAGCTATGAAGAAGATGACACAGTACATAACTTTAGTGCCTGTGTAACAAACGCTTCTTAAGCTAATTCTTTATTTGCATAACTACAGATAACCAGCTTGTTAGTCCAAGCTGGTTTTTTCTTTCAATATATCAAATACAGTAATACTTATATGAAGGTAACCAATCAACTTCTCGCTTAAATTTCAGATGCAAAAAAGCCCCGTCATTTCTGACGAGGCTTAAAATATGGCGGAGAGATAGGGATTTGAACCCTAGATACGCTATAAACGTATGCCGGTTTTCAAGACCGGTGCTTTCAACCACTCAGCCATCTCTCCATGGCGCAAATAATACGGATGTAATATGTAGTTGTAAATACTCATCCTAGTTAAGTGGTTACTATAACAACGTTATCTAACTATTTAATCTTTCAGCAAGATCAAACACAGCATAAATGTTTATTCTTTGTACTATCTCACCCTATCTCTGACTCTAACTGCAAGAGATAACTTTTCATAAACTCAATCCGTTTAACCGCTTCAATCTTCGCAGCATCTGTTTGCATGGTGTCAGCTAAACCGAGTAACTTAATATAAAAGTGATCTAGGGTATATGTCGTATCGTCAGGTTGCCGTTTTTGACAGAAAGGATCGTCAAGGGCATACAATGGTCGACCTAAAGATGTGCCAACCTGAATACACCGTGTTAAACCTATCGCGCCAAGTGCATCTAATCTATCAGCATCTTGAACAATTTTTGCTTCCAATGTTAACGGCTTAATATCAGCACTAAAGCTATGCGCCACAATCGCATGATGAATCTCATCATGATGTTCAACTAGTAACTTTTTTTCTGATAAAAATTCGATCGCTTTATTAGCAGCAAGTATTGAAGCTTGTTTTCTTCGAGGGTCATTTTTAGCAACGGCAACACAGTCATGTAAATAGGCCGCAGCAAGAGTAATGTTTAATCGTGCTTGCTCTTGCTTAGCAAGCTGTTTTGCTACTTTCACCACACGTAAAACATGCGCTTTATCATGCGCTGCATCTGCACTATTTAACAGCTCAAGCTTTGTCATTAATATTGATTCTAATGTCTTGAGATGCATATCATCGCCTCTGATAATCAAAAGCCGACATCATGTCGGCTTCAATAGTTATATTTCTTTATGCGACGAATTACTCTTCGTCAAACTCTTCGTCATCGAATTCGACAACAAAGTTATCTTCTAAGTAATCAACAACACAACCAACAGCGGCTGATGATACTGAGAATGTATTTGGCTCTGCACCTGCTTGCTTAGACATTTCAAGTACAGCCAGTGCGGTATGCTCGTCATTAAAGCCAACATCAAACTTTTTAGCGATATCGCAGCTTGTTTGATAAAGCTCATCCGTTAAGATGACCTCGCCATAGTATTCGCCATCGTCTAAATCAAAATTATCAACCAGTACTTCTATAATGATCTCGTAGTAATTTTGAAAATCCATCACTTAACCTTTTTAACCAATAAAATAAGCAGAAAAGCGTTCTGCTTGAAGATCGTTATAGTTTCATAATCTTGTTTTACACACAATAAAACAAATACCCCACAGTAAGTGGGTGGCCAGTCTTAGCAGAGCATGCTTAAAAATATAGGACCAAACATCAAATCATTACTCTTAAGCTAATTTATAGTAAAATCATTCAAACCCAAACACTAGACGACTGGTCTAATTTATTCTATAGTGACTTCATGAACGAAAAAACAATTGATACACGGCAGCACATTCTTAATGTTGGTTACCAGCTAGTGGTCACGAAAGGATTTACGAGTGTTGGTTTATCACAATTATTAAGTGCGGCAGAAGTACCTAAAGGCTCTTTTTACCATTATTTCAAATCTAAAGAGCAATTTGGTGAAGCATTGATCCACTCTTATTTTCATCATTATTTACAACGTGTCGCTCAGGTATTAAAAAGCGAGCAAGGCACAGGCTTTGAACAACTCAGTGAGTATTTCAAGCTATGGATCAAAGTTGAAAACGGCATCTGTAATGCCAATAAATGTTTGGTGGTAAAGCTCAGTGCAGAAGTATCCGATCTCTCCGAGCCTATGCGAGAAGCATTAAAGCAAGGAGCAGATAGTGTTGTCGCTTTAATCGCTAATACAATAGAAAGAGGAATAAAAGATGGCTCAATCGCTAACTGCGACAGCCATGTAACCGCTCAAACTCTTTATAATTTATGGCTTGGAGCAAGTTTACTCAACAAACTGAGTCACGATTTATCAGGATTACAGCAAGCATTAACAACAACACAAACACTACTGCTCCCAAAATAATTATCGACAAGACACGTAATATCGATAAACCGCAGTATTGATAAGACTACGCCCGCCTATCAGCAATGCGATAAGGCGGGATTTTTTGAATTACCAACTAGACGACTGGTCTAATTGAAAAGGAAAATCAGCAATGACAACCACTAATCGCCAACTACTATTAGCCTCTCGTCCTGTAGGCGCACCAACCCCTGAAAATTTTCATTTAACAGAAACAACGATCCCAAGCCCGCAACAAGGCGAGTTACTACTTAAAGCCGTTTATCTCTCACTCGACCCTTATATGCGTGGACGTATGAGTGATAAAAAATCCTATGCTGAGCCTGTCGGTATTAATGAAGTGATGGTCGGTGGCACGGTATGCCAAGTAACCGCTTCTCACCACCCTGACTATCAAGTGGGTGAATGGGTATTAGCGTATTCAGGTTGGCAAGATTATGCCGTTTCAAATGGTGAAGGATTAATAAAGTTAGGAATGAACCCCACTCACCCATCCTATGCATTAGGGGTAATGGGTATGCCTGGCTTTACCGCATACATGGGGCTACTCGATATAGGTCAACCAAAGCAAGGTGACACTATCGTTGTTGCTGCAGCAACTGGCGCAGTAGGCTCTATGGTTGGTCAAATTGGTAAGATAAAAGGCTGTCGTGTTGTTGGTATCGCAGGTGGTAACGAAAAATGCCAATACGCAAAAGAGACATTAGGATTTGATGAATGTATTGATCACCATGCTGCTGACTTTGCTCAACAATTAGCAGATGCATGTACCGATGGCATTGATATTTATTATGAAAATGTTGGCGGTAAAGTCTTTGATGCAGTGCTTCCTCTACTTAATACAGGCGCACGAATTCCGCTTTGTGGCTTGATCTCTCAATACAATGCAACATCGCTTCCAGACGGCCCAGATCGTATGAATATGTTAATGGGACAACTACTGGTTAAGCGTATCAAGATGCAAGGTTTCATTATCTTTGACGATTATGCTCACCGTTATGACGAATTTGCACAACAAATGTCGCAATGGCTTGCTGAAGGAAAAATTCATTACCGTGAAGATAGAGTCGAAGGCCTAGAGCAAGCTCCACAAGCTTTCATCGGCTTACTTGAAGGTAAAAACTTCGGCAAAGTTGTAGTTAAAGTTAGCTAACTAAACCTAAAAAGGACTTACAATGATCATATTGCACCACCTTAATCAATCTCGTTCAAAGCGTATTATCTGGCTACTTGAAGAGCTAGGTGTTGAATATAAAATTCAACCTTATTGCCGAGACAAAGTCACATTTCTTGCGCCACCAGAACTTAAAAGTGTTCATCCACTAGGTAAATCACCGGTATTGGAAGATAACGGAATGATAATTACCGAATCAGGCGCTATTACAGAATATTTAATTGAAACTTACGGTAACGGTAAATTTATGCCAGAACGTGGCACTCAAGCCTATATTGATTATATTCAATGGCTGCATTTTGCCGAAAGTTCAGCCATTTTACCGTTACTTTTAAAGATGTTTGTCACCAAAGATGGTGCAAAAATGAATTTCCTTGGTGATTATGCTGACATGGAAACTCAGAAAGTAATGCAATATTTTGATCAACGGTTAGCTGATAAAACTTATCTTGTAGAAGAGCGTTTAACGGGGGCCGATTTCATGATGTCATTTATTGCTGAAATCCTTGGCAACTATGGCGTATTAGCTGCGTTTCCAAATATTCAACGTTACGCAGAGCAGCTACAAACGCATCAAGGCTACCAAACAGCTCAAGCGTTAGAGTTGCAGTACAACGGCGAATAAACCAACCTCTAAAGCCAAACAGGTGGTTGTTTGGCTTTTACTATACTATTGATTTACAGTGTGAATAGCAGGTTTTCTGCATACAGAAACTATCACATTTTAGTAACAACATAGATTTTATATACAAAAAAGCCCCGTCATTACTGACGAGGCTTCGTTGTGTTGGCGGAGCGGACGGGACTCGAACCCGCGACCCCCGGCGTGACAGGCCGGTATTCTAACCAACTGAACTACCGCTCCAATTCTTTATGAAACCCGATAAATCGAACTTCTAGAATATGGCGGAGAGATAGGGATTTGAACCCTAGATACGCTATAAACGTATGCCGGTTTTCAAGACCGGTGCTTTCAACCACTCAGCCATCTCTCCAATGCCGCGAATAATACGTAGTTAAGCTGAGCTTGTAAACATCTTTATTCATTATTTTTATCAGATGCTTATTATCTGTACGACCACTTCGAATAACGCTCAAAGTACATTAGCAATACTATTTAATAAGCCCTTTTTCTAATGCATATTTCGCTAACTCGGCTGTTGAATGCAATTCAAGCTTATGTTTTATATTCTGACGATGCGTCTCAACGGTCCGATAACTAATCTCTAATGCTTTAGCAATTTGCTTACTACTTAATCCTTGCGCGACATGTTTCAGTACCCTTTCTTCTCGGCGACTTAAAGGATTAATATCAGGACTTTTCACTGGTGAAGATGTCTGAGTAAAAATGGTTTGGCTCGTCGTTTCACAAAAATATGTCGCTCCTTGATTCACCGTTTTAATCGCTTGAACCATTTTTTCTGCCGAAATTTCTTTCAACATATAACCCATTGCACCAACCTGCATCACCTTCATAATATATTCACGGTTATCATGCATCGTCAGCATCAATACTTTTGCATTAGGGAGTGTTTTTTTAATTTGCTCTGTTGCATCAATACCGTTCATGATGGGCATACTGATATCCATTAAAATAACGTCAGGTTGAAGATAACTGACGGTATCTAGTGCCTCTAAACCATTGCTTGCAGTACCAATGACCTCGATATCAGGCTCTAATTGTAACCTTGCCATAAAACCATCAATCACCACTTGATGATCATCGACTATCACAATTTTAATCGTTTGTTCTGTCATACACTAAACCATCCAAGTTTAATAAAACGGTGAGTTCAGTACCAAATCCGGGCTCACTATTAAGATCAAACTCTCCACCAATAAACTCCACTCGCTCGCGCATATTTCGCAAACCAATCCCTTTTAAATGATAACGATTTTGGCTATCAAACCCTTTTCCATTATCTCGAATGATCAATTGCAATAACTTTCCAAGTTGTTTCAAATGCACTTCAACATGCGTCGCATCTGCATGCTTAACAATATTATTCAGTGATTCTTGTACAACCCGATAAAGTGTTGTTGCAACATCAGAATCTAGCTTTCCAGCCTTTGTATCAAATAACATATCAACTGATGTACCGGCGTGAGATTGATAGTCTTGTAATAATGTTGTGAGTGCCGCTTCTAAACCAATATCATCCAGAGAGCTTGGGCGTAATTTATGCGAAATATGTCTTACTTCATTAATCGCTAATGTTAATGAATGCATCGATTTATTCAGGTAATCGACAAACTTTACATCAATGGACTGAAGACTAAGTAACTCTAAGTGACATTTACTTGAGACTAATAGCTGATTGATCCCATCATGTAATTCTCGTGCGACATGTTTTTTTTCAGCTTCCTGAAATAGTACAGTTTTATGCGCTAACTCTTTAAGATTTCTGTCAGCCAATCGATGTTCATGTAAGTTAATTGCTAATGTGATCACGATAATTACTGCGACAGTTACTGTTAATATCACCACAATGGAAAAGAAGATCGTATCAATATTATGGTTAATCGCTTGCTGCATAGTCGCGACATCTTGGCTAACATCTTCAATATAGAGTCCGGTACCAATCATCCAATCCCACTTATCTAACCATGCGGAATAACTTAACTTATTAACCGTTTCTCCCGTTGATGGTTTCTGCCATAAATACTGATGATAGCCGCCCCCGCTTTGTGCTTGTGATAACAAAGAGGCAATTAAAAAATCACCTTGTTCATCTTGTATATTAATAAGATTTTTACCGATCAACTCAGGCATGATCGGATGGACTAAACTGACCCCATTTTTATCATAAACAAAAAAGTAACCATCTGTCCCATAACGTAAATTAGTCAATATTGCTTTAACACGTTGCTGCGCTATATCAACATCAATTGTAGAGTCGTGGTAAATATGAGAGATGGCATTTAAGGCAAGATCTACGCTATCTTTTAATGCAGCTTCTTTGGCATCAATTAAACTTTCTCGAAAAACCATCACTTCTTTCTGACCTAAGGTTTTCGCCTGATAAATCGATATCCAACTAATACTGGCAGTCACAATCAGTAACGGTAATAAGGTTAATAAGATCAGTTTTGCTTTTAATGGCATAGAGACCTCCAAACAGCAAAAAGCTGATGTTTTACCACCAGCTTATCTTAACAACTTATTATCATTTTTTACTTTTATAGATCACATTATCAATATTAACCCATGCCATAGAAATTCGGGAAAATCAAAATGGAAGCCAATACCGCAATTTGAATAGCAATAAACGGCATAACTCCACGGTAAATATCACGTGTCGTGACGCCCGCAGGTGCTACACCTTTCAAGTAAAACAAACTAAAGCCAAATGGTGGTGTTAAGAATGAAGTCTGCAAATTCATTGCAACAAGTATGGCAAACCAAGTCATATTCAATCCCATCGCTTCAGCAACAGGCGCTAAAATCGGTACGATAATGAAACAGATCTCAACAAAGTCGATAAAGAAACCAAGAATTAAGATAACCAGCATAGTAATGATCAAAAATCCCCACTTTTCACCGGGTATCGCCATCATCCATTCTTCAACCAAGTAATCACCACCAGTGTAGGTAAATGCCATCGAAAATGCGGTTGCACCTAACAAAATAGCAAAAACCATTGCCGTAACTTTTACCGTTTCTTTTGCTGCCTCATAGATCATTTTCCAACTAAACATACGATATAAAATAGCTAATACAATCGCACCAAATCCACCTAACGCCGCTGACTCTGTTGGCGTTGCAATACCAGCAAAAATAGAACCTAGCACCACGATAATTAACGCTAATGGCGGAATAACCGCTTTTAAAGCAGTAAAAACCTCTTGCGAACGACTAATACTGTCATCTCGTTCAATTGGCTGCGCCGCGTCAGGGTTAAGCTTGGCATAAATTAAAATATAAGCGACGTACGCACCTACCAATACAAAGCCCGGTAAAATAGCAGCTTGAAATAGATCACCAACAGGGACACCTAGCACATCGCCCAATAGTATTAATACAATCGAAGGTGGAATAATTTGTCCTAATGTCCCCGAAGCACAGATGGTTCCACACGCAAGGCCTTTATCATAATTATATTTGAGCATGACGGGTAATGAGATAAGCCCCATCGCAACAACAGATGCGCCTACCACACCCGTTGATGCCGCTAATAATGCGCCGACTAGTACAGTCGAAATTGCAATACCACCACGAACTCCACCAAACAGACGCCCCATCGATTCTAATAGCTGCTCGGCTAAACGGGTTTTCTGGAGTACTAAGCCCATAAAAACAAACAGTGGTACCGCCATAAGTACCGTATTTTCCATGATTGACTGAATGCGATAAGGCATAAATGCAAACATGTCGAAACCTTCAGCCCATACCCCAAAAATTAAAGCTATTCCGCCGAAAGTAAATGCCACAGGAAAGCCCAGTAATAAAGCAAATAGTGCGACAAAAAACATCACGATTCCGATCATTGACGTATTCCTTTACTGATCTTGTTTTAGTGCCGCGTGCTGCGGATTAAATAAGGTATTTAATGAGTGAACAACCAGCCCTAAACCACTGATCGCCATTAAACCAAATGAGAGAGGGATCATTGCTTTAATTATCCATCGATAAGCAAGACCACCAGGATCGCCAGATGTTTCGCCTAATGCATAGCTCTCTTTGGCGAAATCAATCCCATACGATGTCACCAGTAAACAGAAAGGTAATAGAAAGAATAGTGTGCCTAAAATATCGATTATCGCTTGGCTTTTACGGGATAGACGCTCATAAAAAACATCAACACGAACATGTCCCGCAGAACGGATCGCGTAAGGAACGCCAAGTAAAAATACAGCAGAAAACAGGTGCCATTCCATTTCTTGAAGGGCAATGGAAACATCATTAAAAACATAACGCATAACAACGTCATAAACGACATTAACTAATAATAATAAAAATAGGATACTGGCAAACCAACCAAGTACATCACCAATACGATTAAAAAAACGCTCTAGCGTAATCAGACTTTTCATTCCTTACTCCATGGAATCCCACCAAATACGCATAACAGCGATCTTATATGCATAAATGGAAGGATAATAACGTCCTTATTTAAACAGACTTATTGCGCTTGGCTATTAAGGTAGGCACGATGAGATATATTGGTCCATGAACGTACCTGATTTAGATAATCCGCTTGTGATTTTTGAATCGCTTTTGCTTGTTCATCTTCTTCTGCATGTTGTGCAAGGAGGCGATCATTCGCGTCACGTAATGCTTTCATTACTGCTGGCGGGAAATCTTTCACTTTTATATCAGGGTAGGTTTGTTGAATTGTTGACCAGTTTTTACCGCTTGCATGGGTCGCTTGGGTATACATGTCATAAGCGGCTGTACGCATTGCAACACGTAAGATCTCTTGAAGATCGGCAGGTAGACGCTCCCATGTGCGCTTATTTACTAAGAACTGTAATTCTGATCCAGGCTCATGCCAACCGGTGTAGTAATAAGGCGCTATTTTATGAAACCCCATACGTAAATCTAATGATGGGCCTACCCACTCAAGCGCATCAATAGTATTTCGCTCAAGTGAAGTATAGAGCTCTCCTGGTGCAATATTGGTTGGTTTAGCACCAACTTCAGCAAGAATTTCACCAGCAAAACCAGGAATTCGCATTTTCAAACCTTTCAGATCATCAACGGTATTGATCTCTTTTTGAAACCATCCTCCCATTTGAATATCTGAATTACCGCCAGGAAATGATAGCAAGTTATGAGGTGAATAGACTTGCTCCATCAACTCCATACCACCACCATGATAGAACCACGCATATTGCTCAGCAGGCGTCATACCAAAAGGCATAGAAGTAAAATATAAGGTGTTTGGAACCTTGCCTTTCCAGTAATAAGAGCCTGAATGTCCCATGTCGTATTGACCTGATTTCACCATATCAAAAATACCGAGTGGTGCTTTGTGCTTATTGGCAGAATCAATACGAATTTTCAAACGACCGTTAGACATTTTTTCTGCCATCGCCGCCATATTCTTCGTTGCATCGCCAAAGATCGGAAAATTGGGCCCCCATGTTTCGGCTAATTTTAAACGGTATACTTTTTCTGATGCTTGTGCGCTTGTTGCCAACATAGCAACACACCCAAGTGCAACGATTAGGCTTTTTTTCACCACTCGTTTCACTACGTTACCAATAATAGTCATTCACTCATCCTTGCTTTATATGATTAGGCTACAAAATGATGTTCAAACATACTTTGGCTTAACGCTATACAAGATAAAATGAGAACGACTACGGATTAAAAGTTAAAAATCGTTAATAAAAACAAAGGCACCACTACGTATAAGAACCTATCAATAAAATTTATTTCAATATTTATCAACAACTTAAAAACAGCCAACTCTACGTATTTATACGTAAAAGTCCACAATGACGATTAACCACACAAGATACGATTTATGTGAACTCAGAACATTTGATTCATTCTTTATAAGAAGAAATTAGTTGAAATATGAAGCTCCATCTAATGTCATGGAAATGACAACTGTGGTAGGATCCATCGAAATTAGCGCAACAAAAAGTAACTAATGTTACCTAAACGTTAAAAAACAGAATCAAGCACTATTAATGTCATTACTATCAATGACATCACTGAGAGATATTTACATTGGTTGATCTATTAAAAGAAGTATTAGGCTGGACTTCCGTCGTCTTATATATCCTGCTTACTATATTTAACAGCATGAAATTCACTCGCTATGCTGCTTTTGCATCTGCTACAAATGATACTGTTTGGTCAATTCTAATGGGGTGGTGGCCGAAAGTAATTTTAAACCTTTCTGTTAATGCGATTAATACTTATCGCTATGTAAAAGACTTCACCAAAATGGGAAAGGTCATAGTTCACACTCTCGCAGCCATTATGGCGTCAGCTATTATCTATATAACTTACGTTGCTATTAGTGCCTTCATTGCAGAGCCAACGATTACTGTCGCATTACAATATTTAGATTTAGCCGTTATTGTTGCGGCACTTTATATGACATCACTGAAAAATTATCGCATGTTAATGCTGACATCAGGTTTTGTTGGTATGGCAGGATATTATGGCAATCCACAAATGATGATCATTAAAGCACTAGTGATTATTATCATGAGCTACAAACTATATTCGACACGTCATCAGACACAAGAACAACAGCTAGCTGAAAATCACTAATATCTTACTGCTGTTTAATAAGCTGTAGAGCGTAACGTTCTGCAGCTTTTTTATAACTATCAAAACGTTACCTTTCCTTGATCATTCGATGCAGTGCCAAAATCAATTTAGCCCTTTACAAAAACATAAAGAATGACGCTCATCAAGTAAGTAGCCTACATATAGTTTCAATCATGGATACGAATAAATGTGTCAGGATCATCGATAAAATAAGTATGTTGAACATCAAGCCGTCATCGAAGGATCATCATTGAGAGGTGAATACTGTGAGAGAACTGCTTTTTATCGTGATGATATGTAATGACGTCATTGAATGCACTTTATCGCATCAGTGTGGCATTAAATGTTTTTATTAACGAGGAGGAGAAGTTGCAGAATAGCCAAGGCAAGAAGTGATTGTTGTTGGCAATAGTGGGAAAGTAAAGGAAGCGTATGTTAGCCAACATAGCTATAGAAAAGTGATGATTTTTACATACTACGGTTGTTAGTTTAAGGCAGACAACCCTATCTGCCTTTCTATTTCAAATAAACCATGACTAGTAAGCATGTTATTCCAAACCTTAATCAATAATTGAAAAGTGTCCAATCTCTTTATTATTGTGATTAGTAATAATGCCTTTTTCTGATTGTTCACAATACGTAAAATTAACATCTAATGTATCTAGCTTACCGTTAATTAAAACATGTCGGCGCAATACATCACTATTTAACTGATGCACAGATGCATTCCAGCTAAGATCATTAACGTTGAAGTTGATAATCATAATATACCTCTTTAAATTGTAGCGTTGATGAATTCTAGCTATGACAATAGTAAAGCTAAATATCAACAGTTTTATAGCATGATGAATTTTTAATGAAGATTATGAGTACGGCGATTAGCAAAACTGCTAGGGGTGAAACGAAGATGAGTAAAGTATTTTGAAGAGTGTAACGCAGAAGGAGTTTTTTAATTAAGTGGTGTAACAAGTTACACCACTTAGAAATCTTATAGAAACTATAAAATTAAAGAGCTACAACGTTTGCAGCTTGAAGACCTTTTTGGCCTTGCTCTACTTCAAAAGACACTTTTTGGCCTTCAGCAAGAGTTTTGAAACCTTCAGAAGCGATAGCACGGAAGTGAACGAATACGTCAGCACCGCCGTTGTCTTGAGTAATGAAACCAAAACCTTTCTCTTCGTTGAACCACTTAACGATACCAGTTGACTTAGACATAATGTGTCCCTTATATAAAATTCATAGAAAATATCGCAAAATTGCGATGCACTGAAAGCTTGAATTATTAAATACGATGAAGCGAAGGAAACACAAAGGTACAACTAAACGAAGATACTTCTGGAGATTTTCTTTAACTTAACTCTTTATTAATAACTCTGAACAACAGAGCGAAGACATAATCACATTAAACGTATTGACTGTAAACTGTTTTTTATGAAAAAACCCAAAATAAATTATAACTCACTGATTTTAAATTACTTAAAATACATATCACCTATAAAAAAGCAGATCATTATTGATCTGCTTTTTTCCTATCACTCGATTAATGTATATTTACGTTCTTAGGCACTGATTGTGTTTTCTTAAACTTGAACAGTGTTAAGAGAGGTAACAGCACAATGTAAGAGACAAAAATAAATCCAAAGGTATAAACAAAAGCAAGCAATGTTGACTGCTGATGTAATAGCTCACTAATTTGGGCGATAAAATGAGGATCCGTCACAGTTGTATGCTGCATCATTGCCTGCTGTTGTAACTGCGGATTACTCAACGTCAAATCCGCACCTAAAGCATGCCACTCTCGTTGCTCTGTACGTGTAAAATACGTATTAACAATAGAGATACCAAATGAACCACCAATCGTTCGACAGAGGTTGAAAATAACCGCACCGCCGACTGTATTTTCGTGGCTTAATGTTCGATATGCCATTTGGCTTAATGGTGCGAATACAAGCCCCATCCCTAATCCCTGAACAATCGATGGCATTAATACCCAGTAATAATCAATATTCATTGAATACTGCATCATTAAGTATGTACCAAGGATATTAAAACCAAGCCCTACTGCCACTAACATACGAGGATCGAGACGATCCATAAATCGGGCAATCACCAGCAACACAATCGCTGAAGTTAATCCCCTTGGCGCCATGGCGAACCCTGTTGCTTCTACTGGGTAATGCAGTAACTGTTCTAGCATCATAGGTTGTAATTGGGTAATACCAAACATCCCCATAGAGAAACCAGCCATCATTAAACAAGAAACAGCAAGGTTTCTATCTTTAAGCAGCCACATAGGAGCGACATCGCCTTTCGTGATCCATGAGCGCGCGATAAAGAAAACCCACGCGACAACACTTATCACTGCAGAGAACAAAATAAGGTTAGATTCAAACCACCCTTCTTCATTACCTCTATCTAATACCATTTGTAACAGCCCAATACCGATAGTCATACCTATCACTAAAGGCCAGTCTAATTTGCTCTTACCGCGTCCATCTAACTTCACAAAGAAATAAAGTAGGGATAAACAAATCAAACCAATAGGCACATTAACGTAGAAAATCCAGCGCCAATCCATATTCTCGGTAATGATACCGCCAACAGTAGGACCTAAAATAGGCCCTAATAAAATCCCGACACTGAATAACGCCATTGCTTTACCACGTTCTTCAGGCGGATAGATTTGCACCATGATAGATTGTGATAATGGGATCACTGATGCGCCAAACGCACCTTGGAATATTCGAAAAATGACCATTTCGGCAAGGCTATCAGCCTGTCCACATAATGCAGACATAACCACAAAACCAGCAACCGAAAAGAGTAATAATTTACGCACTCCAAACTTAAGCGCCAAATAGCTCGCTAAAGGGATGAAGATCGCTTCCGCCATCGAATATGAGGTTAACACCCATGTTACTTGCTCTGAAGTTACGCCTAACGCTCCCATCATATGAGGCAAAGCAACATTCGCGATAGTCATGTCTAGCAGCACCATGATGGCGGATAGCATGACAGCAAAAGTGATCAACAACCGATTGGCTGGCGTTAACGTAGCACCTGTCATTACTTAGTCTCTGCTAACGTATCAATAGTGACTTCCGCACTCGCTCCAACACGAAGTAAAGGCTTGCCTTTTAAATCATCAAACTGAATACGCACAGGGAAACGTTGAGGTACTTTAACCCAGTTACCCGTTGCATTTTCTGGAGGGAGTAATGAGAACGATGAACCACTTGCTGGTGATAAAGCAACAATGTGACCTTGATATGTCACATCTGGGTACATATCTAAAACGATACTGGCTTTCATACCAGGTTTTAATAAACCAATCGATTTTTCTTTGTAATTAGCTTGAAGCCACGCCGTATTATCTTCAATCAGAGGCATGACAGATAACCCAGGCGATACAATACTGCCAGGACGCACACTCACCTTACCTAAACTACCGTCATGGGGAGCATAGATATTGGTATAGGATAAATTCAACGTTGCTTGGCTTAATGCTGCCGCCGCTTGTTTAACCTGAGGCGCTTCATCACCTTTAGCACCTTGCTGGTTAATTAACTGGCTCATATTTGCACGCGCAGCTTCTAATGCCGTTTGAGCAGAAGCTAATTTAGCTTTAGCATCATCACCTTGCTGTAAAGGTAATAATTTGCGATTCACTAAATCCATCACTCGACGATAACTTTTTTGCACATCAACAAGTGTCGCGTCTGCTGATCGTACATTAGCACTTGCCGCTAAAATCGCATCATCTGTCGCTTTATTTTTTTGTGTGGCAACTTCATACGCAGCTTTTGCTTTTTCTAACTCTATTTCAAAAGGAGCAGGATCAATCGATAATAATAAATCGCCTTCCGCCACATGTTGATAATCATCCACATTGACCGTAAGAACTTTGCCACTAATTTGTGGGGCAACATATAAAACATTGGCGTGTATATAGGCATCATCTGTCGCCGGATATAACTTTTGATGACGAATATAAAAATACCCAGCCGTCCCTAACAGTGCAGCTAAAAGTACAAAAATAAATAAATTGCGGAACAGATGTGAATCATTTTCTGGCGTCTGAAGTTGTTCAGACGGCGAGTTATCAGTCGTTGCCATTAAAATATCCTATTTAGCTGAAATATCGCTAAATTTGAGTCTAGATGATAAATATATATTGTTGTAATCAATCACGTATTTACAATTCACTGCCCCAAAATGCAGGTTGGGATTTTGTAAATTCTAATTGCGAAGACATTAGCCACTCTCTTAATGCTAATGGGTATAAATTACTCGTTACCAGATCTTCTTTTTTTAACCATAAATAATCGATATGAGCTTCACAACTTTTAATAGTCTCAAGATTATTATCTGCATCTGATGACAATAAAAATAATAAGCATAGTTCAGTATTTAATTCTTGCCCTATATGCCAGTTGTTTTCTACTGCACCCAAAAAACAATCAATGTTAACCTTTAAGTTCGCTTCTTCATTCAATTCTCGAATCACCGTTGTCGCTGCTGATTCTTTTGCATCAATATGTCCACCAGGTAAAAATGTTTTATCATCACCTTTAACTCGTGTCACAAGCACTGCATCATCGTTAATTAAAATACCGCGAGCAGTTGAGTGAAAATGCATATTAAACCCTTTTTATTATGTGGGATTTATAATCCATAGCTGAATATTCACTCATAGTTAAAGAGTAATAACGTATAAATTACAAATCCGAAAATAACCTATTGGCTAATCTATTCTATATATATAAATAGAGTAAGAGTTCTAATAGTATACGAAAAAACAACATGTTCTCTTAACTTTCAGCTAATCATTTATGCAATGTAATATATCGAAATAAGACATTCAGAATATCATTCTAAGCAAACAGCAGTATTTTATAAGTCGCCCTAACTAAACATAAAAAAACGCTGATACTTTCATATCAGCGTTTTTATTTAAAAAATCATCACTTACATACTGACTTTATCAACTAAATATAGAATTGAGCGATATTCTATTCCGCTATGTTCAGATAGCCCTAACTCACAAGTACGACTATTTGAATAACCTTCAGTACAGTCTACAGGTACTTGACGTTTTAAAGGCGCTAGTGAACTTGCGTTAAGTTCTGGTTTGGTAAAACCTTTATCGCCAGCAAAACCGCAGCAGGTAATGTCATCTGGAATAATCACTGTCTTCGCACAAGCTTTCGTGACTTTTTCCATCACCCCAGCTAACCCTTTACGGCGTGAAGTACAGGTAATGTGTAACATCACAGGCTCTTCTTGCTGTGTTATGGCTAATTTGGGCAATACATAATTTGCGACAAATTCAAAAGGCTCGTAGATTTTAATTTCACTACGCAGTGTTTCTTTTCCTGTACTTGCACAAGGGCTGGTATCCATTAATACAGGATAGGTTCCTTGGCTAGATGCTTCCCATAACGCATTTTCTAATTGCTGTGCTTTTTTCGCTGCTGTTTCAGGAAAACCTTTACTGGTATATGGCATACCACAACATTGATTGTTTAAATCCTTCGGGATAACAACTTCATAGCCCGCTTTTTCAAGCAGAGAAATCGTCACATCGACTAATGGTCGAGGATCTTTCGCATTCGCTTCAGTCCCCATTGTACGCGCGGAGCAACTCGGGAAATAAACTATCTTTTCTCGACCCACTTTTTTAACTTTCAACATTTCTGTTGATTTTACCGCTACAGGCATATGTGAAGACCACATCGGAATACGATGACCCGATAAGTCATAAGCAGCCTTCGTCAACTTGCGCATCTTATTAGTGCCAAGTACTTTATGCATACCATTTGCGACAGTTAAACCAGTTTTAGCTACTGACGTAACGGTTGAAAAATGATCCGCAGTCCAGTTAGCAATTTGTTTTGCTTTATCTGTATGGTTTTGACGTAATTTACGAACAAGATCGCCAGTATTAATCCCGACAGGACAACGATCAGCACATAATCCCGTTGCAGCACAGGTATCTAGGCCGTAATAACGATAGGTTTTTTCCATCTGAGCAAGACGGCTAGGATCTTCGTTAGTTTTTCTTAAGCGTGAAATCTCACGAAATACTGTATTTCGTTGGCGTGGTGTTAACGATAAATTACGAGAGGGACAAACAGGCTCACAGAAACCACATTCAACACACTTATCAATTAACTCATCCGCTTCAGGCATCCCTTTTAAGTTTTTGATATGTGATTCTTTGTCTTCATTGATGATCACACCTGGGTTTAAAATGCCGCGCTTATCAAAAATGCGTTTAATATTTTGCATTAATTGATAACCATCAGCGCCCCACTCAAGCTCGATAAACGGCGCCATATTACGCCCAGTACCATGCTCAGCTTTTAAAGATCCTTTATAATCAACGGCCACTAACTGAGCCACTGCATCCATAAAATCACTATAACGCGTTATTTCTTCTTGGCTATCAAATGACTGAGTGAATACAAAGTGTAGATTTCCCGCTAATGCGTGACCAAAAATGATCGCTTCGTGGTAATTGAACTGAGTAAATAACTCCTGTAGTTCACGTACAGCAGGGGCTAATTGTTCAATCGGAAAGGCAACATCTTCAATGATAACTGTGGTTCCAGTCTCTCGCACTGCCCCCACAGATGGGAATAGCTCTTTACGGATCCCCCATAACTGCTCACAGATTTTGGTATCACGGCTAAAATCAACCTGAGCAATCGGTGAGAAACCATTAATGATAGCTAGCAACTGTTCAATTTGTTGCTGTAATGCAGCCTCATTCTCAGCATGAATTTCAATCAATAATGCCGCGGCTTCAGTATCACCTTTTTCACCAAGCTCTGCGATAAAACTTGGCATTCCCGGCTTGTCGGCAACAGAAGCTAAAGAACGGCTATCCATTAATTCAACCGCAGCGACTGAAGTTTTACTCAACTCACTTACCGCAAGGCAAGTAATTTCAATATCGCTAAAAACAAACAACCCAGATGCTTTGTGTGCATGGTTTACAACTGTGTTATAAGTTACGTCAGCAATAAAACCTAATGTGCCTTCTGAACCAATGAAAAGGTGTTGCAAAACGTCAATTGGATCATCAAAGTCAATCAGTGAATTAAGACTATAACCTGTGGTGTTTTTTAAACGGTACTTATGGCGGATTTTATCAGCTAGTTCGCTATCTTCCTGACACTGGGTGACAAGTGTCATCAACTCATCAATCATTTCTGCATGACTGAGTTTAAAAGCCTCAACACTGGTACTATCTAACGTATTTAGTACTGTGCCGTCAGCTAATACAACCGTCATCCCTGCAACTGTGCGGTAACTATTTTCTGAAGTACCACAGCACATACCTGATGCATTGTTAGCAACAATACCACCAATTTTACAGGTATTGATTGAGCCTGGATCTGGGCCAATTTTACGACCAAATGGCGCTAAATAAGCATTAACTTCAGCACCAATAATCCCCGGCTGAAGCCAAATCTGTTCACCATCATTTAGTATCTCATAATCACGCCAATTTCGAGTCAGCGTGATTAACACAGAATCGGACTGGGCTTGGCCAGATAAACTAGTACCAGCGGCTCTAAATGTCACTGGAATTTGGCGCTCATAGCACGTTTTAACGGCAAAGATCACCTCTTGCAAATTATCCAGTTGAAGGACAACTTGAGGCGTTAAACGGTAAAAGCTGGCATCGGTACCATAGGCCAGTGCGAGTGTTGGATCGGTGATAATGCGACTTTTATCTATTTGTTGTTCTAGTTGCGCAATCAGTTCAAGGTAGGGCTGCTGCATCATGGCTCCATGTATGTATACGAGTTAATCGTTTTATTTTTTATAGGTATATTCTACTTTGCTCTGCATAGTTGATATATATTGCCTAATTCACATGTTTGTTGAAAAAAGTACACTAATAGATGAAGACAACGAATAATCTACTCCTTTTTTACCATCTAATTGATAAAGGCTCCTTTAGCAAGGCTGCCGATCATATTGGCTTAACAAAATCGGTGGTAAGCAAACGTATCACAGCACTTGAACAAGCGTTAGGCGTTCAGCTTATTTATCGGACTACGCGCAAATTGACACTGACAGAAGCCGGTGATGTTTTTTATCATCATGCGAGAGAAGTCTACAATGCGGTTCAAAATGCAGAAGATGCAATGAGTGGATTGGGTGAAAGTCTAACAGGTAAGATCCGTATTACAGTCCCTACCATTTCTGGCGAGCTTATTTTACCCGAAGCAATTGCAGCGTTTAGCCGTCAATATCCTGATATTCATATTGAAATGGATCTCGACAATCGCTTTGTTGATTTAGTACAGGAAGGATTTGATATTGCGATAAGAACAGGTGCAATGCCAGATTCAAGCTTAATTGCCCGTCAATTAGTTCAAGCTCGCTGGGTGATATGTGCATCCCCCTGTTATATCAAGCAATACGGCATACCAACACAACCTTATGATTTAGAAAAACATAACTGTCTGGGTTATAGCTTTCAAGAAACAGGGGCGAACGAATGGCTAATTGAAGATACATTAGGTATTCATACCGTTAAAGTAAAAGGCAACTTTACCACTAATAACGCTTCTGCTTTGCGAGGCGCGGCACTACACGGACAAGGCTTGGTCTACATTCCCAAAGTATTAGTCGCTGAAGATCTAAAAAAAGGTGACTTGGTTGAAGTGCTAACTGATTATGTTGCGAAATCATTAGGCATTTATGCGGTATATCCGTATACCAAGCAGCAACCAATGAAAGTAAAGCTCTTTATTGAGCATATTTATCAGTATTATCAAAAATACCGAGATACCTTTAAATAAAATGATTTAATTGATCGCCATGACTTCGTACCAAGTGACTTTATCACCAATATGAACATCGACTTCTTCACCGATCTCACGACCTATCAATGCATCACCAAATGGCGAAGTTGGTGTCACTATCGTGACAGAATACTGATCAAACGTTACGACTAGTCCACCAGAACTGGGACCCAGAAAAACAAAACGCTTGTTATCGTCTTCATCAGCTAACGTTACAATATGCCCAAGTAGCACAGTATCAAAGGCTTTAGGTAAGTTAGCTTGTAATACTTGATAAGCTGTTATATCGGCTTTGCACTCTTCTACTCTTTGTGCCTGACCATGCGCTAAATAAGACGCTTCAAGTGCCAATGTGTCATATTGATTTTCCGCAACATTTTCATCATCAGTAGCCGTATTATAGGCACGTAAAGCTGCTTCAGTCGCCGCTTCTAATGTTTGTTGTAACCTAATTTGTACCTGATTTAATAACTTCTGCTTATTCACTATTACTGCCTATGATCTCAAACGCGCCATATCATAATACGACTTTGTATGAATTCATATTTTCGTCATTGTGTATCTTCCTAAAAAGCGACTTATCTAGAACAAGAGCCCCCTAAAAGAGCATTTAACGAACAATTAAAAGTAACATAGACAGATGTAATGACTAAAGATATCGTTTAATCGTTGGCGAAAAATCACTAGCAATTGTCGTGTACTCTCAAAACAAAATAAAACAGTCTGTTAAAGTAACCACAGCTTTAATAAAACAACAAAAGGTACACTCAATGATAGAATCAAGAACTCCTGACTGGGATAATATAAAAACTTACGAAAAGCTATATCAGGAAATATTAGTCAATCCTGATACATCAAAGTTTCATCATTATTTTACGGAAGATTGCTATATCAATATTAACGATAAAGAATATGATGCTGATGCTTTTAAGCAACGTATGGCCTGGTTGAAAAAGAATGCAAAGGTTAAAGTTGAAGTAATTAACTTTTTTACCTCAAAAGACGGCACTAAGATAACAGACACGCATTTATCTCACTCCATAGATGCAGAAGGAATCAAGAGAACTTTTCGTGTTATGCAACAATCCGAACTTGAAAATGGCAGGATAAAAAGATTTATCGACAATACATTTATGCTTAGTGGTAATGATTCAGATTATAGTATTACAACAAATAAATGATTTTATTGCTTATCTTTTGGCTTCTACATCGCATAGCACCCCACTTTAGGTGAGGTGCTAAGTTTTTATAAAAGATTAAATTTATTAGAATTTATAATCAACACTCCAAACGACTTGCTCTGTTCCTTTTAAACGAACACCATCTGTTTTGTAATTTTGATCAAGGTAACGGTATGTAAGATCTGATGAAATATTATCCGTTAGCTGAACCATTGCACCTAGCTGCCCACCCCATACAAAATCAGTGGAGCTATTTTTAAACGATTCTTCTGAAGTCTTAGCAGTTAATTTATTATGAGCAGCACCCATTGACGCACCAGCAAAAAGGTTAATATTAGAAGTGACTGGTACTAGGTAATCATAAGAAACTAAAAATAAATCTTGCTTATGCTTAGCCTTGATAGTTTCTTCTCCAGGCTCAACCATATTGAACTTATCTTTCTTATAACCGTAAGTTGCCATTAAGCGGTGATGGTTATCGACAATTACACCACCACGGATTTGGTAGCTAGCATCTTCACTATGCATTTTAGCAGCGTCTTTAAAGTTATCTAATTGATAACCCACACCACCACCCATAAATGTTTCAACATTTGTTGCCATCGCTGGTGCTGATACAATGCCTGCTAATACCAATGTAGATAAAATAGACTTTTTCATGATTTTATTCCTAACTTATTGTTATAAATGAAAGTCATTAACCTAAGGGGAAGGTTAATTGGCTTTCAAAATGCCTTTGCCTTTTCGTTAGCAACAAAACTAAAGCATTTCTCCTGTATGAAAACTTAACGAATAAAACACTATTTTATTAACTAAATGCAAACTGAATGAGGTTAAGTTTAAGCGCCTAAAAAGCCCTTCAAGTGTAAGTATTTATTTCAAAATACATGACAATCCATATAAACAATAAAATATAAAGTCGCCTTCTAGTTCATCACTATGCTTTTTATTTATCACATAGGCTGTCAGCTAATGACTTTTGTGAATAAATGCTGCATTTATGTTGAGCTTGGTTCCAAAATAGTCTTTCGCCATTTACTCTAATCACAAAAATTTATTACTAATAAAGTAATAATTAAAGTTCACCGCTTTAAACACGATAGCGATAGTATGGACATAACTCGTAAACAGCCAAACTCAAGCATTACGAATAACGAAATCATGAAAAAACAATTAAAAACAAGATTTACTCTGCATCTGGTAGCCACTTTCTTATTGCTAGGAAGTTCTGCGCCGCTGTATGCACTATCACCTATTCACTTACTGAACTATGTCGATTCATATGGCAATGTCTCATTAAGAAATAGTGGAGATATACAATTACCCGATCCTCTTGTGATCACTGGTAATTTGAATCTTGAAAAGAGCAAGATTTCACAACTTCCACGCAGCCTGACTGTAAATGGTAATCTTAATCTTGCTTACACTGAAGTTGAGTATCTACCATTGCTATTTAACGTCGATGGTTTCGTCAACCTTGCCCATTCAAAAATTAAAGAACTTAACTATGGTATGAGAATCAAGGGAGATCTCAGCTTAATGGGAACTGAGATCCAAACGCTTCCAGATAACCTCTATGTAAAAGGGGATTTATACTTAAACAATAGCAAAATAACTAAACTCCCAAATCAAATCATCGTTGACGGCGATATCCATATTAGAGGCACTCAAATAACAAGCATTCCAGATAATGCAAAAATAAAAGGTCGTATTATCAATTAACAAGTCATTGGATTATTTTATATTTTAAAATGGCAATCGTTTGCTTTTTAATTTACATACCAAGTTAATATAGCTAAATGCGAGTTTTAAATATAAGAAAGCCAGAAATATTCATTTATTTCTGGCTACTGATACTCAATAAGTCTTTAAAATAACATTATTAAGATTTTGAACATTTAACGGGGAATTTGCTAAATGTATAAGACTTCCTGAATCACCTAGAAGAAAGCCTTTCTGTCAGCATTGATTATGCTTTTTCAACTTTAGTAGTTTGATTTTTATAGTAAAACCACTGTCTACGGTTACGTGTTTTCATTTAAAACCTCTCATTAATCTTATATGAGCAAGGTTGATATCACTAGAATTAATACCGTTCTTACTCTTTACTTATCTGCTCTACTTAAACAACTTGATGTGACATAAACATGACACCGCAATAGTTTTTTTGTGAACATCTTTTTTATTAATATATCTTAGGCTGCGAGCTATCAAAAAAGTTCACAGTAGATTATTAAAATGATTTTTATAGATATGGGTTCGATAGGAAGTGTTGAAATGCAACCATAGCTAAATATTATCAGCTACGTTTTCTAACTTAAAAAACCTCGAACAATTTATATCGACAACTCAATATATGTATCTTTCGCTCATTTGACAACCACTAAAGTAGATTTTTTTTGTGATTCAACTCTTTATTTTATTATACAAGTGATCATATCCTATTAACGATGACCTTAACTCATTGCAAATTAAGTATATTTTTATAGAAATCGGCTGTTTATATCGACGTTCTATCCTGTCAAAAATTTAATTAAAACTGCCAACATTCACTTTTTATTGTTAATACTATTACCAATCCATTCCTTTAAGAACTATCAGTGAGGAATAAAATTCCCCCAAAGCGTGCACTTTAACTTCCAACAAACGTTTGTTAATGGTATGTTAAATACAACTAAGTACTATGGAGACGATAATGACGATTCATACAGTTACTTTAGAGGTAACCGCGAATGTGCCTAAAACCGTTCTCTTTGCATTACTTTCTGATCACGCTAAATTAGGACGTTTTTTTAATGCTAAGTACTCGTTGATTCGCTCAGGAAAACCAGAGGTTAATGGAATTGGTGCTATACGAGAGGTAATTCAAGGGCCATTTACATATCAAGAACAAATTATTGATTTTAAAGAAAATGAACACATTCACTACCAAATAATTCAGGGTGCGCCAGTGAATGAACATGGCGGGTGGATAAAATTTAAAAGTATCAATGCAACCCAAAGTAAAATTCATTATCACATTACTTTTTCCCCTAAAATTAAAGGTACAGGCTGGTTAATTAAGTTTCAAATACAGAATTTTTTAAAACAAGCACTAGCAAACGTAATCCAACACAGTGAGGATATGTGGAGATCCACAACGACAGTGAACGCTTATTCACGTAATACCACTTCGAAAAAAAACATTCCAACCAAAGCCCGCATCAAATAATCACATCAGCATAATCGCGATCAATTCTACATTTTTGATTTTCTCTACTCATAAACATGCCTCTTATTACGCGATCTTTGATCAAATCGAGGACGTACATATCAAAATACGTTTTAATAGCTCAATAATATGCCTTTAATTGCATTTCATGACTACGTTGAGAGGTCGTTGAGACTATGTACCAATCACAACCGCAACTAACAACTGACAGATTAATTCTTCGCCCGCTACAATTATCAGATGCAACAAAAATTCAACATTTAGCAGGCAATATCGATATTGCCAATAGTACTATCAGTGTCCCTCATCCCTACTCTGACGGTATGGCGGGTAAATGGATTGGTAAGCATTTAGGTGGTTGGCTCACCCAGAGCTCAGCGATCTTTGCGATAACGTTAAAAGCAAATCACCAACTGGTTGGCTGTGCTGGACTTGAAAATATACAAAACGGTAGTGGTCAATTGGGTTATTGGATTGGTGTACCTTACTGGGGGAATGGATATTGTACTGAAGCGGTTGAACGTATTAAAGAGTTTGGTTTTAACCGATTACATCTCAAACATATTTATGGTCGCCACAGTAAAAGCATCACAGATCCTGCAAAGGTTATGCTAAAAGTGGGTATGTGCCCTGTTGATAAACTTTCTATTGCTTCTATAGACAATATAAATGATGACATTTCACTGTATGAGATCACAACCTCAGCATGATACCTACTTAATAACGACTCCGTATAGTAAATAGCCTTATGATAACTCTCATCACGCATCACCATATCAATGGGAGGTTTTAGTGTTAGATTGTGACTTTCTAGTTATTGGGGCTGGAATAATTGGATTAAGTACGGCATGGGAACTGCAACAACGTTTTCCCCAAAAAAAGATATGGGTTATCGAAAAAGAAGTTCATGAAGCTTTCCATCAAACAGGCCACAATAGCGGTGTCATACATGCTGGTATTTATTACCCTCCAGGCAGCTTAAAAAGTGATTTTTGTCTTCGTGGTAATCAAGCTATTAAAGCCTTTTGTAATGAATTTGATATTCCTTTCGAGCAATGCGGAAAGTTAGTCGTTGCCACAAACACTACCGAGCAACAACGATTACAACAACTAGCATTACGGGCTGCTCACCTTGATATTAATATCACCCTTCTTGATCAGCATGCACTGAAACAACAAGAGCCTAACATTACAGGCATTAGTGCTATTTTTGTTCCAGATTCTGCCATCGTTAATTATCGTTTGATTTGTCAAAAACTTGTTGAGTTGATCCGACAACACAACGGCCATGTTATTTTTAATCAAACCGTTAAAGCAATAGAAGAAAAAACTGATAGCATTGCTATTAAATGTAAAACGAAAACATTCTTAGCGGGTAAATTAATTGCGTGTGCCGGACTACAATCCGATAGAATTGTTTCTATGCTTGGTACTCAACCCTCATTTTCTATTATTCCTTTTAGAGGCGATTACTACCAACTCCCAAACAAGCACAACGAGCAAATAAACCATTTAATCTATCCTGTCCCAGATCCCACCTTGCCTTTTCTAGGGATCCACTTAACCAAAATGATCGATGGCAGCATTACTGTTGGGCCCAATGCCGTCCTCAATTTTGCGCGTGAAGCGTATGATTCACCAATGTTTAACCTTAAAGATAGCTTGGACTTACTTAGCTTTAAAGGGCTATATCCTCTGCTATATAAACACTTATCATCAGCATTAACAGAGTTTACTCAAGCAGTATGGAAACCCTCTTATTTAGCTAAAGTGCAGAGCTATTACCCTCAATTAACAACCTCTGATTTACAACCTTACCCTTGTGGGATACGAGCTCAAGCGGTGAGTAAAAAAGGTCAACTGATTGATGATTTTATGTTTCATCAAACAGCATTAAGTCTTGTTGTATGCAACGCACCCTCACCAGCTGCTACGTCATGTTTTCCTATCGCTCAGTATATTGTTGATAAGCTACGCTATGAGTAAGTGATGTTTTTGATATACTCGCCAGCATCAAAAATTAACGTAATAAGGGATCTTGTAGTGAAAAGCCCATGTGTTGCCAAGTGTAAGAATAGTGATGGTATCTGTAGTGGTTGCTTACGCACCATGAAAGAAGTTATCGAATGGCAAAACTTTGATGAGACCAAGCGAGAATCAGTTATGGCTGAAATTAAAGGGCAACCTGATACTCATTCTTGCCCTGAATGTCATGAGCCCGCTCATTGCGATATTAGTGCAGGAAAGGCAACGTGTTGGTGTTTCGAATTAGATAAACGCGATACTTCAGATTGCCCTTCAGGACACTGCTTATGTCGTCAGTGTTTATCAAAGCAACCTCTCGCTTAATAATAAATGGCGTTCTAACTTATTTAGATCGCTTTGCACGCCTTTTGTTACTAGGACAGTGAAATGACACTTAAGCTTAATAAAAGAAAAGCACAAATCCTTGATGAAGCCATTACGCACTGGGAACAAGAAAAACTTGTAAGTATGGAACAAAGTGAACACTTACGACAAAGTTATCAAGTTGCAAATTTTGACTGGAAACTGCTTGCTGTTTATTCATTCTGGATAGCTATTGCTTGTTTTATCCTCTCCGTCATTTTATTAGTTGCTGATAACTATTTAATGTCGTTATTGGCCAAATTGATTAATACTCCTGCCAGTGTTTTAACTATTTTTACTGCGTTTTTATCCGCTGCTTTATACTATCTCGGCGTTAGAAGACGTACTAAGTTCCCTGAGAAAAGTATTAGCAATGAAGCAATTTTCTTTTTTGGTGTTTTACTCACGGCTGTTTCTGTCGGTTTTTTAAGTAAAACAGCATTCGCTGAACATTGGCGAGAAAGTCTATTTATTGCTATTCCTGCCATCATCTATTGTGGGTTAGGTATCAAGTTAAGATCAGTTTTAATTTGGTTATTTTTCTTATTAAGTGCGGGGCTTTATTTACTCTCAGAAACGTCCTATTTAAGTGATAGCCATTACCTCTTTTTAGGAATGAATATTCCGCTGCAATTTACTTGTTTTGGCGCCATCATTATCTTAATTAGTCTATTTTTTCCAAAAATAAAAATAGTAAAAACACTAACAGAAGCAACGCGTTTTGCTGGACTGTTCTATTTTTTCACTTTTTTATGGCTACTGACTATATTCGGAAACTATGACAGTTTTCATGAGTGGTCACAGATAAAACAAGTGGAATTATGGGCATGGAGCCTTTTAGCTTTGGCTTGTTGTACTATCGCAATTGTTATTGGCATAAAAACTAATGATGTTATGACGCGTGCATTTGGTATTACTTTTATGTTAGTTGTGCTGTATACCGAGTATTTCACGTATTTTTGGGGCGAGATCCATAAAGCACTTTTCTTTGCGATACTTGCACTTAGCTTTTGGTTTATCGGAACACGAGCTGAAAAGTTGTGGCAACCTAATCAGTAAATAACACACATTCTCCCTCACCATGAAAATGGGATAGCTTGATAGTAAAGCTATCCCATTATGAAAATAATCGCTCCAATCGCTATCGATGATAGGCAATATATTGCTTGGTCTTTTTTAGCCCCATATACTTAGCAAGCGTCTTTTCTGCTACCTGACGTAAATCAACCACAATTAAACCATCCAAAGCATCGTTAAAAGCAGGATCAACATTAAAGCAAAGTAGCTTGCCATTTAAGCCTAGATATTGCCTTAGTAAAACAGGAACTCCTTTGTTGTCGTTATCTAATCGACTCACAACTTTTGAGAGTAGTTGGATATCAGTAAGCGCTGCCAATATATCAGGATGATGATAACAACGATCCCCTTTCGGCAAAGGATAACTAGGCTTTACCAACGTTGCTACCTGCTGATCGTAATGGTGCACCTCTAGACTAGCGGCTAATAACTGGCGGGCTTCTAAACTATAGTCATTACTTATACTCACTGGGCCAAATAAGTGCGTATATTGAGGATGACGATATACAAATTCGCATATACCTTTCCACAGTAACAATAGTGCGCTAAGACTACGCTGATAAGGCTGAGCAACAAAAGAGCGCCCTAACTCTAATGATTTACCTAACTGTTTCACTAACGCTTGATCATAATTAAACAAGGTTCTTGAGTATAACCCTTCCATCCCTTGCTGCTGTATGATTTGATCAGATGCTCCTAAACGATATGCACCAACCAACTGCTGTTGTTCTTTATCCCATACGAATAAATGATAATAAAAGTCATCAAAACGATCTAAGTCCAATGCCTTTCCAGTGCCTTCCCCAACAGCCCTAAAATTAACTTCTCGCACTCGACCAATTTCTTTTAATAAATGTGGCGCGTCTGCAGCTGTGGTGCAATAAACATCAAAGCGAGAATTTTCAATAAGCTTCTGATCATGAGGCAAATGTGCAATTTCTGCTGCTAGTAATTGAGCGGGGATAGGAGGATGGATCGTAGCCATTTCAGAGCTCGATACTGGTTCTTGCTTCGTTGACTGAGATAAATAGCTTGAACCTAAAAGATAAGTATTAAGCCTTAAGTAATTAACTAATTGATAGTCATCTTTAATATTCTTCACTTCCGAATAATGTATAGCTTCACCGATCGCTAGCCCTATACATTGTTGGCGTTTATTTAGCATCTCTCGCCCAAGCATCGCAGTACGTAATAATGGATGAATTTTCCCTGCTAAATAAAACTTTTTACTGTTTTCACCATTAATAAAAATTGGAACAACAACCGCTTCATGACGACGAATAAAGCGACTTACGGAGCGATTCCAACTTTTATCGACTAAGCGTTTTTTTTGATCTTTAGTCGATACTTCTCCTGCAGGGAATACCAGTAATAAGCCCCCCTCTGCAAGGTGATGATGTGCTTCTCTTACTGCTTTTGCATTCGCTTTTACTGTGGACTGACTTTCAAAAACATCAACGCCAATGAACAGGGAATCTAATTCAGGCACTGTTTTTAAATATTCATTAGCCAAAATTTTTATATCTGCGCGCACTGAGAGAAGAAGTTCAGCAAGAATAATACCTTCCACACCGCCAAGGGGATGATTGGCAACAATCAACGTTGATCCTTGCTGTGGGATTGTTTGTACCGAGCCTTGTTGGAGTTGATAATCAATTCCTAGCGACTCCAACGCATAACGCAAAAAAGTTGTTCTATCTGAATCAATGGGGCGTTTTAAATAATACTGATTAAGCTGCTTCAGCCCTGTAGCCCATTCAGCCACATTCTCAGCGATACCTAATGGCGTTTTTCTTGGAAGCAAAAAAGGCGTGTTCGTTTCCATACTTTCACCGCAAATCACAGAATTTGATGTCAGTATAAAAAGGATAAATGACGAAGGGGTTTCAATCTGTTGCCGTTTTAATGACAAAAATAAAGCCACTGTTTAAAGTGGCTTTATATCGGTAAATTATTTATAAACACTATCTGTAACAAAGTCGATACTCAAAAATAGATATATTATCTTACTGCTTGCATTTCAAGATTATAAAGACGGATCTCATGTAAGACACGTTCTGTCAAAATTTCATTCATGTTGTCACGAACTGACGCTTGCATTTCCGATATAGCAGGAAATACGTTCTCATGCATTTCATCTAAACATTCCTTTGATACCTTCATTTTTAGATCAAACTCAAAAGATGCTAGAGCCAAAAACTTCTCCATTCGCTCTAAAACGACATCAATCATGTATTGATCTGCATTTAAATCAAGCAGTTCCTGCTCAACAATGGTTTCTAAAGGTGTCCGTTCTCTCGGTTGTTCTTTTACTGGAAAAGTAAGAATATTCGACATAATATCCTCCCATAGACAGTAACTGTGAAGTCCCTAACAAATTTCCCTGTAACAATACCGTTACATTTATCCTATGTGTATTTATTCATTCTGAAAAGCACAATTTTGAAAAAACGTTATAAGTATAACATTTTTTCAATTTAACACGCCCGTTCCTAACTCTATAAAACCCTTAATAAACAGTAGGATAATTAAATAAAAATAAATATAAACTTTTCTTATTTTTTTTTCGTACAACTATCAAAGATAACCAACATTGTTCGATTTTCATGCACTTCCTCTAACAAGACGTTTTTGATTTGGAGCCTTGTAGCGCCACTTATCCGAGTTACTCAAGCCGTATCTCGGTTTTTTTTGCCCTAAAAATAGCAAAACCTTAAGATGTGGTCTAAATATCAAACGTTTAGTGAAAATAAGACATTTTTCACGTATAAATCTATATATTCGATCTGTCGTAAATAAAAATAAATCGATTACGGCGAATACACCAAGGAGTGAATAATGAAAAAAGCCATAATGGTGGCAGGACTGATAGCATCAGCGCTATTAACAAGTGGTTGTTCGGATAATGAAGTTGGCGATGTATCACTAGGAGTATTTACCACCAAAGATATTAAATTAAATACCTTAGTGGACCCATTAGTGCCTGGTGTTACCTGTCATATAGCAAGTATTGAGGCAGATTTAAGCTTAGCGGATCCATCTGATTCTTCGATTTCATGTCGTCAAACAGGAGAAATTACACCTGATATGATTGCAAAAATAGACAAATCAAAATCGGGTGAAGTGGTATTTAAAAAGTCGAAAAGTATTTTCTTTAAAACAATGAAGATTCGTCGTATTTATGATCCTGCTTCTGAAACATTGATGTATTTATCATACTCAACAAAAGAAACATCAGGTAGCTACAAGCACAGCTTATCGACTGTGCCTCTTTGGGGAACGAAAGCTTACGTACCCAAAGGCGTAGCACCACAATCTGCACAGTAATATCGGTTTATATACCGCAACAATGTACTTTTAACATACATAGTTGCGGTTTTTCTCATAAGAAAAAGTAACTTAAAACTTGTTAAATCGACCTTTAATCATGATCGAGCCGATCAATGCCATGACAAGACCCGTTAATAACACCACAAAGTTTTTATGACGCTCAGCGGCTAAAACTTTTTCTGCATAATTTGCATTAGGAAAATCAGTACTGCTCGCATGAATATATGATCCCATTTCCATCAGTACATGCTCTTGTCCGACCATACCACTTAAAGAAATACTTGCCCATAATAGCGATACAACGCCAATTGAAATAGAAATAAAACCCCAGCTTTGTTTAACATCCATATTCTAGCCTGCTTTAAAAACCATAAAACATGGTTTTTTATTTATATAATGGATAAATACACAGTATGTGTAATAAATATCAGAGATGTTTCTCTTTGGTCGCATAGAATATTATAATAGCAATTGAAAAACAAATGATTAATATAAACTCAAATACTGTTCAAAAAGGCACCAAATATAAGTTTAAGAATATATTTAAAAACAAAAAATTACTAACCATCTGTTTTTAAATGATTTTAAATTTTATGTGTTTTTTTGAATTTCAGTTTTGAAAATATGAATAAATAATTTTGGAATTAATATTTATATTATGCTTAATTTCGTGAGCAAGTACTAATTTAATTTACACAAAAATAACAATAAAAAGATATGAAAACACATACAACTGTATATATATACATTGCTATTTTGAGTATTACTAAATAAAAAAAGTAACCATAAGGTTACTTTTTTATTTATAGCACTGTATTACTTCTGCTTTGGTCTAAAAGGCTTTATCACAGCATCATCACATTCTAAGAATGGACCATCCATTAAATCAATACAGTATGGAATCGCAGGAAAAACAGCATCTAAACATTCACGAATCGATTTAGGCTTACCTGGTAAATTAACAATTAAGCTATCGCCACGTAAACCCGCAGTTTGGCGAGACAATATCGCAGTTGGTACAAACTTAAGTGATTCAGCACGCATCAACTCACCAAAACCTGGCATCATGCGATCGCAAACCGCTTCAGTCGCTTCAGGTGTCACGTCACGCTTAGCAGGGCCAGTGCCGCCTGTCGTAACAATAAGGCTGCAATTTTCTTCGTCTGCCATTGCAATAAGTGTTGCTTCAATCACATCTTGCTCATCAGGGATCACCTTATAAACAGGCTCCCACTCTGAGGTTAAATAATCATTTAGCGTATCGATAATCGCTTGGCCTGAAATGTCTTCATAAATGCCGGCACTTGCGCGATCACTTACCGTAACAATACCAATTTTCGCTTTGCTCATTCGTTTTCCCTCAGTTTTCTTTTGTCTCTTTATTACTCAAGCTTTCAAGTAATAAACTCACGTGCTCGCAAGTGTAAGGAAAATGACGTCGAGGTAAACCGTTATTTTCCTTACACTCCCTATTCTCAATTAATATCGTATGACGCATTAACACCAACGACGAACATTTCTGCAATATTGCAAATATTCATCACCAAACATAGCGAGTAATACCTCTTCTTCTGGCTCTATTTGAAAATTATTCATCACCCATATAAAAATAGGTACGATCACAAAGCAACTCAGCGCGGAAAAATAAAAAGCAGCAGCTAATAGGAAAAAGACTAACCCTATATACATTGGATTACGCGTAAAGCGATAAATACCGGTCGTCACCAACCGTGATGTTTTCTGTGGATGGCGGGGATCAATTGTTGTATTCGCCTTTGCAAACGCAATTATCGCTGTAAATCCTGGGATAACGCCAATAAAACACAACACCGAAACCAGTAAACTCTTACCACTAAAGTCAATGGTTAGAATCGGATAAAAGCGAGAAAGTAAGTACATGGCTAACACGGATAATAACAATAATATTGGAGGTGGGACACGCAACGACATACAAAGAGCCTTCTAAAACAGATTAAGATATCACTTTGATATTATAGATATAATTATATCCAGTAGATATTTTATTTGCCTCAAATGCGATCAACTTATAGCATGACCGTTTTATCTATTTTGTCACGTTATGCAGCCACTAAAATATCTACAGGGTTACCCAACTCATCTTACTGAGCAAGTACAACAGCTTATCGATAATGATACGCTCAAGACGCTGCTCTTAAAGCGCTACCCGACGCCACATAACATCAAAACAGAAAAAGCACTGTATGATTATGTCGTTGAACTTAAAAATTCCTATCTGAAAAAATCAGCGCCTATCAGTAAAGTGGCTTACGATAATAAGATCAACGTTATTAATCATGCACTAGGTCTACATACCTTCATATCGCGCGTCCATGGAAGTAAGCTAAAAGCCAAACATGAAATCCGTATTGCCTCCATCTTTAAATCAGCGCCACTTGAATTTCTGCGAATGATAGTAGTTCATGAATTGGCACACTTACGAGAGAAAGAACACAATAAAGCGTTTTACGCATTATGTTGCCATATGGAACCTCGCTATCACCAATTGGAATTCGATATGCGTATGTACCTGACCCAACTCGAACTATTAGGCCCAATTTATTCTCAACCGAAAAACGATTAAGGCCATTATTCCTGTTTCTATGGAAAAATTAGGTCGTCGATTTAATTACGATTACAATAACGTAAAACGTCACAGAGATATTAAGCATGCAACAAGAAGAATTTGAGATTTTAGTAAAAGAATTGGCAGCACTCGATAGCGTTTCAGCGATCCTAAATGCGTTAAAAGACAACGATGAGCCTGAAATTGCAGAAACAGCAGCAGCAATGATTGGTCACTTTAGTCTTGCTGAAATCGACGGACAACAGCGTATTTACCACGTTTTCACCCAAGAAAACGACCAAGGTGAAGAAGAAGAGTTTGCCGAGTGGGTAATGAATGCTAATGATGAGCTGATGCGCTTCATTGCATGGTTCTTCTACACGACCTTTGAAATTAACGATAAAGAAACGTATCAAGCTGCAGGTCGTTCGTACACACCTGCAAAACGTAGCTAATACGAATTGAATTTAAACCGCCAATAGCGTTCTTTTATTGGCGGTTTATAACTACGTACTTATTCTTCTTCATCTTGAACACGTGGCACCCAGTTACATAACGTAAGCATCTTGATTATGGCATCATATTCTTCGTTATTTTCAGTATCATTAAGACGTTGAAGGTAAAATTGCGACATCACATTCGTTATAGTCATAACGATTCTCCTCTCTAGAAACTGTACTCAGTTTGCAAAAAATAACCGTAACTAAAAACAGAACAAATGCGATTTCTCCCTTCCCTATTTCACCATTATCGATGCAATTACATTGATTAAACCGTCATAAATATAGAAATATGGAACAGTTTTCTGGTTTTATTATCCTTATTTAATTTATCGATATTTTAATATTCTTCGTTTGTAATAAAAATGCATAAGAAAAATTCAATCGGAACTAACAGCTAATCCCTTTTTCGCCTACAATAAGCGCCAAAATATTCAGATTCAGGTGTTAACATGAAAATTTGTGCTGTTGAGCTACGTAGTAACGAAGCGGTTATTTGTCTTCTTTCACTTCAAAATGGCATGTTCGATATTCCACAATGTCGTACACAAAAGTTCATCATGGAAGATTCTCTAGATAACCAACAAATGCGTGATTTCCAATTCGCATTTAAAAAACTACTGGATGATTACCAAGTAGATAAGGTTGTGATCCGTAACCGTGAAACGCGTGGCAAATTTGCAGGTAGCGCAGTAGGTTTTAAATTAGAATCGGCTATCCAGCTTATTCCAGATGTTGATGTTAACTTCATGACCAATGCTGACATTAAGCAAAAGCTAAAGCGTAACCCAATGGCGGTTGACTTCCGTGATACCGGTTTACGTCAATTCCAAGAAGCTGCATTTACAACAGGCTACGCATTTCTTAGCCGTTAATACATTAACTAACATAATGTAATCAATATCTTAAAGGCGCTTTGCTTAATGCTTAGCGCCTTTTTTATCCGCATAATAAAAAATCCCCTGAGACACTAAATGTCTCAGGGGATAATTACTTAAAGCATGTTGTAATGGCTGATGAATAGGTTACTGCATTATTACCAGCTCATTAATTTTACGCTTATTGACAGTTAGCTACGCCAACTTCTTTCCATACACCCCATTGACCAGATTTCGCAGGGTCTTCGCCTCGTGTCCACCACTTAGCTTCCCATACTTTACCGTCTTGAGTTACTTGGTCGCCGCCAGTGTAAACTGTTGCTGCATCCCATGCGTTATCACATGTATCAACAGGTGGCTCTACCGTTGTATGTTTAGCAACAACAACTGTCGCTGAAGCACTTGAACTTGCTTCACCATCAGATACCGTTACAGTAAAGACTAAGTTAGTGTCTTGCGTATACTCAGCCGCAGTAAATAGTACTTGTGAACCATTAACTGTTGCATTAACGCCAGCTGGTAATGTCCAATCAAACGTTAGCGTATCACCCGCATCTGCATCTGAAGAAGCTGATGCATCAACAACAACTACATCGCCAGCGTTCGCTGATTGTTGTGCTGTTACACTTGCTACTGGTGCCGTGTTTGTTGGTGGTACGACAACATCTTTAGGATTAACCGTTACAATAACAGTGTCTGATGCCGTTGCACCTTTGTTATCTGTTACTGTTAGTTTGAACGTTAATTGCTCAGCTTCTACCACTTCTGCAGCGGCGAAACTTGCTGTAGCAGAATCAGCACCAGTTAATGCTACCGCAGTACCTGATACTTGCTCCCAAGCATAGCTAACAATGCTACCGTCAGAATCTTTCGAGCTTGAACCATCAAGCGCTACAGATGCAGGACCTGAAACAGTTTGATCTGCGCCAGCTGCTGCTGTTGGTGCCTTGTTAGGCTTATCAATCACCGCGCCCGATACACCTTCATGCATTGCATTTAGGATATCACCGTTATCCGCATCAATTTCCCATGAGAATAAACCAGCAAGACCAAGCGATTTAACGTAGTTACCTTTAGCTTTAACAGAACGCTCATCATCAAATGTGATCAAGTCACCTGTTGAACGATTCCACACATACGGTGCTTCTGCTTGCTCATCGTAACCATATTCAAAGCCATTGATACCTTGGCTGTTAGCACCAAGCATGTATGATTTAATGCCTTTGTAATCAATTACACCGTCTTCCCAAACACCTTGAGCTTTGCTACCCGTCAGTTTGCCAGTACCTGTACCTGTCATTGGATCTGTTGGGTCTGTTAGTGTATCAGGTGTTACACCTGTCCAACCTCGACCATACATTGCTGCACCAAGAACCAGTTTATTAGCAGGTACGCCCTGATCTAGAAGTAACTGAATACCAATATCAGAGGTGTAAGCAGGTCCTTTGAACGGTTCGCCATTTTCGTCAAGACCTGTACCATCACACTGACCAGGACGCATGAAGTTACCACAGTAAAGTGCTGTTTGGTGACCAGGAACGTTGTTCCAACCGCCGTAGAAGTCGTATGTCATTGCGAAGATGTAATCCATGTATTGGATAGCTTCGCCATAATCAACATCTTCGATCTTATCGTAACCAACACCGATTGCTGATGTTAGCTCATAAGTACGACCAGTATCAGCTTCTAACTTATCAAGCATTGCACGTAGTTCACGCATTAACGCAATGTAAGCAGGACCATCTTTTACTACATCACCACGATCTGCTGCTTGACCGCCGCCACCAGGGAATTCCCAGTCAATATCTACACCGTCATAGAATTTCCACGTTTTTAGGAATTTCTCAACAGATGCAACGAATGTGTCACGATTTGCTTTATCTACAAAATCAAAGAATGGGTCAGACAATGTCCAGCCACCGATTGATGGGATAATTTTCAGATCAGGGTTACGCTGTTTCAATGCCATTAGCATTGCATAGTTACCCTTGATAGGTGTGCTATATTCATGACCTGCTTGCTTAAAGCTCTTTTGGAATGCAGCCCATGGGTCATGGATAACAACTTCGTAATCATCAACACCTTTACACGCAGTTTGTAGTGCGTTGAAGCTATTACCACCTACTGATTTCACAGACTCGTTTGGACCACAAATTGGGATGAAGCCATAAAGAATATGGGTCAAGTTGTCTGCAGGAATGTTATCTACTGTATATTCACGACCATAGATACCCCACTCAACGAAATACGTACCCATAACAACGCTTGGGTCGGTATCATATGATTTGTTGTTTGGATCAACATTCATTGCTAAAGGAGGTAAGTGTGAACCATCTGTATCTGCAATAGTGATTTGTGCTGGCGCGCTTTTCGCACATCCTGTTTCGTCACACGCTTCGATTTCCATTTGGTACAAGCCGCCTTGCTCGTACTCAAAAGAAGCTGTGGTTTGACTACCTTTGATTGGGCCAGATGCGACCTTTTCACCATCAAAATAGATGTTGTAAGTATCGCCTGATTTACCACTCCATTGGTTAAATTTCACATTAATCTTAGCTTTGTCATGGTATTTAACCATGTCGTTATAGCCAGATGTTGTTTCCATCGCTAGCTCAATTTTAGAGAACTGAAGGTTGTTAGAACCATACAGATCAATGCTTGGTGCCGTAGGTGCCGCGAAAGCAGCGCCTGACAGTGCAAGGGATATTCCTGCTGCACAAAGGTTAAATCGAATCATAATCTATCTCTCAATCCTTGAATTTATACTCAACATTAAGCATATAATGCTTCTACGTCTGGTACAGGGTATGACTTTTTTTATAAGTAGAAACATGTATTCAGCATTTCAGAGACTGGCTATTTTTCAAAAAAAATAAGTCAGGTATCCATTCTTTTGCACAAATATTCGTACAAGAATTTTTAAATTTCATGGATTTTGCAACGAGAGGCAAACAATCAACAACATTTTGATAACATTTAGACGTAGTAAAAATGCTCATCGAAAAGCTGTTTTTGTGTAAAAAAAAAGTTTTTTTAGAAGAAGGAAAACAAAGTCACTGATAACTTTTATAAAATAATATTATCAATAAATATCATTTATCAATGACTTTGCTTTATATAAAACAGTTACATATGGCGTTTAATTGCAGAGTATCCACCGTCAATTTGAATAAAATGACATTGTCGTAGTAATTTTAGCAATGAAATAGCAATCAAAGAACGATATCCTCCAGCACAATGGACAACAAAGTTATCTTTTTCTGAAGGCAGTTTTCCTTGCACAATATCGGATAAAGGTAATGATTCAGCATTAGGCAGCGCACCTTTTGCTATTTCATCTTGTTCACGCACATCTAAAATATTTAGCTCTGATGCCTTCGTTACTAGCGTTTCAGCAGATATATGTTCAACTTGAGACAATGTCCCTTCAAGCGCATGGAAACTGATATGGGTATAACCTAGTGATTGTAATGTTTCTTTTACTTGATCTTGATTATTAGGCGAAGCGATAACGTCTAATTGAATGTCTTTATCCGGCAGCATTAATTCAAGCCACCATTTAAATTGTTTTCCACCAAATCCAACAAATACACTACCTTCAACATGACCCGCTAAGAACTCATCAGAACTTCGCGTATCAATCAGGATTTTTTTTCTATCTGTAAAAATATGCACGTCTATTATTATCCTTTAAAAATAGAAGCTTAAAACCTTACGCTTTTCTTATAAAAAAGCCATGGGCTCAATAACATATTTATCGACAACAATATAAGATTTACACCGTATCTCTTTATCGTTAACACAGAAGAGATTTAGTCATTAAATTAACGCCGCTTGAATAACGCCCTTACGATTGCATTCGCAAGTTGCCTTAATAAGGTTTTAATAAACGATTCAGTATATGTTTGACGCTGAGAGCGACGAGGTTTTCGAATACTTGCACGTTCCTGTTTCTCATGCTCAGCTTCTTGTGCTTGTTGCTTTTTCTGCTCTGTGCGCTTATTTAATATTTCATGAGCTGACTCACGATTAACTGCTACTTTATATTGCTGAAAATACTGACTGGTGTTTAGCATTTCAATGCGCTTATCAGCACTAATAGGACCAATTTGCGACTCCGGAGGACGAATAGTGACATGTTCAACTACCGATGGTACACCGCCCTCTCCTAATACTGATACTAATGCTTCACCTACGCCTAATTCACCCAGCAAGCTAACAACATCTAAATTTGGGTTATCCCTAAATGATTCAGCTGCAACTTTTACGGCTTTTCTCTCTTTTGGGGTATAAGCACGTAACGCATGTTGAATACGATTACCGAGTTGTCCTAATACTGAATCTGGAATATCGGTTGGATTTTGACTTACAAAATAGATGCCTACCGCTTTAGAGCGGATCAAACGTACCACTTTCTCAATCTGATCTAAGAAGACCTTCGGTACATCATCAAACAGTAGATGAGCCTCATCGAAAAAGAACACAAATTTAGGTTTATCAAGATCACCGACTTCCGGTAGGTTTTCATAAAGCTCAGACAACAACCATAATAAGAAGGTTGAGTACAACTTTGGTGATTGGATCAAGGTACTGGCATCCAGAATATTTATAATGCCTCGACCATCTGCGGCAGTTTTCATGAAATCATGATAATCCAATGCAGGCTCACCAAAAAACTCGCTACCACCTTGGCGTTTAAAGCCCAATAAACGCCGCTCAATAGCAGCAATAGAGGACTTACTGATACGTCCGTACATCCCACCCAGCTGTTTTGAGTTATCGCCTAAGTAATTTAGTGCGGTAGAAAAATCATCCAAATCCAACATCGGCATTTGGTTTTCTTCTGCATATTCAAACGCTAGATTAATTAATCCTTCTTGAACATCATTACAATCTAACAAACGACTTAATAATAGCGGTCCCATATCTTCTAACGTTGCGCGGATTTTTGCCCCTTCTTTCCCAAACAAATCCCAGAACTCAACGGGAAAAGAAGTAAATTGAAAATCATCAATGCCAATTTCACGACAACGTTTTTGAACAACTGTGTTATCGGTACCAGCCTTCGCCATACCTGATAAGTCACCTTTTACGTCAGCAAGAAAAACGGGCACACCAAGGGATGAAAAACCCTCAGCTAAACACTGGAGTGTTACCGTTTTACCTGTACCTGTTGCTCCAGCAATAAAACCATGACGATTGGCATATTTAGGATCGATCCCAATTTTGTTTTCGCCCTTACCTATAAGAATTATGTCACTTTTCATACTCAGAGATTCTCTACATTTTATGATTCTATCCTAATCAAACTTAGACTGAAGTCCTTAAAATTACGATAAATAATCATAAACATAGCGTTACTTTTGAGGTTAAAACGAAACAATTAATTTAGGTTTAAACATAAATAACATGGCAATAATGACGAACATGAATGGAATGACGACAAGGTTAAGCTGATACCAACCAATCGTGTTATTAAGCCAGCCAGCAAGTAAAGAGGCACCGTTACTGAGCTAAACACCACAAACTCATTACATACTTGTTTGTTCAGCATCACCTCCGTATAAAAAACATCCCATGAAAACACTAACATGGATATTAAAGTCTAAATAGAGCTAATTAATGTGGTCTTTTGAATGTTTCACTGATTATTTCCTTATTAATGGCAATTTTTTCAAAAATCTCATATTTCACTCGCGATTAGAGCCTAATTAAAATTATCCAAAAGCATTATTTATCTATGAAAAAAGATAAACACCACACTAATAAAACAGCGAACGATAAGAATAAACCATTGATTTTAAATAAAATAAATCAAACCAACTTGATTGAGAAATATGCATTAAAAAAACTAATGCCAAGCTCTACTTTTTTTCATTTCTCAGCATTTGGAACATACGTATAATGCGCGTCAACAAGAGAGAAAAACGCCTCTAAATCTACTTTTTTATTACTTTTATCTCGTTTTATACAGTATCAGGTTGTGACTATGACTAAGAAAATCATCAAAAAAATTGCCGTCGCTTACCAACGTTCTTTTACTGAGCTATACAAACGCGATAATAAATAAGATCTCGCCATCTTTTTAAAGGAGCTTATCGCTCCTTTTTTTATCACTTTTTCTCTATACATCATTTCCAAATACCAAGTTGTCTTATACCAGCCTCTATAAAGTTTTGATTTATCTAACACATCCATCTGTTTTTTTTGATATAACTCTTTATTGATGTATTGAGATAAAAAGGAATAACGATGGATAAGGTTATGGAAGTTATTAACTTCCTCATCGCACACAAATTACTGCTAAGTGCTCTGATCATTGTGATTGTTTCACTGATCCGTCGTCTGGTTTTGACCAAAATTCGAGGGGAAGAACTCTTTCTTTCAGAAGAACAACGAAAATGGATGTCTAGAACCAAAAATGGCACCTTTTCTATTCTTATCCTTTTACTCTTCATCCTTTGGCGCTCAGAAATTAATGAGTTTGCCTTATCTGTCACAGCGATCGCGGTTGCCATTGTTGTCGCATCGAAAGAAATTATTCTTTGTATTACAGGATCAATTCAACGCGCAAGCTCACGTTCGTTTCGAATCGGTGACTGGATTGAAGTGGGCAAGTTATGTGGCGAAGTCATCGAACACAATATGATGGCAACGGTTATCCAAGAGATCGATCTTCATCATGGCCAATATCATTACACAGGAAAAACAGCAACCTTACCCAACAGCATGTTTTTCACTTACCCAGTAAAAAACCTCAATTTTATGAAGCGTTATGTTTACCATAACTTTTCTATCGTAGTACCCAATTTCCTCAACCTCTACCCTTTACTACCAACTATGGTCAAAAAAATAGAGCATCATTGTGAAGATTTTATTGACGTCGCTCGTCGCTATAACAGTATGATAGAAAAACATGCAGGTGTTGATTTACCGGGCTCAGAACCACATATCCATATAAGTAGTGGCGCGACAGGCGAACAAATTGTTCACTTCATGTTATTTTGTCCAACAGAGCAAGCGACTCATTTAGAGCAAGAAATTCGACAAGATTTTATGGAAGAATACGAAAAACATTTTCCCAACAAAGATGACTAACCAGAAAAAGAACGAGCATTAATCTCGCTCTTTTTAATTGTAAGCAATAAAAAATACGGCTAATTTTTAACGGCTTGTTTAGCATCACTTAATTGTTGATGTAATAGAGAAAATTGCTGGGTTAATTTATGCTTTGGTTGGAAATGAATAAGCGGAATTTGTTGAAAATGTGATTCTTTCATTTTGATCGATTGAGGTAGATAAGGCTCTAATACTGGGAAGCCTAACTCTTTAACGCTTTCAATAATCTGACGAGGAAAGTTTGCCTGAGCATTAAACATATTGACCACAATACCTTCTAATGACAACTCACGATTATGATCGTCTCGAAGCTCTGCTAAATTGTCCATTAAATTGATCAATGCCTGTTGTGAAAAACTATCACAATCAAATGGGATCAATAAGTTATGCGCCGCAATTAATCCCGACTTAGTATAAAAATTTAGGTTTGGTGGGGTATCAATATAAATGTGTTCATATTCTTTTTCTAATTCATCTAATGTTTCACGTAACTTATAGATCTTATAGCGGCGCTCTAATTCTGGCTCTAATTTATCTAATTTAGGACTCGATGGAATGAGGAATAAATTTTCATAATCAGTCGGTTGGGGGTAATCTAATGTTGGTGATGCCATTGAAAACCAAGAGGCGGTTTGATTGAGTAAATCAGCAATGGTTTTATCGCTTTTTTGATTAATATCATACCCCAAATAGTGGCTTGAATTACCTTGGACATCGAGATCTATCACTAATGTCTTGTGCCCTTTCGCCGCACTAATAGCCGCTAAATTTACGGTAATACTTGATTTACCTACCCCACCTTTCTGATTAAATATAATTCTGCGCATCACGTCCCTTCCAATGTTTAATTATTAACCAACACAATATACCTTTATATGCATATCTTTGTTAGCTAAAAACCTACACTTCTTAAAGTTAAGACTGATACAACTCAAGTGGTAATCCATCTGGATCGCTAAAAAAAGTAAATTTCTTTCCCGTTAACTCATCAATGCGGATAGCTTCTACTTCAATATCATGATCAACTAGATATGCCACAACAGATTCCACATTATCCACAGAAAACGCCAGATGACGTAGTCCTTGCGCCTCAGGATAACTGGGTCTTTTAGGCGCATCAGGGAAAGAAAACAGTTCTACTTGGCTATTATCCGGCAAACGTAGATCTAATTTGTACGACTGACGTTGCGGTCTATAAGTTTCATTGATGATCTCTAGTTTTAATATTTGACTGTAGAAGTACTTAGATCGCTGATAATCAGAGCATATGATCGCAACATGATGTATTCCGTTAAACATAAAATGACTTCCTTATCTGATTTTGAAAAAATTAATTAGATGGGCCATTAGTGACATAGGTTTTATCATAAGGTGCTAATAAGTTTGGATTATTTTTAATATCAACATCTTTAATATGATTTCCCGAATAATTTAAATACGTGAGTTCTTTATTTTTTCTCACATCAAGCGATGTTAAGTGATTAAAACTTACATTTAGCACTTTTAATTGTTTATTATATTTAGTTTTCAATTTGCTAAGCTGATTATGTTCAACACTAAGAAGTTCTAATTTAGGGTTATGGCTAATATCAAGCTGAGTTAAGTGATTATTCGCTAAATCTAACTGCTGTAAGTTCGGAAAATTACTCAATTCTTTAATTTTTGATATATGTAAACCGTCACATTTCAACTCAGTAATCTGTTCGCTATATGCTTTGCCTTGTAAAATAACGCAACGTTTAAAGTTAGCATCAGAAAACGGAATATCACTGATTGCCGCATAATGCTGGGCACAACCTGACAGTGTCAATCCACCAAAAAACAGCAATATAGATGAGAGTACTTTTTTCATTTAAAAATCTTTTCTATTACCTGTATTGAAACAACGCCTAGTCTCTACGTAATGGTCGAATCACGCTTTCTAGACCTTCAATTTTAAAATCAAGCGCCAAAGCCATCAGCATTCCTAACTCCCCTTCAGGAAAGCCTTGTTTCTGAAACCACAATAAATACTCTTCAGGTAAGTCGATAAGGATTCGACCAGCGTACTTACCAAACGGCATTTTCATATTTGCTAATTTAATCACATGCTCTTGCTGAAACATTACTTTCTTCACATAGAAAAACAGCTAAGTATTGTAACAATGCTTAGCTGTAAATATACGAAATTTTTGTCAATTAAAATCAGGTTATTATAGCGCTATACCGCAACCCATGACTGAGCGACCACTCTTTGCCCATCAATATAAAGGCTCGCAGTGTAATGCCCACCAGCATTTACTTCACCGACACCTTTTGGTGTACCCGTCATAACAATATCACCATCTTCTAATGTCATGAATGATTGGATCTCCTGCAAAATAGCGGCAGGCTTTGTGATCATTTGAGAGCTGACTCCACGCTGTAAAACGTCTTGTTGTCGTTCAAACACCACTTCGAATTCCGTTTCAGTAATATTAGGAAGTGGTACGAAATCACTAAAAAGCACGGAACCATCAAACGCTTTTGCTCGTTCCCACGGTAGGCCCTTTTGTTTTAAGCTCGCTTGTAATTCTCGTTTTGTTAAATCAATCCCCACTCCTGCAGCCATAAACTGACCTTGTTGGTACATAAAACAAATTTCAACTTCATAATGTACGGAATCGTTACTATGCTTAGCATTGAGTTGTTGAGAAATGGCAGAATTGGGTTTAGCAAACAAGACAAGTTGCGTAGGGACTTCATTATTTAACTCGTGGATATGTTCAACGTAATTTCGACCAACACATACCACTTTTGATGGCGTTATATACTTATCTCCAGTGGGTGAACTTAGCGTAACCTTCTGCATTAAATAATTATCCTTAAAAATAATGAGTACACCTATTATTCATATATTTACGGATTAATAAAAACATACAAATAAAAAAAAGATGCCGTTTACATTTTTACGGTTATTTGTCACACTTCATGGCTTGTTTAGTTTTAATGTTCATCTGACTTTTGTAAGCAAGACACAGAACAATATTGCGTTATTATTGACACATCTGACTATTGACCGTTGCCTCTTTATCATCGTCAACATCTGTATCTAACGCACCTTCTTGCTGTACGACATGAGAAATATAATGAAAAAGATTTTATTAAGTACGCTTTTCCTGACATCACTATTAACTGGTTGTAGCTCTTCCCCTAAAGATGCTGCTGCGCTTCCAAGCACATGGGCAGTAATGGCGATTGATGGGCATTCAGAGCCTGTAGATGCATTACCTAAGCAGCCAGAATTAGTGATTGATAATAACTTAACCGTCACTTACCACGGTTGTAATACATTAAAAGGCAAGCTGACACTAACTGGCCAGAATTTACTGACTAAAAATTTAGCATCGACCCGTAAAATGTGTATTCAAAACGAACAAGCTATTGTTGATGGATTCGTAAAAAGAATGCTAACAGGTCCATCAGATTATCTAGTGAACCAGAACACATTGATTATCAGCTCTGAACGCCACACCGTGACATTTAAGAAAGTGAAATAATCACGAACTGATTTCAATACAACGGAGGCTCAATGCCTCCGTTTTTTATGCATTAACAGTGATGAGCTCTTCTGCTATCAGTTTCAATAAAAAGGTTTCACGCTCAATCGACATACCCTTTTTCTCAGAATGTTTAATCGTCTCTTCATTATGCGCTATAGCATCAAAAATATTGATCCATACCGGCTTCATGCCATTTTTAATTTCGTAATCTTCAAAGCGAGTTGCGCCTAACTCTTTATCAATAGTACAAACGTAACAGTATGATTTCATATTAACCACATCATGATCTGGTTTATACCAAGGACGATATTCGTCATATTGACCAAACGCTTTAATATCTCGAATATTTCTTGCGCCAGTTTCTTCTTGTAATTCTCGGATCAACCCTTCGACTTTATCTTCTCCAGCGTCAATGCCACCACCAGGTAAGGTGTAATCATGATAACGCTCTGTGTATAACATCAAAATATCTTCACCATTTAATACAATGGCTCTTGCGGCATCGCGTTGAAATATAGCTAAGTCCGTTGTATTAAAGTCAATATTGGTAAGATCAGGGTGAACAGATAGTTTTAAAAATCGCATATAACGCAGAACTCATCACTGTCGATAACTAGGCTGCGTATTTTAGCTAACTCTGCCTATGATTACTAATGAGGGGATTTCAGGACTTGATTCATACGCTTAACAACATTCAATGTTGATTCACCACGGTATAATCCTAATGCTGTCAGTACGCAATTAGCCCCTAGGTAATGACGATTATAAAACTCACCTTTCGCATCAAATAAAGTGCTGACGCCTATTTTCAGTAGATCCAGTTTATTTCTAACATTAGACGCTAACTGCCACTGGCTTAACGGCGGTAATAGATTATTTTTTAGCGGACAAGGTAAATGTCCTGGGTAGGTTTGCCACGGCGTAAGTAACGCTTCTGAATATGACTGATTAAGCCATTTCATATAGAGTTGATGTTTTACCGCTGAAGATACCGGTAACGCGAACATCACTTCCAGCATCGCTTTACTGTAGAACGGTAAGTGAAAATCTAATCGAAATTTATCCATATCTTCTAGTGCAGGAGCGATATGTTGGTGTTGATCGTTTTCCCACAAAAAGAGTTGAAAAGCTTTATCTAATGGTAAGTGTGAGTACTGACATAAGCACTCAACGATATTTTGCTCTAACTGCTGCTGCAATTTCGCACCTTGTTTTACCATTCGCTTAGGAATATAAGCATGCTGATGTTTTAAATATGCTTTTGCCACTGCAAAAGGATCACCACTGGCACATGCAGCAAGAATATGATCATCACAAAACACCATACCAATACATACACTGCCACCATTACCCGACCATACTAGCCTAGGCCTCTCCACTTGCAGATAAAATGGATACTGTGTCGCTCGCCAATAATGTCCTAAACGTTGCTCGATACTCTGCTCTTGAGTATCACTGACATTCACAATATGCAGTGGAAAATCATGGCATTGTGCAAAAACTTCGGCATAAACCTCATCTTGCGACCGTTGATAGGAAAAGTTCATGCATTCTAATTTTATTCCGCGCTTTAACAACTCAGCGACAATAACACGAGAATCTAACCCACCTGACAGTGTACTGATCGCATGAAGATCATTACCTATTGCTAGGTCGACCGCTTGCTTAAAGGCATGATCTAACTGAAGTGTTCCTTCACTATCATCAATACAATTAAACGGCATATCAGACCATCGAAAGTACCGCTCTTTAACAAGTGAATCGCTTGTTAAGGTTAATTTTTCTCCCGGTTGGATAGAGTACACTTCGTTATAGTGGGTTTTATTACCAAGTGAATAACCGATTACCGCATATTCAGTCGCCCCCGCTAAATTAGTTGTTAACGTCACACTCAATTCATTGAACAAACGTAAACAGGAACTAAAAATTACGCTCCCTTTATATTTCATATAATAAAGCGGACGTATTGCTAAGCTATCGGCAAAAATAGTTAGTGCTCGTTGTTGCTTGTTATAATCTAACACGCAATACGTACCTTGAGCCTTAGCCAATAATTGTGGGAAATTCGAGAGGTTCTGCTGCAAAAGCGTATTAACATCTTGAGTTAGTGAAGAAGACATTAAGGTATGTCCAAGAACCATAGAAAAGCGTAAATGATTTTCAGCCCAGCTCGATTCTCGATGACAATCAATGGCGACTCGGCAAAAATACAAGTGATTATCGAAATACTCATGCCTTATATCGGTCGGATTACGCGATAAATGTTGAGCGATCTCTTTTTTTATGAGCAATAAATCTGAAGTCCAAGATTCTGAAATCACACCTGCAACAATACTCATTCATCTCTCCCACTGTGAAGGATGAATAACTGCAAAAAATAAACCAACTTTTTTCAAACATAACACTTTGTTTCATCGTTATGGTTTGATGTTTCTCTTTTTATTCTTTATTTATCAATGCAACTTGCTACAAATATAATAAAAAAGCTTCTCTATTATATTTTATAGAGAAGCTTCATTTTCTATCGTAATAGACAGAGATTCTTATCAATGACAATATGATTCATAAAGGAACCAAACACGACGCTCGGTTTGATCGATCCAATTATCAATCATACTCACTGATGAATAATCTCCACAGTCATCACACAAAGTATGCGCTGCACGAAGTTCTGCAGCTAATTGTTTGTTATCACTACAAAGTTCAGCAAGCATATCTGCAGGTTCAACATAATCAGCATCATTGTCTAAAATACGCTGCATACGTGAGATTTCACCAATAGAGCGTAAAGTTTTTCCACCAATTTTACGCACACGTTCAGCAATGTCATCGGTCATTGCAAACAATTGAACACTTTGCTCATCAAGCATTAAGTGATAATCACGGAAATGTGCACCACTCATATGCCAATGGAAGTTTTTAGTCTTCATATAAATTGCATAAACATCAGCAAGGATCGCTGTTAGTGCACCACTGATCTCTTTAGTCGCGTCTACACTTAAATCTGTAGGTGTGGCTAGAGGACGAGTAAGGTGTAATTTTGCATCTTCAACTTGTAATTCATTTAAGATAGTACTCATCGTCTTTTCCTATTATGTTATTTGTGAAAACGAACTAAATATATCCCCTTTGATTTGTATGACAATATTTTTTATATGTTGTTATTGCAACTTAATATTGAGCCTTTAATTACTTGTATAAAAAGGCAAGAATCTTTAATTCACTGCAACCTCCTGATTGAGTTTAATAAATAATATTCATCTATTATTTTTCGATATAAACTTACCTTATATCTATAGCAACACTATTCATTATGAATAAAACCATATTTGCCAAAAACTTAAGCATAATGTAAAAAGTTATTTAATTTAAAATTACAATAGGAAGGCAATAATGCAGTCATCTACCTACCACATTGGTGAAGCAGGTAAAGCTTGGGGAAGCGTCGAAAAAGCACAATGGTTAGCACAAACAACCATTAAACGTTCTTACCTTGAGCAAGTTGTGACAAAAATTGATGCATTGAAAAATGATTTTGATATCACTCAGTATGGTGCTCTGTCTTATGCCCCTGATAAATACCCACTTTTTTCGATAAAATCGCGTAATTGGGATAGCAATAAACCAACAATTTTAATTACCGGTGGTATTCACGGTTATGAAACGAGCGGTGTCCACGGTGCACTTGCATTTGCCGCTTTAGAAGCCAAACATTACAGTGATGATTTTAATATTCTTATTGCACCTTGTGTGAGCCCTTGGGGTTATGAAACCATCAACCGTTGGAACCCTAACGCTGTTGATCCTAACCGCTCATTCATTCCAAATAGCCCTGCAGAAGAATCAGCGGCTTTAATGCGCTTAGTCCAAGACCAAAAAACATCATTTTTGGCGCATATTGATCTTCATGAAACGACAGATACCGACGAGTCCGAGTTTCGTCCTGCACTAGCAGCACGTGACGGTAAAGAATATATTGAAGACAGTGTACCTGACGGCTTCTATGTGGTTGGTGATACCGAAAACCCTCAAGATGCTTTCCAAACTGCAATTATTGATGAAGTACGCCACGTTACCCATATAGCACCACCTGATGACAACGGAAATATTATTGGTGAAGCGATTACCCAAGAAGGTGTAATTAACTATCCATTAAAAGCATTAGGGTTATGTGCAAGCGTAACAGATGCATTGTATACCTCGACGACCGAAGTCTATCCTGATAGCCCCCGCGTGACAGAAAAAGAATGTAATATGGCGCAAGTTGCTGCAATTAAAGGCGCATTAGACTATTTAAAGCAACACGTTAAATAATAAATAATGTTCAGCTAACCTTGTTATTTTATATGCAAGGTTAGCGTTTTCTATCTTTTACTTTGTTATTTTTAACATCTAAATACCAACGTTTGAATTGCAGATTTATATTCCCCATAATAAAGTCATCACTCACCTCGAATTTGGCAAGCCGATATGGATATCTTTTTCAAACACATTGATAGCCCATTAGGACAAATGACTATCACAGCAAACGACAATGCACTGCTTTCAGTTTGGTTTGAAAGCCATACAATCCCCTCTTTACATCACGCTATATTCAAACCAGACCATGCTATCTTGCTGCAATGTGAGGAACAATTAGCTGAATACTTTTCAGGCAATAGAAAACAATTCTCTGTACCTTTATCGTTTCAAGGCACGCAATTTCAAGAGCGTGTATGGCAAACATTAACGACAATTCCCTATGGTCAGACATGGCACTATCAACAATTAGCCAATGCGATTGATAATCCAAACGCATGTCGTGCTGTCGGTAGCGCTAATGGTAAAAATACCTTATCCGTTATTGTACCTTGCCACCGAGTGATCACTAAAAGTGGAAATTTAGGAGGATATGCGGGAGGGAATCATATCAAGCAACAATTACTCGCACTCGAAAAACAATTTAAATAATAAAAAGAGCTCACTCAGAGTATTTTTTATATTGATAAACTCATATACAACATTAGATAGCTGCCATACTTATTGTTAAGTGTCGCGTTTATGTTTAGCGTATAACAAACAGATAATCGACGTTATCTTTATGTCTTTTAAATAAACTAAGGCGAAGATATGAGGAGGCAATTATGGCCACAGCAATCTCTGTCCAACAATATTTATCACACCATCATATTGAGCTTAAGCTAGTCCACCATCGTCCTACCGATTCATCATTTAATTCAGCAATATCAGCGCATGTTCCCACAACGAAGTTAGCTAAATCTGTCATATTAAAAGATCAACAACATAATTATCTCATGGCTGTGATACCGGCAAATCGTCGTGTCATGTTAGATAAGGTGAGTAAAATTACGGGTAAACAGTACTGTATTGTTGGTGAGCATGAACTGTCATCGCTATTCCAAGACTGTAGCCCTGGCGCGATCCCTAATATAGGGCAGATCTATCATCTTGATATGATCGTCGATGACATGCTGTTTGATATCGACGACATTTATCTTGAAGCGGGTGATCATGAAAATCTTATTCACCTCACCACAGAGCAATTTAAAAAAGTCATGACCAACATCAGTCACCATACGATCAGTGGCTACAGAATGTTATTTACTCAACAGCATGAAAGTAGCTATTGGGATTGGGAGTAACCCCATACATCTGCAATCTTTAACTAGATACAATAAAGCATCCCGCCACATTTAGTTTCCGCAATCATTTTTGCGAATGCTGTTAGATACAAACAGTGTTCGCATTTCCTATCTATTCATCAATCATTTCACACCATGATGTTCCTGTGGGGATCTGCATGGCTTTACGCTCAGGGGTAGAGCTAACGGAGAGATCTCGCTGCAATATTGCTTCAGCAGCTAACATCATTCGCTCATAGACTAAAGGATCAAACATACGCCCTGTTTGTCCCCATTCCACGGTATAACGACCACAACCCAATGCCATAACATCATTTTGTGAAAGAAATAAAAACCTATCCTGCAACCCAAAGTGCTCATACATCATGTAAGACTGAAATAACATTGCCATATCTTCTTTTCGGTTACTGTAGCCATATAAATCACTTGCACCTTCTACCTCAAAATGAGCACCAGCTTGTAAAGCAGTGAGTGTACTAACCTCGTAGCTTGGCGTTACACCGTCATACAGTACATTGGCTGCATCAAACAAAAGACCATCTTGCAGTGGAAACCGATCATAGAGAGTCTGATTTAATGGGGTCATCGAGTTGATGTTTTGATAAATAGTCCGACGAGGATCGAGTGATGTTAGGGAAGCAGGTGGAATCGCATCCACAGCATGCGCCAATTCATGCACCAGTAGCCTAAATAAGGCGGGTAATAACTGCTCGGTTGTACGCATCGTATTATTTTCTGCATACTCATTGCTCACCCAAGGCGCGTAGTTTCCCTCACTATCGACACTTTGCCTTACCGCCAGAAACGGTACATTAGCCTGAAATTGATCGCGAAAGTCTTGTTTAGCAATAATAGTTAGCCACTCCTCCTGGTTGCGCCATAAGTAACGAGGATCAATATAAATGGTTGCGGTATTAGCACTATAAAAAGAAGGACGAATATCATCAGCAATGACGATAGCACCGACGGAGCGAAATAAAGACAAGACTTCGGACGGAAGCAACGCTAAGGCTGATAAAAATCGTTCAGCCATCCAAGGGTGAGAAACAAAGATTCGTTGCTCAATATCGTCTAAAGTCACAGATATATTAACCCCAGCACCTAACGGCGGAAATCGGCTGACTAAACAGCTATTTCGATAATTTTTGGCGCACTCCAGATACTGATAAGGTGTCGTAGCAGAGTGTGCGGCAACCCTACTGAGATCAGGGTACCCTTCCGCATTTAGATCTATCTCTTGGTGATTATCATCACAAGCGGTAAGTAATAGCGAAAAAGTCACAATAAAAAGTAAAGAAGACAGATATCTACAGTTCGAACTCAACCACATTTAGCGTCTCCTTATTCCACTATTTTCCTAAGTGTAGCGGAAGGAAAATACTGATAAGTATTACCACTAATGCAAAGTTTCAAATATCGTGATCAAGCTTCACTATCGGAGATATTCCCGCTAACAAATATTGACTAAAAAGCGAATAAATCTATTCTGGAATAGAGCAACAGAGATGCATGTCGCACAAATTACTGTTGCCAATTTTTGACTATGGAAGGTGTTAAATGGATTTACTTCGTGGCTTATATTCACTACTTGAATCGTTCTTTGAATAAAGTGACTAAAGTATTAAAAAGTGAGGCTTTACAACATTGGATAACCTCCATTGTAAAGCTTCCACTTAAAATATAGCGCAGACCTAATCACTCACTTTTACTTTTTATTGCAAACCATGTTTTCCAGAGTTTCTTTCCATCTAATTGTTCAGACTGAATAACGTTACTCTTCGTTTGCCACCACTTTGTTTCAGAGAGTTTCTTAAGCTCTAAAAGTCTAGTCTTCGTATACAAACGTCGATATAAATATAATCTCACCACTGGCCAGTCTTTTTCTTTTAATGCTTTTTTAAATATCAATGCATCAGGTAATGGATGCGTCTTATAATAAGCATTGATTCTTCTAAGAAAATACACACATAAAATAATCACAAGAAAGGCGGCGAATAAATAACCCCAATATGCTTTTAACCACGAAGAAAGCGTATGTTTAACAACAATGACCTTTCCCTCTAAGGTTAATGTTTCTATTTCTTGTGTTTGAGTATTCCACCATTTCAGCTCAATATCAGGTATATCAATTGTTCCACCTGTTTGTAATATATAGGTATCTTTCTCTATTCTTGTTGCAATACGATGGCCACGGTTACTCGTATCCTGCAATATAACAGGCTCACTATATCGATGAGCGTTACCAGAAATATCAGACGACAATAATGGCGGTAACAGCATAGCAAGGTAATCATCAGCCACTAAGGTAACTTCTCTCTCAATTGCATCACCTACTTCATACTTGTCACTGCCATTCGTATTCCATTGCTGATCCAGCTTAACCTTTGATGACGCTAACAATGCTTGCCCTTTTGATTGTTCTATATTGGCGTCAGTCACCATGATTTTCTGTGGCTTGGTATAAATCACACCCGTCGCATTATTCCCATTTTCTAACGCAACGGTAATTTCTATCGCAATGGCAGGAATCACAAAAGCCCCTGCTCTTTGCGGATAAAACGGGATCTCCCATCGTTGATGTGACCACGTCTGACCTTGTTGAGAACGAGCATAATTCATCGCTCGTAAGTCATTTTGTTGTACAACCAGTTGAGGCACATCGATCGGAGCAATTTTTGTCCCACCGCTAAACCAAGTTGTACTGGATACATCAACAACTAATCGTACTTGTTGGTTCACAGCTATTTGGGATTGTTTTTCATCATTATTTTGCTCAGCAATACTCGTTTGTATATCTACCTGATGGTTTGCAAGCAGTGACTCGAAATCACTGTTTTTAACAGTCTCAGCCCTTACCGGATAGAGCAAGACATTAAAGATAATGAATAAAAAGCTAACATAGCGCATTAACGTTTATCCTTCTGAGTCTGCGTTTGCATCTGAAATTTCACCTGTAAAAACTGTTTAGGATCCGCTTCTACTCGTTGTAGCCATTTATTGGCTATTTCCTTATCTGCTAATATATTTTCAGCGCTTAATTGCTCTTTTGCATCCCTTGATTCTATAACTTGCTCATCAGCCCCTTCTGCAATTTTTGGCTTATTTTCAGGAAGGTTCTTAGCCATTTGGAATTCTTCAGTATTGGCTTGGCTTTCACTGAACTGATTTATTTCATCAATCCGTTGCTGCACAAGTAATAAATTATGTTTCGCAGAGCTATTATCAGGGTACTGGACTAAGAACTGCTTTAATAACGCTCTTGCCGCTACATATTCTCGTTGATGAATTAATGCATTGGCTGCATTGAACATCATGGTTTCAGATTCAACTTGTGAAAACGCTTCATAAGCTAATTCAAACTCAGAGGCATAATAAAAGGCGATCCCTTTGCGTAATGGATCTTGATAATGTTGAGCCGCGGTTAAAAACTGCGAGCGATTAAAATACCACTGACCTTGCTGATCTTTGGTTAACCATAAATCAAGCCAATATTGATTGAGAGAATCAAATAGTCCTTTATCCTCTTGCTTCATTACTGCGGTATTCACAACCTCTGTCTGGGCATATAAGTTAGGGCTCGACAGCGATAGAAAACCAGAAACGATGAGCACGGTACACCATTGCACCATCCAGCCTTTTCGAAACCATAACAACATTAATAATGTTATTGGAAACAGTAGGTAATAACCAAAATCTTGCCAAGGCATTGCTGAATGCTTACTCATCAACATATGTGCGTTGATATTACTCACTAACCACGCCACATCATTTCCATCAATGGAAAGCATCGTGATTTTTCCACCCGTGCGATCAGCCATATCTTTAAGAGAATCAATATTAACGGGGAAATCACTGGTAGCATCTTCATCGCCAACCGCAAGAATAAGCAATTGCTGTGGTGTTGATTGAAAATACTCTTCAAAGTCACGATAGTCTGATCCCATCACCCCATCGGTGATAAGCAATACCGTTCCTGGGCTATCTTCATTAGCAAACTGTTGCTTAATAATAGGCATGACTTTATACGCCGCCTTGCCATCCTTCGGCATAACATCAGGAGAAATAGCCGCTAAATAAGGAGCAAATACGGCATTATCTTGCGTTAAAGGCATCGCCAAATGCGCACTGCCAGCGTAAACAATAAGCCCTGTTTTTCCCCCCTCTCTTAGCTCGAGTAAATCATTTATTTTCTGCTTTGCTCTTACTAGGCGACTCGGTGCTACGTCCTTTTCTAACATTGAGTAGCTGCTATCTAACACAATGAGCAACGGACTTTTATCTTCACCAAAAGGCGATGGTTCACGCTGCCACGATGGCCCGCTTGCCACTAATATTGTTAAAAATAAAATCAGCGATAATAGTTTCAGCGGTAATTGCTTTTTCCATCCCGCATTATCAACGATTAATACTTTTTGCAGATGAGGCGGCAACTTATGCTGCCATTCAGCATTATCTTGTCGACACCAACGTTGATAGATAATCGCAATAAAAGGAATGAATAGTAATAACCATCCCGGACGAATAAAGTGAAACTGGCTTATCGCTTGCTGCCAATATTCCATATTAAACATGACAAAGCCCTTTGAAAATTAATACGCTTTATTTCGCCACGACAAAATAAATTGGCGTCCGAACATCAATAAATAAATCACGAGTAAAGAGATAATCACATAATGATGAATACTCTGTTTAGGTCGGTACGTTGTACTTTGATAACGTTGTGGCTCTAACTTGTTTATCGCATTATAAACGTCGACTAATTCATCACGATTTAACGCTGTAAATGCTTTTCCTCCTGACAAAGAAGCCACTTTATCGATAATATCCATATCAAGCGCTTGCTCTCCAACCGTTAAAGGATCGCCAACCGCAATCATATGAATACGTACCCCTTTAGCCTTTGCTATCTTTGCCGCTTCAAGTGGTGGGACAACACTATTGGTATCATTACCATCTGTTAGTACGATGGCGACTTTTTCACGCGGCGCATTATCTTTATCTGCATGCAATTCAAACCGCTTTATCGTAAGCCCGATTGCATCACCGAGATGCGTACTTTGCCCTGCCATACCCACTTGGGTTTCATTTAATAGTGATAACCAAACTTGGTGATCCGAGGTAAAAGGGGTTTGAACAAATGCTGCATCACCAAATAAAATTAATCCCAAACGATCACCTTTGCGGTGTTGAGAAAATTCCGCTAACACTTTTTTTACTGCATCTAAACGGCTAATACTTTTACCGTCTAGCGCTTTAAAGTCTTTCTCTGCCATTGATCCTGATAGATCGACCACTACCATGACATCTCGACCAATTTTTTCCCTTATTTGCGGCTCACCTAATATCGTTGGTTTTGTTAAAGCGAAAACCATAAAACACCAAGCAATACACAGTAATACTTTCTGCCAACGGCTAGGTTTAAGTAAGCTCGTATCATCTTGAGTCTTGAGATCAAGGCCTTTTATAAGTTGGCTAAGGTAAGGGACTTTTATCGCTTTTTGTTTAGTTTTATAACCGGGTAAAAAATAATGTATCAATAGCGGTAAAGGTAATAGCAACAACCACAAGGGATGAGCAAGTTCAATGTCGGTTAATGAAAAGTCCATAACTACTCTATATCTCCAAAATACAACGACTTCTTACTCTGGGCGTTGATGTGTTTTAAGCCAAATTACGCATTGCTTTTTAAGTGCATCAACCTGTATCGGAGTCAATAAACAGTTTTCATCGGGTAACCATAAACTGGCAGAAAAGCGCTGAAATAACTCTGGATCAATCACAGTAACGCTATCTCCATTATTTGCGGTAGGCAATGTTGTTTGGATAAGGTTTAACAGCGCTTTTCCTTCATAAGGAGCTGATTTATCAATAAGATGGACTGTGACTCTTTTAATAACTGAAAATAGTGCCGCACAAGCTTGTGCTGGGTTATCACAGTCTATAAGACGAAGATCTTCAAGCGCCTCTCGACGATACCTGTTATGAATATATAACTTAACCAGACAGTAGATCTTCCAACTAACAATTAATAATAAAATCCCAATTAAAATCCACCAGCCAATAGTTTGTGGGATCCACGGTACTGATTCTGGAATAGATATTTCAACTAATCCTTTAATTAATGAGGAAGGTGGAGCTGGCGTCGTCATTGTTTCCCCCTTAATATTTGAATAAATTGAGCGATGTGACTCCCATCTGTCGTGATTTCAATATAAGGAAGAGCTTTCATTGCCATTAAACGACACAACTGTTCGCGCTTCATATGCTGTGCATCGGCTAATATTTGATTGGTTTTTTTTATATCCAGCGAAGTATTAATATTCAGCTGTTCTTGACCATTACTCAGTACCCAGTTAGCAGATAAATCGCTATCAAGTTGTTCTTCCATAGGATCGCTGATCATAATGCTTAAAATATCATTATGCTGTTGTAACTGTTTCAAATGCTTTATATCTGCGCTGGTAACATCATTCCAATCACTAAAGATAATAATGATACTGTCTTTTAACTTACGTCGATTCAAACCATCAATAACTTGGCTTAAAGCCGTCGCCGATGAGTGATGATTATCAACGGAAAGTAGACTGTTATCTTTAACAATCGTTTTTATGTAATGAAGTAACTCACCTTGAGATCGTGTTGGTTTCAGCCAGTTCGTCTTATCATCATTGAATAAATAAAAACCCACACGATCGCTTTCTTTTAATATTCGCCAGCTAGATAACACCGCAAGCTCAGCAGCAACAACTGATTTCATGGTATCGAGTGAAGAAAAAAACATAGAACTTCGTTGATCGACACAGATAATGACTTGATGATCTTTTTCTTCAGAATAAACCCGTGAATGCGCTTTACCTGTGCGCATTGTCACCTTCCAATCTAAACAACGAATATCATCGCCCAGTTGATAATGCCTTAATTCTTCAAAATTTAAGCCTCTGCCTCGAAATAACGAACTATGTCGACCAGACAATAATCGACTGGTATTTAAATGAGGAAAAAAAGAAAAGCGCTTAATATGCGAACGTAACTTTACTAATCGAGAATAATTGCAATAAATTCTGGGATCATTGATAGGATTGGTCTGCACATCTGAAGAATTAGCCATAACAACTTATCCTACAACAACGTTATCGAGTAATACTTGTACAACTGATTCCGCAGTCACATCATCAGAAATAGCATCGTACGTTAATGCGATTCTATGCCCTAACACAGAGCCTGCAACAGCACGTACATCATCTGGCTCAACATAATCACGTTGATCAAGCCATGCATAAGCTCGTGCGCATTTATCAAGTGCAATTGACGCTCGAGGACTTGCTCCAATTGCGATCCATTGTTCTAAATCCGTATTTGGATAACGCTCTGGATAGCGTGTAGCCATGACTAAGCTAACAATATAACGCTCGACTATCTCTGAAACGTGAATAGATGAAATAGACTGACGAGCATCAAAAATCACCTGAGGATCAAGAGTAAAACCTTCAACCTCATTGCTAGAAAGCGGCAATATCTCTTCTTTTCTCACAAGTCGGATAATATCTAGCTCTGCTTCATCCGTTGGATAGTCCACTTTTACCTTCAGCATAAAGCGGTCCATCTGCGCCTCAGGTAAAGGGTAGGTTCCTTCTTGCTCTATCGGGTTCTGTGTTGCTAAAACCATAAACAAAGACGGTAAAGCATAAGTATGATCGCTGATAGTAACAGTACCTTCAGCCATCGCTTCTAATAACGCCGCTTGAACCTTTGCGGGAGCTCGGTTAATTTCATCTGCCAAAACAATGCTATTGAAAATCGGGCCAGCTTGAAATCGTAATTGAGGTTTACCCGCTTCTTCTTGATAAACCTCCGTACCGGTAACGTCAGAAGGCAATAAGTCAGGGGTAAACTGAATTCGTCCAAATGGAACTTGTAAAGCTTGAGCCAAAGCTTTAACAGAACGTGTTTTTGCCGTTCCGGGTAAGCCTTCAAGTAGAATATGACCATTGGTTAATAAACCAATAAGTAATGATTTAATAACTTGAGGTTGACCAATAACAGATTGATTAACATGGTCAAATAACTGTGACACTAGTTCTTGTTGTGTTTGAGCCATAATAAATTATTCCATTAATTATTATTTGATTGTCGTTGTAATAACACTGATAACCCTGTCAACATCGGCAAACTCTCATCAAAAAATGCACGAATACCGCTACATAAATAATTAAGACCTTCTTCACCATCTGGTGTTTTTATCAGCCTATTTTTAGGGCATTCTCCCCAGCACAACTTTAAATGAGGGCATTCAAGGCAATACTTTGGCAAACTACTTTTCTTTTCCATACCAAAACTATGTTGACGGATAGAAAAAGCAAACTCATTCAGACCACGCTCATTAATATTCCCTAATTTATATTCTGGATAAACATAATGATCACAACTGAACACATCACCATTGTGTTCCATTGCCAGTCCTTTTCCACAAAACTCTGCAGTAACACAAAGTTGTGATTCTTTACCCATCACCTGAGCAACCGCCGTTTCAAAAAGGTTGACCAACACACGACCAAGGTCGTTATTAACCCATTCAACAAAAACAGTATTTAAAAACTGTCCCCAATCATCAGGATCGACAGACCAATCCGTCACAACTGACATTGGGTGGCCTGGTTTTGCCAACTCACTGTCTTTCACTGGGATCATTGATTCATCCCAAAACTGCGGGGCGGTTGTTTTAAAATCTTTACTTTCTACACAAGGAGTAAATTGAATATATGTCGCACCCAACTCTTGGGTTAAAAAACGATAAACCTCTAATGGATATTGAGCGTTCAATCGATTGACAACAACCAGAGCATTAAAAGGAACCTGATAGTGCTTTAACCGCTCTACGGCTGCCATTACTAAATGAAAAGTCGGCTTGCCACTTCTTGTTACTCGATACTTATTATGAAGCTCTTCTGGGCCATCGATAGAAAGTCCGACAAGAAAGTTATTCTCTTTTAAAAATTCACACCATTCATCACTTAATAAAATGCCATTGGTTTGTAAATCATTTTCAATCTTCACACCCTTTGGCTGATATTTTTTCTGTAATGTGACGACTTTACGGAAATAATCGATCCCTAAAAGGGTTGGCTCGCCACCTTGCCAAGAAAAAACGATCTCCTCTCCATCTTGGCTTTCAATATAACTTTTAATAAACGCTTCTAGCGTTTCATCATCCATTTTGGGTTGCTTTGGCTGATGCAAAAGATCTTCTTTATGAAGATAAAAGCAATATTGGCAATCAATATTACATTTGGAGCCACCCGGTTTCGTCATGACATGAAATCGCCTTTCATACGAATCAAGGTTTTTTTCAGCTGTTTTTAACGCTACAACATCAAGGAAGGTCGATTTTTTCATACATCAATTACGCCGTACAATATTAACGAAAACTAAAAGAAGGCTGGAATCCAGCCTTCTTTTTTATTGCCTATTATTTTTCTTCAGGAACAAAACTTGCTGGTTTAAAACGCGGCGGATATTTTTCAAACGTTTCAAAAATCTTATCTGCTGCAGCCATGCTTGGTCCAAATAAGAACAAACGCTCATACATCCAGTTGTCATAACCCATAGCACCTTGTCCACGCTCAAATGGATCAATCTCTAGGTCAAATAACAGCGGACTACGTAATTTGGTGAATGGGTAGCGCCAGATATCAAGGCCTTTCTCATGCTCTTGGATCATGAAGTGCATCTTCCAACGACCATGACGGATCGCTAGTAAATCACCATCATCACTCCAGTAAGCAAATTCGTTACGAGCACTCTTGTCTGTTTTACCCGTTAGCATAGGTAATTGGTTATAACCATCAAGGTGAACGTTATATTCCTTACCTTGAATAGTTGCACCTTTAAGTAGATCTTCTTTCGCTGTCTCATTACCAGCAGCGGCAAGTAATGTTGGCATCCAATCTTCTAATGCCATCATGCCATTGATGTTTTTACCTTTAGGAATATGATTAGGCCACTTAACCATTGCTGGAACGCGGAATGCCCCTTCCCAACCAGTATTTTTTTCACTACGGAATGGTGTCATACCTGCGTCAGGCCAAGTCGCAATCATTGGACCATTATCGGTGGTGTAAACAACAATCGTATTGTCTTCAATACCTAGATCTTTGATTTTATCTAGGATTTCACCCACTTGCTCATCATGCTGAACCATACCATCAGCATACTTTCCTAACCCTGTTTTACCTTGGGCTTTACCATCAATATGCGTATTGTTATGCATACGTGTTGGGTTAATCCAAGCAAAGAATGGTTTATCCGCTTTAACTTGTTTCTCCATGAAGTTTTCAGCAACGCCAATGACTTCACTATCAATGGTTTCCATTCGTTTTTTGGTTAATGCACCCGTATCTTCAATTTTTCCATCAGCTGAAGACTTGATTACACCACGAGGTCCGAATTTTTTAGCAAATTCAGGATCTTTTGGATAATCTGGGTTTTCAGGCTCTTCGTCCGCATTTAAGTGGTATAAGCTACCAAAAAACTCATCAAAACCATGATTAGTCGGTAAGTGTTCATCTCGATCACCAAGGTGGTTTTTACCAAACTGACCCGTTGCATAACCCAGCTCTTTTAGCATGGTTGCCATGGTTGGATCTTTTTCAGAAAGTCCCTGAGGAGCGCCAGGCAAGCCAACTTTTGACATACCGGTACGCTTAGGCATTTGACCTGTTATAAAAGCGGAACGTCCAGCAGTAGAACTTTGCTGAGCATAAAAGGTAGTAAACTTCACGCCATCTTGAGCAATACTGTCAATATTTGGCGTTGAGTACCCCATCATTCCTTGGTTATAAGTACTTAAATTCCAATAGCCAATATCATCGGCCATGATAACAACAATATTTGGTTGTTCAGCAGCATGAGCTACTGCAGAAGTTGCTGAAAGCGCAAGTGCACAAGCACTTAAAGCAAACTTCTTTTTGTTCATTTTTTTTGTATTCATAAACATTCCATTACTAATTATGAAAAGCTATCCAAGATAAATTTCGCCGTACTGTCTGATCTAAGCCAGCGACAATAGAACCATTTGAATAATCTTTACTAATCTAGTTGTTAAATATTTTTTAGCTGATTTTTTAACTAAGTACGTGATCTAATGCTAAAAAATCGCTTACAGAGCACAAATGTATACCAAGAGTGACACAAAGATAAATAAGCTTTAATTACATTGTTACCAAAATGATATTTATGTATTAGACTATGAAGAAATATTAAAGGAGGGCTTTTTATGGATTTGAATCTGGTTCGTACATTTCTTTCTGTATATCGCCATCAGTCATATACGCTAGCCGCTAATGAATTAAACCTAACGCAGCCAGCAACAAGTGCCGCGATAAAACGTCTTGAGAATGAAATTAACAAGCAACTTTTTATTAAAAAAGGGCGAGGAATAGAGCCGACTTCACAGGCGCATTACCTTGCAAATCATTTTCAAATAGCTGTTGATACGATCGAGTTAGCGTTAGAAAGTAAGCACGATTTTGCAGTTTACTGCACGGAATCTGCACTTTATGAAATTACCAACATCCCAAATATTCAAGTACTGAATCAACCACACGAACAATCACTACTTTTCGAACATTTGAAGACACGTCAAGTTGACTTAATCATAGATACGGTGACAACGAAAGATACGTCACTTATTATTGAAGAGCTTTATTGTGAACCCGCCGTTGTTATCTGCGCTAAAGATCACAAGACGATACAAGGCACAATCACCAAAGAAATGTTTTACAATGCACGGCATATTATTTATTCAGCTCGATGGAATGGGCTAAGTGGCTTTGAACAAATGGCAAAAGAGCCTATTTCTCAACGAGATGTCGCCCTTAACACGTCATCCATATCCTCACTTGCCATGCTCGTCTCACAAACAAATCATATTGGATTAATCTCAGTTTCTTTTGCAAAAAAATGGTCTGAACAATTAAATTTACAAATATTGCCAAGCCCAATTGAATTACAAGAGATCCCTTACCATTTAATTTATCATCGCCGATATTTAAATGACCCAAAACACAAAAAATTAAGGCAACAAATCCATCAATGCTTTAAAAAGAGTATGACTTAATAATAAATAATCAAAGAGCTATAAATAACATTAATTATTTATTGAGAAAGGCACTTATCGTTTTATAAGCCTGCTCACACTCTCTCTTTACTATGTTTTCCATATTTAAGAACGCATGGATCATTTGGTCAAAATGGATATGCTCTGCTTCTACACCTTGCTTTTTTAACGCTTCGACATACGCGATACCTTCATCTTTTAGTGGGCAAAACTCAGCTGTGATCACTAAGCTTTCAGGCAGTGCCATACTATAGGGTCCCCACACGGGTGATGCTTTACGTCTATCTTCATTATGCTGAAAGTAATTCGAGAAATACCATTCAATACGAGACTGTTGTAGCAAATACCCCATACCGTTTTGATTAACAGATGGAAAACTTAAAGTGTAATCAAGGCTTGGGTAAATGAGTACTTGCTTTGTAATTTCAACCTCATCATCAAATTGTGCCATTCGTGCTAACGTGGCACAAATAGCACCACCCGCTGAATCTCCAGCAATAGAAAGTTGTGGTACAAAATTTAACTCAGCACGGATCAAAGTTTGAAACAGCGATTGTAAAACCAAATAACCATCATCAATCGCTGCTGGATAAGGGTGTTCTGGAGCAAGAGGATATTCAACCGATACAACAATAAACTGACTATGTTGTGCTAATTTCCGACAAATAGGATCGTAAACCTCGACACTACCCGACATATGCCCACCACCATGAAAAAAAACTAATACGGGGAGTGCCGTCTCTGGTTGAGGATGATAAATGCGAATAGGCACTTTATCTTTAATCGTTAAGTTCTCAATTAACGCAATATCGGGAACCTCGGTGACGAGTTCACGAGTAATAGTAGCGAGACCTTCTCTCACCGTTGGTACGGTAAATGGAATGTCACTGGCAATAGTTTCATCCATCACTTTATTAAAGCTATTAAGCCATTGATCTAATAAAGTCGTTAATTGGCGCATATTTATCCTTGAATAGAGGCACTAACAGTTACCCTAAAATAATTAGGGCGCTAATTTTGATAACTCTTCAATATCAATAGGCTGAGTATAATCAACAGATGATAAACCAAAGCCATTAAGGGCTAAAAAAGCTGACTTGTATCCAGCATAGTCGCCAACCTGTCTAAAGTTGTCAGCATTCATTTCTGCCATTAATTTATTTACTTGTAACTGTACTTCAGGTTTTAGTTCCCAATCATCCATTCTGATCAGAGTCTGATCTGATTGCTCGTCTAAATCATTGCGAAGTTTTGTTTCAGTACCCGCCGCTGAATAAATTTTTTGTGCAAAAAGGCGCTGCATTTGTTCAATACACCCTTCATGATTTCCCATTTGCTTCATCACTTTAAATAACGCCAATATATAGGGTGAAAATGTCGGTATAAAGACACTGGCTTTTGTCACTAATGCTTTGCACACCACTACGTTAGCTTGACCATTGATCATCTGAGCTAATTGTTGATTAATTGCGTGCGCGGTTTGATGTAAATGTTGCTTGGCAATACCAAGTGTCCCGTGATGATAAATAGGATATGTCGACTCAGGACCAATATATGAGTAAGCCAAAGTTTTAGCTTTTGGGGCTAACAGGTTTTCAGATAACAGAAAGTTTATCCATTGTTGCCAATCTTCACCACCCATCACTTTCGTCGTCGCGAAAACTTCCTCGTCATTGGCTGCTGTTAATTCCGCAGGGACTAACGCATCGTTTTCTAAATCAACACTATAGCCAAAAAAATTTTCACCCACGGTTTTTAAACATGAACGCCACACCTCACCCGTTTCAGGATCGGGACGAATACCGGTTGCTAGGCTATAAATCACTAAATCAATGTGTCCGCCAAACTCATCACGTATTGTTTGCGCTACGTGTTGACGCACTTCATCTGAAAATGCATCACCCACAATATTTTTGGCTAGGTAGCCTTGTTGCTCAGCCGCTTGCTTAAAGAAAATATTGTTATACCAACCAGCAGAGCCTATTCCCTTATCACTTGGACCTCGTTCATAAGAGACACCCAAAGTTTCCGCTTGCGCACCACCAAAGGTCAACGCAATACGTGATGCCAGCCCAAATCCAGATGACGCACCTAAAATTAATACTCGGAGAGGACCTTGTGTGATCGGCGCAACAGACTGTACATAATCAATCTGCTGTTGTACTGCTTGCTGGCAACCATAAGGATGTGCTGTTCGTGCCACAACACCTTGAATTTCAGGTTGAATCACCATTGAACCATTCCTATTATCGATTAATACATCATCGTCTACTGTTCAGCATGCCATACATGCCAATAATAAAACCTGATGATTCACTGATAACGTCATATTTACATCATCGATAAGTCAAAAATTAAACATTTTATATATTTAATCATCAAAAATGATTCATTTTTGTATCAAAAATTAGTAACAAAAGTATTTTTTTGTCTTATTGAGCCAAAAATCAATAGTCATAGCTTTATTTAAAATCCGATCAAATATCAAACTGACGGCCGCACTTTAAATTTTTGCAGGAAGCAATGATGAAGAAGGTATGGACACGTGTTTTTATAATTTTACTGTTAAGTTTTAGTTCTAGCGGATATGCAAAGACCTCATTACAACAGCAAGCCAAAGTTATTTATGAAGAAACAAAGCTTAAGAAGCACTTAGACTTCAATATTTTTATGACCGCTTATAAAGAACATGTTCGTGTTGCTGATAAACCGATTATGTCGATTATTGATTACAGCCAACCATCGAATAACCGCCGCTTTTTTATTATTGATACCGATAAGAAAAAACTGCTTTACCGCACTTTTGTTTCACACGGCATCAATAGCGGCAATCTTTATGCTACACAATTCTCTAATATTGTTGACAGTAAACAAACCAGCTTAGGCACCTATCGTGTTGCTGAGGCGTATCATGGTAAGTATGGACTTTCTTTACGTCTTGATGGGATGAGTCCATCAAATTCTAATGCAAGAAAACGCGCTATTGTGCTGCATGGAGCAAAATACGCAGAGCCAAGTACCATTAAAAAATTAGGCATGCTTGGACGTAGCTGGGGGTGTCCAGCCATTCCAATGAAGTTAACCAAAAAAGTCGTCAACTTGTTAAAGGAAGGCGGTTCAATCTACGCTCATGCGAGATCATAATTCGCTTTATTGTTTGCAAAATGCCATTTAGAAAGCTCGTTTTTAGCGCGAGTTTTCTTTTTTAACTTCTAAGACATCTCTTATTTTCAACCATCACATACTGTAACCAAGCCCACGCTGAGTCGTGTAAACAATGCCTTGTCTTTTAGATAATTGGCACAGAATATTCATACATCTCTTCTATATACCATCACCGAGCAAATAAGCACGTTCAATATGGGAGGGGGTTATGATGTTTTCACTTTTTTTCCGTCTAAAACTCAAATATCTCATTATCGCATCTTTAATTTTTAGCAGTCATTACGCTAACGCAATGAGAGCAACGCACGCTTGGAAGGTTTACGACCATGCTCAGCTCCAAAATTACGTTGAATTTGATATATTCCTCAATGCTTATCGTGAACATTTACGGGTTGCCAACAAACCAATAATGTCGATCATTGATTACTCTCAACCTTCTGACTCTAAAAGATTTTTAATCATAGATATCGAAAAAAGAGCCCTACTCCATCGAACCTTTGTCACTCACGGTATAAACAGCGGCAAACTGTATGCAACCCAATTTTCCAACACAGTGAACAGTAGACAAACCAGCTTAGGTACTTACCGTGTTGGTGAAGCTTATTATGGTAAATACGGCATTTCTTTACGATTAGATGGAATGAGCCCTAGTAATTCAAATGCGCGAAAACGTGCGATTGTATTACACGGTGCCAGCTACGCTGAGCCAAATGTCATTCATGCAATTGGGATGCTAGGTCGAAGTTGGGGATGTCCGGCGATATCACGAGAGATCACGCCAGAAATCGTAGACCTGCTTAAAGAAGGGGGCTCTATTTATGCTCACGCTCATAACGACAGACATAATAAATAAACGGTTCTATCAAGCTAGTTACTGAAAAATGCAAACACCAGCAGCAATAAAAAAATAACGCCAATAAATTTCAGTAATAAACCTAAAGAAGCGCCACCTTTAGGGGCTTTGTTACAACAGCTCATACATTGTCTATTCATTAAATAATAAGAGTCATGAGCATAAAGGTTCCAGTAAAGGGAAGGTCAATACCTCATCTAATAAAACTAAGTCCATATATAGAAAATATATGTATGGACTTAATCTCATAAATCATCACATTCGTATATCAATTCAACTAAATCTTACTTAACACCAGAGAATAGTACGATTGCATCATGAACACCTTGTATCCCCATTTGCATACCAATCACGGTTAAAATTAGTCCCATTAAGCGCGTAATAATACTGATCCCACTTTGACCAATTTTTTCTATCAGTTTAGGGCCATAAATAAAACAAAAGAACGTGATCACACACAGTAAAGCAAAGGCTGAAACCGTAACAAGAATATGAAACATGCCCCCGGCTGCAGAGTAGTTCATCGCCGTCGCAATCGTGCCGGGGCCTGCAAGTAATGGTAGAGCTAATGGCGAAATCGCAATATCAGCACCGCTATCGGATGTTTCTTCTTCCTTTGCAGCATGCATACTTGATGTATTACCTTGCAGCATGTGATAACCAACAAGAAAGACTAAAATCCCCCCCGCTAATCGTAACGCAGGTAGTGTAATACCAAATACACTAAAGATCCCTTTGCCTAAAAAACAGAACGTTGTGATGATACAAAAAGCCGTAACCAGAGCCTTAAATGCAATCGCTCTTGTTTGTTTTGCTGGCATTCCACCTGTCATTCCCACAAATACTGCCGTATTCGCAAAGGGATTCATCATCGCGAAAAAACCCATGAACACAGTAATGGCGACTGTTATTAAGTCGTGCATGCAACCTCTCTATCAATAATATTTTTAATTAAAACAACATATTCATGAATGAATCATATTTAATATAAATAAAATAGCAAAAACAAAGCAGCAACAAAAACAAACTATTTATTAACCTTTGAAGTATTTGCGCTCATATTTCCAACAATACTGTTTAAAGCCCATCATTAAAGACACAACTAATTGCCGATAGAAAACGTTGCAACAAAAATGTAACCATATGATTTAAATCACATTTACCCCCTTATGAATGGTAATTAAAATAGAAATCAGACAAAATCAACTCATTGCATATAAAGCCGTGATAAAGACATTGTGCATATTCAAAATTTCGCCGTTACTCTGCTGTAATTTCACTCGCAATTGATATTATCTTTATACGGTTGAAGATAACGGAATTCCCCACGGAGGGGACAACCTCAGCAGGCTGATATAGGGATGGTAGCCACATATCTATGGATGGCACAGCTTCAGTAGGTTGTTGAAAGGATTTGTTCAGGAAGAGCCAACCGTACAATTCCCCCAGCAAAAATTGCTCCCAGGAATTGGAGTGATAACATAATCTTATTTTTTATAGATTTGTTTGAAATTGCAGATATAAAAAAGCCCGCAAGCAATTGCGGGCTTTTCTATTTGGCTCCTCCTGCTGGACTTGAACCAGCGACATACGGATTAACAGTCCGCCGTTCTACCGACTGAACTAAGGAGGAATTGTAATGGTGGTGGGGGAAGGATTCGAACCTTCGAAGGCAGTGCCGGCAGATTTACAATCTGCTCCCTTTGGCCACTCGGGAACCCCACCGAAATAATGGTGCCGACTACCGGAGTCGAACTGGTGACCTACTGATTACAAGTCAGTTGCTCTACCTACTGAGCTAAGTCGGCACATTAATTCGTTATTGCCAAGCTATCCAGCTTAACAATCAAATATGGCGGAGAGATAGGGATTTGAACCCTAGATACGCTATAAACGTATGCCGGTTTTCAAGACCGGTGCTTTCAACCACTCAGCCATCTCTCCGTAAGTGCGGCGTATGATAGCGATCACATTTTAGATTGTAAAGTGTCTCGCAAACTGTATGCGTAACTTTTACACATTCAAACGATAGCGTGAAGAATTACACATCAACTTATAATAATTCGCGCAATTACCTGTTTAAAAAACATGCCGCAAACAGATCTTTATACGCTATAACTCACTATTCAAATACGCCTGAATCTCAGTTTGAACACGCTTAAACTCAGCTTCAACGAGGTAATAGGCTTGGTCTGATGAGAAATGCAACTCATCTTGCTTTAAACAAATATTAATGACTGTTTGATCTGCGAAAAACAACATAATAAATGAACTATCAAACTCAACACGTAAGATCGCTGTTTTATTCACTGTAAGATTATTATCAATTATCAATCCACGTTTCATGATAAATACCGATTCAAAAATTCTGCAGTTACCATAACGTATTAATAAAATTTAAACAGAGAGACAAAATAATATTGAGTTTTTTAAGCAATGAACACCATGCACTTAGCTCGTAAACATACTAGCGAGTCGCGTCATCAACCACACTTTTCTCGACAGTTTTCTCTTTAGCGGGCTCATCTTTAACCGCATTTTGAAAACCTTTTAATGCATAACCTAAATCACTGCCTAAGTTTTTTAATTTTTTTGTTCCAAATAACAATACGAAAATAACAGCAACAATAAGTAGTTTGCCAATACTGATTTCACCCATGATGTTGGTTCCTGTTATTTTACAGCGGTGTTGGGTTGGTGACTAAGGTAAACATCTGATTCATAGCGATCTTTTAACCCTGCAAGGATAAAGACCATAGAAAAACACACGCTAATCACATTTTTCGCAAACAAAAATTCAGGATAAACATGGGTTAAAAATAGATGAACCAGACACCATACAGAAATAACTTGTAGCGCAACAGTCGTCAGTTGCTGCCACGTTGATTTTAAAAAACAAGTACGAGTTAGCATAGCTATAAAAAAGACGACTGCTGCTGTCATTTCAATATAAAAAAACATATATCCACCTTATCTTCAAAGCTTTATTTCATGGTATAAAGTTTGATCTAAGGTTTATGTAATAAATACATTAAGTCATATAAAGTTTTTATAAAGAACGATATTTAATAAAAATCGCCCCCTTTTAATTGTCGGCTATCTCTCCATTGATCAAGCGATACCCCACCCCATTTTCAGTGATGATATATTGAGGCTGAGCCGGTGATTTTTCGATTTTATGACGCAGTTGAGCGATATGGATACGGACATAATGGGCATGTTCGGTATAATTACCGCCCCATACTTCTTTTAATATTTGCTTATGCGTCAGTACCTTACCCATATTTTTTGCCAGTAAGGTTAGTATTTTATATTCTTTCGGTGTGAGTTTAATGCTCTCACCGTTATACATTACCGTTTGCATTGCCATATCAAGTAATACATCACCAAAACGGTATTGGCTCACTTCAGTCGCAGTACTGTGAGAATGTAGACGAAGAGCAACTCGAATACGTGCTAATAACTCTTCACTACCAAACGGCTTGGTTAAATAATCATTCGCGCCAGCATCTAAAGCCTGCACTTTATCTGCTTCTTTATCACGAGCTGATATTACAATAATCGGCGTCTCAGTCCAGGTACGTAGCTCTTTGGTAAACTCTAGGCCATCAGCATCCGGTAGTCCTAAATCCAGTAACACTAAGTGAGGATTCCAAGTCACTATTTGCTTAAGCCCTTCTTGTGCGGTTTCTACCGTTTTAACGCTATAGCCGTGTCCTGTTGTTAAAATATCTAAAAATCGACGAATGGGTGCTTCATCTTCAATGACTAATATTTTGGTATCGCTATTCATAAATGCCTGTTAAATCATATTTATCACAAGGAATGGTTACCGTAAAAATGCTACCGCCGCCAATCCTTGGCGAGACGCTAATGGTACCGTTGTGGGCTGAAACAATCAGCTTACAAATAGCTAAGCCTAATCCTGTTCCTTTGACTTTAGTGTGCTCTGAGCGGTAGAAGCGCTCAAAGATTCGTTGAGTTTCATCGGGTGCAACACCGCAACCTCTATCGGCGATCTCAATAGAAAAGCATCCTTTTTGATAGTCTGTTGTGATATCTATTGCTTCGCCAACAGGGCTATACTTAGCTGCGTTTTCAATAAGATTCGCAATAATTTGCTCAATCAACGCATAATCGAGTGAAACTAACATAGTTTCACCCGTTAGGTTTATTGGATGTAACTTAACAACTTGCTCTATGCGTTTCGTCGCACTGCCAATCACTTCTTCTGGCTCTACCCAATCTCGATTAGGGATCAAGGTTTTCGTACTATAACGACTAATATCTAATAGTTTGGTTAAACTGCGATTTAAGCTATAGCCTTCCTCTGCGATGGATTGTAATAGCTCTTTTTGAGTATCCAATGGCAATTTTATTGTTGAGTCACTTAAAGTAGTTGCAGTGCCAATAATCGATCCTAATGGCGTTTTTAAATCATGAGAAACTGCCGCTAATAGCGTATTACGCATCTGCTCTAATTGGTTTGCTTCTTTCGCAATCGTTAGTGCACTGTTGGCTTCTGAGCGTGACAAGGATAAGCTGATAAGCGTGGTTAGAATAGGGTTAAACAGTTGCACTTGCTCTGATTGAATCACTAATACCCCAAACAATCCTGCTTGACCACTGAGTGGATGTAATGCCAAAGATGCTGATAGCACTTCACTCGATTGCTCTCCTCGCAACATAAAGCGTTCAACCACAGAATAGTACTCACTTTGCTGTAACTTATCGTGAGAGGCCAAACAAAAAAGCGTGGGAGAAAATAGCCAGATCTGTGCTTTGAACTGCCCATTTCGCTCTAAATGTTCAATCGCTGAGCTTGCGATCGCTTGGCTTTCATTAAGCGAAGCCAACTCTGATGCTAGATGATAATTACTGTTTAACTCAGATTTTAATTGCTTATTTTTATTAATTTCACGCTGCTGAGATTGCGTTATTTTAACCGCAAAAACACCACTAAAAGCCATGACGGTAAAGGTAATAATGTGCTGATAGTTTTGAAATTTAAACGAATTATGTTCAGGTAAAACAAAGAAGTGAAAAGCAACAATACTGAGAGCCGTGATCACATAAGCAAACTTTCGCCTTAACCAAAAACCACTCACAATGTTAAGTAGCAATAATAGCATCGCGGTATCAGTTTCAATGATCACATCACGAAATTTTACGCCAATGTATGTCACCAAAACATAGAACACCAACAAAATCGCGGTCTTGCTCAGATCATTCCAATTTGTTCGATTCGTCATAAATCAAGCTATTTGTCTTATAGTTAGCATTTAATAATACCTTTAGGGGAATTATCGATAAAGTAAAAAGAGCTTCTACAATTAGCACCAAACTTATGGGATAACCGTGAAGCTCTTGATATAGCAAAAATAAACAATTAAATTTCTAGGTGTACCCCTATTTCAATTAATCTATCTTGCGGTACATGTAGCCGTTCTGAAGTTCTCAACGCATTTCGGCTTAATAATATAAATAGCCTCGCTTTTAGATCATGCCATAACGTCGTATGCTTCAACTTCATTCGCTCGGATGACATAAAGAAAACCGTATCAAGTTCATGCAATGAAAAGCCTTTGCCGTTACAGGCAGTGAATATTTGATCCATATCTAACGATTCTTGGTAACCCACATACGTAATCATCTGCCAAAATGAAGGCGATATTTGTTTTACTTCAATCCGTTTAAGTGGATGCACTCTAGGTTGATCAGGGTATTTAAATGTCATGAGTACATTACGTTCATGTAAGGTTTCATTATATTTTAAATTGTTGACCAATGAGGCAGGCACATGCTCTTCATTACGAGTAAAATAGACGGCTGTCCCCGAAGCGCGAGGCCAATCTTTCTGCTCTAACTCATTGACCATGGCTTCGGCTGACAACGGTTGTTTAATTAATTGGCTGATCCTTTCTCGCTCTAAATACCATGTGACCATCAAAAGAAATACAATTGAGCCGATTGTTAATGGAAGCCAACCACCATCAGAGAATTTCAATGATGTCGCGATAAACAATAGTGCATCATATAACAGCATGAATGCCGCATACTGAATAACAAAGGCTAGCTTCCATCCCCACAAATAACGCGCAACCACAAGGATAAATAAGGAAGAAATTAACATGGTTGCCGTTACTGCAATCCCATACGCTGCCGCTAAACGCTCTGAGCTACCAAATGTCAGTACCACAGTGATCACAAGTAAAAACAATAAAAAGTTAGCTAAGGGAACATAGATCTGACCTTGCTCTTGATGTGAAGTATGGTGGATTTGCACTGGAGGTAGAAATCCTAAATTCACAGCTTGACGAGTTAATGAAAAAATCCCTGAAATCACAGCCTGCGAGGCAATCACAGTCGCACACGTTGCAAGAATGACTAAAGGTAAACGCAGCATATCTGGCGCTAACATAAAGAACGGGTTATCAATATCCACCTGTTGTGATAACACTAGCGCACCTTGTCCGTAGTAATTTAAAACTAAGCATGGCATGACAATGAAAAACCACGCTAAACGGATAGGCTTAATACCAAAGTGCCCCATATCTGCATACAACGCCTCAACACCAGTGACGGCTAAAACAACGACCCCTAAAGTAAACAAGGTTGCCGCACCGTGGTTAAAAGCGAAATGTATGGCGTAAATAGGATTAAGTGCATCTAACACTGTTGGGTTTTTAATAATACTGAGTAAACCTAAAACACCAATAGTGCCAAACCATAACAACATGACAGGTGCAAACAGCCGCCCAATTTTTCCAGAACCGTATTTTTGAATGGCAAATAAAACACAAATAATCGTGATAGCTATCGGTAAGATCATCGGTGTAAAACTGCGATTAATCACCGTGATCCCTTCGACCGCAGACAGTACTGACATCGCCGGAGTAATAATGGCTTCACCAAAAAAGAAACCAGCCGCCAACATACCTAAAAATAAAATACCTTTTTTAAAATGCGGTGGCGCCACACTATGCGCTAAAGAGGTTAATGTTAAAACGCCACCTTCACCTTTATTCGAAGCCCGTGTTACCAACGCTAAATATTTTATACATACCGTTATCACGAAGGTCCAAAAAACTAATGAGAGAATACCAAAAACATTTGCTTGGTTAATGGCTATTGAGTGTTCACCTTCAAACATCGCTTTAAAGGCATACAATGGGCTGGTACCAATATCACCATACACAATCCCAATAGATAGGCACGTCAGTACCCATAAAGACTGTTTTTGATTTTGCATCGTTGATTTTCATGTACATCCCATATCGGGGAAACACTGTACCTTATGACTAAATAGAGGCAGGCAGGTTAACAAGGCGAAGATAAATAAAGGGTAATATTTACGAAGAAAAATATAAAGAAAACATAAACTTTGTTTGTTTTTAAAACAAAAAGTATGGTTATACAACACAATAAAAATGATAACTTTATTATTAAATATATTACACAGCGTTCAAATACAGTATTCATAAATAAAAAAAGAGCGTAAGAAATATTCTTACGCTCTTTTTCAATATCTATTTTTAAAAAGGATCGAAATTTAGCAATTAATCTAAATGTTTTCGATATTCTTTCCTGATGTTTCAAATCTATATTTATATGTTACCCATGCACCAAATAGTGATGTAGCAACAAGACAAAGTAATAAATTAAATACCCCTATTTCATGCATTAATATAGGAAATAAGAACGCAGTTAAAATCGCACCCAACTTTGCAATCGATGCCGCAAAACCAGCGCCTTTAGCTCTAATTTTAACTGGAAACACTTCGCCTGAAATTAAATAAGTCTGTGCGTTAGGGCCAAGATTATTCATAAAATTGAACAACATAAAGCCTAAAAACAGCATATAAATTTGATAGTCACTATTTAGCTTTATCGATACTGCCGCTAAGGCCAAACCGACCGCACAGCCAATAAAGCCGTAAATTTGCAACTTCATACGACCAATCGATTCAGAATAAATAATTGCGCAGATCACTCCAATAATAAGCAAGGAGTCAATCAATGCCGTACCTTTCGCTGAATATACAATGCTTGCTATCGTACTATGAAGCACATCTCCTGCAACAGCGACATGTGGATCAAGCACCGACGCTAAAATCACAGGAGTAAAAATACCAATACCATATGTGCCTAAATCTTGGATAAACCAAGGAGCAGAAGCCAAAATAGTTTTTGCACGGTACTTTTGCTTAAATAGTTTCTTGTAGCCGCCTAACCATGAGTGGTTATCTTCGCCTTCAGGACACGGCACAACCGTCAATGTCATATCAGATTGTGGATCACGATTTAATAATCGTTTTAGTGACTTTTCAGCCTCTTTCTCACGTTTTTTCGACAGTAACCAGTGTGCGCTTTCAGGAATAAAGAAACGTGCAACCGTTATTGCCAATGACGGAACTAATGCCAATATGTACATTAAGCGCCATGCATTAATGTCCTCAGCATAAGTCAGTACGATAATGCCCGTGAGGATACCCAACAAAACACCAACCGACTGAAAAGCAAAAGCGCCAAGTACCAACTTACCGCGATTTTTAGTCGGGATGCTTTCCGAAATCATTAAATGCGCTGTTGGGTAATCACACCCTAATGCTAATCCGATACCAAAGTTAAACAGTAAGATAGTAAGATAAGATTGGCTACATGCCATACCGACTAAACAAACAGAAAGTAATGCCATCTCAATGATAAACATTTTCTTTCGTCCGTAGAGATCAGATAGCCCCCCTAACGCACTTGCACCAATTAATATACCAAACAGTATTGAAGAGCTCAGGGTACCTTTTTGGAATTCTGTTAAATGAAACTGTAGCGTGATCAAGGGCAAAGTTAGCCCCATCATAAACACGATCATTCCTTCGAAAAACTTTCCAAATGTCGCCAACAACCAAATTCGCCACTGTACCTTTGTCATTGACAGGCAAAAGCGGTTTGACCCCTTTTCCCATATTGATGTGTCATCAATATAGTTTTGAATAGTTTTTTGACATTGAATATCTAAATTTTGATTCATGTTAAAAATCAGCAATGCTTATAGTCTTACGACCAATATAAGTATTAAAGGTGCGCGTATATAAACACAGACGAGAGTAAAAATATAAGATATATTTTTCTCTTGACTTAATGGATAAAACAACAATATAAAAAGAAATATATCGATATATTTCAGTTAAATAACAAACATGACCAGTATTGATAGAGTAATCATAGGGTTAAAGCTCTTAATATTATTTATCATACTAAGTCCACACTGTTTTTTATTTTTACTTTGTTGTTACGTACCAAATATAAAATCTAACTTTTAAGTTATGACATTCTACGTTCTTTTTAATTGCATTACATCAGCCAAAAAATAGACACCTATGTTTAATGAGAATAAAAAAAAATAAAGCCCACGATAAAAAGTGGGCTAATCTTTAAAAAATCAAAAAATGTTACGTAAATGACTAGCTAGAAAAATACTTATCAATATCGACTTTATCAATTTGCTTAGAAGGTAAAAACTTTTCAGCATATTGCATATAAACACCGCTTGATAAAAACAATTTGAATAGATCCATATCAATATGTTCATCTAATGCCATTTTGTGCAAGATATCTATCGCAACACTTAATGGTTTAGCCTTCTTGTATGGGCGATCTGCTGCTGTTAGTGCTTCGAAAATATCAGATATCACTAAAATACGTTCAGGAGTACTTAAATCTTTTGCTGATAGCTTACGAGGGTATCCTGTGCCTTTCATTGTTTCGTGGTGCGTTGAGGCATAACGCGGTACACGCGCCAGATCATCAGGGAACGGTAGACTTTCTAACATCTTAATTGTACTGATCATATGTTCATTGATCTTAAAGCGATCTTCTGCCGTTAACGTACCACGTTTAATCGTCAGGTTATAAATCTCACCCAGATTATATTGAAGTTCAGGCACCTGCATTTGTATTCCAAACGCAGGATCAAAACTAAGCTCATTAATACGCTTAATACAGTGCTCTGGCTTATCAACCAATAAATATTCTTCAACAGGTAATGTTTCCGATTTTGCGGATACACTTAGTTCTTCTAATGGTGATAACCCCAAGTGATCATCAAAGTGGCGTAACCATGTTTTATTGGCGATTTCATGTATACGAGCAATATGCTCATCACTCATAAATTCCCCTCCAACATTGGCATTAGCCACAAATTTATAGTCATCTTGTAACTGTTTTTGCGCCTGCTTTAATGTCGCCAATGCAATTTCTTGTTCATGTGGGTTATCGATAATATGTTGTAAGTAATTAAGCTCCGCATCACGCCATAACACTTCAAAACGCATTCTAATTTCATGAATACGATTATAGTTTGCTTCTAGCTTCGTTCCTTTATCAACAATATGTTCAGGCGTTGTGATCTTACCGCAATCATGTAACCACGCTGCAATTTTAAACTCTCGACGTTCAGCTGCATTTTTAAAACGGAAATCGGCAAATTGACCTTGTTTGGATTTTTCCACTTCATGGGCAAACATCAACGCAATTTCAGGTACACGATTACAATGGCCTGCGGTATAGGGCGATTTATCATCGATTGCTTGTGCAATTAGCTGAATAAACGATTCGACAAATTCATCTTGACGTTTTTCATGCTCTTGAAGAGATTCAGCAGCCGTGTAAATTGACATCGAGAGATCATGAAACTCTTTGATTCGAGTCGGGATCACAGTCACATCATTATAACGTCGCAGCTTCACTTTTTTATTTTCTTCACGTAGCCGTAAAATTGGCTTAACTATCGGTTTTGCACAAAACCCTGCTAACGGAAGTAACACAAGTAATAATAGGGCCGATGTAAAAATAGATGTACGAATTTTTTCTTCACTGGCGGCATAAACCGATGCTTTAGGTACCATCGAAGCAAAAAATATTTGATCATGTCCACCACGTCTTACATCGCGTACATAATAAAAATAGCCATCATCATTACTATTCTTTTCTATCAGTTGGTTCTGGTAAGACTCATCTGCTGCAAAGTCGATTAACTCTACATAAGGAACGACACCTGTACGATTCACTTCCGCATTAGAGCTTAACCACCTCTGCTTTAAATAATGTTGCTGCTGAGGCGTCAATGATTCAATCGCGCGATTGATAATATCTAAAAGGGGCTTTTTCTCAGGAGGCAAAACCAATGATAACGGAAAGCTGTTTTCAATATTTAATGTATGATAAGTCAGATTATTAATCATAAATTGCTCTGACACATAACTAAGCACAGCTTCTACATCAATGAAAGCATCAACCTCCCCCTCACTTACTGCTCTTAAAGCTTGATCAACATGTGAGTAAGTCACAATATCAATTAAAGGGTATTTTTCTTTGATCACTGAGATAATTGGCCAGTTGCTTAATAATGCTAAGCGTTTACCATTTAGATCTTGTAACTTTTCGTAATGCTTACTATCTGAGACCGCAATTGCAAAGGGAGATTTAAATAAAGGTTTACTAAAAATGCCTAATCCCTGATTACTTGGAATATCAGGTACAGACGTTAGAATATCTAACCCTCCGTTGGAATATGCCTGTTGTAATCCTTGTTCTCCCGCACCGTTAAAAAAATCAAACTCGAGTCCTGTTGATTGGCCTACCATATAAAGTAAATCAGGGATAAATCCGGCAGGACGCCCCGATATAGTAAAATCTATTGGTGCCCAGTTTTCTTGATTTGATACGCGTAATATAGGGGTATTTTTAATTAACTTTTGCTCTTCTGGCGTTAGTACTAAAGGTTTAGATTTTGGTAATGGCTGTTGTCTAAAAGAAAGCTCACTACTTACCACTAACTCTCCTGATGGTAAATAAAGAAAGTTATGACTAACATCGCTAACACTATTTTCTTGTAATAATTTATTAAAATGCGCCAGTGTAAAATCGATACCAACAACAACCTTGCCTTTATCAGTAGGCACTTCTGTTGAGTAAGTTATGCCTGTAACCTCTTCAGGCAAAAATAAATAAGGCTCAGAACGGAAAACTGAACCACGTGTAGCATTTATATACCAAGAGCGTAATGTTGGTGAAAAAACATTTTTACGTTTTATTCTTTTTCGTAAATTAAAATTGGCATCATAAAAAGAATCATATTGTGTCATACCATCTGAATCGGCACTGCGCTCGATAATCAGCCAGCGATCTTGCTTTAATGCATTATTTTTACGTCTGACATCAGACATAGAGTCTAAGTTGATAATGATATAGGCATAGTTTTTATCCGTTCCAATAAAGGCACTATAAAAACTTGGGTTGTCTTTTAAAACATTAGTGAAAATGCTACGAATAACATCTTTAGATGGCGAATCAAGAATAGTGCCTAAGTGTGAGAGGTACTTTACCGTTGCTATGGCATCATCACTAACATCTGTTACAGCATCAGAGACAGACTCGGCTAACATTTGATACTTAACTTTTGCCTGATCTCGCGCCATTTGCTTACTATGGTAATATTGTAAACCAATCGCGATCGATGAAGTAATAAGTGCAACTAGTATAAAAAGAAAAATAACAATTGATTTAATGCTTATTCTTTTATTTTTGAAAAACGTCCATCCCTGCATACTTACACTATCCCATACGTTTTCTTGCGGTTACATAAATCATACAAACAACTAAATATATCAATAACAATTATTCGGCATATTTAAGAAGAAGATAACAAATATATGTAAAAATCGTTAGGAATGGCAAAAATAGTAAAGATATTTGTATGAATTCGCAGCAGCACAAAGGTTAGGACCGCTAAAAAGCGAAGTACTTAATATATGAATGACATAAAAATTCAGCTTAAGTAAAGGCTTAAGCAAAAAATATAACGTTGCTCTTAAATTACGAGCAACGACATATGATCTTCAATAATGATTTCGACTCTGCTGTTTTTACAATCTCAATTTTATTGTCTTTGATGTTAGCCCATTGAGATAGTAGTTTCGATAACTCATCTTTCATCATTTGAACATTGTACGGAATGCGATTAGTACGTAACTCACCAAGTAAACGCTGCTTAGCGATAGATGCGGTACCTAATACAGGCTTATCGATTTGTTTCTTTTTCCATAGATTAAACATAACCAGTATCCCTATCACCTAGTACTTTTTTTCGATTATAGTTGAAATTTAAATTTAGTTACATTTTTTCGATAATTTAGAGATCTTGATCAAACAAGTTCAATTAAAGATCTTTATTAACCGAATACATAAACTATATCGACCGATTATCCAAAATCTTAATAAATAAAAAAGCCGCAAATCATAATTACGGCTTATGTTTATATTGATAGGTTAAACATTCATTACGCTATCGCTGGCTCATCAAATGCAGTCAATGGCAATATTGGCCCTATGTATTTTTCAATTTTCACAACAGAAGAGTTACCTGCGCAGCCGTTTGCTAAGCGTGACGTTGGAATATCTCCCGTCAATACGTTGCAACCACCATTTTTACAAATACCTGTTATAGGATCTAAATCAGGCCATCCACCTTCGTGAATACAGACCGAGCCTTGCTTAATTCCATCTGTAATGTAAGCGCCTACTAGTACTTGCCCACGGTGATTGTAAGCACGCACTAAATCTCCCTGTTTAATCCCTCGCAGTTTTGCATCTGCAGGGTGAATCGAGATCGGCTCACGATCAGCAATCGCGTACTCTTTACGAAGTTCAGCATAGTTCAACTGACTATGAAGACGATGCGCCGCATGAGAGGTCATTAACTGTAATTCACCATCTTTGGCATTTCCGACCCACTCATTTGGCGCAAGCCATGTTGGATGAGGAGGACAATCTGGATAGTTATAACCTTCAATAGTTTTCGAGAAAATCTCAATTTTACCACTTGGTGTACCTAGTGGATTCATAATGGGATTTTCACGGTATGCTTGGTAACGAACAAACTTGGCATTTTGCGTATTGTATTTCATCTCAAGCAATTGGTTTTTCTTCCAGAAATAAGTGAAATTCGGCATTGCGATGCGATTTTGACGGCCAATTGCTTGTGCTTCTTTATAGAAGCCATTTAACCATTCCATCTCTGTTTTATTTTCTGTATACACGCCGCGACCGCCCGCTTTTAAACGCTCAGCCATATCAGCAAATACATCAAAATCATTGCGTGATTCAAATTGTGGCTCAACCACTTGTTTCATTGGCACGAGATGTTGATTACTGTAATCCCCCGTCATGGTTAAATCATTACGCTCAAACGAAGTGGTAATAGGCAAAACAATATCGGCATGTTTTGCTGCTGCCGTCCAATACGGTTCTGAAATAACAATTAACTCAGGCTTCTGCCACGCATCAATTAAACGGTTAGTATCTTGGTGGTGAGTAAAGTTGGCACCACCAGCCCACCAGATCATTTTAATCTCAGGGAACACTTTTTCATGACCATTATGCTGATAAGTTTGTCCCGGATTTTCTAGCGCTTCCACAATACGTGCGACAGGGAAACTGTTCATAGCCCCTGATACTGCCCAGTCGTTACCCGCAGAAGAGGCACCATCAATGGCTGCAGATATAGCAGGTAATACACCAGCATCACGCGTTGGGTTACCACCATTAGAATAGTGGTAAGAGAAACCAAATCCCCCGCCAGGTAAACCAATTTGCCCCAACATTGCCGCTAACGTCACCAACATCCAGTGACGTTGTTCACCGTATTGCTGGCGCTGAATCCCCCACCCAGCCATTAGCATAGTACGATTTTTACTAAAGATATCAGCCAAAATCGTTAACTGTTTTGCTGGTACACCACAAATATCAGATGCCCATTGCGGTGTTTTAGCAATACCATCTGACTTACCTAAGAGGTAATCTTCAAACTTGTCATAACCTGCGGTGTATTTATCTAAGAAAGCTTTATCGTACTGACCGCTATCAACCAATGCATAAGCAATACCTAACATCATTGCCACATCAGTACTTGGGTGCGGTGCAATCCACTCTGCACGATCACCGAAGAACTCAATGGTTTCAGAACGCATAGGATCAATCGCGATAATGGTCTTGTTCGATTTTTTCAATTGGTGGAAAAACTCAAGACCCGCACCATCAGTCGCACTCCACGCGATCTTTAAAGTATTAAGCGGATTCAAGCCCCATAACACCACCACATCACTGGTTTCTAACACTACAGGATAAGTCGTTTGCTGCTCATATACCTCAATCGAGCCAACAACGTGCGGCATGATCACCTGTGCAGCACCTGTAGAGTAATCACCCATATGGCCTGAGTAACCGCCAGCCATGCTCATATAGCGTTGTAATAATGTTTGAGCCTTATGTAATACGCCACTTGAACGCCAACCGTAAGCCCCTGCAAATACAGACTCAGGGCCATAAGTTTGGCGAATACGCATATGTTGAGCGTGAATCAAATCTAATGCTTGATCCCAGCTCACACGTACAAACTCATCACTGCCACGTTTACCTTGTGGTGCATTTGGATTATCTAAATAACCTTTACGTACCATTGGGTATTTCACACGTGCTTTGGTGTGAACGTAATCTTTCGCTGTGGTTTGTAAGCTGTTTTCAACTGTTGCTGGCAATGCGCCTTTCGATGACACAATCTTGCCATCTTGCACTTCAATCAGCATTGCGCCCCAGTGAGCTGCCGATAACACCGCTTTTCCTTGTGGCTCGGTGGTCGTTGCACAAACAGGCATCGCCTTAGCAATCGTCAATGCCCCAACAGAAGCCGTCGCGCCTTTTAAAAAGTGGCGGCGTGATAATGACATCATGGTAATTTCCTTATTCATGCTTAGTGACCAACCACATCTTTGGCGTTGTACTGGAAGAACTTCGTTAAGATCTCAAGATCTTCTGCTGAAATAGACGTACGATCGCCCATACCTTTCGCGATTGAAGGCCATGCATTTACAGTAAAGTGATTAGCAGGGATCTTAGCGTGACAGGTTGAACAGAACACGTTATCGAGCTGTTCAGCGTAGTCCCAAAGGCGCTGTTGGCTATCAAGCACTGGCGCTTCGATAGTCGCAACAAGAGAAACTGGACGCCATTGATTACCGTAAGCATCAGTTTTAAATTCGCCAGCTTTTAATGCTGACTCACCGTCTTTGGTTAAGGTAGCAATAATGGCTCGTTGACCTTCGCCCATATACAGTACTTGCTCGGCACCTTCCATCTGATAACCCGATAGCTCTATTTGGCGCTTACCATTTTCATCTTTAAGGTTTTTTAGCGGTGTCGCTGGGTTAATCGAACCTAAATCTCCCATGGCAATCGTTTGTACTGGATACACTATTTTCGCATCTGTTGGGGTTGTTTTCGCTTCATCTAACAGATGATCAAGAGCGGTTGAATCCATTTTGGCTTCAGGTGGAAGATGTGCAACACCTTTGTGACAATCGATACAGGTTTGATCGTTTTCCTCTGCATATAAGTGCATTTTCTGTGCATCTTCCGACTGATCATAAGTTTCCATTGCATCTTCATCATGACAGCTACGACAAGTCGCAGAATCATTAGCGCGCATTTGTTCCCACACGGTTTCCGCCATTGCTTCACGGTGCTGCTCGTACTTCTCGTCAGTATCAATCTTACCGGTCACAAACTCATGATAAACGTCTTTGGTCGCGCGGATCTTTGTCCATAAATATTCGATTGGTTCTTGTGGAATATGGCAATCAGAACACTCAGCTCGGATCCCTTTCGCATTACTAAAGTGAACAGAGCCTAAATACTCTTTATATGGGGTTTCCATTGAATGGCAAGAAAGGCAGAACTCAGTGCTAGATGTTTTATCAAGGATGACTTGTGTTCCCCCTAGCGTCAGCCAGCCAATACCGATGCTAGATGCCACAATTATGGCAAGGGTTGTTTTATTTAGTTTCATGATACTCGCATATCCATATAAGCAATAGACACTCAAAGACCGAATGCGAGCGAGAAATTACGCTATTGTGAAGTTTTTAAATTTGATTAAGACCACATTTTATTAAAGGTTATTAAGAGAACATTTCAAAACCACTGTTAATTTCACATTTTTACATATTTTACAATTTACGAGTATTTATAATCTTTAATCTACTAAAAATAAAATCAACAGCGAAAGCTCGCTATTGATTTTATCGTTATTTCATCTCATAACACTTACGCCACCCACGTAGATCATAACTGTGTGACCTTTTTGTTATTTCAACGTTATACGAGATGCTCATCAGCTTAATGATAAGATAAAAACGATATTTACTTTTCAATAAAGAATCTATTTAAAAAATTTCCATCCCACATATAACATCAATTTTCTCTTAAATTTCAGGCTTTCTGTTAGTAAATACCCACACTTTTAGTTCGTAAACCAGCATAAATACAGCTACATAACTAAAGGCTAATGTCACCGATGACATATTGATACCACTAATGAGCGATGTCACAGCAAACACGATAATACCGACAATCGTGCCACATAATGAGGTCGCAAACCCTGCCTTTTCAGGAAAAATAGTCATGGTAATTGCGATCGCATTTGGCACAATCAAACCGACAAATAAAAACATCAGTAGTAACGGTATAATGATCACATAAAGATTATGATAAAAATTCACCATCACTAACATTACCAATGCGGTAATAATTACTAGCGTTACTCCTAACTTGAGAATATTTTCATTATTATAGTGAACAATTAACATACGGTTTATAATAGTACCTATAAAATAACCACATCCTAGCAACATCGCTATATAGCCATATTCTAATATCGTGTATTTCATAGTGACTTCTAGCAAATAAGGGCCAGCCGTATTAAAAATCAAAACAGAGCTATAACTTAGACCATAAACAATACTTAATAATAAAAATGTCTTATGTGAGATTATCTCAAAAAAACTATTTTTAATATGAGTTATCTTTAATGGTACTAAGCTTTTATTTGATTCTTCAAATAGTGCCGTACACACAAATAAAATAACAAGTACATAGATAGCGAATAAATAGAAATTTGCTTTCCACCCTAGGTAATGGGATAAATTAGCACCGATAAATGGTGCAACAATCGGCCCTAGCGCCCAACTTAAGGCAAAATAATTCGCCATTTTCTTCAGCTCTAACCCTGAGAACAAATCAACAATGATTGCTCTCATCCCTGAAGCTAACCCTGCGATAGCTACACCTTGAATGAAACGTAAGCAATTGAACTCAAACATACTATTCACTGTTGTACATAATACACTTGCCACTAAAAAGAGTAACGATGAGAATATAAAGATCCGTTTACGCCCATATGTGTCAGACAAAATACCGATCACGATTTGCCCTAAGCCATACCCCAATAAGTATAGTGAGATACTCAGTTCAGCATATTTTATTGACGTATGATAGTAAGACGATATCTCAGGCAACGAGGGAACATAAATATCAATTGCAATACCCATTAAAAATGAGATTGATATAATTAAAAACAAAGCAACTTTCTTTTGATTGTACAATAACACTTTCATTATTATTTCTACTCTTAATATGAATAATTAGGTTGATTATTCACTTTTCTTCCACGTTAATTTTGCTGTACTTAGTTTTCCATCAATTCCAATTTGTGGCAGCGTAGTAATAACTAATATATCACCCTCGAAAGCAATTTGACGCTGAAGTGTCAAATCCATCCAATCAGGGTCCCATGTTCTATCAATATAAAAGTTGCACTTATCACCATCTAACGTGTATTTCCCCATATACGCCATCATGGTTTTATAGAGCTTTTCATTATCTTTATTAAAATCTTCCCGACCTTGTTTTGAAATAAACACACTAACAAAGCCATCACTGGTAAAAATAATCCGCCCACAAGGTGTATCCCCCATAATATCGGACTCAACACCTGTCTCTATTACTGTGTGTTTAAAAGACAATAAATCCCATGCACCAATAATACTTTTCATCCAAACCTCGAATACAAAAAATAAATAACCGCAAAACAAAATAAAGTGAGCATTTATCTGAGCTCATTGATTTTATTAAGCAGTTTTGTTTGACCAAGAAAATAATAAATGAAGTAGAGGTTTAAAAATGCTGCGATAATCTCTCTATATACCAACAAATCTGCAGCACACTATGAACTGGGACGACACGCAATACCTCCTCGCATTAGGACGAGAAAAAACACTACGCAAAGCTGCACAACAGCTATATGTCGATCAAGCTACCGTTGGAAGGCGCATCGCCATTTTAGAAAACTCACTTAAATGCCAATTGTTTATTAGAAGCAATAAAGGTTACGAATTCACACCAGCAGGTTATCAAGCATTCTTAGCCGCGATAGAAATGGAACAAGCAGCCCTCACTTTACAAAACAAAGTTAAAGGCTTCGATCAGCAGTTAAAAGGCGATATCACCCTTTCAACTACCGATTCTATTGCAATTGACTTTATTATTAATGCTATTAAGCAACTGAGAACGTCTGCGCCTGAAATTCGCATCAAGCTCGATGTTACGACTGCGCTACGCGATATGACGCAACACAATATTGATATTGCGATCAGAAATATTCGCCCAGATACGCCAGGATTAGTCACAAAATTGCTTTTAACCTCACCAATGGGGCTCTATTCAAGCAGTGAATACTTACATCAACATGGTTATCCTAAAACATCCGATTCGTTGGCAGGTTTAGATCTGATCGTTCATGCCCCTATGGTAGAAAAGTCCCCAGATAAACTGTTTGGTTTAGCTATCGACAAGGCAAAAATCGCACTGTTTGCTGACAGCAGTTTATTATTAAGAACATCGATAAATAATGCCGTAGGGATCGGCTTCTTACCGAAGTTTATGGCAGATATTGATAATCTCGTACCGATCTTTCCTGAAAAGGACTTCAATGCAAACTACGAGATCTGGCTGGTTACACACGCAGATATTATTCATACCGCGCGTATTCAAATGGTATTAGATACCCTTTCACAACTATTTAGCGGTTATTGCAAAGGTATATAAAAACGTTAATATGATGCGCGTAACTCTTCCTAACCTCATTGAAGATAGGAAGAGTTTTTTACTCGTTAGATCAGAAAGATAAAATGGGCAACGTCGATAAAGCTCTCACTCACAAATGCATTAATTGTGATATTCCGACTCGGCTAATACTAATTATTAACTAATTGATAAACCACTTTTTCTAATTTTTCGGCTGAAATCTGTTCTGCCGGTATCGGTGTAGAAGCAACAACCTCAAGCTCAGAGCGAAAACGTTTTATTGCGCGCATAATAGTAAATCGACCACTACGACTAAATATAGAACCCCATACCCCTTTCAATCCCATAGGAACAACAGGGACAGGGTTACGTTTTACAATATGTTCTATGCCTCGTTTAAACTCATTAAGTTCGCCTGTTCGTGTAATTTTCCCCTCGGGAAAGATACAAATAATTTCGCCAGATGAAAGCTCTTTATCAATTTGATCAAAAGCTTGTTTATAAATTTCAGTTGATACTTTTGGAGAACAAATAGGGATCGTTTTCGCCCATTTAAAGAAATATTTCATCACAGGTAAATTCGCGATATTTTTATCCATAACAAAACGAACAGGTCGACGACTAGCTGCCCCCACTAAGATGGCATCAACAAAGCTAACATGATTACACACTAAAACAGCAGGTCCCGTTTCAGGAATATTATCAAGCCCCGTTGATTTCGCTCGATAGAGAACGCGGGAGATAATCCAAACGATAAAACGTATTAAAAATTCTTGAACTTGACTAAATACGTAAATAGATACAATCACATTAAGTAACGCGATAGAAAGAAACAGCTCAAGAACTGATAAATGAACGACTGTTAACATCACAATTGAGAATAACGCACTACCAACCATAAACAATGCATTAAGAACATTATTACCAGCAATCACTTGAGCACGGTGCTCTTTTTCACTTCGTTGTTGAATTAACGCATTTAACGGTACAACAAAGATACTTCCTGATGCGCTAAGTAACATTAAATCAAGCAGTAAACGATAATTGTTAAGCGTAAAATCAACCATAGTCATTGAATTTGAGGTGATAATATTCTGGCTTGAGAAATACAGATCAAAGCCAAACACACTCATACCTAAAGCCCCAAGCGGAAGAATACCTAATTCAATCTTATCGCCAGATAACTTCTCACAAATGATTGCCCCTAGCGCAATACCAACTGAAAAAATGGTCAGTAGCATTGTGACATATTGAGGATCATCACTAATAAGTGTTTTAGCAAAATGTGGAAGTTGAGTTAAATAAGTCGCCCCCACAAACCAGAACCAACTAATGGCTAAAATAGATAAAAAGACGGTGCGGTTTTGTTTAGTAATACGTATTGTTTTTACAACCTGCTTAATTGGATTCCAATTAATGGTTAATTCAGCGTTATTCGGTAATGCTTTTGGAATAAAAAGACTACTGACAAAACCAAGAAGAGATAATACAACAACGCAAACAGAGGCTGTAAATGCACTGTCTTCAGTATGAAAAATAAAACCTGCGCATAAAGTACCACCAAGGATCGCAAGAAACGTCCCCATCTCAACCAATGCATTACCAGCAAGCAACTCTTTTTGTTTTAAGTGTTGCGGCATCAATGCAAACTTTACGGGTCCGAAAAAGGCAGATTGCGCCCCCATCAAAAATAATAAACCCAAAAGTAAAGGGATCGAGTGCATTTGTATCGCCCATGCACCTAATGCCATTACGCCTACTTCGATCAGTTTTAGCGTCTTAATTAATCGTGATTTTTCATATTTATCCGCTAACTGCCCACCTAACGGTGCAAAAAGAAAGAAAGGTAAAATGAACAAACCAGCGGCAAGATTCACCAGCATTGCACTTTCAGCTTGGTTGTACAGTGATGAAAATACGATCACGAGTAATAGAAAATTTTTGAATAGATTATCATTGAAAGCACCCAGTGCCTGCGTAATAAAGTAAGGCAGAAAGGATTGCTTTTTTAATAAAGATAATTGACTCATACACACCTCGTGTCATTGCATAGCTCTCTTTTGATGTACTATACGACACAATCGAACAATGTACAATTGATTATATACAATATGAACACAAGCTCTTATTACATAGATTACTTTTAGTTGCTTTGAATTTAGTCTCACTTCTAAAAGTATATAAAGTTATAATATAAAAATAACATTTTATATATGAAATGTTATATTTTATGTTTTTAATATGTTAATCACATTTGTAATATATGGCCGAGTTTTTTATGTGATATGACTTACACCCTAACCAATAAGCAAAAAATATAATTTAAAAAACATTAATAATATCGGGGAATAATCCATAAAATTAATAACAGGATATTGCAATGATAGTTAATACTTTTCCCCTACCCAATGATATAAATACTCCATTACACCAAAAAGCAAACATGACAAAAGAGGAATGGAAGGAAGCAATCAAATTCGATAATGTAGATATTGGATGGATTGTAATGAGTATTGGAATGGCAATTGGTGCAGGAATTGTATTTCTTCCAGTACAAGTAGGAGTAATGGGGCTGTGGGTATTTTTACTATCGTCTGTTATTGGTTACCCTGCAATGTATTTATTTCAAAAGTTATTTATTAATACGTTAGCTGAATCAAAAGAATGTACAGATTACCCAGGTGTTATTTCTGGATATTTAGGAAAAAACTGGGGAATATGTCTTGGTGCGCTTTATTTCCTTATGCTTGTTATTTGGGTATTAGTTTATGCATTATCCGTAACTAATGACAGCGCCTCATATTTACACTCTTTTGGGATAACAGAACATCATTTAAATCATAATGTATTTTATGGCTTAGGACTTATTTGCTTGTTATGTTTTATTGGTTCAAAAAGTGAAAAAATTCTTTTTAAAATATCTGGTGTAATGGCGGTTACAGTAATTAGTTTAGTTGCGATAATGGGGATATTAATGATCCCTGAATGGGACTTTGCTAATGTGCCTGAAGTTGGAAATTGGCAACCTTTAATCAAAAATGCCATTATTACACTGCCTTTTACATTAACCTCTATTCTATTTATTCAATCATTGAGTCCAATGGTTATCTCGTATCGTTCGCATGAAAAATCCATCGAAGTTGCGCGCTATAAGGCTTCGAGAGCAATGAAAATTGCATTTACCGTACTCTTCATTTCTGTTTTTTTCTTTGCTCTTTCGTTTACTTTTGCAATTAGCCAAGATGAAGCAATGCATGCAAAACAAGAGAACATCTCTGCGTTGGCCATGATTGCACACTTTTTCCCTGGTAGTTGGGCAACAGCTGTAGGTGTAATCATTAATATTTTTGCTGTTGTGACCTCTTTTTTTGGTGTTTTCCTCGCATTCAAAGAAGCATGTAGCGGTATGGCAATGAATATTCTTGAACGAAAATATAAGCGAGAAAATATAAACAAACAATTAGTAAGTAAATTAACGATCTTATTTACTATTTTAATCGCATGGGGAGCCGTTGCGTTAAACTTGCCGATTTTATCTTTTACTTCAATTTGTTCGCCTATCTTTGGTATTGTAGGGTGTCTAATTCCTGCTTATCTTGTATATAAAGTTCCTCACCTCCACAAGTACAAAGGATTATCAACAAACTTGATTATCATTACAGGTATTTTACTTTGTATTTCTCCACTCTTAGCATTTATTTAATAAAATAGCTGTATTCAAGTAAACAATTATATTGAATACAGCTATCACTTTCACATAGTACGACAGGTAAACGTTATGTTGATGATAAACATTCCTTCTAAAACACTTACTGAAATAGAAGATATTTTTTGTCAATTGAAAATCCCCCCAAAAAAAGAATACTCAGAAGAAAAAGAGTTAGTGTGTAAGTTTCAAATCTTGATCAAGAAAGTAAATGAAAATTATATACCTATAAATTTTGCTATAGATTTAATAGATGAAATTGAGCAACAATCTTTAAGGCATATTGATAACCAGCAACTATACATTGCGCTAACAAAAATATATCACTTATTATCCACAACCATTGACGAAGAATTACTTAGCCATAAGTTTCGTAATGACAACTCTTATAAAATATTAAGTACTTATAAAGATATTTCTCTTATTGCTATTGGATTTCTTTCCGTATTGTATTTATATCAGAATGCATTCAATATTAAATCTTTATATTCAGTTAACTTAACATCACTGATAGTACTGTTGCTATGGCTTGCCATATTAAAGACTACAATGTATTTTTTAGAGCAAGATCAAAAAATAATTAGACAGCATCACCTACACCTTAGTCATATAGAAAAGTTCAAAGTTACCTAATAAAAATCATCAGAATAATTTTTTAAAACAAAAGATTATCTAATCTCATACTCTGCTTTTACAAGATTAGTGATGATCATTCCATTTTTAATAACGCATAGTAATAGATATAAGCATTAATTATTCACGATCAATATTTATTCCATTCAGGTATCAATAATATTCCTGTTTATCATCGGACAATGAGATTAAAATGGAATATATATTTACGATTGCAATTGTTGGGCTTGTTGCCTATTCAATGCTAAAAAAGTTTAACCCTCAAGCAACATTAATCACCGCAGGTTTATTCCTTCTAGCTTATGCTTCCCTTTCAGGCATCAACCCTGTTCTTCCTGACGGTCAAACACAAGGTGCTCTATTCTTCGATTTATGGCAAAAGTTTACTGAAATAACCAACACTCGACTAGGTAAAGTCGGTTTAACACTCGTTTCTATCGCGGGTGTTTCAACCTATTTAAACCACATTGGCGCATCTCAAGCCCTAGTAAAAGCAACATCTCGCCCAGTGATGGCTGTAAAAAACCCATACATCTTATTGATCCTTGTGTTGCTATTTGTCTCTATCATGTATGTCTTTATTACAGGTGCAACATCGCTATCTTTACTACTAATGGGTACTTTATACCCTGTATTACGAAACGCGGGTGTCAGTGCTAAAACAGCGGTTGCGACCATCGTTATTCCAACTGCATGGGAGTACGGCCCAGGACAAATTAATGCCGTCATTGGTGCCAACACCATTAATGTAGAAATTATGGATTTTGTCGTACACCACCAAACCATTTTCCAAGCGTTACTATTACTTATTATCCCTGTTGTAAATATTGTTTGGCAGCGATACTGTGATCGAAAGGATGGCTATAACCCCGCAGATGATCGTGGTAAATACCTCGAGAAACTAGAACAAGAACACGATAATACCGATGTGGTACCGGGCTTTTACGCATTACTCCCCGTATTACCTTTCGTATTTTTATTCGGCTTTTCAAGTATGGTGATGGAATCAATAACGATGACGATTCCAATCGCAATGATGTCGACAATTACAATTTGTGTTCTCATTGAAGCGATTCGTTTCCGTTCGGTTCAACGTGCTTTCAATAACTTTGAAGCTTGGTTGAAAGGGACAGGTATGATCTTTGCGAGCGTGCTAACGTTAATGATCGCAGCTGAATATTTCTCTGCAGGTTTAACCAACATTGGCGCAATTAGCGCCCTAATTAGCAATGCTAAGTCTTTTGATCTTGGTCCTGCAGGTATTGTGATTGTCTTCTCTGGTTTTATTTTATTAACCGCTTTTATAACGGGTTCAGGCAACGCACCAGTAATGGCATTTATTCCAATCGTTCCGCAAATTGCCACAAACTTTGGCGTAAACCCTCTATTACCATTACTTCCAATTTTATTTGCAGCTGGTATCGGTCGAACCATGTCACCTGTGGCTGGCGTTATTATTACCGTTGCAGGTATGTCTGACTTAACGCCTATCGATGTCGTTAAACGGACATCTGTGCCTATGTTAAGCAGTATGGTTGTCGTACTCGTGATGGCTGTTATCCAATATTCATAAATAAAAAAACACCCAGCATAAATTATGCTGGGTGTTTTTTATTCTTTTTCAAAACGACGAAACAATCAATCAACTAAACCTAACTTCCGTACACTCTTTCGCTCAACTAAAGTTGGCTCTAGCTCAATCACTTGGGGGAAAGTATCAGGGGCATCTAAACGTTTCAGTAGCGCCTCAACAGCCGCTTGACCTAAACGATATTTAGGCTGGTGAATGGTTGTAAGGGACGGAGAGATAAACTTCGCAATATGAATATCGTCGTAACCAATAATAGAAAGCTGCTCAGGGATCTGAATACCCAGCTCATTCGCGGCATTAATCACCCCCATTGCCATCATGTCATTAGCAACAACTAAAGCGCTGGGTAATGTTCCTTTTTCATGCAATTGAATAAAGGCGTTATAGCCACCTTCACATTCAAAATCACCTTCCACTATCCATGATTGATTAACAATAAAGCCAGCTTCATCCATCGCCTCTAAATAGCCGTTATAACGCATTTTAGCTTGGTTTCGCTCTAGCGGACCTGTGATACAACCAATATCGCTGTGTCCCGAATCAATCAAATGTTTCGCTGCCATATAACCACCGCGCAGCGAGTTATCCTGAATTTTATCGCTAGTGAACAGCATAGGTCCCCAGTCCATAACCACGACAGGAATATCAGCATAGTGCTCAAAAATATCGAAACGCTCACCCTCTAGCGACGCACAAACTAAAATTAATCCATCAACACGCTTTTGCAGCAAAGTATTGATTGATTCGTGCATACGTTGGTGATCACCTTCCGTATTACACAAAATCAAACTGTAGCCTTTATGGTAACAATGACGCTCAACCCCTTTAACCACTTCGCCAAAGAAAGGGTTGGTTGAGGTTGTTACCAGCATACCAATGGTTTTAGTACGGTTAACTTTGAAACTACGTGCCAAGGCTGAAGGTGCATAGTAATTGAGCTCTTTCGCAGCTTTATTTACCCGCTCTGCAATTTCATCACTGACAAAGCGGGTTTTATTAATAACATGGCTCACTGTCGAGGTAGAGACCCCTGCCAGTTTCGCGACATCTTTCATCGTTGCCAAGTTATTTCTCCTTAATTAGGCGTGTTGCGCTAAAAACAAATCCACTTCTTCACGAGTAGGGATAGACGTTTGCGCACCAAAGCGAGTGACAGAGATCGCAGCGGCAGCATGAGCAAACTTAATCGCTGATTCTAAAGCCAAATCTTCTAATAAACCAGTCACTAACGCGCCATTAAAGGTATCGCCAGCCGCCGTCGTATCTGTTGCTTCAACACGGAACCCTGAGATGATATCGCCGGAACCGTTTTGGCTTAACCATACCCCTTTCGCACCCAAAGTGATCATTACGGTTTTTATTCCTTTACCATGCAGAATATCCGCCGCCTGCTGTGCTGATTGGTTATCCGTTACTGTTACGCCAGTTAACACTTCAGCTTCAGTTTCATTAGGCGTAATCACATCAACACACGCTAACAACTTATCTGATAATTCGCGAGCAGGCGCTGGATTTAAAATCACTGTCGTATTGGCTGATTTCGCGACTTTTGCTGCTTTTTCGATACCACACATCGGTGTTTCTAATTGCATCAACAGATATTCAGCCTGACGAATCGTGTCTAAATCAGATTCAATCGCTTGCTCTGTTAACTTGTTATTCGCTTCAGCTGAGAGACAAATACTATTTTCACCGCAGTCAGAAACTTGGATCATCGCAATACCTGTCGGCGTTCCAACTTCGGTTTTCACACCACGTACATCTATTCCATCTTTGACGAAATTATCATGCATTAACATGCCAAACGCATCATCACCTACGCACGCAATAAACCCAATATCAGCATTTAAGCGGGCAGCGGCAACCGCTTGGTTAGCCCCTTTACCACCTGGGATAACTTGGTAATTACGACCATGCAAAGTTTCCCCTGGGCGAGGAAATGAAGGCACTTGAAGAACATGATCTGCATTGACGCTACCTAGTACTACTAACTTACTCATTATTTAACCCTTAGTTCTGTTAACCCTTTAACGTCAAAGGAGTAATGGGTTTAAGATCTATCAAAAACTTAAACCCATTAGTGCTTAGTCATTGAGTGTGCAACATTGTTAGCTGTATGAAAGAGCAACCCAAACAAGAGAATGGGTTACTCTGTATCGTGATGAAGAAATAACGATAAAAGGAATTAAATCTTATTCTGTAACTACTTTAAGTGGTACAGGGATGTTCTTTTCAACTTTTTCACCTTTCAGTACTTTATCAGCCGTTTCTACACCAAGCGCACCAATTAAATCAGGTTGTTGTGCAATCGTCGCTGCTAATTTACCGCGCTTAACAGCAGCAATACCATCTTCAGTTCCATCAAAGCCCACAATTAGGACATTTTTACCTGATGCTTGAACCGCACGAAGTGCTCCCAGTGCCATCTCATCATTCTGCGCAAAAACAGCTTGTACGTCAGGATTTGCAGCCAGCAAGTTTTCCATTACGTTCAATCCTTTGGTACGATCAAAGTCAGCAGGCTGACTCGCTAAAAGATCCATGTCGTTGGCTTTCACCGCTTTCATGAAGCCTTCACCACGTTCGCGCGCTGCAGATGTCCCTGCAATACCCTCAAGCTGAATAACTTTTGCTTTCTCCCCTACTTTTTCCATAATGAAACGGCCTGCCATTTCACCACCCGCAACGTTATCAGAAGCAATATGACTAACAACATCACCACGGCGTGCACCGCGATCAAGAGTCAATACCGGAATATTAGCGCGGTTTGCAATACGAATGGCATTTGATACCGCGTCTGAATCTGTCGGATTAATCAGAATCGCTTTCACTCCACGCACTGTTAAATCTTCGATATTTGATAGCTCCTTGCTCGGATCGTTTTGTGAATCCAGTACAATTAACTTATATCCAAGCTCTTTTGCTTTAGCTTCCGCGCCATCTTTCATCGATACAAAAAACGGGTTATTCAACGTCGATACAACAATAGCCATTGTATCTTGAGCTTGCGCCGCGAAAGACACCGTGGAAGAAATAAGTGCTGCTGAAATAAGCGTTGCGATTTTTTTCATCGTTCTAGTCCTTTTGTAGGGGGCGAACCAGTACACGTCATCTGGCTCATTTGTTTTATGTAATAATTCGTAGCGTATTATTTGTTTTTGTTATCAACTAAAACCGCTAGCAAGATAACAACAGCTTTAGCAATCATTTGATAATAAGAAGAAACATCCAGTAGGTTCAGCGCGTTATTCAAGAAACCAATAATAAGAGCACCAATTAACGTACCCATAATACGCCCCTTGCCCCCCATCAAACTCGTACCACCTAATACAACAGCTGCAATGGCATCTAATTCGTACCCCATACCAGCCGTAGGCTGAGCAGAAGATAAGCGAGAAGTCACGATAATGCCGGCTAGTGCTGCTAACATACCGCAAATGGCATACACACCAATTTTCACACGATCAACATTGATACCTGAAAGACGAGCCGCAGATTCATTGCCTCCAAGAGCATAAATATAGCGACCAAAACGAGTGTGGTTTAAAAGGTACCAAACACCTGCAAAGACAAACACCATCAGCCATACAGGAACTGGAATACCTAACGCATAACCTGTACCGAACCATGCAAACACATCAGCAGTATCAGTAAAACCTGTAGAGATAGGACGTCCATCGGTATACACCATGGTGACACCACGCAGTAATGTCATCGTCACTAAGGTTGCGATAAAAGCTTGAACCTTACCTTTGGCAATAATTACACCACTTATCCCCCCCAATAACGCGCCAGCAAGTAAAGCCGTTGGCACTGCGATTAAAACGGGTACCTCTAAAGCAATCATACTGGCAGCCAATGCGCCACATAGCGCGAGCACTGAACCGACACTTAAATCGATACCTGCGGTTAAAATAACCAAGGTCATACCGACGGCAATAATCGCGTTAACAGAGGTTTGACGAAGAATATTGAGAATATTGTCGACGGTAAAAAAGTTAGGGTTTAAAAAGGACACAACAACAATCAAGAAAAGTAATGCAATTAATGATTTTTGTTCAATTAACCACTCTTTACTCAACCACTTTTGACGATTTTGTTCAGCGGGTTTATTCATCGTATTCGTGCTCATGCTGCTTCCTCATTCATATTTTTGCCAACGGCACACGCGAGTAGTTTTTCTTGATCTGCCTCTTTAGCATCGAATTCGCCAGTAATTCGTCCTTCATGCATAACGAGGATGCGATCACTCATACCGAGCACTTCAGGCATCTCAGAAGAGACTAAAATGATACTCATACCTTCACTTTTAAATTTGTTGATGAGTTGATAGATTTCTTTCTTAGCACCAACATCGACACCACGTGTTGGCTCATCAAGAATAAGAACTTTAGGCTGGGTCATTAACCCTTTTGCGATAGCAACTTTCTGCTGGTTACCACCTGATAAGTTACCGATAATTTGATTGTGTGTTGGCGTCTTGATATTGAATATTTTAATGAAGTCATCAACGGCAACCACTTCTTCTTTATGCTGAATTTGCACACCTTTTGTGAGTTTATCCAAAGCACAAAGAGACATATTTTCTTTTACAGATAAGCCCAGAACAAGACCATCGCCTTTTCGATCTTCAGAGATATAGGCAATACCGTTATTTAAACCGTCTTGAGGTGTGGCAGGCTTAATAACTTGGCTATTAAGCTTAATTACACCAGCTTCAGCAGGTAGCGCACCGTAAATCAATTTCATCAATTCAGTGCGCCCCGCGCCCATCAGTCCTGATACACCAAGAATTTCACCACGCTTTAGAGAAAAACTAACATCATCGACACCCGAGCCCGTTAATCCCGATACTTCAAGGCAAGTTTCGCCATGTTTTACGGCAATACGTGGGTACTGCTCTTCCAACTTACGACCCACCATCATCTCGATCAGTCCATCTTCATTGGTATCTTTAACTTGGCATTCACAAATGAACTTTCCATCACGCAATACAGTAATATCGTCACAAATTTCAAAAATTTCTTTTAAACGGTGAGAGATGTAAACAATGCCGCAACCTTGCTCACGAAGTTCATTAATGACGTTGAATAACGATTCTGTTTCTTTGTCAGTAAGGGCGTCTGTTGGCTCATCCATAATGATGACCTTAGACTCAAACGACAGTGCTTTGGCAATCTCAACCATTTGTTGTTCGCCAAGGCTTAAGTGACCCAGTAAGGTTTTTGAGGAGTGCTTAACGTTAAGGCGTTTTAACAGTTTATCAGCCTCATCATACATTTTTCCCCATTGAATTCGTCCCATCATGCCCGTGAATTCACGCCCAAGATAAATGTTTTCGGCAATGGTTAATTCAGGTATCAGGTTTAACTCTTGGTGAATAATACTAATGCCTGCTTCTTGTGAATCACGTGGGCCGTTAAATGCAGCAGGCTGACCTTGATAATGAATACTACCTGCATCCATTTGGTAAATCCCAGTAAGCACCTTCATTAAGGTTGATTTACCCGCTCCGTTCTCGCCCATAAGAGCCATTACACGACCTGCATACACAGAAAGGCTAGCTCTATCTAACGCTTTCACACCGGGAAACGCTTTCTCGATATCATTCAATTGTAGAATGGCCTGAGTCATAATTTATCCTCAACGTCGCTCTTGACTAAAACACCACACCAGATTGAAAAATCACATTGGCATACGGGGTACATTCGCCTGTTCTTAATATCGCTCGGCTTTGTTCCGTGCGATGTTTAAACTGTTCGTGGGTAACGTATTGAATATGAATTTTTTTATCCGTTTTCGCTTGCTCTAGTTCAAGTTCAACCAGCAAGGCTTGGTGATGTTCAGGGCTCACTTGGGCAAATTCTTCTGCCATAATCACCCCTTCAATGCATGTTTCAGAGAGCATCACACGCACCGTCTCTAAAAAGCTCGGCACGCCATGCGTTAATGCCAAATCAATACGCTGCACATGATCTGAAATAGGTAAACCCGCATCACAAATAGTGATTTCATCGGTATGCCCTAAGGTGGCGACTAGGTAAGACAATTCTGAATTAATGAGGGTGCTTTTTTTCATGTTATCGACCATTCGGTTATACGTTTTCTTACTAAAGGTATCTGCTAATAGGTGAAAATTACCGCTTTAGAAAACACCATCGAAACGTTTCGATAGCATGATAATCCGACTAATTTTTTTGACTATCCCCGGTTCGATAAGATGTGAGAATGATCGGTCTTGATCATCAATATAAAGACAAAAAAGAATACTAGGTCACACTTTAGCCATCGAAACGTTTCGATAAAAATAAAAAAAACGGGTAACTCACTTATTCCCCCTCTTTTCTATTAACTAAAGCGCAACTAAAGCATCGATATCTAAATCATGCTTTCATCGAGCCTTTGGAAAAAGTAAACGCTCAGGTGACAATGTGTAATAAGAAACCTTAGGTTAATAATCAACCATTAAAACGATAATGCATTGTTTATCAATACGATCGGTTATAGTCGGCGTTAATCTCTTACAAAATCCAAACGAATAACATTCAATTATTAACATGTATTACTTATCACAAGAGCTTATAAAATGGCTTATTTAGCTCCTTTCAGTTGCTCTATTTTTCTAATTACCTAGGTTTGACTTTCCATATTTAGCTTATTAACCTGTTATCTGAAGCATATACTTATTACAACAATTCGCTTTTAACTTAAGATTTGCATAATAGAGCGTGTCAACTCATCAGGTTACGCAATAATGACCCAAGACAATAGCAAGACAGAGCAAAAAAACGCACAACTTCAACGTAAAGAAAGAAATGTAAAAACAAAATTAATGGATTGGTTTGCCTACAACATGAATGCTAATGGTGTTTCAAAAACAGCGTTGGCAACCTACTGTGATGTATCAAGACAAGCCGTCCATAAATGGGTCACCACAGGTATCGTCTCTAAAGAAAACTTAATTATTTGTTCTCGTTTTTTTAAAACCGTACCACCATTAGATTTGATCGCAGATAAAGAAAACCATGCACCGGTTAACCCTCTATCATACGCGTGGTCTTCTAATGCGCGTAAAGCCGTCGAAATCATAAAAAGATTAGATGATGAAAAGACAAACCCTATTCAAATAAAATTGATCACAGGAATGGTAGAAGCGGTTGATGCATTGTCATATGTTGAAAATGCGAACCTGAAAGATGAGCAAAATTTCGAGTGGGAATGTAATAATAAAACACGATCCATGTTAGCCCGTATTGATGAGCAATTTTATAATGCCGATCTCACTGGCGTTACCACAGAATATATCGGCAACATATTAATTGGCTACATGGAATTAATTGGGGACACAAAACTCGATATTCGCCCTTATAGCTTTATCGCCATGCCCGAACTCAATGACGGCAATGCAGAAATGTGTATAAAACTATTAAAGAATCTTCTTGAATACCCAACCAAGTCTCGATTAGTCATCGCCATTCATTTACCAGAAGAAAGTCAACAAGCAGCGCGATTTAACCAGATTGCCGCCAATACCTCTTTTCTTATTATGCCGCCGTCATCCGTCCCTTCAATTGTTGCGGAAAAAATAGCAAAAATGACAAAAGATTAGTGTGAGCATACCCCGTTATGGGACATCAAATGTCCCTTTACGTTATCTTTTTTAATCACTTCATTTCAAAAGTTAGCCGCGCGTTGTTCTTTCTGTCCAAGATCAGCAAAGCGGATACAATTTCTCAATGAAATATCGCGACGAGAAGAAAAAATAAAACCTAGTTGACTCACCAGTTCATCATTCCCTTGTTCACGTGCCATCCCCATTAAAGCGCAAACCTTGTCCGAGGTTTGGTGGTGAGCCATCTCTAATAACGTCGGTGGTGGTACTGATAACTCAAGCATCGGTGGCGCTGCATTTTTAGGATAAGCTTTGTTATCAGCAGAGCACCCCGTGCCTAACAGTAATATTATTGATATCGCTAAAAAAACGTTTTTCACGACACCGACTCCTGCTGATAAAGTGTAATCGGTGCACTAAATAAATAAGGCATCACGACATTATCTATAAGCGCATCACAGTGAGCTTTATCAATAACAAACGTTGAGTTTTTCTCTGCGGCAGCATAAAACTTTTCGACCTTGTTATAACCAATTCGTTTTGCTGTTTCATCAAGGACATCGACAGCAAAATTAAACAAACCAATCACTTCATTTTCAGGATATTCGGTAATTTTATCAGCACACTGTGTAGCATTAACAACGCTATGCATCGTCACAATAGGACGAGAAAATGCTAACGAGTCAGCATGAGTGATAGGTGAAACCAATAGTGCAGCAATGAGCAGTTTTCTCATACACACCTCTTTAAAATTAACTCAACATAATATTTAAATGACGTAATAAGCCCCTTCCTTGGAGCTCGTCAGATTTAGAAAATTAGAAAGGTAATTATTTACAGTTTGCAGTGAAGCCATTTTCAATACGATCTTTCGCCGTTTCTTTACCGCTTTCAATAATCGCTTTACGTTGCTCTGCAAACGTTGTTGTATCTGACATATTCGCGATCTTTTGCGCCATAGTATCTACTGCACGCATGTTCCCATCAGCAGCAAAATGTGCACCCAAAACAAGTAAAGCCGCATTTTGAACAATCGGGTTTTTATCATCAGCTGCCGCACTTTTTAAATACGTTAAGCTAGAAAGATCACAATGATTTAATTGCTCATTAGCTTGTACAAATTTATCCCCTAATACCATGCCAGCCGCTTGTTCTTTAATAGCGTTACAACCAGTTAATAAAATTGTCGATGAAATAAGGCTGGTGATAATTAATTTTTTCATTATTTTTTCTCTCTTTCATGTAATAAAAGCGATCCCTGCAGATATAACAGTCCATAAATAAATTGAATAGATACGCATGACATTATTTCTAATATCAAAAATTAATAATATTTTTAAAAATAAAAAGAATAATAAATATTTAATATATTCACTTTCTATTTAACAAAATATATTTAAGCGTAATCGCAATAGCCTAACGTTTGAAATGGCATCACGTGATGATTAAGGGTTTCATGTCGACTTTGTACCGCTTCCATCTGCCGCCCTTCTTTCTTAAAAACAATAGTTGTTGAGACCATATTTCCAAAGGCAGTTTGTTCTAAAAGAGTAATGTTATTAAACCCATAAACCTTTTGCGCGAGTGCTTGATGCGAATCGTCAACCACTATCACTTGTTCTTTATCAACGTCAAACTTATAAGATTGAAAAAATGGCTTTCTAAAATCACCATTTTTATTCTTCGCACCATCAAACACACACTGGATACTATAATTAGGGCTATCTGCTCGACTTGCACCAATACCAATAAAAGCAGGAATAAAAAGTAAAACCTTGGCTACTTTAAGCAGTTGAAATATCGACTTATACCGTTTTAGAAACGGTTTTTTAGTGCCATACACTTTGGGTAAAACAACCACAGATGAACACAGCACACATAACCTTGGATCTTTACATGTATGGCCATAAACATGGGTTCGTTTAACTCTTGTTCTACACTTAGCCATAATGCTTACCTAATGCCAAAAAGAACAACATCTCATTCGTTTTACCATCTAAAGTTCGCTTTAATCTCACTATTATTCTGTGACTTTTCATATTAACGTTCGTCTTATAAAAATAGATTTATCGCTAATCCGTAGCGTGATGTTTTCATCCCCAATCAAAAAATCAAACCACAATGGTTTACTAAAATAACCTTGATCATTTTATCGCGCCTAATTGCGCTTGGATCTAAACAATGTCAATCAAAAACCGTAATAGTCGCAACAAATGGTAATGGGTAAACCTATAGTTTACAACCGTAAATGTGGAATTTAGCCCCTATATCTCTTACAAAAAAGAGGGTTTATAAGGAATTACAGTAAGTTATAACTATTCTCACTTACGAATGATTGCTTATTATTTAAACAACGATAATGCTTTGTAGGATTATTATTCTCTTAAACTGCTCGTTGAAAATGATTTTTAGAAAGATTTTCTCTTTATCACAGGAACAAAATTACTGAGAGATATCGTCAATAGATGCAACCGTATAGAGTTACGCGGTGAGGTTCAAAAAGTGGCAGTACAAAGTAAACATTGCTGAACGGAAAATAGAAGGGCGATAAACGCCCTTCTGTTTTTATTATTGAATAATATCAACGTTATCAATACCAAATAAACCGCTTACGTCACTGTTAGCTAAAGTCTTATTCATTTCAACGAAGGTTTGTTCTGGGGTTAAATCCTTAAATAACTCAGGTCGGATCCACTTCGCAAAGTGTTCAAGCGCCACAAGATTATACGGCGAGTTATAAAACGGCTTATAAATAGAGAAAACATTGCCGGTTAAATTTGCGTTGGTCGCTTGCAACCAAGAACGTTCCATCAAGGTTTTCGTTGCCGCTTTGATCGCAGCGTCATTAGCCGCGTAACCTAGAGGAATACCCTTCATAGAATGACCTTTTTTATCAACCCAGCCAGCCGTTTGCATAATGTAAACATCAGGGTTTTCCGCAACAATAGTTTCAGGTGACATATTACCGGAATGAGCACCACCTAACGGTTTGGTCGCAATATTTGTCGCTTTTAGCAGCGTGATAAAATCATCCATATTGCCACCAGCATAAGTGTTGCAACAGGAATCTAGGGTGTAACCTGCCGCCGTTTCCATAAACACTGTTTTGGGTTTTAAATCTTTCGTCTTAGCAATGCGATCAGTAATAACGTTTAAATGTTGAGTGTAGTAATCCGCAAATGCTTTACCGCGTTCTTCATAACCTAATGCTTTTGCTACAGAAGTTACTGATGTCATTGTATTTTTGATGGTTTGCTCGCGAAAATCTGCCGTGATCACCTGAATACCGGCATCATTAAGCTTCTTCACTAAGCCTTTCTCTTTGGCAGAGTTCATACTGCTAGTACCGATGATCAGCACATCAGGTTTAGGCTCCATTTGAATGAATGATTCAGCATCAAACTGACCTTTACTGATCTTGCCAATCTCTGGCACTTTTTTAAGGTTTGGGTATTTATTGGTATAAAACTCATACATAGAAGGGGCTGAAATCTTCATATCATCACGCATAGCAACAACATGTTTACCAGCATTTTTTCCGTAAACGATTTCTAATAATGGGAAGTTACGAGCAGTACCAAGTGCAATATGTTGAGGCTGATGATCCAGCGTAATTGTTTGGCCTGATACATCCGTGATTGTCATCGGGTAATCACCAGCAAGTGCAGAGCATGAAGCCATTACACCAACAGCAAGAGTAAGAAGTTTAAATTGCGTTTTCATATTAGACCTTTTGAGATTAGAAATCGTAACGAGCGCCAAGCATGGCTTGTGTATCATCAATTACCGTGTCGTAATTCACCGCAGCATAGGTTCTGAAATGTTTATTCCACTTGGCGGTGATGTCGCCATTCACAGCTCGAGTGTCATCTCCACCTTCGACATGTAACTCACCAAAACCAAGCGTGGCTTTATAAATACTGTTGATCTTATAAGCAGTCACTACGTCATAACCGTCAGCATCCTTACCGCCTAATTTTTGATTGGTGTATAAAGCACCTAAATAAAACTGCTTAATTTGGTATCCCATACCGACATCAAACTGTGACTTTTCTTTCTCTTTGCCTTTTTTGATCATGGTTTGATCGGCATAACCCGTTGCCAAGGTTAACCCTGTATCACCAATAGCTTGGGATGCCCCAACAGAGAAACCCTGTTTAAAGGTATCTTGCTTGATTGTATGTTTACCCGAGTAGTTAATGCCTAATGACGTACCCGAATCATTGGTATAAAAAGTGGCAATACTGTTCGCTATACGTTTGCCGACTTTAAACTTGTCAGCGGCAATTGCGCCGTATGCTGCCTGAATATCAGTCATATCCGTAACAAGGCTCATCGCTCCCGCCGTTTTACCGTAAACGACTTGCGCTTCTCCCTCTCCTAGCGCCGCTTTAATACCGGCATAGAGATAGCGTGTTTTGTTTTCACTTGCTTTGAATTCCTGCTCGAAATAACCAATGCCGCTAATACCATCACCGATCAGTGTTTCACCACTAATATTCACTCGCGCACGGCTAAGATCGCTGATGTCACTATCACGATGCTCAGCGCGAGCTTCAACACGCCCGCCAATAGCAAGACTTGTTCCCTCATCAGCGTAAATGGATGCCGCATTTACAACACTTGCAAACGATGACACGCATAACGCGCCATAGAATAAAGCTGTCCTTTTCATTACCGACCACTTTTGATTTAAAAAATAGAATAGTAAACCTACGGTTTACCGTTAATGAGAATGGTAATCATTAAGATATTTATAATCAAGACATTTAAATACTTAAATGGAATTTATATAACCTAAAGAAAAAGGGATAATGATGAAATGTACCTGCGCAATGCATTTATCTTTAAAAACAAAGCATTTAAAATCAATGTGTTATTGATTGTCTAAAATGAAATGTCGAGATTTTTTTAAATATTGAAGTAAGCCCATAATCTTTCGTTGTTAAATTACCGACACTATTTTATCGCTTAAAAGGTATACACTTTTAAATAACTAAAGAATATTAGTCATAAACTCAGGATATGAGAAGCAATATTATATTGAGCAAACTAATACACTCTCCAAGTATTACTTTTAGGGAAATTAACGATGGTATATAAAAATAAACCATACACTTAAACATCAATCACTTTCCCTTTTTCAAATAAAGAAAAAGGGCTTTGAATATTAAACTCAAAGCCCTTGGCATTTATTTATCTTAGTTTGTAATTTACAGTTCATAAATAGAATTAGATTCAGATTCTAATAACTGCTTTAAGTGTTTCCCTGCCACGCCAAACGTGACTTCTGGTATACCGGGTGTATACAGCAACTCTTCACACGCATACAAGGATGAATCGATAATAATAGTGACATGTTCAGGTAGCCCGACAGGACAAACAGCACCGGGTAAACACCCTAACTGCGCAGTCATCTCTTCACCAGTACAAATAGAGGGCCGCTTACCGATTAACGTCTTTATTTTTTTCGAGTCCATTCGCGAATCTTTATCCGTCAAATACAACGCATAGCCATGACCTTTAAATTTCATAAAGATGCTCTTAGTATGTACTCCCGTCCAACCAAGTCTCGCTGCTACTTTTTGATCGGTTTCAAAATCAAGAATGCTTTCGTGCTCCCATTCTCGATAAGGGATAGCCAATGACTTTAAACGTTGGGTATTAAACGCATAAATTTTTTGTAACGATTGCATATATCACTATCCCTTTTACTTTTACCAATACTTACCCATCAACTCTTTAGCAAGAATGATCGCAATAGTAAACATCATTGCTGCCACTAACAGATCAATGCCTTTTTTTACTTTTGGCTGTGATAGAACAGGCCCAAGTTTTGCCGCACCTAAAGACAAGCTATAGAACCAAACAAACGATGCCATGATGGTACCAACAGCAAAAGCAATACGATCATTTCCTTCAAACTGACCACCTAGTGAACCAAGAATCACCACGGTATCAAGGTATAAATGCGGATTTAACACCGTCACAGCCAATGCACCTAAGATAACAGCACGACGACCGCGAGCAACCACTTCACCATTTTGTTCATCAGCATTGGGCTTTTTAAACGCGCTTTTTAATGACAACAAACCGTAGAAGGTTAAAAAAGCAATGCCGCCTAATGTTACAGAGGTCAGTAACATGTCATGTTGCGCCAAAATGGCACCGCCACCAAAAATACCTAAGGAAATAAACAGCGTATCTAACAAACTGCAAATCGTTGCTGTCGTTAAATGGTGATTACGCTTTATACCTTGATTGAGGACATAAGCATTCTGGGCACCAATAGGGATGATCATTGATGCCCCTAAACCAAAACCTTGTAATAAAACCCAAAAATTCATCATTCACCTCAGCAACATCAAATCAATATTCGTAAAGAGCCGAGAAGATAAAAGGTTTAAAGAGATAAGTATAATTAATGATTTTAATGTAACATTAGAGATACTTATAACTGTGGTGTTACCTATAAAAGTGGTGTGACTCACAAGCAAGGAGAGTGAAGTGCGAGGATTAGATTACAAATGGATTGAAGCCTTAGATGCGATTATTCATCAAGGGAGTTTTGAACGTGCCGCTGAATACCTCTTCATTTCACAGTCAGCAATATCACAACGCGTAAAACAATTAGAAAAGTTTCTGGCTCAACCTGTACTGATAAGAGAGCAACCGCCAAAGCCCACAGCAATAGGCAAAAAACTACTGGGGTTATATCGTCGTGTTAGATTACTTGAACATGAAATATTGCCAGAGTTAGAAAACGATACCAGCTCACGCCCTATTCAACTTTCACTCGCTACCAACGCCGATAGCCTAGCGACATGGTTGTTACCGTCACTGCAAGACGTGATGAAACAAAAACAAGTTGAAATTACATTAAGTATTTATGGTGAAAACCTCTCGATAGAGAAATTGAAAAGTGGAGAAGTGGCAGGTGCGATTAGCCTCGAATCGCAACCGATCCCGTCCTGTCGAGCCGACTATTTAGGTTGTATTGATTACGTTTGTGTCGCAAGCCCTGAATTTACCCAGCGATACTTCAAAAACGGCGTGAATAACCAAACGATAGCTAAAGCACCAGCCGTGTCTTACGATCAATTTGACGATCTACACCAGAAATTTCTTACCCACCACTTTAATGTAAATCTTGATAATACCGTCCATCATAAAATCAGTAGCTCAGAAGCTTTTATCAAAATGGCCATTGCTGGTATCGCCTACTGTTTAATCCCCAAATTACAGATCATCGAGGAATTAGAAAAAGGCACGCTGGTGAATATTACGCCGAATTTCACCTTGTCTAACCAAATTTATTGGCATCACTGGCAATTAGAAACTGGCGTATTAAAAGAAATATCGCAAGCGATCATTCATTACGCACAAAGCCATTTGCCACAATAAGATGAGCAAAAAAAAGCCCTCCAAAATCGAGAGGGCCAATCCCTTAAGTAGCTCTATTTATTATTATTATTAAGAAACGTCACTGCTTTATCAGGAAAATCAGTAAATACTCCATCGACTTTTACCTGATTGTAGAAAACATCAAGCATGCCATTGAAGTTCTCTGCGTATGGCGGAATACGGCCTTCATCAGCACGGAAAGTATAAGGATGTACTTTTAACCCCGCCGCTTTTGCCTGCGCCATTAACGGTTTAATAATGATGTTCGATTGAGTTGATTTATCATCCACTAACATCGGTTTCCAAGGGCCAATCCCTTCCGCATATTGCGCCACTTTTGCCATACCATCGGGTTTGAACATCCAATCGTAGCTATATGGCGTTGCTTTATCACCGTCATAAACCATGGTTTCGTTCCAATCGGTGTAAGCCATTAATTGGATAAGTTTTAAATCCATCCCCATCTCAGGCATTAAGGTATCATTAATACGCTTTAGCTCATTGGCATCAAAACATTGCAGGTATACTTTGTCGCTTTGCGAGGTATAACCGTATTGTTTTAATTCTTTAAGTACCGCTTTAGAAATGTCTTTCCCTTCATGGCGATGGAACCAAGGTGCTTTGATCTCAGGATAAATACCAATGTCATAACCTAACGTCTTATTTAAGCCTTGAATTAATTCAATTTCTTCCGCAAAAGTAGGTACAGTAAAGTGTGATTTCCACATTGGGAATCGTTGTGGGAAGCCCGCAACTTTCTCGCCTTTATCATTGATATTAAACCCTTCAGTCACCCTTAATGATTTAATTTCAGCGAGCGTAAAATCAATCGCATAATAACGTCCATCTTTACGAGCACGATCAGGAAAACGTTCAGCAACATCAGTCACACGATCCAAATAGTGATCATGCAGTACCACTAATTGATCATCTTTCGTCATTACTACATCCTGCTCGATGTAGTCCGGTTTCATGGCATAAGCGAGCGCTTTCGCTTCAAGTGTATGTTCGGGTAAATAGCCTGACGCGCCACGGTGAGCAATAACAAGCGGATTTGCAATAGCCCCTGCTGATAAGCTAAGTGCCAAAAAAGTTAAGCCAACTGAGATTGTTTTCATTATAATATCCTTGCTAAATAGTGAGGGACAATCCGCCCCTCAATACGGTTATTGTGCTAATGCTGCTTTTTCTTTTGCTTTACGTTCATGAAGTGCTCGCTCACCTAGCAGTGCATAAACAAAGCACACAATAGATGTCACACAAGAACCAACCAGAATAATAAAGCCGCCATCCCAACCATAAAGATCAACGGTATAGCCAAGTACAGCATTTGCCGCAACCGCACCACCAAGGTAACCAAATAGACCTGTTAAACCTGCCGCAGTACCTGCTGCTTTCTTCGGTGCAAGCTCAAGCGCATACAAACCAATTAACATAACAGGACCATAAATTAAGAAGCCGATAGCAATAAGCGCTAGCATATCAATGGTTGGGTTACCTGCTGGGTTAAACCAGTAAACCAATACCGCCAGCGTTACCAACACCATAAACAAAATACCGGCAGGTGCACGACGCCCTTTAAATAACTTATCGGAAATCCAACCACACAATAAGGTGCCAGGAATACCTGCCCACTCATACAAGAAGTAAGCCCATGATGTTTTATCGACAGAAAAACCTTTCGCTTCTTTTAGATATACTGGCGCCCAATCTAACACCCCGTAGCGGATCAGATAAACAAAGGCATTAGCAATCGCAATAGACCAAAGTAACTTGTTATTAAAGATATACTTAAAGAAGATTTCTTTCGCCGTCATTTCCGTTTCAAACGACTTATCGTAACCTTCAGGGTAATCATCTTTATATTCTTCGATTGGTGGTAAACCACATGACTGAGGCGTATCACGCACGGTTAACCAAACAAAAAATGCGACTAGCAAAGCAAAAAGGGCGGGCACATAAAAAGCTGTACGCCAGTCGTCATTAAATGCCCAAAGGCCAAGAATAAACATAGGGCCAATTAAGCCGCCACCCACGTTGTGAGCAACGTTCCACACCGACACTATTTCGCCGCGTTCTTTACGAGACCACCAATGCACCATGGTACGTCCACACGCAGGCCAGCCCATTCCTTGGAACCAACCATTTAGAAATAATAAGATGAACATGGCAGCCACACTACCCGTCGCCCATGGCATAAAGCCAAAGCAGAGCATGACCAACGAGGACATAACCAGTCCAGCTGTTAAAAAGTATCTTGGGTTAGAACGGTCTGACACATTCCCCATTAAGAACTTCGATAAACCATAAGCAATAGACACCGCAGCCAAAGCAACACCAAGCTCTCCGCGGCTGAAGCCTTCATCAATTAAATATGGCATTGCCAAACTAAAGTTCTTACGGACGAGGTAATAACCTGCATAGCCGAAGAAAATACCGAAAAATAACTGCCATCGCAGGCGAGAATAGGTGCTATCGACCTTACTATTATCTAAAGGTGCGATATGCGCCTTCGGTTTGAATATCCCAAACATCAGAGCCTCATTGTTATCCATACATCACTAAAAACGAACATTTTCGCTCACAAGCGAAACTTTGGTGAATTGTATGGAGATCAAATTAAATTTCTGTGACAAAGGTTTAGTTAGTGTTAATAAATGGAATATATAACCACTTAAGTATACTCAATAGGAACAAAATCACGCTTTCAACAAATAAAGTAATCATGGAATGATATTTACAACGAAAAATTACGCTCATAAAACAATCAAAACGGTGGGGTAAAGTAGTATGACAGGAAATAGACGAACGAAAGAAAGAGAGAAAGAGAGAAAGAGAGAAAGAGAGAAAATTAAGAATAAACAATGTGACAAACACAATGTCGCTTTTTCATCACAGCCAGCAGTTGCTGCTTTTCGCTACAACCATAGTTAGATCAGGCACTATTTTAACAAATAGCAAAAGGGCGTTGAAGTTACCTTCAACGCCCTTTTTAAATATTTAAACACTTACTTTGTTTTGTTTTCGCCTTTATACATTGCTGCAAAAACAGGAGTGTATAAACGAACAACTTTAGTAATGATTTTTGACATGGTAAACCCCTTAATAACGCAAGTATATTGTAATGTCACAACCTTGCCTAAGCACAGTTTTTATAAGGCGTTGGTCGTGTTTCGATGTAATAAAGTATAGCGAATTGGAGTATATTTTAAAGTGAGAAATAACCCCACTTATCATTAGTTATTTTAATGCGAAATACTGGCTTTTACCTTTTTATAATCGCTCATAAAAAGTGATTAAACACCGTACCCTCCCGCCCTTTTAGATGAAAAACGCCGCTGATGATCAGCGGCGTTTTCGACAGATTAATTACCGATAGTCGGGGTAATTACATACGTGCTTTGAAGATCTCAACGATTTCTTCTAGGCTCGCTTTACGTGGGTTAGTTAAAGAACATGCATCGTTTAAGGCATTTTTTGCCATGAACGCTAACTTGTCTTCTGTTACACCCAAATCTGCTAGGCGTTGCTTCGTTCCTACCTTTTCAGATAGTGTATCAATCGCTTCAAGGGCAGCATTAACAGCTTGATCTTGAGTCATACCTGATACATCCACACCCATTGCTTTTGCAATATCAACAAAACGCTCTGGTACTTGTTGTGCATTAAAGCGTGATACTTCTGCCAATAAGATTGCGTTACATAAACCATGAGATAGGTTGTAAACACCACCAAGTTGGTGTGCCATTGAGTGAACGTAACCTAGAGAAGCATTTGAGAATGCCATACCAGCTAAGTACTCACCGTACTGCATCGCATCACGTGCTTCGCGGTTTTCACCGTCGTTCACAGCTGTTTCTAGGTTGTTTACAATTAACTCAATCGCTTTAATCGCTGATGCGTCCGTGATTGGAGTCGCTGCTGTTGAAACGTAGGCTTCAACCGCATGTGTTAATGCATCCATACCTGTTGTTGCCGATAAGAACTTAGGCATTGCGACCATTAGTTCTGAATCGTTAACTGCAATAATTGGCGTGAAATGCTTATCAACCACTGGATATTTAGTTTCATCTTCTTGGTTAGTGATAATCGCAAATACTGTCATTTCTGACGCTGTACCAGCAGTAGTATTCACTGTAACCAATGGAAGTTGTGGTTTCTTAGAAAGGTGAACACCTTTAGAGTAATCACGAATATGACCGCCGTTCGCTGCCACTAACGCGATACCTTTAGCTGTATCATGTGATGAACCGCCACCGAATGAAATCACAAAATCAGAATGGCTATTTGCGAGTAGCTCTAAACCATCTTCGATGTTTTTCTCAGTTGGGTTAGGTTGAACACCATCAAACACAACAAAATCTAAGTTATGTGCTTTTAGCTCATCTGTTAACTTACTAACAAGACCCACTTCAACCAATACACTGTCAGTTACGATAAGTGCTTTCTTTAATTCTTTTGATGCAAGTTCAGCACCTAGGGATTGAATAGCGTTAGGGCCCATTAGGGTTACAGGTGGCATGTAAAATACATTGCTCATAGTAAAGCTCCGATAATTTATTTTTAATTTATAGTGACTTACGGCGATAACCATAAGTCTGAATGCGAGTTTACGTTGAGGGATATACTGAAGAGATGTTGTATATCCTTGCCGATTTTAGTGTTGCTGTCTGTTTCTATAATTTCATTCTACGCCCTATTCATTTAGTAACAATAGAGCGCAAAACCAAAACACTTTTACGAAATAGATGATAATAAAATTGAGAAAAACGTTTTGGTAATGGTATGCGGCTTTATTATTTATCAGCAGCTGAAAGCAACTTTTGTCCAAATGTCATGTCAGTTGCTTTGCTCTTTAACACAACACCTGAACGTGATTTGTCTGCTGTTCCACTTACTGAATAGTGTTGTAGCACTACTTTGCTCGTATGATTATTGAAGTGAATATTACCTGTAAATGCACCGTCTTTTGCTGTTGCATTGTAAGACATCGCGATAATAGCAGTTGCAATAGTTGCTTTGATAACAGTATTCATTAATCCGAGAACCTTTTTCTTTTAATTTTTCAAACGCGTTGTGCGTTTCGATGTAGCTATTATCAATAGTTACCAAAAATAAACAATCCATTCATCATACAAAAGATTATTTCCAAACGGTAACAATCATAACTGTGAAAAGAGTATTCTAAATAATGGAAAACAGCGGGTGGGATTGGCGTTAACAAGGCAATAAGAGAAAGCGATAACAGCATTGCAGTTATCGCTTCATAACATATCAAGCCGTAAGTGTATTAATAGGCTTTAATATCAAATTTGAGTAGCAATCTTGGCAGTACATCATCTAAATTTTGCACATCATCATCGTTCAACTCAATTAAATGAAAACCATATTTTTTATAGAGATCTTGTTTAATTTTCTTTCTATATGCGTATTTCGGATCATCTTCCAATCCCCAAAATTCGATATATACCTTGCCTGTCGGTAAATAGAAATCACAGTACAGATCTTCTTCAATCGGTAATTTACGCTCATAAGCATGGACGATACCTGCCATATACAACCAATTATCGATCAGCATTTCAGCTTTTGAACGCACATAATGTCCGTCTGCTGCACGGTGTTTTGCCTCAAATTTCTGACGAAAGTTCGAGACCGAATTATCAGTGCTTTTCGCTTCAGCATTAGCACCTGTAATTTCATTTACGGAATGAATGAGACTCTTATTTTTTAATACACTATCGTCCCACACAACATAAGGTACACCTGTTCGGAAATCTTCTTTTTGAACACCACCAAGGCGAAGCCCTGAATTACTGACTTTCCAACCTTTGACAGCTTTATTGATCCAGCCTAACTCATCTAAAATCTGATTAATTTTCTGCGAAGTTAAATTGAAATGACTGCTGATTTGAGTCGCTGATAACTTTTTTCCGTCAAACTCAGGTTGTTCAACAATCTCTAACGAATCAGGCCACACAATGTATTGTCCAAACCTAGGCGATTGTTTGTATTCACCTTGTGCATTCTTGCCTACTTCTGTTAAATGCCACTCAGCGTTATCTCGAATAATATAGCCAGCATCAGCTAATTGATTAAACAATTCTTTTGCGACAATACCACGTGCTTTAGCCAACTGTGAGGTTGAAATTTTAGTCGTCATATAAGGCTCTCTTATTATCTGTTATAAGGTGATATTAACCGCAATAACAGTAAGTTATAAGCAAAATACAGCTCCCAACGTATAAGATAACCAAATGTTTTATAAAATCAGACATATATCTAAATTTATAGACAAAATACTGTAAAAATTTTCTTTTAACCCGATAAAAATATCGGTACTTACCCGAGGAAAAATTGTTAATACAAACAACTCAACCCCACCGACATATCATCAAAAAACAAGCAAAAGCCAAATAACATAGTACTCATTAATCGTTTTGCTTTAATTTGTCTCATTTTTGATACAAATTTAAAACTTAAACATACATTTCATATACCATTTATGTATTATATCCACTGCGTATATTTGAAACATGTCGCCCATTCTCTAATCTTGATTAAGGATGCTACGTGATGAAAAAATTTCTTTTTGTTGCACTCTCTTTTTTACTATTTTCAGCTCCATCATTCGCTGAATATACAAACTATACAGTGCTAAACAGTACGCCAGGTACGGTTGACCTTGTTTTAGAAGGACCATTTTGTGAACAGCACTTTCTCGGCGAGATACAGCCTTCTGAATTGAGGCAGGATAACCTAACCAGAGGAATTTGCATGCTTGCAAGGATCGACGGAGCAATCCATATGGATAATGGCGTTGTCGTCCCCTTAAAATACAGATCACCAGGTACAACATATGGTCAGTTCATTGTTGTCGCAAAACAAGAAGATGGGAAATGGAACGGGAAAATAATGCCGTTCGATGATTTGGATGGGTTTCCAGATCCAAGATCAAATCTTAATAACTAAATAATGCTTAATAGAACATCAAAAAATACAATTAAAGGGCCAACACAAAGTGGAATATTTAATTTAAGGACTGATAAGGCTTGATTTCGATATTTATAAAAAACCAAGCCTTTAATTTGGCTTTGTTCTGTATGGAGATACCGCTGCTTATAAAACATAAAAAAGCTGAACTTTCAGAATATATAAAATCGAAAATCAGATAATACGCACTCCAGTCGATGGTAACTGGAATTAAATAATATTTTTCAAACTACTAAATACTATAGGAATAATTACAAAAATATAGGAAGAAAAATGATTAACACCATGAGTCACATAAATATATAAATCTTTTTATTCTGTTCATTTTTTATATTTCCCACTTGTTTTTTATTTGTATATCTAATGTTAAATCATATAAAGCCATCAATCTAATCTTTTATTTCACATAAAAGAAACAATGTTTTATACATAACATTCACAACCAATCCCCTTATTAACATTAATGATTTATTTTCAATACCTTTTGTTTTCATTTTATATTCATTTATCTTCATTTTATGTTCATTTATTAGCATTTGCTGACATTCTCTTAACATTGAATTATTTCCATTTGTTATATTTTCCGCCTCACCAATAAAGAGGAAGAAATAATAATGAAAAAAAATATCATTGCTTGTGCTGTTTCTATGGGATGTTTATTTGCAAATGTTCCTACAACATTAGCAGCCGATACACCTACATCTGATGCAATTGTGTATCATGTAACATTCCCGTATTCGAATGACCAAACAACGATTGATACATTAGGTCTTAATACTCAATATGCTTCTTCTGCAATTATGTCGAATATAATTGCAGGCGTTATGTATACCCATATGATTAAGAAACAGTATCCAGAACTTCAATTTAATGAAGATGATATGACTACAACACTTCTTGGACAGTTATTACAAGAGAGTGGTCTTCATGAAGCGATTATGAATACTGACTTTAGTCCTAACCAAGCAACGCAAGCTATCCATAACCCAGACTTTAAGAAGATTTTATTATCTGCAGGTCAAGGTGGACCATACCAAATTAATGACTATTCAAAACGTTTACCAGATGCAAATAGTCCTGGTTCATTAGGATTAATTAACTACGATGCAGTAAGAAAAACGTTAGATTATACAATTGCAGATCAAGATTCAGGGAAGCAAACAAGCTCTCTAGGTCCTGATGCTTTAGATGATATGTATTTTGCACCAATGACTGCTGCTTTTTATCGTTTTAATGATATTAATCGAATGAAACAACTCGCATCTAATGATTGGTACGTAAATAAAGAAGCTTGGGATACTTGCTGGACCAACCTTTCAGATCCTCTTTTAGCAGAAGATCCTAATGCATTACGCCTAACCGATTTTATTTTAAATGTGGTATATAACGCAGGTAGTTACAGCGCACCATTACAATCTTATTTAAATGTGTGTGTGAAAAAAGATCCAGCACAACTGGCTAATATGAATAACTACAATTTAAGCCCACAAGATTACCGAGACGCAATTGGTTCTTCTGATACAACGGGTGATACTTATTACCGTTACCCACGCCAAGTCTCCTTTTATATCGACCAATTATTCGGCGTGAATCTTGAAGATGCAGGATTAAATATTAATAATCAGGTGTCATTATTAGCTGGGCAATTTAATCGAGTATTTGCATTCGCAGTTACTAAGTTGTCATACAAGCCAAATAAAGACAAAGAAGAACTGACTTTTGTCACGGCATCTCAAGCTGACAAAGCATTTAAAGATGCGCTAGCGCAGTTAGACATTAAGTCTACAGACTCATTTACGTTAAGTAATGATTCTGATCGTAAAGCTATTTATCAGTTACTTGATGTTGCGATTGGCAATGTTGAAAAAGCGATAGGAAGTGATTTTAATGCGGTAACGGATAAAGGTCCTATTGATCCAACAAGTGAAATTCAGATTTATACTGATGCAAAAATACAGGGTCAGATGTTCCTTTCTGCTTCTAAAGCAGGAGCAAATATCGTTAATAACTGGATGACACCAAATACCCATATTTCACTGCCCGTTGATGCAAGTATCGACCAAATGAAAGACAGTGGCGTCGACTGTACAGCGCAGGCACAAAGTGCTTTTGCTAAGCTTGCAAGCGAGGCTGATCCAGAACATCCACAGCAAATTAATGTTAATTTCCAAAACAATAGCTGTATGATTTCTATTGGCGATTACACACCAGACGTTCCAGTACCACCGGTACCTGAAGGTGAGTGGGATCCAGCTAAAGTCTATGATAAGCCATGTGAAAAAGTATTACATAATGGTCTGTCATACCATAACCAATGGTATACCACAGGTGAAGAACCAACACCTGAGGCATCTGCTAATTGGGGTGTATGGCGTATAGTGGGTAAAGATAGTGATATGTGTACAAATTAATCGTACTGAATGATTACTTCGTAAGTTCAAATAAATAGATCTACTATTTAAGAGAAATTACCCTCACAAAAGCCAGCATATATTATGCTGGCTTTTTGTTTATTTCGCTATTGGTGGAGCAATCGTGACCTTGCTCTTATCGAGTAAAATACTGTAATAACAAAAACACATACCCCATTTTTAAAATTAAGGATTAATTAAGTCGCTCTGAGCTTTCAATCTTCTCTTTCATAAAATCAATAAAGCATCGGATCTTTAATGAAACATAACGATTGTTAGTATAAATAGCATGAAAAGGTAATGGTTGAGTTTTATAAGACGGCATTAACTGTTTTAATCGACCAGCTTTTATTTCATTTTCTACCATCCAAACAGGTAATAACGCAATGCCAACACCATCAAGTACAGAGCGTAAAATAGCATCACAACTATCGCTCTTAAAATTGCCACTTACCGAGACCGATTTTTTGATCTTTTTATTATAAAAATTCCAATTATTCATGGTCGAAGAAAGGGAATAAATAATGCAATTATGTTGATTAAGATCTTCTGGTGTTACGGGCTCTCCGTATTTCGCAATATAAGCGGAAGAAGCAACGAGAATATTAGGGTTATCAAATAATCGCCTTGCTATTAATGAAGAGTCTTCTAATTCTCTGGCTCGAATTGCAACATCAACGCCTTCACTAATAATATCGACATGTTTATCACTTAACGTTAAATCCACGCTTATATCAGGATAACGCGCTAAAAATTCAGAGATAATAGGCGCAATAAAAATATTGCCGAAAGTAATAGGTGCTGCGATTTTAATTAACCCTTGAGGTAATGCTCGATGTGCTCGCACATTAGATTCCGCCTCATCTAATTCACTAATAATAGCAACACATCGTTCATAATATTCAGCGCCAACCTCAGTTAAAGCAAGGTCTCGACTGCTTCTTGTCAGCAATTTACCTTCTAGCTTATGCTCCAACGCAGCTATTTTTTTACTTATTGTTGCTTGAGTTGTATTTTGCTCACGCGCAGTAGCAGAAAAGCTCCCGGTTTGTACAACACGAATAAAGGCTCGCATTGCGCCTAATTGATCCATTACCTACTCCATGCATTAAACCCTTATTCAAGATAAAGACATAATGGCACGTTTTTTGGCTCTTTTGCATTCCAAAATGGAATAGATGGTATTCATTTTATCGGTCTGACATTCCTTTCAGTGTCGGTATATAGTCACACCCTCACGCAGTAACCACACTCAATCATCATCCAACATAAAACCGAAGTGCCTACTGTGAACGATATAAAAGCGAGAAAGGTAACCTGTAATGACACAAGATATTTTATTTAGCCCCTATCAACTTAGTCAGGATCTGATCTTAAAAAATCGTATTGTTATGGCGCCAATGAGCCGATGCATGGCGACAGACGATTTCATCCCAACTCCTGAGATGGCTGACTATTATGCTCGCCGAGCCAATACGGGATTGATCATTACTGAATGTACAATGATATCGCCAACCGCGCAGGGTTACCCTAATTCGCCCGCTATTTTTAACCAAGAACATGTTGCAGGCTGGAAGCAAGTTACACAAAAAGTGCATGAAAATGGCGGTAAAATATTTGCCCAATTGTGGCATACAGGCCGAGTATCACACCCTATTTACCTAAATGGAAACAAGCCATTAGCCCCTTCAGCGGTTGGTCTTACAGGGCGTGTAAAGCGGACTGATAATTTACAGTATGAAGAGCCTAAAGAAATGACACCTGCTGATATTCAGACTGTGATTAACGATTTTGCGAAAGCCGCAAAATATGCCAAAGAAGCAGGATTTGATGGCGTTGAAATACATGCCGCTAATGGCTATTTATTAGATCAATTTCTCCATTGGGATACGAATCGTCGTAACGATCATTGGGGACAAAGCCCCGAAAATATGAGCCGTATTTTATTTGATGTCATCAATGCCGTTAAACAGCAAATTCAATTCGTGGGTGTACGCTTATCGCCTGTTGCTTATTTAAATATTGAACATGACGAACGCGATAAACCCGTTTTTGATTATGTATTAAAGCAGTTAAATCAATATGATTTGGCATACGTTCATACCGGTATGTTCGATGACAGCTATCAAGATCATTTACAAAGCACGGTTACACACTATATTCGTCAACATTATCATGGCAGCGTTATTGCCTGTGGCGGCTATAACTCAGAGAGTGCGAGAGAGGCACTACTAAATAATGATGCTGATTTAGTGGCTATCGGTCGCCCATTAATTGCTAACTCAGATTACGTTGAAAAAACACGTCAAAACAAAAACCTGACACCTTACGATGTAGGTATGCTAAACACACTCGTCTGAACAAAATCGCCAGCATAGACCATGCTGGCTTTTTGTTTATTTCGCTATTAGTGACTTAACCATTACCTTGCCCTTCTAGTGAGAAGTGATGCTTTTCAGATAAGGGCTTTATCTCTATTTTAATTGTCCTGCCACTCACCTTTACAACTATCCAAACAAGTAATAACAGTGATTTATAAGCCTAAAACCACTTATAGTACATAAGATAGTCAAATGCTTTATAAAACCTGATGCGCATCTAAATTTCTAGACAAAAAACTGTGAGAAATCAAATTTATCCGCTAAAAACATCGGTAATGATCAGAGGGTGGGTTATTAGTGGTAGTTCGGGTGAAAAAGTGCCCTGAATTTCCAATATGTTAAATTCTGCTATTATTAACCAAATTTATGTAACACGTTTCTGTTCCATTTCTACTTAGTGCTTTTACTCGTTCATATCGTATTAACGTAATTTTGGATTAGTTTTATTTTTTGATTTTATTAATGTCTGAGAGGGTGAGTTAAAAGGATTACTAACTATATTTCTTTAGTGTTGTAATGGAAAGATATTAAAATGACATATAGAAAAAAGCCCCGAAGCAAAAGCAACGGGGCTAGATCGTCTTAAATCGCCTAATGATGCTTAAAACATCATGAACAACTTACCGATGATGACTTTCGCAAGCGCACCACACAGTAATTTGCCAACTTCTTCTTTCCACATAGGGTAAGGTTTCATTGTACAATTCCTCTGGTTAGGAGGAAGACTGGACTCGCCTAGTTCGCCCTTGGGTTCGCCAAGTAGGTTTCCTGCTGACTGTTGAATCGCGTGCGCCCGACTTCCGATTTGGGCGTATTTGCCGACACCACTCGCTGCAAACAGACTTGGCTTATTGCCTAAAACTCTGCTAAGAAAATTTCGTTAAGACGGTATTTCTACGGTCATTACGTATTTTTGCTCGCTGTTTGTATAATAATTACCATTCAGGTAAGTGGAAGTCTAAAACTTACATACGCTCAACCAGTTTGAGGAGTATATCTGTAAAATTAGGCACGCACAATACACTGATAACACTATAAAAATAATTATTTTGTGACTGTTCCTCTGCTGAAATATCAGTATAATACGCCGCCCTAACTTCAATATGTATTGCACTACATTATCAATTATCATATATTGGAACCGTTGAATCGCGTGCGTCTTGTACGTAATAGAAAAAACCTCGACCACCAATCGAGGTTTTTTCGTATTTAACATTCCGATTTTTACATTCTTACTCTCTTTATACCTAAAAGCTGCTATTTAAATTCATGATGTCTATAAACGAAATGAAAATTGTAATTAATATATGTGCATTCGTATGAAGGTAATAATACTAATTAATAAGCTGTTAAGTGTTAAACTCTTTCCACTGGTGGGCTAACTCGATTAAAATACGCAACAGTATTAATAATGAGTTTTTATCATGACCCCTCTAAAAAGTTGTGAAATAGAGTTATCCCGGTTCTTCAACAAATATTTAAAGTACTGTGCTTCATCGGATGCAGATGATCTTAAAGAATTACTCTCTGTAATGTGCAGTGCATGCGAGAAGTTGGAAAAAGTAAAAGCGGTTAATTTTGGCAAAAACAAACGTTATCGAGCTCTAAAAGCACTAAGAAATTTTGCTACTCACGAATCAGAGTTACTTAATTCTTCTAAAGCGATTTCTCTTGCATCTGTAACAATGGTGCATGCTGAAGTACAACTCATGAGCTTGTTGCCTCAAGAAGTGGTCAATTATGCAATACGTAATCTAAAATCGAAGCAGACTATAAAGTATTTGAAAGAAGTGACCATCAACTATGGGAAATATATAGATATATACCCAGCTTTATTTAACTTTACAGTAGACCTCTATTTTGAAGTTGTAAATCATAACCTTAATATTGAGGGTGAGGGATTTAAAGAACTCGAAAACTCAATAAACTATGAAAAGTTAAATGGCTTTCCTCATTATATAGGTGGAAAAATCATCGTCCTCGATGGATCCGATGTAAATACCTTTATTGACACTCAAGCTATAAGCATTGAGAACAAACAATGTGAAGTTAGTGAGGCTCCTATCGGTAAAGACGGACTCAAAAGTTATGTCACAGCTTATGAAAAAATGCCGTTTGATCAAGTAAGTATGATGAAAAAAGAGGATAAAAACTATATATTAAATCTTCTTATCGACAGTGGCGTTGTTACATCTAATGGTAATAAAGTGAGCTCCACACGACCACTTAATCCCATTGAAATGATTATCGTCCACGAGCATCTAAATAAAAAGTGATGTGAAGTTTAACTCTTAACTAATTTATTATTACTTTTCCTAATACCTACCAGCTCAAATAGAGTTGAGTGCTAACACACTTCTGTCCATATACGAGTTAGCTTATCTGCTAACTCGTCTTTGTCCAGTTTTGAGTCGGTCACAATAGCTGAAATTAATAACATACTGTTTAAAGGAATTGTATGTCGATAACTGATAAAGAAAATAATCTCTTTATTGAGTGAAAAGAAAATAGAAAAGGTTTCGTATCAGATGGTTTGGTGTCTGAACAGGATTAATTAAATTCTGATATTAAAATTTGCATCGTACTAAAGGAAGTTAATGACCCAGATGGAGGAGGCTGGGATCTAAGAGAGTTTCTTGCTAATGGTGCTAGACCTCAAACATGGAATAATATTGTTCGTTGGGTTCGCGGAATTAGAAATATTGAATGTGATATACCTTGGAACGATTTGGAACATATTAGTGAAGAAGAACGAAAGTCTACGCTTAAATCTATATGTGCTATTAATTTAAAAAAATCACCAGGTACACATACAACTGACACCGCTTCTCTTAATAAAGTTGCAAATGAAGACAGTAATTATATCGAAAGACAATTTTTGCTTTATAACCCTGATATCACAATATGTGGCGGCACAGGTGACCTTTTTAAAGGTATTGCAGGTTTTTGTGAGTTTGAATGGAAAAGAACCAATCGTGGAGTTTGGTGGTGTGAAAGAGCTCCCAAGAAATATGTAATTGCGTATTGTCATCCAGAAGCACGAGTGGACAATCCTTTGATTGTATATGGGTTAATAGATGCTATTCGTGAAATTTATTCATAGAACATTCACAATATAAGCGGTTTTGGTTTAAGTGAGTTTAGTGACCGACTAACCAGTTAAGTAGGATTTACCCCTACTTTTCCTAATACCTACCAACCTAAGTAGGGCAAACTGTCTAAATAGTTTTTGTCCAATAATGAGTTAACTCAGCTACTACGCACAAACGTTGTTAAATACGTTCTCTAAAGTAAAACAAAAAGCCAGCACTAACATGCTGGCTTTTCGTTTATTTAGCTATCGGTAAACTTACAGCTTATCCCATGCGTCAGCCCAGTATTGGCTTGAACCCGGTGCGTATGAAGCGTTTGCACACCAACCCGTGTAAGGCCATGGTTTACATTGGTATACGTTACCGTCTGTACCTAATACTTGGTCGCCCGCTTGGTACGCTTTACCCGCTTCATAAGCAGGAACGTCGGTTACTGGTGGCTCAACTGTACCTTGCTCTTCTAATACAAACTGGTGACGAGATTCCACTTGCTCACCTTTTGACTGTGCGATCATGCGTAGTGAGTGCGTACCTTCTGAAACGTTATCAAGTACTAATTTGATTGCGCTGTTAGCTGCAAAATCAGCCGTGAAGTTACCGCCGTTTACTGGGTAGCCCATTGCGTCTATCACATCAATCTGTACAGAACTTGCTTTGTTCGCAGTGTAAGACAGGTTCAGTGTCGCTGTACCGTTAGTGATCTTGTAGCTACTGTTTACGCCAGATAGAGATGCCGTGAAATCCGCTTCTGGTTGTGGTGGTACAACGCCGCCACAATCGCTATCGCCCGCTTCACGCCAAACACCCCACTCACCCGTTGTGCCTGGTTCGTCACCTTGTGTCCACCAGCCAGCTTGCCAATCTTTACCGTTATGGCTAACTACATCACCTTCAACGTAGGTTGCATCCGCTTTCCATGGGTTGGTACATACGATAGAGCCATCGTTAACCACCACAGTACGCTTCACAGTTACTGTTTGGTTTGCGCTGTCTGTGATTGAGTAAACAAGTTCGTATTGACCCGCAACCGCAGTGTTTACTGTGCCAGATACTTTGATGTTTGCCGTTAGATCGCCATCTTCTGCATCCGATGCTGATACGCCAGCCATTACATCGAAGTTTTCACCAATTTTCACAACTGCATTTGCCACACCAGCGAAGGTTGGTAATGCGCTAAATACGGTCACTTTACGTGGTGATACGGTTTCATTGTTGTCTGAATCTGATACTGAGTAAGTTAGTACATACTCGCCTACACGTTGTGTATCTACCGAGCCTGATACGTTAATTGCAGATGTTAATGTGCCGTCTTCTTTGTCTGTTGCTGTTACGCCAGCCATTGCATCAAAGTTTGTGCGGTGCTGAACGCGAGCATCCGTTACACCCATGATCACAGGTTTACCCGGTTGAACAACAGGTGGTACTTGGCTGTGAATGAATGGGCCATAAGTGTTAATAAAGCTGCTGTTGTACGCTTGACCTGCAGCGTTAGTACCGATATCCCAGTTGATAGACCATGTCATTACCCCACGTAGTGGCTGAGATTGTGCTTCAAGGCGTTTGAATGCATTAAACAAATCTTGTGGATCTTGCACGTAACCTGTTGCTGCGGCATCAATGTTAGTTGGAATACCAAATACAAGTTTGTCGTGTGGGATCTTAGTGAAACCTCGAGTACCGTTGATTAATGAATCCGACATGTAGTAAATGAACTCTTCTTTTAGCTCATCTTTACTTTGTGCAATCCAGCCAATGCCTTCAACGTAAACGCCGTCACCACCTTGGTTATAAAACTGCGGGTTGATCCAGTCGTAGTAACCTTCAAGACCTGTGATGTAAGGAATGTATTTACCAGATTCTGTTAGGTACGGGAACTCTGGTGCCATGGTAATAAGGAAGTTTTTACCTTGTGCACGGTAGTGATCTTTAACCATACGTAGTGCCGCTGGAATAACTGTTTGGTTATCAGCCGCATCAATCGCTGCTTGCTCAAGGTCGATATCTAAACCATCGAAACCGTATAGATCCGTTAAACGAATGATTTCATCAGCGAATGCTTGCTCGTCGCCTGTTTTCATTTCAACGTGCGCATCAGCGCCACCTAGTGCGATAAGCACAGAGCGACCTTGATCGTTAAGCTCTTTAATTTGGTCGATGAATTGCTGCTCTGTTAAACCCGTTTCCGCATCTAAATGAAACGTCGGAATACGGCCTTCAGCCACGTCGTAAACTTTCATGAAAGAAACATCAACCACGTTATACATTGGGTTAATGTCTTTTAGTGACATCGCAGGTGCATTACCCATTTTATAACCTTGGCCGTCAGCCCAGTTATGCCAGTAACCCACAACAACCCCGCCTTCAGGGTTAACCATTTTGTCACCAGCGTGAGCGGTAAAGCTAATTGCGCAAGACAGTGCCACTGCACTCAATGCAAATAGAGATGTTTTTTTCATTTTATTACTCATAAATCGACATTGGATAGGCGTTTACTTCAATAAGAGCGCCTAAGATGCGTGGAGCATAACGGAGCTTGTATAATTTCAACTTTTCGAGATGTAACAGAAAGTTATTACGGCACGCGGAAGCGGTCTTTGATTGGTTCAAATTTGTGACATAGCTATCGTTATTTATTTGGCGCACCCAATATAGAGCAACGTTCAAAGTTTAGACCTGCTTTCAGAAAAATATTGTTTTTTGATAACCAACGATACTTTTTTGACGCGAAGAAGATCAAATCAGCAGATGACTAATAACTTGAAGAAATTAAAAACAATAACGTAATACTAATTGCGAATATTTACTCGTTACACTTTGTAACATTTACAGTGCAATTACGCAGAAAATCTGCCTACCAACGGATGTAAAAAGTGTTGGTAGCGTGGGAATAACAGGAAGAGAGTCGTCACTAGATAGAAGTAGGTAGCAAGTAGAAGGGGCGCTTCTACTTGCTATACCATTAAGCGACTTGAACAGCGCCTTTTTTGAAGAATTTCAGGATTTCTCTAAGCCCCAGTTGCAACGCTAAACAAATAGACGCGGTAACAACAATGGTTGCCCCTGACGGTAGATTCATCTGGTAAGAGAAAATCAACCCCGTTAACGTAAAGCCAAGACACCATAAAATACTGTGGCACATCATGGATAACATGGATTTTGTATATTGAGCCGCCATATACGCAGGCATAGTTAGCAGCGCCATAACCAGTACAATACCCACCACTTTCACTAAGATCACGCTAGCAATTGCCACCAGCACTAATAATGATAAGTACATGCGTTTTACTTTAACGCCTTTACTCTGCGCAAAATCAGCATCAAACGACATCAAGACTAGCGAACGATAGTTATAAATCGTGTAGGCACCAATGATCAGGACACTGCCCCCCATCAGGTATAACGTCGATACTGGAACGGTGAGAATGCTACCAAACAGGTAACTGCTTAAATCTGCCCCATATCCCGGCGTTAACGCCATTAAGATGATGCCGATTGCCATACCTAACGACCAAATTAGCCCGATAAAAATATCTAACTGCTCTAGTTTACGCTGACTTAGCGCTCCTAATAACAAAGCATTAATCGAAGTAAATACCAAGGTTGTTGGCATTACCGCGGTACCTGCATAGAAAGCTAGCCCCACACCGCCGTATGCCGTGTGAACAATACCCCCAGAGAGAAATACTAATCGATTGGTTACGACTAATACGCCAATAATGCCGGCAACAATGCTAACAAGCACAGCTGCAATTAATGCATGTTGAATAAAGTTATATTGTAAGAGCTCGATCATACTAAAGCAGGACTTGGTTCGTTATTGGATGTGGTTTGCTGAACAAGATCTTTAATAAAATGACTGTTCACGCCGTATAAGTGTTGCAACATATCAGACGTTAATGCCTTACTCTGCTGCACTTTCATGGTTTGGTTTAGCCCTAAAATCACATCAATCTGATACTCTAAAATACTCATGTCATGACTCACCACCAATACCGCAACATCTTTGGGCAGCGCTGATAGCAAGGCAAAAAACTGTGCCGTCATGCTTGGATCAACATTACTGGTTGGCTCATCAAGTATTAATAACTTAGGTTGAGCTATTAACGCTCTAGCTACTAACACACGTTGACGCTGTCCGCCTGAAAGATCTTTAAACAGCGTATTTTCTATATGCTCGATATGCATTTGTTGTAATGCTTGAGTTAATAAGGCTGACAGCAATTTCTTATCTTTTAGCTGCGCAGCATTTGCCCCCATTAATACAACATCTTTTACTGTGACAGGTAATATTGGATTCAATTTATATTGTTGAGGAACATACCCAATAAGCGCTGGATGGCGACCGGGATGGTCGCCAAACAGTGCTAGATTGCCCTGATAACCCGATAATATACCCAGTAGTAGTTTGACTAATGTCGTTTTACCACCGCCATTGGGTCCAAGTAATGCACAACGTTGACCTTCGTAAAGCTCGAAGTTTATATCAATTAATGCTTGATGGTTCTTATAAGCAAAACTGACATTCTGTACATCCACAATCTTTTTCATTTTTTAACTCTTAGTGATTCACGTTAGATTCAAACGCGTTCGCAACAGTTAGCAAGTTATTACCCCAATCTTCTGCAAGTGGGTTAATTGCTACCACTTTGCCGCCAATTGCATTCGCAATAACTTTTGCTTGTTCTTTCGAGAATTGCGGCTCAATAAAGATAACTTTAATGTGCTGTTTCTTTGCTGTATCAATCAGTGATTTTAGACGTTGAGCACTGGCTTCTTTACCTTCATCTTGGATAGGAAGCTGACGTAAACCGTAATCTGTCGCGAAGTAACCCCACGCTGGGTGGTAAGTCATAAATTGATTGTGCGCTGCAGGGATCTTTGCCGTGATAGCAATGAGAGCATCATCAATTTGATTGATCTTTTTAGAGAACTTCAGGTAGTTTTCGCGATATTCTTGCTGATGCTGAGGATCAACATTAATTAATGCATCACGAATGTTCATTGCTTGAATACGCACAAGTGCTGGTGATAACCAAATATGTGGGTCTTTAATGCCTGATGTTGCAGGAATACGCTCACCATCGTCGTTGTAAGCCATTGGCATACGTTCAATACCTTTCTGGGTATCAACAATCGTTAGATCTTTTGCTGAGCTTTTAAATTTGTTTAACCAGCTTTTTTCAAATGGCACACCGATAGAAAAGTAAAGCTTACTCTTGTTAAGTAATACAACTTGGTTTGGTGTTGGCTCGTAGTCATCTGGCTCAGCTCCTGCTGGTACCATTACATTGACATCAACGTTATTACCGCCAATTTCTTTCACAAAATACTTTTGTGGGGCAATACTTACCGTTACATCAATTGGCGCTTCTGCAGCCATTGCTTTTGATACTGAAAACAAGACGCACAGCGTTGTCATCAATGCTATAAATGAAGACTTCTTTTTCATCGATCTATTCCTAATCATGACATTAACAATCCTGAGTGAATCACTCGGGATTGTTATGTTATAACATTTCTTTATTTTTAATAGTTCGAATATATTTGAAAGAAGCAGTATTAATTAATTAGTGACGATTTATTATCATTAAATATAAAAGCATTAAATAACAACCAACTTTTCTCTTTTTTATTTTTTAATTGAATATCAAAAAGATATTTAATTTAAAAAAAACAAACTCACTTTTTTTAAATGATTATTTTTATTACCAATGAAATCTTAATTACCAATATTGATAATTAATAATAGATGCTTATATTTACTTGGTAGTGAAATTAGTACACCGTCATCTATATTATTAAGCATTATATATAAATTGATTGTTTAACTTGTCTTCCAACGCCGGATTGCACGGCGATAATTGCTTACATCAAAAAATTGCATTTCTTGAGCGATCTGGTGATCATCCCATTGCTTCATCTGTTGTAAATATAACGCATGCTGCTGGTTAACCTCGCCCAATAATGAACGGTAAGTATGATGATGTGCTTTTAATCGACGCTTTAGAGTCGCAGGACTCATTAACATCATTTCTGATAGCTCATTTAACGAAGGCACTTGAACAAGATTTTGACGAAACACATTTCGAATATGACTTAATAAACCACAACTTGGGATGGGTGTGATCTTTCGTGCCACTTTATACAACGTTGAAGAGCTATCTTTCAAAATTACATCTAGATACTGCTTGGGTAAATGCAGGGCTATCATCGGTTGATTAAAATTTACCTTCCCCCAATACATATGATAATGCTCTTGCCATTGTGGACATAACCAATCCACCATAACAGACCAAGGTAATTTGGTATCAGCTCGCCAATTAACTAGGGATATAACCGAAGTAAATACATACTCTGTTAGCCAACGAAAATAAGTAATACGATCTCGGGAACTCAATGAAGCCTCAATCCCATAAGGATCTTCGACGAAAACATAAACGCCCGAATCATCAAATTGTGTGGTGAGTTTAGATAAAGGGAAATAGCTCTCAGAGTAAAGCGCTATATTATTCATCAAGGTGTTTACAGTCGGGGCATGGATCAATATATGGCTAGTAGTAGGAAATACACTCGGGATCAATTGCTGACCAAACAGAAAGCTCAATTCAGGAAACTGCTCTAACTTCGCTACATTACTAATTAAACGAGAGAATTGTACGGGGCTTACCTGTAAATCTTGCGCAATTAAATCATCATAAAAAATCCCTGTATGCCGTAATACGTAGTGCATATTAACACCACGGCTACTGAGTAAATCCAGTAATAACGCAATGTGTTGCCTTGCAGGAATTATTTTATCGTGGCATTCCAACCATGGTGCCATCACTGCATGATCCCCTTTCATGCGCTACCTTTATAAACTTGAGGTTTAGTTGAAAGGTTTATCGCTTCATCTATCTGTTTATATAATGACTGTAATGAGTAAGTGGACTGTTTTACTTCAACAATACCTATTTGCCATTGCATCTCAATATTAATATTAGAATCTAAATAAAATTGGTAAGCGCTGAGTAACTGCTCAACATAGCGAGTATATATTACTGCATCTTTCTTGTTTAAGCCGTCCAATAACATAAGGTAGTGATGCCCTGCTACTTGGCACACTAAATCATTATGGCGAGATGCAATTAACAACAATTCAGAGATCGATACTCTTAGCCTTTCTGCTTCTTGAGGTGAAAGTTGAGGTAAAAGTTGATAACTGTTTTGTAAGTTAATCGCTATCAAATAACTATCATTTTGTTTGGTAGACTCTGTGTATTGCGCTGTCAGTGCTCTATGTAAATAACTCAGCTCTGGGAGGCGATAATTTTCAGGATGGAGCGGCGTTCGCGCATTTAACTGTTGGCGTTGCATCAAATAATTTTTTACTACTGTAAGCTCTTTACGCCACAAGCAAAATGCATAAGTTACGATGGCAAGCCCAAGGATCATGTACTCCATGGTATTTCCAATCATGGTGTAGTTTTTTAAACGAATAAACTCATCAATAACATCTTGGGTTAACGCTAAAAAAATACAGGTAAACCCCATCGCAAAATAGTTGGTAATTTTCCCTGGTGATCGAGTGGATAAAATCACCACCAGCCACACGAATACCATGATTGCCGATGAGCCTTCCCCTACAACATCTAACCAATTAATTTGCTCATAGCTCTTAATCGTACCGTTCGTAATATTAAACACAATCAGACTCAGTAACGCTAACACTAATAGAACAAGCCACCGATAATGCACACGCATGCCATAAAGCACATCAAATAACTGATAATTAAAACGGGTAATAAACGATCTTATTGTGAAGGTAGGCATAGTAATCAATGTCTTTTTTAGTTGTTGTAATGAGAAAAGTCCGAAAAGCTCAAGTGATCTATCCTCCCATACAAATATGACAGCCTATTGATATTAATATTGAGAAATAGCCTGACATTGCTTCTAGTCCAAACAGCTCACGCCTTAACAAAAAAACATATAAACCATTGATATTAATAAACAAAGAAAATTAACAGTCACTTTTATGTAATAATACTGGCTTAGCTTCCCTCCTGACTTACACACATGGAGAGGAAAAATGCGTCGTTCATTATTAAGCTCAATCATCGCTTTATCACTGCTAACAGGATGTAATAGCGATAAAACTAAAACCGTTTATGTTGAAACAGAAATACCAAAATCTGATGTGGTAGCAACCGAATCACTCGCTACATCAACAACAGTAAAAACAAGCTATGACGATATTGGTGATGGGGCTTACTGGCTAAATAGTGAAGATGAAACAAAGAGCTTACTTTTTGTCACCTTAGAAGGTGATGGGTTGGCGGTCTATAACCCAGCAGGCGATGAAGTTGAACGCTTAGAAAACATTGAAGTCACTGGCGCAGATATACGCTACGGTATTAAAGCCGATAACGGTGACAGTATTGATTTACTCGCTGTTGCTTTACCAGAAGATAACAGCATCGGTTTTTATAGCGTGAGCAATAAAAACGGTGTTGTCCTTAATGATATTGGCACGCTTACAACAGATTATGCCGCTGAAGGTGTCTGTTTACATAAAAACACCACTAACGGTGCATTGCTCTTAACGGGCGTGACTGATGATGGGGTGGCGGTGCAATACAAGCTGAAATACCAAGATGGTGAAATCAAAAGTGTTTTAGCTGACGACAATGCGCAGCCTATCGCGGTTCGTGAACTGGAAGTAGGCGGTGAACTCAGCGCATGTATTGTGGATGATGAAACATCTACGCTGTATATAGCAGAGCAAGACTTAGGTATTTGGGCATACGGCGCCGATCCAGAAGATATAAACTCTCGTCAAATTGTTGATAGCATTGCGCCTTTAGGTAATTTGCAAGAAATTGAAGCATTAGATTTACTCTACCTTTCTGACGGTAAAGGCTACCTCGTTGTGGGTGATGAAGGTAAAGGTATGATGCTATATAACCGTGATGACTGGTCGTTGAAAGCAAACATCCAACTAGACGGTGTCGATGAGATTAAATCTCTTGCTGTAGCCAATAACGGGATTTGGGTCGGTAACTCAGAAGTCGATAAGCCAGTGTATGAAAAACTAAGTTATAGCACCTTAAATAGTGCCCCTTCTTTTGCTCAATCTCCAATTAATGAAGCACTTAGTTCAGCTAACCTTGCAGCAACGGGTATTGCTTTGGTGAAAGTCGTTGGCGAAACAGCACCTGTCGATGATGATGGTGATGCGGCAGATGATCCTGCATTTTGGTTAAACGAAGCAGAACCTAACAAAAGCTTGATTATTGGTACCAATAAACAAGGTGGACTGGTCGCTTACGATCTTGATGGTACAGAGCTGCAATACCTTGATGAAGGAGAACCAAACAATGTCGATATCATCCAAGCTGTAACGACACCTAGTGGCGAAACTTATTCTCTTGCGGCTGCCAGCAACCGTGAATTTAATACTATTGCCCTGTACAAAATTCAAGCCGCTACAGATGGTAATGAACCAATCGTAGCGCTTAATGCTATTGGTGATAATGCCCACAACGAAGTGGCTCAACTACGCTCCGAACTTAATGAAGTGTACGGTTTATGTACCTATCAATCATCTACTGGCGCTAACTATGTGTTCATTAACGGTAAGAGTGGCAACATTGAACAATGGCGCTTAGATATTACAGATAATGGCATTGAAGGTGCACTTGTACGTAACCTGCAAGTAAGTAGCCAACCTGAAGGATGTGTCGTTGATCCAACCTCCGATACTCTCTATGTCGGTGAAGAAGATGCGGGGGTTTGGGCATTTACCGCAGATGAAGCAGGTTCAACTGACGGAAAATTCATTATTGAAATAGATGGCAAACAGATTGTTGCAGACGCGGAAGGGCTAACAATTTACAACGACGGTACAGTGAATGATCTGATTGTCTCAAGTCAAGGTAACCACACTTATGCTGTTTACGATCTTGATAATAACTATGAATATAAAGGCAGCTTTGCGCTCACCGCCGATGATGATAATGGCTTAGATGGTGCAAGTGAAACCGATGGTATTCATGCTGTTTCTGCCACTATTAGTGAACGTTTCCCTAAAGGATTATTCCTTGTTCAAGATGGCTATAACGTTGATGCCTCATATGACGATCAAAATCAAAACTTCAAAATTGCAGACTGGCGTGAGATAGCCAACGCATTGAATAAATAATTAATATAAAAAGGGCTTTGAGTTAATCTTCAAAGCCCTTTAAGTATTGTTATTAGATGTATTTATCCCTATCACAGCTACATATGCACTGTAATAATATGAAAAGGTGTTTATTAAGAAAGGACTCACCCTAGCGCAGAGTGAGCCCTTGAAGGTTACTTACAATCCGATGAGCCGATGTTCACCCATACTGGATCCTGACCCGGTACAAGCCCTTTGCTCCAGTATTGAGATTGCCACATTGCGCCATCGTAGCTCGCTTTCGCACCACCACTGTAGGCAACGTCTTGGTTCCATGGCATAACAATATCAGACACTAACTTCCATTGATCGGCAGTTTGACTTGGCGCATTATTTTGCGTCCAGTACTTCGCTTCCCAAACAAGGTTATTGTGGCTAACTTTGTCACCTGTGTTATAGATAATTGCCGCGCTCCATGCTGAATGATTCGCCGCATCCGGATCGGTTATTACATCGCAACTGCCATTGCCATTGTCGTCACCGCCGTTATTATCATCACCACCATTATTGTTGTCATTGTCAGTATATTTTTTCACTGTCACTTCAGTAGCAGCATGCGCATCAAGTGAACCATCAGAGACTAAGACAGAAATCGTTTCTGTTGTTTTCTTATCCATGATAGGTGCTTTGAGTGTCAGCTCAGACGAACCTAAGCCTGATACCACATCAAAGTTATAAGGAATGCTCCACGAATACGTCAGGGCATCATTATCTTGATCATTGGCGTTTGCGGTTAACGTAAACTGCTCACCACTGTCTACTTTCAGCTTTTTCACCATAGTTACAGTTGGTGCATGGTTTTGATGCTGAACCTTGTTTTCAACCGTAACCGTATCGGTTGCACTCAGACCTTCTGGATCTGTAACTGTTAGCTGGAATTGATAGCTGGTATCAACGTCAGTAACTGGAACATCAATGGTTGGCGCTATTGTTTTGTTATTTAAAATACTTACTGTTGGGCCACTAATTTGTGTCCATGCATAGGTAATATCTTCACGTTCAGGATCGTAAGATTTGCCCGCATCTAGCTCAACATAAACAGGACCAACGACGTTTTGATCTGCACCTGCGTTTGCAATCGGTGGACGGTTTACTGGTGGTGTATCGCCACCATGGCCTAAACCTTCATGCACAGCATTCAACAAGTCACCATTATCCGAGTCAATTTCCCATGAGAATAAGCCGCCCAAGTTATGTTGTAAGACATACTGTGCTTTGGCCTTCACTGCGCGAGGCGTGTCGTAGGTGATCAACTCACCGGTAGTTGGATTCCACTGGTAAGAGGCTTCAGCTTGAGCATCGTAATGGCTTTCCCAACCATTAGTCGAACGGTTATCGACGATATCACGGTAATCAACCACGCCATCTTCCCACGTCCCTTTAACAGGCCCTGTTCCTTTTCCTGTCATTGGGTTATTGCCTTGAACGTCATGAACACCTTTCCAACCACGACCATAAAATGGTGTGCCCACGATGATCTTTTTAGGTTCAACGCCTTGGTTTAGCAATGTTTTCACCGCTAAATCAACCGTGTGTTTAATTTCTGGTTGGTGGCTGCCGTTATACAAACCAGACTGGTGACCTAGGTTGTCATTGTTCCAAGCACCAAACATGTCATAACTCATTAAGAAGATATGATCCATGTATTGCTGAGCTTGGTTATAGTCAACACGATTAATCCCTTTTTCTGACGCACCAATCGCTGACGATAGTTCATATTGACGACCAGTTTCCGCCGATAGCTCATCAAGCATTGCGCGTAACTCTTTCATCAAGGTTACATAGGTTTGTCCGTCTTTTTCTGGATTACCTAATGCTGGGTTTGCACCATCACCGCCAGGGAATTCCCAATCAATATCAACACCATCGAAGAACTTCCAAGTTTGAAGAAACTCTTTTACTGAATCGACAAACACTTTACGTTTTGCAGGATCGTCTAAAAAGAAGAAAGGATCGGAAAGCGTCCAGCCCCCAACAGAAGGAAGGATCTTCAAATCCGGATGCGCTTTTTTCAACGCCATCAATTGACCAAAGTTACCACGGTAAGGATCTGAGTGTTCACTCACTCCTTGCTGTGGTTTTGATATTGCAGCCCATGGGTCATGAAGAGATACCTCAAAATCTTTTTGACCAACACACGCTTTTTGTAACGCGTTAAAGCTGCCAGCAATAGATTTTAAACTGTCATTAATGCCATCCCCACCACAAATAGGAGTAAAGCCATAAAGGATATGGGTAAGGTTTTGCGCTGGAATATCATCAACGGTGAATTTACGGCCATACACGCCCCACTCGACGAAATAACTTCCCACTACTTTTCCAGTGGTATTCGTATGCGGTTTGTTATTTTCTTTAAGCGGCGCATTTAATGGCTTTAAGTGACTACCGTCAGTATCCGCTACCATCAACTGTTTAGGTGCACTGGTACTACAGCCGTCATCGTTACATGCTTGGACTGTCATTTCATACGTGCCACCTTTTGATAGTTCAAAGGTTGCTGTACTACCCTGACCTTCCCAAACGACACGACCATCTAGTAATAGTTTAGAGTGCGTAACTTCGCCACTCCATACATCCCAGTTAACCGTTGCATTTATATGATCATGACGCGCTTTAACGATATTTTTATAGCTTGTCGCTTCGCTATCAATTTCGGTAAGCATATATTTATACTCACCCCACTCGATAGTTGGCACACCTGGTTTTGCTGCATGGGCAACATTGCTAGAAATTAAACTTCCAATGACTAATGCGATATATGAATTCTTCAATATAAACTCCGTTTTATTTATTATTGAATTAACTTTTATTTTATAAATGTTATTTCCCAAAAACAGCGCAACTTTATATTTTCCATATAAATAAAGCCACAAAGCAAAAATATAAAACCATATATTTAAAAAGTGTATAAATGTTATTTATTAAACACCTGTTTGAATTTTAAATTTAATTGAAAATAATAATAACCATATATTAATAACTAATTTATTATTAAATACATTGAAATCATAAACACCAACAAAAGCAACATGATGCATATAAATTTAGAGTTATAGCTCTTTTTGATTGTAAATGTATAATATTGCTAACAAAACGTTATTTCGATCGCAGATAGCAATTTATCGCTAACAGTAATATTTCAAAAACATTAATAGAATAAACATTTATATTTCAATTAATGATTAAAAGTTAACAATTATTAGCAAAATGAGGCTCGAATTTAGTTTCACTTTTTGTGATAAAGCTCAAAAATGTTACCAAGTTTATTATTGCTATATTTAATGCAAAAGGCTGAATATCGTTGTAATTTTTTATTTTTAATATTTCCCTCTCAAATAAAACATAATTCGATAGTAAAAAATCACTCACACATCAATTAAAAGCGATGTAATAAATGTGTTCATGATGCTTATCCGTAAATGATTTTTGATCCTAAATATAAAAACAAACGTTAAACAATCGTCTCCTATTATTAAATAGGATTTTTATTCATATTCTTTTAGTGACTGTATCTACTCCTTCTTGGACAAAGATTGTCTAAAATTAAAGAGTGTTTATAAATCACAAAAATTTGCACTAATTTTATCTATATTAAGATCAGCAAAATGGAGAAAGTCATGGAAGATAAGCTTGTTTCTCTAATTAATGCCTCAAAATTTTTTGCCGATGGAAAAGAATCTCATCGCGTATTAGATAATGTTGATTTTCAAGTTTCGCGTGGCGAAAGTGCTGCTTTAACAGGGACAAGTGGCAGCGGTAAAAGCACGATTCTTAATATTATTGCAGGCTTTGAACCTTTAACTGATGGCGAGTTATGGCTCAATAATGAAAATACGGGGTCTTGGAACGATCAACAATGGAGCCATTTCCGCTTTCAAACGCTAGGGATTATATTCCAACAATTTAATTTGCTAACCCCACTTAATGTCAGGCAAAACATTGCATTTCCCCTTTCTTTAAATCGACAGCCTTGGGATAGCTGGTGTGATCATTTAGTCGATGTTCTTCAAATCAGATCGCTACTCGATCGGCATGTTTCTTCACTCTCTGGAGGTCAGCAACAACGTGTTGCAATAGCGAGAGCACTGGCACACAAACCACAGCTGTTATTAGCAGATGAACCAACGGGGAATCTCGATCACAATGCTGGCATTGAAGTCATGCGCTTACTCAATGAGCTAATAGAAGAGTGTAATACCGCGCTCATCCTAGTGACCCACAGTCAAGAGTGCGCTGATTTCATGCAAACTCATTACCACTTATTAAATGGCCAGCTGATAAAATCCAACAACAAAGATGAGCCGTACTATGCAACGATTTAATATTCGCCATATTCGCCATATTCGCGTGGTATTACATTTATTTCGTGCTCACTATCGGCAAGCGCCACTTCAGGCTGCGGCCATTGTTATCGGTATTGTGCTCGCTGTAACCTTATTCGTCGCCGTCCAAGCGATTAATCTTAATGCCAAACGTAGTTATGCAGAATCAACAGAGCAGCTAAGTGCGCAAGCGACTAACCTTATTTTACCGTTATCAGGTCAACGTTATCTTTCCCAATCTTTGTACTTCTTATTAAGGCAACATGGACTTAGCGATTCACTGCCAGTAATTGAAGGGCGAGTTAGCGATTCAAAGGGGCGTAGTTTATCGGTTCAGGGGAGCGATCTTATTGCAGCGATTTCCTCAATAGAGCGTAATCAAAGTACCGCTACCAATACGCGAGAGGTTTCAATTTTTAATGATGGTCTTCCTATTGCGGAACTATTAATGGGTAAGCCGATTATTTTAATGAGCCAATCCCAATTCGTGCGTATGGGGAGTAAACCAGAGCTCATACTTAATGACATAAAAACACAGGTGATCCCTTTACCTGATGAGTGGCAGCTTGGTAATCGCCTATTAACTGATATTAGTTTTGCTCAACAGTTACTCAATAAGCCTGAACAGTTAAGTTATATTGCCGTTTTTGAGAGCGCGGTAACTCAAAAAGATAAATGGATTCAACTTTTGAATAAACGAGCAAAGTGGGTCAGTAATAATCAAAGTGCAGATCTTCGTTCGCTTACCGATAGTTTTCATCTCAACTTAACGGCAATGAGTCTGCTCGCATTTTTAGTTGGTCTGTTCATTGCCTACAACGGTGTAAGGTATAGCTTACTGAAACGTAATCGACTGCTCGTTCAAATCCAACAAGCAGGACTAACGCCATCAAACGTGATTATGGCGTTATTTATAGAGTTAACGTTTTTAGTACTTATTGGAGCAACACTTGGCTTTATATTGGGTATTCAACTCAGCCATTGGTTGCACCCGACTGTGGCACTGACGCTAGAGCAACTCTATGGCGCAACGCTTCTTCCTGATACGTGGCAGTGGCAGTGGTGGGCTCAAGCTTTACTCCTGACGCTCATTGCCACATTAGCCGCTTGTTGGCAGCACTTTAACCAACGTGTTCACCAGCCGTTATCTTCTCATGGAGGCTTTTACCAAGCACCGTCACCATCGAATGAAAACACTCTCTTTTTATATGGTGTCGCTCTCACGACCCTATCGTTACTTGGAATGTGGTTCACCGAACACCATCGTTTCACTATGTTTTGGCTAGGGATCTTAGTGATTTCGATACCTTTATATCTTCCTAAGTCTCTACTAACGTTGGCGAGGTTAAGTGAAAGGAAAACATCCCCAGGATTACTCAACTATCTCTTTGCTGAACTTCGTGAGCTGATCTCTCCATTATCATTAGCCATGATGGCTTTACTATTAGCCGTTACTGCCAATATAGGTATGAATACTTTAGTGGGCAGTTTTGAGTCCACTTTAAAACGATGGCTAGAACAAAAGCTTCATGCCGATATTTACATTAGCCCGACTCAAGCCGAATTAGCACAACTTGATGGTTCACTTGAACATATTGATAATATTGAAAAAGTTTATAGGCAATATTACGTCAATGAACACCTACAGGGCTTACCTATTATACTAGGAACCAAGGACGAAGATTCATTAGCGCAAACACTGCAACTGAAAGCGGCGATACCTAATTTTTGGCAACAATTTTACGCAAATAAGGTTGCCGCTATCAGTGAGCCAACCGCCATCAAGCTTGGGCTGTCTCTGGGCAGTGAATTGAAACTGGAAGCATTTCAACAACCCATTTTACGTGTCGGGGCGATTTTTTATGACTATGGCTCACCGAATGGAGAAGTACTTATTTCTCCTCAGCTATGGCAAAAAAAAGGATTTACCGATACACCGACCAGCCTTGGCGTAAAAGTCTCTGGCGAGCATGAGGTGGTTTTAAAGCAGTTAGAAAAACAACTCAATTTGCACCCTAGTCAGCTCTATGAACAATCACAAATAAAAACCATTGCATTGAATATCTTTTCTCAAACATTCGCTATCACTCGCGCATTAAATGGTGTGACCTTGATGGTCGCGGTAATAGGACTGTTTAGTTCTTGCTTTATGTTGCTTGAAGCACGTAAAGCGTCAATTGCTCGCCTTTATGCCCTTGGAATAAGTCGAAGAAAATTGATGTATATGACAACCGGACAAATCGTCGCACTGGTGACGTTCACTTTGTTGATTGCATTACCTCTGGGGGCGTTGGTGGGATATGTGCTGACTGACATTGTGACATTAAGAGCCTTTGGATGGAGTTTGCATTATCTATGGCGTTGGGAAGATGCGTTAAGTATTGCAGTAATGACGATTCTTATTGCCGTCATCGCCACCTTACTTCCACTTTGGCGGCTAGTGAGTCAGCCAATGGTCTCCAGTTTACAAAGTGAGGTCATGTAATGAAACGCATGTATTTGTTCTATAGCTTGGTTTTTATATTGTTAATTGGCTGCGATAAACAATCGACAAAAAGCATGGGAGTGATATTAAGTCCAACTGCCAGTGATGAAGCGCAAACGGCATTTGCAAAGGTTAAAAAAGGCGTTGATATTGTCTTTCCTGACGATCATAGAGCGCATAATGAATTTCGTCATGAATGGTGGTACTTGACCGCAAATTTAATCGACGATGAGGGACAAGCGTTAGGCATTCAATGGACACAATTTCGCTTTGCGACGTCTCCTCCATCCGCTCACGCTCATCAAGCAGCGAACACTTGGCAAAGTAAACAGATCTATATGGCGCACAGTGCGGTGACGACAACAGATCAACATTTGGCAGCTGAAAAATGGTCCCGGGATCAACCCGCTTTAGCTGGTATAGAATCACAACCATTTAGAGCCTATCTTGACGATTGGCAGTGGCTTTCTTCAACCAAGGATCTGTTTCCAGCAACACTCAACGTTAAGGATAAGCGCTTCGGATATTCTTTAACCTTAACAACCGATGCTCCTTATCATAAGCAAGGAGACAATGGATTTAGCACCAAAAGCCAAGATGGAAAAGTCGCGTCATATTACTACAGCCAGCCTTTTATCAAAGTAACAGGCGAAGTGACTATTGATGGTAAGCAACATCAGGTATCAGGAACGGGCTGGATTGATAGAGAGTGGAGCTCTCAGTTCCTACTTGATTCTCAACAAGGCTGGGACTGGTTTGCTATAAGGTTATCCAATAGTGAAAGCCTGATTGTTTTCCAACTCCGAGACTCCAATACAGGTAAAGCTAGCTACCAACATGCTAAAATAATGCGCCGTAATGGTGAGAACGCCATCATTGATTCAGAAGATATACGTTTACGTCCTCGTGCATATACAGAGATTAATGATCGCTCCTACCCAACAGAATGGCAACTCGCAATACCAAGCCAAAAGATCGATCTCGTTTTATCAGCACTTAATCCAAATGCAAAAATGCCTTTAACCATTCCCTATTGGGAAGGACCTATCATTATTAAAGGCTCGCATCGTGCTGAAGGCTACATGGAGCTAACGGGGTATTAGTTAAAAGGTGAACTGTATCAACATTTAGTCAATACGATGAGTTAATATTAGAAGTATATATCATTATATTACCTAAATATTAGATCTAGATCGCTTTCATTATTCTTTGATATTTCTATTATCAGATATAAATAATATAATAACTGTAAAATAAGAATTAATTCTAAAATCTATTAAGGATTTATAATGGAAATTCGTGAGTTTAAGATAACAGGTATTATTCAACAAGGAACAAACCATCGAGAAATTGATTCTATAATAGACTCAACGACCAGTATCGAAGCTTTCAATACTTTCATCAATGAAAACCCTACAATAAGAAATGGGTTCAGACTTGAACGTCACAATAACCATGGTAATGCTGATACCGCAATTTACGTTAACGCTTCCGATATGACCAAGCTAACCATCCAGATAGGTTAACCTTTTGTTTTAATTTTAAAAATTAATTTCAAATAGACTGGTACGCAACTTAGATCACATAAATTAAATCAAACACCTTATCCCACCTAAGTTTGATTAGATTGCAACCAGTCTGAAATTATGAATAATGAATTTCATATTGTATATAATTACAGCTAAAAGCTCGCTTATGCATGCTTTTTATTCTTTTCATTTAAATTAAAGATAATATTATCTTAATAAATCTTTAATCGTATAGAATAGAAAAATCAATCAGTATCATATCTACATTTTCACCTGTAAATAATATCTCTACTAATTTTAAAAAATATAAATTCATAAATATATTTTAAAAAAGTAAAAAAACTTTAGCACTTAATCCCCTATTTCAATTTAAAAAATTCAGCGTACATGGTGGTACGAAAGTAAGATCTAGACAAATTTTGTCTTCAACTCTCACTGATGATGCTCCGACGAAACAAAGCTAAACCTATAATTCTCTAATCATAGTGGATTAAGTAGAGTGACAAGATGAAAAAAATAATAGCCTTGCTCACAACGTTATTACTGGTTGTTCCAATTGTATCTTTTGCCGCTATTCACAAAACATACTACCCCACAGGTGAACTAAGAAGCCTAGATAACTATGTAAACGGTAAGCTCGAAGGGCTACGAAAAGGCTTTTACAAAAATGGCGTGTTAAGAACTGAAGGCTATTTTAAAAATGGCAAACCCGAGGGCATGGTTAAAAGCTATTACGACAATGGAGCGCTTCAGCTTGTTGGCTATTTTCGTAACGGCTATCCACAAGGACCCAGCAAAATTTATTATAAAAGTGGTGCCTTAAAATACGAAGAAAACTATCTTAATGGGCAAACGCATGGGCTGTTAAAAGCTTACTACGAACATGGCGGGATCAAACTTGAAGAAAACTATGTTAATGGCAAACCTCGGGGAAGTTTAAAAGGCTACTATGATGACGGTACACTGGAATTTGAAGAAAATTATCGTAGAGGCAAACTAAACGGAACTACGAAAAGTTACTTTAGAAATGGGCAGTTAAAGGTTGAAGAATATTATGTTGATGGCAAAAAAAATGGGGTGGTAAAAATATACAATAAGCAAGGCGATCAAATTGGTCGATTACGTTATAAGAACGATGAATTAATTGACAGCAATAAGCCATAGCTCATAGCTCATAGCTCATAGCTCATAGCTCATAGCAGCGTGATACTTTTCTATAATCCAAAATAAAAAATGAATAGGAACTCACGCCCCTATCCATTTTATTCTTCATCAATATTTCGCTTATATGGCAGCGTATTACATACCAGCGCTTAAGTGCATGCCATAGAAGAAGCCACGACCGATTAGCTCTGCTACCACAATCATGGTAAATGCCATAGCCATTGGTAATACCGTTACGTTTTTACGCTGAACTACAGGTAATAACCACAGCAACATCGCAGTAACGATTAAGACAATACGAGCGATCTGCAAGCTTGTGTGCTGTGGCACTACCGCTAATGCTGTCGTCACACTGGTTTCAATACTTGCAAGGTGCGATGAAAGCAACATCACAACTACCACTACCGCGAACATCCCCACCAGCCCCATAACAGGTAGTAGCTTGTTCGCTACTGTGCTGTCATGTTTTGCCACTGATAACAGTAGTTGTGCCAATGCTGTACCGCTGATCAGCATAGTGATCATAAATGCTGCTGGCGTTAGCGGTGTGTACCACGTTGGCACAGTATCAATCATATATACCATGGTCATCGCATACATAAAGGCAACGCCCACCAGCATTGCGCCGATCATCAGGGCTTTGCGGATTGCTACACTGCCAACGTTTAATACCGACAATAACCAGAACATGCCACCTAAAGCGAAGAAGGCACTACCCGTTGCAATTTCATTTGATAACCAAGAGCTACCCAGCATATTCAACGCATTCATTGCGCGTAGTGGACTACCAAGGTGCATAATCGATGCAAGGAAACCCAATCCCATTATTGCCCATAAACCGAACATCGCTTTATGAAGACGCTTTTCTGCAGCGAGTGACAGTTGCTTTGTTAACATCATGGTGGCTAACACTAAAAATGCACCTACCGATGTTTGTGCCAATACCGTAAAGACGATAAGCGGCCATTCATGCCATGCCATATTACACTTCCTTCGGGTTAGCCAAGTGACCTGTGGTGTCTCCACAAGGACGCGCATGGCGGTTCGGTTTAATGATGATGTTTGGTTGCGTTAGTGATGCTTTTGGTAGCGGTGCCACTTCTGCATGACTGCCGTATTTGGCGCGTAGCTCTGCAATAGGGCCAAACTCCAATGCACGAAGTGGACAAGAATCGACACAAATAGGCTGTAGCCCTTGACCAACTCGCTCATAACAACCATCACATTTGGTCATGTGACCTTTTTCAGCATTGTATTGTGGTGCGCCGTACGGACATGCCATGCCACAGTACTGACAACCGATACATTTTTCAGTATCGACAACCACAAAGCCGTCTTCTTTACGCTTGTGCATCGCGCCGCTTGGACAAACTTTGGTACAAGCAGGTTTAGTACAGTGATTACACGCCATCGATACATAGTAAGAAAACACGTCTTGACGCCAAGTGCCGTTATCTTTTACCCAGTTACCACCCGCATATTCGTATACACGACGGAAGTTAGCCCCAACATCTAAATCTTTGTTGTCTTTACAAGCAAGCTGACACGTTTTACAACCGGTGCACTTACTTGAATCAATATAAAAGCCGTATTGTTTCATGCTTTAACCTTATGCCTTTTTCACCAGTTGAACTTCCACTAAGTTAGTATGCTGTGGATTACCTTTCGCCAGCGGACTCGGACGCTGCGAGGTTAATACGTTGATACAGCCACCTTTATCGACTTTACGTTTATCAGGGGCATACCAAGCACCTTCACCTAACGCGACCACACCCGGCAGAATACGTGGGGTGACTTTGGCTGGAATTTGGGTTTCACCACGATCGTTGAAAATACGGATCAAATCGCCGTTTTCGATACCACGTTGCTGGGCATCAATCGGGTTAATCCACATTTCTTGACGTGCCGCTTCTTTGATCACATCGACATTGCCATAGGTTGAGTGACAACGGGCTTTGTAGTGGAAACCGGTTAACTGTAGTGGGAATTGCTCACGCTGTTTTGAATCCCAACCATCAAACGTTGACACATAGATAGGCAATGGGTGGATCACTTCGTCTTCTTGAAGCTCCCATGTTGCCGCTAGGTGTGCTAAACGCTCAGAGTAGATCTCAATCTTGCCCGATGGTGTGGTTAACGGATTCTTCTCTGGATCTTCACGGAAGTCTTTGTAAGCAACAAAGTGGCCGTTTGGATCGCGACGCTTGTAGATACCTAGCTTACGCATGGTTTCAAAATCAGGCAGTGATGGATCTTGCTCACGGGTTAACGCATACAAGTGACGTAGCCACCCTTCTTGATCGCGCCCCTCGGTAAACTGCTCACCCACGCCCATGCGTTTTGAAATTTCAGAACACATTTCGTAAATACCTTTGGCTTCAAACTGCGGTTCAATCGCTTTATCAGCAAAAATGAAATACGGCATGTTGGCTGCTTTAGTATCCATACAGAAATCAGATTGCTCTGACGTTGTTAGATCGGGCAAGACGATATCGGCATATTTTGCCGATGAAGTCATGTGGTTATCAATCACCACAATCAGCTCACAGGCTTTGTCGTCTTGTAATATCTCGTGAGTTTTATTGATATCAGAATGCTGATTGATCAAACAGTTACCCGCGTAGTTCCAAATCATTTTAATTGGTGATTTGAGCTGTTTAACCCCACGGACACCATCACGTAGATCGGTCATTTCAGTGCCGCGCACAATCGCATCTGTCCATAGGAACATAGGGATCGACGCTTCAATAGGGTTCGTTAAGGTTGGGAAACGGACAAACGGAATGTTGTAGTCAGATTCACGCGCACCAGTACCACCACCGTTAATACCCACGTTACCTGTTAGCAGTGCTAACATTGCGATCGCACGACAGGCAATTTCACCATTAGCGGTACGCTGTAAGCCCCACCCTTGCAGTACCGCACAAGGTTTGGTTGAGCCAATTTCACGGGCGGTTTTAATAATGGTATCAACCGGAATCCCGGTAATTTTTGCTGCCCACTCAGGGGTTTTCACAATACCGTCTTCGCCTTCACCTAAGATGTAAGACTTGTAGTCACTCTTAGCAGGCGCTGATGCTGGTAAGGTTTTCTCATCGTAACCGACACAGTATTTATCCAAGAATGGCTGATCGACCAAATCTTCTTTGATCATTACATACGCCATTGCCGCTACAAATGCTGCGTCTGTACCTGGACGAATTGGGACCCACTCATCTTCACGACCACCCGCAGTATCAGTATAACGAGGGTCAACCATGATCATGCGTGCTTTTGAACGCTCTTTTGATTCCATTAAGTGATGAATCAAACCGCCGCCTGACATACGCGTTTCAGCAGGGTTATTACCAAACTGTACAATTAACTTGGTGTTTTCAAGATCAGAGAACGAGTTACCAGCCCCCCAGCCACCATAGGTGTAGTTAAGGCCTTCTTTGATTTGTGCTGTTGAGTAGTCACCGTAATGATTTAAGTAACCACCACAAAGGTTCATCATACGTGCAACTAACGAGCTTGCTGGCGGCCATGATTTTGTTACTGTGCCACCCAGCGTACCTGTGCCATAGTTCAGATAGATCGCTTCATTACCGTGATCTTTGATGATTCGCTTCATATTGTTAGCGATTTCATCATACGCCTCATCCCATGAAATACGTTTGAATTTACCTTCACCACGATTTCCGACACGTTTCATTGGGTACTTCAAACGATCAGGGTTGTAAACACGGCGACGCATTGAACGGCCACGTAAACACGCACGCACTTGGTGATTACCGTATTCATCATCACCTGTATTGTCGGTTTCAACCCATTTGATTTCACCATCAACTACATGCATGCGTAATGGACAACGGCTACCACAGTTAACGGTGCACGCACTCCAGACGATTTTTTCATTCACCGCTTGCTCTGTCGCGGCAGCAACAGGGCTTGATTTAAATGGCAGGGTCATGGCGCTGGCAGTCGCAGCCAATCCACCGACAGCACTCGACGTTTTCATAAAATCACGTCTTGATAGGCCACCGGAAATCATTGCTTTCAGTGTGTTTTTCATAGGACAACTACTCATAAAAAATGCGAAAAGACTCTCGCGGTCTTTTTCTGGGCGTTCTTTTACACTGAAATTACAGAGGGAATTATTGCGCTAAATCAACAAATCGTATTTGCAATATGAAATTCCATAATTGTTGATTCGCAACTGAGAAGCTAGTCACAAATTTATATAATCTGAAATTTTCACCAATATTTAACAAGCATTTAATAACATAATTAAATGCAATTGCTTGTTTTGTTTTTTTGACCAAGCGCAATTTTTTCCGCTTATTAACTCGGTATGCTCCGCCAAAAATTTATCAAGTATTCTCTATGTATTACGAAGCTACACTTTTTCGCCTTCTTGGTGGTCTTTTGTTCTACTCACCAACATCAAACAATGGCATAACCATCTTGCAAGCTTTCACAGATCAAGATGATGATTTATTAAAAAATATTGCAGAACTTGCCCGTATTGTTAACACGGAAGATCTCGAAGCTGATCACTTTCAATTACTACAAGGCTGTGGTGATATGCCTTGTCCACCATGGGGATCGGCGTATTTAGATAAAGAAAATGCCTTATTTGGTTCATCAACCTTGGCATACCGTGAGTTTACTCGCCAACAAGGTTTAGCCTGCGATACGGGTATGCGCGAGCCAGAAGATCACATCGGTTTAATGCTAATGCTGGTATCGTTATTACTTGAGCAAGATAATCAAGCAGCAGCAAATCAGTTGCTCAGTGAGCACTTAATGCCCTTTGCGCCTTTCATGCTTGAAAGCATGCAGCAACATGCTGAAACCGCTTTTTACCAACAACTGGCTGCTTATACACAGGCATGGTTAATCATCTATTGTGAAGAGCAACAGTTACAAATCGCATCACACCGTAACTACTGGCAAGAGAGCGAATAATGAAAACCGATAGCACCGAATCAGTGCCTAACGAACATGAAATAAACCACAGTCGCCGTGGTTTATTTCGTGCGCTATCGCGCGGTGTATCGCAATCTGCCGATACCCTAAAAGCTGACAGTATTAATACAGGAAGGCCACTCGGTGCTGTCGAAGAAAGCCTATTTTCTCGTTTATGTAATAACTGCGAAAAGTGTGTCGCGGCTTGCCCACAGAATATCTTAGCAATGGGAACAAGTGGGCCTGTAATGGATCTGAGTTTTAACCATTGCACCTTTTGCCAAGCCTGTATTAATGCTTGTGATACTCAAGCACTGAATACCCTTAACACCACAGATACAGGGTGGCGTCCAACCTTTAGTAAAAGCTGTAACGCCAAAATTTTTGATAACTGCCAAGAATGTGTTGATGATTGCCCCAAACAAGCACTCAGCCTAATAGCGAACAGCATCCCCATCTTAAATGATGATTGCAATGGGTGCGGTGAATGTCTATCTAGTTGTTATATTAGTGCGGTATCTTAAATATATTCTATGCTCGAATGTTCCTTTTACTCTAAGTAACATTCGTTCTAAAAAGACAATAATGTAAGTTAGTTTATTGGAAGAAAAACACTTTATTTATCGAATAACAAAATGGATAGCAGCATTAGCTCCTATCCATTTTTAAATTAAGACTAAACACATTTATCAAGGGGGAATCAATAAAGTGATATTATTTAAAATATGTTATCTAGTTACTCGACTGTATTAATACGCTGTCAATTACGTGAATCACACCATTACTGGCTTTCACATCGGTTTTAATAACCTTTGCATCATTAATCATTACGTTGCCGCCATCGACTGTGATTTTCACTTTCTGACCTTCAAGTGTTGTCGCGTCATTTAATTTAACCACATCATCTGCCATAACTTTTCCAGATATAACGTGGTAAGTGAGGATATCAATTAGCTTTTGTTTATTCTCGGGCTTTAGCAAAGTTTCAACAGTACCAGCAGGGAGTTTGCTGAATGCTTCATCTGTTGGCGCTAATACCGTAAATGGTCCCGTTCCCTTGAGTGTATCAACCAGACCCGCAGCTTTCACGGCAGTAACAAGCGTGGTAAATGAGCCATTTTCAACGGCAATATCAACAATATCCTCTTTCTCTCCATGATGCCCGGCGTAAGCATTAACACTGACTAAACTTCCTACTAAAATCGATGCTGAAATAAGTACTGTTTTTAACATGGTTAACCCTCTAACGACTAAGAAATTAAATGTTACAGTTTCATTTACGTATTCATTTTTTAGAAGGATCAACAACGGGCGAGATAAATTTTACTTAGTAAAAGCCTTGTCACAAGATAGCTATCAATAATTAGATGAAGAAACGGTAACCCATATTTTATATTCTTAATATCAATCCATAAAAATAATAACATCTTTATCAATTACTGTTATTCTCATAAATAATTTTCTTTTCGTTGAAATTTAAATACTACTTAACACTGACGTATTTATACTTAATAGATATTGAACGAATTCAAATTAAAATAATTATTACACTTTTAATTAAATGAAAGTTTACATTACTTTTTTGATCGCTTTTTAATTCTATTTCTTATGTATATTAAATATAACACCGCTTAAAAAACACACAATGTAAAAGGGGTTATATATGAAATTAGAAAATAAAGTCGCTATTATTACAGGTGCTGCAAGTGGAATTGGTCGCGCTATTGCTTTTGAATATGCTAAAGAAGGCGCTAAAGTTATTGTTGCCGATTTAGATATTAATGCAGCGGAAAAAACGGTCGCAGAAATAAAAAATAACGGTTCAGATGCGCTCGCTATTTCAATGAACGTGACCAATGAAGAGCAAGTCAATAATGACATTCAAACGGTTATTGATAACTTTGGTCGAATCGATATTTTAGTTGCTAATGCGGGATATCAACATATCGCGTCTGTTGAAGAATTAACTTATCAACAATGGAAAGATTTACTCTCTGTACATTTAGATGGAGCATTCTTAACAACCAAAGCCTGTTTAAAACACATGTACAAACAAAAATCAGGCTCAATTATTTATATGGGCTCAGTTCATAGTAAAGAAGCCTCTAAATTAAAAGCCCCTTACGTTACAGCAAAACATGGCCTAATTGGCTTATGTGAAGTTGTTGCAAAGGAAGGCGCTGAATATAACGTGAGAGCGAATGTTATTTGCCCCGGTTACGTTAAAACCCCACTAGTCGAAAAACAAATTCCAGAACAAGCAAAAGAGTTAGGCATCACTGAAGATGAAGTTGTTAAAAATGTGATGTTAAAAGATACGGTTGATGGACAATTTTCAACGATGAAAGACATCGCGCAAGCCGCTGTTGTTTTTGCTAGTTGGGAAACCAATGCCTTAACAGGGCAATCTCTTGTCGTTAGTCATGGCTGGTTTATGCAATAACAATATTTATTGTTTATTTCTCCCTCTGACTTTGAATTTTTAGTTCACGGTTCAAAGTCAGCCATACGTATTTAGCCATTTCCTATAAGGCATTATTAATGCAGAATAAAACCAATAAAAAGATTGTTTATGTCTTCCAAGGTGGCGGAGCATTAGGCTCTTATCAATTAGGGGCGTTTCAAGCATTAAATGAAAAAGGCTTTGCCCCAGACTCTATTATCGGTATTTCTATCGGCGCGATTAATGCCGCCATTATTGCGGGTAATAAACCAGAAAATAGATTGAAGAATCTTGAGATATTTTGGGAAAGAGTGACCTCTTCCATGTCTTTTTCCAATCTCTTTTTTAACTTCAATAATAAAATGAAAAACTGGGCAGATGCACAACAAGCAATATGGCAAGGTCAACCCGGTTTTTTTAAACCTAAAATATGGCCAAGCGAATTTGAAACATATAAAACATCAGACTTGAGTTACTATGACACCTCACCATTAAAAGAAACACTCAATGAACTAATCGATTTTGACTATTTAAATCAAAAAGAAGTCAGATTAAGTCTCTGTGCGGTCGATCTTGAAAGTGGTGATTTTAAAACATTCGATAGTTTTCATGAAACCATCACGGCTGATCATATTATGGCAAGTGGTGCGATGCCACCCGGCTTTCCACCGGTTGAAATTGATGGAAAATATTATATCGATGGTGGGTTATATTCAAATACACCGATCATGTCGATACTAGAAAGAATATTGAATAATCCTAATGGTCGTCGAAATAAGTTGTGTTTCATGGTGGACTTATTTTCAGCCAAAGGTGATTTACCAACCAACATGAATGCATTAGCTGAAAGAGTAAAAGACATTCAATTTTCTTCAAGAACTCGAAGGGCATCTTATCTTTATTCAACCTCTAAAAATCTGTGTTCTGCGATTACTTACTTAACGCAATTTTTATCGGAAGAAGATAAGAAAGATCCCAAAGTTCAAGAAATATTAAAATTAAGTCATACCAATAGCCTCGAGATTGTTCATTTAATTTATCACTCTCAACAAACTGAACTTGAAAGTAAAGACTATAACTTCAGCAAAGAAAATTATTATCGCCATCGAGATAATGGTTACAAAGATACTCTCGCACTTTATCAAAAAGATCATGAACAATGGTTAATCGATGAAAATGATAACGATATCCATATTTATACCTTGGATGAAGATCTTATTTAAAAACAGATAGAGATAAAATATGAAAATAGAACAAATAAAAAATAATGCTTTTTCTATGCCGATCACAACCCCCTCGGCACCTCTCATCGATTATAAATTTAAAGATAGAGAATATCTGATCATCTCTTATGAAACTGACATCGAATTATTAAAAGAAGTGGTACCAGAGCCCTTAAAAGTGATCAGTAATGTCGTACATTTTGAATTTATGAAAATGCCAGATTCTGCTGGGTTTGGGAGCTTTAAAGAATCAGGTCAAGTAATTGAAGTTGAGTACAATGGTAGGAAAGGACTTTATAGCCACCTCATGTTTGTCGATGATGTCGCCTCTATTGTTGCCGGCAGAGAAATTTGGGGATTTCCTAAAAAATATGGTTTTCCCTCACTCGATGTCGATGTTGACACCCTGACGGGACGATTAAAATACAATCAAACCGAAGTCGCTATTGGCACTATGGGGTATAAATATTATGAAGGTGATATTGCTGCAACAAAATCAGCACTCGAAACCACACCTAATTATATTTTAAAGGTAATCCCCAGTGTGACAGGAAAAGGCACTGACGTTTGCCAATTAATTGAATATTACATGGCAGATGTAAACGTTAAAGGCGTGTGGACAGGCCCTGCAGCGCTTCAGTTATTCGAACATGCCCTAGCGCCGGTTGCTCAACTACCTATCAAAAAAGTCATTGGGGGTAAGCATCAAATCGTCGACTTTACGCTTTCATACGGTAACGTTTTGTTCGATTATCTTAAATAGTTTTATTCTATATTCATTGTTATGAATACTTTTTACAAAAGAAAATCATCAGATAATACGATCATTATCCTCATAAATCAGAATAGGCATAACGATATCGCTTATGTGATGATTTTCTCATTTCACAGTTCGTTACTTATCAATAACGCTATCAATTTCATCAACTTTCTAGCTCTCCTCTACTGTATACCAAACCACTTAACCTTCTCTGTAACCACTCATCGCACTATCCTGCCACTCACCTATTAACTAAATGCGGCTAACTAAAAAGACCAATACCATACACCCTAGCTTCCCCCTACTATATTAAGGACAATTGCTATGATGTGGTTTCTGACCTGTGTCGCCGCGCTTATTGGTGGCTACTTTATTTACGGTGCTTTCGTAGAGAAAGTATTCGGCATAAAGGAACACCGTAAAACCCCTGCACATACCAAAACAGATGGTGTCGACTTTGTTCCTATGTCGACAAAACGTGTCTACCTCGTTCAGTTACTCAACATCGCCGGTGTTGGTCCTATTTTTGGCCCTATCATGGGTGCGCTGTATGGCCCAGCTGCAATGCTCTGGATTGTGGTTGGCTGTATTTTCGCAGGTGCTGTTCACGATTACTTCTCTGGTATGTTATCTATCCGTAATGGTGGCGCATCAGTACCGAGTATTACAGGTCGTTACCTAGGCAATGGCGCAAAACACTTTATGAACCTTTTTGCCATTGTTCTCCTCTTGCTTGTCGGTGTGGTCTTTGTTTCTGCTCCTGCAGATATGATCACTAACCTTATCAATGACCAAACCAGCCTAAGCGTTAACGTAACTACGATGGTTGTGCTTATTTTTGGCTACTACATTCTGGCAACAATTGTGCCTGTTGATAAGATCATTGGTCGCTTTTATCCATTATTTGGTGCACTTCTAATTTTCATGTCTGTGGGCTTAATGGCAGCCATTGCGTTCTCTAGCGAACATACCGTAATGGGTGATTTCAAAGTGAGCGAAATGTTCACTAACTTAAACCCGAATGACATGCCACTATGGCCTGCATTGTTCATTACTATCGCTTGTGGTGCTATCTCTGGTTTCCATGCGACACAATCGCCATTAATGGCGCGCTGTATGCACAATGAGAAAAATGGTCGCTTCGTATTCTACGGTGCGATGATCGGTGAAGGTGTGATTGCGCTAATTTGGTGTGCTATTGCTCTGTCTTTCTTCGGCTCGCTTGAGTCTCTTTCTGAAGCGGTAAAAAATGGTGGTCCTGGTAACGTAGTTTACAGTGCATCTTTTGGTTTACTGGGTACGTTTGGTGGCGTCTTAGCGTTCTTAGGTGTTGTGATTCTACCTATTACCTCTGGTGATACCGCGTTTCGTTCAAGCCGTTTGATCTTAGCTGAGTACTTCAACGTTGAGCAAAAAACACTGCGTAATCGTCTACTAATGGCTATTCCACTGTTTGTACTAGGTGGCATTTTAACCCAAGTCGATTTCGGGATTATCTGGCGTTACTTCGGCTTTGCTAACCAAACCACTGCTGTGATGATGCTCTGGACGGCTTCTGCTTACTTACTTCGCCATAATAAGTTGCACTGGATCACTACCGTTCCAGCCATCTTCATGACAACAGTGTGTGTGACCTTCATTTTAAATAACAGCACATTAGGTTTCGGCTTACCTATGCAGATCTCTACCATTGTCGGTATTGTATTCTCGCTATTCGTAACAGGTTACGTAATAAAAATCTCGAAAGGCAAAGGTGATACTGACTTTGCCGATGAGGAAGAAATAAAAGCAACGTCAGAAACGGCATAATCGCACATATTAATTTGCTTGATTCCTCGATCTAAGAGCCTGCGCACCGCAGGCTTTTTTTGTTTGCCTTACAATCGCGCATTATTTTTATCATGAGCTCCAATATGGAATTGATTGTCTCTTTGCTACAGCAAATGTGTGTTTACTTAGTACTGGCTTATATGCTGAGTAAAACCCCCATTATTTTGCCTTTATTGAGCATTTCTTCTCGTTTTAGTCATAAGCTGATTTGTTACGTGCTGTTTTCTGGCTTTTGCATTCTCGGTACCTATTTTGGCTTGCATATCAACGATGCAATTGCGAACACCCGTGCTATTGGTGCCGTTATGGGCGGATTATTTGGCGGCCCTGTGGTAGGTTTTGCGGTGGGTTTAACGGGCGGTATTCATCGCTATACTCTTGGTGGCTTTACTGATCTTGCCTGTACCATTTCGACCACTGCCGAAGGCTTAATCGGTGGTTTACTCCATGTTTACCTGCTTAAACGTAACAAAGGCGCATTGTTATTTAACCCTTGCATGGTGTTTGGTGTCACCTTTGTTGCTGAAGTGGTGCAGATGATCATCTTAATCACTGTCGCCAAACCTTTTGACCAAGCCTATGAGCTCGTTTCTACCATTGCAGTTCCAATGATCATTGCCAATTCCGTTGGTGCGGCACTGTTTATGAGTATTCTGCAAGATCGTAAAACAATATTTGAAAAATACTCTGCGGCCTTTTCTCGCCGTGCCTTAACCATTGCAGATCGCTCGGTTGGTATTCTTAGTACAGGCTTTAACAGTGACAATGCCAATAAGATCGCTCGTATTATTTATGAAGAAACCAAGGTCGGTGCCGTTGCGATCACAGACCAAGAAAAGCTTTTGGCCTTTGTCGGGATCGGGGATGATCACCATAAGCCAAACACCCCTATTTCTTCACAAAGCACCTTAGATTCGATAGAACAAAATGACATCATCTACCTTGATGGCCGTGAATCCCCTTATCAATGCTCCATTGCCCATGACTGTAAACTCGGTTCGGCTCTTATCATTCCACTGCGTGCAGGCAATCAAGTTGTCGGCACCATTAAGTTGTATGAGCCAAAACGAAAACTGTTTTCAACCGCTAACATGTCGATGGCAGAAGGTATTGCGCAGTTACTATCCAGCCAAATTCTTTACGGTGATTACTTGCAGCAACAAACCTTATTATCACAAGCCGAAATCAAACTGCTACATGCGCAAGTGAATCCTCACTTCTTGTTTAATGCCCTTAATACCATCAGTGCTATTACAAGACGCGATCCAGATAAAGCCCGAGAGCTTATTCAAAACTTATCGCAATTTTTCCGCAGTAACTTAAAGCAAAATATCAACACCGTGACGCTACGAGAAGAGTTGGCACACGTAAACGCCTATCTCACTATAGAAAAAGCCCGTTTTACTGATCGCCTTGATGTCGACATTAATATTCAACATGAATTACTTGATACCAAACTGCCCAGTTTTACGCTTCAACCTCTGGTAGAAAACGCTATCAAACACGGTATTTCTAATCTATTAGAAGGCGGAATCGTGAAGATTTATAGCCAACCTCACCCATTAGGCTATGAAATCACGGTTGAAGATAATGCTGGAAGTTATCAGCCACCAGCAGATAGCCATATCGGATTGGGGATGGAGATAGTCGATAAACGCTTATCCAATCAATTTGGTCGTGATTCAACGCTAAAAATCACATGCACACAGCACCAATTTACCCAAATAAGTTTTATTATCCCCAACGCACAATAAGTACAGCAAATCACATAAAAGGTAAGCTTGGATGTTAACTGCTCTTGTCATTGATGATGAACAATTTGCCCGTGAAGAGCTGGCAGAGTTATTGGAAGAAACAGGCTATGTTACGGTGATTGGTGAAGCGCCAAACGCTATTTTTGGGCTAAAGAAAATCAATGAGCTAAAGCCGGATATTGTCTTTGTTGATATTCAAATGCCACAAGTAACAGGCATTGAACTATTAAGCATGCTCGATCCTGAAACTATGCCTTATGTGGTGTTTGTAACCGCTTACGATCACTATGCTATTCAAGCGTTTGAAGAGAATGCTTTTGATTATTTATTGAAGCCGGTTAATCCAAGTCGTTTAACCAAAACAGTGAGTCGTTTACATAAAGTGATACAACAATCAACGCCTCAGCAAGCCATCTCCGCTATTGCGCCGAATAAGCTCGATCAAATCCCCTGCATTGGTCATAACCGTATTGTGATTCTTACCACCGACACAGTGGAATGTGCCTATAGTGATATCAGTGGCGTGCAAGTACGTTCCAATAATCAAACCGCCAGCACACAACTCACCTTAAAAACATTAGAAGAAAAAACACCGTTGGTGCGTTGTCATCGCCAGTATCTGGTGAATATCAAAATGATCAGTGAAATTAAACTATTAGAAAATGGGTTAGCTGAAATTATTACAAAAACAGGGTATGAACTTCCCGTTAGCCGTCGCTATCTTTCAGTACTTAAAAAGCTACTCGGTATTTTGTAAAAAGCACATTGCTTTGGTTTGATAAAGGGCCTTTTAAATCAAGTTAATTTGCATGTAGGACTATTTTTCTACATTGATACAATGAAAAAGTTTAATAAAAAATAGTTGTAGCGATATCAACTGCTAGATTTTAATAAGAAAGACGTATCAAAGGAATGAGCCATGAAAGCAATAGCAGCTCTATTACTTGCTTGTATCTCTCTATCTGCATATTCAAGCCAGTACAACGCAATAGAAATTGCGAATAACTTTCAAATCCCTTGGGGAGTGGAATTTGTTAATGAAAAACAAGCTATCGTAAATGAAAAAAATGGCACTGTTTCATTACTCGATATTACCTCTGGTAATAAACAGATCCTCTTCAAAGTTCCAGACGTTGATAGTCATGGTCAAGGTGGTTTATTGGATGTTGCGCTTGCGCCTAATTCAGATACAAAGCACCCAATACTCTTCTTTACCTATAGTAAATCGACGCCAAAAGGCACCACCGTCGCACTAGCCACAGCTAAATTACAAAATAATAAACTAGAAGGCTGGAAAGATGTTTTCGTTGCCGATGCCATAACCAGCACTGGTCGTCACTTTGGTAGCCGTATTACATTTGTTGATGATAAGGTTTACTTCTCTATTGGTGATCGTGGTGTACGTGACAATGGACAAGATCTTCAAACTCATGCTGGTTCTATTATTCGCTTGAACCTCGATGGCTCTATTCCAGCAGATAACCCCTTTAAAACAAATAAAGGAAAACCTGAAATCTGGAGTTACGGACACAGGAATCCTCAAGGCCTGTTTTATGACAAATCAACAAAACAGCTCTGGTCAATTGAGCATGGGCCTCGTGGTGGTGATGAAATTAATTTGATTAAAAAAGGGGCTAACTACGGCTGGGCAAAGGTATCTCATGGCAAAGAATATTGGGGCCCAATCGCAGTGGGTGAAGCAACGTCATTGCCTAAAATGAAAGATCCGAAACTGGTCTATATCCCTTCAATAGCACCAAGCAACATGGTGATCTACAGGGGAAGTCATTACCCTTCCTTAAAAGGAAAAATCTTAGCAGGCGCGCTTAAATTAGCTCACATTAATGTGGTAACAATTAAAGACGGTAAGCTAACTGAATCTTCTCGATTAATGGGAGAACTCGGTGAACGTATCAGAGATATCACAATTAGCCCTGATGGTTATCTCTATTTTTCGACAGACAGCGGTAAGATTTTTAAGCTCGAAGAGAAATAATCAATAGCATGACGATTCATCAGCTCTTTTTACTTTTTGAAAGTGCGATAACATACATGTGGGGAACGGTTAGCGAAGCAAGCCCCCAAAACAATGTTTGTAATGATTTATCTTCAACGGGACCAATTGACTCCAAGGAGAGAAATAAACCAATGAAGAATAGATAAGTCATTATTAATAACAAAGATACAAATCGGATAGAAAAATCTTGTCTGGTGACAATACGTGGCAAATATTCAGCATAATGACGATAGCTATGAAGTAGGCAAAAGTAACAAGCGAAATAAATAAACGGCGATGCTACAGCACTAATAATGACTAACAGTAGGCCTTCGACAAGATTGGCTTTATTTGGCCTATACAACAGAAAAGTAGTACCGACTAAACACCACACCACAAATAACCACATTACGTCAGAGAAGTCATACCCTGTCAGTAATAAAAAAATTCTCATGGTTTCTGCAGGATGGAAAATGACTGGCAGAGCTATGATGATGCCCCCCAAACCAATACATTGAAGCCTTGAGCTCGTTGGTTGATCTCCCCAATCGGCGCCAAAATGGTATGCCGATACCAACAAAAACAGAACAAAAGAAAACAAAGGTGAGATAACCCACCCTAAATAGACCACGATAGATAATACTAAATAGCCAAACAAAAACAGCCATGTCGACGTCTTTTTTAATGACACGCTTTTTAAAGCAATCCATGGATCAAACAAACCGTGTGGTAGACCGATGAACAAAACCATTAACATCACCGGCCAGAACATAGCCCAATGCTCAACAAGTAAAACCAGTGGAAGCGCACACAGCAAAAAGCACACAGGCTTCTGCTTTATCGCACTGTTCCAATCCGCTTTAACCACCAGCCATTACCTCTTTAATAAACGGCCATTTTGGTAAAGCGCTGATCACTTGCATCCATTCTTTCATACCAGCTTCATCACTCATAAATGCAGAAAATTGGTCACCGTTTAACTGGCTTGCCATTCGAATGAAATAGTCTGGCCCATCCACAGGATTATGCTTAATGACGTTTAAAAACAAGTGATCCATTCTAGCCTGCAGGTGATGTTGCTGATGTGAAAACGCTTTTTGTTTGGTAATAATTGATTGCGAACAAGCCAATGCCCATGCTTGGATCCGCAAAAAACCATAGCCAGAACTCGCCCGTAACGCACCACCAGCAATCCCCCCTTTAACCAATACAGAGCCTTCTAAATGTGTCTGCCCCATGGGTAAAATGGCTGATTCACGGCGGATAATCGATTCAATTTCAATGTCTTCTGCTCGGAGCGCGGATTGGAGGTCATCTTTCAACAAATCGGGATTTAGAGGGTAGCGATGAAAAACCGTGGGCTCAATTAATATGTGCCAAGGAGAAAATGGAAGAATGTAATAAAAACGCATGCATTGACTATCGCCATGCATATTACACATTAGCCTTACAGTATCAGGCGCGAATATAGGGCGGGATAACGTGACCTCATAACCTAAAAATGACTGATATAGTATTGCTTCACAAGGTCTTGGGCGAGTATCAATAACGATATCAGCTTCTAAATTACCGGATGTTGTCTCCACCAACCAAGATTGGGAGCGAGTTGGCGAAACAGAGACGACTTCGACTTCCATTTTTAACGATACATTTGCCGAATCCAATTGTTGTAAGCAAAAGTCGTAGTAGTTTTCAGCAGGGAGACAACAATATGAGGTCGAGTCGTAATAATGAATGTGTTGTGCATCATTTAACGATGAGAATAGACATTGTTGCCAACGATATTGAGCCATTTTATGCCATTGGCTATCTGGTTTTGCCCAATAACACCATGTTCTGTCATTTTCGTAGCACTGCCTTGATTCCAGTAATGATACCGAACCAGAAAATCCTTGTTCCTTTAAACAACGAGCAAGCGCCAAGCCCGCACAACCTGCACCAAGAATTGCAACATTGACTTTCATTGTTCACTCTCCCTGAGTCTAGAGTCCTAAAACATTGACGATATTGGTGTGCAAACCTTTATCATGAGGACGATGCCAACGTCTGGTTCCATTACTCAATATAAAGTGAAGCATACACTTCGCCGTCAACGCGCACTTTTTAGCCATAGAGACCGTTGCCCGTACAGTAAAATCAGGCTCTCTTTCTATTTGAAACCCAATCGCTTGGTAACATTTTGCGGCAATATAAATGGATAGCCTTGATTGTTTAGGCAAATAAGATAAACCCGACATACCACTGCTGTAGTATTGCTCAGCTAACGATAAGAGCTTTTTCCTTGCATGAAAAATGTCGCAATGGTGTGAAGGCGCCTGCTCGATTTCTAAGGGGGTCATACCGTGTAACCAAGTAGAGGGAACATATCTCCTTCCTAGCTGCGCATCTTCAAAAACATCTCTAGCGATATTCGTTAACTGCATCGCGATGCCAAGATCGATGGCATATTTAAAAGCAGCTCTATCATCGACCTCTAAAGCGTGACACATCATAATGCCAACAGTGCCTGCAACTCGGTAACAATACGTCAGTAATTCTCTTTTCGAATCAATAGCAGGTTCGTTTTGATCAAACAAGAAGCCGTCAATCAAATCCAAAATGGGATTAATAGGAAGCTCAAATGATTCTGTGAGAAAGACCGTATCGCGTTCAGTTTTATTTTCAATAAGGCGTTGTCGAAACTGGTTTAGTTTAGAAGAGGAGTTCCCTTGATTATCCGCTAAATCATCGAGGTATCGGCAGAATTGATACAAGCAATAGCTTCGCTCCGCATGGCGTTTTCCCATAAATAACGAAGCAAAATAGAATGTCTTACCATGCTTTGCCGTCACTTTATGGCCACCTTGCAAAAAGGCAACTGACAGCTGTGAGACGATAGTAGATTGGGAAAACTCCGTCATTGACTTCCCCCCACCTTGCCATACTTTTGCTTTAACAACGATTCGACGACTTTTGCTGAACTTAATACTCCTGGTAACCCAGCTCCAGGGTGTGTTCCCGCACCGGCTAAAGACAAGTTATTTAAGCCTTCACCATTATTATGATATCGAAACCACGCCGATTGATAAAAGTGCGGTGAAATTGAAAAACCAGCACCAGAAGGACTTAAATAATCATCTTTGAAATCCTCAGGGGTCATGTAAAAAACCGACTGAATATGGCTCTCTAAATCTGGTAATAGCGTTTGAGATAGACGCTCAATCACCCGCTGTTTTAATTTCTCACCAACCTCTTTCCAATTTTGACCGCCATCTAAATTAGGCACAGGTACGAGAGCATAAAAACTGTCATGCCCTTGTGGAGCAAAAGAAGGATCGGTTGCGGTAGGACGGTGAAGATAAAGCGAAAAATCGTCAGTGAGCACTTTATGTTTAAAAATATCGTCTAATAACCCTTTAAAACGTTTACCAAGCAAAATCGTATGATGCTCTACAGCTGAATATTGTCTATCAGTGCCAAAAAACAAGACAAACAAACCCATCGATTTACGTGCAAATTTTGTTCTTGCCGTAGCTACTATGCTGCTTTCTTTTTTTAATAGTTTTCCATAAAGGTAAGCAGGATCGATATTCGATATCAAATGATCACAAGGTAGATTAGTACCGTCTTGTAAGGTAACACTCTTAACATAGTTATTTTTCGTTTCAATCAGTTCAACAGAGTTACTGGTAATGATTTCAATATCTTGCTCAATCATTAGCTTTTCTAACGCTTTTACCAGTGCACCAGTTCCCCCCATTGCGAAATGAATGCCGAACTTTCTTTCTAAAAAATGTATTAAGTTATAGATACTGGTCGTATCAAAGGGATTACCCCCAACCAGTAGAGGCTGGATAGAAAATGCCTGTCTCAGTTTTTCATTTTGCATGTGGCTACTAACGAGCTGCCATACTGAACGGTAACTTTTTAACTTGATCATCGCGGGTAGCAGTTTCATCATGTCAGCCATTCGATGAAATGGTTTATCCGCTAACCGTTCAAAACCAACATGGTAAATCGACTTAGACTCTTGCAATAAACTTCTATAATGCTGGACGTCACTCGGATCAATATTGCCGATTGCAGTTTCAATATCATGCTGGCTGCCACCGTAATCGAATGCACTGAGATCATCAAAGACAAATCGGTACCATACTTTCAATGGTGTGAATTCGATGTAGTCGGCACGTTTACGATTAAATAATGCGAATAATTCATCAAACAAGAAAGGAGCAGTAATCACAGTGGGCCCTGCATCATGACGATAACCATCGACGTTAAAGACTTGAGCTCTACCACCAATCTGTTGATTTTTTTCGACTAAAACAACATCAAAGCCCAGTGCTCTCGCCCTTAACGCAGAGGCGATGCCTCCAAATCCCGCTCCCATTACGACAACTTTCATAAGTTATCCCTCTATACGTGTTTTTAATTCCTTGATCGTTTGCTGCAAGATAACAGTGGCTTCTGTTGGTAATGGTGCCAATGAAGAGGTTGCCTGATCTAAAAGTATTAATATTTTGCTTTTAATATCATCCTTAGCGGTATCAATATCTTCATCACTTGCGTTAAGACTTCCAGCTAATTCGTGAATTCGTATGTTGACGATATTGGGCTCTTGATTTGTCGCATCCTGTGCTTGATCACAAAGATCATCATAGAATTGATAGGCAAGTGCGAAGGAGCTTGCAGCATGAGATAAGGCTTTGGCCAGAAACGGTTCTCCTGCCAGCAGAGCCGGTAATTCAACAGATAGACTCAGCAGTGGTGCTGCTTTATTGGTCGCTATAAGCGTATATGATTGTTCAGTTAATGGCAGTTGAGGTGATAGATCATCCATCTGCCCTCTAATGGTTTCCATGACACGACGACACACCGTCGCTTGAAGATGACTGTTTGCAGGTGTGTTTATTTTAGAAAGCGCATGATAAGCCGCAACAATGAGGGTATCACCTAAACAGATTGCTTCTTCCACAGAGGCTTTAACCCACAACGCATCTTGACCTCGCCTTTGTTGGTCTTTGTCTTGTACATCATCATGGATTAAAGAAGCATTGTGTAATAGCTCAACGGTTACCGCCAACAGTTTTGCCGTATTCGTATTTAACCCTAAAGAAACCGCTGTAATATAACAAAGTTTAGCGCGTCGCTGGCTTCCACCAGATTGCTGATGATAACGTAAGTAAGAAAGTGTTACAGGGCCAGAATGCTTGCATAATTCAAACATCAACTGATTGATTTGTTGTGAGAAATTATCAGGTATAACGACTTTTAAGTCTTCATCAGTTTTCGAGATCTTATACATAGTATCCTCCATAGTAAGAGGACAAATGCCCTCTTACTAAAATGAAGATGAATTAAGCTCTTGCGTTGTCTGCATCTCTTGTTGCTGCCGCCCAAATAACAACACCAAATGCAATCTTGTTAACAAAGTCAGCAAGGTTGTAGATGAGATTGAGCATTGCAACGTTTCCGCCATCTCCAAAGTAACCAACGAGATAACCAATAGGATAAATCGACCAACCAATTGTTACGATAAGCCGTAATGCTTTGAAAGCGCTTTGACTAGCTTCATTACCACTATTTGCATTGATAGTACTCGCTTCGCCGACGAAAATTTCATAGATGATATAGAGCCAACCAATCATACCTATAACAAAGCCAACCATTGGACTTAAGGTACCCACCTCACCAAGATAACCACCGACAAGCATAACAATACTTGCAATGAGTAAACGCCAGAATAAAGAGGTAGGAACAACGGCAATGACGACAAGAATGAGGAAGAATTCGATGATTTGAAGCGGTACAGTAAGGAGCCAATCTACATATCTAAATACGGTTGGGCTTTGCCCTGTTTCAACCCAAACTCCTCGCATATAGAAATAGTGAAGACAAGCAATACCCGTTACCATTGCCGCGACCGAGAGGGATGTTTTCCACTTACCAACAACCCTATCTCGCTCAACCCAAAAAAAGAACGTGGCAGCCATCATGGCTGCTGACATCAGCCAAAAGCTGACTCCTACAAAGTCACTAGGATTTAGCATAACCATTTCCTTAAATTTTGATAAAAGTGTTTATCGGTTTAGGGATATTTGAAATAAAAATTTCAAACACTAATACACTCTATTTAATGAAGTACGAATAATTTTTTAATTTGATCACTATAAAAACCAAATTTAATTATCATCCAACAACTGAGTAAAAAATTTAAAGCCTTTTGAGATAAAATAATAATATATCTTATTTAAGACAGACAAGAAATTAAGTTAAAATTCATACTTTGTTATTTATGAGATACTTTTTAATCATAAAGCACAACGAAAGACAACATCTTAAAAACACAAAAAACAAAGTAAAAAGTATTTACAAACAATCATTTAAACCTAAAACGAGGTTTTGAGTTATTGGAGACACACAATGATAAAAATATTAAAATAATTTATCCCAGTTGTGAGAAATTATAGATGAGAATAAACAACACATTGTTGATTTAATTTATAGTTAATTTTTGAATTCTCAAATTGCGAATTATTTTGATAAGAAAATACAATAAAATTAAATTTTAGGAAAAATAATACCATTACTAATGGTATAAACGGTATTACTAGAAACCACACCTAGTTATATTTTAAAGGTGATACCCAGTACGATAGGAAAAGGCACTGATATTTAGCAATTAATTGAATATTGTTATTTCTGCTGAAGTGATGACTAATGAGTAGAAGAAAATTTCCCAACTATCAACTGGCACGTCAAAGTACCGATAATGAATTTGAAGCTATGCGGAGTGAAGTAAAAAGATGGAAATCAACAGAAGGAATTTAAGAATAGAGCTGATAAATAAAAAGACCACTATTTCTAGCGGCCTTTAAGGGAGCTCCCACAACTTGCTCCAAATCATGCGATCATGTATATCTTCAATTCTTCTTCTAACCACACCTAAATGATGTGCTTTTTTCAGCTCTTTTTTAGTTGTTTTTTGTCTATTTATCATTATTAACCCAAGCATTATTTTCTTTAGTCGCTAATAATTTACCGACAATATCTCTCAATTCAATTTTGACAGTAAAAAACGGAGCAAAAGAAGATGATGATACTTTCGCACCTCTTAAACATTTCATAAAAACAGTTTCAGATTTGATTATTTTATCTAAATCATTAATGTACATAATATTATATACTGACATTTATATTTCCTATTTATTTTAAGTTATTACTATGATTATTATTTAAGTATTATCTAAACTTCATAGAGAAATAATAGAAACAAATAGAATAATGATAAAAGCAATATTTTTTAGTGTTCGATAATGGGCGGCAATAAAATGCTACCCTTTAGAAAGTCTTATAAAGCAACAACATTTGAAGCTTGGAGACCCTTTTGACCTTGTTCGACATCAAAAGAAACCTTTTGACCATCCATCAATGTCTTAAAACCTTCAGAAACGATAGCTTGAAAATGTACAAATACATCTGCACCGCCATTGTCTTGGGTAATAAAACCAAAGCCTTTATCTTCGTTAAACCATTTTACTAAACCAGTATTTTTATTAGACATAATGTGTCCCTTAAATAAATTCATAAAAAATCGCAAATGCGAAGTACTAAGAGTCTGAATTATCGATGTGACGAAGAAGCTAAGGGAAACACAGAGGATGGCAACAATAACGAAGATATTCTGAGGGTTTTACTTTTACTTGATGTTTCATTAATAACTCTGAACAACAGAGCCATTGCAGTAGAACACTAAATCGATAGGCTGTATATGTTTATTTTATCAAAATCAGAAAATAAAACTCAACCAATTGATTTTAATGACATTTATTGATTTAATTTATTTTTATATCTATTATTTAAATAACCTGTAAAATAGCCGATGCAAAACAACGATTAATTAAATATTCCATTAAAAGCTTCTCTGTTTCTCTTCCATTTAATTCATCACATCTATTCTGCAATATCTTTTCTTCATTACTGAGTTAGATGATTGTCTTTGCACTACACCTCTAATATAGCGAGATTATGATGCGTAAATCTGGAAAGAAACCTGGAAAAAAAATAAGAAAAAATGCTTTTGAAGACCGATTTGCTCTTATCGTGGAAGACTACCATAAAGCCAAAGAAGTATTGGATTCTTTAATCGCAGGAACAGCTGAACATAACAAACAACAGACAATATGTAATAACCTTTTTGCAAGCGCAGAGCGCTGTATAAAATCAGGATCATAATAAAAATTAACTATCCTTAATTGTTACTATCTTTCAAAGCAGTAAGCTTCCTATCCACTCTCTTACAGCGTTTCAACATTAGACTGACTTTTACTTTTGAGTACCGACACCATGAAACTAATGACTTTTCGATCTGAATGTATTTGCGGTACAGCGACTATCCCAGCCCTTTTGTCAAAGCTTGGTGTCAAAATTCACAAAGTAGAAGAACCGTCAATAAAGGCTAAACAGCGCATGAGTGAAAAAGATGTTTACACGATAGAAGTGCAAGATAACCACACGTTAGAAAGCTTACGAGCGCTAATGACCAAAGAGATAGAGCAGGAAGGTATGTTTTTAAATCTACACAAATGCTACCAGACATTAAATCTTGGTATGTCGCCAGATGAAAGACATTTCAACAGCTAGTGCGAAATTTATCTCTTACACATTACCTTGCTCAATCAGCCAATCTCTACGTTTATTCATATCCCAAATAACGTATAAAATTTAAGGACAACCCATGATTACTATTAACCTTCGCCTACCGCATGGCAGCACTGAAGACTATCCCCAACAATTTATCGCTTACACGAAATCTGGTGCTTTTCTTCAAGATCTTGATGGTACGAACAAAGTCACTATTCCCGCCTACAGCATACTATCCATTATCCTAAAAGACGGTGCTTTCAGTACATCAATGAAAAAAGATTTGAAATTAACAGAGCCAACAAAATTTAGCGATTACAAAGACTCGATGAAATTAATGGAAACAGCCGAGAAAAATAGTAAAGAACAATAATATCGACAATGCCAATTATTGAGATTAACCAACGGCAACCATCAGGTAACCATTGGTCATCCATGCTTACTCCCCGCCGCTAAATAACCAATATACCCTTATCGGTATGGTAAATAATTACAACTTTGCAACGGATACGGATGGTTTTCCTTTTATTGTAACTGTACAAATACATGTCCGTTGTTTACTTCAGCACAAGGTATAACGAAAATATTACATAACCGCCAACGTATATTTACTGCCACGACTAGATGAATAAAGCGCGTCAGTATATAGAGAAAACATCGCGATATTCATTCTATGCGGTAGCGGAAAATAACATATCGAAATCGTAGTTATCATACTTCAAGTTCATTTTTAGCCGTTCCAAGGATTTCGCCTGTAGCTGTCTTACTCGCTCTCGGGTTATTCCAAGCGCAAGTGCAACTTCTTGTAATGTTTGAGGTTCATACCCCATCACCCCAAACCGACGACACAGAATCTCTCGCTCTCTTGGCTTTATTTTGTTTAATATGTCCTCGGCCAAATTAACCATACTGTTTTCTTCTACAATATGAGATGGTGACGGTATTTGTTCATCAACCACGAGGCTCGCGATGGTACCTGTACTTTCATCATCCCCAAGGGTTTGATCTAATGAAACGATCTTTTGTTCATAAGAAAACAATGTTGAGATGTCATGAGTTTCTTTGTTGAGTTGTTGAGCTATATCTTCATGCGTTGGTTCATGGTTTTGTTTTTTCATTAAATCTCGGTGTGTACGAAGCAACCCATTAATTTCTTTAGACACATGAACGGGTAAGCGAATGGTTCTATTTTGATTATGAATAGCACGTTCAATGTTTTGTTTAATCCACCATGTAGCATAAGTGGAAAAGCGAAATCCTTTTTCTGGATCGAACTTTTCTACTGCAGTGATTAATCCCAAGTTACCTTCATCAATCATATCGCCTAATAATAAGTGTGCTGCACGATACTTTTTGGCAATACTCACTACTAATCTTAAATTCGATTCGATTAACTTTTCTTTGGCTTGATTATCGCCACGCAAGTATTTACGACTGTAATGAATTTCATCCATTTTAGTGAGTAGTGGTTTGCTGGATATTTCCTTCATGTATAAACCGATCATATCGATCTCGGTGTTTTTCATTTAGTTTCCTTACTAATATAAGCATCATATACAAGTGCACATTATTATGAATTATTAAATCTAGATACCAGAATAATATTCGCCTAGAGCACCTATACATCCTTAAATCACACCACCATTGTGATAATACCCTCTTATTCACATCAAGTAATGCCATCGCGGAATATAAAAACACATTCACAGAAAATATTTCAATCAAATAAGTGTATTTGTGATTTTGATGCTAATAAGAAAACTTAAAAGCCAAAAAATCATAAATAAGATGGAATGGCACGATTAATATTGCGGTAAAAATCACAACACATAAATATCGTGCTACAAATAGAAGTAACAATGGAATTAACAATGGAATTAACAATAACAGACAAGTCCGGTTCCTAGTCTCTGTCTAAAAAAAATCCGATAAACTATGCTTATCGGATTTTTATATCGTTATAAAACAGCCTAAATGATCTTATCGATTATTGCCCATATGGATAGCAACTATTTAGGTTACACCAGCTATCAAACCAAAATCGACAACCTCTTTTAGAATGAAAGACTAATCAAGCTTCTTCCACTGCTGACTAACCCAATCTGGATTAGCTGCACCAGGTAAGTACGCCTCAACATTACAGTTTGCAGCCCAGTCTCCGAAGCACTGGTAGATACCTTGGCCATCAAATTTAACAACAGTGCCGTCTTGATAATTACCAAAACCATCAGGGTAAACATAGTCAACATCAATAGATGGTTTTATAACTGTAACAGTGCGCTCAGTTGAATCTTCTTTACCAAACACATCCGTTACTTTTAAGTTAATTATGTATTCACCTTCTTCTGTTGGTACAAAGCTAACGTCTTTACCTTCATGGCGAACTTCAACAACTTCACCATTATGTGTAACGTTCCAATCAGATTTAAGTTCATTTACTAGTTCGTCACTCGAATCCGACTCAATTAAAACGGCTGTATTTACTGTTGGCTCAGTAGTAATAACATTAAAGTTTGCTGTCGGAGCGTTATTGGCAGATTCATCACCAGATACAGACACTTGAACGGTTTTAGAATCTGTTTTTCCATAAACATTTGTGACAGTAAGAGCTACATCAAATGTATATGTAGGCTTGTTTGGTAACGTATTTAAAGTAATCTCAGCAGGATTTACTGATGAATCATCAAATTTAATATTGTATTGATTCTTTAATACATTCCAAGAGTAGTCTAAGCCCTTGCCAGAAGGAGCTGATACATCGGCTTTGAAAGTCAATGGCGTATGTAATGACATGTCATATACGGCATTGTATTCAATGTTATTGATCTCAGGTGTAATATCTGGCTGATGCTTTTTCAGTTTATATACTACTGTATCTTTAACAACAGAGCCGTCCTTGAGATGGGCTTTTAATTGTAACGTTACCTTAATATCTTTATCAGGAACTTCAGCTAAATCTACAGAGAAACTCGTCTCTAATTTTTTCTTGTTATCAATAATGATATTTGCTTTATCTGTACCTATTACTTTCTTAACAGTCCAAACCGTTTTTTTCACTTTATCTGAATGGGTAACAGAGCCATGAAGTAAATAGGATTGACCAAGAGCAAATTCAGCCTGTTGAGATTCACCGGCGTCAACTTTTACTTCATTTCCTATCAGGAGGGTTAACTTTTCACATTTTTCAGCCGTGGTATTTTCGCCACATGTATTAATGATTTTATCCATGTTGATTTTCTGAGTAATAATTTTATTACCAAGACCTTCACGGGCAGCATTAAGCATCAAACCTTCATCAGGATCTCCCATCCAATTAAAGATACCGCCTAATTTATTTTTCACTGCATATTGTGCTTTAGCGTAAACCGTTCGAGGAGTATCTATAGATAAGAAAATTCCATTCTCTTTTTTATATAAGTAATCAGCATTTGCTTCTTCATCTGTATATAAGTGGTAATCATTAATTGGCAGCAAACCTTTCGTTTCATCGGGGTTAGCATAGTGCGTGAAGATGTCATTGATACTTGTAGAAGCTGCTTCCCAACTTCCCATTACATTTTTACCTTTAACAAAGGTACCTTGTAATGGACTATGTGAGGTTATCTCTGCATCAATCGCATTACGACTATAGTTAGCGTAACCAATTTGAATCTTTGCAGGATCGATATTTAGTTCATCGATCATGTATCTAATCGAGGCATCTGACGACCATTCTCTACTCGCATTGGACATGAGATTCGTATGGTGTGCCAGTTCATCAGCCCAAGATTCACCAAAGAAATCGTACGTCATTAAGTGGATTGTATCCACACCTGCGGTAATTAGGTTTTGTAACTCTGCAGCATCAATTTTGTCTTTTGGTGCACCGGAAGCAATACCGATTTTAACATCATCACGACCATTATTATGCAAAGCAGAGCGAAGATCGCGAATAAAATCTGCATAGTTTTTGGCGTCATTTTCAGGATCAAATACGTTCTCAGAAGCACCTTGAATGCCAGGGTATTCCCAGTCAATATCCAATTGGCTGACGAACGGGTAAGCATTAAGAAATTCAATAAGACTATTAATTAATACAGGACGATTTTCAGGTTTTACCGCATCAGAAGCAATATTTGATAAAGACCAGCCAAAAATTGAAACAGCGACTTTTGTATCTGTATCATTCGCTAGTTTTTGCATTACTCCTAGCATTCCCCCTGGATTTTTCTCCAGCCACTTACCATCCCATTTTCCTGGAACACCAGCAGATGGAAACTCCTTTTGGAAATCAGCAAATTTGTCGGTAGTCATAATTTCAAACTTTTTACCGCCAAATTCATCACAGTATGTTTTCAGGTGCTCTACCGCACCAGTAATACTAGGATCACCAACTTCAGTTCCACAGAGACCAAAGAATGATAAAATAACAGTATCATATTTAGATAAAGCCTCTATGTTAGGCTCATACCCTTGCTCATAATGCGCCCAATTAGACAGGTAGGCTGATACTTTTGGTAATGCCTTATCTGCTTCGTAGGTATTATATATTTCTTTTGTCGAGTCTATTTTTGTTTTAGTTAGCCCAACGCCACTCACCCAAGGTTCAGCTTCCGCGTAAGCGATAGTTGAAGCCATCGATCCTGCCGTACAACCAGTAATCATCATGCCTATTAATATTTTATTTAAACGCTTCTTTTTCATATTTATGCTTCTTTTATAATGTATTTATTGATGTTGATATCACTAAAGCAAAATATTCCGCCTTAGCATCAACAACTAAACTACACATTCAAATTTTGATTAAAATCAAAAAAAAGCACTTATTTGAATATGCTCACGGTTTAATATTCTATAAAGTGATCTTCATTCCGTTGCATATACCTTAAAAGAATGATTGGGAAAGTTTATATAACTAACAAATAAAAATATAAATATGGAATTAAAGATAGAAGTGAGAAATTTAAAATATTTAATAGATGAAATGGAAGAAAGACGATAAAAAAATATTAAAGTAGCGATCTATGTTTAGGCTGTCACATTTAATTTGGCCTCTCTCAATACGATATTTAATTAACAATTCAGTCAATATAGTTATTATTAATAGAAAACATTTTAATAAAAGATAGCATTAACTTCTCCAATTAAAGATATTTTAGCGAATCTGGAATAACGGTGATTTATTTCAGACTAGGGGAAAAAAGCCGCCTATAAAAAACTAAGCATGTCATATAACCTCTTATTAATGTACATAGCAGCTATTAACTCATCATCTTTTATTCCGAACTTTCACACCATAGCCTGTTGATTAAATACCGTTATTAACTTGAATACGATTAGTCTACTCATTCCAGCTATTCAGCCTTACAAAAATAAAGAACCAATGTAACCTCTAACATATTCAGATAGTTACATTAAATAAAAGCGCTTTATTCTTGCTTATAATATTTCTTCCATGGCTTTTGCCCTGTTTCAGTAGGAAGCCTATTTGTTTGAACCACTCTGCCATCAAGAATCAACATTAATCGCCAAGCAGGATAAGGGATTGACGATTCTCCATCTATCCAACGGTTAATTGTTCGCATAGGGTTCGATTTCCCCTTTATGCCCAGCATTTTAGTAACTATGCCTTTACTATGAACATTCGCTAAATGTTCAAATACCTCGCGTATTTCACTGGGTGTGGGTTCGCGATATTTAGGATCATCAATAGAACGGTAAGAATCAGGTTGATTGATGCTTTCTGCAATAAAATGAACATAAGAACAATGTCGACGACTTAATTCTTGTTCATGCTCATGACGCTCATTAATTTCAGCCTGAACTTCTGCCGGTAAACTGAATAAGTTTGTATTCACTCTCAAGGTATCTTCCTAAAGCAGTTATAGAGCAATTATTTAAAATGACGTTTTTTCTAGGTAAGTTAGATAAAATTCCCATTAAGCTCATTGATCATTTAGCTAACTCAAAGTTAATACTTATATCCATAAGTTTTACCACTCGCCGACCAGCAAACGACTTTTAACACCATTAACTTGCAAACCCATCGCTTCAAAAACATCATCAAAGTTACGACATGCTAACGGTAAATGAGGCAGTGATAATACGGCTTCATCAAAAAAACGTTTTTGCTCTTGCTCTGTTTGCCATGCTACTTGCCACCAATTAACGATACGCTCTCTCGAATCAATTAAACGGCGTCTTGTCGGCACTCGCGCCCTTTTTTGGTTATTCTCATTTTTACTGGCAGGCAATAAATTCCACTTATCATTATTCGGCCAATAAGCAAACGGTAAGCAATGATCTACCTGATAATCAGGCTGTAAGCGTTTACCACTCCATACACTTTCCAGTTCTACACCGGTTTGCTGTAAAGCAATAATCTTCTGGCGTACACCTCGAGTGTCATGACTTTCATCAATCCATTTTAGACAGTCGTAATAAGTTTGTAGCGGAATATCTCGCGCTTCATTTAACTTATAACGACGCATTTCCGCTATCCATTGATTCACGACTAATGGCTCTATCCAGCTACTGTATAATCGCAGACACTCCCACAAACTTTCGTCTAGCACGAAATAGCCAAATTCAGCTAACGCTTCTAGTTCAAGTACAAAGCAATCTGCTGTACGTACTTTTTCACGCTCCATTTGAAATAACGTATTATTTTTATCCCCCTGATAAATAAACGTAACAGGGCCATCTTGAATTGTTTTCAAACTATCTCGGATCGCTGTTTGGAGTGCTTTAGCTTCATCACCCGTAAACATCGCCCCAATAGATAAATCATCTGCACTAAGGTGTGTCAGTTTTTTCCAGCCTTGCTCTTTTACAAAGCCTAAGCCTTTTTTACTGTCGCTACTTTGTTGGATACCAAAGCCATCAATATCAATATCGATTAAGCGTTTAAATTGTCGTATCCAATAAAGTGCCACTAAGCCCAATGGCAATCGAACTTTATTATCTTCACGGCTGAGAACAGCACCGGGATGGGCGTCAGCAATATGAAGAAGAGTACGAAGTAACGCAAGCTTGTACGTGGCAGACTTAGCATCATTAACAATGATCTGCCTAACCTTGATCAGATCACCCGTACCATCATCAGGCAACTGCATCACCACGGTTTGCCATTGCACACTGCTACGACCTAATTCATCGGCATCATGTTCAGAAATGAAGTTAACTTGTAAGGCATGTTTATTGGCTAATTGTTCCAGTTCTTCAACACTGACATCATAGGCTTTGCGAGAATCAGAAAAATCACCATAACGCAGTGAGATCACTAGCTTTCCACTCGGTGCCAATAGGTTAGATAATTTGCGAAATGCTCGCTCACGCGCACAAGAAGAGAGGTGCATCCAGACCGCAGATAACAAAATACAATCAAAGCGAATACCAAGCTCTACAATACTGTGTAGCTCGGGTAGCTGATCATCAAGCCAAGTGATTTTATCATCATACTGCCGAGTATATTTTTCACCTTGTTCTCGTAATGCTTGTGCTGGCTCTATTGCATAGACATCACAATGATGCTCCGCAAACCATAGCGCATCACGTCCTGCTCCTGCGCCAATATCAAGCACTTTTAAGGCATCTTTCGATGAACTGACAGGCCAATGCGCTTGCCAATTTTTATGTACTTGCTCAAAGGTCAACGACTGATATTGCTCACTCAGGCTTTGTGCATTTTGGTGATAGAAATCAATGGTTTTAGACATGATGATAGCTCTGAAAACAAGGTGAATTTATCATACTGTAAGTTATTGATATTCACGATTGAAATTTCAGTAATATTCTAATTTTGCTAAGGTTTTAATAATGTTTAAGCATTATTCTAAAAGCATCCTTTATCAGGTATCTAGATTACAGAAAAAGAAATGCCATTCGCTTTTCACAAATGGCATTAGCTCTAACGTCGCCTTTTTCCGAACATCATTATTATATTTTGAATGTCCCTACATGCTTATCAAGCGTTTGCGATAAGTCTGCTAGCTGCTGGCTGGATGCCTCTAATTGTTCACTGGCGTTCAAACCAAGTTTAACTAAATGACTCACCGTATCCATATTCAAGTTGATCTCATTCGCCACTGTTGATTGCTGCTCAGTTGCTGTCGCCACTTGAGTATTCATATCTAGAATAGTGGTTACTTGCTGTGAGATTGATTCAAGTGCTTGTCGCGCATGTTCTGTTTCGGTTGCCCCTTCGTTAATCAGTGCCTTACTGTTACTCATTGAGCCTACCGCGCTCTGGGCTTCTGTTTGTAACTGGTGGATCATGGCATCGATTTCATCTGTTGATTGGGCTGTTTTCGTCGCAAGATTACGTACTTCATCGGCAACAACTGCAAACCCGCGCCCAGCATCACCCGCCCTTGCTGCTTCAATCGCAGCATTCAATGCCAGTAAATTGGTTTGCTCTGAGATCCCACGTATTACTTCAAGAATCGTACCTATAGATTGCGTATTATCCGCCAAGCTAACAATGATATTTGAAGTACTGTTCATCTCATTTTCAAGGTTAGAGATGGCCGTTGTTGTTCGTTGTAGCGTTTTATACCCTTCTTGGGTTTCATTGGTTGCCATGCTTGCTGCATCTGCGGCGTTCGCGGCGTTGGACGCAATTTCATTAACCGTGGCAATCATTTCATTCATTGATGTCACAACTAGCATGGTTTGTTCATTTTGCTCTTGTCCTCTCGCGAGTGCTTGCTGTGACTGTTCACGTAGTGCAATGGCAGAACCATTTAGTTCCTCGCCAGAATTCACCACTTGGGAAATAATGCCATGTACTTTTTCAACAAATACATTAAACGCTGATGAGATCTGGGCAACTTCGTCATTACCTTTTATTGGTAAGCGCACCGTTAAATCACCATCACCTTGCGAGATATCATGCAATGCATCTTTAAGTACCGATAGTGGGCGCATTAATTTATTAAGCAATAGAGATAGCACAATTAAACAAAGTACGAAGATCACAATCATCGAACCTAGTTGGTAAGTGATAATGCCATTGGTGGCTTGGCTTACTTCGGTAATGGGAATGCCAATATCAAATGTGCCGTAAAGCTGACCATTCACATAGATTGGCGCCATAATGTCGAACACCCATACCTTTTGTACGTCGGCATACCATTTTGAATATTGTTCTACACCTTTTGTCGCGCCGTCTACGGTATACGCATCATCATACTTTTTGTTTAGCTTTTGCTTATCGCTATGTGCAACGGCTGTAACATTATTATCGATAACAATCGCATAGCTAACATCAGATCGCTGTTTCAAATCATCAACTAATGCTTGAAGATCTTTTTTAGGGGTGGCGGAATTTTCTAGAATATACCCTGCATTTTTGGCTAAGAATTCCGCCTGTACTTGAGATTTATCGAGGATGATATTGTCTATCTTTTGGCTAGATATAAAGTAGGTCGACGCCATACTCGCCATAACGGCAATGCCAAACATGGCACAAACGGCTAATAGGATTATTTTTTTCATTATTATTGTCTCAACGCAAGTTGTGAATCTCTATCAACAAAATTTGTAAATCTCATCATTGATAGCTCGAACTGAATATTTCATCTCGCAATACGAGAAATAACCATTCAGTTACGTTATCTGTAAAAGTCGCAACAACTTTAACAAACTCGCTCAAACTTGTGCTGTTATCACAATTTTAACAAAGAGCGACTTCTTATGTACTTACAACAAAGCAATTAAGTCACCATCACGATTTATTTTTGAGTTAGGCGATTAAATAATCGTTCTTACCCATAATGTAAAAGTATCTGAAAAGAAAAAGAAATAACCCAGTGGTATGACCTTGGTTAAATATGCCATTAATTACTATTAATTTATTCCTTTGTGTATATAGTGTGTGAATAAAAAGTTGCACGTCATTCACGTGCCATATAAAAGGAAAGTAAAAAATGACTCAAGTAACATTCCAAGGCTCACCTGTTCAACTTGCAGGTACATTCCCAGTTGTAGGTACTCAAGCACCAGCATTTACGCTTTGCGGCGCTGATCTTTCTGACATCACACTTGATTCAGTAAAAGGTAAAAAAGTTGTTTTAAATATCTTCCCAAGCATCGATACACCGGTTTGTGCACTTGGTGTGAAAGCATTTAATCAAAAAGCAGCAAACACTGAAAATACAGTTGTGCTATGTATCTCTGCTGACTTGCCTTTCGCTACAGGTCGTTTCTGTGAAGCAGAAGGTATTGAGAACGTTAAAACTGCTTCTCTATTCCGTAGCCCTGAATTTGCAGAAGCATACGGCGTTAAACTAGCTGAAGGCGCACTTCGTGATTTAGCTACTCGTGCCGTTGTTGTACTAAACGAGGAAGGTCTTGTGATCCATGCTGAACTTGTAGCAGAAATTACTGATGAGCCTAACTACGACGCAGCAATCGCAGCGCTACAAAAATAAGATAAAAATTGAAGTGGCTCTTAAGGGGCCACTTTTTCCTAACAGCAACAATGTCATTATGAGATCAACATCCAGCAAAAGCAGGTAATCATCATTTTATAACTCTTAAGTCGCTTATCTCTTTTTCGTAAATTCTGTATGCATGACATTCACGGTCAAAAGATTCCCCCCTTCTTCTTCCTCTTCCATCTTATATATTGTTCGAAATCTTCACTATATTAAGCAATAGTCTGACTAGATAACCGTGATACAAAAAATCAATATAAAAAACTATGATATAATTTATTAATCAACCACTTAAATCAAATCCACTTTGTGCCCATCACAACCAATAACTAACGAGCTAGGGACTTGGTTATCTTGCAGCCAACAATCTAATTCATGTCCTATATGGGTAATGATAAATTGCTTTGGTAGTAGGCGCTCATAAACATCAAAGGCTGTATCAATATCGCTATGATTACCTCGTTCTAATGCCGGTGGAAAAGAGCAATCTAGCACTAATGCATCAAGTTTATTTACTGACAATAAATACTGCTCAGTCTCAAGAGGTAAACCATCGGTATCTGTTAAGTAAGCGACGGTATTTCCATCAAACTCAAACAAATACCCAAACGTAGGTTTGGAGTGTTGCATCGAGAGTGGTGTGATTTTCAATCCTTCGACATTAAAAGGTACTCCATGATGAAGATACGAACGAAAATCTAAACAGCCAGAATGTTTCAGTAGATCAGCGCAACCTAAAGGATCATTAGGGCACCAGACAGGAATTAAAGCGCCATTTCCCCAACGCAGATGGAACAAGCCTTGAACATGATCTACATGAAAATGAGTGAGCAAAAAGCCAATATATGAGCCAACTGAAAAACGCTTATGAAGATCCATAATGCCTGCATCAATGAGCAAACGCTTTTTATTCTGCTCATCTCCCCACTCAATCATCGCCGAACAGGGTTTTCTTTCGAGATTATGATCATGGGTTGCAGCCTCACATGCAGAGCAATGACAACCATATAGGGGAACACCACCAGCGGCACCTGTGCCGAGTAATGTCAGTGATAACATAATTAACCCACTACGCTTTTTGATTGAGACTCGTACACGGCATATTTCATCTGAGCAAGAAACTGCTCTGTACTGCTTTGAAGAGAGCCACTATTATCAACCACAATTGCACATGGTGGTCTTACAGCGTCATAAGCCACTGCTCGCTCCAAACGTTGTGTTATCTCATCTTCACTTTCTCGCCCTCGAAGCTGTAACCGTTGCTCTAGAACTTCAGGGCTGACTGAGATCCACACCACTTGAAGTTGTTCACCAAATCGTGCCTTGGCGGTTTCTAAATAAGCTCTGGAGCCATTAACCATGACATCCAATCCCTTATTGAGCCAATCATCCACTTCATTGCCAACGCCATATCGACAGCCATTCGCCTGCCAGTGCATGACAAATAACCCACGATGAATACGTAAATCAAATTCGGTGTCTAATAGCGCGATATGATTTTCGTTCCCCATAAATGCAGGTCGAGTAATATATCGATGTGCGATCATCAATCGCTCACTTAAACTTTCTCGAACCGCATTGATAAGAGAATCTTTGCCCGCCCCCGATGCACCTAATACATAGAACAACCTAGCCAACACTGTTTCTCCTTTAGAAAACGCGATTGCCTTGTCGCCATACTTGTTGAATCACGGCTTGATTGGCTTTACGACCTACAAGCATTAAGTCAGCTCTCAACCCTTCTTTTACAGACCCTCTATCCGTCAAGTTGAGTGCAGCCGCTGGATGAGCCGTTGCTAGGCGCGTCGATGATGCTAAATCAAGTGCATTACGTTCATCGCTTGCTAACTTAAAAACAGCATCAAGCAAACTGCTAGGAAAATAATCAGACGACAGCACATCCAATACACCAAGTGTTGCTAATTCATGTGCCGCAATATTTCCTGAGTGCGAGCCGCCACGTACAACGTTCGGTGCTCCCATCATCACTTTTAATCCAAGCTCATGAGATCGTTGAGCGGCTTCAACCGTCGTCGGAAACTCAGCTAATACCATTCCTAGTGAATGTGATTCTTCAACGTGTACTGACGTTGCATCATCATGACTCGCTAAAGGTATGTGTTTTTCACGACACAATTTGGCTATCGCTTTTCGATTAGCCCCTGACCACTGTAAAGACTGAGCTCGCTGGTATTGCTCAAACTCTGCCATTTGTTGATCACTTAGGTTGTATTTACCTTGGTAGTATTCATTGTATTTGTTGATATTGACAAACTGACGTTGGCCGGGAGAATGATCCATTAACGACACCATGTGGATCTGCTCTAAGTCGAGATATTTTTCGGCCAATTCCACTGTCCCTGAGTGCGGTAACTCACATCGTATATGCACAAAATGCTCGGCCCTATTTAACCCCAACTTTCCACTTTCGATGATGGTATCAATCATTTTGTCGAGATTTTCCTGTCGGTGTCCTCCATCGCGTACATCACCAACCGCAATTGCATCTAAAACAGTCGTAATACCAGAGCCAATTAGCTGAGCATCATGCGCTGCCATTGCTGACAATGCAGGCCAATTGACTTTCGGTCTTGGGGTAAAGTATTTTTCTAAATTATCGGTATGAAGCTCAATAAGGCCCGGCATTAAGAAACTTTGATTTGCATTAATCGCTTCTGGTCGCTGGCTACTTGAGTCCGACATTGATCGAATCAAACCATCCTTGATTTCAATCGAACCATTAATAACTTCATTTTCTAATACCAGTTGTACATTGGTAATAATCATCATGACTTCCTTTCTAATGATCAATTTCACTCAATTGTGCCGTGGACATATCGTAAATCTTATCCGCTACGCGTTTACGAACTGACTCATCGTGGAAAATACCAACAATCGCGGCACCTCGATGCTTAGCTTCTGAAATTAACTCGACAACAACTTGGCAGTTTTTCTCGTCCAATGACGCGGTAGGTTCATCAAGTAATAGAATAGGCGATTCAACAATAAACCCTCGAGCGATATTAACGCGTTGCTGCTCTCCACCAGAAAACGTCGCTGGGGCAAGGTGCCAAAGTGCTTCAGGTACATTTAACCGACGGAGGAGGACTTGTGCTTTTTCACGCGCCTCATCTTTATCGACACCTAAATCAATCAAAGGCTGGCTGACCACATCTAATGCACTGATGCGAGGAATAACCCGTAAAAATTGACTCACCCAACCTACGGTATGCTTTCTTACCTCAAGAATCGATTTAGGTGTCGTATTGGCGAGATCTACCCAGTCATTATTATTTTGATTTTTACGAACAAGAATGTGCCCATCATCGACTAAATAATTGGCGTAGAGCGCTTTAAGAAGCGTACTTTTACCCGAGCCTGAATGCCCTAGTAACACCACACATTCACCACTTTCCACCTGAAAACTGCTGTTCTCAAGAACAGATATTCGCGCGCTACTTTGATTGTGCAATACGAACGTTTTGCTGATGTTTTCAACTCGAAGCATTACTTTGTTATTGTGAGTATTCATCATACTTCTTATCCTTGTAATACCGATGAAACGAGTAATTGCGTGTAAGGATGCTGTGGATCATCTAACACTTGATCAGTTAACCCAGTTTCAACAATGCGGCTTTCTTTCATCACGATTAATCGATGAGCAAGCAAACGAGCAACGGCAAGATCATGCGTTACAATGACGACAGACAACCCTAAATCAACAACTAAATTTCTAATCAAATCAAGGAGTCGGGCTTGCACAGATACATCTAGTCCACCTGTTGGTTCATCCATAAATACCAACTTTGGATGAGTCACTAAATTTCGTGCTATTTGTAAGCGTTGTTGCATACCGCCAGAGAACGTAATAGGCATATCATCAATTCGGTCTAAGGGGATTTCAACTTGCCCAAGCCAATCAATCGCTTGTGCTCTAATATCACCGTAATGTCTGTTACCAACAGCCATTAAACGTTCGCCAATATTGCCACCAGCAGACACTCTAGAACGAAGACCGTCCATAGGATGCTGATGTACCACTCCCCACTCTGTACGCAACAAACGACGACGTTCACTTTCAGACAAACCAAACAAGCTAACACTATGATTGGCGTCAATTTGATACTGAACATCGCCACTATCAGGTACTTCACGGCCTGATAGAACCCGGAGTAAGGTACTTTTCCCCGAGCCTGATTCCCCAACGATCCCCAATACTTCACCTGGCCAAAGTTCAAAATCGATCTCTTGGCAGCCTTTCTCAGCTTGATACAATTTCGTCAGCTGCGTCACTTTAAGCAGAGGTTGTAATTCCTCACTGGTTTGATTAACAACCGCCTCATTCCGACTATTTTCAACATCCATTAAAGACACAATGTCGTCTCCTTACTCTTTTGCAGCGCTTGTTGTTCACGGCAATAATCCGTATCTGAACAGACAAACATTCTCCCTCCTTGATCGTCGGTTACGACTTCGTCTAAGAAGCTATCCGTCGAGCCACAAATACTGCATGGTTCATCCCACTGCTGAATTTCAAAAGGGTAATCATCAAAATCGAGGCTTTTCACATCGGTATAAGGCGGAATGGCATAAATCCGCTTTTCTCGGCCAGCCCCAAACAGTTGTAGAGCTGGCATTTGATGCATTTTAGGATTATCGAACTTGGGGATCGGAGAAGGATCAGTAATATATCGACCATTCACTTCAACAGGGTAAGCGTAAGACGTTGAAATATGGCCATATCGTGCAATGTCTTCATACAGTTTTACATGCATCACACCATATTCTTCCAGTTCATGCATTTTCCGTGTTTCTGTTTCACGTGGCTCGATAAAACGTAATGGCTCAGGAATCGGAACTTGATATATCAATATCTGCCCTTCATTCAACGGTTTCTCAGGAATGCGATGACGTGTTTGAATTAAGCTCGCATAACTGGTTTTTTCGGTCGTTTTAACCGCCGCCACTTTTTTAAAGAACTGGCGAATAGAAACAGCATTGGTCGTATCGTCAGCGCCCTGATCAATCACTTTAAGCACATCTTGCTGTCCGATTATTGCCGCTGTGATTTGAATACCTCCCGTACCCCAGCCATAAGGCATCGGCATTTCTCGCCCACCAAACGGCACTTGATAACCCGGTATCGCAATCGCTTTTAGCAGTGCTCGACGTATCATCCTTTTCGTCTGCTCATCTAAGTAGCCATAGTTGTAGCCACCGGTTTGGTTTGAATCAAACATCATGAAGGCCCTCTTTGATGATTTCACTCTGTTGTTCGTCATACTCTTTTTGTAATTTTCGAATCAATTCAAGTTCAGATTGAAAATCAACATAGTGAGGAAGTTTCAAATGGCTAACAAAGCCGGAGGCTTCAACATTATCGCCATGTGACAGAACAAATTCTTCGTCCTGAGCAGGACCTTGTGGCTCTTCATCGTACTCTTTATGTTGTAGTGAACGATCAACCAGTGCCATCGACATCGCTTTGCGTTCTGAAAAGCCAAAGCTAATTCCATACCCTCGGGTAAATTTGGCTTTTTCAGTCTTACTCCCTGTAAATGCGTTTATCATTTGACACTCTGTCAATTCGATGTCGCCAATTTCGATAGCAAAGCCTAATTCTTCAGGAATAATTTCTAATGTCACTTGGCCTGACCGGATCTCACCTGCGAAAGGATGATTGCGTCCATAACCGCGTTGTGTCGAATACCCAAGCGCAAGTAAAAACCCTTCATCACATCGTGATAGTTGTTGTAATCTTGCGCTTCGATTAGCAGGATAAGCAGGTGGAGTTACGGTTATATCTTCCGGTAATTCCCCGTTATCTGACTCTTGTACTGCCAGCTCTAGTTTCTCTAAAATCTGCAGGACTTGTGGGCTTAACTCTGGTATTTCAGTGTTATGCAGTGATTGCTCTCTATCATCAATTTCGCTACAGATATGCGCCTGTTCACCACCTTCTGCCAGTAGCGTGAAATCAAGTAAACGGTGGGTATAATCGTAAGTAGGCCCCAGTATCTGCCCCCCAGGGAGATCTTTATATGCCGCTGAAATTCGACGCTCAATACGCATACTTTCAGTTTGTAACGGCTCAGTAACAGCAAATCTTGGCAGTGTTGTGCGATAAGCTCGAAGTAAAAATATCGCCTCAATTAAATCACCTCCGGCCTGTTTAATGGCAAGGGCTGCCAACTCTTTATCGTAAACACTGCCTTCTGTCATCACCCTGTCTGTTGCGCCAGCGAGCTGTTCAGCTATCTGAGCGACCTCAAGAGGTTGTTGAGAGGTTGGACCGCGACGTTTTTGATCTTGAAGCCGATGCGCGGCGGCAATGGCTTTTTCTCCACCTTTTACAGCAACGTACATATCGCATCCTCTTTATTATTTAATTGAACTTGCGTTGTTCTAGGTAGCGCCATAACTTGGCGACCACTTGTGAAATAAAGATCCACGCCATGCGGAAATACTCCTCGCCCGTTCAATACCGCTACAAGTAATTCGCTTGATAATCCATTGATATAAGCTGTGGTCTTTTCTTGAATACCGGGGCCTGTCAGTGACAGCTCAACACCTGATTGTAACGAGTCCACTTCTATAATGAGGGAGGCACTTTTGTCTGGATAACTTTCTTCGCCTTTAGAAAAACCGTTTAACGTTGTTATTTCGTTACCTGCTAACAACCCGAAATCAGCATGCTCTCTTATTTGTGTTAAAGAAGCGGCGCAATGAAAACGGACATTCTCAATGAAAGAAGGATCATTTAAATAGTGCGAAGACATAAATACTTGCGTCGAGTTATCCACCAGAGTAAGCATTAACTGTGTTGCGGCTTTGCTAACACCACCAAAGCGAACATCACTTGGTAATTCAACCACGAGACCAGGTTTAGCCATTGCGTCCATTAATAAACGAAAAGTCTGCTGAGCGTCATGAACTGGACAATCAAATCCTTTTACTAACTGGCTCATTCATCTTCTCCTCTAACCATGGTGAAAAAGTCCACCTTGCTTGCGGAAACCTGTTTAGCCCGAGACTGTTCTTGCTTCGCAATGTCGGCATTTAACGGATTAATAAGACGATGATGGAGATCGCTTTGCATCGATGTTTGCATTAGGGCATCAATCACAGCCGCTATCTCAGAGTGATATTTATCACGACCAGTGATGTAGCTATACCCTAGCTCTCCACTATCAAGTTGGATCACTGTTCGCGTCATCGTAACGTCACCGATATTAAACTGGCTCCCTGTTGAACCCATTCTTGCGCGAACTTGGGCAAGACCAATCTCAGGCTCTCGAACAAAGTGATAACTAGGCTCTAAGCCAAGTTGTTGCCAACCGTTAGCTAAGGAACGATGATCGCATCGAGCTAACACAGCCATCCACTTTTGTCGTTGTGTTCTTTGTTCCGTTTCCATTTAGTGCTCCAAAACAATTTCAACCAAATCCGATCGTGTATGTGAAGATGAAAACTCCACGATCCGATCAGTGCCCTTTAAGACATTGGTGGTTTTAAATGCCATAACTGGCGTTTTGCTAGGAAGTTGTAGTAGACGACAATCCGTTTTGGTGGGCATAACAGCTCTCAACCGCGTCGAACGTCTAGTCAGTTGAACGTCTAGTTTGTCTCTCAAATAGTGATGAAGTGATCCCACTTCAAAATGTTTTACAGCAGGCCACCAGTTCACATCTGAGAGGTAATGGTCAATCACACTTGCAGGTACACCATCAATTTTTCTTAATGTGGTGAGTTTAATAATCGATGACTCAGGTAATACACCAAAGAGAGCAGCCACCTTGTCGTTTGCGCGAGTTAAACCTCGTTCGATCACTCGACTCGTCGGTAAACTGCCCTGCTCCAACAAATTATCAGTAAAATGCGCCCCAGCATGTAATGGGTACTCGAATGGTTGGCTAACAACCATATTGCCTCGTCCTTGTTGGCGTTCGATCATCCCATTAAACACCAGCTCATCTATCGCACGACGCACGGTATGACGATTTACATTAAACCGTTTAGCAAGTTCTGATTCTGATGGTAAATAGTCACCGGCTTGAAAGTAGCGGCGAACATCCTCTTCTAAGTGTTTCGCAATATTCAAATACACTCTCATCGTCAATCTCTCAGCATCACGGGTGACTTATCTAGACAAGTTATGAAAAATATTAAATAAACATTTTTCGGATATGTTGTGAGGCAAAATCAATCAAACTCACAGTGACAATGACGATCAACATAATGCAAGCGGTCTGTTGGAACTGAAAACCTCTTATCGCTTCCCATAACAGAACCCCTATACCACCAGCACCCACCATGCCTACCACAGTGGCCGAACGAACGTTCGACTCAAGTCGATATAAAGTAAAAGAGATCCAAAGCGGTAATACTTGAGGAAGAACGCCATATAAAATCTCTTCAATTTTATTGGCTCCTGTCGCACGAACGCCTTCTACTGGGCCAATATCAATAGCTTCGACCGCTTCAGAAAACAGTTTTGCAAGTACGCCTGTGGTATGTACAAATAACGCAAGTACGCCAGCAAAAGGCCCTAACCCAACAGCAACAACAAATAGCATTGCAAATACCATTTCATTGATTGCTCGAGCAGAATCCATCAAGCGACGCATTGGCTGATATATCCACCAAGGGGCTATATTTTCTGAGCACATCAATCCAAATGGGATGGAAATAACGACGGCTAATATCGTCCCCCACAATGCAATTTGTATCGTTATCAAGGTCTCTTCGAGGTAAAGTTTCCAGTAAGTAAAGTCTGGCGGGAAAAAGTCCGCACCCAGCTCAATCATGTTTCCAGAATCTTTTATTAATTGAACTGGATTCATTTCTGCACCTTGCCAAGACCAAGCAAGAACAAACGCAACCAGTAACATGATTGCAAAGCGCTTCCATTGAGAAGTGGGACCCATTGAGATATTTTGAGTTGAACTGCTCATTGCATCTATCCATTAAATACTGTGTGGCAGCAAAGGGCTGGAAAATCGTTCCTCCAGCCCATGCGACGCTATTCCATTGCTTCAAGAGCACTCATTTGGCGGTTTAGAACAGCAAGCTTACTCTTTGCTGATTGTAATTTTGACGCTTGCTCTTTGGTTAAACTTGTTTGTTTATTCAAGCTATTTAGCTGTTTAAAGAGCGCTAGCTGGCGAATTGGTAGCAGCTGTAAATCACTCGATGGTTTAAAAGGAGCCCAACCGAGTTCTTTTAGAACGGCTAGCTCTTTCTCATCACCAGAAGTACCGTACTCCATGAAAAAACTGTAAATTTCATTTTTTGCTGAATCAGGGAGATTTTTACGCCACACAATAGGATCGGATGGAATAAGTGGTGACTGCCAAATTACTTTAATATTGGCAAACTTTTCTGGATTGGTAAGCTCGAAACGACGCATACTTTCCGTATTATTCGTCGCTACATCCACTTGTTGATTTGCAACAGCAAAGAGATTCACTTCATGACTAGCATTCAACGTGCGCTTAAACTCTGACGGTTGAATGTTATTCTTTGCAAAGACATAGTATGACGGTACAAGAAAACCTGATGTTGAATTTGGATCGCCATTACCAAACGCGAGCTTCGAACGCTGGGAAATCATGTCTTCAACACTGTTAATTGGGCTGTCTTTATGGGTGATCAATAAACTCCAGTAACCAGGATTTCCTTCGGAATCTACCGTTTGCGCGAAAACCTCTCCCCCTGCTCGGTCAACCGCTTCCATCGCTGATTTATTACCAAACCAAGCGACATCAACTTTATCGAAACGCATACCTTGAATAATGCCCGCATAATCTGGCGCAAAATAGGCTTTCACTTCCATGCCCAGTTTATCACTCATATCTTTTAGGAACGGGTCCCACACTGTTTTAAGATTTTGCTGTGATTCAGTCGAAATAATACCGAAATTAAGCGATTCCAATTTCTCTTCAGCAGAAACGGGGATCGCTGTTGCAGCTGTAAGTAGTCCAAGACTACAAACCATCGTCTTTAGTGCTCGTAACATCTTCAATATCCTTTGTGTGTTAACGTAGTAAAGGGGTGGAATGGTTTTCTATTGACGCTAGTGGTAGAGGTTCACTCTCATCAATATTGACTTTGGGTTGATAGCTATAGAGCTGTTCAAGCTCTTGTTGGCAGATGCTTGCGCTTTCACCTTGATAAAAGACTTTGCCTTCTTTTAATGCGATGACATGTTTACAATATTTAAGGGCATGCTCGACTTGGTGCAAAGTAACAACCACAGGAATACCTTCCCTCTGGTTAATGTCTGTCAGTAATTCCATCACAATACGAGAAGACTCTGGATCTAATGAAGCGATGGGCTCATCTGCGAAAATGATCTTCGCTTTTTGCATCAAGGCACGAGCGATTGCTACACGTTGTTGCTGCCCACCAGAAAGAGTCGAAACACGTTGATGGGCAAAATCACTCATCCCAACTCGCTCTAAAGCAGCTAACGCTTGCTGTTTTTGCTCTACACTGAATCGACCACTTAAAGTACGCCACAACGGTGTATGACTCATGGCACCAATTAATACGTTAGTTAGAACAGTGAGACGATTAACAAGATTGAATTGTTGAAAAATATACCCCGCTTGGGCGCGTCTTTGTCGAATATCTACCGTTGCACGACCATTCGCTTGGACCACTTCACCTAAAACACGGATCTCACTATTTTGATCTTTATCGCCATAAACTAAGCCACTTAAATGGCGCATTAATGTCGATTTACCTGATCCCGAAGGGCCTAAGAGCGCCGTCATTTCTTTATGCTGAATACTGAAATCGATTGCATTTAAAGCTTTTTTATTTCCAAACGTTTTTGTCAGATCTTTGACTTCAATAATGTTATCCATGCTATTGAGCCCTAGTTAAATAATGCTCATAGCGTGGCAATTTTTTGTGTCGCTTTTATAAAAAAAACATTTCAGGAATGTGGCAGAAAAGCGCATTCAAAAAAGGTATAGCAGGTAAGATTCAAGCAGAATAAAGGAGCAGAGAGATTATCTAGACGAGAGCACTAACTTGTCTAGATAACGCCTTAATGAAAAGTTAATAAATGAATCAATAGAGCGGCTACATATGATAGAAAATTAAAAAACGATAGATTTTTAAAACGCTTTATAAATTGAAAATAGCCTTTAGATCTCATAGCACTTAATTTACAAACAATATATACTCGAAAGGTATTTATATGAATTTTAAATCCTATAGAATCATAAAGTTAATCGTATTTCTATTATAAGAAGCAATATTAAGTAAGGAGTCTTAATTGAAAAAAATAATAACACTAACTGCATTAATATTCGTATTAATGGGTTGTAGTAGCCATAATGAAAAAGACTCAGCAAGCAATGAAAAGCATTGTGTTCTCGTTAGTAACCCAGCACTAATGAGTAATGATAATGGAAATTGTACTAAATTCGACTTTAGAACATTTTTTGAAGAAAGGAATAAAGATAAAAGATAAAAGATAAAAGCGTTAAATTACAGAAAACCACTAACGTTAATACAAGTCGTTATGTTTTCTTATAATCGTCTTCACGAAAGTATTGAGTTAACGCTAGGCTACACGACTCCTCAAAAACGAGTCAAAATCAAATAACGATAAATAATTACAACGAAAAAGCATAATCAGTCGATTAAACACGAAGCTTTTATTGTCTGATTATTGCCCCCTTCCCCATTCACTTTTACTGACATAAAAATTACTTTCACCTATTTTTCAGCTTGTCGTTTATCTATACAATCTTGGCGTCCGACATGTAGAAGAATAAAATAATGAATAACCCCCAAGCCTTTTACCACCGGCTTAAGCAAGCCCGTGAAGAGCATGGCATGACACAAGTCGATGCCGCAAAACACCTTAAGATAGCAAGACAAACCTACTTAGACTTAGAGAATGGTCGAACTCAACCACGCTTAGATACACTTTTAGAATTATCAAAGATGTTTAATAAAAGCATCATGTTCTTTGCTGGTGATCGCCCTTCTTTAGACGAGTTTGACACCCTAGAGTTATTGGCAGAGCTGCAACAACGCTATGTGACGCTTTCCGCTAACAAGACTGACGCAGCGACTGCTCAACCCGAATAAAAAAAGGCCACTGAATAAACAGTGGCCTTTTTTAAAAGCGTTGCTAATTACATGCGTGCTTTAAAGATCTCTACGATTTCTTCTAGGCTCGCTTTGCGTGGGTTAGTTAAAGAACACGCATCGTTTAGAGCGTTTTGCGCCATGAACGCTAGCTTGTCTTCAGTCACACCTAAATCAGCTAGGCGTTGCTTAGTACCCACTTTTTCAGAAAGTGCATCAATCGCTTCAAGGGCTGCATTTACTGCTTGCTCTTGGGTCATTGCTGCTGTGTCGATACCCATTGCTTTGGCAATATCAACAAAACGCTCTGGTACTTGTTTGGCGTTAAAACGTGAAACTTCTGCCAATAGAATCGCGTTACATAGGCCGTGAGCCAGGTCGTAAACACCACCTAATTGGTGCGCCATTGAGTGAACGTAACCTAAAGATGCATTAGAGAATGCCATACCAGCAAGGTACTCGCCGTACTGCATTGCATCACGTGCTTCGCGGTTTTGACCGTCGTTCACAGCGGTTTCTAGGTTGTTTACAATCAGCTCAATCGCTTTAATGGCAGAGGCATCAGTGATTGGTGTCGCTGCAGTTGAAACATACGCTTCAACAGCGTGCGTTAATGCATCCATACCGGTTGCAGCAGTTAGGAACTTAGGCATTGCGACCATTAGCTCTGAATCGTTCACTGCAATAATCGGCGTGAAGTGCTTATCAACTACTGGGTATTTGGTTTCATCTTCTTGGTTAGTGATGATTGCAAATACGGTCATTTCTGAAGCGGTACCTGCTGTTGTGTTCACGGTTACCAATGGAAGTTGTGGCTTTTTAGAAAGGTGTACACCTTTCGAGTAATCACGAATGTGACCACCGTTCGCTGCCACAAGTGCGATACCTTTAGCAGTATCGTGTGAAGAACCACCACCGAATGAAATCACAAAATCAGAATGGCTGCTTGCAAGTAACGCTAGGCCATCTTCAATGTTTTTCTCTGTTGGGTTAGGTTGCACACCATCGTAAATAGTGTAATCAAGGCCGTGCGCAGTAAGCTCGTATTTAGCTTGCTCACTAAACCCACTTCAACTAATACACTGTCTGTCACGATTAGCGCTTTTTTCAGCTCTTTTGAGGCAAGTTCAGCACCTAAAGATTGAATAGCATTAGGACCCATTAGTGTTACAGGTGGCATGTAGAAGACATTGCTCATAATAAAGCTCCGATAATATTAAGTAATTTATGTTGGTTTACCGCATGTGCCATAAGCCGGAATTTTTTACAGAGTGTGAATAGCAAAGTGAGTGTTATCGGCGTCAAATCTTTATGGTTGTTGTTGGTGTTGATGCTAACAACAGCTCACTTACCGGAAATAAACAATAAAATGAAAAGTTAACCACTATTACGTAAACGTAATAATTAAAATGGGATGTTACTTGCCGATATCAGCGGCTTATTTATCAGCAGCAGACAGTAGCTTTTCAGCAAAAGTAAGTTGTGATGCTGATTGTGTGAATACCACACCTGAGTGTGAACGCTCTGCAGTACCTTGTTTTTGGTAGTGAGCTGCATTCATAGTGCTAGCTGCTGCTTTTTGAAATTGAACATTACCTGTGAACGCACCATCTTTAGCTGAAGCGTTGTAAGACATAGCGATGATAGCGGCTGCGATAGTTGCTTTAATAACTGTTTTCATGAGTAATAAAACCTTGTGTATTTATGTTTGTGAACGCCTTGTGCGTTTCGATGGATGTATTATTAATAATTACACTAAAAACAACAATACAACAAAAAAACAAAAGATTATTACCATATGGTAATGGTTGGGTCGGTAGGCATAAGATAAAGGCAAAAAAGAAGAGAAAATGGCAGAAAGCGAAGTAGATGGCGTATTGCTGATTGGAAAATAGATCGCCTCACCACACCAAGGGATCCAGAGCAAACCACGCTTCGGAATTTATATATACTCTAACCACGAGTACTTGATAGTATTACAAAATAAATTACGCCTCTAACGATAGATAGTCAGTTCTAGATGAAGATAAGAGCGCGATAATTTCCTTTTGCTCAATCCACCTTTAATTTGACGACTTATGAACAAAAAACTCACCATTCTTGATATCGCAAAGTTAGCTGATGTTGGCAAGTCAACAGTAAGCCGTGTGTTAACCAACGACCCTAAGGTAAAAGCACAAACACGTGAGAAGGTGGAAAAAATCATTCGTGAGTCTGGATATACACCTTCAAAATCAGCTCAATCAATGCGGGGCGGCAGTCAAAAAGTGGTGGGGATTATCATCTCTCGCCTCGATTCCCCCTCAGAGAACCGTGTTGTCGCGACCATGTTAAGCACACTGTATGCCGCAGGTTATGACGTGGTGATTATGGAAAGCCAATTTGATCGCAACAAAACCAATGAACATTTATCAGTGCTCAAAAAGCGTAATGTTGATGGTGTTATTGTTTTTGGCTTTACCGGTTGCGACGAAAATGCATTAGCCCAATGGGGTAATCGTGTTGTTGCAATAGCAATGGATACGCAACTAATATCCTCAATCAACTATGATAATCAAGGTGTTATAGAGCACGCGCTCGCACATGTTCACCATCAATCGATATCTCGTATCAGTTATATCGGAGTAGACCCTGAAGATAAGACGACAGGTCTGGCACGCCTTACTGCTTATAAAAAATGGTGTAAAAACCAAGGCGTAACACCTTGCTACAAAACAGGTAAATTAAGCCACGAAAGTGCTTACCAATTAGTTGATGAAGTACTAAAACCTGATACACAGGCCATTATATGCGCCAGCGATACGATTGCTCTTGGTGTAGCTAAAAGATTACAAGAAATCGCACGGGAAGATGTCGTCGTAACAGGTGTTGGCGGTAATGAATTACTTTCTTTTCTTTTTCCTAAGATATTCAGCGTAGATCCCGGTTATGCCTGTGCCGGTAAAAAAGCCGCAGATATTTTGATCAATCAATTAAATGGCAACGAACAGATTGTGCACTATACCCAACAGCCCATTCCCCATTAACCTTCCTTAAACGATCTGCTTTAAATTTATACTGTGATCACAGCCCACTTATGGGACTGTTCCCATTTTCATCTCAAATACAATATGTCACCATCCAACCACCAATAAAATGGGAACATTCCCATTAATAAAAAAATAATAATTTAAAAGTATTCAATAGGTGGACAAATTATGAGTAAGATTGCACAAAAAGAGGTAAAGCGTCTTATTGAACTGGTTGGAGGTTCAGACAATATTGCCAGTGTTAGTCACTGTTTAACTCGATTACGCTTCGTGCTTAACGATACGAATAAAGCGAATACTAAAGAGTTAGATAAACTACTAATAGTAAAAGGCTGTTTTACTAACGCTGGTCAATTCCAAGTGGTTATCGGTACAGAAGTCGATGACGTATATAAAGTATTAGTGGATCTAACGGGTAAGAGTGAAGCAAGCAAAGAAACAACAAAAAATGCTGCTCGTCAAAACATGAATATTCTTGAACGTGGAATCTCCCATCTTGCTGAAATCTTTGTTCCACTACTTCCTGCAATTATTACCGGTGGCCTGATTCTAGGTTTTCGCAACGTTATTGGCGACATCAAAATGTTTGATGGCCACACACTCACAGAAATAAGCCAATTCTGGGCATCAGTCTACTCCTTCCTATGGTTAATTGGCGAAGCTATCTTCCTCTTCTTACCCGTTGGTGTTTGTTGGTCTACGGTGAAAAAATTGGGGGGAACACCAATTTTAGGTATTACGCTGGGTATTACCTTAGTATCACCACAGTTAATGAACGCGTATTTAATCGGCCAGCAAGTCCCCGAGTTTTGGGATTTCGGTTTATTTACTGTTGATAAAGTAGGATACCAAGCTCAAGTTATTCCAGCCATGTTAGCCGGTGTCGCTCTGGCGCTTATTGAAACAAACTTAAAACGTATCATTCCCGCTTATCTCTATTTAGTAGTTGTGCCTTTCATATCTATCATTGTTTCGGTATTCCTTGCCCACGCCATCATTGGTCCATTTGGTCGCATGTTGGGTGATGGTGTTGCTTTTGCAGCAAAAGCAGCCATGACCGGCGACTTTGCCGTTATTGGGTCAACTATCTTTGGTTTCCTCTACGCCCCATTGGTGATTACAGGTATCCACCACACAACCAACGCTGTTGACCTTCAACTCATGCAACAGCTTGGTGGAACACCAATCTGGCCATTAATCGCTCTTTCTAATATTGCTCAAGCATCTGCCGTTGTTGGTATCATTATCATCAGTAAAAAACATGGAGAGCGTGACATATCAGTACCTGCGGCGATCTCTGCCTATCTTGGTGTCACAGAGCCTGCAATGTACGGTATCAACTTAAAATACAAATTCCCTATGCTAAGCGCGATGATAGGCAGTGCAATAGCTGCTGCGATCTGTGGGAGTGCTGGAGTGATGGCAAACGGGATCGGTGTCGGAGGTTTACCAGGTATATTATCTATCCAACCTCAATATTGGGGAATATTCACATTAGCCATGGTAGTCGCGATTATTGTACCAATAGTACTCACACTACTTTTATATAAGCGCGCACAAATGAAAGAAACACTAGAGCCAGTAACAACATAACTCTTTCATCATATATCGTTTGATTCCCTTAGCAACACACAACATCTCTAGTTAAAGGGGCCCAAGCTTCAGCAATAGACGATAGGAGCCATTGCTCCCCTCTCACCTTTGATTGCAATGAAAGCTGTTAGCCATCGAGTAATGGTGGCTATTTTTAAAATTTATTTACGAATAAGTGAGCTTTAGAAATGACATTAAGCAAATATGATGAAAACTGGTGGAAAACCGCGACTATCTATCAAATATATCCCAAAAGTTTTTGTGACAGTGAAAGCAAAGGCACTGGGGACATCCAAGGGATCATTTCTAAACTGGATTATTTAAAACATTTGGGGGTTGATGCTATTTGGTTAACCCCAATTTATCAATCACCCATGATCGATAATGGCTACGATATTTCAGATTACTACGCAGTCAACCCTGACTTTGGTAGCATGGAAGACTTCAGTATTTTGTTAGAGCTGGCTCACCAACTTGGTATTCGTATTATAATGGATATTGTAGTGAATCACACATCAACTGAACATAAATGGTTCCAGTCAGCATTGGGAGACATGAAAAGTCCATATCGCGATTATTACATTTGGAAAGATCCTATCGATGGTAAAGAACCTAATAACTGGCTATCAAAATTTGGTGGTAACGCTTGGGAATTAGATCCCTTAACAAACCAGTATTACTTGCACCTTTTTGCTAAAGAGCAAGCTGATTTAAACTGGGAAAATCCCAAAGTACGCCAAGAAGTCAAAGACATTATTAGCTTTTGGGCCGAAAAAGGTGTCGATGGATTTCGTTTAGATGTGATTAATTTAATCTCCAAAGAGCAAAACTTCCCAAATGATGATAAAGGTGATGGTCGCAGATTTTATACTGATGGACCGCGCGTACATGAATATTTGCAAGAAATAAGTCAGGCCGTATTCCAAAAGTATGGCAGTGTAACCGTAGGCGAAATGTCCTCTACTTCACTTGAACATTGTCAGCAGTACTCAGCACTTAATGGCAAAGAACTCTCTATGGTCTTTAATTTCCATCATTTAAAAGTAGACTATGTAAATGGTGATAAATGGACTAAAACCGCATTTGATTTCATTCAGTTAAAGCAAATCTTCCACCACTGGCAAACAGGATTAAACGGCAAAGGTTGGGGAGCACTGTTTTGGTGTAATCATGATCAACCTCGCATTGTAAGCCGTTTAGGTAATGACGAAAAATATCGCATTGAATCTGCAAAAATGTTAGCGGCATCAATACATATGATGCAAGGCACACCTTATATCTATCAAGGTGAAGAGCTAGGGATGACAAACCCAGCCTACACAGAAATCAGTCAATATCGCGATATCGAGAGTATTACTATGTACGATCTCATGGTTAACCAAAAAGGTATACCCCATGAAGATATGATGGCTATTTTAGCTCAAAAATCACGAGATAACTCACGCACACCAATGCAGTGGAATAATCAACAACATGCTGGATTTACCAATGGAACACCTTGGTTAGAAATTGCTAAAAATTATCCAGACATCAACGCTGAAGCTGCGATAAAAGACTTAAACTCCGTATTTTATTTCTATAAGCGTTTAATTGAACTGCGAAAACAGATTTCAGTAATTACTGACGGGACATATGAAGATTTGCTACCAGAGCATGATCGTATTTTCGCTATTGCACGTCAAAACGATAGCCAAACTTTGCTGTGTATTAACAACTACTACGATGAAGAGATTGAATGTAATTTACCTGAGCGCTTTCAAATAATTAAATCTCAATGTTTACTCTCTAATTATCCACAATCAGATTCGAGTTTTTTAGGGTATAAACAAACCTTGCGTCCATACGAAACACGTATTTTATTAATAGAAGAAGATTAATAGTTGGTAATCAATTAAACATATTGTCAAACCAAAGCTCAGAGAGAACCACATAAAATGTGCTTTATCAAATAGTAAAAGGGCGTTGAAATCAGCTTCAACGCCCTTTTTCCTTTTTAAATTCTTTACACATTTAATTGGATTTACGCTTTGTACCTAAAAGCGAAACAGGAATATATAAACAAGCAAATTTATTAATGATACGTGACATCCTCTATCCCCCTCAGTAGTACAAGTTTCTCATAATGTGCAACCTTGCTTAAACACAGTATTTATAAGGTATTGGGCGCGTTCAATGCGGGCATTGTTGGAATTAAAAAATACCAACAAAAAGCGTAGATTGGTTCAAAAATCTAAGATTGAGTGTCTCAAGCTCGATACAGGAATTAATTTTAAACAGTTATTTTTTAACTACCTCAATAGTATTCCTTTTACACATACATTAAGTATATCGCTAATTTTGTTATCGATATTAAGGACACTATTTGATGAAAAAACTTCTTTTAGCAGTACTCCCTCTTTTACTATTTTCAACGCCATCATTCGCCTATACAAAATATGCTGTTTTAAATAGCACGCCAGGAACTATTGACAGCCTAACTTTTAGGGAAGAGTCTTCGTTCTGTCATCCTCACCATCTTACTCATATAGGTCCTTGGTCGTTAAGGATAGATCTTTCTCGAAGGGGAATTTGCTTAGTTGATAAGATCACTGGAACTCTTCGTATGGATGATGGCACAACCATACCTTTAAGCTATAAGTCAGTAGGTACATCGTATGGTCAATACATCATTATTGCAAAGCGTGCTAATAATAAGTGGTATGCAAAAATAACACCAGGTGATGTTTTGGGGTAACTATAAAGATAGTGACATCCCTTGATATGAGGGTGATCCTCAATAGATAAATAATGACGAATAGAAAATCAAAAGCCGCTCTTTGAAGTGGCTTTTTTATATAAGTTCAGATTAGCAGCCAAGCACTGACTTAATGATTAATGTCATGTCATAAAGGGGTCAAAAATCATAGGTTGGTTCAAAAACCTAATATTGGATGTCTCACATTCGCAACAAAGGCTCATTTTGAACGTTCGCTTATTAATCGATCACATAGCATGTCTTTTGCGCATATATAGCGCGTATCACTTATTCCATAATCGATATTAAGGATACACTGCGTGATGAAAAAACTTCTTTTAGCTATATTTCCTTTTTTACTATTTTCAGCTCCATCATTCGCCTATACAAGATATGCTGTTTTAAATAGCACGCCAGGAACTATTCAAAGCCTAACTTTTAGGGAAAAGTCTTCGTTTTGTAATCCTCACCTTCTTACTCATATAGGTCCTTGGTCGTTAAAGATAGATCCTTCTCGAAGGGGAGTTTGCTTAGTTAAAAAGATCACTGGAACTCTTCGTATGGATGATGGTACAACCATACCTTTAAACTATAAGTCAGTAGGTGCATCGTATGGTCAATACATCATTATTGCAACGCGTGTTAATAATAAGTGGTATGCAAAAATAACACCAGGCGATGTTTAGGGTAACTATAAAGATAGTGACATCCCTTTATATGAGGGTGATCCTCAATAGCTAAATAATGACGAATAGAAAATCAAAAGCCGCTCTTTGAAGTGGCTTTTTTATAAGTTTAGATTAGCAGCTAGGCACTGCCCTTAATGGTTAATGTCATGTCATAAATGGGTCAAAAATCATAGGTTGGTTCAAAAACCTAATATTGGGTGTCTCACATTCGCAACAAAGGTTCATTTTGATCACTCGCTCATTAATCGACCACATAGTATCTCTTTTGCGCATATATAGCGCGTGTCACTTATTCCATAATCGATATTAAGGATACACTACGTGATGAAAAAACTTCTTTTAGCTATATTTCCTTTTTTACTATTTTCAACGCCATCATTCGCCTATACAAAATATGCTGTTTTAAATAGCACGCCAGGAACTATTCAAAACCTAACTTTTATGGAAGATTCTCCGTTTTGTCATCCTCACCATATTATTCATATAGGTCCTTGGTCGTCAGGGATAGATCCTTCTCGAAGGGGAGTTTGCTTAGTTGATAAGATCACTGGAACTCTTCGTATGGATGATGGTACAACCATACCTTTAAGCTATAAGTCAGTAGGTACATCGTATGCTCAATACATCATTATTGCAACGCGTGTTAATAATAAGTGGTTTGCAAAAATAACACCAGGCGATGTTTTTGGGTAACTATAAAGATAGTGACATCCCTTGATATGAGGGTGATCCTCAATAACTAAATAATGACGAGTAGAAAATCAAAAGCCGCTCTTTGAAGTGGCTTTTTTATATAAGTCCAGATTAGCAGCTAGGCACTGCCCTTAATGGTTAATGTCATAAAAGGTCAAAAATCATAGATTGCTTCAAAAACCTAATATTGGGTGTCTCACATTCGCAACAAAGGCTCATTTTGAGCGATCGCTTATTAATCGATCACATAGTATACTTTTAGCGCATACATGGCGCGTGTCACTTATTTCATAATCGACATTAAGGATACACTACGTGATGAAAAAACTTCTTTTAGCTATATTTCCTTTTTTACTATTTTCAGCTCCATCTTTCGCCTATACAAAATATACGGTTTTAAACAGTACTTCAGGTACTGTTGACAGCCTTGTCTTTAGTCAAATGACTTCACTTTGTGGTACTCACTATCTTGATAATCTAACTCCCTTGTCATTAACGTCTGATACTAATAGCAGGGGAGCTTGCCTGCTTACAGATATCAAAGGAACACTTCATATTGATGGCGAAGATATACCATTAGAGTATCACTCATCAGGTACATCATATGGCCAATTCGTCATTGTATCGAAGTGTGTTGATCACAAGATGGCAGCAAAAATAGTATACGCCGATATTTTGGGTAACTATAGCGATGCTGATACCCCTCATTATGGGTAATCCTCAATAACTAAATAATAACGAATAGAAAATCAAAAGCCGCTCTTTGAAGTGGCTTTTTTTATAAGCCAGATTAGCAGCATGACACTGCCCTTAATGATTAATATCATGTCATGAAGGGATCAAAAATCATAGATTGGTTCAAAAACCTAATATTGGGTGTCTCACATTCGCAACAATGAGTCATTTTGTTCGGCCACCTATTTACTGATCACATAATATGTCTTTTGCGCATATATAGCGCGTGTCACTTATTCTAGAATTGATATTAAGGATATTACGTGATGAAAAAACTCCTTTTAGCTATACTTCCTTTTTTACTATTTTCAGCTCCATCTTTCGCCTATACAAAATATACGGTTTTGAACAGTACTTCAGGTACTGTTGACTACCTTATCTTTAAACAAATGAGCGAACTTTTTTGTGGTGAGCACTATATTGATAATCTAACACCCTGGTCAATAACGCCTGATTCTGCTGGCAGGGGAGCTTGCCTGCTTAAGAGTATCCAAGGAATACTTCACATTGATGGCGAAGATATACCATTGGAATATCATTCATCAGGTACGTCATATGGCCAATTCGTTATTGTATCGAAGCGTGTTGATAATAAGATAACAGCAAAAATAGTATCCGCCGATATTTTGGGTAACTATAACAATAGTGATGATACCCCTCAATATAATGGTAATCCTCAATATGATGATAACCCTCAATATGATGATAACCCGAAATATGATGATACCCCGAAATATGATGATACTCCCTCGGTGTAAGGGTAATCCTCAATAACTAAATAACGACAAATAGAAAATCAAAAGCCGCTCTTTGGCGGCTTTATATATGTACTTATAAGCTACCAGATCACTTGAAAGATATACTTTTTTACAAATACATAGCGCGTGTCACTTATTCTATAATCGATGTTAAGGATACTACGTGATGAAAAAAATTCTTTTAGCAATACTCCCTTTTTTACTATTTTCAGCTCCATCCTTCGCCTATCCAAAATATACGGTTTTAAACAGTACACTAGGCACGATTAATAAACTTACTTTTTATCAAATAATTTCAGAATGTAGTCCTAATTATATTTATAATATAGGTCCCCAATCGTTAAAGCAGGAACTGCCCCCTTATGACAGGAGTAATTGCCTGCTAACGGACATCAAAGGAACACTTCATATAGACGGTATGGATATCCCTCTAGAGTACCATTCATTCGGTACCACATATGGTCAATTCGCTATTGTAGCAAAGCAGATTAATAATAAGTGGAGCGCTAAAATAGTGTCTGCCGATATTAGGGGAGACTATCCAAAAACAGGGGATTCTGAATATGCAGATATTCAATAACTAAATATAAGGGTAAATAACAGCCGCTCTTTCGCGGCTTTTATATATGTACTTATAAACTACTTGGCACTCAGATCACTTATTCTATAATCGATGTTAAGGATGCTACGTGATGAAAAAACTTCTTTTAGCTATACTTCCTTTTTTACTATTTTCAGCGCCATCCTTCGCCTATCCAAAATATATAGTTTTAAACAGTACACGAGGTACTATTGATGAACTTACTTTTTATCAAGTTGTATGTAGACCTAATTATATTAATAATCTAGGTCCTCAGTCGCTAAAGCAGGAGGAGTACCCTTATGACAGAGGAGATTGCCTGCTAAGGTATATCAGAGGAACACTTCATATCGACGGCATTGATATCCCCCTAGAGTACAATTCATTCGGTACCACATATGCTCAATTCGCTATTATAGCAAAGCAGATTAACAATAAGTGGAGCGCTAAAATAGTGTCTGCCGATATTAGGGGAGACTATCAAGAGCCTTACGTACCTGGTGATGCAGATCATCAATAACTGAATAATGGCAAATACAAATTTAAACAAGTTTAAAATTATTACTATGATACATAAAATACGGCTGTTTATACTTAGTGATAAACAATATGTGCAAAAACGTTAGTAGATTACTATATTATCCATAAGTCGTTTATTTTCTTGATATTAAAAGACCGCCCATCTAGGCGGTCTTTTTATTTACTATAGCAATTCATTCGAATTGTTGCACCAGAGGCTATGTAGTTAAGTAATAATTTACACTTATCAATCAAAATTTGGTTGCTGCTGTTATTAATAAGTTGAGTTAAAGATTGAGTTAATCCAGCAGATTCATATTGTTCTAATGAAATAATCACCGAACTTGGTAGTGTCTTTTTTTCATTGCAATACGCTTTTATTGAGACTTTCTTTGGCGAACTTCTGTAATTACTAACCTCAACAATGATATTTTCTGTCATTTGTTACTCTCGAAATAGAATTAGATAACAAAAAGCCTTAAACAAAGTTCAAGGCTTTAAGGACTCATTTGGTAATTAAATTATTTTGTACGAGCAAAATCTTCAGCAACTTAGCGGTGCGCTGTATAGATAACTTTAACGCCAGTAAAATCTGAATAACGTCGTCTACTTCAGCACCGAATCTTTATCGTTGTTGTTATTGTTGATGCTAACAGCATCTCACTTGCTAGATATAACCAATAAAATAAAAAGTTAACCACTATTACATTAACGTAATAATTAAAATGGGTATTTATTGCCGATATCTGCAGCTTATTTATCAGCAGCAGACAATAGCTTTTCAGCAAAGGTAAGTTGTGATGCTGATTGTGTGAAAACAACACCTGAGTGTGAACGCTCTGCGGTACCTTGTTTCTGGTAGTGCGCGGCATTCATTGTGCTAGCTGCTGCTTTTTGAAATTGAACATTACCTGTAAACGCCCCATCTTTTGCTGAAGCATTGTAAGACATAGCGATGATAGCGGCTGCGATAGTTGCTTTAATAACTGTTTTCATGAGTAATAAAACCTTTGTGCTTTTATATTTATGAACGCCTTAGGCGTTTCGTTGGGTGTATTATTAACAATTACCTTTAAAACAACAATCCAATATATATACAAAATATTATTACCATTTAGTAATAATTAGAATGGGACGCATAATATAAGGAAAGAACAAGAAGGAAGAAACAGCTTACGAGAGCCTTACGCTCTCGTAGCCAAATAATAACTTGAAATAATAAGTCGCTTACGATGATAAATTATTGATAAAACCTGAGTTACTGTTGCCTTGGCAAGACACAAATACCACTCATGTCTTCACCAATTAGCTTCCAATATATAACTCTTCGATCATCTTTATGTTCATCATCAAGAAAATCTGAAACTATATAACCGTTATCTTCTGCATTTGAGATAAATGAACGATATTCTAGTGTTGATAACGCATTATTTTTCTTCAAATAATCATATATCTTACTATATTGCTCTGGTGACGCTAGTTTTCCATATAAGTTAAAGCAACGCATCCTCATATCAAATGGTGTATCGCTAGAGGAAAACTCATCATTTTCTAGAACAAAATATTCATACATTGAATTATAAGTGATTTTCGATGAGCGTTCTCTTTGCTCAATTAACATTCTACGATCTATTTTATAACTCACTACTTTTGCGTCAGGCGCATTTTTTCGATAGGCCTGAATAAAAAAAGTAGTGCCTCGCGATGCAAAATCATCCTTATTATCGGCTGCAATATCAGGAAAAGTCTCATCAAATTGAATAAAGAACGTATTGCTATCAATCTGATTAAAAACATAAGAAACAGGAGTATGAGATGATAATTCAAACGTCAAGTCTCCAATTTCTATATCATTCGTTTTCATTACCTTAATTACTGCACCAAAACTATCGTTAACAGCCACATCAAGATAAATGTCAGGGACAATATATTCTTTTCTTGTTCCAGCCCACATATTGATATTTTCAACAGTATGTTCTGGTAAAACAAGGTCTTTTTCGATCATATACACCATGAGATCATCAGCAAAACCGTATGACATTCCACTCTCATGACTAAGGCCTGAAGCATGAGCCCCTTCATGAAAAAAAGTGTTATATAAACTGGCGGAATAAGGACGATACTGTTCAGAATCCTTATTCACATATACATCTTTTACAGAGGCCCATCCATCTTCTTCACTATAGAAGTTATTAAGATTACCGAAGCTACCGCTTCCATACCCTTCACTCGTATGAATGCCGCTTTTATTCTTTGTATGAAGTTGAAGATACATTGAATGTCCCTCATAACCATTCATATTTCGCACAAACTCTGAATAAGGTAAATGTCTCGTATTATCATAAGCAACACATTCATCATAATCGTCGCATTTACTATTTATAAAGTTTCGCTGCCGAAAAATAACATCACGCGTATTCATTAAGTTATGTATATTAATTGCCATCGTTGTCAATATTTCTCTCTCCAAGCCAAAGGCTGGCCGATGACACACTCTACCGTCACTGCCACAAGTTACATGAGCTGGATTAAATGCTTCACTCTCGTCATCCGTTGACGTTAACCCTACCGATACATTAGGCAGATATGCTCGTGTTTGATAGGACGCTCTAATATTGCCAGCATCGACTATCTCGGCAGGTAAATATAACTCAGCAGAACTCATCGCATTTAATGGATAAGGCATTTCAAGTAACGCTATTTCATTTTCGCCATACTTAATAATCATTTTACTGATATTTGTTGGCGTATTATTTTCAATGGTAATTAAACCATTATTATTAAAAAATGAAATATTATTAAAGCTAAACGAATGGTTAAAGCCTAATGTTTTAACATTATCCAACCCTACAGTAATAACAGGAATATCTTCGCCCAATAAAATATAATCAGCCGTTCTAAAATTAGTTTCAGTTAAAGCAGGTGAATCAAGTTCTACCCCTAATCCGATGATATTCAGTTCGGTTTCTGTATCAAAAATACCATCAGAAACCTTCACTTTTAAAACATGCTGACCAGCATCAGAATGTGATGGTGCTATCGAGATAGTGTTATCTTGAATAGTCACCCAATCGGGGTTGTTCACTAACGAATAAGTTAACGTATCGCCATCTTTATCAGATGCTACCACATCGACAGTTGTCGATTTCCCAGCCGCTATTTTAATTGTCGGCAAGGCAGCAATCGTCGGTGCATGGTTCACCACATCAGGATTAACTGGCGTCATCGGTAAATTAACATTCAGTGCCGTATTCATTTCGGCTGATAATGAACCATCAGAAACCTTCACTTTTAAAACATACTGACCGATATCAACATGTGATGGCGCTATCGAGATAATGTTATCTTGAATAGAGACCCAGTCAGGATTGTTCACTAACGAATAAGTTAACATATCGCCATCTTTATCGGATGCTACTACATCGACAGTTGTCGATTTCCCAGCAGCAATATTAATTGTCGGCAAAGCTTCAATCGTCGGTGCATGGTTAACGTCATCGGGATTAACTGGCGTCATCGGTAAATTGACATTCAATGCCGTATTCATTTCTGCTGATAATGAACCATCAGAAACCTTTACAGTTAAAACATACTGACCGATATCAGCATGTGATGGCGCGATCGAGATAATGTTATCTTGAATAGAGGCCCAATCGGGATTGTTCACTAACGAATAAGTTAACCTATCGCCATCTTTATCAGATGCTATTACATCGATAGTTGTCGATTTCCCAGCTGCAATGTTAATTGTCGACAAAGCTTTAATCGTTGGTGCATGGTTAACTTCACCAGAAACGTGTTTATTTTCATTACAACCCACTATCGATAAACATAATGGCAATAAAAATCTTTTCATAAGAATTTAATTAATGATGTGGAAAGAGACATTATAAAGAAAGGGGGTTTTAACACTTAATGAAATACATTTTCCTTTATGATTGATTTTAATCATGCTTCTAACTAACAGCAGAGGAAACCATCAACAAGCAACTGATATTTAACGTTAAAATTCCATATTGGCGTTATTGTTCGGAAAAATAAGAAGCTGAACTTATTTTTATTTAGCGTATGATTTTATTGTTCGATAAAGTAATTAAAATGAAGCTAAAAATTACCTCATCATTGTTGATTCTTAGCCATCTTTATATACCAACCTAAATGTTCGATGCTAAAAAGACCGACGCAGATCGGTCTTTTTATGAGTTTCATATAGAGAATAGAAACAGCTACTCTTTAGGGTAATGAATATCAACACCGAGCCCAGGATGACAGTCATAAAGTTTCACATCACCTTTATGCAATTCAGCTACCGCTTTAACTAAAGATAACCCTATGCCTAAACCACCATCATTACGTGCTTTATTGATACGATATAATCGTTCAAACACTCGCTCTTTTTCCTGCTCAGGAATACCTGGCCCATTATCTTTCATCGCGATCAACACGCCTTCATTATCTTGTCGGCAAATCAGAGAAAGCTCACTTCCTTTAGTACAATAACGCAATGCGTTTTCCACCAAATTAGCTAATTGCTGAATTAACAATTCACGATCACCTTGAATAACAAGCGGCGACTTTGGCATATGGACGTTTAAGACCATCCCTGCATCATCTGCTACATCGACATAGATATCCGCGATAATATTGACTACATCAACAATATCTACAGCTTCAAATCGTTGACGCCGCTGACCTGACTCAATTTGTGAAATCCGCAATAGCGCATCAAAAATATCAGCCAAACGAGTGGATTCTTTGACAGCTAATGCTAGCTGTTCAGATAAATGATCACTATCAACTGTATTTTGTTGAACCAGCATTTCATCAAGAGTCAGTAAATGATACTGCAAACGTGTGATGGGTGTTTTCAATTCATGAGCAATATTGGCAGAAATATCGCTCATTGCCGCCACAACACTTTGTAAGTGAGAGAGCATTTCATCCACCGAATAGCCGATACGATCAAGGTCATTATCTTGCCGAGAAACCGAGGTTCTTACCGATAAATTGCCTTCTGATGCCATTTTTAACACTTGTTCAATACGATCAATTTTTTCTTGGTTACGTTTACTCATGTAAGCAACGATTGCACCACTCAGTAGCACAACGAGTACCCCAGATAAGGTAAAGCCTGTGACTAAAACATCGATAACATCATCTTCATCAATAGGTTCTTTGTCTATTTCTGTTGTCATGCCATACATAAAGGCTTCAATGTTCTGCTCGATCTCGTCGTTTAATTCATCTAAATGATAATCTACATACGAAATTGTGATGCTTGATATCAATAACAAACTCACTATAGAGACGGTAACAAACATCACCCCTTGTTGGATCGCAGAATGACGTAACCAAGGATGCGAAGCGCAAAATGTCTTTATGCGTTCGATCATTAACGGCAGCATTGCGCTTCTCATCTTTTACACTCTAATTTGTATCCCGCCCCACGTACGGTATGGATCAACTGATCGCCAAACGGTTTTTCTAATTTATTACGCAAGCGACTGATATGCGTTTCTACCACACTAGTCTGAGGCTCAAAATACAGTCCCCATACATGCTCAAGTAACATGGTTCGTGTGATCACGCGACCTGGATGACGAAGGAAAAGCTCCAAGATACGAAACTCTTTCTGCTGTAACTGTAAGTTTTGTCCTTGGCGACATGCAGTATGATCAAATAAATTTAGTGATACATCAGCATAATGTAGTTCGTTGGTGGCTTTTTCTAACAACTGATGTGAACGACGAGATAACGCAGACAAGCGTGCCAATAACTCTGAAAAGGCAAATGGCTTAGTTAAATAATCATCGCCTCCTGCCTCTAATCCATCAACGCGATCATCTATCCCCCCTAGCGAGGTTAAAAATAATACGGGCATGGTTATTTTTGATGCACGTAATGCCTTAACAAGCGCAAGTCCGTCTAAGCCAGGTAGCATCCGATCTACAATCGCGATATCAAATTGTTCAGTGAGGCATATCGATAATGCATGTTTCCCATCATCAACACATAAAATATTATGTCCGGCTTCTTGGAGGCCTTTCTCTACATAACGGCTTAAACTGATATCGTCTTCAACAAGCAAAATACGCATAATAATCGCTCGGTAATATAATCAGACTCACTAAAAGTGCTGACCAATAAAAATAAATGAAATAGATAAATACAGAAAAGCAGTGAGCGCTTTAACAACATCGCTCACTGCAATCATTTTAGAGGTAGGCTTATACTCAGAAAAAGTACGATGTATTTACCGTAATATTGCCACCATTAGCGATGTTATCTACGTAGTATTCCATTGCCGCACCAATGTGAATATTTCGGTAAAGGTTATAATCAACGCCAATACTTGCAACGATACCTAATGCACTGTCTTTTTTACTCTCGCCACCAGAGCGAGGTAGATTTATCTCAATGTCATCATTTAATACATGCTCGTATTCATCATGAGATGATGAGGTGTATTTATAATGGCTATAGGTTAAACCAAGACCACTTTTAAGCTGTATGTTTTCAGATAATGAGTAAAACACCACAGGCTTTAGGCTAATTTGTTTAACCGATAAATCCGACTCCCACTCGCGCTCTAAAATAAACCCAGGTTTATCAGACAGAAGTAACTGACTACTTTCACCGTCTAAATCAAACTGCTTATAGCTAACTTCAAAGCCATAATTGTTTTCTGTTTTATAACCGATAAAACCACCAAACACAGAGCTAGAATCACTTGCTACAACCGTTTTATTATCAGCGAGAAAATGTGTTTGGTAATCGTGCTTTACTGATGCTGAACCATATTCCAAGCCCATATAAGGCGTAGCCACTGCACTACCACTGAGGAAGGCTAACGAAAGCAATACTGACTTTTTCATTTTATCTATCTGTTACTAATGAGGAGATTATACTATTTCAGCAACTGTGAAATTATCGTGATATTAAGAACGTATTAGCTCGCAATTCGAATATAATCCACATCAATAGCTGTATGATTAAACTCTTTATCAATTTCGCCAGAGATCGTTATTTTCGTTTCCGGTGTAACTTGGATGCCGAACCATTTGTCATGATCAATCTCAATCGTGACAGAGCCAGTACCATCAGTAAATGTGTAATGCTCACCACCTAAAGAGCGGGTAATATTTCCTGTCAGTGCCACAGGCGTATCATCACTGAACATACCTGCATCAAGCACAGACTTCACTGTGTTTAATCCGTAACTTGGTCCAGTAAATCCTTGTTGTTGAGTTTGTACTGCCATTGACGGTGTAAAACCTTGAGTTGGCATTTCAGCTAAAGCTGATGTTGATAACAATGCTGCTGGTAGAAGGAATAAAGAAATACGTTTAATAGACATGTTGAAAACCTTATGTTTGTTTTGATGCTGAAAGAATACATAAGGTTCTATACACCAACCTGTCATGAACTTTACATTTTTGTAAGGTTCGCAATAGCATCGAACACAAGGTAAAAGAATGTTTAGAGTAATCAGAGGTTATTGCAAATAACCTTAATAGGTAAATGATCGGACTCTATCCTATTGTTGAGATACTTCACTGGTCGCTGTCGCTGCTTATTCAGGAGTAAAGTGTTTCTATTTGAATTAAAAATAGGTCATTGAATAGCTTAATTAAATATAGAAAAATATAATTAAAATTTCATGTTGATTTTTTGCACTAAGTCCTTTTATATTTATCTTCTTGCAGACAAAAAACATTAATCTCATTTAATTCCTCTTGTTAATATTTACCAACAACGACGAAAAACTAATTTGTCATTTTCATGAAATATATTCATTAAAGATATGAGAAATAAAATTTACTTTATATATTTAGAATGTGAAAATATAACCCTTACATACCAGTATTCACATTGCAATGATCGATAAAATAACACATAAAAACAAAACGTTAATTACTTTTATTAAGCCATTCGTGCTATTTTTTACGATCATATCATGTGGATATTTTGCTTATAATGCCTATCATTTAGAGAAATTTTATAAGCAATACTTCAAGACAATAAATTCAGTATATTCTGTAAGCCGTCGTTTTAGTTCATTTTACAACAATACAGATACTAGACTTATCCCAAAAGGCCAACAGTATTTCAATGGTGTTTCCGTAGTTATAAACCATACATCTGAAGTGAAAAACTTATCTAAAGGGATAAACCTTCTTCGTGATCAACTGGATCAACTAACAGATAACAATATTTGGACAATCGCTGTTTTTGATAATCCAGCAACTCATGCGCATTTTGATCCCGCACGTAGACAATATTTAGAATCTTATAAAAACTATGAGAAAAATTCTGTCATCAAAAGGATTATAGATAAAGAAGGCCTAGGTGAAACCTATAGTTATTTTTATGGCTGTAATATAAAAATGACAGAGAAATATATAGAAGATGGATCAAACCAAGCAATCAGAACATTATACTATCCAATTTATAACAACCGTAAATTAGATGCGTTACTAGCTATTGATATTAAAAATAATATACTCAATGATACTCTTAAAAATTATAATAATAAGTATAAAACTGTACTTTATTCGAATCCATCAAAGTATGACTTTTCCATTAAAAAACTCTTACCTTGCTCAAGCCAAGACCCTTTTTATGTCGGAGTTAACTTATTTAATATTTTAAAGTACTCACTAATACCTGCATTATCATTAACTTTTTTTATTTACTGGTTAACCGCAAAAATAAAAACGAGAAAGTTCTCATTACAACGAGATCTCATGACACACTTCTATCGACGTGATTACTATGAGAAAAAACTACATGCTCAAAAAGGTTTCTGCTTACTGATTATTGATATTGATCACTTTAAGTCAATTAATGATACTTATGGCCATGAAGTAGGCGATGAAGTAATACGTAAGTTAGCAGAAAGATTGGGGCGATGCATACGTCAAAGTGATATTGCTATCCGTTGGGGTGGAGAAGAATTTATCCTAAGCTTTACGTCAATGACGAAAGAACAATTGAAGTTAAAAGCTGAAAAAATTCGACATGTTGTGCAGGTATCCCCTATCCATAACATTGCTGTCACTATTTCAATTGGTGGTACTGTGTCAGACACATTATCATTTAGTGACGCATATAAAGTTAGTGATGATGCGTTATATCAATCAAAGCATAATGGTCGTAATCAATCGACGATTGTTTAATTCGCTAATACTTAGTTTTAATAAAGTTTAAATCAGCGACTATTATATGCCATCCTTGATAGCTTATTCAGTATTCAAGGATGGCAACATGATTACAGGTTATTGCCTTTCTATCACTGTGGCGAACTAACACTCGAAAACGGCCTAACCGATATACAAATTGGGCGTAGTTACCCCAAGCCTGATTGATGCCGAAGTAAAACAGTTAGATCTAGAGGGCTCCTACATCCACATTAAAAACATTGTGGTAGTGAAGTGTGTTTAGTAATTTTTACTCACACTTAAAAAGAGTAAGAAAAGCAACTAAAGTTAATAATAATGTGTAAACTCGCCAGCGAGTTTTACCTTTCTCATCATTCACCAATAATATTGGATAATTCAGTTAGAAAAACTTCATTCTGAAAATATAAATACGTATCTTCACCATTGTTTCCATATATAGCAGTTGAATAATTAGGATCATTTATCTTATCGAAAGTTACAACTTGAATAGGACCTTCACGCCCACTTTCAAATTTAGGCTTAAAAAACAAAAAATATGTGGACTCATTTTCAAGACTTCCGAGTAATTTCACTGCAGACCAGCTAGTTACCCATTGAATAAAGGGCTTTGGCTGATAGAATTTTTTTTCAATATGTTTACCAGAATAACGCATAACCACTATAGCCTCTCTATATGAGATCCCTCTCACCTCTGAGATAAATTTGGCAAGTTTTTCCGGTTCTAAAACATTAATAGATTCAAACTTATTTAAAAAAACACACATTGCTAGTTCAACATTACTTTTATAAGTAATATTGCAATCATCTTTCCTCGATATAATTTTTTTGCTATAAGTTTTATCAAAGTTAAGATAAAAAGACATGGGATAGGTTTTGTTAACACCACCTAAATCTTTTGGATGATTTACAGTCACTTTAGTAAAGTCAATTAAGTCGCTTTGGCTCACTCTCCTATATATTTTCCCTTCCAGCATCTTGTATGTAAATAAATTGAGTTCTAACAACTCGTCAATTTCATTTTTTTCCAAAAAACGTGTAAAGACAATTTTACATTCAGAAGTACAATTAACTTTCTCTTTCAAAGAAAATTTCTGTCCAGTATCACTTATAAAAGTGATCCAGAAATAAACAAATGAACTCCAGCGCTGAATATGATTAATTTTTACTTCTGAAAGATTTTTGAATCCTTCTAATTTCAACTTTTTTGATTTGATAGCTTTAATAAATTCTTCCTGACTATCATCATCAATATAATACAAAGAAGAAGCTTTATCAGTATTCCCATTTTTAAGTAACCAATAATATTTAGCTAATACTTGCTCTGCTGTTCTAGGTGATTTTATATCTGCTAAATTTAGCAATCTACCATCAATCGTATCCTCAGCAAACTCAGAAAGTATAAAGCTACTATTATGGGAGTCATAAGTAATTGGTAGCAATTCCAATTTAGCAGCAAAAACTTTGCAACTGTAAATAGCAATAATCACTAATATAAAAAATTTTATTTTTTTTTTCATCCAGCACAACTCCCTTTATAACCTTCACTAAGAACGACAGGTTTAGGTTTATATGTAGCGGAATACTTCAATAACCATACCTATAAAGATACATAAGCCTCTGCTTTTGTAGTAACCTCTACCGCTTCTAGTTCACACTTACTTTCACCACACGTATCTGTTTTTGCAGATAGTTTGATGCCTATTTGAACATTTTCTTCGGCATTATCATCTATCCCTATACCTCTAACCACAACAGTCGTATTGCTCCAATTTACTCTTAGCTACTCTAAAGTTTCCACAACCAGTTTCTAAACTTTCAGTCCATTCTTGATATCTACCTGCAACCTTCCCAGTTATTGCAATTTTACCTCTGCCTCTGCCTCGACATCAGCACCTAAAGCATTACAGGATAATGGCGACAGTGCTAACCGATGAGATGAAGGTTTAAAGCTACAAAAAAGTGGCCACTATTTTGGTCACCGAGCATTTTTTAAGTTATTTTTTCAGACGTAAAAAAGCCCGCAATTGCTTGCGGGCTTTTCTATTTGGCTCCTCCTGCTGGACTTGAACCAGCGACATACGGATTAACAGTCCGCCGTTCTACCGACGGAACTAAGGAGGAATTGTTTGGAGCAGGCAGCGGGAATCGAACCCGCATCATCAGCTTTGAAGACTTAAACCCACCCGTAATTTAATTACAAAAAAATAGACCATTAAAAATTAATACATTTAATTTCATAAAGTTATAAACATCAAATTTGTATAATGTTTATACTATTTTTAAGTTATTAGAACACTTATAGTCGCATTTTGGTCACCACTTTATGTGTGCTTTTTACACATAAAAAACACTAATAACATAACAATCAATAGATTTTTAACCTAAAAAATCTAATCTCATCCATAACCAAATACTTTTTTAGCACCTTGCTCCCCCCCAAAAACACCCCTAAAATAACTGTACACATATACAGTATTTTTAACCATGATTACACTTAACACCTACGTACAGGCGGGGATCACCGGCTTTGAAAACCCCACTATTCGCTTTCGGAAAAAATCGCTAAATCTACAAACCATGTTTGTACACAGCCATTCATCTATGCGGATAATGAGCGCCGATAGCACCTACAAAAAGCTAGGGATCGCCAAAGGCGATTGGCTACTCATAGACAGTGCCTTACAGCCCCTAAACAGTGATCTTGTTGTATTTGAGCAACACGGCGACAACCACATCGCACGTTGGAGCCTGCTATGCCAACACATTGCCGTATCAGGCAAAGAGTGGGACGACTTACACGTAATAGGCGTGATCACTCTTTCCATCCATCACTTCAGGCAACCGCCGTTATTACCATGGCACCATGACTTAACCGAACTCGACCTACACCAACTGGTGATCACCCAAGAGCACTCCACCATCTTGTGCCGTGCAGCTGGGCTTTCCATGCTGCCGTACATTTGGGACCACGACATACTGGTATTAGAGCGCCACCTCAACCCTGAGAACGAAGACGTTATCGTACTTTCATTAAACAACGATCTTGTTGTAAAGCGCGTGAACTTACACAGCAGAACCCTGTATTCAGATAACCCCAGCTTTAAGCCACAAAAAATAAACCAAGACGACTACACCCGCTTACACGGCGTAGTGCGTTACAGCCTACGATTACACCGCCCTGTTACCTTATGATTTGCTTACTTGATGGCACCCGTTTTTACGCCGAATCTTGCATTACCTACAAGCCCGCCCTAAGAAATACCCCGTTATTAGTAACAGCAGGCCAAGGGATTTCCATTGCCGCTAACCGTGCTTGCACAAACATCGGTATTTCAAAATTCACCCCAATATGGGAAGAAATAGACCGCTTGCGGGTACACAAAGGCATTGTGTATAAAGCCAACTTCAACACCTTTTCTCACCATTCAGATCGCTTTATGACAGCCCTTGAAAAGCACATACAAGGTGCCCCCTCTATGCGCTATAGCGTAGATGAAGTGTTTTACGATGTGAGTCACCTGTACCAAATCAACGTCGATCTGAATGAGCACGTACAAGCCTTACGCAAAGCCATTTACAAAGAAACCGGTGTACCGACAGGCGCTGGTGTAGGCAAAACCCTAACCTTGGCCAAAGTCGCCTCGTGGGCAGCGAAGAACTGCCAACCTTACCAGGGACAATGTGTATTAATAAGCGAGAAAGAAACCGACACGGTTTTAAAACAAATGCCCGTAGGTAAACTTTGGAACATTGGCAGGCAACTGAATAAACACCTGACACAAGAAGGCATTTTAACCGCCTACCAACTAAAACAGTGCGACACCAAAACCTATCACAAACGTTATTCCATCAACGTCGCTAACGTAATTTCAGAGCTTAATGGCATCGCCTGTTTAGACATTTCCGTTGAGCGAGAAAAGAAAAAACAGATATGGTCTACCGCTTCTTACCGTGATCGCCTGCATCACCGAGACGACCTTTTTGCCGAATTAGCTCACCACTGCGCCGAAGTGATGCGAAAAATACGCGACCAAAAAAGCGAGATGAAGACCCTTTCCGTATTTGTCAGCACCTCAAAATACGACCGTTGCCCACCATTTTATCGCCGTGGTGAACTGACACTCGAAAACGGCCTAACCGATACCAGTTTTGCCCTGCAACAATTGCGCGCCTTATTCGATGATTTGATCCCCGACAACCTTACCAAGCAACCCATATACAAAGTGGGCGTAGGTGCCCCAAGCCTGATTGATGCCGAAGTAAAACAGTTCGAGTTATTTAACCGCTTTGATAACAAAGACACCTTAAACACCACCCTCGACCAATTAAGCGATCGCTTTGGTAAAGGCGTGATCGGTTTTGCATGCCAGCAACGCAGCTACCACGAACGGCAGGGAGAAATAGAAATGTTAGAGCTAGAGAACTACTACACCGACATTAAAGACATTGTGGTGGTGAAGTGTGTTTAGTGGGGTAATTTCAATTAAAAAAAACGAGTCATCTATTTTTTAAACCTCTTAGGACTAATTTGAAAAATATCAGATAGTATAAAAGATAATAACTGCCACAAATTTTATACTTAAATAATGTAAAAATAGTTTTTATTTTTATTCTAAGAAAAGGTAAGTATTTAGCCTAATATTTAATTGACTTCCAACTAGCCTTACCTGCCATTCAAGGCTTTTCCCAACCCATTTGCCTAGGGACAGGCAATGGGTTTTCTCGTATCAGCTATTTACTTTTAACTAAAAATAGTTAGAAGCACTTTATCATCATAGTATTTTTATCTATTAAAAACTTCATTTTAGTGAGTACTCTAATAGTAAAAATCACTTTCTAAACTGATTCTTTTGGGTTGGTTTTGTAAATGATATTGAGATAGGTAGTTTTTAGCTTTAGATAAAATAATTGATGTTATAGTGGTTTATCGATGTGTGGCACCTCTATTTCGCCTCATAACACCCTAACTCAAGCCATTGATTTTATTTAAAAATAAAAACAATTAAATTATTTTGAATCCTTTTTGTATATTTCAGCCTCTTTAAAGTAGGAACAAAATTTATTGTCTTTACTGTAAGGTTAAAATTGATTTCACCTAAGCTAGAAAAACTAAGAAAGATATTAGAGCAAAAAATGATGAATATTGCTTTTACAAGCAACTAGTAATTAAAAGCAATATTCTTTCATCGACTTGAAGATACACATTTTGTTGGCAGGGTGTTTTCAACATATTACCTGCGATTTTACTAAGTTTAGCGTCTTAACTTATACGCTTACTTCACTAAATTATTATATGAGAAAGAATGTCAATGATGCACAGAAATGAATTAATTGAAGCGGCTAGAAAAGGAAACCCAAAAGCAACGGAACAGTTGCTAATTGACTGGGAACCAACATTAAAAAAAATGGCATTTAAGCAATGTACATCTAATGATATCGATGATGCTGTTCAAGAGTCTTTAGCTATTATTTGGCGACGTATTGGTACCTTGAAAACAATTGAAGCATTTCCAGGATGGTTATTAATCATAATTAAAAGAGAGTGCGCAAAGCTTATGAAATCAAATCACAATTTAGATGAATTGCCCGAAGATTACCATGAACTCTTTTCTTATTACTCCAGTCCAGATTTGAGGTTAGATATTATTGCGGCGATTCATTCACTACCTGAAAAATACAGATCCGCCATCATATTGAGAGATTTTGAGGAACTTTCGATTGGTGAAATTGCGGATAAATTATTAATCACTCGAATGGCTGCCAAAAGTCGAATTCACCGAGGGCGCTTAATGATTCAGGAATACTTAGAAAAATAACGTCATTCGTACTTATTACTCAGAATACACATTACATATATGGCGAAAAGCAAAATATCGCGCCAAATAACAATAGATAATAAAATTTATGGGAGTCTTATTATGTTAAGAAACAACATTCAAAAAGCGTTACTTGGTGGATTCATAGGAACCATTGTCTTTACTATTATGGGGCAATTGATCGCACCTCATATTATTGGCTTTCCAATGAATGTAGGGAAAATGATTGCCGGCATGATACACAGCCCTGAAAACGTCGGTATTATGATTCATTTTGTAATGGGTACGATTCTATTTCCAATAAGCTATTTATTAATTGGGTATGATCGTATTTCGGGACCGGGTTGGTTAAAAGGGTTAATTTACCTAATACCGATTTATTTAGTCGCTATGCTTGTTGTTGTTCCTATGGCGGGCAAGGGGTTATTTTTTCATAGCCTTCCAGCCGCAATGATCGCTCTTATGGGACACCTTGTGTATGGCGCCATTATGGGCTCAATCATAGGTACACCGAAAAACAGCCAGAATGAAGTCGTTAGCCAAAACTAAAACCTCATCATATCGTGAGATAGCACGATGACCAGCGGCCACCTTTACAGCTGGACGTTTAACGCAAAAATTAAAGCCGAGTACTCGTGTACTCGGCTTTTAGTCGATACATAATAACGTTATATTGATTATAGATTTACGGGTATTGCGCTACAACGGAATTCGCAACATCATCTGTTTTGGCTGAATCCGGCCCATAAATTCTCCTACCGTATTTGTTACCAGCCGCATCCAAGATGTTGTAACTGATACCACTGTTTTTGCCTCCATTTAACCAGCGATTAACTGAATTTTTAATAGAAACATCTTCTGGATTCGCTGCAATATATATCGCAGTCTCTGCGACGATTGTTTGTTGCAAGCGTCCATGGTTATATTCTTTAGGCAGATATGAGTAAACACCAATCCCATTTCCGACAAAGCCGGTCGCTGTTTTGGCTACATACAACGAAGGACACACAGCATATGATTTAATCTCTTGCTCTACTTGACCATCAGAGGCCGTACAATCAACTTTAGGCGTATTCGCAGAATCGTCTTCCGGTAACGTGTATGGCATTTCAGATTGATAAAAGTTGATCACACCATTTTTACCATTCCAAATAGTTTGGTAATTTTTGAAGTGCTCAACAGCTAAACCATTCATAACGACATCATCACCATTAACAATCAAGCCATATTGGGCTTCATCTGTATCCCAGTCTACTTGATTGTTATAAGAGTATTTATCATGACCACTTTGGGCATCATGATCAGCGCGCCATAACCATAAGTTTTCACCAATCACATCATTCGCGTTTACGGTAATACAACTGTAGGCACTAGGTGAGTGATTTTCGCTCAACTTAGACACATCACGAGTTCTTGCAACCCGACAATACACGTCCTGTAGAATAACAGCGTCTCTTTTGTCTTGAATTGAAGGATGATCTTGTTTGTAGTCACCAACGGTTAAAAGAGAGTTCTTTGCTGATTTATCCGCAATAATTCCAGGCTCTAATGTTACGCCAGCAACTCGAATAGATTGGTCATCTGTGAGTAAACACCCCTCAATGGCATCGCAAATTAAAGAAGGCATGCCGATACCAAGAACTATCTGATTTTCCTTAACATGTAGTCGCTTCGTAAAATCATATACCCCAGGCAAGATAAGCAACCCTTTTTTACCAGAGTTCAAAGCATCTTGGATCTTATCAACGTCAGCGTTAAGAACATCCGATGAATTACCAGCACTTAATACAACAAAGTCATTTATATCAATGTTGTTATGGCTCGGGTTTCCATCATCTATTTCCCATAACTGATTAGAGTTAACAACCAATCTTGGTTTAGTCAGAACTTTGTGACCATCATTAACATCAGTAAAAGGATATGGATGCTTTGTTATACCATCACCCGATTTTGCATTATGAAGAACATAATTCCATACCGACCCTTCAAACATCTTCGCATAAGTATTACCAATATAGAATTGTTGCTGTGAACCAAGATTCATCTCACCATCAATATAAGAATTCGCAATAAATCCACCGCTCGCTTGGCCACAAGCCCAGTTAATTGTGTTCCAATCACACATTAATAGATCTTTACCACTGAAATAGACATTTCTTATTCCTGATGCCTGAGAAACACCGAAACGTAATACTCCAGCTGGATTTCTATCATTAGGTTTATCTGGATTAATCGGAGTCAGTAGCGCTGTAGAGTCAACATTAAGGTTCGCTAAACTCCGCCAAAAATTATTGAGTGCACCGGGAGCTGTATTACCAGAGCTATTTAGAGCATTGATACCAGGCATGACTTTGACTTTTTGATCTTTATTTAGCGCATCAAATTCACTCACTCCCGTTACTTCCATGTAATAATTCAATCTAAATGGATCTGGCATTTCATAGTTCCCTTCTCCAATTAGGATCGCATATCGGTTATGGCTCCATTGACCGGTTTTACCCATATCTCCCCAAAGTTGGCTACCGCCCATCGTTGTCCCAAGCTTGTACAACTCTTGGCCATTACCACTTTTAATAAAATATGCTCCGCTAGGACATGGATCACTCGCTTCATCACATAACTCAGGCTGCAATAATAAATTTTCGAAACCATCAGAGTTTAAGTTTAAAGAGATGATGGCCTGAGTATGATCAATGTCTTCTGTATTTCCACTGTTGGTATTACTACCACCGGTATTACCACCACCTGCATTGCTACCATCGGTATTACCACCACCAGCATTGCTACCATCGGTATTACCACCACCAGCATTGCTACCACCGGTATTACCACCACTAGCATTGCTACCATCGGTATTACCACCACTAGCATTGCTACCATCGGTATTACCGCCACCTGCATTGCTACCATCGGTATTACCACCACCTGCATTGCTACCATCGGTATTACCATCACCAGTATCATTATTCTCTTGCTGACTATCTTTAATGACATAACGAGAAATACTCGCGATTTGCATTTCAGTCACAGGGAACTTATTTGTATCTGGCTTTGGCTCTACGCCATCACCACCAACAGCCATATTAATTCTTAAATAATAACCAGATTCATAAGCAGCCAAAAAGGAACGATACGCGGTTTCAGATAGCGATTGATATTTATCAGGGCACCTATTTGTCCATTTACTACATGTAAGATTCGTTTCTCTATTTTTGACAGAAGGGTTTCTCATCACTGAGTAGTATTTACCCGCCGCACTTTTTCCCATTTCCAGTTGGTGGAATGGATGACCATCAAAGTACCAAGTTAGATAAATCGTACCTGATGAAGTAACATTCCATTCAAAACCATATTTATGCCACCCATTATCGATTTCCTTAGCGGGGGCATTGTCTGCCGCGATATCTATATTATTGTTGTAATTCCAAGTTACAACGCCATCTTGTTGCTTTAGACCATAATGAACAGTGCCAGTAACAGCATAAGGGGGCTGCATAAACTCAAGAATGTCGACTTCCATCCCTGAAGGCCAAGGCATATCGCCTTGTGGCATCATCCAGATCGCAGGCCAACGCCCTTTTCCATACGGTACTTTCGCTTTTACCTCTACGCCGCCACGAGAAATGTCATGACCTTTTGTGTCTTTTGTTATTGTAAACCTACCTTTGGTTCTAATTTCTCCGGAGGTATAGGGTTTACCATTAGTACTTTTTACTTCCGCTTTTAACGTTACAGATTTATTATTTTCATTCCATATAACATGGTCAGGCTTATACCATTGCTGCTCATTATTACCATGAGTACCATCTCGCTTATAAAAATTCGTCTCAAATGCCGCTTTCGAACTTAGTAACGATTGAGTCTCAAAGCAGGAGCCATATTTATTCTCACTCAAATAACCACACAATGAACTTGATGAATTATTTGTATTGCCAGAACCTTGTTGTGGCTCGTCCTTTTCTGTTCCGCCTCCCGAATTCTGCTCCTCTGAACTACCGGTGTTGCCGCTACTCGTTTTTTTTACTATGTAAGTGGAATGTTGACTATTTTTAGCTCCTTTACCGCTATCCATTAAATAAGTAACCCAATACTCAATCTCCGTACCAGGCGTTAGGTTTTTAACGGCATAACTCACTGAACCAGAATTATCTTTAACCATAGGTACATTTTGTTGGTTACTTCCATTAATGGTGTAATGAAGGTTAGCCCAATAATTTGCTTTAATAGAAATAGTTAACTCGGAGCCATCTTGTGCTACTTTAATAGGATTGGTCTCGCCGTTAATAGGCTTATCTGGCTTTGAAGCGCTTGTGTCACCTGGCGTAGTTGACTTATCTGGCGTGGTTGACGCATCTGGTATTGTTGGCACATCAGAATCTGTATGAGGAAAAACTCTGTGTTGCAGGTCACCTAAAGTGATCGTCGCAGGATAGGAGTCCGTCTTAGTGTTTGTCCCATCCATACCCAAAAAATCGTCATAGGCAAAAGCGTATGAGTGGAGATACACCTTATCTGGTTTAACGTAGTAATTATCTTTAACAAGTCCATGAACCGCTTGCTGATAAATATTAACACATGGTTCATCTCCAGATTGACCACAAATATTCGGGTTATAATCTAAGGTATTGTCACCATTATTAAAATAAAATGGTATTAGCTTCTCTAATTGCACTTTGTTAGCTAAAAAAGTATTACCTTGCTTGTCGAAAAGAGTATCAATACCACTATTCCCATCTTTACGCATCAGTAAACCCGCCACAATAGCAGAGCTGAGATTTCTTGAAATCGTTGCTTTTTCAGGAGTGTCTTTGGTAAATGGGCCTTGATCGGCAAGAAAAATGGAATTACTAAAATCACCATCGAAATTATAAATAATCGGTGAAGTCGCTTTGTTTCCATTTTGATAAAACTTTAACTGTTTATCTTGAAATTGACCGACCCAAATACCTTTATTTATTTCAGATAAATCCATTTTGATGGATTTACCAGATTCTGCCGAGTAATACTTAATTAACTTTTCAACATAAGGATTAAAGTATTTATTAAATGTCGAACCAAATCGCCCCGGAGCATCGACTCTAACTAAATGTGCATTTTCTGTATGCTCCGAAACCACGTTGCCATTAATGTCTTCATAATGTGCCAAAGTTGACCATTCAGATTTATTCCATGCCGCATCACAATTAGGGGACTCAATGGTGTAACCATGTGCTTCACACACTAAAAATTTCATATTATCGATAATGCTATCTATGCTGCCATCACGTCCATACACATCTTTCTCTTGTGTAATGGTGTATGGAATAGAAATAAAGTCTACCCCCGTCGGATTAATGACTGTTTGGCCACCCGTTGTGTAAGTAAATTCGACTTTATCGAAAACAGTGCCATTGGTGGTGGTGGAAGGATTATTCACATCAGGGCCTTGCACTCGATAATGTCCATCTCCATCTTTAACGACGGGCAAATCAAGTGGATTTCCAACTGAAATATAGATCCTGCCAGAAATTAGAGGTGGAACACATATTTGTGCAACCTTACTTGATGTTGATACAAATTTATTGAGTAACAATGCATAGTTTTTACCATTACTCTGTTTAGATAACTCTACAAGTTCACCTTCTTTCGTTGGTACTGAAAATTTAACGAAAGCAGATGTATCGACACCTTGCTTTTTACCTACAACAGTCAAATACGTATTTGCATAAGTTACTGAATCATTATTCACCTTACTTAGATCAAATTTAACCTCCATTCCACCACTACAGTTTTCAATATTACTCTGTGCAAAAGTGGGTAAAGAAAAAAATAATACACTCGGTAATAGTAACTCGTTAATTGATATTTTATTTATCATATACATTCTCTTTTTTATATTATAAATAGATTTGCAACTAATAAAACGTACATCTCACTATTTAAGCTCTACCAAAAATAGTGAGAGATGTGACAGAGCAACCCTCTAGATAAAAATCTAAGGAGATCTAGCTCACATAAAGAAATACCGTTAAGTAGTTGTAAATAAAGTATTAGGTAGAATGCTTACTTTTACTATCAATGAAAATGAGAACTATCTTTTCTTTTATTTCAAGTGCAGAAACTTTGAAATCAACTATATGAAAAATCGCCACCATTAATAATCACTTTTATAATATAGTGACTAGAATAAAAATATAATGTCAGGCTTATTTCTAGAATAAATTAATACTTTATAGGTGATAACATCTCCTCAACTTATCACTTTTGATAATTTACGACTTTAGTCTAATAGACTTTTAAAGAGATAGTAAATAGCAACATTACTTACTATCACTCGCACCCAATAAGAATAAAAAACACAAAATAAAGAATAAAAATTCAATAAAATCACTAATATGAATCTCTCAGGGCGAGATTTTTCATAGGCGGTAAAATGGAATTTTCGTATAAAAAATTATTAACCAAGATTTAGATAAGATTACTAAACTAGTGAAAGTATCAATAATAAGCATGTAATACCTTTACTTAGCTATAAAGGTGAAAAAGACTAATATTTCCTCCGCATTCAAAGCGAGCGCTGATAACAAATAATGAAACTTCGCTTAAAGTCGAAGCCACACACCTACTCAGTAGTATCAAATGTTTTAGGTTGCCTGTTATAGATTTTAAATCTCAATTTCATCACAATACCGACTGTATGGTTTACCCCTTAATAATCGCTTAACCGCTTTCTAGAAAACATTCACAGTAGAAATTAAAAGATATGAAAAGAAAATTACTCGGTTTATTGATGTTTAGCTTTCCCTGTCTCGCTCTTTCGTCAGGTGGTTATGAAGTCTCTGTGATGGTTAAAGATGCAGAGAAAGAGTTGGTTTTCCCGTCATTGAAGATGCCTTTCTTCGGTCAGACAGTAATATCCCATGCCGGGGATTGTACATACTCTGGAAAGCTCACCCAAGAAAGTGAAACGACTATTCGATTAGAGGGGAAAATGTCTTGTCATTATAAGGAAGGTGACTCTTTTATGGACATGCCAGTACTCTCTCTCGATAGCTCTGGTCAAGTAGCGAGCATCGAACTTGGGGATGGAGATGCACATATGTGGAAATACAATGTTGAAGTAAAGCCAATACATTAACACTTATATAGTAAGAGACTTTAGCGTCAATAGTTAATGTTGGCGCTATCTGTTACTTCTCCCCTCCTTCGCTTAACGTAATAACTAGCCTACTTATTGAATGAATAACATATCCCGATAAAAGTATTATCGTGGCAAAAGTTTAAGGATTAGCCATGCTAGAACATCTTTAGAAAGGAACATTAAAAGTGTTATGAATATACAACGTACACCGACAAGATAACCTCATATACTCATTATCAATTAAGCTATATTATTTGTGACGACAAGTAATGCTAAATATAAAAACATGTTTAGCCCCTGATTCAAGGTAAATCAATGCAGCTTCAAACTCTAGGCAAAGGACGCTTTGAAGAAAAATGGAGTCAAGATAAGCAATTAATCGAACAAACCATTCTTAATTGTATCTCTGCCCGCCGTATTTTTGATGAGAATGAAAAACTTCTAACTCAAGGCGAAATAGTTGAAAATCTCTATTTAGTAGACTCTGGTCGAGTATCTATGGGCGTTACAGCCCGAAATGGCAAAACGTTCTTGCTTGGTACCTTAGAGTGTGAGCAGCAAATTTTCGGTGAAATGGAGTTTTTCACAGGCTATCGCTGCCAAATGAATATTATTGCGGTAGAACCCATTGAAGTTGCAATCATTGATACTCAGAAGCTGCAAAGATGCTTATTAGAGCAGCCCCGCCTTTCTCTTTATTTTGCCAGTGCTATAGCTATTGACTACCAAGATACAATTGAAATTCTCTCTCGTCGCTTGCTCTACCCTATTACCTATAACGTTGCATACGATATCTATCACCAATACCTCAATGATCTCCCTGTTGATGGTTTTCAGAAGAACTATTTAGAAGCCGAGCGTTTTGCTACTTCAGATCGTGTGTATCGACGAGCAATAAAAGAGTTAGAGAGTAAAGGGCTTATTGCTAAAGAAAAAAATGGCCTACGTATTCTGAATTTAGAAGGGCTAAAAGTATTTATAGAAGAATAGTATCTTTTACATTCTGTTTAAATCAAAAAAGGTCTGTATTTACAGACCTTTTTCTTATCCCAAATATTATGCGCGACAATGTTCAACAGCATTAAATTTTCTTAGTACTATTAGCATAACCACAACGATAGCGTAAATAAATGGAATCGCGTACATCACCGATTGAGTTCCAATAACACTTTGGAATAGTGAACTTATTGCAGGACTAAACATGGCACCAGCGCTACCGCTGATTAAGATATAAGACACGTTTTTACTGCTTGCATTACGAACAAATGATACACCATAAGCAATAAATGAATTATAAAGCGCGGCACAAACAAAACCGTAACCGTAAGTTAGGTATGACAACCATGATAAATTGTCTGTCGTTACAATAGCGCTGGTGATCACCATGGCAGCAGTAATAATTGTGAGTAAGAATGTTTGAATTTTCATTCGAGAGACAATAACTGTTGATACTAGTGCACCAACAAGTGCTGCTGACCAATACTGTGTAATAATGTGCCCAGCCTGCTCGAATGGTATATCAAACTTTTCCTTCACAAACATCGGTGCCCAAGTAAGGAAGGTATATAACGCTAACATACCCAGAAATAAACCAATGCCACCACTAATAATGCCAAAGTTCCATTCTGACTTAACGTCTTGCTCTGACTCCGTTTCACCATGGCACGGTTTAAAATTCGTTAACAAAGCAACAAACATAGTCGCCAATGCCACGACACCAACACTTAAATAACTGATACTCCAATTCATTGCATGAGTAAGCGCATAAGTCGTAATAAGTGGGAACACGACCCCTGCAATATTAAATGTAGCGTCTTGAACAACCAGCATGGTGCTCTGAATTTTATCTTTCCAGACAGATACAACAATGGTGCCAGCAATACATAACCCTACACCACCACAGAAGCCAATAACCGTCATGCATACCATTACAATAAACAATGATGGCACAATATATAAGCTTAATGCAGCAGCTGAAATGACCCCGTAGCAAAGTATCGTCATACGCTTTATGCCGACTTTTTCAATTAAGAAAAATGCCGCTATCGTACCTGCAAGCGCACCGCCATTCAGTAATGAAAAAATAGATGCAACTTCGTTTACATTTGCATTAAAGGTATTTGCTATTGGCTCGACTAACATACCAAACTGGGTTGCAAAGCCAGCCATAATAAAATTGGCTAAAAAGCTTATCGCGGTGAGTGTTATTTTATTTTTCATCATTCACTCCAAGAGGGTGTAGAGGGATGTTCTTAAAGATAGAGAGCTGAAACTCAGCCCTCACAATAAGTAATCGCGGAAACGTTAAGCTTTAATGGCTGTTTCTAAAGCAATTTCAATCATATTATTGAATGAAAGTTGACGCTCCTCTGCAGTGGTTTCCTCACCCGTAATACAATGATCCGATACCGTCAGAATGGCTAATGATTCAATACCAAATTGATGAGCTAAACCATATAAGCCTGCAACTTCCATATCCACACCTAAAACACCAAAGCGCTCTAACGCTGAGATTAAGTCCTCATCTGGATCGTAATATAAATCTCCAGTAAAGATATTCCCTACTTTGACATCAATCCCTTTTTCTTTCGCTGACATATAAGCATTATGCAACAGCTCAAAAGTCGCTGACGTAGCCATCTGATAACCACTGCTGCGTTTGGCATTAGTCGGTGAATCTGTACCCGCAGCTTGCGCTAAGATGACATCACGCATATGTACATCTTTTTGAGTCGCGCCAATACTGCCAATACGAATAATACGCTTTACTCCAAAATCATTAATTAATTCATGACCATAGAGAACCATTGATGGAATACCCATCCCATGTCCCATTACAGAAATACGCTGACCTTTGTAATAACCGGTATACCCCAACATATTTCGAATATCGGTAACAAGCTTTGCATCTTCTAAGTATGTTTCAGCAATATATTTTGCACGTAATGGATCACCAGGCATGATTACAGTTGAAGCAAAGTCTTTTGCAGTACCTGCGATATGAGCTGTCATAATGGTTTCCTCTTGTTTTTGACAGGCTCATCATAAAGAGAACGAACAGCAGAATTTCAGGACAAATGTCCGGTTTAAAAGTCTCACCACTCAAATTCATTTCATCATTTATACTCTTAGCGCATCAATGTTACATAGATCACAAGTATAAGTGACGGTACAAATTCTCAGCTTGTTACTGGCTGCATCAAAAATATAACGAAGTATTTAATGTTCGATATGCTCATTCAAAGTTGTGAGAACATTAGACTTTGGAAGGAAGGTGATACCCACAGTTTTGGTCACCAATTTATGTGTACTTTTTACACATAAAAAACACTAATAACAGAACAATCAATAGATTTTTAACCTAAAAAATCTAATCTCACCCAAAACACCTCTAAAATAAACTGTATATATATACAGTATTTTTAGCCATGATTACACTTAACACTTACGTACAAGCGGGGATCACCGGCTTTGAAAACCCCACTATTCGCTTTCGGAAAAAATCGCTAAATCTACAAACCATGTTTGTACACAGCCATTCATCTATGCGGATAATGAGCGCCGATAGCACCTACAAAAAGCTAGGGATCGCCAAAGGGGATTGGCTACTCATAGACAGTGCCTTACAGCCCCTAAGCAGCGATCTTGTTGTATTTGAGCAACACGGCGACAACCACATCGCACGTTGGAGCCTGCTATGCCAACACATTGCCGTATCAGGCAAAGAGTGGGACGACTTACACGTAATAGGCGTGATCACTCTTTCCATCCATCACTTCAGGCAACCGCCGTTATTACCATGGCACCATGACTTAACCGAACTCGACCTACACCAACTGGTGATCACCCAAGAGCACTCCACCATCTTGTGCCGTGCAGCTGGGCTTTCCATGCTGCCGTACATTTGGGACCACGACATACTGGTATTAGAGCGCCACCTCAACCCTGAGAACGAAGACGTTATCGTACTTTCATTAAACAACGATCTTGTTGTAAAGCGCGTGAACTTACACAGCAGAACCCTGTATTCAGATAACCCCAGCTTTAAGCCACAAAAAATAAACCAAGACGACTACACCCGCTTACACGGCGTAGTGCGTTACAGCCTACGATTACACCGCCCTGTTACCTTATGATTTGCTTACTTGATGGCACCCGTTTTTACGCCGAATCTTGCATTACCTACAAGCCCGCCCTAAGAAATACCCCGTTATTAGTAACAGCAGGCCAAGGGATTTCCATTGCCGCTAACCGTGCTTGCACAAACATCGGTATTTCAAAATTCACCCCAATATGGGAAGAAATAGACCGCTTGCGGGTACACAAAGGCATTGTGTATAAAGCCAACTTCAACACCTTTTCTCACCATTCAGATCGCTTTATGACAGCCCTTGAAAAGCACATACAAGGTGCCCCCTCTATGCGCTATAGCGTAGATGAAGTGTTTTACGATGTGAGTCACCTGTACCAAATCAACGTCGATCTGAATGAGCACGTACAAGCCTTACGCAAAGCCATTTACAAAGAAACCGGTGTACCGACAGGCGCTGGTGTAGGCAAAACCCTAACCTTGGCCAAAGTCGCCTCGTGGGCAGCGAAGAACTGCCAACCTTACCAGGGACAATGTGTATTAATAAGCGAGAAAGAAACCGACACGGTTTTAAAACAAATGCCCGTAGGTAAACTTTGGAACATTGGCAGGCAACTGAATAAACACCTGACACAAGAAGGCATTTTAACCGCCTACCAACTAAAACAGTGCGACACCAAAACCTATCACAAACGTTATTCCATCAACGTCGCTAACGTAATTTCAGAGCTTAATGGCATCGCCTGTTTAGACATTTCCGTTGAGCGAGAAAAGAAAAAACAGATATGGTCTACCGCTTCTTACCGTGATCGCCTGCATCACCGAGACGACCTTTTTGCCGAATTAGCTCACCACTGCGCCGAAGTGATGCGAAAAATACGCGACCAAAAAAGCGAGATGAAGACCCTTTCCGTATTTGTCAGCACCTCAAAATACGACCGTTGCCCACCATTTTATCGCCGTGGTGAACTGACACTCGAAAACGGCCTAACCGATACCAGTTTTGCCCTGCAACAATTGCGCGCCTTATTCGATGATTTGATCCCCGACAACCTTACCAAGCAACCCATATACAAAGTGGGCGTAGGTGCCCCAAGCCTGATTGATGCCGAAGTAAAACAGTTCGAGTTATTTAACCGCTTTGATAACAAAGACACCTTAAACACCACCCTCGACCAATTAAGCGATCGCTTTGGTAAAGGCGTGATCGGTTTTGCATGCCAGCAACGCAGCTACCACGAACGGCAGGGAGAAATAGAAATGTTAGAGCTAGAGAACTACTACACCGACATTAAAGACATTGTGGTGGTGAAGTGTGTTTAGTGATTTTTACCACTACCAGTATTTATTCAAAAGCGTTCTATAACGTAGCACTTCAAATAAGACGCCTATCCAGTATGGCACTCCTGTTATGGTGACATCGAACTTTCAAAATAATACGGGATCATTTCACCTATCTCACAATACCAAAATATACGATCCCTGTTTGACAAAAAAACCGCCTCAATGGGCGACCAAATACGATTAGACTATTTTCCTAATAAATATACAGTGCCCAATATTCCAGAGACCATCAATAATGGGTAGAAGCGTGAATCTGGTTGTTCAAGCAAAAGTATCAATATCGAAACAATTAGTTTCATAAATTATCCTTTATTAAATTAATTAAAGGACTCCCATTCTACACACCACAAAAATCAATAAAAGCCTTATAAACCAATAGTTTACTTAACATTACGAAACGTTACGAAAAATGACTCTATTTAATCTAATCGCTATAAATCGTTCTGGTACACGGTAACGTCCAGATACAAAAAAGACCGCCTCGATGTGCGGTCTTTATAAAAGCAAATTTATTTTTATGAAAACCATTAATATTGGATAGAAACGGTCATCCGGCAGATTACTTAAAGCTCAATTATTGTGACTAAATCCATGTCTACAATCTCCATAACGTCCTTAATGAATAACTCTCATATCGTTAAGGGACAAAATACTCAAAACAAGCCTATTTAACGTAATCGATCTTTTACACACCAGCGAACACTGTCCATGAAATCACGATGCAAATTAGTTAGATGGGCCGTTTGTATCATGTGGTGACGGAGAGGTGGTTCTGACAAGCTTAAACCATATAACTGTATAATAATCAATAACAACTGGGAAAATATTGTTTAATTATAGAAGGAATGGTGAATAAAAGGACAAAGTATGAACCAAATTTGCTCATATTTAAGTTGTAAGCCAGCTTACACTTGATATAAAATCAGTAATGTAGTCAAGCGACACTTTACTAAGTTTTTTAATAAAGTATCGTTTTACAAAAAAAGAGGTGAACCGCTAGAACGGAACACCTCTGATTTAAAGGTTAATTGATGTTGGTAGCATCAAAAACCTTTGGGTTTATTTCTTATCGAAATACTTATAAATTGCAAACAATACAGATAGTAAGCCTGTGATTGCAGTTATAAGCAGATAAAGTTCGTGCAACATGGCACAACCTCCAATCTTAATAACCCCAATCCCCGCCGCCCGACCTATTTCGGGCGGTTCGTTGGGGAATCTCACCATTATAATTTCCCAAAAAGCATTGTAAATAAATACAGTATATTAGTACTCATTAGTTACAAAAAAGAACATCACAAGTCACCGTTATGTTCGTCTTCTACTTTACGATAACTACCTTTTGTTCAGCATATATGAGACTGAACAAAGCCAGTGTAAAACACATAAATATCAAATGTCCTCCTGTTTATTTCGATCTGATTTTTTAACATTTGAAAATAGGCAAAGCCTTACCGTACATTATTTTCGCTAAACACGACCTATTTAACATATTTGATCTATCGCGCACCACAGAATCACATTACACACAAAAACAGGGCATTAAGCCCTGTTTTTGCATCATTTCCGCATCACTCGTGGCTAAAATACTGCATTTATTATTTGTTAAAGGCTTAACAAATCACAGTAAAAGCAATTCGTCCTCTACATTGCTACCAACACACTAAAACTCCCCCTCTTTCACCACCCTCGCTATTGTCGCCCTGCTACAGCCTAACTTCTGCTGTATTTCTGAATAACTCCGCCCAAGTTTTAACTGATCCCGAATATCTTGATGCAGTGACTCATTCACACGGCGCCCACGATACTTACCTTCTGCTTTTGCTTTCGCAATGCCTTGCGCTTGGCGTTTATGTCGAGTTTCGTAATCATCACGGGCCATCGCGGCGCCTAAATCCAACATGAACTCGGTTAAGGCCAAGGTAATACTGTTTTGCTCACCCGCGCTGAACACCGCATGCGTCATTGGCTGATCTACCACCACAATCACCAACCCTTTTTCCATGATGCGGGCTTTTAAGGTTTTCCATTCAAGCCAAGGTAAACGAGTAAGGCGATCCATCTTTTCAATCAGCAACACATCACCGGCTTCGCTGTCATCTATCAGCTTGTTGAGTTCTGGCCGCTCTAACTTGGTACCAGATTGGTTCTCGATGTAGTAGCCAGCAATACGACTTTCAAATTTGGCGCCAAAGGCTTTGAGTTCTTCTTTTGCCCGTTGGGCATCTTGTTCGGTGGTTGAAGCACGAAGGTAAGCACGGATCAGCATGGTTTTCCCTAAACTGGTTTAATTTAAGTTGGTTTCTAAAATTAGTTTAGTATAGATGGTTTCACAAATGAAGCGGTAAGGGATGAGGGGCTGTGGGAAGCGGTTTCGTTAGGGTATACATAAAAAACAAAAATAATAGCAAAAATATGTGATACAGGTTTCACTTAAAAATAAAGTAAATAGTTAATATATATATTATTAGACATTTAAAGTGGTATTTATGGAACCCTTACAACGCAGAATAGCTCATGCGCTCTATCTTCAAAACTGGAAATACGAAGACGGTTTAAGAGCAACCTTATTGAAAAGAGCACAGAGGATACAACCGTCAGAATATGAAGACGAAATGAAAAACACACTATTTTGCCCAGTGTGCTTTACAAACCTTAGCCGTGTTCCACAACATAAAGAACATACAACCTCTAACAAAGAAGCCCACTTTAGACATATACCTAAATATAAAAGTGTTCCTTGCGCATTAAGGTCAAAGAAAGCTGAAGGTAAAAAATATTCAAGTGCAGAAGCTGTTACCCAAGCTATAGACCATGAGGAGCTAGTTATTGTTTCTTCATTTATGAAAGAAAAACCCGAACAAGCAACACCATCATCAAAACCTTTTGATGATGCACAAATAGAAGATGAAGACGGACTTGATGCTGAGGTCCCATTAAGCATACATAACGGGGAAACATTTAAAGTACCAAGTACAGTCACCTCATTACGAGGTATTTGTCATAACTTTGATAAAAATTATTACCGTTACTATTTCTTACCGGGAAATCAACATGCTATCGCACTAACATCATTGCTTAATGATGCAAGCCTAGTTACAGATATAGTAAAAAAACCTAAGCTGTATTTCGTGAAACTTAAAAACTCTGTACATCATGGAAACACACCAGGTGACAATAATATTCGAATGACTTATATCGAATGTGCACCAACAGTAAAAGACTTCTGTATTAAAACTAAACATAAATTACAACACGAACATGGGATTGGTGATAAATCTACGGGAAGGTATGCGCTGGTTTATGGCAAAGTAACTGAAAATGGAATTGGTTTATGTTTTGAGAACTTAGGGTGGGGAGAGTTAGCCTTATTACCTGAAAAATACAATTACCTTATAGATGATGTTTATTCTGTAACCCATGCAAAAAAGTAGAGATATTTAGACATAAAAACTTACATTAAAACTTAAAGCAATACTTGATTGCATATAAAGATATCAATAAGATATCTTTGCTTTACACAATAGGTGTAAAGGGTTGTGACAGATTGTCAATGCATCGTTCTCTGGTACGCCAAGGAATCAACATTGTCATCAGGTGTAAGATTATCATCGTATAGTCTCCATCGAATATTACATTATAAATCATTTCTAATAGATCGCGGTGAGTGCCTTTCGAGGCCAGATGATTGGTTAGGCCAGTTAGTTAAAGCCCAAAAGAATATAAAGAAAGGCCGCAAGTTCTACTTCTTTTGGGTTTTGCTAGAATTTACTCTTTCCTATGAAAAACACACCTGAGCCAATTTGGTATACAAAGCGAAACTATCTTCATTTTGATATTTCAGTTTCAGCAACTAAAGCTACTAAAATAGCCACTAATTCATTTATTGTCGCTACTCATGCATTTTATCCTTTTATTTCATATAATTTTCAGTTAACAAAACTAGATCGTGATCTAACTACAGGGAAGCTTTACCGAAAACCAAAACCTCGTGGTGTTGCCTATTCATCACATATTGATAGTCATATTTATGCGTATTATGCTCATCAACTATCAGAACTATATGAAAAAAAACTATCTTTACTAGGGTTGAATACATCTGTTTTAGCTTTTAGAAAAATTGATGGTAAAAGTAATATTCACTTTGCTAACGATGCTTTTAACGATATTCGTAAGATGGAAACTTGTTCCGCTATTGCTTTAGATTTTTCTAAATTTTTTGACACTCTTGACCACGAGATACTAAAAGATGAATGGTGCAAGTTGTTAGAAGTGACACGCTTACCAAAAGATCATTTCAATGTTTTCAAGTCTTTAACTAAATTCACAACAGTTGATCGCGAGAAGGTATTTAACACATTTGGAATTTCACAATACAACCCTAAAGCAAATGGAAGGAACAGGATCTGTTCACCATCAGAGTTTAGAACAAACGTTCGTAAGGCTGGATTAATAGAACCGAACCCTCAAGGTAATAAAGGAATCCCGCAAGGTTCACCAATTAGTGCACTGCTATCAAACATTTACATGATTTCTTTCGATCGAGACATGCTAAATTATGTCAATAGCGTTGGCGGTAAATATTTTAGGTATTGTGATGATATGCTTTTTATTGTCCCTTCAGAATATAAAAACACAGTTGAAGCATTAGCAAACAGTAAAATACAAGCACTAAAAGTTAATATAAACAAAGATAAAACAGAAATAAGAAACTTTGAGCTAACACATGGGAAATTGTGTTCATTTGATGAATTTGGAAAGCAAAAACCACTACAATACTTAGGTTTCCTTTTTGACGGACATTCTATTTATTTACGTTCAACTGCACTTGCACGATATTCAGAAAAAATGAAAGGTGGCGTTAAATTAGCAAAAAAGACGATGGATAAAGAGAACCGAATAAGACATAGCAAAGGTGAACAAGAACAAGATCAATTGTATAAACGCAAACTACACAAATTATACTCATACCGTGGTAAACGAAACTTCCTTTCTTACGGCTATAAAGCCGCCAAGATAATGGATTCAAAGAGTATAAAAAAGCAGTTAAAGCCACTATGGAATCGTCTTCAAGATGAAATATTGAAATGACAATATAGTATTTCTTCAAAAAGCCTGCACCAGCAGGTTTTTATATCATCTATATACCTCTATAAAGTTTCTTCCCAACTTCCCGTTTAGCGATACTATCTCTTGGTCCGACCTATAAAAACATAGAAGAACTAAAATAATGAACACCCCTAACGCATTTCACTTTTTGCTAAAGCAAGTCCGTGAAGAGCAAGGCATGACGAAAGTCGATGTCGCTAAAAACTTAAAAATAGCAAGACAAACCTACTTAGATTTAGAGTACGGAAAAACACTACCACGACTAGATACACTGATTACGCTATCGACACTTTTTAATAAAAATATTTCGTATTTTACTGGCGAACGTCCCTCGTTAGACAATTTTGATACCATGGAGTTATTTGAAGAACTTCAACAACGGTACTTAAAAAAAGTACCGAACATTGCTGACGCGATACCGCATTAAAACGATAAAAGCCTGCGCCAGCAGGCTTTTTTATTGCTTTGGATCTTGCCTTACCGCAACGACCAGCCCACGTAGACCGCCATAGAAATACAGTAAATAAAACCTGTAACCAAATTCGGATATGCCAAAGACGTAGACACCATTTTTAGTACCGAGCGGGCTACATTGGGTGGGCGGGGGAGGTTGTGGAAGCCGATGTGCGAAGCGCGAGGTAATTGGCAGGAACTGCCAACATGACAGCCTAACCACGCCAATAAGAGGTCAAATGTAACCACACTTACAGGCCGCTTTTGATGTTGGCTTGTGGCTAAAGCTAACACCGATGCCAAACTGAGCGCGGAAAATTTAACATAATTGCTGTTTTATGCGTTGTGCCCAGTGCCCGCCAGCTTGCTGGGGTTAGGCACGTAACATTTCGCATAAAAACCATTATGTTAAGGCAGCTTTGTGCCAGCAAAAGGCACCAAGTAGCCGTAATTATGAAGCGCCAGCACCCACGATACTCAAACGCACGGTAATGGCGAACTACAAACCTATGCCGTTAAACCTAAGAACGTGAGCCATTACGGTGCGACGGGCTCTTGTTTGCGCGAAGCGTAAACTTCCCCAAGATTGGGGATAGGGGTTGGAAGCAAGCTCCTAAATTAGCCAGCGGCAGAATGAATGGAAAACCGCCCCGACAACAACATGACGTTGCCTTGGTGTGGCGATGCTTGCATTGCGGCTTTTCACACGAAGGCGTTTTAACGTGATGGTGTAAGGGCGTGGTTTGAAATGAATGTCGCGTTTCGCTGGCGAGCCTTATCCTCGGAGTATCAGCAAGTGACAAATCCATCATAAATAAAATGTAATCGATGAGTTTTATCTTAACTAGCTGATAAAAAAAAACAGCAGCGTATTATTGCTTGCTGTTAATAAGTATATTTGAGGTTATAAATATTGAAAAATACGAACAAATGGGATGTATGCTTTAATGCTTACACTAAAGAATGTACAAGAGTAGCTATCTTCAGAGAAAGCTTAAAAACTATTGGGCTTAAATTTAAATTATCACTTTTATTATCTATAGTTCTTTTCGTACTATTTATATTTTTAGCGATTTACTCAGCTTACAAAGAAGATATGCATGATTACTATACATACCTCTTTTTCACTGTTTTTTCTGAGTGTATTAGTATTTTCTTATTTATTAAAGCTCAGAGCATTTACACTGAAAAAGAATATTCAGAATATGAGTTATCTCAAGCACCACCGGAAAATTATAAAGATCAAAAAGCTAGATACCTAAAATTTCGTAGAACATTAAATTTAAATCAAATAAATAGTTCTCATATTGAAGGAATATTAGAAATACTTAACACTAGAATACTCATCAATGAAAATAGCGGTCTAGGGATAGAGAAAGTAATTGGTGTATTAGTAACATTTTCAATATCAATTTTAGTTGCAACCATGAAAAGTCTTGATCTTAAAATAATCGCACTTATTGGCATTGCTGGAATTTGTTTATTTATTTTTATTTATATACTAATAAAACTCACACCAAATAAAAAAGAAAAGCTATATGAGTTGAAATATTTTTTAACTATATTCGCTAACGAAGAACGACAACAATAAACACTATTCAATATGGCTATTGATTAACCAAATAGCAAAAGGGCGTTGAAGTTACCTTCAACGCCCTTTTTTAAATTCTTTAAACGCTTATTTGATTTGCGCTTTGTACATAGAAGCGAAAACTGGAGTGTATAAGCTAACAACTTTGTTAATGATACGTGACATTGTGAATTCCTTAATAAAGCAAGTTTTATATGATGTACAACCTTGCCTAAACACAGTATTTATAAGGCGTGGGTCGCGTTTCGATGTGGGGCATTATAGGAGTTTAATCGGCTTTTAAAAGTGAGAAATAATACTATTTTTAATTAGTTTTTCTAATGCAAAAGTTACATAAAAAAACCAGTAATAACCATTCATTAAAACCGAATAAAACATCGTTCATTACTATTTGTTGTGAATACCCGACAAAGGTTACGTAAGTTATGCAACTTAAGTAAGTTAAGTAAGTTAAGTAACATATTAAAGAAAACTACATAATAATGAGTTTAGTTTTTCATATACTCTTCCCTTTAAAGAAGGGAAAGTACAGTGCAAACCGATCATAGAATCAGCAACACTCTATTTAATGGACACTATAGAAGAGATAGTTACATGGTCTACCACGGTAGACTATTTAATATCCCCCAGTGATGGAAAGATAAAAACGCCACTTCCCCCACTCTAATTTTAATAACACTCTATTTAATAAACCACTGGTATAGAACAACCAAATGAATCACAAAACACCGTCCATTGAGGCGGTATTTTTATGTCTAAATTTCAGGAAAGCATATGAAAAAAATAGTATTGGTTTTACTTTTAATCTTTTTAATTATTTCAATTTTAATGGGTTATACGATAGAACAGATTACACCTCTAGCAACAATCATATTAATCCAATTAGATAATAAAAAAGGTGGAAACAAGTTCCTAAGCTAGCCAGCGGCAGAATGAATGGAAAACCGCCTCGACAACACCATGACGTTGCCTTGGTATGGGCGATGCTTGGCCTTAAAGTGATGGTGTAAAGGCGTGGATTGAAATGAATGGCGCGTCTCGCTGGCGGGCTTTATCCTCGGAGTTACCGCAAATGACAAAACCAAACCAGATACAAAAGCAAAAGACGCGTCTCACTTATTAATCATCTTTTATTTATTGAAAGAATCCTTTACCTTATTTCTAATTATTTCAGAAAGCTCACTATCACTCAATAAATCTAAATTACTTTTATAAATTTCAGACAACTTTCTATCATTTGCAATGATAGACTTTAATAAATTTCTTTTATAAACTTCCGAAAATTCATTATCATCAATTGAAATTAAATTAACGTTATTATTTTCAGGCTGTTCATTATTATCTAAAAATTCTAATATATTTCTTTTATAACTATCAGACGGATTGATATCATCCAATGAAACTAAATAGTCTTTATGACTTTTAGATATTTCCTTACCACTTAATAACTTTGATATAAATATTTTGTAATCTTCCGGCAGAGTAATGTTTTTGAATAATTCTCTATTTTTTCTAGGTTGATTAGACAATTCATGGCCTATTTTGAATTCAGAGACCAATTCCACATCTTTAATTGAATTAACTGATGTTTTTGTTTTTAGATGTTCAGATGCATATTTCAAGAACGTATGCGCCTGATAAACATTAACTAATTCAACTTTTGACTTATTGTATATCTCATCAATCAACTCATTTCTTAAGCCGATTTTTTTACCTTTAACTATTTCCCACCAGTCTTTCTTTGTATCATCAGTCACAAAAATTAAGTGCTTAATATCAGAAGCATTTGAGTGTTCTATAATCTGATTCCAAATTAAAAGGTCGCCAAATTTATTTTGGTATCTCACTCCATTAAATAGAAATGAGCCATCTTTCTTTTGATCTTCATAGCCAGGTGGTATTTTTAAGCTAAACCGATTTTCACCATCTTTCTCTTGTTCATCAATTTCATTTTGCGTAGGGGCTTTACCAACTTTACTTTCAAATAAATTATCTAATTTTTCACGAATTTTATCTTGAGAGCTTATTTGGATACTATTTTTCTCTAACTCATCTAACTTTTTAAAAAATTCATCTTTTACATTTTCAATTCCATTTATTAATGGATCTGGATCTATATAGCTATGTCTAGTTTTTAGCTGCAGATTATCTAATTTCTTTTGAAGCTCATCGACCATATTGTTGATGGTAGATTTTGTCTCAGCAAATTTATTATGCTGTTCTTCAATTACACCTAACCTGTTTCTTTGATATTCAAGAGCTACGTGATGAGGGATCCATATTCTATCTTGGATTTGACTTAACACCTTTAAGAAATCTTCAGTTGTTTTTGATTGATATCGGTATAAGTTAGTTAATATGTTTGTATCAAATACAAATATCGCGTTATTCCAAAGATCTGTTAGTTCTTCACTCTGAGGTTTGTAAAAACTTTTAAAATTAGATTTCATATTATTATCATACGGTTATTATTATTTTATGTATGGTAACTTAAATTTTTATTTAGCGTAACTCCTTGTAGCACCCATACTCTTAAAAAGCCCTGCACTGCAGAGCTTTTTAACCAATAACCACCCTACAACGACGTATATAACACCGTCATTTCTGTGAAAGTCTCCTCTAACATGTCGCAGTAAATCCCCGATTGGCGTGTGACTTCAAGGTATTCCAGTTGGCCTCGCTTTTTACGAAAGCTGATCACCGTGTAGGTATCACACGGTTCCAAAATTACCCGTAACCGTGTCACTTTGTTGATTGCTCCCGTATCAATGGGTAAATCAAATTGCAGCCCAGGTTCGGTGAGGCCAACAACATGTTTTGCGCCGGTCATGGTAATAAAACGGTTACCACCGAGCTGGCTTAAAATGGTTTTGGCTATTTCCATATAATACGGCTGACTCATAGCGCGCCCTCCTGCTCGTAACTTTCTACCGCTTCAATAAAACATTCCAGATCGTGACAAGTACCAATTACCGGCCCTAATGCGGGATATTGTCGCAACACAAAGTTAAGTGCATTCACCATATCCAATACGCTTGGGTTGCATTCACGTAGTCGGGTATAGAGTTGGTACAGACGCTTATCAATGAAGTAATCGCGGGATCTGTCACTCATCGTTGTAGAGCCTGAGTGGTGCAGCGGTGATACGCTGCTCGGTTGATGTGCCTTAGTAGAGCTTGGTGAGTGTGAGTTGGAATGTGCCATCGCTTTTCTCCTTATGGGGTTTCTCATCGCCGTTTTCGCCTAACTTTTTCGAGGCACTGCAGGTTCTTTAAAGCAAGGGCGCGTAGCGTGTATTTCACCCTTGTTTTAGAGGTTCTGCTGTGCAACGTTACAACCCGTGAAAAAGCGATGAGAACAATAAGGAGAAAACAAAAAGCACATGGAAACGGCACACACCTTAGCGACACTTGGCACAACAAACGAATGTAAAATAAGGGGCAATTTGATTTTTGGCTACGTCATGATTAACCTAAAACAAAAGTACGGGATAGATCCGCCTTTATGAATCGTCTCTTTAATGTTGATGCGATTTACGCGTAATTTAAAGTTAATTGTAGGCTCAATATACCCGTTAAATTATTTGCAACAGCCCCAGCCTACAAAAAAATGGTGGTCACCGTTTGGTCACCGAGCATTTGTTAAGTGATTTTTTACAGACGTAAAAAAGCCCGCAATTGCTTGCGGGCTTTTCTATTTGGCTCCTCCTGCTGGACTTGAACCAGCGACATACGGATTAACAGTCCGCCGTTCTACCAACTGAACTAAGGAGGAATTGTTTGGAGCAGGCAGCGGGAATCGAACCCGCATCATCAGCTTGGAAGGCTGAGGTAATAGCCATTATACGATGCCTGCTAAGCATCTCTGCAAATTATGGTGGTGGGGGAAGGATTCGAACCTTCGAAGGCAGTGCCGGCAGATTTACAATCTGCTCCCTTTGGCCACTCGGGAACCCCACCGAAATTTAATGGTGCCGACTACCGGAGTCGAACTGGTGACCTACTGATTACAAGTCAGTTGCTCTACCTACTGAGCTAAGTCGGCACTAAAATTTCGTTTTATCATCAAGCCATAGCTTAACAATTAAATATGGCGGAGAGATAGGGATTTGAACCCTAGATACGCTATAAACGTATGCCGGTTTTCAAGACCGGTGCTTTCAACCACTCAGCCATCTCTCCGTAAGTGCGGTGAATAATATCGAGCTAAGCTGCTGCTGTAAAGGAAAAAAAAACGAAAATCGTTCAAGTAGTTACTTTTCAATCAAATATGCAACCATCACTCAAAAAAGAAACAATCTTATTGCTTTTATCTTAAACCTGAATTGGTTCTATGTACTTTTATGACTTTTTCACTTTTAGGTATGTACTTTTTTATTATCCATAGCCTTTTGCAAAAAAGCCATGAAACTAAAACACTCATAAGCTTAACTAACTGTTATATATAAAAATAAAGGTGGCATTAATATTGAATTAGTTTTCTTATCCTACTTAAATGCACCAGTAATTTGTGAGGTAACAATGAAGTATCATTTTTTTGTGCTAACAATACCTTTATTGTTTACCTTTTTTATTGGGACGACATCAGCAAACCCTTTTTCATCCTGTCCCAGTAATGGTTATCTTTTCCATCAATCAAATAACGTGTCTTTGATTGATATAGATAGACAAACCAATAATCAGGGAGCCACCGTAAGTACATATGATGCTGTCGGTTTTAATGATCTTGATAACTACATATATGGCGTTAAAAACAAAGAAGTCGTTCGAATTCATAATAACTTTACAGCTGAAACTCTCGCTATAAATGGTTTACCTGAACATGACTTCACTGCAGGTGATGTGCATAACAATAGCTTATACCTTTATGCTCAAAATGAAGGGTTATGGGTCGTTGATCTTGCGGCTCAATCAGCTGCACAACTTTTAAAACAACAATATGCTGTATATGCCTTTTCTGATTTAGCGGTTCATCCTAGTGGGATTATCTACGCTGTCGATAACAGTAAAAACATTCATCGTTTTGACGTTTCGCAATCACTGGAAAACAACCAAATAGAACTAACAGCAAGTCTTGGTTTAACAGGGGTAAGGAACTTCAGTGGGCAATTTTTTGATAACAATGGCATGTTTTACGTTATCGATGCCAATAGTGGCGACACTTTTTTATTTAATAAATTAAGTCCTTTTAGTTTTGACGATAACTTTAACTATCTTACTCAGCTAAATATTGAGAATATTAATAATACGATTGATATTGCTCGCTGTAATAATGCTCCCCTAAGCACCCTTGGATATGATATGGGTGATGCGCCTAACTCTTACCAAACATCGCTACTTGTTAATGGTGCACGCCACCAAGTATCTTCTCTACTTTATCTTGGGCTAGAGCCAGATGAAGATTTATTTGCTCAATTTTTCCCAATGCATGATGACAACGATTTAGGGAACGATGATCAAGGGATTATTTTTACAACGCCAACACTAAATCAAGGCTCAACAACCTTCATAACTGCCCATATTGGTGGTTCTATTGCTGGATACTTATCTGCTTGGATTGATTGGAATAACAACGGCAATTTTGATGATGCTTATGAACAAGTAATTGACAATATTTTACTCGATAATGGCGAGCATACGTTGGCAATTGATGTACCTATTGATTCAGTGATCACTGATTCAACATGGTCGAGGTTTAGGATCAATACCAATCCAAATATAGCAGCTCATGGACAGGGGGAAGAAGGAGAAGTCGAAGATTACCCTTTAACTATCACAGGGTTTGATACCCAAGAGAGTTATTTTTGGTTCCCTTCTCAAGGCCATTTCGCGACTTTAGCATTTGAAGATCGCTGGCCAACTCAGGATGATTATGATTTTAATGATATCGTTATTAACTATCGTGTGGGTCATGTGCAAGAAACCGCTACTGGCATGTTATCTCGGTTAAATATCGATATTGAATTACAAAGCTATGGTGCTGGGTATAACAACGGTTTTGCCGTAAAACTTGACGGTATTCCATCATCAAGTATTGATGTTTCAAAAAGCTTTATGATTATAAATGGTAAGTACCATAACACTATTTTAGAAGTACCAGAGAATTCCCAGAATGACGCTGTTTTAATTTTTACAGACGCACTCAAACAATACTTTAGTTCTGACTGTAACCATGGCTTTTTACGTGTTGATCCAACGTGTGATCTTGATAGAAATGAACGTGTTACTGCTTCAATGAAAGTTACCTTTACTACTCCGATTGCTTATCCTGACCATCTACATCCTTATCTAAATCCATTTATTTTCGCCGCTCCCAACGATAACCATGGTTTTGAATCACCGCCATCACGGGCATTAGAAATTCATTTAAAAAATGCCTCTCCCACAGTAAGGGCCGATCAAGGTTTATTTAATAGTGAACATGATAATTCAAATAATAGTCGCGTTAATTGTGGTGTTGAAAATAATTGTGACAGTTATAAAAATAAAACGGGGATCCCATTTGCTATTTTATTACCGTCAGATTGGAAGCATCCAATAGAGGGTAAAAGTATTTTGCATGCCTACCCTCGTATTAGAAACTATATCAGCAGTAATGAAAATAAAGATGATACATGGTTCGCTCACCCTGATCCCTCAAACGTTTATTCAATGGCTGTGGAGTAATGCTGATGAAAAATTCTCGATTTCTTTTACTACTCATCACTTTGACCTTTACTGGTTGTTTAAGCGAAAGTTCAAACGATAAAACCGAACAACCTATAGAAACAGAAACTGACACCAGTAATCATGTGCAGCCTCCTATCTTTTTTCCAGTAAATGATACCGATAGCGAAATAAGTAATATAGATCAAGATATTGATAATATTAGTAATGAAAATTTGGATGAGCTAGATAAAGACAATTTTTCAGATTTAGATGCGAGTAATATCAATTTTTCGGGAAATATCACTATGATTCCTTTAAACATTACCAATCCAATTCTTGAAGATGTATATGTTAATGTTTATCGAAATTATAGTATTGATGATAACAATAATTACGTTGTTAATCATGATGATAGAGTCATTGCAACGGCTATTATTGAAGCGGACTATGAGGGCAACTTATTTTTAACGCCTGATATCAACAAACTACTCATTGAAATAATTTCGCTCAATAATAATCAAATTATTACACAAAAAGAGATCACATTTCCTATTGAAAGTATTAATTTATAAAAAAGCCCGAAAGACATTTTATGTTTACCTTTCGGGCTTTATCTAACCATTAATTTTTATTACAACTTTTGCCAAGGGCTTCCTGCATCAGGTTTATTACCTTGAGTCCACCACTTCGCTTTATACTCATTTCCTTGATAACTAACTTTGTCACCACCAACATATACAGCTCCTACATTCCACACAGGTGAATCTGTCGCTGGAGGATCAACAGGTTCTACAGGAATCACTGGGTCAACTGGCTCGACTGGCTCGACTGGCGTAACAGGGTCTACCGGATCAACAGGTGGTTCGACTGGATCAATAGGCTCAGGTGTAACTGGTGTGCCGCTTTCTAGCGCCCAAGGCCCCCCACTTGTAGGGTTATCACCTTGTGTCCACCACTTGGCTTTATATACTGCGCCTTGGTAACTTACTTTATCGCCGCCAGTATAAACTTTATTGCTTTCCCATGTAGCCACACCATCTACTGGCGGGTCGACAGGATCAACAGGTTTACCCGTATCAGGTAATTTATCGACAATTCGAACAGCAGGCCAGTTAGCATGAGAACCATATGCATTGGCAACACATTGTTCGTAATCGCCTTCAACTAACGCTGAATACGCCGTTTGGAAACCTACCAATTCACATTCAAAAGAAACACCGCCAGGACGATCAGAGTAATATTTCCAGTTTGCATCCCAGTTGGTGTAAAGCACATCAGTTGCGCCATTAAGATTTAAACTACCATAGGGTGTTTGCTGCCAGCAGGTGTTTTTCTCATCTGCTGCAATAGCAATTTCGTAATGCTCTGCAAGACCTTCCCAGTAACGAATACGGTTAACAGGTTGTCCTTTCTCTTTGTTTTGCTCACCACATTCGATACCGCCATTAATCACATTAATGGTGGTACCAAAGCCATAAGTAATACCCGCATCAATTTCACGTTGTGATGGTTTCCATGTACGATCAATTACATGAAGCATCGCAGGCTTAGGTGCTTGTGGGGTTAAGAAAAACCAAATTGCAGAGGCAAGGTTCAACCAAGAATCAGCAACACGCCCTGGATCATTTAATAATACCGTTGCGTCGCCATCAAACATCACTTCAGAGAAAGCGCCATAGTTAAAATGGTAAGAAAGCTGTTTAGCGCCTCGCCCAAAATACCCTTCACCGTCAGCACATGGCCAACGTTTATTTTGCCAATCATCTTGCCCACAGCCCGTGGTATAACCCGCTTGGCCTTCAGACCATCCCATTTCACGCACATGAACAAGGGCTTGTTGCCATTCTTCTAATGCCAGCGGGTTATCTGAATAATTGTCGATACTGATATGGCCGCCCGTTTCTTGTGAGAAATGAGCAAATGCCGTCACGATAGAGGTTTTACAGATCTCATCAGCATTACGTCCATCGGTATAGTCACCACAGAATGCTGGAAACTTACCAATTGCACGGAGAAAACGGGTATAGGTATATTCAGGCGCTGCCATTTGTGTCAAGAAATTCCACTCTGTTTCAGGAAATACTCGCTCAACACGTTTTACGTTATCAGGGTTAGTTACAGCATCAGGGTAGATCGCTTCAACCTCTGTATTTGGGCGTGTTTCAAGTGCTTTAGCCCATACGTCATACATAGGATCTAACGTCTTTGCATCTTCCGCGGCTGTTATTTCTGCTCGTTCAATTATGTAGCCACCTGGATTTTCGGGATCAGGCTGTGGATTCATCGCATAACTGCTTGTCGCGGATAAACCAGCAATCAGTAATGCTAATTGACTTATTTTCGCCATTATAAATTCCTTTTAAGTACGAATTATCTATCTTTCAGAGCTAAAATAAGTCGGCATACTCATCAAACAGTTCTATTTAATGTGACGCTAATAATTTTTAATATTCAAAACTCATCCTAGCTATCAATACATTTACAAATAATTACTTAATAACAGCAACGTCCAAATGTTAAAACCGTGTTACATAACTTATTTTTATGTACGCTGTAATGAGTTGATTCAATTAATATCTTTGGCTGTCACACTGTACACAAATTTTGAAAACATAATAATGAAGGCTAACAAAGCTTATTCATGATTGTTTTTATTTAAAATGCTTAAAATCACCAATGAAAAACATAAAACATTGAAAAATATCGTTTTTATATTATTCATTTAAGAGGTGGATAGCAATAGAAAAAAGTGAATTGAGTTGCACATCATTATGATTAATATATTTAGGATATGATAAAGTTAATAATAAGAAATGAATACCGCGCTAAAATAAAGTTAAATAACAAAAATATTAATAAATTGGAGCGTCATATTTTAGTTTTATCGGAGATAAAGTATTAATAAGCAGATTTTTTAGCGTTGTAAATAATACAAGTATCATATCAAACATCTTAAAATATAATTTCGAGTTTTATTTTTAATCTCGCTTAAACATAGTAACACGTTGTAAAAGTACGCTAAATCAACGCATCTTAACGCTAGAATAAAGCCACTGACACTAACTCAAAAGTTAACTTTACTTCAGTTATAACTATCAATATTTCTCATCATCTATCACCTGCCCTTTCTAAACCAAACATATTGAGATTATTAAGGTATATATTTTGAAGTTTTAAAACACTGGGAGTAATCTAAAATGGTAGTGAACAGTAACTTAAGGAGCAGTAATAATGATAAGTTGTCATCAACATGACTATATTGAGATAGCCTGCATGCTCCATCTTGATGTGAGTTTAACGTATAAAAATGGAGAGAAAGTATCAGGGATTGCCCAAGATACTTGTTATAATGCGCATCGAGAAGAATGTATCGAATTAAAAATGAATAATACCGTTTCAACAATCGTACTCGATCATCTCGCATCTATGCAGGCACTCACCGCGAATCCACATTTTGAGACGGTTAATTTTTAAATTTACATTGTAAATAGTGGTTATTTTTTACCCATCTACGATGGTGAAATACAAAAAAGGTGACTTGAATAATAAGTCACCTTTTTATTAACCAAAAAACTTAAATATACTATTTAACATATTTAAGTTATTTATAAGTAAACGCCATTTCGCCATTAGCATCTGTATATAAGGATGCTTTAGATTGTTTGATCAACTGTGCTGCATATGAAGGTGTAACAGCGCGTAGCTCACCTTTCACTGATACAAATTGACCTTCCCAAGCAACATCTCGGTATTTACCTGCTTCTAAAATCTCTACTACAACTTTCATAATCACTGCACCTTAAATGAATATTTTAAACAACCCTACCGAAACACTTTGCGGTTCCTCTGTTGGTCTTTTTAATTTACCTCGTTTTGATTAATTGTCATTACAACAAAAATGCAACGTTAGTTATTCATAAATGGTACATTCAAATAATTTTAACCTTTTTGTATATTTACATTGGGGGTTATAAATACACGTTCCCCCCACTATTTCTTAATAGAAACGAATAATTCATTTAAAAACATAGGTATAATTCGTAAAAATATAATCTCGAATAACAAAGCAACGATTAAACAATATGTTATACGCAATAATATTAGTGAATAAATAACGACCATTTATGAATAGAATGCAAGATTGCATAAATGATCGTTTCTATATCCATTTTTGAGGTATGAAAAAGGGCAACACACTGTTGCCCTCGTAAATATCTAGTAGCAATTTATGATTACTTAATCACAACATCTTGAGCAGTAAACTTACCATTATCAAGTGGTTGCTTGTGTTCTGTCTTCACATTGAAATCTAATTTAGATAACTCTACACGACGAATAGTACTGTCATGCATCGTTTTGTAGAACAGCTCACCATTGCCTTGATCGATAACTGATGTCCACTGAGTCGCACTCGGTAAATCAGGGATGTGTGACTTATCGTTAAACTCACTGCCAATTGGGATATCGAAGTTATTCAAAATATGAAAAGCTTGTGATACTGCCTCTTGCGATGTCTTCAATACAGGTGCGCTGTTAACATAAAATGCTGCGCGAACAAAACGTGACGGCGGAGAAATATCACCGGGTAAACCCACAAAGTTTGAGCCGACACCAAACGACTGAGCTTCTACCCCGTTGATCTTTTGTGGCGCACTGATACCTGGGTGAAGGTTAATATAATTATTTAAGTTCGTTACCTGCCAATTGTAATCTGGCGAGTTAGTTAACACTTTAGCCGTGTTTTTATGAATATTGATCTTACCGTGATCCATTATCTCAATCACGATGCTGTTACCTTGCTTATCTGACACACGCCAGTGCGCTGTTGGGGATGGATTACCTTCAGCATCAAAGTAAACAGTGACAATCTTGATCTTGCTTAACGCAGCTTCAACTTCTGCAACCGTTGAATATTGGCTTAACATCCAACGTACAAAATCCATATCCGTGATGTTATTCGCGGTATTTTTTGGATCATATTTCGCAAGTGAGCCATAACCACGGAAATAGAATAAACCTGCTGTTAAACCTTTTTCGTTAATACCTTCGGCAATAAAACGATCATCACTAACAGAGATCCCAGCAAAGCCATATTTACTCTTCCAAGTTAGACCTTGCTTTTGATCTGGCATTGTCGAGGTATAGCTGTAATTACGAGGAGAAACAATTAACTTACTATTTAAATCGCTATGGCCCCACTCGATGGTACGAGCTTGAATATGATCATTACCTGTGGTGCCAAGTGTAATTCCAGTACAAGCACTCGCTGCGGAGCTAAAACATGACGCCAACAACAATGTTAATAAAGTTTTTTTCATAAATATGCCTGTGAATGTAAACGCATATAATCAATCTTTAATAATAGTCTATTGTGGAAAATAAAAACAATGTTTTATATGTGTCTAGATATAAAAAAGCCCACATTTAGTGGGCTTAAAATACACTTTATTATAAGGCTCGTCGTTAGATAGCCCAACCACCAGCATAAAAAGCAACCAAGGCAATCGCAATAACGACTGTACCTATATTGAGCTTTTTCACTTCGCCAGAAACTATTCGACCGATAACTAATGCAGTAAAACCAAGCATAATACCAGTAACAATATTACTCGTTAGAACAATGAAAACAGCACACAGTAAGCCAGATAATGCATCAACAGAATCTTCCATATCTAACTTGCTAACATTACTTAGCATTAATAGGCCAACATACATCAGTGCAGGAGCTGTCGCATAAGAAGGGACTAAGTAGCTTAATGGTGCAAGAAATAACATGAAGATGAACAGTACACCTACCGTAGTTGCTGTTAAGCCTGTTTTACCACCTGCAGCTGTACCTGCAGCTGATTCAATGTATACCGCAGCAGGAGAACCACCAACAAGACCGGCAAAAATACTACTTACAGAATCTGACGTTAATGCCTTACCACCACTGATAATATGACCACGTTTATTTAGCAGGTTTGCTTGTCCTGCTACCGCACGGATAGTACCTGTTGCATCAAAAATCGCAGTCATCACTAGCGCTAATACTGTAGGCAAAATAACTGGGTTTAGGGCACCCATAATATCCATTGTGCCTAATAAGGATTCCCCCTCATGACCAAATGTCGGCATTGCGAAGAAGCCGTGGAACGTCACTTTTGGATCAAAAATAAGGCCAATGATAGAAATGGCAATAATCACTAATAAAATGCCACCCGGAACACGGCGCTTTTCTAATCCTAAGATAGCCGCCAAGCCTAAAATAGACATGAAGACTGGAAACGCGGTGAAATCACCAAAAGCAACGGGTAAGCCTTCAGCTGGGTTTTTGATCACTAGCCCAACGCCATTCGCTGCAATCAAAAGTAAAAATAATCCAATACCAATACCTGTTCCATGAGCGATACCATTTGGCATATTTTTCATGATCCAAGTACGCACACCCGTTACCGTTATTAATGTAAAGACAACACCCATTAAGAATACGGCGCCTAAGGCAACAGGCACACTCACGCCTTGCCCAAGTACTAAGCTAAATGCAGTAAATGCTGTAAGTGAAATAGCACAACCAATGGCCATTGGTAAACGCGCCCACAAACCCATGAGTAATGAGCCAAATGCTGCCACTAAACAGGTTGCGATAAAAACCGCACCTTGATTAAAACCCGCGGCACCTAACATGCTAGGCACCACAATAACGGAATACACCATAGCTAGAAATGTAGTTAAACCCGCAATTATTTCCTGTTTGACATTACTGCCACGAGCTGTAATTTCAAAATAGCTATCTAGTTTACTCTTAGGCTCTAAATGAGAAGGGCGTTGATGTGTGCTATCAGCAGACATGGTAAATTCCTATTTGATCAATATTACTATGCTTTTTACAGTTAAAATCACGTGTAACAAACACACGCAAACGTTTTCTTTTTTTGGAAAAATAAAAGGCTGATGTCGACATCAGCCTTTTATTTCGTAACGATCATACCTACAAACAGGTATCTCGCGCTATAAATAATTGACAATTATTATTTAAAATTTCGTTTTATTACATTTATTGCAAGAGAAACATGATTATTCCAGTCGTTGGCAAGTTTCAACTATCCGTCTAATTATGTAAAAGCCCAACAAATAACGATTAGAACGCTTACAGAAAAATAGGGACGAATGAATCGCACTAAGAGCCTTTACTGAAACCAGCACGCTTTATGGCAACAGTTTCTTAGTAAACATCTTTAATATAATCAAACAAATGAAAGCTGATAGTGCAATCAAGAAAATGGTGTGGAATACATCATGGTAGCTGCTCGCCGCCTGAGTCAGGCTCTGCACCTTACCATCTTCTGTCGTCACCGCTGTTGCCGTTGCAATCCAAGCTGCTACAAAGTTAGCGATAGAGCCTGATACCAACATGTAAATACCCGCAAGCGTACCTGTAGAGTTTGCAGGGTTCAAACGAGTGATTGCCGCCAACGCAACGGGATCGATAAACATTTCCGCTAAACCAATTAGACCTAAACCAATTGTTACCCATAGCATTGAAGTGTGGCCCGAATGCATTGCGAGTCTAGACGCAATATTGATCAAGAGAAAACCCGCAGTCAGGAACAAGAAACCAATACCTAATTTAGACAACGTTTTGGGCTGTATATTGAAACGTGCCAGTAATTTCCACGCCCAAGCAACCAATGCCCCGCCAAAGATAACGGCAAATGGGTTTATTGATTGATAGAAGCTGGTAGGGATATTGAAGCCAAATAGATCTTTATTTACGTTGCGCTCAATAAATAAGGTAATAGAGCTACCACCTTGTTGGTCAAATGCCCAGAATAACGTACCAAACATCATAAACAATACAATTGCCCATATGTTTTTCTTACCTTGAACATCGCAACGAGCATAAATACGGCCCATTAAAAATAGTGAGACAATACCGATCACAATGAGAACAAAGCCAGCCCAGAGTTGCGCAAGGATGACGGCAAAGAATGCAACACTTAATATCACACCAGCAATTAACAGCATTGAGTGCGAAATGCCTGCGGTTTTGGCCGACAGTGCTTCTTTTTTAAGACCGGCTACATCTTTAAAGGCATTACGACCAGAAAGAAACACTAAAAGGCCAGCAAACATACCCAATCCCGCGATACCAAATCCAATATGCCAGCCATAAGTTTCAGCAAAGTAGCCAGTAGCAATCGGAGCGAGAAAAGCACCAAGGTTAGCGCCAACATAAGATAACGAGAAACCGGAATCTCGGATTGATTCACGATCATGATAAAGCTCACCCAGCAAACAGCTAGAGTTAGTCTTGAAGAAACCATATCCAACAATAATTAGAGCAAGAGCTATATATAAAGTAGAGTGCCCTGACGTTGGAAAGGATAATACGGTGTGACCTGCAACCATAAGCAAAGCGCCTATTGCTACAGACCAAAAGTTCCCTAAGTATCGGTCTGCAATATACCCACCAATGATTGGCGTCACATAAACAAGCGATGTGTAAGCACCGTACAGTGCATAAGCATGTGCATCAGAAAAAAGGAGCTGTTTTGTTAAATAAAGAATCAGTAAGGCACGCATTCCGTAATAACTGAAATACTCCCAAGCCTGTACACTGATTACGTAAAGTAGACCTCGTGGATGAGAAATATTGCTCATATTTTTCCTTTCTTGAATTAGTTATATTTTTCTGCCACGGCGAACTAACATAATGAAAAGAGGTAGATGACTTCTATCTTTCTTTTTAGCTAACTCACGAAAAAAAAAGAACAACAACGTCAGCTGTTCACTTTGAATATTTGGTGATAACCCCCTAATTAATAGGGAATAAAAACAACAACAATGAATAAAAATTCAAATAAAGGATACTGCTTTTTTTATAAATGCCAAGAGGGAAACTAAATTCATATATTCTAGAGTACGGCATAATTAGTCATTAGAAATCCAATAATTAGCCAGATATCTATATATATCAATATTTAATAACGTAAGAAAATGAATAAAAATCAATATAGGATCATTGTTGGGATATAACTTTTTATTTTAAACGTGTTTTTTGATGAATATGTATACTAATAAATATTCACATTTAATGTCTGTCTAATATTGAACCACATAAATAAAAGCACGATAGAGCAATATTAAATATATAATTGCCTTGCGAGAACGAAGAATAACTCGAAGGCAGTATCACCTTGAAAATATATTGGGCTTCATTTCGGTATTACCCACATTTATCGACAATGTAAACCGATGCTGAAAATTCAATAAACAGCCACACAAGTACATGTATCGTTTTTCTTAACCCTACCTTCATTATGCTACCGATGTTAGTCAGCTCATAAAAGCTCAGTCATTTCGATAGAGCAAAACCAACGAATATATCGTATCGCTACCCATCCCGATTTTGATCCCATTGGTATCATGATTAATAAACAATCGATATCAGCAACATCAGATCTTTAACCTTTATAATGAGGTTTTTCTTCTCTTAAATGAATTTACTTTTTTCTAATTAAAAAGAGCATTCTGTCCTCTTCTCTCATCTCTAAAAGTAAAACAATCATTAAAAGCACCTAATTGCATTTTTTATGCTTCTTTGATTTATATGTTATAACTTTTAGTTATTTAGCAAATATACGACTAGATCCATAATCCAGCTATTCGCTGTCAGCATAACTATGATAATAAGCTGGAATATATAATGAAACCTGATATAGATACCGCCCTTTCAAACACCAGTGTCCTCCTATACCAACAAGCAAACATGACACCTCAGCAATGGAAGACTGCAACAAAATTCGACAGTGTTGATGTCGGTTGGATTGTCATGAGTATTGGCATGGCCATTGGCGCGGGGATTGTTTTTCTCCCTGTGCAAGTTGGCGTCATGGGATTATGGGTATTTTTACTCTCATCGGTCATTGGCTACCCTGCAATGTATTTGTTTCAGAAACTGTTTATCAATACCCTTGCTGAATCAAAGAAATGTACCGATTATCCAGGCGTGATCAGCGGTTATTTAGGTAAAAACTGGGGGATCGCGCTCGGTATTCTGTATTTTATTATGTTGGTCATTTGGGTATTGGTTTACTCCCTCGCCATCACTAATGACAGTGCTTCATACCTACATACTTTTGGCGTTACTGAATCACATTTAAACCATAATATTTTCTATGGTTTAGCGTTAATCTGCTTGCTGAGCTATATCGGCTCAAAAAGTGAAAAATTCCTGTTTAAGATCTCTGGTTTTATGGCGGTTACAGTGATCGCCTTAGTCGCTGTGATGGGCGTACTACTGATCCCACAATGGAATTTTAGCAATATAACTGCTGTTGGTGACTGGGGAGCAATGCTAAAAGATGCAATTATCACATTGCCTTTTACTCTGACATCAATCTTATTTATTCAATCACTGAGTCCGATGGTGATCTCTTACCGCTCTCATGAAAAATCAATTGAAGTAGCGCGTTATAAAGCATCACGCGCGATGAAAATTGCCTTTAGCATTTTGTTTGTCGTAGTCTTTTTCTTTGCCGTCTCGTTTACCTTTGCGATCAGCCAGTCTGAAGCACAACATGCGATGAAAGAAAACATTTCAGCTCTGGCTATGATTGCGCATTACTTCCCTGGAAGTTGGGCAACAATAGTCGGTATTGTGATCAATATTTTCGCGGTTGTAACATCATTTTTTGGCGTGTTCTTAGCATTTAAAGAGGCGTGTAAAGGGCTAGCAATGAACATTCTTGAACGCAGATATGATCACCACGAAATCAATACTAACTTGGTGAATAAACTCACTACTGTCTTTATTATTCTGGTCGCATGGACAGCAGTAGCACTAAACCTACCGATCTTATCGTTCACTTCAATTTGTTCTCCGATCTTCGGGATTGTGGGTTGTTTAATCCCAGCCTACTTGGTGTACAAAGTATCGACATTAAACAAATATAAAGGTGCAGCAACCTACTTGATCATCATTACTGGTATTTTGTTGTGTATCTCACCACTACTTGCTTTTATTTAATGCAATAATCACTCTTGGTTAAAACATAAAAAAACGCCGTTACTCCTTTATTCTTTCTGATTGAAAGAGAATGGGAGTAACGGCGTTTCTATTATAAATAGCTCGAATTATGCCGTTGTCATCGCAGCAGCTTGTTTCTTCGCTTTTATACGTTTTTGTGCAAGTGCAACACCAGTAAGAACCATGATGCCACCAATGTAATGGTAAGCCTCTAAATGTTCATTAAGCATGACACTAGCGATACCTGCCGCCATGATTGGCAATAAGTTCATAAACATTGCAGTGCGATCAGCGCCTAAACGCTCAATCGATAACATCCACAGCCAAGGTGCAATCACAGAAGCTAACAATGCAGCATACGCAATTAGCGGTACAGCTGATGCAGTGATCGCCATACGATGACTCGTTAACAACAATGGCGTTAGCATCACAACGGCAAACAAGCATTGCACGTAAACCGATTTCCATGTTGAAAATGGCATTTTCCAGCGTTTTAACAACACGCAGTAAAGCGCATAAACCGCTGCCGCAATCAACATCAACATATCGCCTTGCTTGATACCCTGTGAGATCAAGCTTTTCACATCGCCATGGCTTAGCATTAATACCAAACCACTAAGCGATAACACTGCACCAATTAATGCAAATGGCGATAAGCGCTGACCAAGGATCGGTACACTTAAAAACATACTGATCAACGGCACGAGTGAAATAATCAAAGCGATGTTAGTCGCCGTTGTGGTTGCCGCAGCAAAATAGCCTAATGATTGGTTTAAAACCATGCCAAGTAAGCCAAGAAAAGCCAACTTAGTAAGGTAAGGTTTAATAATCGCACGATCACGCCAAACAGATTTAGCAACAAAAGGAGTTAGCACAACTAATGCGAAGAACCAGCGATAAAAAGATATCGCACCGGGATCAATGACACTGAATGCCATCTTGTTGACAATGGCATTCCCTGCCCATATTGCAACTGTAATTAAGGGAAATAGATAGAACATTGTCTGCCTTATTTGGAAAAAACTCGCTCAGATACCTACATCAGAGCTATTAACCAGGCTATTCTGTCACGTCTTTTAAGATATATATATCCCCAATCGGACATCCTAAATCTATTGTCGGACATATTGACTTACCGAGCAATCCTCACAAAAACATCATAAAAATCGAACATATTGAATTCATACAATAATTATATTTTTCTGTTCTTAATAACGAAAAGCCCAACGATATAAGTTGGGCTAGTTATATATTCTTTTAGGCTTACTTAAGCCGTTTTCATCACCACCACAGCAGCGATAACCACTGCAATGCCGATCCAACCAATAGGCTTAAGCTTTTGCTTAAACAGCAGCGATCCACCAATCGCAGTACCTAAAATCCCAATTGCTCCCCATGATGCATAAGCTACGGCTAAGTCAATTTCTTTAACTGCTTGAGCAAGTAAAGTAAACGCCAGCATCACCAACAACAGCGATAATGTTCCCCAGCGTTTATGACTAAAGCCATTAGATCGAGTCAGTGCCATATTCGCTAAAATATCAACAAAAGCCGCGAGGACAACAAAACCAAATGATAATGTGAAAAATTGACTCATTTTGCGCCTCCCTATGCTGATGCTTTACTTGCTAAAGATGGCTTATGCTCTTCACCCAAGGTGACAAGTACAATCCCTACCGTTGCCATTGCTAAACCAATCAACTGTTGCGTATTTAATTGAGCATCAAACACAAACACTGAAACGAGGGTAATTAACGCAATACCGAGCCCTTCCCACACCGCATATGCCACACCAATTGCGATCTTTTTTGCTGCCAACGATAAGAAAAAATATGAAATACAAATTAAGCCATACATCACCCAATATCCCCAGTGACTACCTTCACTGGAAATTAAACTCATGGTACTCGTACCCGCAACTTCTGCGGCAATGGCTAATAATAAAAATATTCGTGCTAACCACATGATTGACTCCGCTATGCTATTTTCTAGGTAGATAGCATCAAATTTCACGCATTCATTGTCTTTAAATACAGAAAGTAAATGTATCTAACAACAAGATTACCCTAGCTCAAACATTGGCAATAGGTAATTGAGATATTCAATACTGAATATCTCTTTGGCAAAATTCAGGTCACCTCATGACAGCCAAACTTAGCGAAATGTAGCTTGGAGAACTTGGTGTAAATGCTTGTATAACGGGTAGTTACGATGAGTTTGAAGATAACCGCCAGAAACAACAAAATGGCTAAAGTTACGGTTAACATTCGGCATTGGGTAAGCATGAAGTTCTGGCATCAAATCGGCCGTACTTTCACTCGCAAACATTATCGCATTGGTTTCCAACAACATTTGACAGGCAACCCGCAAGTTAAATGTCTTTAAGAGCACTTGTGGCTCATATCCCATTCGCTGATATTCAGATTCGACAGTACACAAAGGCTTATAAGCCGTAGGAGCAGGAAGCGACACTAGGGGTAATGTCGCCACTTGTGACCAATCATTTTGATCAATGCGTAATGTCGGGTGATGCTGTTTTGCTAAAATGACCCGCTTTTCTCTAAATAACGGCTGCATATAAATATCTTTCGCAATAGCGGTTTCTTGATCGAGAATGCAATAATCAAATTTGCCGTCTAACATCTCTAGTTGACTTGAGCTATCCCAATTAGAAAAGACTAACGTCGCACAAGGGAAAGCACGGTGGCAACACGATAATATATGCTGACCATGCTCATCCATCACGTACGGATCAATAACAATCGCGATAGAGCCACGATATTCAGTTGGCTTAAAATCACTAAATTCCAGTAAGACTTTCTCGATAGGCGCTAAGATATTATCAAACTCATTAGCTAAACGAATGGCTAAAGGAGATGGCTCTACACCGTGGGCTTTACGCACAAATAACGGATCATTAAAAAACTGCTTAAGCTTTACCACGCCTCGGCTTGCACTGGGTTGAGAGATCCCCAATTGCATCGCCGCTAACTTAATACTTTTATGCTCAACCACCGCTTTTAATAGTCGGATTAAGTTGAGATCTAATTCACTTAATGGATTGGACATAACCATTTATCACTAATAAAACCTATGGTGATAATACCCCTTAAAATAAAACAAGATAGCGTATTTAACGGCTATCTCATTTAGATATAAAGCAAGCGATATTCTTTAGTCCGGTGACACGTTACACCCAACCATAAATACATCATCAGCGGAATAAAGCGATTTGATCCTCATTTCAACTTCAGATCAAAGTAACTTTTAATAGAGTTTCTGAGCGTAGTTATCAGCACGAGTCTTTACCATAATGACTTTAATTGACTGCCTTGCTCCGCTAATCGCTTTTTCACTTCTGGTAATGAACGCATGATCAATGGTATCAACACCACGGTATAATAACTTGTAACAATGGAGATAAAACAACCATATTAGTAAGTAGTTACTTCCAATATAACCATTGCCAAATTTAGTATCGGCTATTGTTTTTCGTTTAAACTACGAATAAATGTTCGTATCGATGACGCTATTGGCAAAGACAGTTACGATTTTTATTTTCATCCTTAATGAAGCTTTTTAATGAAAATACACAAACCTTTCATTGTAGTACTCAGCTTATGTGCAGCATTAGTTAGCCCACACAGTAAAGCCTTAGATGCACCCGTTGGGGTACGTCCATGTTGTGCGTTTGGTCAAGATTTGAAAACCGAACTATTAGGCGTGCCGATCCCATTTTTTTCTGTAGAGAATATTGTTGATGCGTCTAGGCTTGGTAAACATATCTATAACGATGGCTCACAAAACGTTATTGCAAGTTTATTAGGGCTAGGCGATGAATCAAACGGCTTAATATATACGGTTAAAGGTGGGTTTATTGATACAGCCCATGTTCGAGATACCGCAGATTTTACTTACTATTTGTATCAGCAAATCTACCAACATCTAGGCTCCGATTATCGTATTACATTACCGACAGAGCTGCGTAAACGCTTTATAAGATTAAATAAAAGTGAGCAAACACTTACTTATCGTGAGAGACAAGCAATAAGTATCGAACTTGCAGCTCTGTTAGCTTTTCGGTTAGCACAATGGCATGAAATTGCGCAGTGGTTTGGCTATGAATCCATTGTTGGCTTTCCGGAATTAGTTTCTGCTTTTTCACCTGAAGATCTGTACTCCAATATGTTAGGCGCCATTACCGCAAAACAAGTACTAGAGCTGCAACCCAATCTTTCACCTTCAGGTTTTTCTCAAGCCATGACCGATGCTTTTAAAGAGCAATTACAACAATTAGGCAGTGTTTCAGCAGAAGAAACCAAGCGCCACATACAGCAATTAAATGGTCAATGGTGGGATCACAATACACGTTTGCCACAAAAGTGGGTGGTATTAAAACGCGATTATCAACTGGGATTAACACGCTACCCTAATGGGGTAAAAAACGGTATTCCCCTCTCTTTATCTACCCAATTGAGTAACGGTGATAATAATGGTGTGTGGGCTGAATTGTATTTACATAATGTAGGCAATGAAGAAACGTTTAACAGGCTTCCTCCCACGCTAAAAAACACCATGATCTGGCAACCTGCTCAATTTCAACAACTCGCTAATTTTGCAAAGCAACAAGATAATGAAGAACGCGGTAAAAGTACGCAGGTAGTTGAAGATTAAAGTTAGCAAATACTCACTTACTATTAATCTTCTATATCTAAAAGATAAAAAACCCTTCTTGCACAGAGCGCTAGAAGGGTTCGGTATATCGACGACACGTTATATTAATGAGAACGATATATATCCATAAAGCTATCTACTGACATCGGTTTATAAAAGTAAAACCCTTGATATTGCTTTATTCCCCATTGATCTAACATCTGTTTTTGTTTTTCTGTTTCAACACCTTCAGAAATGACAGAAAGTTGCAGTTTTTGAGCTAATCGCACTAAAGATTCAACGACATGAATAGATTTAGGGTTATGCTCAATTTGCTCTATAAAACAACGATCTATTTTTAAATAATCAAAGTCATAATCAGTCAAATAATACGGTGCAGAGTACCCAGTACCATAATCATCAAGCGCAAAGAACATCCCATTTTGATGAAACTTTTCCATACGCGCTTTCACATGAGTATTCGAAAATGGTGCTGATTCCGTAAACTCAAGCACCAGTTCAAACTTAGGCGCCAATAATAAACTCGCTTTATAAATACTTTCGTCAAACAAACAACGTTCCGTCAAGTTAAAGCTTAATTTTAGGTGTTTACTCACTAACATTAACTGACTTTGATAAACCTGTGTCATCAAAGAACAGGTTAACAAGGATGTTAAGTGTTTACTCTCTATATAGGGTATAAATACATGAGGTGGTAAAACCTGACCTTTTTTGGTGATCCAACGCGCTAAAACTTCAGCCCCAATAATATTGCCTTCATTATTAACAATGGGTTGAAGGTATGGACGAATAATATTACGTTTTATACAAATCCGTACCCAGATTTTTTTACTGTAAGCTGCCGATATATAACTACTTACCATGCACACCAATAAAAGCATTAACAAGTAAACATATTTAGTTTCAACAAACTGTTTTAGAGCGAGTGCAGGATCAACAACCACAAAAAAATCAGCGTCGTCGAGATGAAAATGGTACTCATCATGATGACCCAACAGAACATGCCTAACTAACTGATTACCTTCACCAATTTCAATGTTATCAAAAACGGTAATATAGCCTCGACCAATACTATCGATAACATTAAAACGAAGCGGTTTAAAATATATTTTTAAGTAAGTATTCGCTCCAACCTGCAACGTATAAGACAAGGTTGGCTTATGTGTTAGTAAGCTTTTTACCTTAATACTAAAACCTTTTACTGCCTTCATTTTCATTGAATACAGACGATTACCAAATGTACTGTATACATAATAATCCTTATAAATCACAGATACGCTGCTAACATCTTTATGATCGGAGACATAACGTTTTAACTCCCTCTGCTCAGCTAAGGTCGGTATCGTCATCTTCGAAAACATAGAGGCCAGTGTCTCTTTGCTATTAACGACTGAATTAAAGGTTTTTAGTTGTATTTCATACTCATTCTGAATTTTTTTATCGATATCGTATTGATAAAGTAGATAAGTACAGCATGCAAAAATAATGAGAAAGAACGTAGAGCACACTATCAGTGTATAAAGCTTCATGTATTTAATGTTCATAAAAGAACAATCCCATTTAAAGCCATATTTATTGCTTTGTATAACGCCATGACAACTCTTTATAACAAGCTAAGTGAAGCAATTTACACCCAGATCCATTTTTATAAAATGAATACACTTAAATTCTATTTTCTATCGTAACACATGATTTTCCAGCACTATGACTGATAAAACTAAGATCTTTTATGTTAAGAATGAACATACGATCTTTCTTACCATATGAAATACACATCGCTGTTATTCGCACGCTACGTTGTAAAAAAGCCAATATACTTGGAGGGATATTCATCAAATGATGACTATTTTTATCTATTAAAAATTGCGGGCGGATTATATCAGCACTTAATGTGATTACAATCACAATTCAAAAATACAAAAAGCTCAAAATTACAAATAAAGCCTATATATATCAACCATATACAATCACGATAAAATTCACTTATCTTTGTCATAAAAAAATATAGTAATACATTCAGCATTGTTTATTACTTTTTATTAAAATGCATACAATACTAATATTACTCAATAAGTACATGACAGATGAATATAAGTAGATTAATTGTTAATAATTAAGGTCGAATAATAACGACCTTAATTCCATGTTAATTAATATCCTTTTTTACATAAATATGAACTGACGATATAATTCATTGAGCTTTTCTCTAAAAATACCAACTTGTATTTCATCATTCGTGTCACAAGCCACCAGTAGTTCTTTTTCTGTTGCCGTAATTTGCTGGCATAACTCAGATAGACTAGAGCAGAACTCAACACTATGTTGTGTGGGCTCATTATTATCTATACCTACTTTTAAGAACAGTAAGTTCGCAAAGAGCGTTTTGAAAATACAGGTTAAAACGAATAGCGGGCACTTACCTACAAATCAGAAATAAAATCTGCTTGTATCTGCACAAGGAGAATTAATCGTTCGATAAAACTGGTTAATTGCGAATCAATAAGGTCTAAATATATCCATGAAGCTTTTCAATGACATTGGTTTATAAAAGTAAAAACCTTGGTATTGCTTGATTCCCCATTGCTCTAGCATCTGCTTTTGTATAAGCGTCTCAACCCCTTCTGAAATGACTGTGAGTTGCAATTTCTTAGCAAGTAAAACTAAAGACTCAACGACATGAATTGATTTTAGGTTATGCTCAATCTGTTCGATAAAACAACGATCTATTTTTAAATAATCAAAATCATATTCAGTTAAATAGTGCGGTGCAGAGTAGCCTGTACCATAGTCATCAAGTGCGAAAAATATACCATTTTTATGAAACTGCTCCATACGCTCTTTAACATTGGAATGAGAAAATGGAGCTGATTCGGTAAACTCCAAGATTAACTTACAATGTGGTGCTATCAGTAAACTTGCCTTATAAACATTTTTATCAAATAAACAGTACTCTGTGAAATTAAAACTTAACTTTAATTCTTGGCTTTGTTGCATCAGCGAACTTTGATAAATCTGCTTCATTAGAGACTGTGTTAATAATGGTGTTAATTGCTTTTTTTCGATATAAGGAATAAATAAACTGGGTGCAATGACCTCTCCTTTTTTAGTGATCCAACGTGCCAATACTTCAGCACCAATAATATTTTCATGCTTATCCACAATCGGCTGCAAGTAAGGTTGAATCGTATTTCTACGAATACAGTAAGCGACCCATATCTTCTTAAGATATTCTGATAATAGAAAAGTACACGTTATACAGAAAATGAAAAGTAACAAAAGATAAACATAACGTGACGCAACAAACTCTTTAACGGCTAAAGTCGGATTAATCTCTACGAAGAACTCTACGTCATCTAAAGTAAACTGATGTTCTTTACGGTTACTTAAAAGACTATTTCTTAATAATTTATTATTGTCGCCAATTTCAACCACATCAAAGAGCGTGATATAACCATAACCAATATTATCAACCACGTTGAAACGAAACGGCTTAAAGTACACCTTTAAATAGGTTTCAGGGTTGACTTGCACAACATAAGACAGCGTAGGTCTATGGGTTAGTGAACTTTGCATTTTAATATTCAAGCCAGCTTTCGCTGTTTTTTTCATCGAATACAAACGATTACCGAAGGTACTATATACATAGTGATCATTATAGATGACAGATACACTGCTGACATCTTTGTTATCAGATACATAACGTTTTAATGCGCGTTGATCCGACACACTCGGGATTGTCATCTTCGAAAAATTAACAATTAATTCCTGTTTGCTATTTAATACCAAGTTAAACATCTTACGCTGCAACAAATGTTCCGTACGAACTTTTTTATAAATAAATTTTTCATACAACAAGGTAGAACTTGTTAAAAAAGTAAACAAAAATAGCACAGAGCATATAACTAAAGCGAAAGACTTCATATATTTAATATTCATAAATATGCGACCTGATTTCGTCCATTATTTTTTGCATGATATAGCGCCATATCCGCTCTTTCTAATACTTGCGAAAAACAATTATTTTCAGCCATAGCGACACCAATCGATACCGTAAATTTAATATCAAGGCAATTTTGAGACTCAATCGCTATACGTAACTGCTCTGCTTTATTTTTCACTACATCGATATCTTTAATATTCAGTATGAGCATAAATTCTTCTCCCCCCCACCGAATACACTTATCTCCTTTTCTCGTATTATCTTTCAAAATTGAAGCCACGGTAGTAATAACTTGATCACCGTAATCATGACCATAATTATCATTAATACTTTTAAATTTATCGATATCTACCATTAAAACGGCTTGATTATTTAATCTTTTATTCCTTAGCTTTGGCTCAACAATATCTCTTCTAACACACTGAGTCATATTGTCTTTCTGGTATAAATTTATAACGTAATTCAAAATATTAGAAACATAACTAACTAAAAAAGCCAACACAAAAGAGAATACAAAACTGTATTTTAATAACAACTCTTTATTAAGATAGATAGATAAAGAGTCATTTTTTGTATAAGGTAATTCTAATTTATTCAAAAACTTGCTATTTAAATTCTCTTCAGATGAAAACAATGTAAATTGTGTGTTGTTAAACTTCTCTATCCAAGTTTGATATAATGTAGACTTAACATCCAATAGTAATAATGCTTTTAGTTTCCTACTAATATAAATAGGATAATATATGCTTCTTACACACTGGTGATTAAAGCTTTCCTTATATGCTTCAGTTTGCATTATAAGACCATACTCTAATGATTCTTCATATGTAGTAGGTAGTTTTTCATTTTTTAAAACATGATTAAAAAAGTCATAATCACTATTTAAAAATATCTGTATATGGCTAACTCTCATTGGAGAAAAGTATATCGTGTTTATTTTCTCATTATTATTATCAATAATACCTAAACTCCAAAGTTCATCACCAATTAATTCTTTTAAATTTTTTGATAATGCATTAACACCTTGAGATAAAGATTTAATTTCATTTTTTTCAGGCGTATAAACACCAACATGATTTATATGGTGTAGACCTCCTTCTATTGTTACCGTTTTTGCATTAGCATAGAAAGAAGAGACTACTTCAAGATTATCAAAAACATGATAAAGTTGAACTCTTATATACTCTTCGACTTCTTTCTGTTTAATCTTATTATAGCTATAATATAAACTATACGTTAATGTAAAAAAGACTATATTAAGAAGTAGAAAAATAATCACTCGTCTTAAAATCATAAATAATGACTCTTATTTCGACCCAATTCCTTTGCTTGATAAAGAGCCATATCTGCACGGTAAATCGTCTGATATATATGTTCTTTTGGCTTTTGCTCACTAGTACCTAATGAAATCGTCACATTATTTCCATCTAATAATGTCATAGACTCTACCTCATGACGAAGTATCTCTGCATAGTCCAGTAATGCTTTCTTGTTTGTTTTTGGTAATAATATTAAAAACTCTTCTCCCCCCCAGCGAAAATAGAGGTGATGTTTTCTTGCTTGCTGCTGTAACATTTTGCCAATCTCACCAATAACATGATCGCCAATAGCATGACCGAAGTTATCGTTAATTAATTTAAAATGGTCAATATCAAATATAATTACAGAGCGAGAACTCAATGTTTTATACTTCATATCAAAAATATTTCGCCTTAAACAATGAGTCATTGAGTCATACATTATTCTTTTATAAAAAAATGTAAACATGCGACATAGTATTTGGTACATACACTCAATGATTAAATATAGTTTAAATATTAATAACATTACATCAAATAAATTCAATCCTATATAAATATATTCTTTATCATTTTTTGCATAAGGTACCTCTATTTTTTGAGTTAATAATCCATCTTTATTTTCAACTTCATATTGTGTATACATCTCATCATTATAGTTATTGATATACTTAGTTATACAACTAATATCAACATCAACAATAAATATAGCTTCAATAACGCCTTTAATATAAATAGGTAATATTATTTCTTGCCTATTTTTATTTTTATCTTTACTTGATACCTTTACGTCATCATCTCTGAAAAAGTTAAATTTATAATTCAATTTTTTTCTTTTAATTACATCGTTAATATAATCATTATCAATAATATATTTTTTATCTTTCAACGGTAAAACATAATGAGCATTTGGCATAATAAAGGTTAAAGATTTAAAATAACTTTTAGGTAAAAATCCTAAAATATCTTTGTAATTATTATTCAAATCTTCTAATAATTCAGGATATAAGCCATCTTTTGATATAATCACGCCACCTTGATTTTTATCATTATCATTAAATTTATAAACACCTGATTCATACATTTTATATTCTGCATTCAAAAAACGATGATGAAAATACCGTGTTATAGATATAATCTTCTCATAATTATTAGTAATTCTATATTCTAATGTGTTTATATTTATATAGTTGTAAAAAATGACAAGCATGATTAATGCTACATTTAAACAAAATGCTCTGATAATAAAGTTTATATTCATTATTTATATATCTAAATATGCTTATTTTCATTAAAGTTCTTACAACAAGAAATTATTATGAAGTATAATAAATTTTTAACGTGATCTTAATCACGACTCCCCCTCCGACAAAACTTCAATAAATATCTTATTTATCAATTAAATACATAACAAGAGAACACAAAAAAACGCTATTTGAAACATCCCCTTACAAATGAAACACCGTTCCATTGTTATTTTATTGTTTTATTTTTCATTTTTTAAAAGGCGGATGTTAGGGTTGTAGTGCTTTTTTGTTTCATATATGTAAACAGCACTATTGAAAGAATGGATTAAAGTTTGAGAAAATTAAACTGTATATCTAGAAGTAAGATATTAATGACTAATAAAGCATACTCATATTATAAATATCATTAACATCATGATTATCTAGTTCGTTTTTACTATTAAGGCCGAATAATTACGGCCTTAAGTTCCTATCAATTAATATCCTTTTTTACATAAATATGAACTGACGATATAACTCATTGAGCTTTTCTCTAAAAATACCAACTTGTATTTCATCATTCGTATCACAAGCCACCAGTAGTTCTTTTTCTGTTGCCGTAATTTGCTGGCATAACTCAGATAGATTAGAGCAGAACTCAACACTATGTTGTGCAGGCTCATTATTATCTATTCCTGCTTTTTTACGTTGAGAAGAGGCTGGCGTAATATTATGTGCTTTATTATATTCCACCTGTCGCTCTCGGCGTTGTTGTGATTCCTTCATCGCTTGCTGCATTGCTGGCGTCATTTTATCAGCATATAAAATCGCTTTACCGTTTGCATTACGAGCAGCACGACCAATGATCTGAATCAGCGCCTGTGTTGAACGCAAGAATCCCGCATGATCGGCATTTAATACCGCAACCAATGAGGCTTCAGGAATATCTAAACCTTCTCGCAACAGGTTTATCCCGATAAGCACATCAAACTTACCTGCACGTAAATCATCTATAATTTCAACCCGTTGCTCGGTTTTTACTTCTGAGTGAATATAACTAACCTTTATGCCTTGCTCTACCATTAACTCATACAATGCCTCTGCACTTTTTTTCGTTAATGTCGTCACCAATACTCGTTCATCTTTTTGCGTACGCTCTGATATTTCTTTTAATAGATCGTCTGTTTGAGTCGCTAAAGGACGCACTTCAACAATAGGATCAAGCAAGCCTGTCGGGCGAATGATTTGTTCAATAACATGCTGTTGTGATTTTTTGAGTTCGTACTCACCGGGGGTAGCTGATACAAATACGGTTTGTGGTTTTATTTGCTCAAATTCTTTAAACATTAAAGGTCGATTGTTCTTCGCTGATGGCAACCGAAAGCCATAATCAATTAATGTCTCTTTACGACTCACATCACTGCGATACATTGCAGAAATCTGCGGGATCATCACATGGGATTCATCAATAAACAGTAAGCCATCTTCAGGTAAATAATCTAATAAGGTCGTCGGTGGCAAAGTAGGATCGCGGTCGTTTAAATAACATGAGTAGTTTTCTAATCCTGAACAATATCCAAGTTGCTGCATCATTTCTATATCATGTGTCGTGCGCTCATACAGCCTTGCCGCTTCCACAATACGATTTTCATTATTTAATTCAGCGACACGCATTTCTAATTCTTTTTGAATTTCAATGCTGGCTTTCATTAACTTGTCTTTTGAAGCGGCATACAAGGTTTTTGGAGAGACAAAATAATGGTCAATGTCGCCCAACACTTTCCCTGTAATAGGGTCAAGCCATTGAAGTTGCTCAATGGTGTCATCAAACATCACTACACGTATTGCTTTTGATTCTGAATCTGCTGGATAGATATCAAATATTTCACCGTGTACACGGAAAGTTGCTCGTTCAATCGTTCGCTCACAACGGCTATATTGCAGCGCGACAAGACGTTGAATAAAGTCTTCTCTATCGATGGTCATGCCCACCGATAAGGGAATTTGTACTGCGCGATATTGGGCTGGATCGCCTAAGCCATAAATAGCAGATACCGATGCCACTACAATCACGTCTTTACGCTCAATCAACGATTTGGTGGTCGATAAACGTAATCGTTCCAATTGTTGATTCACCGCAGAATCTTTACGAATAAAGCGATCGCTACCAGGAATATACACTTCAGGTTGGTAGTAATCGTAATAAGAGACAAAATATTCGACAGCATTTTCAGGAAAGAAACGTTTCATTTCACTATAAAGTTGTGCGGCAAGCGTCTTGTTATGAGCCAATATTAAGGTAGGACGCTGAAGGCGATGGATCATATTTGCCATCGTGAAAGTTTTCCCAGATCCGGTAACCCCTTGCAGTGTTTGGTGTGTAACACCATCCTGAATATTACCGATTAATCGAGCTAAAGCTTCAGGTTGATCACCTGATGGAGGATAAGCGGAATGCAAAATAAACGTATTCTGTGACATAAAAGTTACCTTTTAATGAGCGGCTTTTGTCAGTATACATAACGCATTATATTTTGCTGTTTAAACACTTAATCCCTTGGTACAAACTAATATTAATATTTTAGTTATCCAAATATCTCCTCAAGCATTGGCACCGAATCACAAAATATAAACAACAGCATTTTCATCGCACGAATTACATCATACACATAAAAAAGCCGACTCTATCAGTCGGCTTTACTAAACAAATCGATTGGAAGTAACACTATTCCTGTGTTGAATCTGTGTCTTTTTCGCAGAACATGGTTGCCGCTAAACGCGCAAGGTTATACGCATCGACATAACCCGAATGCTGACGCCCTTCCCATTCAACACCAGCAATTTCCATTGCGGCACGTTGACCTAATCGTTTATTAGTCACATGACGCTGTAATTTAAATAAAGTGGCAAGATTTAAATATTCACGAAAAGGGACTTTTAGCTCTTTAGCTAAACATTCCTTTTTCAAAATACGATCGTCATGTCCCCACGCTGCATAGATCTTATGTCGACCACCAAACTTTTGTTCGATCGATTTTAAAATCACAGAAAGCGGCTTACCATTTTTTTCAACAACCTCAGGCTTAATTCCTGTTAACTCTGTACAGAACGGAGAGATTTCATCTTTTGCAGGACGCACATAATGTTGTGCCCGACGAACAATTTTTCCGGTGTTGAGATCAAGCTCTGCCACACCAATTTCGATGATTTCACCGGTTCTAGATGTGCGGCCATCATTCCAACAACACATTTCGAGATCGAAACACACAATACGGTCAAAATTCATTAGTTATCCAAGTGTCACAGGCAAAACAGCCGTTAATAATACCATTTTGTGTTAACTGGTTCATCCGTTAAGAGACGAGAGAAACATATTCTATGATGTTAATAAAGAAAAACATACAGCGAAATAGTTAAGCTCACACTATCTTTATTTATAGTGCCAAGTGGATTGATTTAGCTTATACAGGAATAATAATTCTATGAATCCGCCACAAAAAACGCAGACAACACTAAAACATGCACAACAAGCTGATATAGAAACAATAGTTAATTGTATCTATGATAGTTCGCATGAATTAATGAATTTCATCTTTATTGATAAACAAACAGCACTGAGCGTATTGCATAAACTTGTTGTACAACCTCAAGGGCTATTTAGTTATCGGTTTGGGTGGCTTTATAATCATAATGATATTACCCAAGGCGCGGTCCTCGGATACTCTCGTCAGCAATTACAACAACAAGAGTTAACAGGCGCGATACAACTGCTTTTTGCCTCCCCGCTTCATTTAAAATGGCGTATATTAACGACGGTCAGAAAAGCATTAGCTAACTATGTCCCTCTACCCTCTAAAGATGCTTTTTACATTAACAATGTTGCTATATTTTCAAATGCTCGAGGACAAGGCCTTGGCACATCATTGCTCGATGATCTTTGCCATCAATTAAATCAGCAAGGTTATCGATGCATTGAATTAGACGTCACCTTTTGTAATAAAAGTGCCATCCGTTTTTATCAGCGCTATGGCTTTTACCAAGTATCACAATCTGGCTCTGAAGCATTAAGCCAGCAATATGGCTTACCTTTATTATTAAGACTTCGCTATGTGTTACCAACAAGCACATCATCACAAACGACCAATACCAATATTATAAAAGAAGTATCTCGGCTCTATTCCGTTAGTGTTGATGATGTCTATATTCCTGGCACGATTGAGCAATTACAAACAATGCTCCAATCGACATCCAAGCCTGTTTCAATTGGTGGTGGACGCTATAGCATGGGCGGACAAACCGCACATCCAGATACGTTACATATTGATATGCGTGGCCTCAACCGTATCCTTGAACTAGATATAAACAAACAAACTATTCGTGTGCAAACGGGGGCTCGTTGGCGTGATATTCAAGCCAAGATTAAAGACTACGGCCTCGCGGTAAAAATCATGCAAACCTATGCCAATTTCACCATAGGTGGCTCATTGAGTGTTAATTGTCACGGACGTTATGTTAGCCTTGGTCCGCTGATTCTTTCTGTTAATGAAATTAAATTATTATTAGATGACGGTACCGCTGTCATTGCTTCTCCCACGCAACATAGCGAACTATTTTATGGCGCCATTGGTGGTTATGGCGCATTGGGAATCATTGTTGAAGCAGAGTTATCACTCACGAACGACAGTCGTATAAAACGTTTACATAAGAAAATACCGTTAACGGAATACCCCGCTTTTTTTGCCGAGAATATCAAAGGCGACCCAGATGCTGTTTTCCATAATGCTGATATGCTGCCACCAGAGTTTAATCGGGTACAAGTCATTACTTGGTTCAGTACAGGTCAAGCGGTAAATGTTGCCCCAAGGCAATCACGTAAACTTTATTTAGCTGAAAAATATATGCTCTGGACCATCACTGAAGCTCCTTTTGGTAACTGGCTACGAGAGTATATTTACGAGCCAGCCCTTTATTGGCGAAAAAAGATCACAACACGTAATGATGAAGCCAATTATGATGTGGCAGAACTCGAGCCGATCTCACGGACGGAAACCACTTACGTACTACAGGAGTATTTTATTCCTGTTGGGAACATTGAACAATTCACACCAAAAATGACAGAAATACTGACCCGTTATGCGGTTAATACTGTGAATATTTCTATTCGTCACTCTCATCCAGATCCAGGCTCTATTCTCGCGTGGGCAAGAGAAGAAGTGTTTGCGTTTGTACTCTATTACAAACAAGGAGCAAGCAAGGCAGAACAAGAAAAAGTGGCGATTTGGACAAGAGAATTAATTGAAGCAGCGATAAATGCGGGTGGCTGTTATTACTTACCGTATCAACCCCATGCGCGTTTTGATCAATTCCATCGCGCCTACCCTAATGCCACAAAGTTGTTTGAACTCAAAGCGAAATGGGATTCTGATTATCGTTTTCGTCACTGCTTATGGGATAAATATTATCGCCAAAACAATGATCCGACGTTATTTAGCCCAGAAGAAATAAATGGCTCCGAATTTCGACAAATCTATAATACCGTTCAACAACGGGATGCCTTCTATCTATTTTTACAAAATATTTATCACCTCTACCCCGAGCATTTATTCCACCAGCTCATAATGGACGCTTGTCAGTACATAAATTCTGATGAAGCTATCTATCATGAGATCCAGTATTCACTACCAGATATCAAACCAGCGCTTGCAGATATTCGATTTGCGCTTCCTGCGCTAGCAAAGCAAAAAAAAGAAATGGCAGAGCAAACCCAAACCATTCTACCAACAGACAGGCATCTTAATGGCTATTTAGAAATTGGCTCTACAGGACGCTATGTTAATGGGTTAAAAAAGGCGTTGAAGCTATCAGGAAAAGTTTTTATTTCTAATGAAAGTGCCCCAGATAACTCACCTGCAGAGATTGTCGAACGCGGTAGTATAAAATTAGTTGGTGAGTTTTTTGCGCTGAATGATTATGAGCCTATCCCTGATAATATCATTGAAGATAATAGCTTAGATTTGATCACCTGTTATATAGGGCTACATCACTGTCCGCCCGAAAAGCTCGATGCCTATATTGATTCGATTTATCGCGTATTAAAACCTGAAGGGTATTTTATCTTACGAGATCACGATGCAGGTACCGATCAACAACGTACATTTTGCTCTTTAGTCCATACCGTTTTTAATGCTGGATTACATATTAGTTGGCAAGAAAATCAAGCCGAGTTGAGAAACTTCCAAGGCATTGATTATTGGATATCTGCGCTAGAAAAAAAGGGCTTAAAAGACAGCAAACAGTATTTGTTACAGGCACATGATCCATCACTTAATACCTTAATGTGCTTTAAAAAAGTGCAATACCCTTAGATTAAAGAGCGCTATATTTATATTGATAAGTTTAATTTCAGTTAGATTTTGTAAATAAAAATGCAACATAACCCTGCCAGTATTGTGCCTTTATAAATTACAGATAGCACTAAAAAGCATGATCAGCAGAAGAATATTCCTAAAAGGTGTTGCCGCAACTATGGTTGCAACATATTTAACAGGATGTAAATCAAACAATAGCTCAGGCAATGATAAAAAGAAATCTCATCAAAACTGGAAATTAGCTGTTTTACCAGACACTCAAAAATATTCTGAAAATAGTCCTGAACGTTATTATTCTCAAACTCAATGGATCGCAGATAATTGGAAAGAAGAGAATATTCCATTCACTATTCACCTTGGTGATTTAGTCGAGCATTACGATCAACCAGCAGAGTGGGATGTGGCCTGTCAGGCAATGGATATTTTAGGCGCATCAGACAATACGCCTTATTCTCTCTTATGTGGTAATCACGATCTTGAAAACGGTGATCATTTTGATATTGACCGCCAAAGCAACGAACCATTTTTAAATCACTTCCCAGAGAATAAGATCTTTGAAGTCAATACATGCATCGCAGTCAGTGACTGTGGCTTCAATAGTTGTCATCTTTTCAAAGAGCCGCACAATAACACCGAGTTTTTAGTTTTTGCGATCGATTGGAACCCTTCAGAAGCGACGTTTGATTGGGCCCAAAACTTACTTGATCAATACCCTAACACCCCAGCTATTTTATCAACCCACCAACTTTTGAATATTGATAGTGATGGAAAGAGCCCATTAATCACCTCAAAAGGCTTTGAGTTCTGGATCGATTTTATTCATAAGAATGACCAGATCTTCCTAACCATGAATGGCCACCATCATGGTGCAGCTAATATGGTCGCCAAAAATGCTTATGGTCGTGATGTACTAATGATGGTTGTCGATTACCAAGCAGACTTTTGGGGAGGCAATGGCATGCTCCGTACTGTCGGTTTTGATTACAGTAATAATCAACTGGTCATTCGCTCATTCTCCCCTTGGGTTCAAGCGATTCCAGACGATGAACGAACACCGTTTGATATACCTGAGTTAACCAATGAGACCAACCACTTTGAGTTCGACATGAATTTTGAAGAGCGTTTTAGTAACTTAAATCAAGGGGAATTATCACCTATGCCAGCCCTTATTGACGGCACAGTGGGTTACTGGAAGTTCGATCAACAAAACATGATGAAAGTCGATGACGAAGGCAGTGTCACATCTATTTTTCAGGATCTTTCAGGAAACGGTAGCCATTTCAAAATGATGCCAAGAGAAGCCAACACTGGAGCACTGAAAGATTATTTTGAATACTCAGAATCTGCACCAGAAAACGGTCACACAGCAGGCTCTGTTCTACTAAAGGGTAATAAAGCGGAAGATACTGGCGCATACTTATCAACGCTGGGAACAGCAATCAGTACTAATAACTGGGATCAAGGTTATACCATTGAAACCTTCCTGCAGTTACCGGATGATTGGGAAAGTGATTTATCACGTTGGGGGGGAATTTTATGTCAGCAAGCCAGCCTCAATGATTTTGTTAAAGATGCTGGCGAAGATCCTGCCGTTGTCATGGCGATATCTTCTCTTCATGAGGTTCAATGGGAAACCATGGACAATCAACAGCAAGATACCACCACGGCGTGGTCTTGGAGTCTCGATTTGATGAGGTGGTACCATATCGCAATTATAAATGATGGCGAACATACCACTATGTACATTGATGGATACAAAGTAATGCGTAACCCAACGGAGAAAAGTCACGGCCTTTCAATCAAAGAAGATACCGCTTGGATTGTGGGATCATCATGTTCTAACAGTAAATTACATAACCCTTTGTATGGTTATGTCAGTGAGTTAAGAATAGTTAATAGACCTTTATCATCCAATGAGTTGTTAACAAAAGCCTAGATTTCAAATGTAAAAAAGCCCGCAATTACTTGCGGGCTTTTTTATTTGGCTCCTCCTGCTGGACTTGAACCAGCGACATACGGATTAACAGTCCGCCGTTCTACCGACTGAACTAAGGAGGAATTGTAATGGTGGTGGGGGAAGGATTCGAACCTTCGAAGGCAGTGCCGGCAGATTTACAATCTGCTCCCTTTGGCCACTCGGGAACCCCACCGAAATTTAATGGTGCCGACTACCGGAGTCGAACTGGTGACCTACTGATTACAAGTCAGTTGCTCTACCTACTGAGCTAAGTCGGCACTAAAATTTCGTCTATTTAACGCAAGCGTTAAATCAAAATGTTGGCGGAGCGGACGGGACTCGAACCCGCGACCCCCGGCGTGACAGGCCGGTATTCTAACCAACTGAACTACCGCTCCAATTCTTTAACGAAACCCGATAAATCGAATCTCTAGAATATGGCGGAGAGATAGGGATTTGAACCCTAGATACGCTATAAACGTATGCCGGTTTTCAAGACCGGTGCTTTCAACCACTCAGCCATCTCTCCGTAAGTGCGGCGAATATTACCGATAGATTTAAAACCTGTAAAGCCTAATTTTAAGAAAAAACGTTCACTCGATTAACAAACGCGCATTTTGATATTATTTTTTGCAAACCTGATAGTTATTAGATGGTTATGATCACTAAATCTTCAATAAATAATACAATTAAATCTAAAAATAGATCATCTAACGCCAACACCTAGCCTCAAAAAAATCATAGCAAATAACAAAAATAACGATTAACTCCCACAAGCAATAATCACTAAGTGAACTAAGGGAAAATGGTAAGGTAGATCAGGAGGAAAGGTGTCGATAACTAAGCAACGATTTTTCAAATTTTAGACGTAAAAAAGCCCGCAATCACTTGCGGGCTTTTTTATTTGGCTCCTCCTGCTGGACTTGAACCAGCGACATACGGATTAACAGTCCGCCGTTCTACCGACTGAACTAAGGAGGAATTGTAATGGTGGTGGGGGAAGGATTCGAACCTTCGAAGGCAGTGCCGGCAGATTTACAATCTGCTCCCTTTGGCCACTCGGGAACCCCACCGAAATTTAATGGTGCCGACTACCGGAGTCGAACTGGTGACCTACTGATTACAAGTCAGTTGCTCTACCTACTGAGCTAAGTCGGCACTAAAATTTCGTCTATTTAACGCAAGCGTTAAATCAAAATGTTGGCGGAGCGGACGGGACTCGAACCCGCGACCCCCGGCGTGACAGGCCGGTATTCTAACCAACTGAACTACCGCTCCAATTCTTTAACGAAACCCGATAAATCGAATCTCTAGAATATGGCGGAGAGATAGGGATTTGAACCCTAGATACGCTATAAACGTATGCCGGTTTTCAAGACCGGTGCTTTCAACCACTCAGCCATCTCTCCGTAAGTGCGGCGAATATTACCGATAGATTTAAAATCTGTAAAGCCTAATTTTAAGAAAAAACGCCACTCGATTAACAAATAATCAGAGTGTTAATAAAGGTAACAATATCGCCATTTATTATCCATTCCGACGTTTATTTTTCAAGCAATACCGCGCTTTACATATCTTCTCTTCTCGCAAGGGATTAAACACAATGTGTAAAGCTTGCATATACTAAAGTCAGTTATCACGCTTTTTAAGCGTTATTGAGATGCACAAGGATGTTATATGCCATTCTATATAATACTTATTGCTGTTATCTTCTTTTGTTCGGGCTGTGTTGCGCTCTATCCTGCTCAATGGCAAGCCATCACTGTTATTGATGAACTCTCAGGTGAGCCTGTTTGTCGTGTACGCGCCATCTCTCCAATGCAAACGGATAGCAGCTATTATCCGATTGTTGATATGGTTCATGATGAGATAAGAGTCGGCATGCACAGCCCAGATCAAAACCCCTTACCCGTTGGCGATATCCAATTACAGGTAGATAGTCATTATCGTTGGCTAATCAAACAACGTGATATGCCCTATTACCTCAAACAACAGATGGATATATCACCGCATATTCTGACCGGATATGATCATTATTTGAGTCATAGCAAAATGCACCAACGAGATCAATTACAACTCAGCTTTAGCACAGTAACGGCAAAAGCGTTGGCTTCAAGATCGCCTTATACCGTTGCAACAGGTGATGCTGCGAAATCGTTATTTAACCAAATGCTAACGGGGAAATTTTTAGAATATCGAATTTTTCAAACCCCATTGCATGGATCAACAGTAGGCCGCTACCCTTTAAACCCAGATTACCTTAAAGCATTACAAACTTGCGGTATCGACTGGTACCCATAAGTTATCAAAGTAGATCAATAACCTAAAACCTGCGTATACTATTCTTATCACATCATATGACAGCTAAAGTTCAATGAAAAACGTATACCAACCTTTATTTGATGATAATAATCCACCCGGTGATATCTTTTTTGGTCATACGATTTTTCTGCCTAATACAGGAACGATGAAACATGCTCATCCGTGGGGGCAATTGCAACTGATCAGTGGAGGGATCATTGAATTAAAGGCTGAGAGTAAACACTTTCTTGCCCCTCCCCAGTTTGCATTATGGGTACCACCAGCAATGGAGCATCAAAGTTATATTCGTCGTAGTTTAAATTATTGTTCAATGAACATTACCAAGCCACTAGCTAATGCGTTGCCGAATTATGCCTGTTTATTGGAAGTCAGCCCCTTAATGCAAGCTATGGTGAGTGATTTACGAGAACGTCGAATTGTTAGCCCTGAAACCCCACAAGATAAACGCTTAGTGAAAGTGCTGTTTGATCAAGTATTAATGAGTAAAGAACACCATCAATATTTACCAACAAGTGATGATAAGCTCTTACAAACAATATTGATTGAACTTGAAAAAAATCCAACCAATAATCGCAGTTTAGCTGAATGGGCAAAAATGCTTCATACGACAGAGCGTACCCTTGCCCGCCACTTCAAAGATAAACTCGGGATGAACTTTACCGAGTGGAGACAACGACGAAAGTTTATCTATTCTCTACATTTGCTTCGTAGTGGGTTATCCGTGAAAGAAATAGCATTAACACTTGGCTATCATCAGGCATCTCCCTTTATTACTGCGTTTAAAAAGCAGTCAGGCAGCACACCCGATCAATATCGTCAGCGCTTAGGTGATGAGGCGATGCCTCCGAAAATATAATTGTCTATATTGTACTGCTCGCATCCGTATTACTGATATTAAATTACTTACGATTCCAACGAGCAAATAGAATTTTACTACTCAGTAGAGTAAATACACTGCATTCACCATCGTGGATATAATCAGATTGAAATTCAGCAGTGGCATTATTCGCTAAATTTTTCACATATTGCTTGTTATCAACGATCACGATTTTAGTAAAACCACGCGAATACGGTGATACATCGTACTTTAAAAATTGTAGAGCGCGCTGTGGATCCCGCGTTGTGGTAATAATATCGGGGTAATGAGAAAGTCCATGGGTAATTTTTAATTTAAAAAATGCCATCACACGTTGTCCGTAACTTGAATTTACGCGATGGTATTAATATACGATTGACGCAGCAAGCACTCCCCTTTCGCTATTTATTCACTGTTACAGTTAATTACCATCTCCCCACCATTAGACATGTTTTGATACAGGTATTTAGATAACCTCATAGTCACTTTAGATGCTAAGAGTAAACACACGGTTTAACCGAAAAAAGAAAGCCTCGCTAAATAGCGAGGCTTAAGTGTGTCACTTATTAACAATTAATGACGTGATTGATCAAGTGGATAAGCATCTAACTCATCAGGGACTTGATCATCATCATCATCATCATCTTGGATGTCAGGTTTCTGATCTTTATCCGTATCGGTTAAGTGAGTACGCGTAATAATTTCATACGATACACCACCAATTTCTTGATTACTCCCCGTCGCAGTTGTACCTAACTGCATCACATCAAGATGGTAAAGTGCACTTTCTTTGTCTGTGATAGGCATAGGATCTGCGCTAAAGCGTAATTGCACATTCGCTTCATTGGCATTACCTGTTGGGGTTTGTAAATTACGAATAATAAATGGCAATTGCGTGATCTCTTGCCATTCATCTACTCCTGTAAACTCAAGCAGATTAATCGCTAATCTACCACCATCATTGAGGAAGCGTTGCTGTTCATCATGACCTATTTGTAAAACAATCTGTTGATTACTCGTATCGATCCCTCTAGCAATAAACGATATTTTTTGCTGCTGATTAATCAATAAATCAACCACATTCATATTTCGCCATGCAATATTATTGTTCTGACGAGTATTATAGTTAATGCTCGCTGTTTCAGGGAAGCTCATTGGATCTTGTGGGTTAATTAATCGTGCCACTAAACAATAATGTCCCGTTGTTGGTGGCTCCCAAGTTACTGTTGCTTGTACATCAGCCCCCACAGGTAGAGTGCCGATGGTATCAGTACCAAGCAATGTCCAACCCGTAGGCCACGTTAATCCCGTTGATGCATGTGCCCAGTAAACTTCAACGGTGGTATTAAAGGCCGTTGCTGCGCCACGATTTTTCACATTAACGTAAATTTCATTTTTCTGACCAAACTCTGGGTTTTGATGTGGGCCAGGACTACCTGCAACGACACGGTTCCAAATCGCTTTACTGCGCCACATAGATTTACCAACCATATTGGCATCCGGCTCATTGCCCGTATCTGGTGCGGGGCCAAAGTAATCATAATGGGTATCTTCCACCCACACATCAGCAGTCTCATCACATGAGCTTGGAATACCAAAGCCATTAGTAACATTTAAACTATTACTACTTGGTGATACTGCATCAACACCGAGCCCAAAGCCTGCAAACGTACGCCAAATTAAACAAACATCTTCACCCGAATAATTATCGATAGCAGCTTGGATAATACCGTCACGTGTATCAATAAAGCTTGGTGAACAAATGGTATTTTTCAACCCTTCGGTGAAATACAACATGGCACGTTGGTTACCACTGCCCCCTAATGAATTATACAAGTTAATATCAAAACCATGTTCATCTACCAATGCCCAATACACTTCCCATGCCGCTTGTGCCCATACAGAGCCGACACCATGAGGAACTGACATACCGGAGATAATGCTTTCATAAGTGTAATTGTTGACGGCAGGATCAGTACTATAACGTTGCGGACGTATACCTGCACCCGAGGTTGGCTGACCTAATACATAGGTCCCCATCGCACGAGGATCGGCCCCTGTGAGTCCTGTAGGTTGAGTCATCATCAATGCGTAAAGATCACTGATCCCTTCTGATGGTCGTTGGTAATTACTTAAGCAATTCACATTTGCAGGACCACCGACTAAACGATTAGAAATACCATGAGCATATTCATGGACAATAATCGCATTATCAAAATCACCGTCACGCTGTGGAGTGGTATATGACCATAGGTACATTTGCATTCTAGGGCGTGTACCGTCAGCAGGGGTCCAGAAATTCGCATTATTCATCCCACCGCCATCTTGCGCTTCAGCCATCACATCATCACCGCCAGCGCCAGGTGCTCCATATTGGTTAACTTGGAAGTTCCCTGATGCTTGATCAAAACCATAAAGGTAAGTGATATCGTGAATAATGTTATTCCAGTGGAATAAATTGGCGGTTGCGGCTTCACTACTGTCTTGTGGTGGTAGGGTGAAATCAAGCGGGAAGACACAGGTAATACCGGCCATACAATCAGGCTCAGGTCCTGTCGGTGAACCAGAGTTATTTGAATCATTATAAGCGTGAACATTATTACCACGCATGATAGTAAACTCATCACCAATAGTGGCATTAAGATCATGCCATGCCCATGGTGAACCGGGACTTGCTGCAGGGTTTACTTCAATTTGGCGAGCGTTAACAGGTGTTGCATGATTAGGTGATTCAACCGGATATTGGAACACTTCATAGCTGTGCTCATCAACCTGATCAAAGTAAGCTAAAAGTTCACCACTATTGGCATCAACCAGCATTTGATAAACGTGACGTTGATCGTGAGTGAAGAGTAAAAACGACCATGCTAAGCGTAGTTCATCATTTTTTACCGGCACATACACTAATTTAGCGTCAATAGGCTCTCTTGAAGCACTGGCTGCATTAACTTTTGTTGCTTGATCGTCTGCACCAAGATCTTCATTTTCAATAGCTGGCTGGTGGCGAACCTTGATCCCTACTTTTTCAGCAGCATTAATGATCGCTTGCTTAACCGTAATGGTAGGTGCTTGCTTGCTCAAGATCACTTGATCAATATGTGGTGAGAAGGTGTTATTCACACTTAAGATCCGACCATCACGATTCACATTAACTTGTAGCAAAGCATTAAAGACATCACGCCCATGACGCTTTTGTTGTAGGTAAAAACGCTTCGCACCTGTCGCCGCTGTTTCGTAAACTTGTTGTTCTACATTGGCAATATCGGTAGGTGATAAATGTAATAATCGTCGATTATCTTCAAGAAAATCCATCACCACTTGCTCTGTGGTTTTACTTGGATCAGCATCAGTCAAATAACCCGTCTGATTATAAAGAACACGTGCCACACCTGTGCGTTTTTCATAGTCAATTTTAACCGGCGGTATTCTTACCATCATGTCATTAGCAAGGTTTGTTTGCTCTGTACTAGGCGGAATATTGACATTTTCTGTTAAAGATACCCGTGTATCATAATTTCTTGGCTCAACAGCATCTGCTGGTGGCGATTCAGGGATCATTAAATATAAATCAACATTATTGATACTTAAAGGTGCGGCATTAACGACTTTTTCAGCGAGATAACCAATCGCTTTAGCCTTAATATCATGCTCACCTACTGATGTATTAAACACAACCGCACCTTCACTGGTAAACGGATCTTCTCCGGTTACACCAATAGGAGTTGTTGCATCATCAATAAAGATTTGAGCATCTTTAACGGGGTTACCGTTTACATCGTAAACATTCACTACAAAATGCGCATTAAGTGCCGTTACAACATCAATGGTTGTATCGTTAAACGTTACCTGACAACCTAAGGTTTTATCATTGTGCTCTAAATGAAAACTTTCTGAAGTACAGCTTGCAAATGCGACAGTCGGATTATCCGCTGTATCGAAAAATTTTAATGTTAAAAACAAACCATGGGTCTGTGTTTGAGCAAAATTCAAATTCATCGGTAGCGTTGCGATGTAACTATTAGGTGTATTTGGATCTTGGGTAAATATCACTTGATCATCAAACACTATCATATTGTTAGGATCTAACAGCTTAAGCTCAGTATTAAGATCAGATAATTGCTGAACATGGGTAATGATCGAGTTAGGAATTTTAACCGTGATATCTGTAGTATCACCTTGCTCATTAAATGTAATGACGGTGACTCCCATCAATGGAACCACATCATAATTAACAACCGTCGTATTTTGATCAATATTTAATGCTTGATTGGGAACATCTAAATGACCCACTTTTTCAGTGTCATCATAGAAATTAATATCAACTAAATAGCTACCATATTGGATATTAAAAAAAAGATCAGATTGTGCTGAATTTTTGTTGATTAAAAACTTCATTTCTTGATTATTATCAAGCCCAATACCAACAATGGGGGTCCCTAAACCTAATAAATTTAATTCGTTAGGGTCGACTTTAAAAAAGAGTTTAGCCATTTCAGGATTAACAGAGACGTCAGTATCAAGTTTTCCTAAAACAGGGGTTAAATTCATCGCAACAGGAGAATTACCATCGACGATATCGGTGTTCGCTTCACCATGATATTTTTGTCCATCATGCTCAATATCAAGCACAAGATCATAATTACCCGGTGTTAGGCCAACCGTTGTTTCCGATTCCACTTTAAAAGTATCAAGATGTAGATACGCTTTCCAATCGAACTCATCGACAGCATTCGTAGCTGTATTCGTTGCTTGTAAAGTACCCACTAATAAGATTGGTGATGAAGCATTTTTTCCTATTTGTTCGTTTTTTGTGGAGGGAACAGCCATACGAAATGCGGTGAATTCAGGTGTAAAATCAACGACTACAGTTTTGCTATCACTGCTAGGTTCCGCCGTATCTTCACTACCACCATTACAACTCACAATACTTATTAGCATTGCGAGCCATATAAATACTCGAATAATTTTCATGAGCAGCCTCTATTTCATCTTAATTACTTTGCTGAATACAAATTAACTTTGTGATTATAGAAACGGTTTAATTTTTATTTGTCTTGTTTAAAAGAAAGAAAATATTTAATAAATAAATGCTATTTAACATTTTAAAATAGGATAAAAATCACCAGTAATTAAAAATAATCTTAGTTAAAAAAAAAGCGAGCAAAATGCTCGCAAAAGTAATATTCAATACAAAAATGATTATTATTCAAGATCCTTCCTAAATAATTAATCCTCAGTATGATAAGACAAAGGTTATATCGATAATTATTTTGCCATATATTTAGATACATTTGTCATAGCCATGTAAATACATAAGACATTCATAATTAAAATAATCAAGGTTAAGTAAATTTACCTAACCTTGATTTGTTGATTACCACGAAGAGCCAAGAGAAAGGTAGAACGAGCTGTTGCCATCTTCGGCTTGACCATAACTCAAGTAAACAGGGCCTATAATCGAATCAACAGCCGCATAAATGCTACCTGCTGTCACTGCCGAGCCCCAGGACATTTCTGAAGATTTAGCCCAAACTCCACCGTGCTCTATAGATCCCCCCACATAAACAGGTAATTTAAACGCGCCAAAATTATTATCCATGACACGATATCGATAGACAAGACTTGTAAACGCACTATAACGGCCATTTAACTCGTAACGGTGATAACCAGATAAATTAAATAAGCCACCTAACGCCTGAACAAAAATAGGTAACATTTCATCTGAATCAGATCCTGCCGTTTTCGCATTTAACACCAAGGTATGTCGATCATAAGTAAACGGTTTTTTTATCGATAAGTTATAAGAAATAGTATTGCCATTCACTTCACCATTATCTTTATACTCACTAGTTGTTTGGTTATAACCAAGGGTTGCATTAGCATATAAACCTTTTGACGGAAAATAGAAACTATCTAAGTCATCATAAATTAAGTTTACATAAGGGCCATGCAAAAAATAATTCTCTTTATCTCGCTTTGAAAGGATCGTTATAGAGCCTTTTTGAACACTGTATCCAAGAACAGCTTCTGCTGATGATTTTAAATTCCAACCAATGGCAGCATAGCCATTAACGTGTCGATATTCAGTTTCGATATTAAACCGATCATCACGATTTTCCTCAACATAATTAATACTAGGGCGGTTGAATTTCCTCACCTCATTACTTGCGCCGGCACCAATTTCTGTAAAAAACTGCTGGTTATAATCTAGTGGGAAATAAAATTCAGTATTGATATTTTTCCAACTACCTAATGAGAACTCAGTTAACCACTCTCCCCCTTTATCTGTGAGGTCGGTATATAGGTATTGGGCACCAAAAGAGAAGTTTGAGCGATTGACAAAATCATCTTCGAACGCCAAGGTAAAGTTTAAATACCCCGGTCCCCATGATTTTTCATTTATGTCCATATCAAGCACGTTCTCGCCGTTTTCTTGCTTAATTTGATAAGTAATTCGACCATAAACATCTTCACTTTGCAGACGTTTAACTGCTTGCTCTAATTCTTCATTAGAAATCACTCGACCTGTTTTTAAATCCAACTGAGACAATAAAGTTTTTTCAGGTAAGCGGGTATTATTCTTTATTTTTATCTTATCAATATAATAAGCAGAGGCTACGGTTAATTGGCTTCGACGACTTTGTTTTTGTTTAATATAAGCTTGGTAATCGTGTTCTGATAATTGATAACGAAGTAATTTTGGTAGCGAAGCCGTTGCTACTTTCCTTCCCGCTAAATATGCTTTTTTCATTTGGTCAAAATCAGCCGCTGTCATAAATGACACATCAGGCTGGAGATATACATCACCTTCGTCCATGAGACTTTTTTGCAGATCAGCACTCGCATTGGTCATATAAGTCGTTAACTGCGAAACAATATTCAACGCACTATCAAGATCTTTACTTGGCATTAAATTATCACGTAAATCTACCGCGATAATCACATCTGCGCCTAGAACTTGCGCCACATTAACCGGCATATTGTTAACAACACCACCATCAACCAGTAGTTTCCCATTTAAGTGAACCGGCTTTAACGCCCCAGGTACTGTCATTGATGCTTGCATTGCTGTCGCTAAATGACCTGAACTTAATATAACAGGTTTCACTTTAGCAATATCGGTAGCTACACTTCGATACGGGATTGCGAGTTGATCAAAAGATTTTAAAGCTGGGAGGTTATCAGTGACATCTCGTAGAATTTTAGCAAATCCTTGACCTTGAAATGCACCTGAACGCGATTTAAATTCACCATTCAGATCGAGACCAATGTCAGTATGCAATTGATATCTATCACTTTGCTGTTTTCTGCGTAAGGTAAGATCGTTACGACTAGCACGATCGAGATATCCTTCTTCCCATTCTACGGCAAAGGTACGACGTTTCACTTCTTTAGCACTTAACCCCATGGCGTATATGCCACCAACATAAGCGCCCATACTGGTGCCAGTTACAATATCAACAGGAATGCGATTTTCTTCTAATACTTCCAGTACGCCGATGTGAGCAGCACCTTTTGCACCACCACCACTAAGAACAAGTCCAATTCGTTCTCGATTAAGTTTGGGACGTTCATCTGCACTCGCATACACAGTAAGAGACTGTACACTGAGTGCCATAAATAATACGGTTTTTATTATTTTATGCTTTTTCAACACCATGAAGTTCCCAATCATTTAGCGCCATCACAATGAAAATATTTTAACTAACGAGTTCCTCTCATCGTTAAAATATTCACAAAAACTACTAATAACTTAATAAAATACACTAAATACTAAATGTTCCGTTAATAAAATGAAAAAAAAAAAAAAGAGCGTACAAAACGCTCTTTTTCTTTCTAACGCAGCAGCTTTAAATGCCTTTGGCGACATCATCAAGTGCTTTTAAAACTTGCTCATTAATATGGCCTTCATGGACAAGTTGACAGACTTTTCGTCTAACAGCCAAGCCCGAAATTAAACGTTCAATCGATAAATGACGTTCGTCTTGTCGACTGTTATATAACTCAACGGTACGACTTAAGGTTTCATAACTGACTTTTTGACCAGAAACATATAACCAGTCTAGCTTCTCTAAGTATCCGTGGCACTCTTCAGTAATAACTGATGATGGATGACCAGTCATTGCAGATAAAGCCGTTATGCTTCGTTGGAGCGCTTCTGGTGAGGTATATTTAGATAACACAATCGTTAATTCATCTGCATTAATCTCAACAAGATGCTTACGCAACTTAATACGACGTCCTAATCGACCTTTCGGACGCGGAGCCTTTCGCTGAATCGGTTCAAACTCACCATCAATAATGGCGGATAATTGTTCTAATTCTTGCTTTGGCATGATCTCATTACGTAACGGGTTTGGCATTGTTGGTGCCATCGTACGCTTACCTTCATTGGTCGTTTTAGCACGTGAATATCGGATCACTTCATCAGCATCACATTTAATATCAATACGATAATCTGTGTAACGTTTATCAGGCTCTTCAGCACTGATCGTTAAATGATATCCCCATAAATTCACCGCAAAGATCGTTTCTGTTACTTTTCCTTCAGCTAATTTTTTCAGTTCTCGAATGAGATCAGAAGAAAAACGTCGCCATTCAATATTTCTAGCAAGCTTTTGATTTAAATCACTTAAAAGCATCGAATCATTAACACGACGAGACATACGACTACGGAAAAAAGTATACAACTGAAACACTAACGTATGCTGACGTAAAATTTCAGGAGGGAACAAGAAAAAGTAATCGCGAGTTAGTAGTTCATCAAAAAATGAAGGTTCCCACACCAAAATATACAAATTAGGCTTGATCCTGATCTCACCATCTTCCCCTTCTTGAGGCGCTTCTTCTGAAGCAGTGATCGTTCTAGCAATAAAACGAAAACGATCACTCTTAAACCCTTCAGGCATATTTTCGCTTAGCCAACGACCGGTGAGTTCGTGTAATTGAAAATCAGTAAATTCAATACGATCAATACTTTCTCGAATAGAATCACGTGCTGGACCACTGTCTTTTTTACCTCGTAAAGCCAAGATATCAGTGATATAGACTGGCGTCTTATTTGCCATAGATCGCGCTTGAATTTCGTAATCTGCGATATGGTGATCGTGATATTGAACCGTTAAGGTAAACAACGCAAACAATGTCATTAGATCATCCACCGTCATGATCGACTTTGATGATCTTGTCTCAATGATCGCTTTAGTGCCACTGATCGCAACCATTGATTTTTGGTAACTTTTTTTAGTTCTCGGTGGCGCTAACGCTTGATCAATGATCCCTGCCCAACTGGTTGGGGAAACAACAATTTGATCAGCTTCATCAGGCATACTTGGTGGTGTACCTAAACCGTGTTCAGTCAGTAAACGTCGATTAACATGATTTTGTGCTAATGCTTTAGAACGTTTTTGCTTTTCTTTTTCTTTAAATTGGTCTGATTGTAAACTACCAGTGCCTAATTGAGAGATCAGCAAAGATGGATTGATGAAGTGATGCAGCATGGTTTTACCTGCTAAGCCTTCTTCAAACCTTACAGGTTGCTGATTAAATAAACCAACACTCACAGCTGCACGTAAACGTTGTTGAATTGCAGCTCGCGTTAATTGACCTTCCGTTGCTTCAACAAGTTCAGTTGTTGATACATAACCATCTTTGCTTGATAAACCACGTAGCGAAATAATATTGAGCAATTCAATAATACTTTTGGTCACCCCTTTAAAATGTTGGTATTGAGGAAGCCAATCGACAAGGTTTGAATGGATCAAAAATAAATGACCATCTTTGTGCGATCTAGGGGCTTCGATCAATATTTTTTCAATTGGGGTATTTTCACTATTACGAGGTGGTTTCATTTATCACTAGCCGTAGATTCATCATCTTTCCGCAAAGATTAATAGAAAAAGATCAATAAATAAAGTTTTTTATTTAAAGATTTTTAATACTGATCTTTATGATTAATTCTGATCTATTTGATTAACTGATCTAATGATCTGGATTTATTTTACAAGGTAACACTATGTTTTAAAAGAAGATAAAAAAGTGTCGTTATGGAACTATGATCATGGTTTTATCGGAAGTGTGATCAACAGTTGATTGAAAACATGATCATCATAGCATTGGAAGCATGATCATCTGTAGTATGAAACGATGATCAACATTCAATTGAAAGCATGATCATAATAGATTAAATGCTTACTCACAGAGTTATCCACAGGAATAGTTTCTCTATACTGATTGATACTTCATTCCACGTTGAAAAGTTCGTTTATTGAGGTCTTTTTACTTGGAACAATGATCATGTAAGTGCCGTTCGAGTCCTTTTGTTTAAATAATATTCACTTTTTCAAGTAAGGTTCAAAGCTATCATTGCTATCATAGTTATTATTTCACATTACATTGATTCTGAATGTTGCTAAAGAAGTGCTTTTTTACTGTTTGATATTGGGAAAAATGATCAAGTAAATGAATCTGCATTTCAATTATTTCGCCATTTCATTCAATATTGCTCTTTTAGACAAGTTCAAAGGGGAATATTGTCAGCTAAACCCTTATTGAACCTACATTCACCGTAACTTATCACCTTTCTATCATGCTTCCGTAATTATCCTTGTAAACCGCTGCTTTCCCTTTTTTACCTTGATCATTTTTCCTAAAAATATGATCTAATATCGCCTTTAAGTTCTGTTTTAAATCACCCGTAATCACACTTGATCATCTTTTCATGATCGTCGTTATTTTCTCGGAACGATGATCAAGATTTTGCTCATTCATTTTTACCTTTTCAGTGATGAGATCTGACTTTTTCTGTTCTTTCTTAATTATTTGAATGAAATGGCTATGAAATTGATTGATTTCATCATATCGTTAGATCTTATGGTTTATTGTTCAATTTTAGGATGATCTGAAATTGAAATAACATCTCCCGTAACTTAGCGTATTTTTCTCATGCTTCTGTAAATATCCGGCTAAAATCAATTTACATTGTAAAGTTGTGACACCGTAACACTTTAAATCTATCTATTATTTAGGGTAGTTAATCACATTGTTAACGCTAAATAATGTTCAAATAATGGTCTTATATCTGCTTTTATCAAAAAAAAAGCTTTTTGACTTTAGATTGATGTCACACTGATTGTTCAGCCTTTTATTGTTATGTTTTATATTTGCTGTACAATATTGCTCAGTCTATCATCATGGCGAAGAGTGATAATGAATAGGGAACAGACGATCCAAAATTTGCTCAATATTGCTGAGCAAACAAAACAAGTACAAGCGGACCGAATTGAGATTGTTTTAGAAGAGCGTCGTGAGGAGTTATTCCCTCCGATGTCTAAAGCTTTAATGGAAACACGCTCAGGGTTAACAAGACGTAAACTTGATGATGCAATTTCTCGTATGGAGGCTGATGGTCATCAATTTACGAAAAATAATGCTAATCACTACTCTATTACATTAGAAGAAGCCCATAAGCTGATGAAAGCGGCAAAAAAACCGGCTTTTCATGAGAGAGAAGGTGCTGGCCGTAAACCTTGGGTTGTGAATGTTCAGAATCAGAAAGGTGGTACGGGTAAATCAATGACAGCGGTTCATATCGCTGCTTGTTTAGCATTAGATTTAGATAAACGTTATCGTATTTGTCTTATCGACCTTGATCCACAGGGTTCATTACGTCTGTTTTTAAACCCTCTTATAAGTGTGGGAAAACAAGAAACGATTTATTCAGCTGTTGACGTTATGCTTGATAACGTACCTGATGGCGTTGAAATGGATAAAGATTTCTTAAAAGATAATGTGGTTATGCCAACCCAATATCCTAACCTTAAAACGATAGCGGCTTTCCCTGAAGATGCAATGTTTAATGCCGATGCATGGCAAGATCTTGCTGTAAATCAAGACCTTGATATTGTTCGTTTACTCAAAGAAAAAGTAATTGATCCAATTGCAGATGAGTTCGACATTATTATGATTGATACGGGTCCTCATATCGACCCGCTGGTATGGAATGCAATGTATGCATCTAATGCGTTAATCATTCCTTGTGCTGCAAAACGTCTTGACTGGGCATCTACCGTTAACTTTTTCCAGCATTTACCGACTGTTTACGAGATGTTCCCTGAAGATTGGCATGGTTTAGAATTTATTCGTTTAATGCCGACAATGTTTGAAGACGATAATAAGAAGCAAGTTTCAGTGTTAACTGAAATGAATTACTTGCTTCGTGATCAAGTTATGATGGCCACTGTGCCACGTAGCCGTGCATTTGAAACTTGTGCTGATACCTATAGTACGGTATTTGACTTAACGGCAGCAGAGTTTGAAGGGGGTAAAAAGACCCTTTCAACCGCTCAAGAGGCTATTCAACGCGTTGGTTTAGAACTAGAACGCGTTATGCATAGCCACTGGGCAAATCTTAACGAGGAGTAATTAACAGATGGCTATTAAAACAACTGATCTTAATGCTCGTCTGTTCGGTAAAGCGGACAAACGTCGCGCGACCAATGTAACAGAAGCACAAACAGCTGCACGCGATAAAGCAGCAGTAATAGAATTAGCGGTAGCGGGTGAAGAAACAGTTGCGTTTGAATTAATCAAAATTAATGCAGACGATGTCAGTACTAAAACCACTGTTTTTGCTGAGAATGCACGTGAACAAGCATTTTTAAATGAGCACGCACTCGCTGATATATTATCGACATTGAAAGATCGCGGACAGCAATATCCAGCTGTTGGTCGTTGGTTAGATGATGGTCGTATTGAAGTTTTAGACGGTAGCCGCCGTCGTATGTCTTGTATTTTAGCCCATAAAGATTTCTTAATTTATGTTGCTAAAGGCATTAATACTGAACACGCTAAATTTTTATCTGACGTCGCTAACGCGCATAAACCGTTAAGTTTATTTGAGCGTGGTAAAGAGATGCAACATCTTCTTGATAGCGGAAAAGTTGCGGATCAAAAAGAGTTAGCGCGTTATTTACAATGCAGTGAAGCCCTGGTGAGTGGTGCTTTAAAAGCGGCAAGTTTACCGATGGAATTGCTTATGGCTTATCCTAGCGTTGGTGAGCTTGGTCGTCCAACGATTGTTAAACTTCACCGTGTGTTTTTTGGCTTAGATGCTGAACAACAGAAAAAAATGATTGAAGAGTTAAGTTCAGAAAATACGGCACTCTGGAAAACAATTAAAGCACAAGGGATCAGCCGAATTACTCGTGAAGTAACGGTTAAACTTGAAGAGATGGGGGATGCACTTCAGCCGAAAGCTGTTGTTGAAAAACCAAGTTCTCAAGAGCTTATTAAAGGTAAAGTAAGTTATACCCGCGATGGTGACAAGTTACAGTTACGTTTGAAAAAAATGAGCGATCGCCAAGTCAGTGACATTCTTGATTATTTAAATGATTATTTAAAATAAACAATTTTTATTAAAGCCACGCATTCTAGCGTGGTTTTTTTTCATCTCAATTTTGCTTCACATGTTATGATCTCAACAATCATGTTGTTCAGGTTATTGTATGTTATCACTTCTTCCTACATTTATTTCTCAGCTTCATACGGACTCACTTGCTGCTAATTGCCGTCGACTTGTTATTGTTGAAGGTGATCTTCGCTGGGCTACTCAGATCACGCAATTATTTTCTGAACACTATTCAGCGATGCTTTGGGCGGGTGAAGATGCGCCTGAATCAATAGTACATTGTCATTTTAAAACAGCGAAAAAGTGGTTGGGACAAGAGACGGATTGTATTGCTATTAACGCTCATCACGGTATTGATGCGAACGTTATTGGTGCGTTGTCTGGCACAATAAAAGGGGGTGGGGTAATGTTATTACTCTTACCTCTTGGTTGGAAATGTGATGCTAATATTTCTCCATTTATGAAGCGTCTATCATTATTGTGTGCTGAACCTGATGTGATTACGTTAAGCCAAAATACTAATATTCCAGTATTTAAACCTTGGATTTGTCAGTCACATAGTAATGTAGATTTTGCCTCAAGTGCCCCTCGATTTTGTTTAACGCAGCAACAAGAGGATGCGGTTGATGCCATTATTAAAGTTGCTGTTGGTCATAGAAAGCGTCCGTTAGTTTTATCGGCCGATAGAGGGCGAGGTAAATCGTCTGCGTTAGGTATCGCTGCTGCAGAGTTAATGCTTGCGCGAAAAATGAAAATTGCAGTGACGTCTCCTTCTTTTGCTTGTGCATCTACCGTTTTTTCACATGCGCAGCAACGCTTGATTGACGCTGATACCACTCATCCTCATCGATTATTATGCCAAGGGAGTGAGCTGCATTTTATTGCGCAAGATGTTATTTGTGACGCTGCAGATAAATATGATTTTATCCTTGTCGATGAAGCTGCAGCTATTCCTGGTGATACCTTGATCTCGTTATTAAATAGACATAATCGTTTAGTATTTGCCTCAACGATTCATGGCTATGAAGGAACCGGGCGTGGTTTTGAAATTAAATTTAAGCAAGCACTAAATAAGAAAATGCCACAATGGAAAGCGGTTCATATTGAGCAACCTATTCGCTGGCAAGTAAACGACCCGTTAGAGCAGTGGGTTTTTAATGCATTACTACTTAATGCAGAGTTCTCAACATTAGAGACATTATCTGGTGCAACGATTTCTTATGAACTCGTAACGAAGGCAGAGCTTGTTACAAACAACAATTTATTGTCTCAAATTGTGGGTCTATTAATTCATGCCCATTACCAAACATCTCCTAATGACGTTCAACAACTTCTTGATGATTCTACCCAACATGTATTAGTTGCTCGCTCTGAACATCACGTAATTGGTTGTTGCTTGTTAGTCGAAGAAGGTGGGTTTGATGATGATTTAGCACAAGCGGTTATGCTAGGGCAGCGTAGAATTAAAGGGCATTTATTAGCGCAATCTATTGCAGCACATCTAGGTTTAAAAGCAGCAGCGAAACAGTCATGTTATCGAATATTACGTATTGCTGTTTTACCTGTACTCCATCGCAAGGGAATTGGTCAGCAATTATTATCTCGTGCTGAGCAGTACGCTTTGGCATGCGGCGTTGACTATATTGGTACAAGTTTTGGTGCCACCGATGAGCTAGTGAATTTTTGGCATAACGTAGGTTTTACTCCTATTCGTTTAGGCATAAATAAAGATGCTGCCAGTAGTCTGCATTCTTTACTCTGCGTTAAGGTATTCAATCCTAACTGTTATGACATTTGGTTTAATGATGCAGCGCTTTTATTTTCTGCGAGTTTTAGCGCTCAAAGAGTTGAACAGTTTAAACAGCTAGCGCCTGAGTTATTTCTTCGCTTATATAGAAATAAGAAGAGTCATTCAATTGATTATCAACTTTCTGAACGCTTTATTCAGTCTCAACTTGATGGCTTTTGTTTGGGTGCGTTAGGCTATGATTATGTGGTTGCAAGTATTGAAACAAGATTATCATCTTATTTACTAAGTGATGATTGTACTCGAAATGAAGAATTGTTTTTTGCTATAGCAAAAGTGATGCAGCGCCAAGCTTGGACTGATGTTATCTCTTCGTTCAAATTTACTGGACGCAAGCAAGCTGAAAACATTCTGCGTAAATTTGTCCGCGAGAATCTTATCTAGTGTTAGTTCAGAGCGGGGGAGTACTGTTTACAGTGTAAATTGTTTCTCTCTTTTATTTACAGTGTAAATTGTATATTCACTTTACACTGTAAATTATCCAATTATTATTTTCTTACTTCTTACTTCTTACTTCTTACTTCTTACTTCTTACTTCTTACTTCTTACTTCTTACTTCTTACTTCTTACTTCTTACTTCTTACTTCTTACTTCTTACTTCTTACTTCTTGGCACCTCGCCATAACTTTCACTTGAATATTTTATTGTGACCGTAGGATAGTGCTTATTTTTTTCAGCGATAAAATTGCTTTTATATTTAATCGTGTCTGTATGAAGAGATAGCTGATACTCATTTAATTGAAAGGTTGGATACTAACGTAATTACTAAACTGTCTAATTAGGTTTAAGTTAAATATCGTTATGAACAATATGCAATCCAGTGCTTATTTGTGATTTACAGTGTAAATATTCAAATTGAGAACGAGTATTTACACTGTAAACAATATGAATGATGGTTAATTATTTATTATTATTTTTTAGATGTTAGATGTTAGATGTTAGATGTTAGATACTAGATACTAGATACTAGATGGTAGATGGTAGATGGTAGATGGTAGATGGTAGATGGTAGATGGTAGATGGTAGATGGTAGATGGTAGATGGTAGATGGTAGATGGTAGATGGTAGATGGTAGATGGTAGATGGTAGATGGTGAAAAGTGGAAGTGGTGCATTTACACTGTAAATAAATGGCGAGCCAATATTTAGAAGTTTGCTTTAACGAAAATGAGATATTTTTAAATATCTAAAAGTTCTGAAAAAGTGGTCAACGATTAAAATATCGATACGTACTTAGTTGAAAATAAACTTATTTTATCGGCCCAATTCAAGCCTTGATTAGAGTGAGTAAAGTTAGTCAGAACTCTCAACTTGTTTTCATTAAATTAAAAGTAATGATAGCGCCTTGGATCTTATATGGTGAATCAGCTAGATAATAACTAGATATAAAAAAACCAGTACTGAGGTACTGGTTTTCAAGAATAGCAATATTTACAGTGTAAATAATCTATATCGTTTCTAGCTGTGTATATTTTTCAGTAATAAAGCCTTGATAACCACTTACGAACAAATCAGATAATCGCTCTAACTGTGTTTCTGTTTCAACGCGAGTAGCAATAGCCTTAATATCTAAACTATGTGCTGTTCGGCATATAGAAGATAACACAGCTGATTTTGTTTGGTCATTTAACTGATAAGTATATGCATAGTCGATTTTTACGTAGTCAGGATTGATTTCTTTTAAGTAATTTAAAGATTGAAAATGACGTCCATAGTTATCTATTCCTACGCCAAAATGGTAGCGTTTTATAATGCTGCACAACAGGCTTGTCGCATCTGTGTTTCTGATACAACTGATTTCTTGTAATTCAAAAAATAATCGAGAGGCTATCTGCGTATTATTACTCAATAGTTTATCCAACCAGCGAGTGAAACTAGGGTCGCCAATACTGCTGTTGGTGATGTTAATTGCAAATGGACCTATTGTTCTATCTGCATTAAGTCGGTTAACTATCGTAACAATGACATGTCGATCAAACCAACTACCTATCTTCAAATCTTCGATGGCACCTAAAAACTGGCCTGCAGAATAAAAGTTCTTATTTTTTTGTATCGCGGTGAATACTTCATAATGATAAACACTTTTATTTTCTAATGTTGCAGGCTGAAATTTATATTGAAATAAATCTTCATTAATTGCTTGTTCCAGTAATTGTTTCCACTGTTGTTTACCTAAGCTGCTATGACTATTAGGATCTTTTATTAAAGCAATGGATTTATGAGGAGTAAGCTTTGCTTGTGTTAAAGCGTTATCTAATTGTGTTAATAATTGACTCGGCGTAATTTGTGCTTCGTTATAAACTAAACCAATATCTGTGGTTGATGGACTGACTAGTTTTGAATTATTAACGATATCATCAAATATTTTTAGTACCATTTTGCCAAGTAATTCTAACTTTTCAGAAGATAGGTTAGGGATAAGAATGGCAAATTCATCACGAGATAAGCGTGCTATAGTGGTGTAATTATAGCTAATCACATCATTTAAACGTGCTGCGATCTGCTTTATCAGTTTATCACCCGCTTGATAGCCTTCCTGCTCATAATAATCACTAATTAAAGTCGTTTGGATTAGCGCTAATCCGCCTTTATGTGATTCATCTAACCAAGAGCTAATTTGATGGATAAAGAAGCTACGATTGCCTAATCCAGAGATAGGATCAAGGTAAGCTTGTTCTCGTAGTTTTACAGCTTCGTTTGCTTGGCTCTTAAAATTCACATCTAACTGATAACTAAGCTTATTAAATGCTCTTACAATTGTTTTAATATCTGATTCATCAGGCAATGCTAAAGGTGCTTGGTTAAGATTATCTATGTTATATGCACGGTTTGTTAGCTTGCGTAACGATGTGAAATGCTTTTTACTAATAAAGTAAATCGCAAAGCCGCCAAGAAACATGAGTAGTAAATGAGAAATAAGAGTGTTGCTAAATAATTGCCAATATTTTGTATATGCCCAGCGAGATGAAGCGCTCAGCTCTAAGATACCTACATCAAAATCATCATTATTTATTATTCTTTTTTCAAAATGTTCTGGGATCTTAATTAAGGATTGAAACCATTGTGGAACATTATTGATATCACGGTTATTATCTATTCGTATTAAAGGTGTCGAATCGGCAAATAACAGTGATGCATGATTATATTGCTGTGGTGGGAATAAATAATTTAGCGTATCAACAAGTTGTACTTCTTGCTGTCGTGAAATTATTAAACTATCAAGAATGGATAATTTGTCCGGTAATGTAGCAAGCGCACGATTTATATCTTCATGTGCTGTTGTTATATGTTGATCACTGATTACATGATAGCCAGTATATAACTGCGTACCTGCAGAAATGCTAAGTACCGAACACATGAGTGTTGTAATACTTATTATTTGTCGTTTAAAGAGTGTCATAATCTGAGCACCAAGGTGAGTACTAGCCAACATAAACAGTAAAAGAGAGATATCTTATGTATGCTGACTAAATCATTGATTTTGTATGAGTCTAATTTATCAAAACTCGCATCATGCAACTGTACTCTTTGTTATTTATTGTTGAAATTCGATAGATGTGTCTATTTGTTTTTGCAAACAAGATTAATATTCATAAGAAAATAGTGTTTGCTTCCAAAAGTGAGTCACAATATTGTAGAGAATAAATCATTTATACTTTATGGAGATAAAAATGGAATTATCAGATATTCGCAGGGAGTATTCAAAAGGAGGGCTACGAAGAGATGATTTACCAAATGATCCACTAGTCTTATTTGAACGATGGCTAAAGCAAGCAGTAGAGGCAAAATTACCTGATCCCACTGCAATGACTGTTGCTACAGTCGATGGATCTGGTCAACCTTTTCAACGTATTGTGTTACTTAAACACTTTGATGAGCATGGTTTTGTTTTTTATACCAACCTTGGTAGTCGTAAAGCTCAGCAACTTGCTATTAATAATAAGATAAGCTTACATTTCCCATGGCATATGATGGAAAGGCAAGTGCATATTACTGGCCATGTTGAAGCGTTATCAAAGCGTGAAGTGCTTACCTATTTTTCATCTCGTCCAAAAGAAAGCCAAGTAGCAGCATGGGCGAGTAAGCAAAGCCAACGCTTAACGGCAAGACAAGCATTGGAAGGGAAATATTTTGAATTGAAACAAAAATTTCTAGCAGGAGAGGTACCAGTACCTACATTTTGGGGAGGCTTTCGCGTTAAGTTTAATTCGATTGAATTTTGGCAAGGTGGTGAACATCGGTTACATGATCGTTTTTTATATCACGATCAAAGTGAAGAATGGACAATTGATCGATTAGCACCATAACAATAAAGAGCAGCTTACTACTCTTTTATTGTATGGATTATTTAATCTTTTAAAACAATCGATAACTGGGTTTTTAACATGCTTTCTGGAATGTTTGATCCATAGCCTAACTCTAATGCCAAATCTAAAAGCTCACCTTTAGAATTGGCATTAAACTTTTCTCGTAAGCGCAAAACATAATTCTCAATTGTTTTTACAGAAACACCTAATGTGTTAGCGATATATTGCGGTTTCTTTCCATGTAACAGAAGAAATAACACTTCAGATTCTCGAGTATTTAATCCAATGTCTTCCTTTTTTATGTTTATTCTTAGCATTGAAGGACTTTTTTGCTGTTGAGTTATCCCTATAGCACGGCATAACCAATGTCCAACTTCCAGTACAGCTGTGTCTGTTAACTCTATGCCAGAAAAAATAGTTCCAATGACTTGATTATTATGATCACGCCATGGTGTTTTGGTAAAAAGGTGGGCGCGCCATTTACCATCATGATATGGGTGAATATCAAGAACACGAATTGTTCTCTCAGTTTCTATTACAATCTGATCTTGTTCAACATACTTATCTGCGTAATCTGTTGTTGTTATGGGCATTTGATAATCGGTTTTGCCTATACAATCTAAATGATTATCAAATCCAACCATTCTTCCATATTCAGGATTTACATAAACAAATGTTGAATTTATATCTTTACAGCCCCAGCAACCGGGCAACTGATCAAAAATTTGGGGTGAAAATGAGGCGTTTTTATTATTCATATATTGCCTAAAAATACAGTCAGCGAAGACATTTTAATCACTTTATTGTATTTGTAAATATATAGGTAATAAGATGCTTATATATTAGACATAAATATAAAAAAAGCCGGCCATTAAGGCCGGCAAAACAAGAATTGGCTCTAGGAGCATAATTCTGTACGACGTGTAGAAGAGGTAATCAGAAAAACGAAGTGAGGGTACATTATCAATTTTTCTGATTTATCCTTTTGGATAATGCTCGTTTTCTAGATGAAATCACCTTAAAAAACGAACGGGCGTACTATAACTAAGCTTTTATTAACAAAACAGGGGGGAAATCACCTATTGACAAATTTCTAACTATCATAACTATCTTCTAACGTCATGACATATTCAAAACTGATGCCTTAGCCAGTTAAGCTTAAACCCAAATTTGATTCGATTATCTGTCATTTTGATTTCATTTAATGTTATTTGCCAGATTGATGATGGCATATTTTTAGCGATGGGAAATTTTGCAAAATAAAGATCTAATGCTTGTTGTTCATTGCTGGAATCGATTAAATCAATTTGACCAGAAAACTGTATACCTTGAATATCACTAACGTCACTTGGTTCAGGTGCTATTGTCCCTGCGATGCTGTGGTTCTTTAGCATCAGGCTTCCATGTCGTGTCTCTGGAGAAGTCATGATATACAACATCATGTTGTCACTATCGAAAACGTAGTAGCAGTTAGCACTCCAAATATTATCGTTAAAACTAGCGCATAATGTCAGTAAATGGTGTTCAGCAATAAAGTGTTGAATATGCTTTAATTCGTTCATATCAGTCCCCTTATTTGTATTATTTAGTTAATACCTATCTCGTTTAATAAGGACAATATACACAACAGGCTCTTTCGCGCCATAAATGATTTAACTCATTGTTTTTATAACGGAACGATGATCATGTGAGCTGAGTTAACGGTCAGTGTCAAATGGACTGGAAAGATGATCAAGGATGATCTTGTGAGTAAAACAGGCAAAAATAAAGAAAATCAGTGACTTTTCGATGCCTATTTTGTGAATATTAATTTAGTGTGCTGTTCTGTTTATGGAAACATGATCATGGATAAATCTGACGTTGATCATTTGTATTTAACGGCATCTTAATTCGAGAAAGGTTAAGTACAGACAATGATCTATTCGGGGATCCGTTTAGGTAAAGGCTGTCGTGATCCTAAGATTATTCTTAAATGCGAAGGAAATATCTCATAAATGAGATCACTCAATAATGTTAATTAAATATACTCAACGTTGCTGAGTTTATTTTCATAATAAAAATAAGATGAAAGAAAATAACTTTAACTTATTGATTTATAGTCTTGGTGGTTTTTATTATGCAACGCATTGTAAGAGTGATTTCCACTCTATTTATATTTTCAAATATATTTCTTTCGCTTATTTCTTTCGCTCATTCTGCTGAAGATGATAGCGTTGCTGGCAATATTTCGAACAGTTCCTCTGAAAGTGGTCATTTAACATTGACGAAAACGGTACAAAATATCACCCAAAATACACCAGCAAGTGTAAGTACGGTAGCAAATCCAGGAGATATTTTAGAATACCGTATCAAATTTACGAATACTGGCGTTGGTGATATTCGAGATATGGTACTGCATGATAGTACACCTGAATTTACCAGTGCTCAGCAAGCAGTCACCTGCGATGCATTATTACTCCCTTCTTCATTGAGCTGTAAAATAGCAACACCTCATGGCAATAATAGTGTTGGTTATAAAGGCGATATTCTTTGGTCTTTGGGGGGAGTTCTCTCTGGCGGTGAATCAGGGTTAGTGGTGTATCGAGTGAAAATAAACAATTGAACTACTTGTTTATATCGCAATATTGGCAATGAAAATACTGGAACAATGATCAAGGTCTAATGGTTATAGACAGTTACTTTAGTTTATTGTGTGTTAGCCGATAATCACTCCTATGCGTCCGCGACTTGAGTTAGTGATTATGTTTGATGTTACTTGGCTGTTTATTATCCCTATTATCGTTTTATGCTGGTTGATTTCACGTTACTTTGCTACCAGAAATATGCAGCAGCAAGAAAAACAGCAGCAAATATTGAAAGACATTAAATATAAACAAGTATTAGAAAAGGCCAAACAGGCCGAACGAGAAGAAAAAATTTATAAAGCTAGTACTGGGCATATACCGAGTCAGTTATCTTTAGCAAAAGAATGTGAAGTGACAAATCCTATTGCGGCAATTGAATGGTACGAAAAAGCGGCGGCGCAAGATAATGAAATGGCGCAATATGCCTTGGCTCGTCTATATCGTCGAGATCCCTTGGATCAACAAGCAATGCTAAAAGCTAATTACTGGCAAGCGTTTATTGATGCAAAGCAAAAATCACCTGAATCATTGTTTCATTTTGGCTTGTTACTGATCCAAGGCAAAGGAGTCGAAGCTGATTCAACTTTGGGTATTGATTATATTCAACAAGCAGCAACTGAAGGCTTTCTTCCTGCTTTACTGTTTCTTTCCGATTGGTATGTCGTTGAAGAAACCGATCATTACTTACCAGAACAAGCCTTTTATTGGCGGATACAAGCAGCAAAACACAATGATCTTGATGGTTTAATGAAAACGGCATTTTGCTATAAAGCCGGCTTAGGTGTTGAGAGGGATGTGGAGCGTGTCAAATACTGGTTAGAGCGAGCTGCGGAACATAATCATCCCGAAGCACAATATTTTATAGGTAAAATGCATTTAGGCGCATGTGCAAATAATGCCGCGATTGCTTATATTTGGTTTTCAATGGCATATGCTGGCGGTTATAAAAAAGCAAGAGTGGCAAGAGATGAGGCGGCTCCTCTCATTGGTATTGAATCTATCCTAAATGTTCAAAATATTGCGAAGGAAGTTTATAAAGTATTAAAGAATCAACCTGTTATTCCTCATTCGATCATTACGTTATTAGACGATTGCTATGGTCGAAAAGGGTATCGTCCAACCCTTGCTGATATTGAATTACTGGGCGAGACTCAAGATGACATGAGTGATAATCATGAAACATCAATAAAGGAAGATATAGCAATATCGATGACAGAGCCTAACACTATAGAAACGGATAACGCAGAGGAAAAGCCTGCAATGAAACTGGATGATTGGACGACATCATGGGGATCATCATCGTCAGATATGATGCTTCAAACAACATCGATAGCTAGCGATAAAATAAAGAAGTAAACGAAAACAGCCCAACTCTTATATATTTTTAACTAGAAAGAGTTTTGATTGAGCTGTCTTTATTTAATATTACGAATCAAAAATCTTAATATACTTTCGGGTGTTTATGGTGGTGCTTTTTACAGGTGCCATTGTAAAAGGATTTTAAGCTACATTGTGTACCTTGTTTATTAAAATGACACTTGTTACCAATAGCGGTACCTTTGTGTTTTACACAGTAGTTCACCCATTTTTGCTTCTTGTTCTGTTTGTGCTGTGAACAGTTGCCTTCTTTGTATGCCCACTCGTCACACATTTGACCGCTAGGTAGACGGCAGTAACCTTGGCCATCAACAATAACTGATTGACCACCATGGTGTTCGCAATAGATAGAAGCTGGATTACCATGTGGGCCGCCAGCACAAGCGGTCGCTGAAATTAATAATCCAATCAGTAATAAAAACTTTTTCATGTTAATTTTCTCTTTTTAATAATGACTGAAATTAGTACAAAATTGGTTTGTCAGCAGCAGGTTTACATTCACCACGTAGATATTCCCATCCATCACATTGGCTACCGTTCTTGAAATGACAGACGCCAGCTTGGCTACCATCTTTATTCGTTGTGATTTGATAATTGCCACCATGTTCAACACAGTATGTTGCTGCAGGATTTGCCATGTTTGCAGTTGGTTGAGTCGGTAGTGTTTTACAACCAACCAATGAGGCTGAAGCAATAAGAGAAAGTAGCAATACTGTCTTTTTCATAATCTAATCCTTATTTTAACGATGGCATCGTTTTGTATATCTATTCACATGGTGAATGGTTCGGGCGTATTGTGCATTTGAAACACTGTTCGAATGTCAGCGAAATGACAAAACATGACTATTAGTAAGGTTATAAGGAATGGAAAATAAGAGGGGAACAGTTTGAATATAAAAATACCGCTTAACACTTGTTAAGCGGTATTTTTAAAAAGTGATCAATCAGGGGGAAGAGATTAATCACTTAGTAAACGCGATTACCTTTTTTACGGTTACACTTGTGATTATAGAAATCTTCTAGATCACATGTTGTATTCCATTTTGCGAACTTACATACATCACCTGTAGCAAATCCACCTTTTTTAACACAGTGGTCGACTAATTTTTGTTTATGTGTTTTACCTGAAGGCTTACATTGGCCTTTCATAAATGCGTATTCTTCACATGAGCTACCGTCGTTAAAGACACAGTAACCTTTTTCACCGTCGCCACCCATTGGAGTACGAATATCAACATGACCACCATGTTGAACACAGAAATCTGATGCTGGATTACCAAACGCAAAAACAGAGCCTGAAAGCAGTAAACCAACAACAAGTAGTAATTTTTTCATCATTAACCTTCCGATATTAATAATAGAGCGATTGGACAATCAATTATTGTGTTGAACCGTAAACGATGGAGTATCAACTCTTGTTTTACAGTTACCACGTTGGAATGTCCATGCGTCACATTAGCTTCCGTCATGAAGCGACGGAATCCAGTTTTGCTACCGTCCATGTTTTCAATAAGTAACCATTGACCGTCATTCTCAACACAATACGTTGCTGCAGGGGTTGCTATGTTTGCATTGGAGCGAATAGGTAATGATTTACAGCCAACAAATGCTGTTGCAGTAAGTAGAGAAAGTAAGAGTACTTTCTTTTCAAAATCTAAGCCTTGTTAAACAATAGCCTCGTTTAATAGCGAGTATTCAGCAACTGAATGTGTTTTGTATATTGTTAATTAAAAACATCGTTCAAATGTCAGGTAAATGAAAGGGTATGGTTATCTGGCTGTGAAAAAGGTATGTGACTTAAAAGGAATTTGTTTTTTATCAGTAGGTTATTAGAGCAAGGGGGAAGGTAAATCTTGCTCTAATAAAATAATTAGGCGTATTTATTAATAAATGTTGTCAATATATCAAGGGCGTTGTTATCCCCTCGTTGCTCTGCCAGCAAATAATCATAAATCGCATTTTCATGATCAGCGACTAACGTAAATAAATAGCGATGTTCTGAGGCTTCATCAGCCTGTTGTTGGTAGCGCTGCTGATAGGGAGCAACCCATGGCACCATGGTATCGACTAACTCTTGCCAAGGTAATGCTAGCCATTTGTTAGCATCTGCAAGACCTTTATCTTCCATATCTTGATCGTAATCGGGGCAAGGGTGTCCTAACGCTTCAAGTCCTTCTTTTAAACATTTAGCTGTTAGTTCTTCAACCTTTATTAATGTTTGCCATTTGTTGTTATGGCTATCGTCACTATACTTTTCAGCAAAGGTCTTGAAAAAAACAATGCCATAAAGTTCACCTAAATAAGCGTTATAGAGTTGAGCAATCATTGTGGTTATATCCAAAAAGGTTAATACACCATTAATAATACGCTTTTTACACCAATAAACACAAAGAAGGTTTGATATGGAATCCTCTATTTTTCCCTCTTGGTTAGGAGGGTATGAAATTAACCGCTATATCACTAATCCTAATATTAAAGTTGGAGATTACAGTTATTATTCTGGCTATTACCATCAGCACCATTTTGAAGATCAATGTGTTCACTATCTACTTGGTGATAAATCCACTATTGAAGTTTGGCAGTCAGGTCTGTTTGGTGATGTCGATCAATTAATTATTGGCCGTTATTGCTCAATTGCCACAGGAGTCGTGTTCATGTTGTCGGGTAATCAAGGGCACCGACATGATTGGATCTCGACGTTCCCATTTGATTTCCAAGAATTTGGAGATGGCGTCAAAACAGGGATCCAACGAGCGGGCGATACGGTTGTTGGGAACGATGTTTGGTTTGGGGCTGAGTGCGTTATTTTACCTGGAGTAAAAATAGCTGATGGTGCCGTGATTGGTACTCGTGCCGTTGTAACAAAAGATGTTGAACCCTATTCTGTTGTGGTGGGTAACCCATCGCGATGTGTTAAAAAACGATTTACAGAGCAACAGATCGCTTTATTGCTAGAGATGCAGTGGTGGAATTGGCCAAAATCTGCATTAAAAGCAGCAATGCCGTTAATGTGTAGTACCCAAGTAGATGAGCTTTATCAATATTATTTAGATTATATAAAATAATATTGTAAGTTTTAAACTTATTTTTAGTTATTTTATAAAAGCATTCGCAATTTTGAAATGCTCCCTTCCTGTATGCCTTTTTGTTATTGATTCTAGCCTAAGTTGAAAATATTACATTGATTTACAATTATTCAATGCTGAAAATTCGTATTTTATGGTTAACTCTACGGTAAATGATCAACTAAATTTGAAATTTGGATGAATTTTTATGCTGTGAAAATCGATTTTTAGTTAAAAAATTGATCTGAACCAGTGAAAATTCAATTTTTGAGTTTTTTTTAAAACAAAAGTTGAGACATTCAAAATAAATTGAGTAAGATGGTTGAGCAAGCTTGTTGAGAGATACCTTTTTCGACATTTTCAGTGAGCTAGCTTCAAAGTGGATAGTGATATCCGAAATTTGCCCTTAAAAATAATGATGAGATAACCATGAGCAATTCTTTAGTTCTTGTAATCAATTCTGGTAGTTCTTCACTTAAATTTGCTTTAATTGATACTGTCAACGGTGAAGCTACGTTAAGCGGCCTTGGTGAGTGCTTCGGCCTCCCTGAAGCAGTAGTTAGCTGGAAAGTAAATGGTGAAAAGCACGAATACAAGCTTGATGGTTTAGAACACCATCATCAACAAGCGATTGATCGTATTGTAGATTTAGTGGACGAACTTGGTCTAAAAGAAGATATCGTCGCTGTGGGTCACCGTGTTGTTCAAGGTGGTAACTTATTTGATCATACTGTTAAGATTGATGAAAAAGTTATCGCTGATATTGAGTCTTTAAGCGATCTAGCACCACTACATAACCCTGCACACGTTATTGGTATGCGTGCAGCAAGTAAGGCATTCCCAACACTGTCTCAGTATGCAATTTTTGATACTGCATTCCACCAGACAATGCCTGAAAAAGCATATACATACGCAATTTCTCAAGAAGTTAGCAAAGAGTACAACATCCGTCGTTACGGCTTCCACGGCACAAGCCACTACTTCGTAACGCGTGAAGCGGCGAAAGTGGTTAATAAGCCAGTTGACGCATCAAGCTTTATTTCTGTTCACCTAGGTAACGGCGCATCAGTATGTGTGGTTAAAAACGGTGAAAGTATTGATACATCAATGGGCTTCACGCCGCTTGCTGGCTTAATGATGGGTACACGTTGTGGTGATATCGACCCAAGTGTACTTGAGTACCTATTAAAGAAAGGCTGGACCAAAGAGCGTCTAGAGAAAGAATTGGTTACTAATTCTGGTTTCCTAGGTGTTTCTGGCTTTACAAGCGACTGTCGCGGCATCATTGAAGCAATGGAAGATGAAAACCATCCTCATTATCATGGTGCTAAGCTAGCGTTTGAGCTATTTACTTACCGCGTAGCAAAATACATTGCATCATACATGGTTGCACTTGATGAACTAGACGGCATCATTTTCACTGGTGGTATCGGCGAAAACGCAATGCCAATCCGTAGTGAAATCCTACGTTTAATGAAGATCTTTGGTTACCAAGAAGATGTTGAAGGTAATGCCGCTGCACGTTTTGGCGCACAAGGTATTATCACTAAGCCAAATACGCCGCTAGCAATGGTTATCCCAACCAATGAAGAGTGGGTAATTGCAAAAGAATCAATGGCGCTATTGCACGCATAAGTGACAATGACGTACTAGATTTCCGAGTGGAACGGCTCGGGTGATACTTTGGTTTGGAACCCCAAAGTATATGGAACGGAAAGACGGCTCTTTGCTTTTGCATCGAGCCGTTTTTTCGTTATGGTTCTTACCTGAAATTTTATACATTTTTTAGGAGCAATTTACATTCACAGTTGCTATCAAATTACATGCTAGTGGTGTTTATTCTAGTGGAAAGTTTGCATTGAGTGTATTTGCCCTGAGCCTGTTATTGATACTGATTTAAACGCAGGCTTCCCTTTAACGTAGAGATCACCACTTCCTGAAATATTTACCGAAGCTTGATCTTTAACGTCTGCATAAACACTGCCAGAGCCTGAAATATGAATATCTGCACGACTTGCTTGGAGCTGTGATTTATATGTTCCTGAGTTGGCAAGCTTAATAGTTTGTAAGTTTACTTTACCTCCATAAATATTGACGGAACCACTATTGGTAAGTGATGAATCAAGATTTTTTGCATGAAGGTTACTGATAGCAATTGAACCACTATTTTTAAGACTAAGATCGAGGTCATTTGTATTTAAGTTACCAACGGAGATACTGCCACTATTAGCAAGTGCAATTTTGGTTGAATGACTGACATTAATCTGTTTAGTCGAAATACTACCGCTATTTTCGACATTTAAATCAAGATCTTTACCCTTGATGTTTGAAGAAATAATAACTTGCCCTGAGTTTTTTGTACTGACTTGGCTGATATCTTTCATAACAACATAATATTTCACTGAGTTAGGGTGATAGTTATAGCTATGTTTCAGGCCTAAATTGAGCATGTTCCACGTTTTGGATACATTTAGTTCAGGAATGAGCTCTTTATCAATTTCTATTTTAAGAGAGTTCTTATTTCCTTGCTGAATGAAAAGTTTACCCGCTGAATTTAAAGAGATCTTAGATATTCCTTGAATATCTTTATGCATTGTTACGGTTTCAGCCATGGCTTTTGAAAAAGTGGAGGTACTAATAGCAAGCAACGCTGCTATGAGAAGTGAACTTTTTCTCATTTGAAGTCCTTTAAATAAGTTAATTACTGCATGAAAAATGACTATGTGCTTTAGACACAAAGTAATATTCGAAGAATATAAAGTGCTGTTTTGTTCACTATTGCCGTGAAATTTAAAATATCGTAACTAAAAAATATATACATTATTGTTTATCTAACAAATAACTTGGCGTGATGTTATTACTGAAAAAGGTTTAATTTTGTATGTTTAAATAAGATATTTTTAGTTTTTACTTTTAAAAACTAAGTTTCCATTTAATTGTTTTTAACAAATTATCACTTACATGAAACAAAAAAATAATGTGATTTTTTATTGAAAAACAATAGTTAAAGCCTATAAATCTTACTTTTCTTAATGATTTACCTTTCCTTCGTTGTTCAAAATTCAACCGCAACAATAGTCTATTAAGTGATAATTATTTGCATTATCATTCGCGCCGCTATGATTTTTGGATAACTTTTAAGGTTGTATCTCCAATGAGTACAAAAACACTCTCGGCTATCACTTTAGCATTAACGTTTAATGCTTCTTCCTATGCATTTGCAGACACGTCAAATGAACAAGATGTTGAACAACTCGATACCATGGTTGTAACGGCTTCAAGAATAAAACAGCAAGCAGAAAAAATCCCGGGTGCAGTAACCGTGATTACGGCTAAAGAGATTGAGCAACAAAAAGCAGTCTCTGATGATTTGACTTCGATTATCGCGACTATGGTGCCAAGTATGACACCAAGTCGTCAAAAAATGTCGAATCAAGGCGAAAGCTTACGAGGTCGAAATGCGTTGATATTAGTTGATGGTGTTCCTCAAAATAACCCTTTACGAAACGGTAACCGCTATGGCTACACCATTGATCCATCAATGGTGGAGAAGATCGAAGTGATTGCCGGTGCCAGTGCTGCCCAAGGTATGGGGGCAACTGGCGGGATCATTAATTATGTAACTAAGTCCGCGAAGCCCGGCGACCATTGGAAACAAACTATCGGCACGCGTGTAACAACCAACCTTCATGATGACGGTACCGGTGGTAAAGTTTATTACGCGCTAAGCCAGTTCGATAATATCTATGACTTCTACTTGTCAGGTTCTTGGGATCGACAAGGGCTATATTATGACGGTAATAATAACCCCGTTGGCATGAACTCTATCCAAGGTGAAACGCAAGATAGCACTGCGAGCGATATTTACTTTAAAGGTGGGTATAACTTTGGTGACGACTTAGATCAGCGTATTGAAATGACGGTTAATCGCTATGACATTGGCAGTAATGATAATTATGTTGCAATTAAGGGAGATTTTGATCAAGGCATCCCTGGCACAGTGGAAAAAGGGCATCCAGTAGGGGATTCTGTGACGAATGAAGTCGCACTATATAACCTGAAGTATGAGCACAATGATTTTGCGAACGGAATTTTAACCGCTCAAGTCTTCTATCAAAACTATGATGCTGTATTTGGTGATGCTAATTGGGGGGCGACAAGTACGGTTCAAAACGATCAGGGTATTATCTCTTCTGATAAATCAGGGTTTAAACTTTCTTATGAGCGCTATGACTTATTAGATTTAGACGATTCATGGGTGTTTGGCTTAGACGGGCTACAGGATAAAACCGTTCAGAAGTTAGTACATACAGATCTGAATGTAACTCCTAATATGGAATACCAAAGTCTTGCGCCGTTTATACAAGCAGACTTTCTTGCCACTGAAGATTTACGTCTATCAATGGGGGCACGTTATGAAACCATGCGTGTTAAATCTTCAGATGCCAAAACACTTTGGGGATATGGTTACAATGATGTAATCGGCGGTACGAATGATTACAGTGAAACAGTATTTAACCTTGGTGCAATTTATTCGTTGACGGATCAAGTCAATCTATTTGCAGCTTTTAACCAAGGGTTTGGTTTACCTGATTATGGACGAGTGCTTCGTGGTAACTGGGGGGATGATCCGGCAGTTAACAAACCTATTGATTTTAACGATCTTGCATCAGCTAAACCTGTTGTCACGGATAACTATGAGATAGGTGCAAACTATACTGGAGAAAAATTAAAATTAAGTGCGAGTACATACTTATCAATCGCTAAGAACGGTGCAAACCTCGTTCTACGTGGTGATAACTATGATGTTGATCGTCAAAAAACACAGATCTTTGGTTATGAGTTATCTTCTCACTATCAACTCTTTGATGATACCGCGTTACAGTTAATGTATTCCCATGTTGAAGGCCGTGTTGATACTAATGAAGACGGACATTTAGATTCAGATATGGATCTGAAAAATTTAACACCTGACCGTATTTTATTGGCTGTTGATCAACGCGTGAATGACAAGTTATCTGGTCGTCTGCAATATAATTACCTGTTTGACGCGACCAAAGAAGACAATGCAGTAGGTCAAGCTCAACACTTTGATGGCTATGGTCTTACCGATTTATCGGCAAGGTACGATTTAGGTAAGCAGGGGCGTGTCTCTCTCGGTGTTGAAAATATCTTTAATAAACAATATGTGAATTACTTCAGCCAAATACGAGCAAGTGACGCTTATTACTTCTCCGGTCGAGGCAGAACATTTAGTTTAAATTACGAACTCGATTTTTAAATATCGATGATGAGTATTAGAAAAGAGAACGTGATAGAACTTTTTTCTCAATAACCATCTAACTTATGAGCTAATTGGAACATTTACCAGTTAGCTCATTTTTAAATATATATTAAATGAGAGGTTATTCAGGGTTTGTTTACTTAATGGAAAATAAACGCAGAATTAACCTCTGCGAGCTTATTTTTTCTTTTGTTGAGTGTGTATCTTAAATACAGAAAAATATAAGGGCTGAACATTAAATTATTATTGTACTCTTTTCTTTATATAAATAATGGTGAAATACCTTGAAACATCTGATAAGTGAATTTATATACCCTTGCTGTTGACTCGAAAGAGTAAGCTATCTACTATGCCCCCAGTATTTAAACAAAGGAGAACATCATGGACAACGACAGTCGGAGGTGGATTACTAACACAATTGCGAGGATATTTTTGAAGTAACTTGGATTAGACTTTATTATTTTTTTCCTCCTCTTTATCCTTTCTCGCCTTTTTTAATGTTCTATTTTTATCAACAAAAATAGTATGTTACCTCGTTAGTAATCACCTGAATATTTCGTATTTATCTATTGCTTTTTAGAAGCAAGAGATTGTTATGTTTAATTGAAAGGTGCATTAACATGACCAATACAATAAATAATTTCGCTTATCAACAATCTATAAATATAGCGAATAGCACAACACCCGTTGATATATCTCTTTTTTTACGCTGGGTTGAAGAAAAAAATATTGCTAATTTAAACGCATTATTTAGTGCGGAGTATATTCAGCAAACACTGTGTTTTATTAAGCAAATATCAGCTAAGTCACTTAATATGCTTATTTCTCTTAATGGTTTTGAGTATAAGCAAGATATTGAATGGTTTGTGAAAGCAAAGCATCCCGTTATTCATGCCACTAATTCAGCGGCCATGATTGTATTTCCACAACAGTTAACTGTAGAGAAAACACGGCAAGCCTTGCGTCGTCAATCTGTTGAGTTTGGCTGTATAGCTATTACAGATAATCATGGTCGCTTTGTCGGTTTAGTTAAATTAGATGAACTCATAACGGCACACCCTCACAGTACGTTGTTGGATATCGTCCAGAGTGCGATTTGCTGTCATTTCAGTGCTTCGCAAGAGCATGCTGTTGCGCTACTGAAAAAGAGTCGTTTTGATGTGCTTCCCATCCTTAATGGGATGGGAGTTCCAGTTGGTTTGCTATCGGCAAAATCAGCCATTGATATTATTACCGATGAGCAAACCGAAGATCTGGAGCGATTAATGGGAATACAACAAGATAGTCACTCCAGTGATTATATGAGCCTCTCTGTGATGGAGCATGTAAGTAAACGTATTGTATGGGTTGTGGGTCTTGCCGTATTAGGCCTGTTATCTGGCATGGTCATACATAGCTACGAAGATACCATTGAAGCGATTACTGTACTGGCGCTTTACATGCCAATGATTGCTGATTCTGGTGGTAACTCAGGAACACAGTCAGCCTCCGTAATGGTGCGCTCTCTTGCGTTGGGAAATATTAAACTTCGAGATTGGCTGTATGTTTTGTGGAAAGAGACCCGTATTGCCATTGTAATCGGCGGTGTGTTGGCTGTGCTAACGTTAGGTAAAGTCCTCTTTCTGTCTCAAGGGATTGAGCTACCTGCGGGAATAACGTTGACAATGTTAGGCAGTGCCATTGGCTTAGCACTTTTTTTTCAAATTTTATCATCGACTGTTATTGGTGCGATGCTGCCGTTGATCAGTAAGCGTTTTGATCTCGATCCAGCTGTTGTAGCCAGCCCAGCTATCACGACCATTGTTGATATCAGTGGATTACTGATTTATTTCTTCTGTACCACTCGATTACTCGGTTTATCTTGAAAAAAGAATAGGGGGTAATCATGAATATTGAATGGAAAAAAAATAATGCGCTGGTGGTTTCTCAGATGTTAGAGAGTGGAGCGTCTGGGACTGTTGATATTAATATTTATATGGATGGTCAGCGTTTTTCAAGCAATGATTTTGAAGAGGGTATTAAAAAAGATCTGTACCGCACGATACATATCTATTACAGTGCCGGCGGTTTGCTTGAAGTCGAAGTTGAATTAAAAGCGATTGCAATGGAGATGGGCCAATGGTGCCCTGAGATAGAAAATCAATTATTAGAATGGCTAAATATCTTTCATAGGGCAGTCCGAGCAACATGTTTATCGGTGTCTTGTGAGCAACATTATCCAAATGCTGCCTCATTATGTTGGCAGGTTGAACATATCAATCACCAATTTGCACTGCTTTTTGAGCGTTGTGCACCTGCTCGTTTATTGCAAAAGCGCTTATTGGTCATCGCATGTCAAGAGATCTTAAAACTCTACGAAAGATTGAGAGAGAGTGGTGCTGAATCACCATTACAGTTTGTTTTACCGTGTCTTGATCGATTGTTAATTGAACGTAATCGTATTTCTGGTTGGCGTCCGATTGAACAAAGAAAGAAGGCATATCATGGTTCAGGTTATCACGACGAGATCGAGGAGTTTGCTGCTAATTGGTCTATTTGTCAGCATGAATATTTGCACTCTTATCGTAACGCTTCGTTAAACCATTTATTGACTATAGCGTTAAGTAGTATGCTTGCGATGTCAGTCGTATTGACGTTCAAGGATCACTTGATGAAGTTAAGTGATCATTTAACATTAAGTATTCTTATACTGATTTGCTTGCTTTATGGCGGCCGTGATGTTGCTAAGGAATTGCTTAAAACGAAGATCAACAAGCAACTTAAAAAGTTAAACTTTTATCAAAGATATAAACTGATTCGAACAAAACATCGCCGAGCAGTAGGAAAACGTAAAACGCTCATAAAGTCATATCATATTGAAGGTATGAGACCTTTTGAGCCATCTAAATTGTGCCTGCAACGAACAGATAGTATTGTCTTTAAAAAGAAAGCGAGCAAAACGGCAGTTTCCATGTATACCGAGACTCACCTATCTCTCAGTTGCTTGGAAAAATACCGTAAAGCGAATCATTTTAGAGTGCTGAACCAAGAAGGAGAAAGTAAGCGTTCAGTAATACATGATAATAGAGACTTACTGATTAAAATTGTAATAAAGCAATCAGATAGAAGTACTATCACAAAATCATTCCGATGTACTAATGAGGTAAATCCTCGGTGGGTGGAAGTTGCACAAAATAGCTAAGGTTATTGTTGCTAGTACCAACCTTATTTACTTAACAGTTTTTATAATTTGATGATAACGGGATTGTTACGATTCGCTACTGTGAAAGTCACCATGAGTGCCACCAGTTTAAAAACGAATTTCAATGGCAATAATTGATACATCAAATGAATAACTGTGTTGGTTGTACTTATATGAAACGCCGATACCCGAATGATGGTTTGTTATAGATAATTATTTAAATAGAGTTAATTAAACACTGAGCTATTTAATTAACTCTTTTTTATTCCAAACTAATTTATAATAGTATTCTTTGGTTGCAAATTAATGCTTCCTTTGTTGTCTGACTTTTATACATTAATCGCAACCAAAGCGTTCAAACCTTAACTATTGTTCTTATGAAGCGACCAAAGAGCTCACTTGAAACTGGGCTCTTGAGAAGGTTTTAGTACGTTAAGAATAAAAGTTGAATCTAGTTATTACTCTTTGGTGTGATTAACTTAGCGCCTGGTGAGGTGATGCCGTTAACATCATTATTGTTATATAGCGCACAACTTTCCATTGATAAACAGCCACATTGAATACAACTGCCTAACTGGTTTTGTAGTTGTTTTAACTCATGCATTTTATCTTCAAGCTTTTGATGCCAAAGTGTAGAAAGTTGTTCCCATTGTTCTTTTTTAACGTTTTCGTTTAAGGGAATATGAGCCAAGGCTTGCTTTATTTCTTGTAATGTTAAGCCTACATTTTGTGCTGCTTTGATTACGGCAATACGACGCAGTACAGAACGTTTATAGCGACGTTGGTTGCTCGCGGTTCTATAACTAAGAATGAGTTCTTTTTGTTCGTAAAAATGTAACGCCGAAACACTGACTCCTGCGCGTTTTGCAACTTGTCCAACACTCAATTCCATTTGATTCTCCACATCACATTTATAGCGGCTCTATTCTTGTCGAAAATTTTAAAACAAGATAGATATTTAGTACGTTTTTCTATCCTTTTTATACAGATAATATAGTCGTTTAAATTTCACGTCATAGCCCTGTGTAACTGCGATATTTGCGAATGATTCAGGGTTTATCATTGTTAGCCGGATTAAGCCGTATTTTTCAGGGTCTCCCTTCCAGTGAAGAACAAGGCTCATTGATGGGGGCTGCGATTTCATAAATATCATCAGTGTCAAATGATATCAGGCTCTTGCTATAGAACTTGAACGAGGCTTGTAAGATTTACTGTGATAATTATTTTTTCTTAAATTCGCAAGAATATCAAGAGCGAATGTACTGTTGTTACAGGCTGTTTTAATGGACCTAGCAATATTGGATTTTGATTTGAAATTTAAGAGCAAGCTCTTTGAAGTTACATTATAAATCATTGATAATAATTTAAAATTATCTAGGTGTTTGAGTTTGTATATGGAAACGTCAAAAGAAAATCTTTTAACCGTATTAAAGAAAGAGTGCAAGTTGTACTTGTCCATTCCTGAGTATGAGCAACAGCAAAAGCGAGATAAAAAAAACTTCATTTATGGGTTGATGGCAGCTTGCCGCGTTGTAGGTATCAGTTTTGAAGAGCTGAATTCAATAATAGAATCTATGCCTCAACCGTCAAAATTTAAAGATATAGATGAGCATTTTGCTATCCCAACTTATGTAAGAAATGAAGTTGAGATTAAGTTATAAAGTCGTACAACGGACATATTGACTTTATTTAAGTAAATATCAAATAAGAGTGAATGGTGTTAATCGATGGTATTTCTTATGTTCTGATTATTTCTTGTCAGAACCATGTTGACAATAAAAGCCGATCTTACGATCGGCTTTTTAAATGAAGGACGAATTAGTTAAAGCTAGCCTTGAGCCATACCATACGGTGATCGGAAGAAATATCTTTGCCTTTTCCTTTACCAATACGTTCATCGTTCATCAACAAGTATCCAGCTTCATTCGTTGCCGGCCAGTAAACACCAGAATCAACAATGTTTAAATTACTTGATGGGATAGCGTGATCCACTTGTAAACCAAACGTACTGGTTATGCGCTCTGGGTGAGGGTTATCTTGGCGGCATTCACCACTTGGGTAACATTCTTCAGCACCAAAGCTTGTCGGAACGTAAGCGCCATTAGTGGCTTCTTGATTCACACGCTGATGCTTTAATAGGGTATCAATTGTTTGGATAAAGCCGTCACCTGCTTCAGGATCGGCATTAAGATCACCGACAATGACAAACTTGGCATTATCAGCTAAACCGCCTTTTGTACCTTTGTCATCATAAATAAACTCTGCACCATCAATGTAATCTGTCCAGAACTGAATTTCATCGCGGTTTTTTTGTTTATTGTTTTCAGTCACTGTGTCAAATACCGGTGGCGTTGGGTGCGACATTAAAATATGCACCACTTGCTCGCCTGATGATGTCGGAATTATAACTGGAGCATCAACATGGTTTTTCGATGATAAACGTACTTGATTCCATTCAGCATCGGTGTACCAACTATCACCACAACTCATACCTGCAGGAATTTTATTTTTCTCATCGTTGCAGTTAGTAATGGTTGGGTTCGTTGCTGTTGGTAAGTCTTTCCACTTAAAAGTTTGGAATGTACGGGTATTAGCATTATCAATTTTAAATTGAGACATGAGCGCAAAGGCATACTGACCATGGTATTGACCAAAGCCCCAAGCATCATTTGGGCCGCTATTTACTTTACCGTCGTTATTAAGATCTAAACCACTCATTAAGCCTGTATTTGTTGCATAGCTCTCGGCAAATGGATAGTGAATTGGTGATAGGGTGTCACCACCATCAATGCTATTTAGGCTTTGTCCTACCGCTAAGTAGTTATCTTGGAATCCATTTAAAGCGGTAAGATCATCGCCTGTACCGTCGTTATTGTATTCAGCTAGTAAAATAATATCAGGGCGTTGGTTTTGAATAATGGCAGCAACGTTTCTGATTTGAATAATCTTTAGTGCTTTCGCTTTGTCGTCTTCACTTAGCGTATTTGCATTAAACCCATCGACTAATGTTTGTTGCTCTGAAGGTGTGGTTTGCATTTCATCGATCAGTTGTTCAAACGTAAAACGATCGAATGATAAGTTAAATGTAGCAATAGAAACTTCGTTAACAGGGATAACATCATTATTGCTCTCAAATACACAGCCTGTAAGAAGAGCAGATGAAATAGCAACAGCAGCAAGAGTCTTAATTAGTTTCATTCAATAATCCATATTGTTGAAAGGAATTTAGGCGGTAAAGTGTCGAGCAGCATAGTACCTATTTAGTGATAAATAAGTGTGATAGGAGCACGATAATATGTAATTAGCAGTGATGATTTGCTTTGTTTTTTCTTAAATTATGCTCGGTATCTCAAAATTGTTATGAGGGAGGATGGTATGTACTTCTTCGAATGCTTAAAGAGATAAATATTTTGTGTGTAGTGTAAAACCGGAACAGTCTCTTTTTTTGTTCCGTTTTTAAATGGCTTAAAGCTCCTAAAATAAAATCATCAAATAATAGGAGCTAAACCATGAAATTTTATAATCAACTAAAAGAAATCATTAACTCATCAAAACGTTACGATAAAAAAACAGGATGGCTTGCTCGTTTGATATATATTAGTCCGGAGCAGCGATTAGAAAGGCTGAACACTATTTTTGGTTCAGAGCTGTTAACTCAAGCCAAACCATTAACGTTAAGCCAGCAAAAGAAGTTTAATGATAATTATCTAAAGTAATGTAAGGATCTCTCTGTATGAGCCGACGAAAACTGGAACTATATGAAAATATATTTAATCGTGTCGGTCCTGGTAAAAGTAAGGTAACCATTGTAGAGATAGCCGCTTATCTTCATTGCAGTGAGCGTCATGCGAGAACCTTATTAAATCAAATGACAACATTAGGTTGGTTGACTTGGTCTCCGACTGTGGGGCGAGGTAAAAAAGGGATCCTCAATTGTTTATTGGAGCCAATACAGGCATGCCATAAAGAAATTGATAAAGCGAATGACAACAGTAATCTCGATTTAGTGTATAAGCTGGTGGGCTTTAATGGGCGGGATACGGCTGCCGGCTTATGGCAATATTTATCACAAGCGGTGACAGAGAAACACAACACCATCCTTGCACCTTTTCATCGTTGTATGAAAACGTTACATCCACATTTTGTTACCGAGCGAACTGAGCGCCATTTTATTTCTGAGATTTACCAAACCTTAGTTGAAGAAAAAGCGAATAAGCTGACAGGTAATCTTGCTCATTTTTGGGAAAGTAATAGCAACCATACCGTTTGGACCTTTTATCTTCGTCCTGAAACCCAGTTTCATGATTTATCAGTCCTGACGGCAGATGATGTTGTTGCAAGCTTTAAAGGTCTTATCCATTCAGCGCAATGGCAACGATTGTATGATCATATTGAAAAGGTTATTGCCGTTTCTTTTGATGTGGTTGAAATTCATTTATCTACCTCTGACCCTCTTTTTATTAAATTATTGTGTCGTGCTGAAACCGCGATCATGCCCAAACAGTTCGTATTTGCTGATGAATCACATTTTAAAGCCATTGGCTCGGGACCTTTCCTGTTAGCAGTGAATTCGAACAAATTATTACGCTTGCAACGATTTCCACAATATAACCGTACATCAGCATTAATTGAAAAAATTGAATTTTGGATCCACGAGAGTTGGGCTGAAAGAAAGAAGTGCTATCAAAACTTCTTTTTTTTAAGCGACAGTTTAAACGTGTATGAAACGGCCTGTGATTATGTCGGATCGTTTTATTGCTTGATTACAAATAAGCAATTACAAACTCAAGACGTTAAAAAAAATCTAGCAGCGGCATTTTTAGGAAATCATATTCAAGCAGGCGAGGAATATTCTGTTTACACGATAAGTCATGAAAATAACCGAGAGTGTAGAGAGTATTCAAAACAGTTATTTTCCTATTTTGATAAGCCTGAAACATTGCAGATGAAAGAAGTAAAGTTTGGTCAGTTTCTTGATAGTGTTGATGTGTCGATTTTAGGGATAAGAAAGGAAGACAATAAGTACACCAGTTGGTTTTCTTTTTTAAAGTTATACCCACACTGGGCATCGGTATTGACGTTTACACAGCAAGATTACTTACAACAGCAGATCGCTGTGATCCGTATTGAAGAGGATGCGTTACGTCAACAAGCATTGATTAGTCACGTTATGACGTGGTTAGAGCAACAAAATATTTTATTTGAAATAAAGCGTGAAGGCTTAACCCTCTCGGTACCAGAGCAAATTCGAGGTGTGGAGATCAACGCGAATGGGTGGTGCAATTTTTCTAAGCTTTGGATCAAACCAATGAAAGTGAAATCGGATGTTACAGCGTCAATGGAAAGTTTGATCGCCAAATATTAATAAGACGAGGAATTAGAACTCCTCGTCTTCATATATTAACGGATATTGCTATTGGTGAGACGTACAGTGTTTTACTTCTTGCCAAGGTGAGTTTTGATATAAGGCTGGGATTTGATGGCTTGTCCACCATTTGGCGACATAGTTTTTCTCATTAAACATCACTGAATCGCCTTTTTGATAGTTATGATGTGGTTGCCATTGCTCATCTGCACATAGTGTAAGTGGTTCAGGTTTAACCATCCAATCAATCAGTTGTTTATGATTAATGAACCTTACTTCAGGTTTACTTAAGGCATAAACAATAAACTGTTCAAGTACATAACGGCGAGATTTTACTGTGGTTTCTGGTTTATCAGTATGCTCTTCACCGTTTAAATAACCATAGAAATCAGAGTGTAAGCCTAGAACTAATGGCGCTTTATTTCCAGCGAGACGTAAATCTAGGTTGTATTTATAAATTGCCAGTACATCGTTAGCATTTAGACCTGCGGCAAAGTAGGTAGGTGTTGAGTAGAGATTCCAGTCAAAGTTATCTCCCTTACCTGATTGTGTATCAAACCAAGGCACACGCGATGAGATTTTGTCACGTAATGAATATGTTAAGCCGTAATCAGCAACAACATCGTTAGGTGGCACAATCAACGTGTGTAGTGGTATTTCCCAAAGCCCTGGATAATGATTAATAGCAGGTTTCCAGCCACCATTAACCGCAGCATTATGATCTGGGCTACCGTTATCTAAAGTGTATGGCCAAAGGTTATTGGTGCCATTTTGATCTCCTGATATGCCCGCTGGAAAGCTGACATCATAACTAATACCGTTCTTGACTAGTGCGGTTAATACATTGTCGTTATAAGTTAAAAATGGCGCTCGATAGCCATAAACTCTCTCCACTCCTATACCACCATCTTGCTCAGAGGTGGTTAAAAAACGGTTACATGTTTCGATTTCGTTATTCCATTGTTCTGCAGTCATGATGCCTGCACCATCATGTGGATGGTTTTCACTATGGTTACCAATATCATGGCCTTTATATTTCATAAGCTTCCATTGATTGGTGATTGATTCATTGTCTCTAGCGGTTGCGCAGTTAACAAAGAAACTGGCTGTTAGCGGCTTACCTGCATAACTGTCATGGCCTTGTGGGTTGTTATATGACGCCAGCATATTAACAACCCAAGACAAACCATTTTCGGTGACATTATCGTCAAATCCAAAACTGACAAACATTGGTGTTTTATCAGTATCGATGGGGGACTGTTGTGATGGTGCAATATTGTTTGTATCAGCAAAAGAGGGAAGTGCTGTTAATAATAAAGAGTATGCAAGAGTGATTTTTTTATGGTGCTGTTTGATGTAGGTGTGAAGTGTATTTTTCATTTCTATCCTTTAATTTCATATTATTGATTTTCTAGAAAGTAAGATAGCGATGTAGTTTTATAAAAAGCGAATCAGAAAGCTTGTTTGACGCTTCTTTTATTAAGGTGTAGACATTCTGCTGATTGTATTTTCAGTAGTGTTATTATTTTTGTTGAAGTCGCTCGAAAGTATTCTTAAAGGGAATAAGCCATTCTTTTTTGATGCGTTACTTAAAATAAAATCTTCTTGACCTCAAGCTTACTTGAGGAATTAAAGTGCCAACATATTTTAAAAAAGAAGGAAAAATTAATGAAAGGATATGTAGAGCACATCAATATAAAAGTATCTCAGCCAGAAAAAACGATTCATTTTTTATTAACAGCGTTACCTGAATGGACGATTCGCGGGGAAGGGAAAATTGATGACGGGTCTGGTAAACCAAGGCATTGGTATCACATTGGCGATCAGGACAGTTATGTGGCGATAGGATCAGGGGGGAAAGGTCAGGTTCCTGATTGGCAGGGAAATGCATCAGGCATTAAGCATGTTGGTATTGTGGTTGAACGTATTGATGATACGGTTAAAAAGCTGATGAATGCCGGTTATGAAATTGACCATTGGAGTGGTGAGCATCCTTATCGCCGCAGTGTTTATTTTATCGATGATAACAATTTAGAGATCGAGTTTATTGAATATTTTACCGATGATCGTGCACTTAGAAATGATTACAGCCAATAAAGATTAAATGAAATAAGAAAGGAGAGACCTTTCTCTCCTTTATGGATTGAATATAAGTAAAGCGTTATAAGTATACCTTTCCACGCAGATATAAAACCGCAGATCCAGCAATAATAATGCGATCATTATCGATCATTTTACACTGTAAAACCCCACCACGTTGTGAGGCTTGATAAGCGGTTAATTCACATTTACCAAGCTGCTCAGCCCAATATGGCGCTAAAGCAGTGTGGATTGAACCTGTCACTGGATCTTCATAGCCGCCATTAGCTGGCCAGAAATAACGAGACACAAAATCGTATTGTGTCGATTGTGCAGTAACAACGATATCGTGAGGGGCGAGCTGTTTAAGCTGCTCTGAATCGCAAACCACATCTTGTACTGCTTGTTCACTGGGTAAAACGGCAATGTAGGCTTGGCGATTTTTTAGCACCTTGGTAGGCGTAATAGATAATCCCTTGAGTAAGGCGGCTGGTGGTTCAACTTCTTCACCAGGCTGGCAAGGGAAGTTCATTTCAATATTGCCATTTGGGGCTTGTTTTACTGTCAGTGTACCGACTTGCTCTGTCGTAAAAGTGATTTCACCTTTAAGTTGGTAAAACTGATACAGAACAAAAGCAGAGGCAAGCGTTGCATGGCCACAAAAGTCAATCTCAGTGAGAGGAGAAAACCAACGTATTGCATAGGTATTATCGCCCGTTGGCTTAATAAAAGCCGTTTCAGACAGATTATTTTCAGCAGCAATACGCTGCATTAGTGAAGCATCTGGAAAAGTGGTAACTGGCATGATTGCCGCAGAATTACCTTTGAAATGTTGGTCGGTAAAAGTATCGACAACGAAAATATCCATATTATATTTTTCCCTGAAATTGATTACGAATTGACGAGTATATCGTGTCGAATCAATTTCTTGTTAATGTTGAATAAAAGTTCGCGTTCTTCATTTGTTAGTGGAGCAAAGAAGTCTTGATTGATATTAGCAATACACACGGTGGCTTTTTGCTCAATATCTTTACCTTTATCAGTAATGACAAGATAGCGGGCTTTTTTGTTTTGTTCTGATTTGTTGACGGTGATTAATTCACGTTTAATACAGTTATCGATCAAACGTTTAGTCACTGAACGTTCGCGGTGTAGGGCATCAGAGACGGCTTGTTGAGGTACTTCGCCTAAATGACTGAGCACGCGAAGTGCACCTAACATTTCTAACGTAATATCAAATTCCGTCGCCAAAGCTGAGGTGGCAATACTACGAAATTGTTTATAGGCTAATCCCATCGTAAAAGACAAACTCTCATTAAGAGAAGGGATATCAGTGTAGTTCTGTGGCATGACGTTTCTTCGCCGTAGTAATGAAATAAAACAGAGCCAATATACCTAAAGTACAGCTAAGTTCCCATCCTCGAAGGAAAGTACTACTTAATCCTAACTCACTATTGGTCATATAAAGTTGGATTGGTAGCATGGTTGCGAGCAAAATATCGGGATGTAACTCTTGGTGTGGGCCTTCATCAGTATAAATTTTGTAACTGATCACGTAAATCAGTCCAAATAATCCCAAACCATAAACAATAATATCACTTTGATAACCGGCAATAAGCAGCATAAATATCGCCGCAATGGCGCATCCGCCGACTTGAGTAATAAAACGTGATTTTACGATTTTTAAATATGCTTCTCGACTGGTTTGGGTTGCTGCAGCAATGACTGGTACCATACAAAATGCGCCAGAAATTAGATTAACAATCATTAAAAAACCAAGTCCTAAACCAATCAAACTCACTGATATTAAGCGTTGTTGAGCGGTGATAGGGATTGTTTTCGGTTTGAAAAAGCCAGATGTTGTTTTCGGTGGTAGTAGCCAAAAAAACAGCTTGGTTACACAGATACTAACAACAATTGCTAACCCCACTTCGTGTAAACGCTGAGGCATATCCATATTGGTATGTAGCGCAAAAACGATATTTAAAATCCAGTTTATCGTCGGCATAAACAGCGCGCCCACTTTTGCGTGAGAACCTGCCCGTTTTCTTAGTTGATCGAACAGTACAATACTGATCGTCCAAATAATAAAAGGATGATCGCTAAAGACTTCAGACACGAAAACTGCACAGTAAGCGGATAGCAACACTAAGGCGAATGTTTTGCTCAATCCTTTCCAACTGTAGTCTTTTACTTTAGTCGCAATAATTATTGGAAAAAGCGCAAAATAGACATGTGAATTTACATGAAAAATCTTACCGAACATCATACAGATGCATACAATACACGTGGTACGCAGTACATCTGTATTCATTGAATGTTTCATATCCTACCTGTATTGTTTTTCTGCTTAGTAGATGTAGCGGAATAAGGCAATAACATGGATCCATACTGAGCTGATCACATCTAATACGGGATTACCATTAAGCACAATGACACTTGCACGAGAGCCTGAAATAACATCTTGTTGCGGTACATTGACAGCAATACGAGTACGGATTTTTTGTTGTTCGCGGATCCAACGTGTGTCATTGGTAACGGTTGATAGTCGTGTTAATGGGTTACTCGCATCAAAAATAGCGCGATCTTGATTTTCTATTTCGCCTTTAAATACCCGACCAGGTTGGGAGTCAAAACTGATTAAGACACGATGCTTGGGTTGTAAATGTGTAATGCCTTTTTCATTAAAATCGGCACTCAGCCAACTATTTTGCTCATTAACGAGGAAAAGGATTGGTGTACCTTTATTTACATAAGTTCCCGTATCTAATTGCAAATTACTGATAGTTCCAGCCGTTTTCGCCATCACTGTCGTATTTGATAGATCCCACTCAGCACGATCTAATTTTGCCTGCGCGAGCTCAACGGCAGCAGTATTTTCTTTACCAGATAACGTCGTTTGTATTTTTAGAACATTAGCTTGTGCAGCAGAAATAGCACTTTTCGCGATATCTGTAGCACTGATCGCATCATCAAGCTCTTGCTGGGTCGTTAACCCTTTACGACTCAATATTTGGTAACGCTCCAATTTATGTTGCGCATTTTTCCACAATGTTTTTTTCTGTAGCACCACTTGCTGAGCTGCAGCGAGTTGCTGCCATGTTCCCAGATTGGCTTCTTTTGCTTGTTGCAATTCGGCCTGCGCTTGATCGACTGCAATTTGATAAGGCTTAGCATCAATAGAAAATAAAGGTTGGTTAGCGTTAACGTGTTGACCATTAATGACATAAACATGGGTGATATTTCCTGATACTTCAGGAGCAATATTCACCACTGATTTATAGAAAGTGGCTTGTGTGGTAAATGGCGACACATTATCAGCCATTAAAAGAAAAGCTGATAATGATAAAGCGACACCAATCACGATATATAAGAGCACAGAGTAAATGTTCATTTTCATTGTTTTTTGTTACCCATACAACAAATTTCAGGTGTGATAATACACCTTTTAATGTTGCACCTGCAACATTAAAGATTGTTATGTCTTGTTAGTGATGCCGTTAAAAGAGGTGTTTTCGAGTGTGGATTCGCAAAAAATAAGATTCTAGCCGCGATATTTAATTGGGTTATTTGTTTTATAAATAAGACGTTAGTAGTGTTTGAGTTTATTTTTATATTTTTTTCAGTGATGAAATTTGCCTAATTGGCGTTTATCTACCATATTTAACTTAACCTGTATTGAGATAGTTACTCGAGCTAACGGAGGATTGGAGCTGTTTTTAAAGACTCACGGATACAGGTATCAGTGATTATTAATAGACCTCTTAGACCCGTTATTAGTAGTCACTCAGTTGCATCGCGCAACATGTGAAAAGTAGACAAAGCAATACATGTAAGAGCAACAAAGTAAAAAGCAACATCGTAAGAGCTACGCATGTAAAAGCTTCTAAGTGAAAACTTAGTTGTTAACAATTTGGTAAGTGACACCTTTTAAAAATTTGCTTCTTCGCCAATATATAGCGGTCCGCACAAATATTGTGGGACACGGCAAGCTCAACGTAATGAGTGGCGAAGCGTAACAATATTGGTGTGCCGAGTAAGTACACTAATAGCAACACCAAGCCGCACTGCAATAGTGCGGCTTTTTATTTTTAGAAACTTATTAATAATTCAGAAAATCACAATAATTATTAATTATTCCTATTGAAAATCATAAGGTGTTGAAAATAAAATAAAAATAAATGTTATCCACAAATTCAGTGGGTAACTCTTAACTGAGGTCGTTTAAGGTGGTTGTTTTTTGGCCATTTAACATGACAATTTTAGTATGTTAAATGGCGCAATAGTGAGGGGGGAAATCGCGGTGTGTATGGCAAGTAAAGCTAAGTGTGAACTGTCATAAAGATAAATTGTGATGGCCGTATAAGGCTTTTGCTTGTAAATATTCTTGATTGCCTTCTTTGATGTGTACCTGAGTCTTAAGCACTTCTACTACCTGAATATTATGTTGCGATAAGTCTCTGACTTTTTTAGGGTTGTTGGTAATTAAGCGGACTTTGTTGATACCCAGTGCGAGTAATGCATCTGCGGCTTCCTTGAAATCACGAAGATCATCATCAAAACCTAAATGGTTATTTGCTTCATAGGTATTCATGCCTTGGCTTTGTAATTGATAAGCATCGAGTTTGTTGTATAAACCAATTCCACGGCCTTCTTGACGTAGATACAAAAGAATTCCACCGAATTGGTGCATTTTTTCTATTGTTTCATTGAGCTGCTCACCACAATCACAGCGAGAAGAGTGAAAGACATCACCGGTTAAGCATTCTGAGTGCAGACGAACTAAAGGAACGTTTGCCGCTGTATCTGCTTGTTTGAAAATAATTGCGACGTGTTCTTTACCTGAGTTAAAGCCATGAAATGACAATAATTCAGCAGGGATATCACTTCGTTGCCCTATTTTAAAAGGAACTCGGGCTCTTACTGTGATCATAATATCCTCGTACTTCTATTTGGGTTAATTACTTTGGGAGGAAAATGGCTATGATTCAGTAGGTATAATAGCCATCATCATGTGTGAATATAAGGTATATAAGGTATATAAGGTATCTAAGGTTCTATCTCTGCTAACACGTTGATCATTTCTAGTGCACTGAGGGCGGCTTCTGCGCCTTTATTGCCCATTTTTGTTCCAGCACGTTCAATCGCTTGTTCAATTGAATCTACCGTAAGGACACCAAACGCGACTGGAATTTGATGCTCTAATGCAACTTGCGCTAAACCTTTATTACATTCACCTGCAACATATTCAAAATGTGGAGTACCGCCACGGATCACAGAACCTAAAGCGATGATGGCATCATAACTACCTTGTTTCGCAAGTTGTTGAGCCAATAAAGGCAGCTCATAAGCCCCTGGGCAATGTACAACGGTAATATTGGTCTCTTTAACAAGACCTTGGCGTTGTAGGGCATCTAATGCACCAGACAATAGGTTGTCATTAATAAAACTATTAAAACGAGAAACGATGATGACAACATTTGCGTGGGGTGCTGTGATCGCACCTTCAATAATATTCATGAAGCTTCCTAAGTGTATTTATAAAAACGAACGATAAATCAATAATATTTGAGTATTTACTAGTTACAAATATATTCAACTACCTCAAGATCAAATCCTGATAAAAAGCGATATTGTTGATTTTGTGAAGACAGTAAACGGATTTTGCGTAGCCCTAGTTCAGCTAAAATTTGCGATCCCAAACCAATTTTTCGGGATTGCGGCGTGATAGGTAAGGGAGAAGCTGCTTGGTGCTCTGCAGCTAACTGGTTTAATTGATTGATGATCATCGTTGAGGGTTCTGTTTGGCTGATGATCACTAATACGCCACCGTCGGCTTGAATACGTTGCATGGCCGCTTGTAGGGACCATTGTGTAGCGCCAGTATGTAAAATATCTTTCAGTGTATCTTTGACATGTACACGGACTAAGGTTTCAGTATTAGGGTTAATATCATCTTTACACAATGCATAATGGAGTTGATTGTCAATGGTGTCACGGTAGGTGATCAAGTTGAACACACCATATTCAGTGCATAATTCACTCTCTGATAAACGTTCAATATGACTTTCTCGTTGGGTTCGATACTCGATTAAATCGGCAATGGTACCCAGTTTTAAATTGTGCTTTTGCGCAAACACTTCAAGTTGAGGTCGGCGTGCCATGGTGCCGTCTTCATTAAGAATTTCCACAATAACACTAGAGGCTTCAAGCCCTGCTAAGCGTGCAATATCACAGCCTGCTTCAGTGTGACCGGCACGAATTAATACGCCACCATCTTGCGCCATTAATGGAAAAATATGACCCGGCGAAACAATATGATCCGCACTGGCATTAGGAGCAATTGCTGCTTGTACTGTCTTCGCACGATCACTAGCAGAGATCCCGGTCGTAACATCTGTGGCGGCTTCTATTGAAACGGTAAATGCAGTTGAGAATTTATCGTGATTATTTTGTACCATTAGCGGTAAATTTAAAGTTTTACAGCGATCTTTGATTAACGTTAAGCAGATCAACCCACGGCCATGTGTTGCCATGAAATTAATCGCTTCGGGAGTAATCATTTCAGAGGCAATGATCAGATCTCCTTCATTTTCACGATTTTCATCATCCATCAAGATAACCATTTTCCCCTGACGAATATCATTAATGATTTCTTGGGTGCTACTTAAAGTCATAACTGGTCCTTTTTATCTACAGTGTAAGCGAGTTATACGATAAAACCGTGCTTCTTTAATAAAGACATAGAGACGTTAGTGCTTTTTTTCGATTCTTGTTTATCAATGCTGACTAATCGTTCGAGGTAGCGTGCGACCATGTCAGCTTCAATATTGACCTTTTGACCAATGGTTGCATTAGCAAGTGTTGTATTGGTTAACGTGTGAGGGATAATGGTCAATTTAATGACATTCTGATAGACAGCATTGATGGTTAAGCTCGTTCCATCAATACAAATTGAACCTTTCTCAGCAACAAACTTCTTCAGATGTATTGGTACAGTGATCCAAACCTCAATGGCGCTACCTTTTCGCTTTAATTCAATAATGTCGCCAATACCATCAACATGTCCGGAAACAATATGACCATCTAAGCGTGTTGTGGGTAACATGGCTTTTTCTAGATTGATATTTTGCCCTACGTGGTAACTGTGAAATGTAGTACGTTTTAACGTCTCTTTTGAAAGATCGGCAACAAACCCAGTTGGCATTAATTTAGATACGGTTAAACAAACGCCATTACTAGCAATGCTATCACCAAGCTTTACATCCGAAATATCAAGCTTATTGGTATTGATAACCATTGAAATATCGTCGTTATTACGAATAATGGCGCTGATATTTCCAATTGCTTCTATTATTCCTGTAAACATACTATACCTATAAAAAACTCTATTTATCAGGCATAAGCCAGCAGTTACCCAATAAATAGAGTAAAAATAATGATTAATGACTGATTGAGATAAAAACCATAAATAATGAGATGAATGATTTTTAACTACATATAACTAAACGCATCAGAATACATTTTTCCGACATTGGCTTTTTTCTCTGTGGTAAAAATATCTTTCGCACTTCGGCTCATACCGAATGGACCACAAACATAAATATCAAAGTCAGATAAGTCGGCAAAATCATCCATTACAGCATCAATGACATTGCCAATTTTGCCGTCCCATTCTGTGTGTTCATGCTCGACAACGGGCACATATTTCACATTGGGAAACTGGGCAGATAATGATTTAAGTTGTTGATCTGCATAAAGCAATTGATGGTTATTTACCCCCCAGTAAAGGTAAATAGGTTGTGATAACTGCTTATAAACACAATGATGAAGAATGCTATTGATGTACGATAGGCCTGTGCCGCCAGCTATTAGTAGTAGTGGCGATTCACTGTCATCACGTAACCAAGCATCACCATGTGGTGCATCGATCTTAAACTCGGTTTGATGAATAAACGCATCGATAAAATGCGAAATTGCTTCTATAGCAGATTCTTTGGCTGAGCCGCCAACATGCAATTCAATTAATTCATTACAGGTTGGACTGTTAGCAATAGAAAAAGGTAGCTGTTTATTATTCAAATAGACAATAGCGTATTGACCGGCTTTGAATTGAAAGCATTGGTCTGGCTTGATAAACACCTTAAAAACATGGCTATCAGATGCTTCAATTTTTATTATTTTGCAATTAAAAATCATCATTCAGTCCTGTTGCTTATTTCAAGCTGGTCGCCATCGATAATGAACAGCCTTTTTGTTCACGGGTATTTAAACGGCGAACAATTTCAACGGTTGTTCCTTGGAAGAGATCTGGCTCTTTGATGTTGTGCACAATGCCAATGTCGTCCGTTACAATAAAGGTTGGATAACTCGTCGAGGAGGCATCCATGTAACTCATTAAGCCTTCTTGACCATCTTCAACTGGCATCATCGTGATAGGATCAAGCGCACGGGCATATACCCAAGGCGGAACATGCTTACGTTGACGGTTATCTTCAAAGAAACAAGTGTTTAGCTCTACTTGGTTGAAGGTGTCACGAATCTGGCTTTCATGGAAAAGGTTGAATGTTTCCATTAATAGCTGATTGAAATCTTGACGATTAAGCGCTTCTTTTTGCTTGGTTTTCCAGCCACCACCTGTGATGATGAACATGTGAGCACCAGCATTAAATTCAATATTATGCTCTTTCATATAAAGTGCTAACAGATAAATAAAGTACGGAGGGCCAATTAGACAAATACCTTTGCCTTTACGTTGGATCGCTTTTAATGAGGCGATGGTTTGCTCAAAATCAATTTCATCTTCGTTGACTGTAAACGTCGTTGGGTATAACAGCTCAACGAGACTCATGACATATTTGAACCAAACGTTTTTGGCGCTGAAGCGATCTGGTCCCATATTCACCAACTCTAGCTGGTGTTCATGAAACTCACCTAAGTACTTCATGCCGTAATTCACAGAGCCCAGTAAACGTTCGATACTTTGACGATCACGGGCAATATGGCTTTTAATTCCGCTGGTGCCGCTACTGGTGAACCAATTTTCAATATTGGTTTCATCGGCAGTATGTAGCTTGGCGTACTTGAACATCGAGGTTGGAAATACAGGAATATCATCGATAGATGTAATATTTTCATCCACACCTTGGACATTACAATAATAACGGTAATCTTCATTATTTTTATAATGGTAGTGGAATGATTCCATTATAAACTTTTGCTTTAATTTTTCTTGCTCATCAAAGGTTAATGTAAGCGGTGATGATGAGAAAATAATATCATCGAGTTCTGAACTAACAATAATATCGTTAGTATCAATATCTAATAAAGTAGTCATATTACACCTTAATAAAAAATTTAATGGCAGCGTAAGAAGCCACACTGCCATTAATAATGACAATGATTGACGAAGTTTTAATTTAAATTGACTTAACTGAATTAGTTAAGGTTGTGTTCTTTTCTATAATTAATAACGCGTTTATCAAAGTTAATCATTAGTGATTTTTTATTCTCTTGATCTTTCATCGATTCAAAGCAAAATAAGAAATCGACTTTATTATTTAAACCTTGAGCCATTTCAGCAACGTGATGTAAACACGTATCGAAGTTACCTGCAGCATTGCTATTGATGATTTCATCAATGGATGTTTCTGCTTGGGTGTAAGAGAGGTAATCTTCTAAGTAAATGCTAAGCTCAGCTTTGGCTTGCGTTGGGTTGTCATTAACATTGACAAATAACATTAATCGATGACGAACACCTACAATATCGACATTAAATTTAGCCGCAGCTGCTTGGTAATGGTTTAATAATTCGATACGCTTTTGTTGACTATCATCCCATTTAAACAGTAGTGGCATCCCATATTTAGCCGCTTTTACAACCGTTTCAGGGCTGGTGGCTAAAACATGAATTTGTTTGCCAAGGCTAACAAATGGCGCTAATTTCGTTTCATCATTGTAGCTTTTATCTATGTGGTGTTCGCTAAATGCAACAACATCATAGATAGATGTATCTTCATCTATAATACGTAATGTTTCTAACGCATTGCTCATGGTTAATGATGGCTCTTGCTGTCCTACATGGTAAAAATTAAGGAAGAAGACGCCATAATTCCATTTTGTCATTTTTATTATCCTGTTATTTATTATTATAGATTTTTCTTGATTTTTTCATTAACCATATTAATAAGGTCGATGACAGCGGCTTTATTTTTCATTGATTCAAAAGATAGCAATACATTCTTTGAACCTGTTTTTTCTAAAGCATATTTAGATGATTCATAATATTCATCTTCTGTACCAACCGCATGTTGCTTAATTAGCTCTTCAATTTTTTCTTCTTGATCTGTATTTGGGTAAGCTTCAGCAATATAACCACGGATATAGTCACGCATTTCTTGTTTAGCAATATCACGATCCGGATTAATGTTAACAAGTAATGGGAATTGGTGATCAACATGAGTAATGTCGACATTATTTTCAGCGGCGACAGTTAAATAACGTTGATAGTAATTTTCTTTTTCTGCCAGCGTATCACTCCAGCGGTAAGTCAGTGGTAACCCTTTTTTCGCAGCCCATTCCACCACGCCCATGCTGGTCGCTAAAATATACTGTTTTAGGTTTTCTTTACTAATACAGTGTGGGTTGATAGAGATTTTTGGGAAGTTATAAAAGTCATTATTCGCATAACAGTAGTTGGTAGTGATACCGTCATTTAGAATTTCGTAACAGGCTTCGAATTGTTGTTGTTGGCTGTCTCGTTGGCGTTTAAAGAAGTCCATCTCGAAATCACTAACACAATCACTTAACCCAAGAATAAAACGCCCATCTGACATTTGATCAAGTAAGCTAGCTTCTTCTGCAATACGGACTGGGTGGTGAGTGGTGATCACTTGATTCAATGAACCAATATGAAGGCGTTCAGTTAAACCGAGTAAAAAGCTTGCTGCCGTGATAGGAGCACCTACGATACCGTTTTTAGAAAAATGGTGTTCGTTAATGAAAGCGGTATTGAAGTGATACTCGTCTTTATCGACCAATGCAACAGTATCGATCATGTTGTCGAGTACGTCTTCAGATGTCATACCTTTAAGCTGAAAGTTTAGAAAGAATAATCCAAAATTCATGTTATTTTCCTTATTTATCATTTAATTCAAGATGTTAAATCTAGTGGTTTATTTCGGATCTTTTAGGTATGGCGCCACTTGTGTCATAAAGCGTTCCATAGAAGCAATGATTTCTTGCTCTGAACCGTTTGCTTCAAAACCAAGGGTAATATTTTTAATCCCTGTTGCATCAATATCGCGTTGCATGATTTCAATACATTTTTCAGGTGTGCCAACAGGGTTAAGGTTATTACTGTAATCAAGACGACGGCGGCTATCGGTATGGCCTTGTAGTACAAAGTCACGCCATTGGCCTTTGTGGTAGTCATAACCACGAGTTTGGTTACTGTCTTTAAAGATATTTGTCGCATTTGTGTATGAGTCATACCAGTTTGATAAGAAGTCACGACATACACTTTCTGCTTTTTCTTGATCGTCATTAACAGAACAGATGAAGGTCATACTGTGGTCGATATTCTTAATATCGTGGCCATGTTCAGTTGCAATTTCATTGTACAGTTCCATCTGTGCTTTTTTCTCGCTGGTCGTGATGATCCAACTTAGCACCATAGGCAAACCACGTTCTGCTAACCACGTTGTTGTCGCGGCAGATTCGGCAGTCATACAAGTAGGGATTTTGTCTGAGTAGGCTTCTGGATAGACATTTACATCTTGGAATTCAATATTTTTACCATCAGTGTGTAAAACGCCTGATTTTGAGCCGTCCATGATCATTTTATGGAAATCTTCAGTGATCGAACGGGAGTCTTCCATCGTAACACCGAATACCCGAAAATCTTTATGGTATAAACCACGCACTACGCCAAAATTAAAACGACCTTTTGACATTTGATCCAGTAGCATTAGATCTTCCATTTGACGCGCAGGGTGAGCTGTTGGAAGTACGATACCCATGGTACCAACGTTAAGTTTTTTGGTACGGCCAAGAATATTGGCACAAGCTACATATAGGTTACCGGTTAGACCAAATTCAGTGAAGTGGTGTTCAAGCGTCCAAAAGGTATCGAAGTTTAATTCTTCTGAAGCAACGCCAAGTCGAACAAAACGATCCATGACGTCTTTATGAGATTCACCTGGTGGCTGGTATGAGAAACAAATATTGCCAAATTTCATTATCTTTTCCTTTTAATGAATTAAATATGTATTGGTTTAAGCGTTAGCGAACATTTCGTTTTCAATTTTATTTTTTAAACGACGTTCATTAACTGTAATAATGGTGAGATCTTCAAAGTTTGGCTCACTAATATCGTCTACTAAATCGAGTACTTCACTGTCTAAGCCTATTGCGGCTTTCGTTACCGATTGGTAGAAATTACGTAGGACGATCAGGTTCTCACCTAAATCATGCGATGAACCAATTAATGAGTAAATTTTGGTTTTATCTGAGTTGATATTTCCGATTAAGTGTTTCACTTCTTCTTTGCAGACCCAATCATCGCCATTTGAAACAAAGGCAATAAAAGGAATATCTAGATCTTTAGTTTTATTTACCGTTGAATCTAATGTATCCCAACTATTATCAAAACAGTCAGTCACAAAGACTTTTGAGCCTAAGTTATAACCTTCGAAATTTAAATCTTCAGGGATATCATTAATTTCCATCTGTAGATAATCATAATCAAGTGCTTTCTCAAGTGTGCTTCTTAAATTAACAACACCCACTGCTGTGATTAGGAATGATAATTTAATCTCAGCAGCAACATCATAGGCAATACGAGCAGAAAGACTTGAAGCAATCAGTCCAATTTCATTAATACCACGATCTTTTAGCCAATCAACGACTGTTAATAAACTTTGTTTACCAACAGACATAGAAAACTGATTAATTTCACCACTACTTAAGCCAACATGATTTAATGAATCATAACGAATAACATGAAAACCATTATTTGCTAAATATTCAGCAAGGCCAGCAAAATGATCCATTCGACGGGCAAAACCTGCTGCAATAACAATCGTATTGTTACGCTTAACCTCTTGATTTTTAGGTGGCGTTTCCCATACTCGGATGTGGCGATTATCATCTAGGCTGATAACGTGATCAATAGGAGCTGAGGTTTGAGTATTGTTCATAATATTTCTCTTTATGGTACAAAAACGAGGAATTTATCTTCTTCTAGGTAACGTGTTTGTTCTATTTTGACAGCGACATCTTTAGTGGTATAAGTTGATGGTCTTTCATGTGAAATATATTTAACGAGACGCTGAAGTGGACGCATACCATCATGTGCGCCACCAACTCGAAATATATTATTCATACCTGATTCAATAATACGTTCCGCACCATGTGCCGCTAATGTATCTCTATATTTAAATGATGCTTCCCATGGCGTAATTGAAACTGTTTGGGTGACATTATTTTGAAGATAGGGGGTAATTTCCGAAATATCTTTCACGTGATGAATATACGCAGAGCGAGATAATGGTTGATTACCGAATGAACCCGCTGGAGATTGCGTTAATAACCAAGCCTGCTCTTCACCTTTTTGCACTTTATATTTGGCAAATAAACATTCTCTTTCTGTTAAAGAAAATGCGCCCTTTTCATCGAAAGATTGATCACCTTTGGGCAGTATGTCTTTATAGATGTTTAATTGCTGAGTTAGCTCTGCAAAAAAAGTATCGATATTGTTACCCATGTAATAGATATCTTGGGTAGAGAAACAAGCTTGTTGATCATAAACACAGATGTCGTGAGCAACACCAATGGCAGCCGCTTTAATATCTGTTGGGTTATCAACAATAGAAATACTTTTCTTTGGACCAAATTTAAGAATATCAACGTGTGCTGGGGTATGCTTGGTTGCCCATTTAATTGCATCGTTGCCACCCCAAGCCACAACCACATCTGCGCAGCTCATGATTTTTTTTGGGATAGTGATATCTTCACTATGTGACCAATACATGATCGACATTGATCGAGTAATTGGGTGGTCGGCATCGGCATCAATGAAACTTGAAGCCAGTGCGGTTGCGGTAAATGGATCTGCAGATGATGTTTTAATGATGCATTCGTTTTTAGTTAGAATAGCGCGAAGGATAGATGTCACACCTGACAGCGGAACGTTACCCGCTAATAAATGGATAGACTTGCCTTTTGGCAACGCCTTGACATAGCAATCTCCTTGGGGAAGCCATTCATCAACGATATGGCGAGAACTGAGATCATTTTCAACAATGTCATACAGCGCACTTTTGCTACATAGGATCATCGAAATCCAGTTCGCTTCTAGTTTTGCCATCTCAGGAGAGTAGCCCATGAACTTTACTAGATCGCGAATATAAGTCAGTCGACGGTTGTAGTTCTCACTCTTCCACTTTTGCCCTACAGTATACAAGAAGTTAACTATCTGGTTGATATTTAAACTATTTTCTATTTCTAGTGAGGTGATCGCCTCAGCATCAATGTCTGTAATGATAGGTACATTGACGGTGTTATTGTTAAGCGTAAGTTCGCGGACTTCATGTTCTGACGTGTCTCGAACTTCGCCTCCAATAATCAATGGGATCTTCTTAATCATGCAATCTCCGTTAACATAGCGTTAAAGTATATTCCTTTTGGGGATGTTGATATCGTCCTTGGGAATACCGCAAGGCTAAAAGAATATTTATTATCATGTAAGTTAATTATTTTTTGTTTTTCATAATCCGAGATTATGCTCACAATTTAATAATGATTATTTTTACTTCCTCATATTTAGACTTAGTATGTCTAGCTTTTTTGTCATATTTTTTTGGTGTTTTTTTTGGTTTTTAATATTTTAACGAATGGATTTGTGAGTGTTTTATATTTATATTTTTATTTTTTAAATTTTATTTTTTTTATTTTTACTCCGATTTTTAATGAGTTAAAAGTTATTTTATTTTTGTTTAATTATGGTTTTATTAATTAATGGTGGGGGAATATTGCTACAAGTAAATGAAAAAGCAATTTATCGCCATTTAATACTGGTTTTCATTGTCTCAATTAAGTTCTTAACTTGTTGTTTTTTTGTTGTTTAAGTTGTGTTTGTGTTTGTGTTTGTGTTTGGGGGGGGGTTATCGTGCTCTGATATTTAAATGTGTAAGGTATAGGTCGTTAAATAAATAGGATATATTGAATTTCCCCCATTTGATATTATTGTTTATTTATAATTAATACAAGTGTGTGACTTATATTTACAAATTTGAATTTTTGTGATTTTTTTAAAAAAATATTATGCAATTATTTGTGTTTTAATCTTAAATTACTAAACTCTTGATGAATCTGTTGGTATACATCTAGAAAAAATAAAAGTCTAGAAAAGGAGACGTTGATGTTTAGAGGTATTGTTCAAGGTTGTGGTGTTATTAAATCCATTTCAAAAAGTGAAGATAGTCAACGACACGGAATTATATTCCCTGAGGGTATATTGCAACTTGTTGACATAGATACTGTAATGTTAGTAAATGGTTGCTCCTTGACGGTAGTACGTATTTTAAACGATACAGTGTACTTTGATATTGACCAAGCATTGGGTACAACAACATTTGAGAGCTTAAAGGAAGGTGATCAGGTAAATCTTGAGATCCACCCTAAATTTGGTGAAGTGGTTGGTCGTGGCGGATTAACAGGGAACATTAAAAGCACTGCATTGGTGACTGGGGTAGAAGAGAATGAAGAGGGTTTTTCAGTATTTATTGATATTCCTAAAGCATTATCTGAAAACTTAACAGTACAAGACGACATTGGTATCGATGGCATTTCTTCACCGATCACTGATATGTCAAACGGTGTTATTACATTGCATTACCCTCGTGATTTATTAGCCAACACTAACCTTGCGATGTTAAAAAAAGACGTGAAAGTGAACGTTGAAACGTTAAATGAGTGGTAGTGATTAAATTCTGCTATTAAATATGAGCGCATTATGTTGATGCGCTTATTTGTTTTATTTTGAAGCAGTTGGCGCAGTATATAGGTACCACATACTTTGTGAAGTATAAAAAGGAGGTGGTGTATGGAAAAAAAAATACCAACATTTCATGTCGAAACGTTAGACGAATCAAAAATATACCATCATCATGATTATCCTCAGATTATTATAGGGCTAATGGGGCAAAGTGAATTGTCGATAGACGATAGTTCACTTTGTCTTTCTTCTGGTATGGGATGCCGAATTAATGCCAATGTTAACCATGGTTTTTGTGGCGGGCCTAATAACCGAGTTTTAGTGATGAATTTACCTCCATTGAAATCAATGGCTGATGTGGAACAGTTCAGTAATGGCAATTTCAGCTTAGATGCACGTACTCATCAGCTTATTTCATTGTTAGCGATGGAATTAAAAGAACATGCTCATGATAGTGTGTTATCGCAATCGATCAGTAACACCTTACAGTGCTTAATTAAGCGAAGCTTAATGCGTTTTGATGAGAAAAAAGTAACACGTCTAAATATGACGCTTATTGATAGTTATATCCAGCAGAATATTCAGAAGAAGATCTCAGTGGCTGATCTATCTAGCATTGCTTTTTTAGCACAAAGCCAATTTTATGTCTTATTTAGAAAGCAAATGGGGATAACGCCACATCAATATGTATTGCGAAAACGATTAGAGTTAGCAAGGCAATTGATTGCAGAAACTCAAAAACCGTTATCGGAAGTTGCACAATTATGCGGATTCTCAAGTCAAAGCAGTTTTAGTCAAGCTTTTCGCCGTCTATACGGGACATCCCCGATACGATATCAGTTCTTCCTTCAATAAGTTATAGGAAGCACTTAGCAGTAATATCGCGCTATATGGTTTAACTATATAGCGCTTTTTTATGTGCGAGATCTCGTATTATTCATTGCTGGAGAAAAAATAAAGCATCCCGTAGGAATTCATAAGACGCGATAAAATTTTATCCATAATATCTACAGGCAATAACAGATTAGTAACATGACAGTGTTGTTTATTATCATCTCACTGACATGCCATAGAGGAAACCTGATGTTTAAAGCCGTTGATGTACTCCATTCTTCCTTTATAGAGAAGCCTTTAGCTCAATTATGGGCATTAATTTCACCACTGTATGCTGTTGATGAGTCTGAGTGGTTAACCCAGTTGCTACCCTTAGCAGAACCTACTGACGAAGAGCGCGCGCATAGTGCTGTGCAGGCTAGTGAGCTTATTGCTCGTGTTCGTGCGGATAAAAATGCGGTTCAAATGATTGACGCACTGTTATTGGAATACAGCCTAGAAACCAAAGAAGGGATTTTATTAATGTGCTTGGCTGAAGCACTGATGCGTATTCCTGATCCCGCTACTGCCGATGCCCTTATTCGTGATAAATTAAGTGTTGCTGATTGGAAATCTCATCTTAAAAATTCTGATTCGTTGTTTGTGAATGCCTCAACATGGGGGCTCATGCTAACAGGGAAAGTAGTAACGTTAGATGCCAAACAAGACGGTACACCAACGAATGTAATTAACCGCTTGGTTAATAAAATGTCAGAGCCAATGATCAGACAAGCTATGCACCAAGCGATGAAAATCATGGGGCACCAATTTGTTCTAGGGCGAGATATATCTGAAGCGATGAAAAACGGCAAACCTAAACGAGAGCAAGGGTTTACTTATTCATTCGACATGCTAGGTGAAGCGGCACTAACCGCTCAAGATGCCGAAAAATATTACAATGACTACCTTACGGCAATTAAAGCGGTAGGGAAGGTCAATAGTGCCATTTCAGCTCAATCGGCTAGTCAATCATCAGATCCTACCGTATCCATTAAGCTATCAGCATTGCACCCTCGTTACGAAGTCGCTAATGAAACGCGTGTGTTAGAGGAAATGTACCATTCTGTACTTGAGTTATTAATTTTTGCCCGCGAGCATAACGTTGGGATCACGATTGATGCTGAAGAAGCAGACAGATTGGAATTGTCATTAAAACTGTTTGAAAAGTTGTATCGCGCAAAAGAAGTGAAAGGTTGGGGGCGGTTTGGTTTAGTTGTACAAGCGTATTCGAAACGTGCTTTACCGGTATTAGCGTGGCTTGCAGCTCTTTCAAAACAACAAGGTGATGTGATCCCACTTCGATTAGTAAAAGGTGCTTATTGGGACAGTGAACTGAAACTTTGTCAACAAGCAGGCTTTAATGGTTACCCTGTTTTTACTCGTAAAGAAGCGACAGACAGCTCTTATTTAGCCTGTGCGAGGTTTCTACTATCAGAGCCGCTAAAAGGGCTGATCTACCCACAATTTGCTACTCATAATGCTCACACGATAAGTGCTATTGTCGCGATGGCGAAGCATCCTTGCTTTGAATTCCAACGCCTGCATGGCATGGGGGATGCGTTATATAACCATGTGATGGATATGCATAAAACACAGGTACGTATTTATGCACCTGTAGGAAGTCATAAAGACTTACTGCCATACCTTGTTCGTCGTTTATTAGAAAATGGTGCCAATAGTTCGTTTGTTCATCGCTTGGTTGATGCTAATTGTCCAATTTCCGATCTCACACAACATCCGGTTGATGTGCTTAAGCAACGTAAGACATTGAATAATAGCTTGATCCCATTACCGAAAGATATTTTTGGCTCTGAACGAAAAAACTCATCAAGTATCAATATTGATATTGAATCACAGTGGCAGCCTTTTCATCAGGCGGTGCATGCCTTTGATAAGGTGAAGTGGAAAGCATCACCTATTTTAAATGGAAAACCGACACCTATTTTGGCTGCCGAGCGAGTTTGCGTGACGGCACCTTATGATCGTGAGGAAGTGGTTGGTGAGCTGACCTATGCCACATCATCACAAGTAGATACAGCAATGGCATCTGCCCATGACGCTTATGATAATTGGTCACAACGTTCAGCAAGCGAGCGTGCAAATTACTTATTGCTATTGGCCGATAAACTTGAATTACATCAAGCGGAATTAGTGGCGTTATGTCACCGTGAAGCTGGTAAAACCATCCACGATGCGATTGATGAAATTCGTGAAGCGGTGGATTTTTGCCGTTATTACGCCGAGCAAGCACAGACTAATTTTGATAAGCCTAAACGCATCACTAGCTTTGATGGTGTCGATCAAGAGATGACCTATCAAGGACGAGGTGTCTTTGTTTGTATTAGCCCTTGGAATTTCCCGTTAGCCATTTTCTTAGGTCAAGTATGTGCCGCTTTAGTTGCAGGTAATACGGTAGTGGCGAAACCTGCAGAGCAAACCTCATTAATTGCTTGTCGTGCTATTGAATTACTACTGCTTACTGGTCTTCCACAAGGTGTTATTCAAGTAGTAACAGGATTGGGTCGTGAGATAGGCCATCAGTTGACGTCAGATGAGCGTGTTGCTGGTGTCGCTTTCACAGGTTCAACGCCCACAGCGCAATTGATTAATCGTACATTAATGGCACGTGATTGTGCGCCAGTCCCATTCATTGCCGAAACGGGCGGTCAAAATGCAATGATCGTTGATAGTACAGCACTACCGGAACAAGTCGTACGTGATGTATTACGTTCAGCGTTTGCTTCTGCAGGTCAACGTTGCTCAGCATTACGCGTGCTCTTTATTCAGCAAGATATTACAGAACGTGTGATCACCTTGATCAAAGGGGCGATGGCTGAGCTTAAGGTGGGGGATCCGCAATTACATGCTACCGATGTGGGGCCTGTCATTGATCTTGCTGCGAAACAAAAGCTGCTTACTCATATTGAATCGTTAAAAAACCAAGCGAGATTAATTTGTCAAACGCCGTTACCTGAAAGTTGTGCGAGTGGCGATTTTGTTCCACCGACGGCCATTGAAATTCAACATATTGATCTATTAGAGCAAGAGCACTTTGGCCCAATTCTTCATATTGTGCGTTTTAAGGCGAGCGAGATTGATCAAGTCGTTAATCAAATTAATCAAACGGGATTTGGTTTAACGATGGGGATACATAGTCGAAATGAGCGTACCTATAGTGAAATAGCGTTACGTGCCAAAGTTGGTAACTGTTATATCAACCGCGATCAAGTGGGAGCCGTTGTTGGCGTCCAGCCTTTTGGTGGTCGAGGGTTATCAGGAACAGGGCCAAAGGCGGGTGGGCCTCATTATTTGTACCGTTTTATGCAGTCAACGATTGCGTCAATCAACGTCACTCATCAACGCGAGATGGAAGGAGCAAACGATGAAAAATAATTCGCAGTTAATGGCGTTATCTCCGCAAGTACAAAAATCACTACAAAGTAGCATTTTTGCTTCTTCTATATGGAATGATCTGGACTTTGAAACGCGAATCGCTATTCTACGCCGCTGGGCAAAATCGCTAGATAATCAATCTGCGATGATGGTGAATTTTCAGTGTAACAATGCACTGGAAATGGTCGCTGAGATGCAAGTAATGCCAGGGCCAACAGGTGAAAGTAACACGCTTTATTGTGTTGGACGCGGCGTATTTGTTGTCACTGCAAGCGATGATGTGGCTAACCACGTGGTGATTGCTCAAATTGCCACAGCATTGGTGTGTGGTAACAGCGTTATGTTGTGTTTGTCACCTGATCATCCTTTAAAAACTGGTGTCATTCTCAGTCAACTAGAGCAAGCAGGGTGTGTTGCCAATGTACTTAGTGTTATTGAGGACACTGACTTTGATGCATTAATTCAAATCGAAGAGATTGCAGCAGTCGCTTATAGCGGTACAGCGGATCGTGCGTTGAGCTTGGCGCGTCAATTAGCAGCGAGAAGTGGACAGTTAGCGCAATTAGTGGCGGAAACCGATCTTGATGATCTCCCTGTCATTGGTAGCCCAAGTTACTGTTTACGCTTTATCACTGAACGTACCAGAACCATCAATATTACAGCCGTTGGCGGTAATGCAACGTTATTAGAGCTTGGTTGTGGAGAAACCGACTGACCAGACCTTGCTTAACATGATAATAGGCCTTTGCCATGAACAAAGGCCATTTAAAAGGAAGTACAACTTATGATTGAAAATAACTTCGCGATTACAGCGACCTTTGTAGCGTATCTACTAGGGATGCTAGCGATTGGTTATATCGCCTATAAACGCACATCGAGCTCAAGTGATTACTTTCTCGGTGGGCGTTCATTAGGTCCTTGGCCTTCTGCGATATCTGCAGGAGCATCGGATATGAGTGGCTGGTTATTATTAGGATTACCGGGATACGCATATCTAGCAGGTTTTGAGTCATTATGGCTAGCTGGTGGCCTATTACTTGGGACGTGGTTGAACTGGCTGATCTGTGCTAAACGCCTGCGTACTTATAGCATAACAGCAGACAACTCACTGACTTTACCTGAGTTTTTATCACGTCGATTTGATGATAATTCAAAGCTTATACAAACGATTTCCGCCTTCTTTATTTTGCTCTTTTTCCTTTTCTATACCAGTGCTGGTTTAGTGGCAGGCGGGAAATTATTTGAAACCGTCTTTGGGTTAGATTACACACTTGCGCTATTTATAGGCACCTTGTGCGTTGTAACTTATACCTTATTTGGGGGGTTCCTTGCGGTATCTTGGACTGATTTAGTGCAAGGTCTATTGATGTCAGCTGCACTGCTTATTGTGCCGATCACAGCGATGAATGCCGATCCGGTTCAGTTAATGGAAACGCTTCATAACAAGAACCCTGAATTACTGACGTTCTGGCATGATATTAAAGGTCAGCCATTATCATTTATGGTTATCTTGTCGCTATTAGGTTGGGGACTCGGTTACTTTGGCCAGCCTCATATTCTTGCGCGTTTTAAAGCGACACGCTCCAATAAAGACATCGGTACAGCACGTCGTATCGCTGTGGTGTGGACGGCTCTGTCGATGATTGGTGCGTTGCTAGTTGGTTTAACAGGTATTGTTTATGTTGATGGTAACCTTGGTGGTGAATTAGCAGATAGTGAAAAAGTATTCATGTTGCTAGTGAATGCGATTTTCCATCCCGTGATGGCCGGTATTTTATTAGCGGCAATTTTGGCGGCGATCATGAGTACTGCGGATTCTCAGTTGTTAGTCTCTTCATCGGCACTGGCTGAAGATTTCTATAAACAAGTATTTCGTCCACAAGCCTCAAGCAACGAAATTGTTATGGTTGGGCGTATTGCGGTTATTGCATTATCAATCATTGCCTTCGTTTTAGCATTAAACCCCGATAGCTCTGTATTAGGTCTTGTGTCTTATGCTTGGGCAGGTTTTGGTGCGGCATTTGGCCCTGTGTTGCTATTAAGCCTGTACTGGAGTGGTATGAACCGTTATGGCGCGATTGCAGGTATCGTGACAGGTGCGGTAACCGTTGTGGTATGGAAGCAATTAACAGGTGGGATGTTTGACTTATATGAGATTATTCCTGGCTTTATCTTTGCCACTGCTGCGGTTGTGGTTGTGAGTAAAGCAACAGGTCGTCCGTCAGAAGCGGTACAACAGCAATACCAGCAATATCAAAAAAATCTGATTGAATTCGATTAATCTCACTTAATATTTCGCAATAAAAATCCCTGTATTAGCTTAAGCTGTTACAGGGATTTTTTATTGTCGCTGACAGTGTTCGTTACACTGGTTATACACGTAATGTTTTAGTCAACGAGTGGATATACACCGTTTTCATCATGTGTTTCTTTGCCTGTGATTGGCGGATTAAACACACACGCCATCACCATTTCTTTGTCTTTATAAGCACGTAAATAATGCTCATCGTGTTTATCAAGAATGTATAGCGTGCCAGGTTTAATTGGGTACGTTTCACCACCAACAACTTCAATTTCACCTTCGCCACTCATGCAGTAAACAGACTCTAAGTGATTTTGATAATGAATATGGGTTTCAGTGTTCTCAAAGATTGTCGTGATGTGAAAAGAAAACCCCATCTTGTCATCTTTTAGTAGCATACGAACACTTTCCCAAGTTTCAGAAGCTACACGGCGTTCACTGTCTCGGCATTCATCTAATGTTCTAACAATCATTTTTCGTCCTTAAATTACGATGCTTTTCTAAAGTTTTTAGCAACAACGTGTTCAACCACATTTTCAAAAATTGCTAAGCCTTGTTCAAGCTCTGTCGTTGTAATGGTTAATGGGCTAAAGAACTTCACGACTTCATCGTTAGGACCTGCGGTTTCAATCACTAATCCATTTTCAAAACAGGTTTTGGTGATTTGGCTAGAAAGATCGCCATCGTTACACTCAATACCAATCATCATGCCTCGACCCTTTCTTTGCACAAACATATCAGGATGGTCGTGTAGGCACTTATCAATCACGTTAGCAATAATGTTTGAGCATGCTGCAACGTGTTTTTCTAGTTGGTCATCAGCCCAATAGGTTTCAAGCGCTTTCGTTGCAGTAATGAATGCGTGATTGTTGCCACGGAATGTCCCGTTATGTTCACCTGGATTCCAAATGTCGAGCTCTGGTTTGAATAGCACGATTGCCATTGGTAAGCCGTAACCACCAATTGATTTAGACAGAGTAACCATATCTGGTTTAATACCTGACGGCTCAAAGCTAAAGAAGGTACCAGTACGACCACAGCCAGCTTGAATATCATCAACAATCAATAAAATATCATTTTGTTTACAGACTTTTTCTAATCGTTGTAACCACTGGTTAGACGCAACGTTTAAGCCGCCTTCCCCTTGTACTGTTTCAATTAAGACTGCGGCTGGTTTGTCCATACCTGCTGAATTATCCGCCAGCATAGTTTCAAATAATTTAAGGCCATCAATATCCGCATAACCTTCAAATGGAATACGAGTAACATTGTTTAAACTTGTCCCAGCACCTTGACGGTGATGTTGATTGCCTGTTGCAGCTAGCGCTCCGGCTGTACAACCATGAAAACCATTGGTGAAAGCCACAATAGAGCTACGCTTTTTCACTTTACGTGCAAGTTTTAGTGCCGCTTCTACAGCATTAGTGCCGGTTGGGCCTGTAAATTGGGTAACGTAATTAAGTTGACGAGGAGCAAGAATATTACGCTCTAATACTTCAAGGAAATCAGCCTTTGCTGTAGAGTGCATATCTAAACCGTGAGTGATCCCATCTTGTTCGATATAGTCGAGCAAAGCCTGTTTAAAAATAGGGTTATTATGGCCGTAGTTCAGTGATCCAGCACCGGCTAGAAAATCTAAGTAACGATCTCCTTGTTCGGTTTCAAGCCAACTCCCTTTTGCTTTAGTAAAAACAACGGGAAAACTGTTTGAGTAAGAACGAACTTTAGATTCCTGCTTCTTAAAAATATCCATAATATGGCCGTTATTATCCTTTCTGTTTAATTTGAGTTAAAGGGATGCGATACAACAATTCCGTATCGTGCTTACCTTTAAAATGTATATTCTTGTCTAAATATGTACTGACTTCGCCACTGTTACTATTACGTGCATCGAGTTTATTAAATAACGCCCATGAAGCATTATTTTCTTCCGTAATAGTTGTTTCTATAGCGTTAATATTATTTAGAGAGTCACGACTTAACAGGTTATCTAACATGGTAAAAGCGAGCCCTTTTCCTCGAAATTGAGGAGCAACGGCAACTTGCCATATAAATAAGGTATTCGGCTGATTAGGTTTTTGGTAACCAGAGATAAAACCTGCTATTTCACCATCATATTTTGCAATAACACACGTATTACTAAAGTGAGTTGTTTGAAGAAAATTACAATAAGATGAATTGGTATCAAGAGGGGGACAGTTTGCGATCAACTTAAAAACGTCATCGCCATCATGAGCTGTTGGTTTTGAAAAAGTCCACTTTTGTATCTGGTCTTCACCTGTATCGGAAGTGACAACCGAAGGTGTTGATATGTCCATATTAAGAGTCTATTCCTTTGAGCTCTAAATAATTTGATCGGTATTATTACCTATTGGGATGATAATTATTTGAATAAAAGTTGAATAAACGTTATTTATTTGAGCATGATCTCATTATAAGATGTACATGGATGAAAGTTAAGTGATTAGAACTCTAAATTGTTTTGGTGGTTGAAGTATTTATTAAGAGCCTTATCACCCCTAAAAATAGCATTATGCATGTAGTTTTATATTGTACGGATGTGGCTAAGTTCGGCGTTGGTGTGAAAAGTTGTGTACTTATTTACTGACGGGAAAGTAAAAAATAAATAGTAATCACAGTTGCGGTATGGGTATTTATATGTCGTCATTAGTGAATTTATATATTGATATATACTTTCAGGTGTTTATTGGAACTTTATTATTCTATTTAACACTTATAGTTCTATTGAATATACGATCTTTATGAAATTTCATTTCCCTTAATTACGTTCTTTAATTACTGTCGTTTTCTTTTAAAAAGCGCATAGTATTTTCATTATTTCTTGATGGATTAAGGAAACTTATAATGTTAACCATGATTAACTTAGATATTGATAATGCGGTGGCTTTTTCAATTGATGGCAAAGTGACTGAAGATGATATGAAACGTATATTGTTGGATGCTCAGGCTAAAACAGAATTACACGGTAAAGTTGTTATTTTTGAGCAGATTGATAATTTTGACGGGATTGAATTTTCAGCATTGCTAGAAGAAGTGCGTTATTTGTTTCATTCAGGAATATCACATATAGCGAAAGTGGCTGTTGTTGCTGATAAAAAGTGGATAGAAAAAATCGTAAAAGTGGAAGATAAGCTGTTTCGTAAAATAGACATTAAGTTCTTCCTGCCAGAAGAAAAAGATCAGGCAATTACGTTTTTAAAACAGCAATAATGCGATTGAAATTAACCATGCTTGAGAAGCGATAAAATATTCAAGCATGGTTATTTAGAATGGTATAGATACGTTAATGTTAGAGTGTCTTGAATTACATTCGCTTAAAAATAATTGAAGTATTAATCCCACCAAACGCAAAGTTGTTGCTCATAATATATTGGCAATCAAGGTTGCGGCCTTCGCCACGAATGTAGTCTAAATCACCACATTCAGGATCAACGTTCTCAAGGTTAAGCGTTGGGCTAAACCAGCCGTCATGCATCATTTCTAAACTTAGCCATGCTTCAATTGCACCACAGGCCCCAAGAGTATGACCTAAATAGCTTTTCAGAGAGCTAATTGGAGTGTTGTTACCAAAGATACTCGCAGTGGCTTGGCTTTCTGCAATATCACCTTTTTCGGTTGCAGTACCATGTGCTGAAATGTAGCTAATTTCACTTGGCGATAAATTTGCCTGTTGCAGTGCCATCTCCATACAAAGCTGCATGGTTTCTTTTTGTGGCTGTGTTACATGGGCAGCATCACAGTTACTCGCAAATCCTACAACTTCGGCATAGATCTTAGCGCCACGTGCGATGGCATGCTCGTATTCTTCTAACACTAATGTGCCAGCACCTTCACCAATTACCAAGCCATCACGATCCGTATCATAAGGGCGTGGCGTTGATTTTGGCGCATCGTTTTTAAGGCTCGTTGCAAACAGGGTATCAAATACCGCAGACTCAGTTGGGCAAAGCTCTTCTGCGCCACCAGCAACCATCACTGTTTGATAACCGTGTTTAATCGCTTCATAGGCGTAACCAATTGCTTGGCTTCCTGAAGTACATGCACTACTTGTGGGAATAACACGACCACGTAATCCAAAAAATAAGCCGACATTGACAGCTGTCGTATGTGGCATCATTTGAACGTAAGTTGTCGCGGTGATAGCGCGGGTACTTTTCTCATTTAGCATTACACCAAATGCACTGATTGCAGGCGTACTACCGGTTGAGGAGCCATAAGCAATCCCTGTTTGACCGTTTGTCAGTACCTCATTATCCAGTAACCCTGCTTGAGTCAGTGCATTTTCTGTCGCCAGTGTCGATAGCTTAGAAACACGTCCCATTGAACGGATTTTTTTACGGGTGTAATGCTTCGGTAATGTAAAATCTTCAATAGGGGCTGCAAGTTTGGTATTTAAGCCGTCATAAAGCTCATAATCTTGCATATAAATAGTGGCGTTTTCACAAGCTCGAAGTTTAGGTTCGATATGTTCCCAATCGTTACCAAAGGCTGTAACACCCGACATGCCAGTGACAACAACACGACGACTCATACTAAACCTCCGTTTACTGAAATCACTTGGCGAGTCACATAGCCTGCAATATCAGACATTAAGTAACTCACCAGTCCTGCTACTTCTTCAGGCTCTCCCATACGGCGAAGAGGCACTTGTGGTAGTGCGTGCTCTTTTACATGCTCATCGACCATACCGGTATCAATCAGGCCTGGCGCGACACAGTTAACTGTAATTTTACGCTTTGCAAGCTCTAGTGCTAATGACTTAGTTGCGCCAATCACACCCGCCTTTGCAGCACTGTAATTGGTTTGTCCGCGGTTACCGGTGATCCCTGAAACCGATGCTAAGGTTACAATACGGCCGCCTTTACGCTTTTGCACCATAGGCATTACGCAAGGGTGTAACACGTTGTAGAAGCTATCAAGGTTAGTATGGATCACGCCATCCCATTCTTGCTCTGTCATAGCTGGGAAGGCGGTATCTCGGGTGATCCCCGCGTTACTGACGACACCGTAATAAGCACCATGCTCGGCGATATCGGCTTCAAGTTGCTCGCGGCATTGCTGACGATCACTGATATCAAATTGAATAAGGCGACCTTGACCGCCAGCGTCAGTAATTGAGGCTAATGTTGCTTCAGCGCCTGGTTTATCACTCATGTAGTGAACGGCGATAGTGAAACCATCTTTAGCGAGCTGAATAGCAATTGCGCGACCGATACCCTTACTGGCACCTGTTACGAGTACGTGTTGAGTCATGCGTTTTTCCTATTATTGTTATCTAGTTGCATTTGTTCTAATTGTGACTTTGAGGGAACAAAGGCATTGAGTTGACTGCTTGCGACGATTTGCTCATGACAAATGATCTTGCAGTCAAAAACAGCCATACCGTTATTTTCCATAATTTGTTCGGCATGAATGTCTAAAATATCGTGTTCTTGAAATGCACTACATTCACTGTGGTAGCGACGGCAACCTAGCAGAAAACCAATGGGGGCATCTTCACCTTTTTTCCATGCGTGGAAACCAGACCAACCAGCGACGGTTTGCGCCATAAACTCGATCCCAACATAAGCGGGGATCGACTGTGTTTCTGAATCAAAGTAGAGGCAATGGCGACTGATCGCGACACGACAATGGATATGTTTTTCGCCCACATCAATCAGATCATCAACAAGGATCATCGGTGCTTCATGGGGTAAAAGTTGATGTAATGGAGGGCAATTAGTCATCGGTACGTCCAATAATAAGGCTGATGTTGTTACCACCAAATGCAAATGAGTTACTTAACATGACAGGTTTAGTGAATGCCGTATTTGCAGGTGCTAATTGGATTGGCAGATCGTCTGCGACAGCACCATCATTAATTTGTGTTGGTAGCGGTAAGTCGTAACGCAGTAAATGCCAGCAAATGGCCGCTTCAACTGCGCTAGCGGCACCTAGCGTGTGTCCTGTTAACGGTTTGGTTGAACTCACAGGTACTTGATTGCCGAAAACTCGTGAGATCGCTTTTGCTTCCATTGCATCATTTAACGGGGTTGCTGTTCCATGAGCGTTGATATAACCAATATCTTCAGGGGTAAGTTTGGCATCTTTAAGGGCTTTTCGCATTGCCGTTTCTGCACCAGTACCTTCTGGGTGTGGTGCTGAAATATGGTGAGCATCAGAGCTATCACCGATACCGAGCAACGCAATATGAGGAGCGGGTTGGTGTTCATAAGGTGAGCGAGCTAACAACATAAAAGCGGCACCTTCACCAATATTTATGCCGTTACGGTTTTCACTAAAGGGGTTACATAACGTGCTAGAGAGTGAATCTAAACCATGAAAACCGTTAAGCGTTAAACGACATAGAGTATCTGCGCCGCCCACAATAACGGCATCCACTAACCCTGCTTTTAACATACGCTTAGCAGATAAAAACACTCGGCCACTAGACGAGCAAGCGGTTGATAAGGTGTAACAAGGACCGCTTAACTGATAATAGTCAGCGATAAATTGCCCAGTATTAGAAGGCTCTTGCTGGTGGTAGTGATAGTCAGTTGGAAAATTCTGGGTGTTTTTTTGGGTGGTTAAGGCTTGTTCACCATCGCTGATCCCTGATGTGGTTGTTCCAACAATGACGGCAATACGATCATGACCATACTGGGTAATAGCGGCATGAATATCAGCTTCAATTTGCTGTAAGGCAGATAAAACTAAGCGATTATTTTCCGTATTCTGATGCGGAAAAACGTTGTCATCAATAGTGGGGAATGGTGATGATACTTTACCTATTACAGTATCAGAGCCGTCATTTAGCCAGCCTTGAACTGGTTGCATGTCAGGGCTCATTCCCTGACGTAAGCGTTGGTGGATAATGTCGTTACTACAGCCTAACGCTGAGTTAAACCCACACCCTCGAATATAGATTGGCTGTTTGTCGGCTATCTTTTGCATAGTGCTCGTATTCGGTTATTCAATGATGGCTGAGAGTTCGTTATTTTTGCGTCGATTGTAGTGTTTTAATGTCAATCGTATAGTGCTGTTGATGGTGGGTGAAGATAATCTCACCTTTTAAAGGATTGACATTTTTATAATCAATGTCCGCGATTATATCACCTTTACTATCAATTAGTTGTCGATGGTTTGGTGTTTGTTTTAATTGCCAACCTACTTGCTCTAATGGGGCTTGCCAAGCATTGATTGGCCACAGCGTGATCATGATATTAAATAATACTTGTTTGGGATCGGGTAATGTTGCTCCTAGCCCCGGCATCACGTACGTCTCAACTTTCTGATCTTGGTAATCTAAACTTAAAATACGTGTTCCCCACGAGGAAAAACCAGCTAAAGCGACACGTTTGGGATCAACTTGTAATTGGACTGGCAGTTGATGGCTTTGTTTATTCCATGTCGCGGTGATTAATTGGCTCGCCGTTAATGAGTAACCCAGTTGAGCTGGCGTCGGCAAGGTCACAAGCGTGTTAGGTGCAATTTCAACTTGGTTTTGCTGCACCATTGGTTTACTCGCACATCCCACTAACATCACGCTAGCTATTAATAAAGTAAGCATACTGTTTGTACGTTTTCTTATGTTTTTCATAGCTTGTTGCCTTACTTATTTGTGTGTTTGTGGAGTTTTTACTCGAGTCATTGCCAGAGGAGCGAGTAGCCAAGCGATAATGATACCTGTTAACACCGTGATACCAAAGCTGTGGATGGCTTGGGTTTCACTAAGGGCTAACAAGCCAAACGATAATACTGTTGTTAATGCTGACAAGGTGATCGCAAGTAATGTAGTGATCCCTTGTTGGTGTCCTGTTTCAGGTTTTAGTTCAGCAAAAAAGAGGCTGTAATCAATACCGATACCCAAAATTAATATCAAGGCTAACAGGTTGAACAAGTTAAGAGAGGTGCCCGTTAAGCTAGTGATCGCAATCCCGGCCATGCCTGCAATCAATGATGGCGCGATCATTTTTACCCCTCGCTTTATGCCATAGCGCCATGCGAGTAACAGGTAAATGGCAAAGGTTGCCGCAATAAGCAGCCATGTTACATGTTCTCGATATTGACCAAAGAGTGATGAAATTTCATCGGCTTTATTGAGATAAGTTAACGCATTATCGTGTTGTGCTAACTCTTCTATAGTGTGCTGTTGCTTGATGTCGTGCAGTAAAATTACAGCGCTATATTTACTTACACCGTGCTGATCTTTGAGTGCTCCTAACCACATAAAACGAAGTGGTGCAGAGACAGATGAAGCGAGGAAGTGCGTCATCGTTAACGGTTCAAAGGTTGCTGAAAATGTTACAGGTTTCGCAAGGTTTAAGCGTTGGCTAAGCGTTGCGCCTTGTTCCTGATAAAGCTGTTTGACCAATGCAAAGTTGGCTTTTTGTTGATCAAACGTTGGAATGTATTGACCAAGACTTTGATAGCTTTTTAATGCCCCTTGTTGAATTAATTTATCCAAGGTGTGATCGGTTGAGGCAATTTTATTAAGCAGTGCTTGTTCGCTATCTGCTTTAACTAACAGCATTTGCTGGCTACTGCTCACACCTGTAATCGCCTTAATGGTCGATTCTTGTTGTTGTAATGAAGCTGGAAGCGCTTGTAGCTGGCGAATGTCATCGTTGTAGCTCGCTTTAGTTAAACCATAGAGAGCTAACAGTGCTAATAGGATCGGTGTTATCCAGCGAACACTCGGCTGTTGCCATACATCTAGCCAGCGACTTAATACATTAGCAAAGGGGATAGACCGAGGTGGGCTAGGTTTTGCTGCAAGGGTTGGATACCAACAAACTACAGTGGCGTAGGCGGCGGCTAAACCAATGGCTGAGAATAAAGATAGTTGCTGTAACCCCGGGAAAGGAGCGACCAACATACCCAAATAACCAATCAGGCTAGTAATTAAACCGAGCGTAATCGCGGTAAAGATATGTTTTAAACCTTGCTGTGAGTTCCAGTGTTTACCTGCGGCTAACCTATCGGTGAGGTAATGGAAGGCATAATCAATCGATACCCCAATTAAACTTGCGCCAAACACCAAACTAAACAGGTGTACTTTGCCAAAAATAGCCACGGTTGCGACAAAGGCTGCGACTAAACCACAAGTGATGGATAACAGGGCAAGGGCTAATGGTAAGGTACTGCGATATACCGCAATCAGTAACACGATAATGCCCAGTAGCGAGCCTAATCCAATAGTACTGATTTCATTTTCTGCGCTTTTTGTCCCGTGGGCGGCATAGAAAATAACGCCAGTTTGCTGAATATCTAAAGCAGAGTCTGCAAGTGAATACTTACTTTCTATTTGCTGTTCTAAGGCGTGTAAAGCGGGAAGTTTATCTTGTAATCCAATGTTATAGGCTGAGCCTGCAAGGTTTGCAGTAATTAACGCGTAATGCTTACCTTGATATTCAGTGGTGAGAAAGCCCTGTTTGATACTGAATTTTCCCGCTTTGGCTGTGAGATCGGTAAGGTATTCACGAAATAATAAGAATGGGTCGTTAGTAAGCTCAGTGCCTGTAATGCCAGAAAACGGATTATACATGGCGTTTAATACGTTTTGTGTTTGTTGCTCGGGGTGTTCTCGCAGTCGTGTTTGTTGCTCAGGCGTGAGTAATTGAAAGCGTTTGGGGTAATAAAGTTTGGCCCATGCTTGTTGCTGATCTTGACTGACTTTGGCATCGATATGGTTAAAGAGCTTTAGCGAAGGTAATGCTTGGCTAAAATCGTTGGCAGCTTTAAGCATGGTATCGCTGCTTTTACTGCCGACAACAAAGACGACTTTGTCGCTCATGCTGGTGGCGATATGATCAAATGCTTGTTGAGCAATAGGATCTTGGCGATTTTCAGGTAGCAGTGCCAAGATGTTCGTTTCGATAGGGAGCTGTTTACGCGCAGTGAGTTGGTAGCCAAGTGCGGCTACCAAGATCAACATAATCGCGAGCCATAAGCTGGCTAACTTAGAATTGGAAAACACGTTTTTCTTCTGATGTCAGAGTCGTTGGAGTGGTGGTTTGTTGGCTAAAGGTGATGAGGGTTTTATCTCCTCGAATTTCGTCTAGCTCTAGCTTATTAATGAACTGACCACCTTCAATTGAAATCTTACTAAAGACTTTATTTAATGGAGCTGCTTTAGGAGTAAGCACTAACTGCCATTGTTCATGTGTTTTACTGTCTTTTAAGGTTTTCAGTGATAAATCAAACTGCTCTGTAAGCTGCGAAGTATCGCCTTTAAACAGTGATAAGAATACGTGGCTAAAGTAAAACACCATTGGATTATCACTGGCAGCCAGCACTTGTGCTGGTTGATTATCAAATTGTTGGCTGAGTTTATCTTTTGTCAGTACTAAAGAGACAGGCATAGGGGCTGTTTGATGCCACCATAATCCCTTTTTTGCCGATAAGAGAAACTGACCGCTAGAGATGAGTGGCTGATCAAACATGGCCATTTCACGTTGTTGACTAAAATCACCGCGAACTAAAGGCTCTGAAGATAATTTTGTTTGTAATTGTTCTACCGTTATTGCCTGGGCTGAAATGCTAGTAAGTGCTAACATAGAAACTGTAAGGGTTGCTTTTACCACGCGTTTAAAATGGGCACTAAAGCGAGAATGATTACGCATTGTTGGCATGATATGCCTCCACTTTGTCGGTAAATATTTTAGGCGAAACAAAACACATTTCACGTTTGTCGATACTAACTGCCACTTGCATTGTGTAGCCCTTCGTCATACGTGCGCCAGTTTCACCATCATAAATGACGTAATCAACTCGCATACGATTTTCCCATTCAGTTAATGTTGCCGTCACTCGAATGGGGTGATCATAGGGAATCGATTTTACGTATTTGACTCGGGTATCAATGATAGGCCACACATAGCCAGATGCTTCCATTTCACGATAACTGTAGTTCAGTTTGTTCATTAACTGATGACGTGCTTCTTCAAAATAGCGGAAGTAGTTACCGTGATAAATAACGCCCATTGGATCGGCATCTTGAAAGTTTGTGGTGAGTGATAGTTCTGCACTAATCAATATCGGTTTACCTACTGTCATTTATTGATTTCCCTACGCACATAAATAAGAAAATATAAGTTATCAAGATGATAGCTAAAAAAACTATACTCACTCTGTATGTAGAGTGAGTATTTGGTTAATTTTTTAGGCGTGATAGAGGTTAGTAATACAATGCCCAGTGTTGATGCTGAATCATATCAATGAACAGACGTAAATCATGCTCAAGCGGGCGATCTTCTATCACTGGTTCAAAGTGTTCTAACACGGATTGATTCATCTTTGTTAGCGCAGGGCTGAGGTGTGAAGCATTAAGTTCATCATCACGTTTTCTTAGCTCAATTGCTTGGGTTGCTGCCAATAATGAAGCGGCAGTCACCTGCTCTGTTAACTGTAATACACGTAAACAGTCGCGTGATGCAATGGTTCCCATACTGACTTTATCTTGGTTATGACACTCTGTTGAGCGAGAGAAAACACTGGCTGGCATCGTGTGTTTTAACGCTTCTGCGGTCCATGCTGAAATCCCAATTTGTACGGCTTTAAAGCCATGGTTGATCGGTTTACGTTCACCAACGGCACCGGTTAAGTTAAAGGGTAAGCCATTATTAAACTTGTAATCCATTAGCTGAGCCATTTGACGATCGAGTAGATCGGCAATGTTAGCGACTGCTGTTTTTAGCGTATCCATTGCCATCGCAATATGGCCGCCATAGAAGTGACCACCATGAAGAACACGCTCGTTATCACCGTCAATAATTGGGTTATCGTTGGCGCTGTTGAGTTCGTTTTCAATCATTTGGCGTAGCCAAGGTAGACTGTCTTGTAAAACCCCAATAACATGCGGCGCACAACGCAGAGAGTAACGATCTTGTAAGCGATCACTGTTACGAGGTGGACGTTCAGCTTGCAGATCAGAGCGTAACCAACTTGCTATTTGTTGTTGCCCCGGGTGAGGTTTTACCGCAAATAGTGCTTCATCAAAGTGGAAATCATTACCTTGCATGGCGACAGAAACCATCGCGGTGATTTTGGTTGCCATTTGCGCAAGATATTCAGCGCGTTTGTAGGCTAGACAAGCCAATGCGGTCATCACTGATGTGCCATTCATTAACGCTAACCCTTCTTTTGGGCGTAATTGGATTGGCGAGATGCCAAGCTCTGCAAACACTTCAGCGGTTGGACGAATTTCACCTTTGTAGATAACATCACGTTCACCAATTAAGGTGGCTGCAACATAAGACAGTGGTGTTAAGTCGCCACTGGCACCAACGGAACCTTCTTCTGGAATACGTGGCACGATGTCATGATTAATCAAAGTGACTAATTGGTTGAGCAACTCATGACTCACGCCTGAAACGCCTTGTGACAGAGAGCATAAACGTGTGGCAAGTACTGCGCGAGCTTGAGGTTGCTGTAGCACTTCGCCTAAACCACAACCATGAAAGCGTGTAAGGTGCAGTGGCAATTCGTCAACCAGTTTAGGTGGGATCGCCACAGTACAAGAATCGCCATAGCCTGTGGTTACACCATAAATGACGCCTTCATCTTTCAATAAGCGTTCAAGAAATGCCACGCCACGATCAATTTTTTCATTAAATGCAGTGTCGTTGTTCATTTCTGCATGAGCACCATTGGCGATAGCGCAAACATCTTCAATTGTGAGGCGTTCAGCACCAAACTTAATGGTTTGTTGAGTTGTTGTTGAATTAGTCGTTGTCATTATTTTTTCCACTAAGCTGCCAAAAATTAAAAAAGTTATACCACTGCAATGGGGCTTTAATTGTGTAAGATTCTAGTCGTGACGCATAGCCTTGAACTGTTTGTTGTAATGCCGTTTCTCGTGTTTTTCGAGGTAAGATCAAAGCATCACTAAAGGGCTCAAAGTAAATATCAAAATGGGGCTCGGCTTGGCTGTCATCACGTAACCCAAAAAGTAAATAAACGGGCGCCTTCATTACCGAAGCCAGAATAAACGGGCCTTGTGGAAACGGAGCGGGTTTACCTAAGAAATCGGCCCATACCACACGTTGCTCTTTGGTTACCGATGTTCTATCACCGACAATCACTACCCATTCACCTTGCTCAATTTTTTGCTGCAACATGATGGCAGTACTTGCGCTGAGCTCATTGACTTGAATAAGGTTCATATCTGAGTCTGGGTTAATGGCTTTTAATACCGCATTAAAGCGCTCTGCGTGTTCAGTAAAGACCAAAGCATTAACTTTTATATCGGGATGACGAGAACTTAACGCACGACAAAGTTCTAGATTTCCAAGGTGAGAGCCTAAAATGATGGCACCTTGTTTTCGTTTGGCGAGATCATCAAAATGTTCACTACCATGAATGGTTAAGTGTTGCTCTGAATAATCGCCTTTCCATGCCACAAGTTTGTCGAGCATGGTATGACCAAACGATAATAAATGATCATAGCTGTTGAGCTTTTTCGGCAAGGAAAGCCGATTTTCACTGGCGTAATGTTCAAGTTGTTCTAAATAATCTTCAGATGCTTTACGAGCCGCTTTCCCCGTTAAGTAGTAATAGCCCATCACAGCTTTTAAGATCAGATTAAATGCTTTTCGCCCGAGCAGAGAATACACCGCAAGTAATGTCTTGATCCCTACAATGGTGCCGCGCTCGGCATGGGATGACCAATGTTGTTGATCGGGTGACTTTCGTTTAATCAGCTTAGGGATACGTGGCAACATGCCAAAAAACAGCTTGGTATGCATCCAACTAATTTTGACGTTATCCCACAATGCATCAAAGTGAGAGATACCATCTTCTGGATAAATAACTTTGGTATCAATAAAACGAATATCGCCGTTACCCCAGTAAAAACGCACCATGATTTCAGTATCAAAATCCATTCTCAAACCAAGCTTGTTGTGATTGATCACATTCATCATGGCATCGATAGGGTATGAGCGAAAACCACACATACTGTCTTTGATAGCAAACGAAAGGGTTTCAATCCAGACCCAAATATGGGTGGCATAACGACCATAGAGTCGCGATTTAGGGATTGATTCATCGTAAATGGGTTGGCCTGAAATCAGTGAATCAGGATAGTTTTTTGATTCATTGATCAGCTTAGGTAACGCAGATAAATCGTGCTGACCATCGGCATCAATTTGAATTGCATGGGTAAAGCCAAGTGCTTGTGCCTGTTTTATGCCAGCGATAACCGCTCCACCTTTGCCTTGGTTTTGCGGCAAAGTCACAATGTTGATATTGGGGCGTTTGGCTTGTTCCGATAAAATTTTACGGGTGGCTAATTCACTACCGTCATCAACAATGACAATGGGATAACCATAGTTTATTAACCCATTCACAACGGCAGGCACCGTTGCGCCATGGTTATAGCAAGGGATCAGAAAACAGGGCTTAAATTCACACATGTTGACGGCCTAGCTTAATTTTACCTGATGAATGTTTATGTAGCGTGTCACTAGCATCGATGGAGGTATAGCTAAAATGCAGTTTTTGCTGATCGTCACGCCATTCAAGTGTGAGCGTGATGGTGCTATCTGGCAAGATTGGCTCTTGGAATTTAATCACATCCATACCGTTAAATAAGGTCGGCATATCAGCAAAGCATTGCTTGGCAAAATGTACTGCCCAGTCAATTTGGCTCACACCGGGTAATAACGGGAAAGTTGGGAAGTGCCCTTTAAAATCAGAGAGTTGATTGTCAGGGCGCAAGGTGATCTCGGCCTTATAACCATCAATATGTTGAGCGAGTAATGTGGGAGTTCTATTGGTCATCATTATTATGCTTACTATGTCGAGGCGTCATCAGTAAATAACGATTCTAGATCGCTAACTAAACGCTTTCCTTGCGTATTTAAAGGAATGCTATCAACAAGGCGATAGCTGCGTGGAATACCAACTGGCTCAATCCATTGGCGTAGTTGTTGACGCAGGAGCAACCAAAACTTCCCTTTTCCACGTTGCTGAACGTCTTTTTTTCCTTCATTTGAGAGTGTAATCACTGCGCCTAAAATAAGACGATTATTTTGCTCTAAGGGCAATACCGCGGCTTCTTCAATCCATGGTAACGAACATAGGCGCTGCTCAACATCCGTTAACGAAATGCGTTTTTCTTCTATTTTAATAATGCGGTCGGTACGACCTTTTAAAATGAAATGATCGTTATCGATCTGTTCACAATGATCACTGGTTTGATACCACAGATCTTGATCAATAAAAGGCGATAAGATCTTAAGGCATTGCTCTGCATTCAGTGCGATGTCAATGACAGGGAAGCGTTGCCACGGCGTCGAAGCATCATGTTGCTGACGATAAGCAATCCCCCCCGTTTCCGTACTACCAAAGACCTCAAAAGGTAATTGGTTAAATAGTGTTTGGCATTGTTGAGCTGCCGCTAAGGGTAGCGGCCCACCAGAAGAGAAAATCGCGCGATAGTCTTGTGTTTTATCTTCATTATCAAGGCGTTTTAGCAACGCAGGGCTGCTAATGAGCACACAATTATCACTGGCTTGTGCCATTACCTGCTCTGGGTAGATCAAATCAAAACGACTGAAACTACGATCGCAGCACAGCGGCCATAAAATACGAAACAATAAGCCATAGATATGTTGATGTGAAACGGTACTCACAATCGTGGTTTGCGCTAATTGCTGCCCCCATAGCATTTCTAACTGGGCGATTTCGTTATTGAGTAACGCGAGGTTTTTAATAATGGCTTTAGGTTTTCCGCTAGAGCCAGACGTAAACAGCGTTAGTTGAATATCTGCGAGCGTTAGTGGTTCAAATACAATAGGAATATCGAGTGAGGGCTGCCAATTTATCGTATTTAGCTTGAGGCTAATACACGATGCAGGGCATTGGATATTGTTATCGTGGAGTAAGCCATCAAAATGGTGGCTAAGCTCTGCAAGTGCTGCTGGCTGATGATTTCCTGGTAACACCATGTGCTGTTTACTGTGGGCTAATGCCATAAAGGCGACAGCAAAGAAGTAGCTATCTTCGCAACATATCGCCCATTGTTGTTGCTCGTAGCTGTTTAGCTTTTCACACAGTAAAGCAACATCGTTATGAAACTGCTGCCACGATTGATGACCTGATAGATCGACAGACACCGGAGATTGGCGCTCAGACTGCTGCATTAATTGAGATAACGGAATCATTGTTGTCGGCAGTATTAATGGTTTCATGGTAATTCCGGTGTTGAAGGTAGAACAAGTAGAGAGGAGCAATAATTAGAGATTAATTTCTCACTGTGATTTACGCTGAACAAATTGTCGTATAACCCATTCAATCGCAAACAGACTGCCCGCAAGAAGGTAGCTGATCAAACCGTTGTATAACGTCCATATTTGCAGTGGAAGAAAACAGGTTGTGAGTGCGATTGAGCCATTAACAATAAAAAATACACACCATACTTTGGTGACATTGCGCGTATAGCGAACGCCACTTGGTGGTAAATCAGGTTCTTGCAGTCGTGCTAGTCGCTCAATGAGGCTCTGTTTTTGCCATAAACTGGCACTAAACAGCCCAAGCATAAGGATATTGACGATCACTGGATAATAAAGAAACCAGCCATGTTCACGAAAAATGCTGCCGAGTAAAGCAAGGATGAGTCCCGCGCCACCGCTGAGCCATGCAATATACTTAAGTTCACGAAGCTGAGTCTGTTTCGCCGCGATAATGCGGAGTAAAAACAAAATCGCAAGTAGTCCCGCAACTACCCCTAACCCCCAACGGCTTAAACCATAGTAAACCGCAAGAGGATAGGCGAGTAACGCTAATGCTGACACGCCTGTCAGCAAACGCATCATCAATTATTCCTTAACAAGCTCGATCACTGCATCGACCACGTCATCAACGGTACGGACAGCTTTGAACTCTTCAGGTTTGATTTTCTGACCGGTCATGTTTTGTAAGTGAACGACTAAATCAACGGCATCAATACTGTCTAAATCAAGTTCAGTGTATAGATTGGTTTGCGGTTGAATGTCATCTGCGTCAAGCTCAAACAGTTCAACAAGAACATTTTTCACTTGGTCAAAAACTTGGTTACGATTCGCTTCTGTCATTTTTTTTACGCTATTTTATGAGTTTTTATTATTAGAAATATAGTTTGCTAAGTTAGCAACCGATGCAAAATGTTCGCGAGTATTGGTGTCATCAGCATCAATAACAATATTGTATTTTTTCTTAATCGCTAAACCCAATTCCAACGCATCGATAGAGTCTAAACCTAGGCCATCATTAAATAGCGGGGCATCTGTCTCAATATCATCAATAGTAATGTCTTCAAGGTTTAATGCATCAATGATGAGTGTTTTTAATTCGTTATGTAGTTGTTCCATAGTACCTACTTGTGATTGTTATCATGATGCTGAACGGTTTGTTGAGCAGGAAAAAGAGCATCATCAAGATAACGGTTGAGCTTACGCGCTGCTGTTGTGGCGGAATCACTGCTTTCAATAAATGATCCAACCGCTATTTTATCCTTTACTTCGACTAAGAAGAAAGGCTTGCTGTCGGGAACTTGATACCACTTTTTTTCTTTGGTTAAAAAGCTAGGTTCAACCGTGATATGAATAACACGGAGATCCGATGCAGTGCGAACTGCTATCTGTGCAGCCCCACGTTGTAATTTAGATTTTTTCCCTGGCGTGGTACGAGTACCTTCAGGAAAAACTAATAAGACATTACCGCTACCTAATCGTTCACTACAGTCATCCAGCAAACTTTCAGGATCTCTATTGGGAATATAGCCCGCCGCTTTAACAATGCCTTTCATAAACGGATTATGCCAGATAGCCGCTTTTACCAAACAGTCGCACTGAGGAAGTCGAGAAGCGATCAGAACATAGTCAATTAAACTAGGATGATTGGCCACAATAAGGCAATTTCTATCGTTCTCTAACAATTCTGTGTTTTCAAAGCGGTAATCAATCGTGCCCCAAAAACGCATGGTGCGACAGAAAAAATCAAATGATTGTTGAATAATTTTCTGTATTTTAAATTCGCGCTGTTGGGCGTTTTTTGCTGTTCGCGTCATTAACGGGAAAATAATGAATGTTAAGGTGAGTGCACCGACACCAAATAAACTAAAGCAAAATCCGGTTGCAACAATACGCCAATATTTATTCAGCTGTTGCGGCAGAGTGAGTCTTGATGCTGTCACTTGTTTCGTACCCAGTGCCAGTGGTTACGCTGATCTGACAGACTGAACGCTTCGTCATCTAAAGCGAGATGTTTAATTACATCTAATGTTTGTGGATATCCCATAGTGATTTCCTTGCTGCTTTTATCTGTTTTATTCCATTGTAGCGTATAGCCACTACCAGCAGATAAAATAGCACTGAATGCATAACCTTGATGAGCTTGGGTTTCAAATTCTTGATATTGTTCAGGTAATGGTTCATCAAAATCGACTAATAAAACCTGATGGTCTGGATTTTCGTTTAGATAACACGCCGCTTCGATGAGTGCAGAGTGAAGCGTGTGCTCTGCTGCCGATAATGATGTCACAGGGATTGGCTGTTTAGTGATAATGGTATAAAGCCCTGCAGCCGTATTGTGAACCGATTGCGAGAAGGCTATGGGGGATGCATCGTCACCATCAATGATCGATTCGACTAAATTAACAGTGCGGTGTAATTCACCATGCCGGCTTGAGAAAATAATGTAATCAATCTGCTGTTGCTCTGAGATATGCAAAGCCGTTTGTAACGCCAATTTGGTTAAATTACTCATACGACGTCGCATCATCGGCGGTATTTTATCAAACACAATAGGCTCTGGTGCTTGAGGCCAGTTTTGGGTTATTGCCCATTGCTGCCACTCAGCGAGAGATGACAGGCCGAGTGAGCGAGCTTCCCACTGGTTAATTGTAAAGTGCACAGAGTTCATGGTTAACCGTTTGCGTTAAATGTCGTGTTCTAATGAATGTGTCTTATGATAATAAAGTCTACCTGTGATTGAAAAACATATTTGTGTTGTTATTGCATGCAACGTAAAAAATAGTATGTAATATTTTTAATATGTCATTCATTAGCTAAGTGGCAGATTCATCTTGTTTATTGCAATATATTCAGACAATAATTCTTATTAGGTGTTAACTAAAATAATGATGAACCTTAAAATGAAAAAGACACTGCTTAGTATAATGGCTAGCTTGCTGATTGTAGGTTGTACCAGCAAACCTGTCATGAATTTAAATGATGTCTATGTGCCGAGCACTGTCACTGGGCAACAACATTCTATTGACGATGTTCAAACAGCGATATTAACCGCAGCAGAGCAACGAGGATGGAGCGCTCGAGTAATAAAACCAGGCTTGATTGTGGCAACCCTTTCTGTTCGAACTCATACCGCAACGGTCGACATTCCTTATTCTGCATTAAGTTACAGTATTGATTACAAAAATAGTCAAAATTTGGATTATGACGGTACGGATATTCACCGCAATTACAATAACTGGGTGGTGAAATTATCTCGCTCTATTCAACAGCAATTAGGTGTAAGTACTCAAAACTATTAATAAAATTATCGTAATAAGTGCATACATAATGATATTAACTAATGACAAATAATTTGTTTTAAAACAATAAGAGTGAGTAAAGGGTCGATAGAATAAACGCCAACTGTATAACCTATGAAGGTGTTGTGTGACCGATTATTCTGTAGATCCTTTTAATGCTCTTGATGCAAAAACAGAAGCGCAAAAACTTGCTTTTGCTCCTATCGTATTTCAAACCGCTAAATCACTGCGTGATCTTGGTATCCTCGCGGCATTAGATGAAGTAAAAAAAGATGGGTTGGATGCTGTTGCAATTTCAAAGCGAACAGGGATCAGCGAATATGGTGTAAAAGTGTTATTAGATATGGGGCTAAGCGCACATATTGTCACTTGGCACGCGCCAAAATACCGTTTAGCTAATCTGGGGCATTATTTACTGCATGATGGCATGACTCGAGCAAATGTCGATTTTACCGCAGATGTTTGTTACGCCGCGATGATGCACCTTTCTGAATCCATTAAAGAAAGCAAACCCGCAGGCCTTGTTGAACTAGGCGATTGGGAAACCATTTATCAAGGACTATCTCAATTACCTGTAGCCGCCAAAGATAGTTGGTTTAATTTCGATCATTTCTATTCTGATCGTTCATTTCCGTTGCTACTTGAACGTGTATTTGCGAAAAAGCCTAAACGCTTATTTGATATTGGCGGTAACACGGGTAAGTGGGCGCAACAGTGTTGTGTGTATGATCCTGATGTGAACGTTACTATTATCGATTTACCACAACAAATTGAGATGGCGCTTGCGCAAGCCCAAAAAAATGGACTGGCAGAACGCATTTCGGGTGTGGGCACTAACTTACTGGATAAATCTCAAGCATTACCGCAAGGAGCGGATGTGTGGTGGATGAGCCAGTTTTTAGATTGTTTTTCACCGATGGAAATACTGAGTATTTTACGTCGCGTACGTGAAGCTATGTCGCCTGATGCGGTGGTGTATATTTTAGAGCTTTTCTGGGATGCACAGCGTTACGAAGCAGCAACCTATAGTTTGAATGCGACCTCGTTATATTTCACTTGTTTAGCCAACGGTAATAGCCGTTTCTATCGCAGTGATGATTTTCTAGAAATCGTCAAAGAAGCGGGCTTTATTGTGACAGAGCGCGAAGACAATATCGGTTTAGGTCATACATTGTTAACTTTATCAGCCGCATAAACGAACCGAACTATTCATTATAAGCGATCATTTGCGTGGCTTGCTCTCGGTTATTTTGTCTCACGTATTGCTCGGTGTTAACTAACCACTGGGCAATGTTTTGCTGATAATGAGGGTGGTCGCCTGTCATGGCTCTCGCGTGTCGACAATCATCGAAAGCCATAAATTCTTTATTCCCCTTGAGCTGTTGATAGAGTGTTTCACCAAATTCAAATGGTACAACGCTATCTTCTTCACAGTGTACTAACAAGGCATGACTTTCCGGCACACGATGCAAACTCTGCTCTGCGGCATAATCATCTCGCATAATTACCAGTGCAAACCAATCATAGAGTTTACCGAAAGGACTTTGGCTTAAAACAAACTGCGCTTCTTTAACGTAACTGGTAAAGGGGGAGTCGAGAATAATGCCGTCAATTTCAATCGGATTATCAGCCCAAGCCCGTAAAAAAATATTACTGCCAGTAGAGGTAGCGACAACAAATAACGGCTGGTGGTTATATTGATTGATGTAATTAAGGATCGAAATCGCATCAAGGTACGCATCTTTGTCTGTTGCCGTCCCTGTTGAATGACCAAAGCCTGAATAGTCGAAAGTGATCACGCTAAAACCATAATCTGTCAGCCATGCGACTTTTTCTTGGGTTTGCTCCATTTGCCCACTGTTGCCATGAAAGTGAACCACAGTACCGCGAAGATCAGGCGACGGTATAGAAGATATATTAGTAGGGTGATAATAGCGATAAGCAATTTTATTGCCAGAGAGCGAATCAAGCCAAACGACCTCTTTACTTGGCATATCATTATTTGATGGTGAGAAAAATGCTTGGTTTGCACAACCAGATATTACAGGAAGTAGTAACAGAGTCAGAAGCAAAAAAGAGTTCATGGGCATCTTCCTGATTTTTCATGACGTATTAACAGTGTGTACGTCTTAAAACGAAAATGTGATCTCTCCTGTGAGAAAATAAAACAATGTCCCTAATTGCTATTTTTTAAGATAAAGAGATCCCCGTTGTATGGTGTGAAGAAATAACTTTGTTAAACTCTGCGCTGATAATATATCCAAACCGATCGTTGCTTCTTATCTCACTCCCGTCAGGTAAGACACTTATAGCGTTAATAAAAGGAAAAAGATGTTGAACAGTAGACAACGTACCCAAGTTGCGATTATTGGCGCAGGCCCATCAGGCTCTGTTGCAGCAGCGTTGCTCAATCAAAATAATATTGATGTTGTTGTCTTAGAGAAAAACACTTTTCCTCGTTTTTCTATCGGCGAAAGCTTATTACCTGCCTGTATGGAAGTGATCAAAAAAGCCAATATGCTCGATGCAGTGATAGGCGCTGATTTTCAATATAAAAATGGCGCTGCATTTCGCCGTCGTGATACCTATACGGCGTTTGATTTTCGCGATAAATTCACAGCAGGCGCTGGTACGACTTATCAAGTACAGCGTGGCAATTTTGATAAAGTGTTAGCCGATGAAGCGGCCAAGCAAGGGGTTGAAATTCGCTATCAACACAGCGTAGAAGCAATTAAATGTGGCGACACTCGCTCAGTTATTACGGTTCGTGATGAGTTAACAGGGCAAATTTATACGCTAGAAGCAGACTTTATTTTAGATGCTAGTGGTTTTGGGCGTGTATTACCGCGTTTACTCGATTTAGAGCAGCCGTCTTGTTTACCTGTGCGTCATGCCATTTTTACCCATGTGGTGGATCATATTGAAGATAGCGGTGTTGAGCACGATCGTGAAAAGATTTTAATTTCCGTTCACCCAACTAATGAAGATGTGTGGTTTTGGCTTATTCCATTTAGCAACGGGACTTGCTCATTAGGTGTGGTGGCAGAGCCTGAATTTTTAGCCCAATACGATGCTGATGAAAAAACAGCATTGCAGCAAATTGTGGCACAAGAGCCAACATTAAATAAGCTGCTCAGCAAAGCTGAATATGCGAATCCTGCTGCGCAAATTGGCGGTTATTCTGCCAATGTAAAACACCTTGCGACGAACAACTATGCGTTATTAGGCAATGCAGGGGAGTTTTTAGACCCTGTATTTTCATCAGGCGTGACCATTGCAATGCAATCGGCAGATTTGGTTGTTAGCGCCTTATTGAAGCAATTAGCAGGCGATGACGTTAATTGGCAGCAAGAATATGCCGATAAATTAATGGTAGGGGTAAATACCTTCCGTACCTATGTAGAAGGTTGGTACTCTGGTGAATTACAAAAAGTGATTTTCTATACCGAGCCCGATCCTAAAATAAAACAAATGGTATGCTCGATTCTGGCAGGTTATGCATGGGATCAGAAAAACCCGTTTGTTGCCCAATCTGAACGCCGTTTAAGAACCCTCGCTGAAATTTGTAGTTAAGTCGCCTTGCGCCTATTTAAAGCCATGTTCAATGGCTTTAAATAGTAATATTTTTTTTCATAAATAGAGCAGAAAAAGTGTGATTTTTGTCTTAATTTAATTAGATATAAGGCGTATAACTAAGACATAAGCTATTTATGAGGAGAGTTCCGATGTTTCCAGAATACAAAGAGTTAATCGATTCTTTAAAAGGCAAAGAAGTTGCTTTTGATCGTCTATACAATAAACACAGCGAGCTAAATGCTGAAATTGAAAAAATGACTGCGAAAGACGGTTACGACGAAGATATTATTGATAAGCTTAAAAAAGAAAAACTATTGCTTAAAGATGAAATCTTGGCTTATTTAAAAAGTGTAGAAGCTAAATAATCATTTATTAATCAACAATAAGTGAAAAGAAACAGAAAAGATAAGTGAGAGCTTTTCTTTTCTGTTTTTTATTTGTCTGAATATAGCAACCAATAACGAATGGCTATAGTGAACAGGTTGCGTGACTCATAAGATAATCTGTATTTATCACTGTGATCATAGCTTCGCCCAACACACTTTTGGACAAAAATGCGTTAGAGCCGTTGCTCGAAACACCTCCAAGAGCATTATGACTCTTTTCTGATGTGTCCGTAAAATCGGGGTTAAACCCAGGGCAATAAGCTAGGCACTAGCTTCGAGCAAGACACCTAAAAGACTTAAAGCACTGAGAGAAGCTCTGCCAGTGCTCTTCATTGAAAAAAGCCCAGCCCCTCAAGGAGATTCAAACACCGCAATCCTGTTAATCGCAATGCGGCTCCGTTTAAGTGAACTGCATTGCGGGCATGGGGGGCTTGGTCTGTTGATTTCTATTCACTACCAATCATTTACTGGTCAGTGATTATTCACTTGGCTTCGTCAGAGGGTACCACCTCAACTCACAAACTGGGCTACCTTCCACACTATTGTACTCAGCCATGTATCGAAAGCCTTTCGGCACTGGTAGCAGGACACTGTTCTTTGGTACATGTACGTCAGCGTTTTTATGATGATTGTGAATGGATGTCCCTGCCAATGGTTTGCTACCTAGCAGATCCTCACCGTCGGCAATGGCTTTGAGTATAATTTTTGCCTCTTCATTCTTCTCTAAATCAACGGTATCAGAGTGTAAATACGCCAGCAAAAAACCATCGGTTTCCGCTTTGAATGTGCTTTCTGGGGTACGATTTTCAGGCTCACCTATCTTGGCAAATTGAGCGTTAAGCTGTACAAAGAACGCTTTGGCTAGTGGGTTTTGTGACGTTTTAGTGAAAGTGATCGTAATGTTATCGCCTTCGCGCACAGGGGCACAAAAACTGTTATTAGGGATATAGGTATTTGCATCCGAATAGCGATGTTGCGAGGCTGCAGCGACGGTAGCGTTATTCACTTCCAAGTCGATATAACCACGCGAGCCATTAATCTCATTCCAATTAATGTAGGCCACTACAAACCCATCTTGCTTGGCTACAAATTTGGCAGTTTCAACGTTTTTATCTGAGGTTTTGGAAGACAACACTTGTTCTTCCCACTCCCCCAACCCTGCATGGTTGGGGTCACCCATCGCAATTTTATGCAAACTCAATTTTGCGGGTAACGATGACGTATCTTCATTGATGACATTATAATACGTCTCCAGTTTCACCGGCATCGTTAAACTGGCATAAGGGACTTTGGTGTTACCATTAGGCCAGTAATGTTGTGATGCCTGTGCATACAATTCGTTACATGACTGACTCGGTGAATTAAGACCTTCAATAAAGGTCCGTGCGCCATCGTCTTCACCTCTATCCAAGTAACCGATCACAAACGCATCACCTGCACTCTGTTGAGAGACGACGTATGGTTTGAAAGGTACTGGTGTCCCCAGTAATCCATCCTCGTAGGCTTTTTCGGTGACGTATTTCTGAAGTGCTGTATAGATGTTGTTAATAACATCCTGTGAAGCACCCGCTATTTTCACTGCTTCAGCAATACACTCCAAAGTTGAAATCTTGGTCGTTGGCATGGTGGGACAATTTAACAGAATGCTCGGTGTGTCATAGATAGAGTTCGACCACTCCTTAAGATCACCGCCTGGCACAAAATCGCCACCAAGTGCATCCAATGTGATCGTGGTCTGCTCTTTATGCTCTTCCAAGAACGCACTCGATTTATACGCGGCTTCAATGGAAAACTTACCACTCGCCACAAACCCATCATAACCAGCTGAAATAGCACCCGACACATCATGTACCGACGTGTTTTGCACCAGACTGGTATCAACGCGCGTTTCCATGACAACCTGTCCACCCATGGTGCCCATACTCAAATAATGGGTGCCATAGTTCTTAAATAGCTGAAAATACGCAGCTTGTTCTTCTTTTGTAACGAGTTCTTGCGGTAACTTCTCTACCGCTGCAATAAATTCATCAGTCAAATCAGCAACGGTAAATTCCAAGCGTTCAAAATTAAACACTTCTCTTAACATAAAGTTCAACGCATAAGACGATTCTGTTTGCGTGAAAAGGTTGCCGTGATATAAATATTTCGAGCTTACTGAACCGGAAAACGACACCCCTGTGTACTCGGCTTCCACAGCAATTGAGTACTGGCGGTCGTAATCAGATTTTGATGCCATCAGCATAGAGTTGCTCTGTCGATAAAAATGGGAAGCAGTGCTAGCACTGATCTGATCAGGAATTGCGGCCTCTTTACCATCCCAGGTCACCGTTTGACCAGAATTATTTGTTAACTTAAACAATGGTTTAGAAAGAAAGTTGCCTTGTACGGCATTAAATGCATTTGCTACGTAGATATTCAGTTGTGGAATTTGCATTGGTCACCTCATTGTCTGTGAAAAAGTAATTGCAATGCCAGATTAATCTGTACATTAATGGCAGGCTCTTTAGCCTAGACCAGAGAGAAGGCAGCGAGTAGATTACAGTCGCTTGCACCTCTACTATGTGCAATTGATCGCATATAGAGGGGCTATATTTCGCCTTGAGCGTTATATAGGGCAATAGACTTAGCTACCCCTCTAGCCAAGAGAGACTGGTTTTTATCGGGCACCCTCGTAGAAGAAAACGTGGTACTAACAACAGGTTGAGGCTTGTAAATCGTCGTAGCATGCTTCTGATTTGAACATTATGCTTGCGCGAACTCGGCCTTTCACGGGAAAGTCAAGCAAGTGGTAACTAGTTTTATCTTACTTAAAGCACTTGAGTTTTTACGGTTCTTTCGCTTGGTGGTTCGCTCTTATTTTTGATGTATTACCTAGCAACTCATTTCGGGGCAGAAAAGAGCTAGAACAACTAACCGCATTTAATGACATCGATATCATTATTCGGATTGGTTAAACAATATAGTAAGACTGTTTATTGCGGTGGTTATTAAAGGGGGGAGGTGAGCAGCGAAGAAGAAATGGCATACCTGACTTATGTATTAGTTAAAGTGCGTATGCCAATCGGGTTACTTACAAAAAGTCTCAATATATAAGGCTTCTACTTTGTCTCTTGCCCATTGGGTTTTGCGTAAAAACTTTAAAGACGACTTAATAGAGGGATCGCTGTAAAAACAGTTAATTTTAATTCTTGCATCTAGCCCTTCCCATCCGTAGTGCTCTTGTAAACGCACAAGGATCTTTTCTAACGTCAAACCGTGTAATGGGTTGTTGATTTGTTCTTGGCTCATGATTGAGTGTTCCTACCATCGCGAAATCTGTCGACGGAGTTTAGCAGAATGCGCCTGTCTGGTTTAAGGTTTTCACAAAAATTAAGCCTATCTCGTTAGCTTATCTCTCACAATTAGCTGCCTATTTAGCAGCTAATCGAACAATAGTGGGGTAACGAGTCTTAAATGAGTTCCCAATGTGAAACCACACGCGGTGCTATTGTTTGGTTTTTACTGGTTAACTGAGACGGACACAGCCCCGTCCAGCGTTTGAACGCGCGTGAAAAAGTACTGAGATCAGAAAAACCTAATTGCTGTGCAATGTCAGCTAACCCTAACTCTGAATTATCTAACAGGGATAACGCCATTTCTAATTTATAGTTTTCTAACACCCCACGATAGCTTGTTGATAAACATGCTAAACGTCTATTTAAGGTGCGAAAGCTGATGTCCATTAAACTTGCGATATGGTTGCCAGAAGCCGCCTCTAAATCGGGTAGGCTTCTGAGCGCACGGTAAACTTGATGAATCACATTGTTCTGCTGGTAGTTTACTAGCTGATGTTTTAACTGCCATAAGCTGTTTTGATGGATCACGGGATCAGAATCGGTTAACGGTAAGGATAACGACTTTTTACTAAAAGTAAGGCGGATCAAGGGAAAGCTATAATGGCACTTTATATTCAGTGCAGATGACGCAATCAAGTTATCAAATAACTGTTGTTCGATGCGTAAATTGGTCAGCGAGGGTAAATACGCATCACCTTTAAGTGTTGTTGTGCCCCACGTTTGCTTGATGACATTCAATAATAGCGCAAAGTGTAAAGCCAATAAGGATAGGCTTTCTGTTGAATGTTTTGCGATGGGTTCATTACTTAATAGCCACAGGTTGATGTTGTCACCTTTATTTTCATCTAAATGAAAACGAATAGAGCTATTGAGTAATGCGCTGTAGTTGCACAGCGTATGTAATTGCGTGTAGCGATCAGGGCTAGTCCATAGCGCTAAACTATAGAAGTTAAAGGTTAAGGGATTTACTGATTGGGCTATTTTTGTAATTTGGGTGGATAAAGCATGATACTCAGGCGTGATTGTTGAGAGGTATTGTTTTAGCCATAGACCTTCAAAATGTGTCATGTCAAAGGTGTGATTCTCTTCAATATTGAAGTTTGCAAAAGGAATGACACTTTTCCAACCTGAAGAGATTGTATTTTTTAATGATGAGAGTTGAGATTTGACTTCCATTGTTACTTATATACCTCATAAAAGTTACATCTCAGAAACATACCAGCGTATTAAAAGACAAGATTAAATAGAGGGTAAAAATTAATGTTACTAAATGCGGTTATCAGTTAGTTGATAATGTGTCTTTAAAGTAACAGCTATGTGTCGTTGTCTTTATTTCTTTATCAGTAAATATGTATCATCGTTGTTTTGTTTATTTACATTAGCAATGTTTGTAGCACATTAATATTGTTTATTTTGTGCTGATTCTACGTATGTCAAAGTTGTTAATCTATAATTATAGCTCAAACAGTCGATAAATTTTGTCGGATAGCTCTATTTTTATTACGATTCATATTTATTATATATAACCCTAATTGGTAAATATAATGGCTGAATTTAGCAATTCTTACCTTCTCTATTTTATATTTAGGACTGGATGCATATATTGACTTTTATATTTTATTTTTAATGTATTATTTATGCTCTGTGCTTGGTGCATATTATCGCTCGCAGTGAGCGATATTATAAATATAATATTGTCTGTTTTTTATGACTTAGAATTGTAAATTACAACGTTGAAAATCGCTTTTAATGAGCGTTGATTTATATTTGTTGAGCTTAAAAATGAAAGTTTTTTAGTGCCGTTAAGGGCTTTTATTACCTTTGTTTATCATCATCTTATTATTTCATTCTGTAACATCTCATTTTAAATAAGTACGTTGTTCCGCTTCCTTATTTTAAAAAATAATCTGACTATATATACAGTCAGTTATTTTTTTTCCTTTTTCTTCTTTTTTCGCCATAGAGTACGCCCTTCCTGTGTTGGTTGTTATCGCTTTTCTTCCTTGATCTAGCAGTGAAAGAGGAAGAATATGAGCTTAAATCGCGTGATTTTGACGTTTTAAAATTGAAATTTATTGCAAAAAAAGACAATAAATAGCAAATAACCGTCAACTTTTATGGTTGATAATAATTATTAGTACGTCGAAAGTTTTGTATTTCGCTCATTTTGATTATTGATGTGAATACATAATTATTCGCTTTGCTTACAATATAATCCATTCGGGCTGCAATCATTTACTTGCTCAAAAATGAAAAACATTGATTTCATTTTTTTTAATGGCGTTAGTGATAACGATCACGTAAATTTTAATCATCAAGAGGTGGCGGCAAAGTTATTGATTTTAAATGTATTGCAATTTGCATTACGGAAAATAACACTTTTCTGCTTTGGTATTTAATATTTACTTAACATTTTAGTTGATGAGATATTTGCTCTTGGTGAGGTTATTTTCTCTTGCGATGTTATTCATTATTCATGTGTGTGTGAGTTTGATCATAAGTTGAAATAATCTATAACAAGTTGAAATGGAGGGGTTTAGCAGGTTATTGCATAAATAAAGAGGATTAGAAATGAATACGAAATCTGGTTCTAGCGATATTTTATCTGCAGCAAAAGTAATAGTGATAGGGCAAGTAATATTAGGTTTACTTTTTATTTGTTTCGCTTCTATTACTACTAATTGGTTTGGCGTTAAATCTTCAATTATTGGGGTGGCTATTGCAGTTATTCCTTCGTTGTTAGGCTTAAGTGCCGCTGCTTTTAAAATAAAAACAAATAAAGACATTAGTATTCGATATTTAGCCAAACTTAATAGTTTTATTAAGTGGGTTTATACCGCGGTAATGATTTTAGCTGTTGTTCGTTTTATTCCAGTAAATCATGTAGCTATGTTATTAGCTTATAGCGTGACATTTTTAGGATGCTTTTTAACCCCGATACTTAACAAACCTCAATTTAGGATGACGTAAGGTGGAAGCAGTAACTACCGCTCACGAATATATTGAGCACCACTTAACATTCCTTACTGTAGGCCAAGGTTTTTGGAGCCTAAATATAGACTCCATGTTTATGGTATGGGTGTTAGGTTTACTGTTCATCGGTGTCTTTAAATATGTTGTTAGCCGCGGAACCTCTGGTGTTCCAGGTCGATTGCAATGTTTTATTGAAATCACCTATGAATTTGTAAACAACCTTGTTAAGGAAATTTTTCAGACGAGAAGCAAGATAGTCGGGCCTTTAGCGTTAACTATCTTCGTGTGGGTTTTCTTAATGAATATGATCGACTTAATTCCTGTCGACTTCATTCCTGCATTAGCACGAGCACTGGGCTTTGAACACTTCCGTGATCTGCCTTCTGCTGATGTGAATGTACCGGTGTCGATGGCGTTAGGTGTGTTTATTTTAATCATTGGTTATACCTTAAAAACTAAGGGACTTGTTGGCTTTATTAAAGAGTTAACAACACAACCATTTGAACACCCATTGTTGTATCCGGTGAACTTCGTTTTGGAGTTGGTGACATTAATTTCAAAACCAATTTCTCTTGGACTTCGACTCTTCGGAAATATGTACGCAGGTGAAATGATTTTTATCCTGATTGCATTAATGCCGTGGTGGATGCAGTGGGCGTTAAGCGTGCCGTGGGCATTGTTCCACATTTTAATTGTGTTCCTTCAAGCCTTCATCTTCATGGTACTAACTGTTGTGTACCTAGCGATGGCAACGGAAGAACATTAATAAATTAAGTTCGATTTAAGTTTTATCTATTAAATAAATTTTTGGAGTCATTCATGGATATTGTAAGTGCAGTTCTTTACGTTGCTGGTGCGCTTCTCATTGGTTTAGGTGCGGCAGGTGCGGCAGCTGGTATCGGTAATCTTGCTGGTAAATACCTTGAAGGTGTTGCACGTCAACCTGATTTAACCCCTATGCTACGTACTCAGTTTTTTATCATGATGGGTCTTGTGGATGCGGTACCTATGATTGGTGTGGGTATTGGTCTTTACATCATCTTTGCTGTGGCTTAATAGCCAGAACTACCGTTATAAATCATAACGTTATTTAAATAGTGAGGATGGTATGAATTTAAATGCAACCATGCTTGGTCAGGCAATCTCATTCGTGATTTTTGTTTGGCTCTGTATGAAATATGTTTGGCCACCGCTAACTGCGTTAATTGACCAACGTCAGCGCGAAATCGCTGAAGGACTGATTCATACCGAAAACGCGTCAAAAGAACTTGAATTAGCAAAAGCTAATGGTGAAAAGCTTCTGGATGATGCGAAGAAAAGTGCAAATGAATTAGTCGAGCAAGGTAATAAGCGTCGCGCTCAAATTATCGAAGAAGCCCAAGCGGAAGGTGAGAAAGAAAAAGCTCGCATTATTGCTCAGGGCAATGCTGAAGTGGAAAGTGATCGTAATCGTCTTCGCCAAGAACTCCGTGCAGAAATGTCTGACATTGTGATTGAAACGGCGCAGAAACTGATTAACCGTAACTTAGACACAGATGCTAACCGCGATCTTGTTAATAAACTCATCAAGGATATGTAAGCGGAGAGCACATTATGTCAGATCCACTAACTATTGCTCAGCCCTATGCCAAAGCAGCGTTTGATTTCGCTCTTGCCAATGATGCATTGGAACAATGGGAGCAAATGTTAATTATCGCAGCAACGGTTGCTAGCCAACCCGTTATTGCTCAGCAAATTGAAGATAGCGAGCAGTTTGGCGAGCATGACTCATCAGCGTTTACTGACATGTTCTTGGGCGTTTGTGAGGGGCTGCTGGATGAACATGGCCAGAACCTGATCAGAGTAATGGCTGAAAATGGACGTCTAAATGTGATTGCGCAAGTTGCTGAATTGTTCCATGAGCTGAAAGAAGATCATGAGCGCATGATAACAGCGACAGTAACAACAACCGAGCCGTTAACAGATGAGCAGAAAGCGAACCTGATACAGGCGCTGCAAAAGAAATTAAATCGCAGTGTTGAGCTTGATTGTCACATTGATGAGTCGCTAGTTGGCGGAATGCTAATCAAAGCCGGTGAAATGGTGATTGATGGCTCGCTAAAAAGCTCTATCAACCGACTTGCTACAAGCCTTCAGGCGTAATAGGTAATTAGATATGCAACTGAATTCCAACGAAATTAGCGATTTAATTAGACAACGAATCGCCACCTTTAACGTGACCAGTCAGGCACGTAATGAAGGTACTATCGTCTCTGTAAGCGACGGTATTATTGTTATCAATGGTCTTGCTGATGTTATGCAAGGTGAGATGATTGAACTTCCAGACAACCGTTATGCATTGGCACTTAACTTAGAGCGTCACTCTGTAGGTGCGGTAGTGATGGGTCCTTACGCTGATCTTGCTGAAGGCATGAAAGTAACAGGTACCGGTCGTATCCTCCAAGTGCCAGTAGGTAAAGGTTTATTGGGTCGTGTTGTTAACACCCTTGGTCAGCCTATTGATGGTAAAGGCGCGATTGACAACGATGGCTTTGCGCCTGTTGAAATAATCGCACCCGGTGTAATCGATCGTAAATCGGTTGATCAGCCAATCCAGACTGGTTACAAAGCGGTTGACTCTATGGTGCCAATCGGTCGTGGTCAGCGTGAGTTGATCATCGGTGACCGCCAGACAGGTAAAACAGCGATGGCGATTGATGCCATCATTAACCAGAAAGATTCTGGTATTTACTCTGTGTATGTGGCCATTGGTCAAAAAGCATCAACAATTGCTAACGTTGTGCGTAAGTTAGAAGAAAACGGCGCGCTTAAAAATACCATTGTTGTTGTAGCATCAGCGTCTGAAGCGGCAGCCCTTCAATACCTAGCCCCGTATGCGGGTTGTACTATGGGTGAATACTTCCGTGACCGTGGTGAAGATGCTCTGATTGTTTATGATGACCTGTCTAAGCAGGCTGTTGCTTACCGTCAAATCTCACTATTGCTTAAGCGTCCACCGGGTCGTGAAGCCTTCCCTGGTGATGTCTTCTACCTTCACTCACGTCTACTAGAGCGTGCATCACGTGTAAATGCTAACTATGTTGAGCGTTTTACTAACGGTGAAGTGAAAGGTCAAACAGGTTCATTAACTGCGTTACCTATCATTGAAACCCAAGCGGGTGACGTATCAGCTTTCGTACCAACCAACGTAATTTCGATTACTGATGGTCAGATCTTCTTGCAGACTAACTTGTTCAACGCAGGCTTACGTCCAGCGGTTGACCCGGGTATTTCGGTATCTCGTGTTGGTGGTGCCGCGCAGACTAAGATCATTAAGAAACTGTCTGGTGGTATTCGTACCGCACTTGCACAGTATCGTGAATTAGCAGCCTTTGCTCAGTTCTCATCGGATCTTGATGATGCTACACGTAAACAGCTAGACCATGGTGAAAAAGTAACTGAGCTAATGAAGCAAAAGCAGTACGCACCTATGTCTGTCGCTGAGCAAGCACTTGCTATTTTCTCTGCGGAGAAAGGTTATTTGAATAACGTTGAGTTATCTCAAATCGGTGCATTTGAAGAAGCATTAATGGCATTTGCTAAGAGTCAGTCAGCTGAATTACTAGCAAAAATTAATGAGTCTGGTGATTACAACGATGACATCGAAGCAAGCTTGCACCAGCTTCTAAAAACATTCGTTGATACCCAGTCGTACTAAGCGACGAGAACATTTCCGTCCAAGTACGATGCAGTATGAATGTAGATAGGAGCTAACCATGTCAAATGCAAAAGAGATCCGCACTAAGATCGCCAGCGTGCAAAATACGCAAAAGATCACTAGTGCTATGCAGATGGTTGCCGCAAGTAAGATGCGCAAAGTTCAACAGAACATGGAAGCGACCCGACCTTACGCAGAGAACATGCGTAAAGTGATCGGACACGTGACTTCTGGTTCGTTGGAGTACAAGCATCCCTATCTTGAAGAGCGTGAAGTAAAACGTGTCGCTTACATCATTATTTCCTCAGACCGAGGATTATGTGGTGGCTTGAACATTAACTTGTTTAAGAAAGCACTGGCAGATATGCGTCAGTGGAAAGATCAAGGGGTGGAGGTTGATACCACCTTGATCGGTTCAAAAGCGATTTCGTTTTTCCATCGTTTCGGCAACGTGATTGCACAAACATCCGGTATTGGTGATGAACCAAAACTTGAAGATATTTTAGGCCCAGTTAACGCCATGTTGGAGTTTTTCGACGAGGGTAAGATTGACCGCTTGTTCCTGGTTTACAACGAGTTTGTAAATACCATGGTGCAAAAGCCGAAGGTGGCACAATTGCTACCTAACCCTCAGCTTGAAGAAGAAGAGTTAGCGGATGCTAATGAATCAAGCCGCTGGGACTATATCTACGAGCCAGATCCAAAACCAATTCTCAACGAGCTGATGCTTCGCTATATCGAATCACAGGTCTACCAAGGCACCGTTGAGAGTATCGCTTGTGAACAAGCAGCGCGAATGGTTGCGATGAAAGCGGCAACCGATAATGCGGGCGAGCTGATTAATGATTTACAGCTTGTTTATAACAAAGCCCGTCAAGCAGCTATTACCCAAGAGCTAAGTGAAATCGTAGCTGGGGCACAAGCCGTTTAAATAGAATTTTGAGGACATCAAATGAGTACTGGTAAGATTGTCAAAGTCATCGGCGCTGTCGTTGACGTGGAATTTGACCAAGATAGCGTACCACGTGTATATGATGCGCTTACCCTTAGTGATAGTGAGCATGCTGAATTAGTATTAGAAGTACAGCAGCAAATTGGTAGCGGTGTTGTTCGCTGTATCGCAATGGGTTCATCAGACGGCCTTCGTCGTGGCCTAGATGTGGTGAATACCAAAGCACCGATCACTGTCCCTGTGGGTGAAGAAACCCTTGGTCGTATCATGAACGTGTTAGGCTCACCGATTGATGAATGTGGTGAAATTGGCGAAAAAACCAAATATGCCATTCACCGTGAAGCACCGTCTTATGAAGAACAATCTAACAGCTCTGAACTGTTAGAAACGGGTGTGAAAGTTATCGACCTTATCTGCCCATTTGCTAAGGGTGGTAAAATCGGTCTGTTCGGTGGTGCGGGTGTAGGTAAGACCGTTAACATGATGGAGCTTATCAACAACATCGCGAAAGCACACTCAGGCTTATCAGTATTTACTGGTGTCGGTGAGCGTACTCGTGAAGGTAACGATTTCTACTACGAAATGAAAGAAGCTGGGGTACTTGATAAAGTAGCCATGGTTTACGGTCAGATGAACGAGCCACCTGGCAACCGTCTTCGTGTAGCGCTAACTGGTTTAACTATCGCAGAAAGCTTCCGTGATGAAGGCCGTGACGTACTCCTGTTTATCGATAACATCTACCGTTATACATTGGCAGGTACAGAAGTATCAGCACTGCTTGGTCGTATGCCATCAGCAGTAGGCTACCAGCCAACATTGGCGGAAGAGATGGGTGTACTACAAGAGCGTATTACCTCAACGAAGACAGGTTCTATCACTTCAATTCAGGCGGTATACGTACCAGCCGATGACTTGACTGACCCATCGCCAGCAACGACGTTTGCTCACCTTGATGCGACAGTTGTACTGTCTCGTAACATTGCAGCGCTTGGTTTATATCCTGCGATTGACCCACTAGATTCAACTTCTCGTCAGTTAGATCCGTTGGTTGTTGGTCAAGATCACTACGATGTTGCGCGTGGCGTACAAACCGTACTTCAACGTTATAAAGAGCTTAAAGATATCATTGCTATCCTAGGTATGGATGAATTATCTGAAGAAGATAAGCAAACTGTATCTCGTGCTCGTAAGATTGAACGTTTCTTAACTCAGCCTTACCACGTAGCAGAAGTGTTTACCGGTCAACCTGGTGTCTTTGTATCACTTAAAGAGACTATCGCAGGCTTTAAAGGCTTACTAAGCGGTGAATACGATGACGTACCAGAACAAGCATTCTTGTACTGTGGCGCTATCGAAGAAGTGCTTGAAAAAGCTAAAAATCTTTAAGGCGTAAGGAGGCATCATGGCTATTGGCGTAACCGAAAACACGTTCCAACTCAACATTGTGAGTGCAGAAGGTCCATTGTTTTCTGGCCCAGCTCATGCGCTGGCAATTTCTGGCTCTGATGGGGAATTGGGTATACGCCCTGGTCACTCTCCTTTATTGAGCCGACTAAAACCTGGTGTGGCGAGTTTTGTCACTGATCTAAAGGATCCTGAAGAAATCCTTTATATCTCAGGCGGGATTGTTGAAGTTCAACCCTCTGTAGTAACTGTACTTGCCGATACGGCAATGCATGGGAAGGACATTGATAAGGCTCGCGCTGATGAAGCTCGACGCGCCGCAGAAGAAAATATCAACAAGCATGCTGATGATATTAACTTCGCTATGGCGGAAATGGATCTGGCGAAAGCAATGGCACAATTACGTGCGGTTGAATTAACCCAGAAACAAATGCGCCGCTAACCTTGATGGAATAAATACAGTGACCGTTTGTTGGACTAAATCACCATAGAAAGATAAGCGGATATTGTTTTATACCATCAAGGAGGCATTCCTTTTGCATAACCATCATGGTGTGAAAGGAAAGTAATAGATAGAATGGATGTTATTTATTGCTGATGGTATCTCCAGTAAACCCATCACAATTTAAAGCCCTTACTTTGTACCGAGAGTAAGGGCTTTTTCATGCCGTTTTAATAGTATTTATTCATTTGTGCTCTTACTTTTTCAAGTTCTTGTTTTAACTTGTTAAGTTCATGCTGCTTTCTTCTAAGATCGTTGGGTCTATTATTGATTTCATCAATCTCATCAAGCTTTTCACGGCGCTCACGTGGTGTGAGTTGGTCGTAAATTAAACTGTTTTTTAAATCGTTTAATTTCTCTTTTTGATTATCAATTTCATGTTGCTCATAGCTCAATTCTCGTTCTGCACGAGAAACATTTTCTTGCGCTGTATAAAGTTGCTGACCATGGTTATAGCCTTTTATAAAGGCTTGGGCGGTATTTTGTGGACAGACACCTTGGTAAGACTTGCCATGAGATCCAACATAAAAGCCATGGCTTTCAGTACAGTACGTTGTTAGCCCTTTATTATAGCCAAGTTGGTATTGCTTAAAATCAGCACGCACATTGTATTCTGAACATGCGGAACTACGTTCGTTAAATTGGGTAGAAGAGGCACCTTGAGAGCCATCCATGTAACCAAGTGCTTGCCAGTTAGCTGTTTGGCACTCTTGCTGATTCATGACAGAACATGCGCTCAATGTTGAGCACAGTAGGAGTGTTGTTGTTAAATTCTTTATCATCATAGCTAACTTGTTACAAAAATATAAAGGTGGATACTCTAAAGGTATTACTGTTAAAAATAAAGGTACAATGTTTTATATTTTATTTTGTCGCAATGAGGTGCTTTTTATCACTTTGATATTTATAAGATTTTTGATATTCACAGGAAGGGGGAAATGTTATTGCAGTATCAATGAGATAAAGCCTTTACACTTTTTTGGGGAGAGTAAAGGCCTATTGCTTTTTCGGTATATTGTAAAAAGAAGATAACAATATGAGCTTCAAGGTTTTGCTAGATAACACTATTGCAAATTTTTAGTCAGTAGATCTTAGTGATTAAAGACGAAATAGCTCAATACGTAAATGGTTTTCATCTTCATAAGCAATGACAGATTGGAAGCCTGTGCTCTTATCAACAATTGAAGAAAATTGATCTTTCAACTTTTCGTCGCCAATAAAGAGTATTTGTGTTGCTTTGGTCATTAAACCATCTTCATCAAAGCTTGATGTTAGATCTTCATCGACAACACAGACCAAAACTTTGCCATAACGCGCATTAAGATCGATCGCGTGTGCCAGTGAATACTGTGCTTTAGTATCCAGCTCTGTTTCGATCTCTTGAATAAGGGCAATAAACTGGTAGAGATCGGTTGAGCTCATTTGTTGCAAACGTTCGCGTTCTTGATTTAATGTTGCTTCGAAATCGGTATTTAGCTTTCTACCCATTTGTAGCCAGCTTTTCGTCGTTTTCTTTACTAGTCGATACTGATGAGATTTAACGATTGGTTTTAGATATTGAACCAATATATTATTTTTTTCTGCAAGGCTTAGTCGTTTATCTAGTTTTTTGAATTCTAGGTGTAGTAAAGCGTGAGTACTAACGTCTAATAATAGTTCTGATTGGTTCATTCGAGTACCGAGTTGAAACAGGTATTAACAATAATATCATACTATTACTGAGGTAATAGTAGAGTCACATAGTGGGCTATTTTTCAATGACGCTATACTAGCATGTTTGTTATAAGCGTGTCATAAACAAACAGTTACTGATAAAAAGTTTATATTTATAGGCGTCACGTTGGGCTTACAGAGGATAAATGACGTGAGTAAATAGTGTAATGCTAAGGTTTTTAATCTAGCAATAATGCCTATTATCGTTATTGAGTAATAGGCACTTACAATAAAATGATTAATGCGCGAACGTCGTTTTTTCCACGGGATTGAATGCGGTTAAATCCCCCGTCGGATTCAATAAGTGCGGTAGGATTTTGGGTAGATTTAGCTCGATATCTTTATCTGTAACAGAATTAATTTTTTTGTTATACCAGCCAAGTAAGCCTAATACGGCATAACCGATAGCGTCGTCATTATCACGGTGTTCAAGAATGATTTGAAGAAAGCGCAGTATAGCTTTATCTGCTGTTTTTGCCTGCTCTAATGTTTCGTTATACACCGCAGTTGCTTCTGCGACTAGGCCCTCGTACTCAGTATCAATTGCGACCTTAAATGAGCCGCCATCCACAGTAATTTTCATTGTAAACATACCTGTTAGTGCTAATCGCAGCATGGTAACGAATTTTCGGCAGGCTTTTATTACGCTAACGCAAAAAACGTCTATTTATTCGCTTAGTCTTCGCTAGGAGTTGAAAATGTAATATAAGCCACTTGTGCGGGAATTCCATGTTGGTCAAAAAAAGCGAGCCAACGCAACTGGTGGTCTTGTAATTTATCACCGGGTCCTTTGACTTCTACCCACTGATAACCTGTGTCATTAAACATGATCAGATCTGGCATTCCTGAGCGGTGGTGGCGTAAGTCTTTTAGTAATCGACGAAACATCATCGCTAATTGAGTTGGTGGTATATGGCTTAGCGCTAATGTAAGTGCTTGCTGACTAAAGTTCTCCCAATGTACCCAGTAGTTAGAGATCCCTTGTTTTGTCTCAAAGTGTGTTTGCCAACCATCAAAGTGGCCTTGTTCAATCGCTTGTAGGCGTTCATTAATTAAGTCTTTTCGCTTGAGGTAAAAGTCTGAACTGAACATATCCAGTGGCGCTAATTGGTAAGGGTTAATAAAACTGCCTTTGATAGGGGCAAAGATAATATCCCACATTGCTAATCCAAAAAGGCTGTTGAGAAATTGGTTCTCAAGATAGAACACCGTCCAACCTTGGGACTCAAAATAGCGAGCAGCACAGCGTTCAACCCTTTGGCGTTCAGGATTAGCAAGTTGCAGTTGTATAGCTTTTGGAGCAAACGTTTTTGGGGCAGTAAAAATTTGATTCACTGACTTTGCGAGCTTTTTCTCTAACCTAAGACTTACGCCGTATTCATCTTCATTTTTCGGATCATACTGAATATTTTTCACTACATCATAGGCTGCTTGGTATTGTTGCTGTGCCATGAGTATTCGTGCTTGTCGTTCACGGCTTGGCGTACGTTCAGTTTGACGAAAGAGAGCAAGTGCTATGTCATATTGATAGTTACGCTCTAAATCTCGTGCAATATGATTGATAAGTTTTTGGCGTTTATTCTCCAGTGGCAACCATGAAGCAGCTTTTGGCAATAATGGTACAACGGAAGAAATAGTATCGTAGTCTTTCGTTTCATGGGCACGCCAATATAAGTCAGACAATTGGGTTAAGGCCAGCCATTGGTTTACTTGTTCTGTGGTGTGGAACAATTGCGTGCTGGTATCAATCTGGTAATTTTCAAATTTATTTAGCCCTAAATCACTTAATACAAATTGGCTAAGATCTTGATGGCTATTACCAAAAAACAGTAATAGAAACTTTGCGAGCAGTGTTTGTTGTTGAATCATAACAAGTGGCTCGCTAATGACACTAAGCAAGTATTCACTATCATCATAGCTCTCTAACTTTAATAGTATTTCAGCTTTCTTATCTGTTTTATCAATAAGAGTTGGGAATAAACGCTGTAGCTCTGGTTTGGTATAGAGTGAGAAAATATCACTGATGCTGATAACTTGTTGCTGGTGAAGAGCGGTGATTTCTTGGCTAATAAACTGAGCATGAATAAGCGCATCTTTAGCTAAGTTGATATTTGTAATTTCTTCATAATTGAGTTTGTTAAAACGAAACAAGATCCCTTTACGTGATAGTAAGCGGATCAGTAACATTTGCGCATCGGCTGAAAGCTGTTGGAAAGATTGCAACCAGTGCTTTTCATCAGTAGTTAATAATGAAGCATGATACTGCTCTACGGTTTTAAGCAAAGCTTTAAAGTTGTGAAGGTAGTAATCTTGTTCGAGTTCGATGGCTGCCATATAACTGCACTGTGTGATTGGACGGCTATGTTTATCTGAAAATCGAGTCAGTATAAACATAGCTGCCTTTATACCCAAGTTACTTAGATATCCGAAACCATTAGAAAAGGTTAAGCCCAAATGCGCCTTTCACATCATGTAATACTAGCTGAGTTTCCTGATTGGCTTTTTCGGTGCCTTTTTTCAATACTTCAACTAAATACGCTTTATCATTTAAGTATTCTTCACGGCGTTGACGAATAGGCGTGATTAAGTCTTGTAAGCACGACTCTAAAACTTTCTTTGTTGTACCATCCCCTAAACCACCACGTTGGTAATGCTCTTTTAGTTCAGTGACATAGTTTTGATCAGGATGAAAAGCATCAAGATAGGTGAAGACAACATTACCTTCAATGTTACCCGGATCTTCAACGCGAAGATGGTTAGGATCGGTGTACATTGATTTCACCGCTTGGCTTATTTGTTTACTGTCTGCGCCTAACGTAATCGCATTTCCCATTGATTTAGACATTTTGTTTTTACCGTCAGTACTTGGTAGGCGTGCCACATTACTCAGTAGTGCTTGGCATTCCACTAAGATCTCTTTTCCGGCTATATGGTTAATTTTTCTTACGATTTCATTGGTTTGTTCTAGCATGGGTAATTGATCATCACCCACAGGGATCAAATTAGCCTTAAATGCCGTAATATCAGCCGCTTGAGAAATGGGATAAGTTAAAAATCCGGCAGGAATTGAGCGGCCAAATGCTTTAGATTGAATTTCATTTTTAACGGTTGGGTTACGTTCAAGACGAGAAATCGATACCAAGTTTGAATAGTACATGGTCAGCTCAGCCAATGCGGGTAGTGATGACTGCAAACAAATCGTGGTTAAGTTGGGATCGATACCGACTGCGAGGTAATCGGCTACCACGTTTAAAATATTAGAAGCAACTTTCTGTGGGTTATGCCCATTATCAGTAAGCCCCTGCATATCTGCGACAAGAATGGTTTGTTGGTACTGATGTTGTAGTTGAATACGTTGTTGCAGGGAACCCACATAGTGACCAAGGTGAAGTGGACCTGTTGCGCGATCGCCAGTAAGAATAACGTTAGTGCTTTGTGCTGATGTTGTCATAGTATTCTCCAGAAAATAATTGTTGCTACCGGAGAGGACTAAACAAGATCGTAACTGTTCATGGCAAACCTTCCGGCAGCGTATGAACATAAAAAATAAGGTGTGTTAGTTCAGCGCCGCTCTAGTAAGAGCGCCACCAACAAAATGAGGAGTGAGGTGTACTTAATCGTAATTTCATAGAGGAACAATATTCCCTTAATATTTTTATATCAAGCATTTTATGCTTTGTTTTGTTTACTAAAATTGAAAACTAACCACTGATTTTTTGAACATACGATAATTACTAAAAGGTATAAAATGCAGCATATTAAGATTGCGAAGAGGTCTAAATTATGTCATTTAAGTCTACTTATTTCTTTTTTTTAATTTTTGCATCCGTACTTTGGATCGGTATTCCGCTACTTGCTGTTTCAGTTTAATAAGTTGATTTTTGTTTTATTTTAGGCTGATCATTCTATTTTTAAAGGAGATTAGCCGTTAATATGAAGAATATTATTTCATGGTAAAAACTCGCTCCAGCAAGGCTATCTAGGTTATTTTATTGTTTTTCTATTCGCTAATATTGATTTTTTATTCTTTATTTTATGCTGTTACTCTTTTCTTTATCCGATATTCATCTCATTTATACAGATAAAAATACTAATCTGTGTAAGATATTCCCCATAATTCGCGCTTTTTTTTGTAAGAGATATGCGATTTATATAATTCTTATTCTCATCTGCTTGTTGAATTCCCATTCTTAAAATAGCGTCATTGCCTGCCTTTTTGTTTTTATCCTATTGTTTTTAATTGGTTTCTATATTTACAGTCCTTTGTTGATAAGTAAGTTGATTGTTGTTTTTGTGATATGAAACGCTTGTTTCATACTTTTATGATAGGGGCTTTATTCAAATTTAGGATGTTGCTATGTTAAAAGTGTAAACACAATGTAAAAACTATAAATATGAATGTTGAACATTCAAACAAGGATGTTGTATGAATAAAATTTTAATGACAGCTGCCATGCTTGGCGCATCAGGTAGCACCTTTGCTAGCTCTCTCGATGAGAAGATTAATGAAGTTGTTGCCCCTATTGTTAACCCTTTTGTTGGAATGATTTTCTCCTCTATTCCTCTTCCTTTTACTGATGTTCAAGCGCCGTGGATTGTACTTTGGCTTGTAATAGCTGCTGTATTTTTTACCGCTTACATGGGTTTTATTAATATTCGTGGTTTTAAACATGCCGTTAAAATTGTTAAAGGGGACTATGCCGATCCTAAAGACAGTGGTGATGTCACGCCATTTCAGGCTTTATCGACAGCGCTTTCTGGTACTGTTGGTCTAGGTAATATCGCAGGTGTTGCTGTTGCTGTGACAATTGGTGGCGCAGGTGCAACGTTTTGGATGATCCTTGCTGGCTTACTGGGCATGTCGACTAAATTTGTTGAGTGTTCACTTGCAGTTAAATACCGTACTTATAATCCAGATGGCACTGTCTCTGGTGGTCCTATGTACTACCTAAGCCAAGGTTTAGAAAAACGTGGTAATGCAGCATTAGGTCGTACGCTTGCGGTTCTCTTTTCAATCTTTGCGATTGGTGGCGCGTTAGGCGGCGGTAACATGTTCCAAGCCAACCAAGCGTATAAGCAAGTTGTTGGTGTAACGGGTGGCGACTTATCTTTCTTTGCTGATAAAGGTTGGTTGTTTGGTTTGCTCCTAGCGCTATTGGTGGCTTTCGTTATCATTGGTGGTATTAAGTCGATTGCAAAAGTAACAGCGAAAGTTGTTCCATTCATGGCGATTACTTATGTTGGTGCAGCGTTAGTTATCCTCGTGATGAACTACAATCTGATTGATGATGCATTTGCTCAAATTATTAATGGTGCATTTACTGGTGAAGGTATTACTGGTGGTGTGATTGGTGTGCTAATCCAAGGCTTTAAACGTGCGGCGTTCTCGAATGAAGCGGGTGTGGGTTCGGCGGCGATTGCTCACTCAGCAGTAAAAACCCAAGAGCCAATTTCAGAAGGTTATGTATCACTGTTAGAACCGTTTATCGATACGGTTGTGATTTGTACCATGACTGCACTGGTTATCATTATTACGGGTCAATTAGGTTCAGGCCTTGCAGGTGTAGAACTAACTTCAGCAGCATTTGGTAGCTCAATCTCTTGGTTCCCATTGGTACTTGCTGTCGCGGTTGTTCTATTTGCCTTCTCTACCATGATTTCTTGGTCTTACTACGGTCTAAAAGCGTGGACTTACCTATTCGGTGAGAGCAAAAAAGCAGAGATGGCGTTTAAACTGATGTTCTGTACTTTCGTTGTTATCGGTGCATCAATGAACTTGGGTCCTGTTATCGACTTCTCTGATGCAATGATCTTCTCAATGGCACTGGTCAACATTGTTGGTCTATACATCATGGCACCAGAAGTAAAACGTGATTTGAAAGATTACCTACTACGTTTGAAAAACGGTGAAATTAAAGAACAAGGTAAAGATGCAGCGAAACTTGCTAAGCAATAAGGTATAGCTATTAAATAGAAAAATGCCGAGCAATATGCTCGGCATTTTTATGTTTGGACTATTTGCAAGGAGTAAACGTTAGCTTATAACCTGATGCTGTTGATGATGCAGGAGTATAGGTTAGGTAACAGTTATCACGATTCATTTTATAACCGATGAAGTGACCTTCATCATTCTTTGCTTGTTCAGCAAATTGTTTAAAGGTGATTCTGTTTTCTCCTGCATGATTGGTAATACGCCAGTCAGTATTAAAATTATCAATTAAGTTCTTTAATGTCCCGCTATCATTTAGTGGATAGCCATAAGCAAATACACAGTCATGACCAGGTTTACTCGAACAGCCGGGAATTTTTAGATCTGCTGCATAAACCCCCGCACCGTCATAGCTACCTTTGTTTCGTGTTGCAACATAAGGCTCATTTTCTAGTCCTGCAACGGCTAGTTTAGAATATGTTGTTCCAAATACGGATTTTAATGAGCCTTCAAGCCCTCTTAATGAAGCATCTCTGGCATCATTTTGTAGGTTCATAAACTTAGGAGCAGCTACCACTGCTAAAATACCAAGGATAACAATAACAACGACAAGTTCTATTAAAGTAAAACCATTCTTTTTCATCGGGGATAACTCATACATCATTCAATTGAGTGGTGTTTTTTGTGGATTGTATTCTTAATGAGTATTTTGACAATATATTTATTGATTATAAGGGTTTTATTTTGATTTGTTATTCATTTTAAGCGCTATTTGTTGAATTCTAGCGAATACGTATTGCTTAACGTTTTAAAAGATAACGTTGATATGACGAAAGTTTGATTTTGGTCGGTCAATGAAAAGAGATATTAGCGCGTTGCTAGTTAAACAAATGGGTTGATCCTGTTGAAGTAGATTGTCAGCATGCCCATTAGCTGTTAGTGTCGCACCCCTTACGCATGCTTGCTAAATCAACATGCTGATATTCTAAAAACACGCTATGGTGTGTTAGTTGTATACAGGAAATAATTTTGAGCCAGACTGCTTTTTCTACGTTAAACCTTAATCCTGATTTGCTCAGTAACTTAACGTCATTAGGTTACGACGCAATGACGCCGATCCAAGCGCAAAGCCTACCTTTAATTCTTGAGGGAAAAGATGTTATTGCTCAAGGTAAAACAGGTTCAGGTAAAACAGCAGCATTTGGCTTGGGATTACTACAGAATCTAAAAGTAAAACGCTTTCGTGTGCAGACGCTAGTCTTATGCCCAACGCGTGAGCTTGCTGATCAAGTCGCAAAAGAAATTCGTCGCTTAGCTCGTGCTATTCACAATATTAAAGTTTTAACATTATGTGGCGGCACACCTTTTGGGCCACAGATTGGTTCATTAGAGCATGGTGCACATATTATTGTGGGCACGCCGGGTCGTGTAGAAGAACACGTTCGTAAAGGCTTTCTATGTTTAGATGAACTAAATACGTTAGTGCTTGATGAAGCTGACCGAATGTTAGAGATGGGTTTTCAAGACTCATTAGATGCAATCACTGATGTTGCGCCAAGCGATCGTCAAACATTGCTGTTCAGTGCAACATATCCAACTCAAATTGCTTCTATTGCAAAACGTATTATGCGTAACCCTGTTGAAGTAAAAGTTGAATCTAACCACGATAATAGCAGTATCTCTCAGCACTTTTATAAAGTAGAGAGTAATGATGACCGTTTACGCGCTGTACGTTTGTTACTTAGCCAGCACCGTCCTGAATCATGTGTGATTTTTTGTAATACCAAGCGTGAAGCACAAGAGATTTCTGATGATCTTGAAGATTACGGCTTTAGCTCAATTGCATTACACGGTGATTTAGAGCAGCGTGAACGTGATCGTACTTTAGTTTTGTTTGCTAATAAGAGCCGTTCAATTCTAGTGGCAACCGATGTGGCTGCACGTGGCCTTGATATTGATAATCTTGATGCGGTGATTAACTATCACTTAGCACGTGATACTGAAGTGCATGTTCACCGTATTGGTCGTACAGGCCGTGCAGGTAGTAAAGGTATTGCTTGTTCCTTATTTAGCGATAAAGAGCATTATAAAGTCGCATTACTTGAAGATTACCTTGATCGCCCAATCTCAGGTGAAGCGTTACCGGCCGAGCACCTATTAGATCAACCAACGTTCCGCCCTGAAATGGTAACGTTAATGATTGATGGCGGTAAAAAACAGAAAGTGCGTCCGGGTGATATTTTAGGCGCATTGACGGGTGAAAATGGTATCGCTGGTAGTGATGTGGGTAAAATTAATGTCTTTGACTTCTGTGCTTATGTAGCAGTGAAGCGTGAAGTTGCACGTGCTGCATTGAAGAAGTTAGAAAACGGTCGAATTAAAGGTCGTAACTTCCGCTCTCGTCAATTACGCTAAGTACTCATTCAATCGAATAAAAAGTCAAAAGAAAAGCCGATAGTAATATCGGCTTTTTTGCTATTAAAGAGTTATAAATCACGATATATCAAAGTGGTTTATAAGAAATAGTGTTGGTATTGAGAGTAAATTAACTCACTAAGATAGTAAGTCAGTTGGAATGAGTGTTCATCAATACACAAGGTACAGTCTCGCTCATCCTCATCAATTGAGTTGAGAGCTATCGCAATTGTTTTCCATAATTGTAATTCGCGATTTAGTGGTATATCAGCGATGAGTTTTTCATCACTATTGAGATTTATTGTTAAAATAGCCATAAAGAATAGTTTAATAGTAAAAGTGAAGCGAGAATATGCATATGTATTCTTCTTAACAATAATAAATGATTATTTATGGTATCAGTGTCCCATTTTTAATCCCTTTCTTGTATGTGTTGTGAATTATTATTACTTTTTATTAGCATAATTATTAAGTTGTATGCTGGTTTTCTCTAAATATGAGCAACAAAATTATAAGGTTGAACTCAAAAACTATTTATTAGTCAGATAGTGGTAAGTAATGGCTTTTAATTATATTGGGCAGATAAGAATATAGGGAGCTATATTCGTTATATTTTAAAATCACATAAATAATGTGATGTGTATTAAGCTATAGAGTATGACCTCATGCATGAAGAAATGATTGGCCTAACTATCGCAGGACTGGGTGTTTTAGGCCTTAGCTGTCAATGGTTAGCATGGCGAATGAAATTGCCTGCGATTTTATTATTATTGATGGCTGGATTAATAATAGGCCCTGTGACTGGGGTATTTAATCCCAATATTTTATTTGGAGATTTACTGTTTCCATTAATTTCATTATCAGTTGCTGTGATTCTATTTGAAGGTAGTTTGACCTTAAATTTTGATGAAATTAAAAATGTAAGACGTAATGTAAAATCCATTGTTACTGTTGGGGCGATCATTACCTGGATGATCACCAGTGTCGCTACCTATTACTTATTAGATTTTAGTTGGCCATTAGCGTTGTTATTTGGCTCTATGACAGTCGTAACTGGTCCGACAGTGATTGTGCCGCTATTACGTACCGTTAGGCCACAAGCCAAACTTGCCAATATTTTACGTTGGGAAGGGATTTTAATTGATCCCATTGGTGCAATTTTCGTTGTTATTGTTTATGAATTTATTGTTTCTAGTAGCACTATCCATAGCGTTGAAGTCTTTGGTCTTATGGTGCTGGTGGGCTTGGTGCTCGGTGGGGTAGCAGGTTGGCTATTAGCACATGTGTTACGCCGTCATTTATTACCAGAATATCTCCAACCTTTTGCTGTTTTAGCATTAGTACTTGGGGTCTTTGCAGGCGCTAATGCATTAGAGCCAGAAGCAGGATTGTTGGCTGTTACAGTGATGGGTATGTGGTTGGCGAATGCGAAAGACGTCAATATTCAGCATATTTTGCATTTTAAGGAAAACTTAACAATCTTACTGATTTCTGGTTTGTTCTTGATCCTAGCATCGCGTATTCAAATGTCTGACTTCCATGCATTAGGTTGGGGAGCCATCTCTGTATTTGTGGTGATTCAACTCGTGTCACGCCCAGTATCGATTTTCGTTTCAACTATGTTTAGTCAGTTAGCTTTTAAAGAAAAACTGTTTTTAGCGTGGGTAGCGCCGAGAGGTATTGTTGCGGCAGCTATTTCAGCATTGTTTGCATTAAAGCTTTCAAACGACGGGGTGGCAGGTGCTGAACTATTAGTGCCATTAACCTTTATGGTGATTATCGGCACTGTGGTCTTGCAAAGTTTAACTGCGCGACCAATGGCTAAATTACTGGGAGTTGCGGAGCCCTCACCTAAAGGCTTTATTATTGTTGGTGCGAATGATGTTGCACGTACGATTGCGTTAGCATTAAAAAAATATGATTGCCGTGTCGTGGTGACAGATTCTAACTGGGACTATATTCGTACTGCACGTATGGCAGGGCTTGAAACCTATTACGGTAATGCCGTATCGAGCCATGCGGATGAGTATTTAGATGTGATTGGTATTGGGCACTTATTAGCGTTAACACCTGATAAGCATTTTAATGCGGTAGCAGCAATGCACTTTGAAAGTGATTTTGGTAGCCGTAATGTGTTCCGTTTGAATGGGCGTCGCCATAATAGCGGTTTAGAGAAGCACTCAGCATCTCAAGCGCATAACGGTGCAACTTTATTTGGTGAAGATATTAGCTATAAGAAATTAGCGAGTTTGATTAACCAAGGTGGTGAGATTAAACATACTAAGTTGAGTGATAACTTTACGTTAGAAGATTATTACGCGAAGTATAAAGCAAGCCAACTTATTCCAATGTTTGCGATTGATCCTAAAGGCTACATTTACACATATACAATTAACGATGAATTTGTTGTGAAGGCGGGTTGGACGATAGTTTCTTTAATTAAAGAATTAAAAGTCTCGGAAGAAGTAAAAGATATAAAAACAGAGGCTTAGCTCTTCTAGCTATCATCATAATAACCAAGGCACGTTAAACGTGCCTTTTTCTTTTTTTTATATGTTAATATCTGCCACTTCGTTTTTAGAATATCGTGGCTTACCGTGAAACAAAAAATAAGAATGCTTATAAAAAATAAGCATTTTCTCTTTGATCTTATAATATCATTTTTTCTTGTTGTATTATCGACCACTGCAATGGGATCAAACCACCATAATTATTTGTTAACATTATTGGTTTATTGTGTTGGCGTTATGATCCTTGCTGGATATAAGCGAGTTAAATACTACTTGTTATTGCCACTATTTATTATCAGTTGGCTTTATTTACCAGTAGGTATGATTTATGGTTCACCTAATATTGGCTCTGTTGCATCATTATTAGATACGAATAAGCAAGAAGCATTAGAATTTATTTCTAACATTCCATCGGATATTATTCCGTGGTCTGTCAGTTTATTTATTTTAATTCTTGTTTTTGCATTTAAGAAAACATCTTATCAACTTAAACATGATATTCCGTTAATTATTGGTCTAGTATTTCTCTATTTTTCACCTTATAACCATCTTTTTGTACGCGGCTATCAATCTGTTACTGATTACTTTGTACAAGAAAAGGCACTTGAGGATGCTTTCTCGCATAAAGTGAATTTGGATATTCAGCAGGTAGCGCCGAAATATAAAAACTATATTGTTGTTATCGGTGAAAGTATGCGTCGTGACTATATGTCATTATATGGCTATCAAACGAAGACAACACCGTACTTAGATACTGCCAGTGGTTTGTTTTTAAATGGTTATATTTCAACAGCACCAAATACTACTACTTCATTACCTCGTACGCTTTCCTTGAGCCAAGGACTAACGTTTAAACCTAATATTAACTTTATTAATCTTGCCAATAGCGCAGGGTTCAAAACATATTGGTTATCTAATCAAGGGAAAATTGGACGCTATGATACGCCCATTTCAAAATTTGCAATTTTAAGTAATGAAATGCATTTTTTAAAAAATGGCAGTTTTAATGGCTCAATAAATTATCAAGATTCCGACTTGTTACCTTTATTTAAACAGGCTTTATTGGAACCAACAAAACAGCATAAGCTGATTGTTGTTCACTTAATGGGATCGCACGCAAAATTCTGTCGCCGAATAAAGCATGATGACTATCATTTAAAAGATAAACAACTATCTTGTTATTTATCAACATATCGTGAATTTGATGAGCTAATGAAAAGTATGGTAGGAATATTAAAAAGTAGCCAACAATCATATTCATTAATGTATTTTTCTGATCATGGTTTAAGTGATAAAAATAGTAAAGGAAAAGATGTATATTTAGTACACGGAGCTGATCATAAATCAAATTATGAAGTGCCATTCTTTATTCTATCAAGTGATAGTAAGCAACATGAGATGTTGAAAAAGCAAGTTAGTGCGTATCACTTTTTATCATTGTTTTCTGATTGGACCGGGATCACTTCGAAAAAGGTGGCACCTCTATCCATCGATCAAATTAACGATAAAAATATTAAAGTATTTAACTATACCAAGATGGTTGATTATAGCGATTTAGCGCCTGATCCTGCGGTGAAAATATCACAATAGTCTAGTGCGATAAATGATAAAAATAGCAGAGTAAAATTAATCTTTCGAGTTGAAAGAATATAAGTAAATATAAATTGGGTGAGTTACTTTATTTATCAAAAGTTTAGTGATTCACTCTTTTATATATAAAAAACCATAAAGGAAAAATATTCTAAAGCTTAATCAATCGTTCAGTAACTTCGTAGTTAGACAAACAACTCATAAGATTATGATGCGTAGTATAGAGCAAGCCCACATTATTCTAATGTTTATTATTGATTCTAAAAGCAAAATTTATGCATATACGATTAATGATGAATTTTAATGAAGGCGGATTGGCGACAGTTTATTCAATCCAATAAATAAAACAACCAGAATAGACATATGGCTCTATAGTAATTGCATATTATCGTGTCTTTTTTTTAATTATTGATATGTTAGCATCGTCGGCCTAATTTTAGAAAATCATGTTATATGTTGAAGAAGAAATTAAAAATTACATTTAAAAATAAGCGCTTAACTATTGATCTTGTGATTTATTTTTTACTTGTTATAGTGTCTACCGCAGCAATGGGACGTCATCACAATAACTATATATTAAGTGTTGCCGTATACTTTTTTGCTGTTTATACCATTTCTGGTTACAGATATTTTAAGAGTTTTGTGTTATTGCCATTATTCATAATTACCTGGATTTATTTACCTATCGGTATGGTTTATGGTTCACCTAACATTGGAATGATTGCTTCATTATTTGATACTACTAAGGAAGAAACTCTGGAGTTTCTTTCAAATATACCGTCGGATATTTATCCTTTTTCAGTAGCTTTATTTTTTCTGATTGGTATTTTTGCATGTAGAAAGACATCATATCAATTTAAAAGTCATGTTCCATTAGTTATAGGATTGATATGTTTATGCCTTTCACCTTATAAAAATCTACTTTACGGCGGTTATGATTCAGTTACTGATTACTTTGTGCAAGAAAAAGCACTTGAAGATGCTTTCTCGCATAAAGTGAATTTGGAAGTTCAGCATGTTAAGCCTAAATATCAAAATTATATTGTTGTAATAGGTGAGAGTATGCGTCGTGATTACATGTCGTTATATGGTTATCCGACGAAGACTACACCATATTTAGATACCGCCAATGGATTGTTTTTAAACGGTTATATTTCAACTGCGCCGAATACGATAACATCATTATCACGAACACTTTCATTAAGCAAAGGCTTAACGTATGAGCCAAGTATAAATTTTATCAATTTGGCTAATAGTGCAGGGTTTAAATCATACTGGATTTCGAATCAAGGCAAAATGGGAGTGTGGGATACGCCAATTACAAAATTTGCAATTTTAAGTGATGAAGAGCATTTTTTAAAAAATGGTGCATATGATGGCTCTATTAATTACCAAGATTCAAAGTTGTTACCTTTATTCAATCAGGCTTTAGCGGAATCTACACAGCAACATAAATTGATTGTTGTACACCTAATGGGATCGCACCCTGAATTTTGCCAACGAATAAAACATGATGTCTATGGTTTGGAAGATAAACAGCTTTCATGTTATTTATCGTCGTATCGTGAATTCGATCAATTGATGAAAAAGATGGTTGAATCATTAAAGATGACTAAACAATCATATTCATTAATGTACTTTTCCGATCATGGTTTAAGTAACGAACATCAAAAAGACCAATTTGTTTATATGACACATGGTTCATATCATAAATCTAACTATGAGGTGCCATTCTTTATGCTTTCGAGTGATAGTCATCAACATCAGTTAGTAAAGAAGCCTGTTAGTGCTTATCACTTCTTATCGCTATTTTCAGATTGGACAGGAATCACTTCTGAAAAGGTAGCGCCTTTGTCTATCGAGCAAATTAACGATAAAAATATCAAAGTATTTAACTTTACCAATATGGTTAACTTTAGTGATTTAGCTCCTGATCCTGCGGTAAAAATATCACGCTAGTCTAGTGAGATAAGTGATAACAAAAAAGGCAGAGTATTTATTGTGCTCTGCCTTTTTTATTGAATTTATGTCATTGAAATACTGAGTAGAACGCTTATAGCGAGACAAAAAACAAGATCAGCACAGGGACTAATAAACTTAAAATAAAGCCACTAACAATGGCGACAGGTACACAACGAATGCCCCCTGAGCTTTGAATAACGGGTAGGGTGAAGTCCATTGCTGTCGCGCCAGCATAACCTATTGCAGTGTTAGGGTAGCGTTTCCACTTTACGGTTTAACAACTAAAGTGAGGAATTATAATGAAAAATAAATCTAATAAATCAAGATCTTACTCTGTATCCTACACCACAAGTAAGCGCTGTGGTTGCCATTATTTACGTGCTTTATAGCGGAGATTCTTATGTCTGACTCCAAACGTAATACCATAGGTAAATTCGGCTTATTGTCGATGACCTTTGCTGCGGTCTATAGCTTTAATAACGTCATCAATAACAATATTGAAATCGGTTCATCTTCATCACCCATGTTCTTTATTGCGACTTTGCTCTATTTTGTGCCTTTCTGTTTGATCATCGCCGAATTTGTCTCTCTTAATAAAAACTCTGAAGCTGGAGTTTATGCGTGGGTGAAAAGTTCACTGGGGGGACGCTGGGCATTTATGGCTGCGTACACATACTGGTTTGTAAATTTATTCTTTTTTACCTCTTTATTACCACGTGTTATTGCCTAGGCTTCTTATGCTTTCTTAGGTTATGAGTATATATTCACCCCCACAACAACGACGATTTTAAGTATTGGCCTGTTTGCATTTGCCACTTACGTTTTGACGAACGGCGCGAAGATGTTAGGTCCAATTACATCGGTTACATCATCGTTCATGTTGTTCTTAACCTTATCTTACATGTGTCTTACATGTGTCTTGCTGGTGCTGCTGTAATGGGCGGTATTCAACCTGCCGATCCAATCACGGTAGAAGCATTAACACCACAAATTAACTGGGCATTCTTTGGTGAACAGCTTGGATCTTTATGGCTGCAGGCGGTGCAGAATCAGTGTCGGTGTATGTTAATGACGTCAAAGGCGGTCATAAGTCGTTCGTGAAAGTGATTATCTTCGCAGGTCTCTTTATTGGTGTGCTTTACTCAGTATCATCAATTTTGATCAACGTGTTCGTTGAGCGAGAAGCATTGAAGTTTACTGGTGGTTCAGTACAAGTATTTGAAGGCATGGCAACCTACTTTGGCTTACCTGAAATGTGGGTTAACCGTTTTGTTGGTGCCGTATCATTTACTGCCATGTTCGGTTCATTACTGATGTGGACAGCAACACCCGTGAAAATCTTTTTCTCTGAAATTCCAAAAGGTATTTTCGGTGAGAAAACCGTCGAGCTGAATGAAAACGTGCTGCATGGGCGCAGTTCTTCATCGTCATTCCACTCCTTATCGTGCCTATGCTGGGTTCTGATACCGTACAAGATCTGATGAGTACCGTGATCAACATGACTGCAGCTGCTTCAATGTTACCACCACTGTTTATCATGCTAGCTTACCTAAACCTACGTTTGAAATTAGATCACCTTGAGCGTGACTTTAAGTTTGGCTCACGTATGACAGGCATTGCGATGGTGTCAGTGCTCATTGCTATTTTCACTGTGGGCTTCTTAGCGTCAACTTTCCCAACCGGTGCAGATACTATGACGATTATCTTCTACAACGTGGGGGGGATTGTAATTTTCCTTGGCTACGCATGGTGGAAATACAGTAAGTATGAAAAATCATTAACGTCGGATGAGCGTCAATTAGAAGCGAAAGCGGCAGTACAACAAGCGTAAAATAACCAACAATAATAAGCTTTAAATACAGCCACTGATGTTTGTCAGTGGCTGTTTTTTTAGAATAATCACAGTCTTTTAAATGTCACAAAGGCAACAAATAAAGTGTGATCAAACAGTGTAATAGCAGCATAATTGATTGTTTGTGTAAGCGTTTTCATTGCACTATTTCTATTAATTTATAATCTGTTATATAAGAGAAAAATGAATGGAAACAGTTTCATACGGTGACTTCGCAAAATTAGATATTCGTGTCGGTAAGATTATTGAAGTGGCGCGTCATAGCAATGCTGATAAGCTATACATCGTGCAAATTGATGTCGGTGAGAAAACGCTTCAGACTGTGACTAGCCTAGTGTCTTACTACACAGAAGAGGAGCTAATGGAGAAACAAGTGGTGGTGCTATGTAATTTAGCAAAAGCGAAAATGCGTGGTGAAACTTCAGAATGTATGCTGCTATGTGCTGAAACAGACGATGAATCGGAAAGCGTACTGTTAACGCCTGAACGTTTAATGCCTGCTGGTGTGAAGATTGTTTAGCGCTTGATTGGCTACAAAGAATGTAAATGACTATCTGTAACCACTTTATGTATCAACACATAGAAATATCGCTAATGCTTGTAAATTTATTGCGTAGTAACGGTTCACACGGTTAAATAAGCACAGTTTAAAAAAGAGAGCAATTATGGCAACCATCAAGGATGTCGCTCGTGAAGCTGGGGTGTCGATTGCCACTGTCTCGCGGGTGATCAACAAGTCCCCAAAAGCAAGTAAACAGTCTATTGAATCGGTGACTAACGCGATGAAACAGTTAGGTTATCGTCCCAATGCGGCTGCCAAAGCGTTAGTGCGAAAAAATACCGATACCATTGGTGTATTAGTGGGGGATGTCTCTGACCCTTTCTTTGGCACTTTAGTTAAAGCTGTCGATGTTGTAGCTCATCAACATGGTAAGCATATTCTGATTGGTAATGGTTATCACAATGCAGACGATGAACGACGTGCGATTGAACATTTGATCAATAGTCGTTGTGATGCGTTAGTGATTTACGCAAAAGCACTGACTGACGAGGAGCTGATTAACTATGCCAACGAAGTGAAAGGCTTAGTGATCATTAACCGCCATATCTCTACTATTGCTGAGCGTTGTATTTCACTTGATAACCATAAAGGTGCGTATTTAGCGACCGAATATTTGATCCGTCATGGTCATAGCCATATTGCGTGTATCGCCTCTAACCATGATATTGAAGATGCCAGTGAACGTGTACAAGGCTATTTGGATGCGTTAGCGGATAATAATATTAGTTTATCAGCAAGCTATATTGAAAAAGCGACTCCAGATAGTGAGGGTGGCGAAACAGCGATGATAAATCTGATCACCAAATCCTTGCCGATGACAGCGTTGGTGGCTTATAACGATTATATGGCAGCGGGCGCATTAGCGGTGCTACAAGAAAATGGCATTCAATCTCCGCAGAAGATGTCGCTGGTGGGGTTTGATGATGGCTTAATTGCCCGTTATACCACTCCAGGGCTAACAACGGTTCGTTATCCGATTCAGATGATGGCAGAAAAGGCTGCTAATCTCGCATTAACTTTGGCTGATGAGCAACATGTTGATAGTGAGGCTATGCGTTTCTCTCCAACCTTAGTGCGTCGAGGTTCGGTTGAACGATTAAGTGACAAATAATGACTAGATAAAATACTAAGTTGGCAATCATATGTGTGCCAGCTTTAACTTTGAATATAAACAGAAAAGCCAATCATAATTGGCTTTTCTGTCATTGCTTTGAAGGCTCAGTATTTCTTCTATTTTTAACAATGCTCAGATTTATTGCTTCACTGTATATTAAGCATCAAGTACTAAATTACTGATAGGGATAGCTTGGCAGGTTAAAGATATGTTGTTTTCTTCAGGTTCCTTTCCATTTAAATGGATAACATTTCCTGAAATAATATTAATTGCACAGCTTTCACATTGTCCAACGCGACATCCACTAGGCATCTTAATATTATTTTTTTCTGCAAATTCCAATAATGTTCCAGAGTTTGATGTCCAAATTAAATGTTCTTTTGAGCGTATAAATTCAACATTGAATTCTTGGTTGTCTTTAATTTTTACCATTGTTTTGGGCTTAAATATTTCACTAAAAATATTAAAATGCGGTACAGCTCTCGTGATTAACTGCTGCGTAATATTTTCCATCATGCTTGTTGGGCCACATAGGTAAAATCTAGCTTGCTGTTTTATCAATGTATCTGGAATAACCTTTGCAGAGAGCAGCTCTGTTGTATCATAGTCTTTCCCCTTTATATCAGACGCGAGTGGTTCGTTATAAGAGTTAAATATATGTAGTTTTGGTAACTTTTTAGCTAGATCGTTTAGTCGTTTCTTAAATGCATGAGTATGACTATTCTTATTTCCATAAAACAACCAAATATTAGGCATTAAATCAAGATCATTAATTGACTCTATTAAACTTATAAAAGGAGTTATGCCTATACCTGCGGCAAATATGACAATAGGAGTTGATATTGCCGTTGGGATAGTGAATTTACCATTGGGAGCTGAAACATGAATGATCTCACCAACTGATAATTGGTTATGGATATAGCTTGAAGCTGCACCTTCATAAAGGTTGCCTTTTTGATCATAACTTCGCTGATAACGAACGACTATTTTATAACTATTTCGATCTTCTTTATAACTTGCGTCTGTTAATGAGTATGCTCGAGTCAACTCGTTATCGCGATCTTGATTTAGACAAACTGTTATATGTTGACCTGGCAAATAATCTGGCAGTAAACGTGGAATTTGTGGGGTAAGTTCAAGCTCCATTGCGTCTGAGGCGATCAGTGTTTTTTGTTTTACGACAAAAGCGATGGCATCTTTCCAAGCACGTTTTTCGATATTTTGTTTTTCAGAGACATTAATTTTGCAACTGCAGCCTCTCATTGGTACTGAGCCACTGATTTCATCTGCCTCTTGTGCTGAAATAAGCTGGTTATAATTACTATTTAGTGGACCAGTTATGGGGTAGCTATCTAAACCTAGTGCTTCACATCCTTGCCACCAACCAAACTCAGCGACAACGACCTTTGATGCTAAGGTGGGTAATATTGAACAGTAAAAATTTGCCTTTCCATGAGGGGTTTGAATGGTGACCCAGTCGCCTTCAGCAATATTGTTACTTTTTGCGAGTTCTTCGTTTACATAAGCCATTGGTAATGGAGAACGTTTACGTAATGAAGTGATGGAACGGTGTTGACTATGACAAAAATAGCCGCTTTTTACTGAGGTCAGGATATAAGGGTAATTGTTATCGTGATTATGTGTAATCGCTTGAGGCAAAGGAGAGTATCCAGCTTTTAACAACGTCTCAGAATAAATTTCAACACGCTTAGTTGGGGTTGCAAATCCTTTAACTTTCCCTTGTTTGAGTTGACGGTATGTTTGCGTTTGTTGAGGTAAAGAATAAGCAATCCCTTCGGGATATTTACGTAATTTTTTAATGTTAAGCTGTAGCGGTTTAAGCATCTTATTCCATGCAGTTTCAAGATCGCTGCTAAAGACTTCATTTTTTAACTTTAATGCTTTTGCAAGTAGGAAAACGATCTCAGTATCGGATTTAGACTCACCGAGTGACGGGATCATTTGTTGGCGTAATTGAACGTGACTAACAGCTTGCTCGTTGATTTCAAACCCAGCTTTAAGTGCTTCTCGCTCCCAAGGAGTATTTATAGGTAACAAAATATCGGCATAGCGAGATGATGGTGTCTCAAATAGGTCGCAATGTACATGAAATTCAACTTGTTTTAAGGCTTCAATACCAAGCTCTACATCTCCCTGACTTAGTAAAGGATTAGATCCAAATGCAAATAACCCTCTAATTTTATAAGGTTTCGCTTCGGTAATAGCTTTATAGACATGACGAGAGCTAACCCAACCTTGGCTTGCGGGACCAAGCGGTCTTTCTTTTAAACCTAAGGCTTTATTTTTTTGGTCTAAAGAGAGTAATGTTTTACTGTCTATTTTATTTAATGGAAGTTGAATATACTGGCGATTACCTCCTTGTTTATCAAAGCTACCTAATAACGCATAAAGAATAGCAATTGCACGTTCAGTTTGGGTTGCGTTTTTTTGTTGAGCAATGCCTGTCCATGCGTGATAGGCAATTGCTTTACTATTTGAGAGTAGTAGAGCAGCTTGTTGTAACTCTTTAGCTTTAATCCCTGAGATTTTTTCCACTGTTTCGGGTCGATACTCTTTGCAAGCTTGCTTCAAAATTTCAAATACAGGAGAGCATGTAATATAGCGGCCATCTTTTAATTGGATTGTATATTGTCCTGATAGTGCGAAACTTGCGCCTTGTGTTTTAGATATTGTTGCTTTGTGATTATAAGTGGCAAGTTGGTTTTCATCTTGATCCCAAATAACAAAGTATTCTGAATCCTTAACATCTAATGCTACGCAGTCTCGAGCTCTTAATAATTCCTTCGTATCATTTCGAATCAAAAATGGTGAGTTTGTCCAACAGCGAATGAAGTCGCTATCAAAGAACTTGTGCTCTAATATTTGGTTGATAAGTCCCATGGCGACAACATCATCAGTTCCTGGTGTTACTTGAAGCCAGACATCGGCATTGGCTGCTAATGGGGTTTTTCTTGGATCGATAATAAGAGTTTTAGCACCTTTCTTTTGCCCTAAACCAATTGCATTTGCTTGACTTAACCAAGTGTTTGTTGGGTTATGCCCCCATAACATGATTAGGTCTGCATTCTCATAATCAGCCATTGGCATACCACAACCGAAAGTGAATGAGTGGGCAAAATCTTTATGCCAATTACAGACTTCAGTGCCATAACAAATATTTGGACTACCATAGCTATGAATAAAATGTTCAATCCAATCAATACTATCTGAAATAGGCGTACCACTCGGTGTTGTAACACCAAAGGCGACAGCTTCTGCACCACTTTCATTCTTTATTTTGGCTAATTTAGAGGAAATAGTTTGTATTGCTTCTTGCCATGAAATTCGTTCCCATTTTGGATCAGATGCTGTTTTAGCCGATGTTCTGCGTTGTGGGTATAAAATACGGTTAGGATTGTAAATTAATTCAGGCGCAGCTCGTCCCTTCATACAGATGGCTGCCCCCGTTGGATGATCGGGATCTGGTGTTATTTTTATTAAGCGATTATCTTCAACATGATTAATTGTTCCACAACGAGAACGACATAATGTGCAATAACCTTTTTTGTAATCAATGGGCATAAATCAAAAAGTCCTATGAGAATACTGATTTGACTACGCTATAAATTTAACCTTGGTATTGCTAATATATATTTTAAATAGTTCATTATTGAGAAAAACAATATGTCTGTTGGTCTTTCACTTCGTCAGATGGAATATTTAGTTGCGGTTGCTGAGACTGGGCAAATATCAAGGGCAGCATTACGTTGCAGTGTGTCTCAGTCTTCCATGACAATTGCTTTGAAAAAGCTAGAAGATATATTAGGAGCAAAATTACTCATACGTCATGCGAAAGGAGTTGCGCTTACTGACGTTGCGGAAGGTTTTGTAATGAAATCACGGCATATTCTTTATGATGTTGAAAATGCCATAGAGGAGATACAGTCGCCTGTTGTGGAAAATAAAGGAGTGATAAGCATTGGCGTAACAGAGACTATTTCTGCTTATATGCTGCCCTGTTTGTTACCTAAATTAAAAAAACAATTCCCTAATATTACATTTAAAATCAATGAGTTTAATCGAGGAGAGTTAGAAAGAAACTTGCTTGAAAACAGGTTGGATATAGGCATTATTCTGGTTTCAAATATGCAAGAAAAAATCAACCTTAATTACGAAACGATACTTCGCTCTGAGCGAAAGTTGTGGCTTTCTGCCGATCATCCGCTGTTGTATCAAGAAAATATCTGTCTAACCGATTTAAGTAACGAATCGCTGATTGTATTAGATATGGATGAGCATACTGAAACGGCAAATAGCTTTTGGCAACAATCTTCAGCGCATCCAAATATATGCTTTGTCACACACTCAATAGAAGCTGTTCGAAGTCTTGTCGCTATGGGACAGGGCATCACAATTCTTTCAGATCTAGTCTTTAGACAATATTCATTAGAAGGTCGACGTTTAGTTAGAAGATCTATTAATGAAATAATACCCACGATGGATATAGGTTGTGCATGGAGTCAGCAAGCAAAGTTAGATCCTAAGTTAACGACTGTTATTGATTATTTACGAAAACAAATTTCGACAATTATTTAGTCGTATTACATTTAAGCTATTAACGAAAGAAGGCACCGAATGAGTACACCCAGTGCTTTAATTTGCTGAATAATATTTAGAACTGAAAACTATACGTGGTCGAATAATCGTATCTTTTGTTAGGAGAAAGAAAGCAACTGGTTTGCTCCCATTCTGGATGGTTTGGAGAGTCAGGTAAGAACTGGGTTTCTAACGCCAATCCTGCGTAATCTTGATACTGTTTACCCTTTCGGGCAGGGGTACCTGCTAACCAATTTCCACCATATAGTTGCACTGCTGGTTTATTGGTTTTTACCGTCATGGTGACTTTGCTATCAGGGGAAATTACTTTAGCAATAATCTCATCAGGCTTTCTTGTTGGGTTTAGCACAAAGCTATGATCGTAACCTTTAGCTTGCTGCTGTTGTTTATCTGCTAGTAAGTCTTTACTAAGTGTTTTACTTGTTCGGAAATCAAAGCTGGTATTTTCAACTGGTTGTGGCTTATCGAGCGGTATACCAAGGCTATTAGTCGGTAAATAGTAGTCAGCATTAATACGTACTGTGTGTGAGCGACTATCACCGTCCCATGTTGCTCCTTGCAGATTAAAGTAACCGTGATTGGTTAAATTAACGGGAGTGATTTTATCGGTATCAGCAAGGTAGTGAATGGTCACTTCGTTGCTATCGGTTAAGGTATACGCACAGTAACATTCAGTGTGCCGGGAAAGCCCTGATCGCTGAAATTCCTAAAGGTGTATACGGTGAAAAAACCACAGAGCTAAACGAGCATGGCGTACCAGTGCGTGCAGCATGGTGGCAGTTTGCGTTTGTATTTGCGATGTTAGTGGTTAACGGTTTTGGCTCTGAGTCAGTACAGCAGATGATGAACACTGCTATTAACTTAACTGCTGGTACGGCAATGTTACCGCCAATCCTTATCATGATCGCTTACTTCGTTTTCCGCTGGAAACATGATGATACCCCACGTGATTTCCGTATGGGCTCGCAAAAAGTGGGTATGACAGTTATCTCTATTCTTATCGTGATTTTCGTGGTGAGTATGACGGCATCTGCGTTCCCTCCGGGTGTTGACTTAGTGCGTGCGTTCTTCATTAACGTCTTTATGACGGCGGTATTCTCTGGTCTTGCGTGGTGGTGGATTTCTCGCTTTGAGAAGAAACAACAAGTCATTATTCAAGCTGAAGAAAAGAAACCGACAGTAGCAACACAGCACTAAGCAAGATCGCGAAATAACTATAATATAGATAAGCTGCTCACTTTTGTGAGTGGCTTTTTTATTTTTAATTTAAGTCGATTTTTTACTTTTTAATTGTTTTTTTACTGAAAGTTTCAGGTTTATTTAAGGATGAAACAACAAATAACACAAAAATAAAGATAAATACTGAAATACCGCATTTTAATGACTGTGATCTTGCTCATGAAGTTCCATAAAAGTAAGCGGGGGGACTTGTTACGAATGTTACATAAGTCATTTATTTTTATTTGGTATTTGGGGTGAATATCACTGTGAGTGATATGGCTTGGGGGGAAGATCTACTTTTACATTTAATGATTTAAGAAAGATAAATAGATAAGCAATGACTGTGATTTCATAGTGTGAAATTACTTCAAAAATAAAAGAAACGTTACTTTTAATCTTTGTATCTAATTGTTACGCGGTATTCCTAAGCTGAATTTTAGTAAAATGGCTTATGTGACCTACTTCAATTTTACTCTTGGTTTTAGCCCTTAATATTCCTTCCGCGTACAGAGTAATACCCAAGCTACGCTAAAACTAAAAATACCATAACAGTCCAAATTTTAACGTTGAATGTCTCTTTATATTAAAGGTGTAACAATGACGAATAATCCAATGGTAACCAAGAAAACATTGCTTGCTGCAGTGATCGGCTCTTTATTATTGACTGCTGGCTGTAATAGTGATGATTCGTCTAGTTCATCGTCTGAAGAGAAAAAGAAACCAGAATTAGCCCTGCAGTTTAAAGACATTATTGATCGCACAGGTACACCAAAACACCTTGCAGAAGTTGGATCTGGTGATCACATGGCTTATACGCCATTACATGATGACGGCGCGTGGCATGGCCACTTATTACCAGATTTAAAAGCAAATCCAGAAAATAAAGGTGGTTTTGGTGTGACTGCTATTGCTGAAGAATATAATACTTCGGTAGCAGAGTATTTCGATAAATTATCTATTTTAAAAGATGGCCAGCCTGTTAATTTTACAGCCAAAGCTTACAGTATTCCGGGCGCGTTAATTCAAACATTAACCGCCGATGATATTCGTGTTGAGATGACACTGCAGTTTGTTTCTTCTCGTTCCTCATTGGTTGAGACGGCCGTTACTAATAATAGTGGTCAAGATCTTACGTTATTGTGGGACGGCAAATTAGTTGAAGGTTTCTACGCCCTAGATGGTGTTGAAAAGCCAGTATGCAGTGAATTAGATAAAGATGATAAGCAAGAATGTTATGAAGCAACAGTCGCTGAACAATTACCAGATTTAACGCGTACTTTAACAACGGATAATCATGGTGATATTACTCTGCAGTTTGGTAAAGAACGTGATTCATGGTGGGTGAGAACCCGAGGTGATTCAACTTTTTATATTGATCGCAGTATTGCCGCTAAAACAACAGTAAAAGGCTTGGAATATCAATCAACGTCAGATATTGGTGATGAGCAAGAAACCAAGATCTATACCGTATTTAGCCACACTTTAACGGCTGATGAGTGGAAAAAAGAGCAGCCAGTTGTGGCTGATATTTTGAAAAATCCTATTAAATACATGAATGCGACCACCACTCGTTGGGAAAGTTACTTAAGTCATGGTTTAGTAAATGACAATGCAACTGCAGAGCAAGAGCGGGTTGCGGTGAAAGCGATTGAAACCTTAACCGGTAACTGGCGTAGCCCCGCTGGTATGGTAAGCCATGATACGGTAACGCCATCAGTAACCGCACGTTGGTTCTCAGGCAACTTAACTTGGCCGTGGGATACGTGGAAACAAGCGTATGCGATGGCGCACTTTAACCCTGATTTAGCGATGGAGAACATTCGTACTGTGTTTGAACATCAAGTACAGGCAGATGATGTGCTACGCCCATACGATAAAGGTTACTTGCTTGATGTGGTGGGTATGAACATGTCTAAGCAACGTGGTGATGCATTAGGCTTAACTGAATTTAATGATGCACAAACATGGAATGAGCGTAATACCAAACCATCACTAGCGTCATGGGCGGTATGGGAAGTCTACACAGCGCTGAAAGATAAATATAACCGTCCAAGTGATGCCAAAGCATGGCTTGAAGAGATGTACCCACAGTTAGTGGCTTATCATGATTGGTGGTTAACTGCACGTGATACCAACAGTAATGGTATTCCTGAGTATGGTGCTGCGGTCGATCCTGAACATACAACCGCCGATGGTCAGATGATTTATCACTATAAATTAGAAGGAGACTCAAAGTGGAGAATGGACTCTGGTATTGAAAAATACAACGCCTTATTAGAATCCGGTGATTATGTTGCAATTAGCAGCCCGGCACAAACGGCAGCGTCTTGGGAATCAGGTCGTGATGATGCCGCGGTATTTGGTTTTATCGACACCATTGCTGATGCACAAGGGCTGAGTAATTCTGACGAAATTGCTACCATCGATCAGCTAGGTCGTTATGCGAAAGACAAGTACGAGTTTGATAATAGCTATAACATCAATGCTAAGACTGTGACTTACAGTAATACTGATGCGGTTAATACTGCAAAACTGAATCTGGCGAAAAAAGATTGGCAAGTGAAATTCAGTGAGAACAAAGATGCATCGGGTGAAGTGATTGGTTACTCACTACTGCAAGAGTCAGTTGATCAAGCCTCATACTGGTACAGCGATAACAAATATCTTGCACAAATTGCCGAGGTATTAGGCTATAGCGATGCCGCTGAAACCTTTACGCAAAAAGCCAAAGATACGAAGGACTACATTAATAAATGTATGTTTGATACTGCCACAGGTTTTTACTACGACATTAGTATTGATAGCGCTGAAGCGAAAGTATTAAACAACGGTTGTGCGGGTAAACCGATTGTTGAGCGTGGTATGGGGGCTGAAGGTTGGTCGCCACTGTTTAATGGAGCTGCAACTGATGCAACCGCTAAAGCCGTTGTACAAAATATGATGGATACAAGCAAGTTTAATACGACGGTTCCACTTGGAACAGCATCGGCAGATAATCCTGCTTATGGTGCAGACATCTATTGGCGTGGTCGAGTATGGGTTGATCAGTTTTATTTCGGTGTGAAGGGGATGGCGAATTATGGCTACACCAAAGAAGCGAACGAGATGGTCAATAAGCTCTTTACTAATGCAGAGGGTTTAACTAAGCAGCTTCCAATTCAAGAAAACTACAATCCAGAAACGGGCGCAGTGCAGGGAGCAAATAACTTCTCATGGAGTTCAGCTCACCTGTATATGTTGTACAACGATTTTCTGAAATAACCCGTTTCGTAGCATTGTGATTTGATCTGCATTTACTCCTCAAGTGCTGACAAAATAAACGCCGATACCTATGTGTATCGGCGGTTTTTATCTATTTATATATAAAGTGGGCTTATAGCGATATCTAAGTATCTTTTGTCAGGATACAAACAGCTTGGTTGTTCATAATACGGCGGCGTTGATTTACCTCTTTAAGTTTTTATTTATCGGTAGAAGTGCTAAGAGCATATTTCTTCTATCTTTATTAAAGGTGCAAGGAACCTAAATGAGAACACCGCCCTTCATTAATTGAATCTTTGTTTTCATTTTAAATACCACTCAATATATATAGATATTAGTTATTTATATGTTTTTGGCTATATAATTCGCCGCCAAAATAGGATCTGTTCGCCAAGGCTGGCATAACCTATATCGTGAACATCTTCTATCATAGTTATGTTGACGTTATATAACTATGATAATCATTCTTGGGAATAGATATAATGAAACTCCGCTTAACCAGCGTATTATATACACTGCTTGTCGCACTCTTTTTTACGGCAATACAAAATATTGCGCTATGGCAACATATCACAGAGCTATTTGAGAGCCAGCCACCAAAGAGCATTATTTTTGCTATTTCTATTCCTATCTTTATTTGTGCAGCACTGAATATTATTTTTACAGTGCTTATCTGGCCTCGCATATATCGCATACTTATTCCATTACTGATTATTTTGTCATCATTGGCAACATATGGCATGTATAGCTATGGTGTGTTCTTTGATTACGGCATGATCGTTAATATTTTTGAGACGAATACCGGTGAAGCAGCCAGCTATTTATCTTTAGGTGGTGGGCTGTGGTTACTTGCAATTGGTATTGTACCCGCGATTATCTTTACTTCGATGAAGGTACAATTTAAGCCATTTATCAAAGAGCTTGCTTCTAAATTGCTATCGATTGTGATTTCGTTGGTTGTGATCGGAATTATAGCGGCTTGCTATTATAAAGATTACGCTTCGTTAGTACGTAATCATTCAGAAATCAAAGCTCTAATTAATCCGACCAATTACTTATCAGCGACCTATCGTTATGCGCATTACCAGTTAATTGAAGCGAATATGCCATTTACCCATATTGGCACTGATGCTGTAAATGAACATGCGGCAATCACAGCAAAAACTAATAAACCCAATGTAATGGTAATGGTACTCGGTGAAGCATCACGTTCTATGAACTATTCATTAAATGGCTATACGCGTGATACCAACCCACAATTAGCAACCCGTAATGTGATCAGTTTTCTCAATGTGAAATCTTGTGGTACAGCAACAGCTGCTTCAGTGCCATGTATGTTTTCTGACATGACCAAAGTGAATTATGATCCTGTTAAAGCACGCCATCAAGATGGTGTATTAGATGTATTGCATCATGCAGGTATTGATGTGTTATGGAAAGATAATGATGGTGGCTGTAAAGGGGCTTGTGATCGTGTTAAGCATATTGAAATGAGTGCTGAGATTGATCCTAGCTTATGCCATAACGGCTCTTGTTATGATCAGATTTTACTTAAAGGCTTACAGCAATATATTGATGATGCTAAGCAAGATACGATGATTGTTTTACATATCATTGGTAGTCATGGACCAACGTATGACGATCGCTATCCTGAAAAATTTAAATTGTTTACTCCCACGTGTGATACCAGTGATTTACAAAACTGTACTGAGCAACAAGTGAAGAATACGTACGATAATACGATTTTATATACCGATCATATTTTGAGCCAAGTAATTGATATGTTGAAGCAAGATGATCAACATGCCAATACAGCGATGTTCTATATGGCCGATCACGGTGAATCTTTGGGTGAAGATGGCGTGTACTTGCATGGTTTACCTTATGCTATTGCACCGAAAGAGCAAACAACGGTACCACTGATATTATGGCTATCGCCTGAATACCAAAAAAGTCAGCATATTAATCGTGGTTGTTTAGAGAAAGAAGCCGCCGCTGGGGGATATTCGCAGGATTATTTATTCCATTCATTACTTGGCATGATGGATGTTAAAACGAATGTTTATGATCCTAAGCTAGATATATTTTCACAATGTCGTAATATTAGCGCCCACTAAGGCAGTACTAGCTAATGATTAATAATAAGAGAGATAAACAACAATGAAACCGGGCGCAACAGGGATTACTCGTATAATTAATGCTGCAGGCTACTCGGCAAAAGGGCTCAAAGCTGCATGGATAAATGAAGCAGCCTTTCGTCAAGAATCAGTGTTATTAGTGGTGATGACTGCGATTAGCTTTTTCTTACCTGTAACAGGGTTAGAGCGAGTGATCATGATTGCTTCATTGTTATTAGTGATGATTGTTGAGCTAGTTAACTCGGCAATTGAGGCGGTGGTTGATCGTATTGGTCCTGAACATCATGAATTGAGCGGCCGAGCGAAAGATATTGGTTCTGCTGCGGTATTTGTTGCGATGGCTGTGGTTGTATTGGTGTGGGGCGGTATCTTAATTAGTTAATTAAGAAGCAAAACTTATAGCGATATAAAGAAAATACCGAAAAAAAGCCAGAGCTTAGCTCTGGCTTTTTTGTTGTTAACTTGTCGTGCTTAATCAAGTTATAGTTTACTTGATGTCTGCTTTTTTATGCGTCAGTGCCCATAGGTGAAGCATATCGGTTGCGATCGTTGCTGCAGCCAGTGATGTCATATCAGCATGATCGTAGGAAGGGGCGACTTCTACCACATCCATACCCACAAGGTTAATTCCTGCTAAAGCACGAATCACTTTTAACGCTTTATCTGATGTCATACCGCCACAAACAGGTGTTCCTGTTCCTGGCGCAAAAGCAGGATCTAAACAATCAATATCAAAGGTTAAGTAAACAGGCATATCACCCACTTTCTCTTTGATCATGGAAACGATTTGTTCTACAGACCAATCATTGGCTTGACCTGCATCGATCACATTAAAGCCAAGGTTATGGCTGTGTTCAGTACGAATACCAATTTGCACTGAATGATGAGGATCAATTAGTCCTTCTTTTGGTGCATGGTAGAACATGGTGCCGTGATCAAATTTGCTACCTTGATCATAAGTATCGGTATGTGCGTCAAAGTGAATCAATGCCATTTTGCCGAACTGTTTAGCATGTGCACGTAGTAGAGGAAGTGTCACAAAGTGATCGCCACCAAAACTTAGCATTGCTTTGCCTTGCTCTAATAAGCCTGTCGCGTGAGCTTCTAGACGTTCACACATTTGTGCGGCATCGCCACAATCAAACACTAGATCACCACAGTCAGCAACCTTGATAGTTTTAAATAAATTAAATGTCCACGGCCAGCGTTTACCTTCCCAAGCGAGATTAGTGGAAATTTGACGAATTGCGCCTGGGCCCATGCGACTACCCGAACGACCCGTTGTAGCCATATCAAATGGTACACCAGTGATCACCACATCAGCATCTGACTCCATTGGAGAGAAGTTAAGTGGTTGACGTAAAAAACCAAACGCATTGGCGAATAGTGAGTAATCTGGGTAGTTAGCTAGTGTTGCCATGGTTTTCTCCTAACAACAATCTTGGGCAAAGCCCCGTTAAGACGTCCTACTACACATGACTAGCGTAGTAGGAACCTTTTATTTAATATTTTAGTTAAATAGCACGGACATCTTCGAGGTAAGTATAACCTTCTAGACCTTCCGCTAATTCTTGTAAAATTGCATCACGTTCGTGATCAGCTAAGTGTTGCTCAGCCATTGTTTGGTATTGGCGTAAAAACTCTTTAGAGTCTAAATGCACGTAGCGCAATACATCACCAACACTATCACCACGATCAAGTTTTTCTATTTCATAACCACCGTCAGCACGGGTACGGACAACGGCAGTGTCAGTATCACCAAAGAGGTTATGCATATCACCTAAGATTTCTTGATAAGCACCAACCATAAAGAAACCAATACGGTAAGGCTCTTCAGCTGACCATGTCGGAACCGGTAGCGTTGTTTCAATACCTTGGCTTTCTACATATTGATCAATAGCACCATCTGAATCACAAGTAATGTCTAAAATAATGGCACGACGCTCAGGGGCTTTATCCAAGTTACTTAATGGCAAGATAGGGAAGATTTGATCAATTCCCCATGCATCAGGCAATGATTGGAATAAAGAAAAGTTCACGAAGAACTTATCAGCTAAGCGCTCGTGTAGTTCATCTAAAATCGGGCGGTGTGCACGATTTTTATCTGATAGTTTTCTTTCTAATTCATAACATAAGCGCAAACTGACTTGCTCTGCCCATGCTCGATCGATAAAGCTAATCATCCCAACCCCAAATAGGGCGTGAACTTCGGCTAAATCATTTTGGTTGTCATGATAAATCTCAACCAACGAACGTTGCTCTGCATGTTGTGAGAGCTCGTTCCACGACATCCACATGTTATGTAGCACTTGTGGTGCGTCAAATGCTGGCGCTGAAATACTCTCAGGTTTGTAACTTTCAATCCCCACAACATCGGTAATTAATACTGCGTGATGCGCCGTTAAATTACGCCCAGACTCTGAAATAATGCGTGGCATAGCGATATCGTATTCAGTGCAAATGTCACCTAATACATAAACAATGTTGTTGGCATATTCGTTAATACTGTAGTTCATTGAGCAACTGTTCTGACAACGCGTACCTTCGTAGTCCACGGCCAAACCACCACCAACATCGACAGTTGTAATACCGACACCGATTTTTTTCAATTCTGCGTAAACACGGCCAGCTTCACCCACACCATTTCTTACATCACGAATGTTGGCAATTTGCGATCCTAAGTGGAAATGCAGTAATTGCAAACAATCTAGCATATCGCGCTGGCGCAGTTCATCTACCACAGTTAAAACCTGAGATGCCGATAATCCAAACTTAGACTTCTCGCCACCACTGGCTTGCCACTTGCCTTTACCTTGCGAGGCTAAACGTGCACGTAAACCAAGACGTGGAGTAACGCCAAGCTCTTTCGCTTGCTCTAGGATAATGCGTAGTTCTGATAGTTTTTCTAGGACGATATACACTTCGTGTCCTAGCTTTTCACCAATGAGTGCAAGACGAATGTATTCTTTATCTTTATAGCCATTACAGACAATGACTGAACTCGCTTCTTGCGCCATAGCCAGCACAGCCATAAGCTCGGGTTTACTGCCTGCTTCTAAACCTAACTGACGTTGTTGCTTAGCGTATTGGCTTTTAAGAATCTCGCTAACGACTTCTTGTTGTTGGTTGACTTTGATTGGATAAACCGCAAGGTAGTCATCTGTATAACCATAATTTTCAATAGCTTGGTTAAATACACTACATAAACTATCGACACGATGGTGCATTACTTCAGGAAAACGCACCAATACTGGTAATGAGGCACCTGCAGCAATCAGTTCATCAGCAAGTTGTGATAAACCAATGGTATTGTTGGGAGCCTGTAAGTTAGGACGCGCAACCACTGAACCATCTTGTGCAATATCAAAATAGTTTTGGCTCCAGTAAGGCGTATTATAAACGTCACGTGCGTTATTAATTGTCCACTCACTCATAGTCTTAATCCTTGTAAAGTACGCGGTCAGTTTTTTAAGGCGAACAGAAGCCCTACATAACTGCAGAAAATTTCAATTAAAATAGAAGGTTATGGTTGCTGACGTAATAAAAGTCAGGATCTAAAGGTTACGCTAATAAAAAGCAATCCGCATTTGACTGCAGTGTATTGCATTTAATTACGCGTAACTGGGACTATCAGAGTTCGTTTCATTATTACTATTAATGAATATACGTGTCGATCGTCTAAATTGGGTTGGTCTGATGCTGTTGGCTGCGTTGTCGCATACTTTATTCAGACAAGAAAATGTCTGTAGGTATAGTGCTGCGAATAATTTCATTGTCATTTCCGAACAGGTCGTGCTGCTACTAGCACGGTATGACATAACGTAAAGAGAGGAATTCCAATCTCAGTCTACACCTCAAACCGAAAAGAGGGTGCTTGGCGATTAGACAATTGAATGAGGCTAACTGCAATCAAAAAAGATTTATCGTTATGATAAGAAAGATTAGCCATTCGGCTTTAGACCGACTTTAATTGAAATGGGCGTAAAAACGCGATAAAAAACGCTGATTTTTATTTTTATGGTATAGGCAGTATAATGCTTAACTGTATGTTGGATGAAGTTAGCATTAACGGTTTAGTATTAACATCATATTGTTAGTTTATGTGTTTAAGAGCAACGGCTCTTAATGGAAGGAGTAGTAACCTGTGGCTGGTGCAAGTTTATTAACTTTGTTAGATGATATCGCGACCGTATTAGACGATGTTGCTGTGATGACAAAAGTAGCAGCACGAAAAACAGCGGGTGTGTTAGGCGATGATTTAGCATTGAATGCCCAACAGGTAACGGGGGTACGTGCTGAACGCGAAATTCCTGTTGTATGGGGCGTCGCAAAAGGCTCATTTAAAAATAAGCTGATATTAGTACCTGCAGCGTTATTGATCAGTGTAATAGCCCCATGGCTGATTCAGCCAATGCTGTTATTAGGCGGTTTATTCTTATGCTTTGAAGGTGTTGAGAAGATCGTTGAGAAATTATTTCACTCTGAGGCAAGCACTGAAGATAAAGTCGATGTGTTAGCGCAAAGTGATGTTGATATCGCAGAGTATGAAAAAGAGAAAATAAAAGGGGCTATTCGCACTGATTTTGTTCTTTCTGCTGAAATTATTGTGATTTCTTTAGGAGTTGTACAAGAGCATCCATTTTTAACTCAAGCCATTGTTGTTAGCGTAATTGCTGCTGTGATGACAGCAGGGGTTTATGGCTTGGTTGCTGGTATTGTAAAGCTAGATGATGCAGGTTTATATCTTGTAAATCATAGTGAACAAGCGAGTTTGAAAAACCGTTTTGGCTCGTTATTGGTGAACATAGCACCTTATCTTATGAAGGCTCTGGCGTTTGTAGGCACAATTGCGATGTTTCTTGTCGGTGGCGGTATCGTTGTACATACATTGCCGCATTCCCATGAAATCGTAGAGAACATTGTACAAGCAGTAAATTTCCCTGGTGCAGCGTCTATTCTACCACCATTAATGAACGGTATTGTGGGTGTTATTGCGGGGGCCGCGGTGGTTGCTGTGGTGACGTTGATTAATAAAATTCGCGGTAAAAAAACACACTAGATTGAGTGCTTTTTACCTTTTAAAAGAGAAACTAATTGTAAAGCTTTGCTTCTTCTTACGCGAATATTTTGTAACATATTGTTTTTATTAGTCCATTCAGTGTGAATACAGGATTTGTGAGCAAAATGTTAATTTAACGTCCAAACTTATATCGTTGTAATAGCAGATTGCTTTATTGACGGAGGTTATATTGAAAAAGTATACAGTAGCATCTTTATGTCTAGTCGCAGCACTTGGTGTAACAGGTTGTGCGCAGAATCCATATGGTAATGCTTATGATGTCGGTGAGGCACGCACAGTACAAAATGTATTAACCGGTACGATCACCAAATTAGATGCCGTAACCATGAGCGGTGGTGGTGAAAATATGATTGGTACTATTGCAGGTGGTGCTATTGGTGCCATTCTTGGTTCGAAAGTTGGTGGCGGTAGTGGTTCTGATATTGCGGCTATTGGTGGTGGTTTAGCTGGCGCAGCTTTAGGTAATAAAGCGGGTGATGCAGTTAGTAAGCGCAATGGTGTTAATATCGTAATTAAACTTGATAGCGGTAGAACCATTGCTGTTGTGCAGGAAGTCGATCCAAATATGATTTTCCGTGTGGGCCAACGTGTTGATATTTATCAGCAGGGTAGTACAACACGCGTTGTTCCTGGCAACTAATCGCTAAAATTAAACATTTATACATTTGAAAGGCAGTCCATCAGGCTGCCTTTTTTATATATTGTGAAATCATAATTGAATATATATTTAATAAGAAAAAATCATTATTCTATTTTTATATTTGTAACTAATTATTGCTTTTAGTTTTGATTAATTGTGATTAGTTATAGATTGCCATAAAAATGTAAATACTTTTAACAATAAAACATATATAAAAATTTAATGAGAATGTTAGTATATATTTATTCCTAAAATATCACTACCTGTTGAATTAACAAAAAAATCGTTTTTGGTTAAAAATCCCTTATTCTGATAATATCAAAGTTATGATATTAGTATTTTTCTTTTATTATATTTGTGGTGTTTTGTTCTGAGGTGTAGTCATTTATCGTTATTTACATCTGGTCTTATCAGTTGTTCTACCAGTAATCATAATATTTGTTTTAATGGTTAAAAAGGCAACAAATAATTAAATTGTAACCAAATGCTTCAAAGAGTAGGCTTTCGAACACTTTAAAAAATTCAGTTCGTAAGTATTTAACCTATGAGTAACAATAAATTAGACGAAACGTATAAACGTTTACGCTGGCAAATTATAATAACGACTTTTTTGACGTATACCGTGATGTATATTTCTCGCAAAGCATTTGCAGCGGCAGCCCCATTGTTAATGACCGATTTGGGAATGACCACGGTTCAATTTGGTCTAGCATCTTCTATTTATTATATTTTATACGGTATTTCTAAGTTTAGTTCAGGTCTTCTCGCCGATAAAATTAATCCACGCTTATTCCTTGCTCCTGTGCTTGTCGTGATCGCCATTATCAACGTTGGTATTGGTATGACAGACAGTGTCACCATGCTGTTGTCTCTATATTGCTTAACTGCTGTTGTACAAGGTTGTGGTTTTCCACCGATTGCAAAAGCGATCAGCCAGTGGTATTCAAAATCTGAGCGTGGTGGTTGGTATTCATTATGGAATACTTCACACAATGTTGGTGGTGCCTTAGCGCCATTAATTGCATCCGCTGTTATCGCTTACACTGGGAATTGGCGTTACGCATTTTACGTTCCTGCTGTAATTACCGCAGTACAAGCCATTATCGCGGCTGTGCTGATGCGTGGTAAGCCTGAAAACTACGGATTACCTAATGTTGGTGTATGGCGTAACGATACCAAGCAACTTGAGATAAACAAACGTTCTGAAGCTGGCTTAACAATGTGGGTCATGTTTAAACGTTATATTCTAACTAATCCTATTATTTGGTTAGCGATTGGTGGTGATCTTTGTATCTATGTGATCCGCACTGTTTCAAGTGACTGGGTCAGTGTTTACTTTGTTGATGTATTGCACTGGGATTTAGTTAAAGCGAACTCTCTGGTGGCATGGTTTGAAGCAGGTGGTATTTTAGGTGGCCTAACATCCGGCATTATTTCTGATAAATTCTTTGGTGCTGATCGCTGGAAAACCATTTTAATTTATTGCTTTGTCTTAATTGGTGGCATGATAGGTGTAGCATTTACATTGCACATTGACTACATGCTGGTGGCACTGTGTTTCTTTATCATTGGTGCGGGTATTTATGCTCCTCAAATGTTGTTTGCGTTAGGTATTATTGAAGCCTCTCACGCGGATGGTGCAGGTGCAGCAACAGGTTTGAAGGGTGGGGTAACCTATATCGGTGCAGCGCTCGCAGGTGCGCCTATTGCGATGATACAAACAAGCTACTCATGGAATGGTGTATTTGTGCTATTGGCTGCAATCGCAGTGGTACTGGTATTATTGACTTGTACTATTATACGGGTCGATCGTAAACGCTTACCAATGTAAGTTAGCACGTTAATAATGCATAAAAAAAGCGACCGATTGGTCGCTTTTTGTTTATGGTTTATTTGCTAGTCGATTAACGAATCGAGTTAAGCATAAACTCCATCACTGGATCGATATCCGCATCTATCTCTAGTGCTTTAGGTAAGTAATCGGGCTGTTTTAAGATACCGCGCTCGATGAGTTCATCAAGCAGGGGCTTAAATTCAAAGCCAGTCTTACCAATAAATAATGATGTTAAATCTTCATTCTTATACGCTTGAATCGCATCTTTTAAGCCACGAAGATATAAGAAGTCTTTAGTGAAACCACCACCACGATATACACGTGCCGTTACGGTAAATGCTTCATCATTACTGATACCGTATTCATGCTTCAAGCTGTTGAAACAGGCATTGAAGGTGTCACCATTTACCATCATCTCTACAGCTACAACACGTAATGCCAATGTTTTTAGGCGGTGTAGTGGGAAGCTACCTGATAAGTGCTCACAAAGAATCGCAAGGCCTTCTTGTGTATGCGTATTACCGGGTAAACCCAGTTGTAGGATCTTCAATGGTTGACGTTCAGCATTTACTGACGTAACTAAGTGCACACCCAGTTCGTGATGAATTAACGCATCCAAATCACCTTGTGTAAAACGGCTGTTTGGGTTCACCTTGATCGTTTTACCACTGACCATTGCACGTGCGATTAGCTGCTTAGAGGATACGACTTTACAAGGAATATCGTACTCTTTAGCCGCTTCTTTAAACGCTTCTATTGCTTCATTGGCTGTGATTGTTGCAGGCTGCTGCTCTTTGTATTCACAAGCATGAAGAATAAATTTTGCATTGGCAATATCACGCTCATCAGGCTGACCGTAGTAACGTAATGAATTATATAAGAACTCATCAGTACCAATACTACAAAGTAGATCAATACGTACCGCTAATTGGTCGATAACTTTGCGATACATTTTTTGTACGTCAGCATCACGGATACCTTCTACTGGTAGACGGTAAAGTTGCTCACGGAACTTGTATGGATCTAAATCAAGTTGACGATAAGTAAACTGTGGCTGATAGCTATGTGGCTTACTTAAAAAGCGTCGTTTTTCTTGCTTAAGGTTCGTTGGGTTGATGTAGCTAAGTGTATTGATACCACGAGCAATACGATATAGCTGGCGATCCAGTTTGAGTACTTCTTTCGATAAATTCGAAGCAAGCAGATCATTACCTGTTAAACCTTTGGCTTTTGTGCGTTTAGTGATAGTAAAAGCAGCATGTTCCGTAATCACGGTTTTCATGGATTCTTTTAGTTTTTCAATCACTAATGGATACGCTTCGCCGCCTTCTTCATTCATGAATACTTTTTTTACTTCAATCGGTAAGATTAATGTGTTTTTAAAGTTTTCTTTAATGAAAGTAGCTTGGTAACCCATGCCTTTAAAGACATCGTTTTCTAATGCTGTTACTTCAAGGTTGGGTAGCTCTATGCTATTTAAACCTTCAAGCATGACATCAATTTCTTTACGCCAACGACGACAGTTAACTTGTTTAGTTCCGACATTGAATGTCGGTGTTTTCTCGTCAATACGTTGGTAGTTATATGAATGGATGTCATATAACAAACATAAACCGAACTCTTTTTCTAATGTTTCAATTAAACATTTAAGAATACGATAGTAGCGGTTATGTTTTTCATGCGTTACTGCACGTTCCTCTACCGTTAATGGCTCAAGCCATACATTCTTGCCCCAAGCATCGTCATAGATACAGTTGCTTGGATCACGGTTAAGATCGTATTCGTATCGTGAATCTTCACCTTGAAGAATGATTGGCAGAGATGAAATAAAATCGCCAGTAAATGGATCTTCTTCAAAGTAGCGCTCTTCTTCTGTTAGCGCACATTTTTCTTTTAACTCGCCACGAAGGTTGTGTCCATGATGAATAGCAGTCGCAATATAAGGCTGATATTCGCTAACACGAATCGTCAAGCTGCCATCATCAAGTTTTGCTTCAAAGGGAGTTAGGCTGCGGATTTTCTCCAGAACCTCTAACTCAGTATGCAGCATCTGCAATCACCTTTCGAAAATCATTTTTACGTGCAATGCCGACTTCTTTCGCCATTACTACACTCTCAGCAAAATCCAGTACATTACGTTGAAGTTTTACACGGTTAAGGCGATTGATACGGGTAATGCCGCCTGGGCTTAATACGTTTACTTCAACCAGTTTACCGTTAATAACGTCAAGTCCAACAAAGAACAAACCGTCGCGCACAAGCTTAGGACCAATGTGTTTACATAGGTTAAGCTCTTGCTTCGTTAGTACGTGTTTTACTTCACGACCACCGGCATGGATGTTGGAACGTACATCGCCTTCTGCTGGTACACGGCGCATTGCACCAATAGGCTCACCATTCAGCAGGAGAATACGTACATCACCTTGTTCCGCACCTTCGATGTAATCTTGTAAGATCACATAGTTTTCATCGTCACCAATGTAGAAATCAAGTAATGATTTAACACTTGATTTTGCACTCTTTTCAACCAAGATTACGCCTTTACCACCGTAACCATTTAGTGGCTTTAAGATCATACGATCATGGGTTGATTCGTCTAATACACGCTCTAAGTATTCACGGTTCTTTGATACGTGTGTTGCTGGAATATATTCATGGTTTGGATCGGGTAACGAGGCTGTATATAGCTTGTTATTAGCGACACGTAGACCATCAATATCATTAATAATGAAAGTATGTTCACGCACAGAATCTAAGAAATTAAGAGCCATGGTATCTAGTGGTGGGTTAGCACGCATAAAGATAACGTCAAAGCCCGCGAGTGGTAGCTCAGCTTTGTTAAATTCAGCTTTACGGTAAAAGCTTGGAATATTGTTTGATACATCACCTTTTTTTAATACGTTACAGAATGCAATAGCCATGCTGTCACGCATAGTTAAGTTACTTGGTGTTGTAATTGCAACCGTGTGACCGCGGCTTGCGGCTTCATGGATCAGACGTAGTGTGGAGTCGTTTTCGGCTTCAACTTTGTCCCACGGATACATAACAAAACAAATTTTCATAGCTCTACCAAGAAAGTGCCTGTTTTACAGGCTATTAAAAAGAAATAAGCCATCGCACGAGAGTGGGATGGCTTCATTGTTACTCGATAAACAGAGGTTAGCCCTCTGATAGTAATTAATAGTCTAAATCGCTATCACTACCACTATCGGTATCATCATCGTCGCCGTATACGCCATTATTGGCACGTTGCGACACGCATAAGGTATAACTGCGTGCTTTATGAGTGGTGTGGTTCAGGTATTTTAACCAACACTTACCAAATTCAGACACTGCTGCTTGCTGACCTAACACTTCAGCAAGGAACTGAGTTTCAGACTCATCGATTGGTTGGGTAGTCCCTTCATGTAAGGCACGCATAATACGGCCGTAATTTTCTAAGACGCTGGCTTCACTAATTGTGAAAACCCCCGAGCGATTAAAGCCACGTGGGAAATTTTTATCGTCGTAAAATTTACCTTCACTTCTCATTCATAAAGTCCTTGATGTGATTTGCGGTGATATTTATCCAGACTTGGCGAGTTGTAAATCAAACAATTTTTATCGTACCAATGAATATTTTTGATGATTCAATGCCATAAATCATCATAACGTTTAAGATCTAGATTAAGCTCTTGCTAATTAGATATATAATGCTTAAATAGCACGATAATCACGCAATCTATCCTTCTTATTCTTGAGAATTTCGCTGTGGATACAGAATTACTAAAAACATTTTTAGAAGTAACTAAGACTCGTCACTTTGGCCGTGCAGCTGATAATTTATATTTAACGCAGTCTGCCGTAAGCTTTCGTATTCGACAGCTTGAGTCTCAGCTAGGTAACCCGTTGTTTTCTCGTCAACGTGGTAATGTCCATTTAACTGCAGCTGGCGAGCGTTTACAGCCTTATGCTGAAGCTATTTTACAAACATGGGGACGTGCGAAGCAGGATGTTGCATTAACAGATAGCCTAAATACCCAATTAGCCATTGGTGCATCTCCCTTATTCTGGGAGTTTGATGGTATTTCCGATTGGATTAATCATATTTATGCCAGTATACCTGGATTAGCATTACGTTTAGAGTCGGTTAAACGTGAAGGGATGGCAAAACGCTTGTTCGATAAGAGTATCGATCTCTTTATTACCAGTGAGCCACCGAAAATTGAAAACCTCCATGTACGTAAAGTCCGAGACTACCAATTACAGTTAGTGACTAACAAAAGTAATTGTTGCTTACATGATACTCGTGATATTCCACTTGTCTTTTTAGATTGGGGAACACGATTTTCTGTTGAGCATAGTCGTATTGCTGAGCTTCAGCGTACACCAATTATGCATACACATTCTGTTAAAATGGCGCTTGATTATATTTTAGCGAATGCTGGAGTTGGTTACCTGCCATCGCCTGTTGTTGAAAGTGCTAAGAAAGAAGGTTTACTTCATGTGGTAGAAGACGCGCCAGTTATGGATCAAAGCTTGTATTTAGTATGGCGAGAAGATAACGAAAAAGAGGACTTGATCAACGCTTTGGTCGAAGTTCCTTTCAAGAATGTGACCGAAAACAATTGATAAGTTTTTTTGCTGATAATCAGTAAAATATCTTGTTGTACAGAGAGCGAGTTCCTGAATTAGTCTTAGAAAAAATACGAATTAAGCAATAAATCAAGTGGAAAACAAACAAGGCAGTTGTCACTGATTTTACAAAAAAGCGACGTATTTTTGTCACAATAGAACATTAATATTGCCTGTGTTCTATTTATTAATTACTTACTCTGGATGTAGTTCAGGAATCGCAAATGGCTAAGTTAGACCAAAAGTTTCACAAGGGCAGCAAATCAAAATTCAACTCAGAATTTAATGATGATTTTCAAGATTTGAATCAATCTCGTAACAAAAAGAAACGTCGTATGACACGTTCACGTTTTGAGAGTCCGGAGTACAGCGATTTCGATTATTAATAGTATTTAGTATCGGCAATAAAAAATAAAAAGAAGGCGTATCCTAAGGGTACGCCTTTTTATTTAACTATTAATGATGCGAGGAATGGTTATTTTTCTTCGCTTAATGCTGCGTAACGATGAAGCAATTCTGTCAGTACACTTATCCAACCAAATGCGTTGTCAGGCGCATTGGCTAAAATCTTTTCAACTTCAGTACAGTGCTGCTCTAATGTGACAGCTTCCTCTAGCTGGAATGAGATAGCGTAAAAATGCCAAAGAATTAAACGTGTCATGCGCTCAACATTTTGTTTAGCGTTATCTGATTCTGAAAATGCTTCTTTGACTTCACCTAAAGCAACTGCTGTCATACGTAACATTGCATCAAATTGTGCAGATTTAAGGCGTTCTTCACTATCCACTTCTTCTTGTTCAAAAGTGAATATTTCCTGCATTACATCTTCCGGCACCATGCGGCTGATTACGCGTAAGCTAAATTCTTCAAGCTCATGGCGAGGCATTGTTAATAGGCAGTTTAAAGTATAATCACGTTGCATAGCTATCTCATGGTACCTGTGCCCGATCGGAATTGATCGCTGGCTTTCTTAAAGACGGTATTGTGGATGATTTGCGAATAAATTGCGACCCAAAGGCGGATTGAATTAACCGCTTATTACGCCACAAAGCATCCGCATTCCACCACCACCATGAGGCATCGGGTGATCGGCATGATTATCTCCGCCTTCATGTAACATAATGGAACGATTTTTTAATTCATCTATGGTAAGACGTGGTGCTAAAACGGGGGTGGTAACATGCCCGTGTGCGTCGGCATAAAGTGATGGTAAATCACCGCGATGGTTATCATCGGTCCAAGGATAGCCATGTTTATTCGTATTATCAGGATCATAATGTTTGCCAGTTGCTCCCCCTAATATAGTTTTTCCGTTCGTTTCAGTACTATCACAACTGCCATTTTCATGGACATGAAAAGCATGTATTCCTGGTGATAAGTGATGGAGATTAGGCGTAAAAACCGTGCTGTATTTGTTTTGGCTGATGGTTATTGTGCCGACACTGTTATTAGATTTTAGATCGATCATGTTAACGGTGAGGCTTTGAGCGTTGAGAGGTGAGGTAAACAGTAGGCTTACTATTGTGCTGAGTAATAATTTTTTCATTTGTCATTCCTAATGATACGAAATCAAACTCTATCTTTTGAGGATAGGTGAATCTCATTACTAAGCGGGTAGATGTTCAACGTAAGCGCCATTTTGACCATAATAAAATAATGTTTTTTGCCAGCCTTGATAAAAAAATCATACAATATAGAACTGACACTAGGATGACATGATCATTGATAATTAGGATTATGTTTAGCCCAACTATATTGATTTTATATAAGGTAGTAATTTAACAGCCGTCTTATTTATCTTATTGTTTGATAATTGTTTTTTAGTAAAGTCGTCGCCGTTAAATTGGAAGAATGAATGACATCAAATAAACATCAGCCTGATAATCAACAGGATAAGCCACAGCCATCGTCTACGCGTAAATTAATTAAGCGTAGTATTCTTACTGTTGCCATTATTGGTGGCTTGGGTATGGCTTATCTTGGGAATAACTTAAACAAAACCATCAGTGAGAAGTTTGCAGGTCAACTGTGGCAATTACCTTCAGTGGTTTACGCACGCGAGCTTGCTCTTCAACCTGGAGCACCAGTTAGCTATAACTCGTTAGTTAATGAGTTAAAAGTATTGGGCTATCAAAAAGTCGCTAAGCCTGATCAAAGCGGTGAATATAAAGCGAATGGCTGGTCTGTTGAATTTGTTCGTCGACCATTTAATTTTAAAGAGGGCGCAGAAGGCGCTCGTCATGTTGTTGTGACATTCAACAGTGAAGGGATCAGCCAAATCAAGGATCTTGATACAAATAAAGAGCTTGGTTTCCTTCATATCGATCCCAAAATGCTGGGGATGTTAGAAGCGAAAAATGACCAGCAGCGAATTTATCTTCCTGAAGATAAAATGCCTAAGCTATTAGTCGAAGGTCTTGTTGATACTGAAGATCGCCATTTCTATGAGCATGATGGTATTTCTTTAGTGGGTATTGCTCGTGCTTTTGTCGCAAATATCAAAGCAGGTCACACTGTTCAAGGTGGTAGTACGCTAACGCAGCAACTTGCTAAAAATATGTTTTTATCGAGTGAGCGCAGTTTATGGCGTAAATTTAAAGAAGCCTATATGGCGATTATCATCGATTATAAATATGGCAAAGAAGAAGTACTTGATGCTTACATGAACCAAGTTTATCTCGCCCAATATGCAGGTCGCGGTATTCATGGTTTTGCTTTGGCATCTCGTTATTACTTTGATCGCCCATTGTCGGAATTGCGTCCTGATCAATTAGCATTGTTAATTGGTTTGGTTAAAGGTCCGTCTTACTACAATCCTTGGCGCAACCCTGAGCGTGCGAAAGATCGTCGTAATGTGGTACTAAAAATCATGTTAGACAATAAACTGTTAACGGATAAAGAATATCAAGCATCAATAAAATTACCGTTGGATATTCAATCAAAAGGACAACTTGCGAAACGCCAACCTGCGTACTTTGATCAAATTAAACGTGAGTTAGAGCAAAAAGTAGGTGATGCTTTTGAAGAAGGTAAAGGCTTACGTCTGTTTACTTCACTGGACCCTCAATCGCAAAAGTTAGCCGAAGAATCGGTGAAGAAAATGATCCCGTTAGTGGAAAAACGTTCGGGTAAAGATTTACAAACTGCGATGGTGATTGCTGATCGTACAACCGGTGAAATCCGCGCCATGATAGGGGGAAGTAACCCTAATTTCCCTGGTTACAATCGTGCGATAAATGCGCAACGTCAAATTGGTTCGGTAGTGAAACCTTCTGTTTACTTATCAGCATTAGAAGACCCAGAGCAATACACGCTCGCAACTTCACTTAAAGATCAGCCTCTTTCTATTAAGATGCAAGATGGTGCGGTATGGAGTCCTCGAAACTATGATCGTAAGTATCGTGGTGAAGTGCCTTTATTTGTAGCGTTAGCTAAATCGTACAATGTTCCGACGGTTAATTTAGGTATGGCTTTGGGAGTTGAAAAAGTCTCAACGACATTAACAAAATTAGGGGTACCACTTGAAGAGATCCCTCAAGTACCATCGCTATTTTTAGGTTCAATAGCCTTGTCGCCATTTGAAGTTACTCAGATGTACCAAGCAATTGGTAATAATGGGTATTTAGCACCATTAACGGCATTAAATGCCGTGGTTGATGAAGATGGGAAAGTGCTATACCAAAATTGGCCAAAAGCTTCATCGGTAGTACCAAGTCAGGCTGCATGGCTGACGATGTATGCGCTGCAAGATACGGTAAAATTTGGTACCGCACATTCATTGAATAAATTGTTCCCAAATAGCCATTTAGCAGGCAAAACGGGCACAACAAATGATGGTAAAGATAGCTGGTATGTAGGTATTGATGGGCGTGAAGTGGTAACAGTATGGATGGGGCGTGATGATAATAAGACTGCACACTTAACGGGTGCGACAGGCGCATTGCGTTTATATACTGATTACATTCAGCATCGCAAACCTGAGCCTTTAGTCTTAACTCAACCTTCAGAGCTTGAAGGAGAGAAATATACGGTAGCAGCGAACGGCACCTATGTTGAAGATTGTTCAGGTACAACACGAATGCCAATTTGGGATCCTAATGGTGATCTTAAACAAAACTGTCAGGTACAAGCGGTGAAGCAACAAGCAAAAGAAGTACAGAAAAAAGTTGAAGGCTTCTTTGATAAACTGTTTGATTGGTAATGATATTTTTTGTTTCGCCATTATTGGCTTAATATAAAAATAAAGGCTAAGTGTTCGCACTTAGCCTTTTTTATATTTGTCTGTTTTACAATGAAGCTCTAACAGCTAAATCAGTTTGTCATACCCCATTTTAGCTCATCATCTAATTCTTCGATGGCCTCATCAAGGTAACTTTCCACCTGCTCTTCAACTAAGCCATCAGGCTGTTCGAAGAAAGCAACGTGGAAAATAGCATCACCTTCGTTAACTAAAGGCAATGTTTGCTGACCAATGACGATCCCACCTTGTGGAGCAATAACAGGTGCTTCACTGCTGCCAGCAGGATCGCTAATAGTGGCGATGACTTGATCTTTCGATACCTTCTCACCCAAGGCCACATGGGATCGAAGCAAGCCATCATAGTCGGCACGAATCCAACGGGTTGCTTTTGGCACCATTGGTTCAATAACTTTTTTGCTACGGCTAGTGCGTAGCATATTTAGATGACGCATTACCTTCAATACGCCCTGAACGCCAGATCCTACTGCATGTGGATCAAGACGTAACGCCTCACCTGCCTCAAATGTGATCACGGGTATGTTAAACTCTTCAGCAGCTGCTCGTAATGAGCCCTCGCGCAGACTTGCGTCAACAACAACAGGTGAGCCAAATGCCATTGCCATCTCTTTAGCTAATGGATTTTCAAGGTTAGCTCTGATTTGAGGTAAGTTTGTACGGTAAATTGCAGCGGTGTGTAGATCGATAACATGCGATGCACGACGAACCACTTGATTAAAATATTGGTAAGCCATGCGTCCTGCAATTGAACCCCGTTCAGAGCCAGGGAAACAACGGTTTAAATCTCGACGATCGGGTAAGTAGCGAGATTTATGAATAAAGCCAAAAACGTTAACCACAGGTACCGCAATAATCGTTCCGTGAAGTTTGTTTAAATCTATTTTTTCAATAACTTGACGTACAACCTCAATACCATTTAATTCATCACCATGAATAGCCGCATTGATTAATAATACGGGACCTGGGTGTTTACCATGAAGAATATCAACAGAAACCGAAAGAGGTGAATGAGTATAAAGACGAGCAATTTCTAATTCACAATTAATGTGTTTACCCGCGTCAATAGATAAGCCGGCAAATTCAAAAGGTGGCGTTTTCTTAGCCATAGATACTTCCTGTATTCGGTAGTGTATATAAGAATAGAAAATTGTTGGATGCCGATAACACAAGGAGGTCAATCATGGCGCATACAATGGCAAAAGAATAAGCGTAAATTCATTTTATAAATAGATAACATTGTCACAAAAATAGTGATATTCACCGAGTAAAATGTTTCTAAATGTATATTTGTTGTTATATAAAATTGTTGAAATTGAATTGCTCAATGTATGAAAAATGATTTTTGTAACGGATGCTTGTTGGGAAGTTGTTATGTTTGATATGAAATAAAAAGCACTTCTTATTTTAAGAAGTGCTTTTCGTTTGTTTTATGATGATTGAACTAAAGCTTGGTGTATTATTTATTCACACTTGCGATTTGGTTTTTATCTTGTTCGACCGATTGTTTAATCAAGCTATTATATTTAGCGACTTCGCTTTCAAACTCTTTCTTTTCTTTACTAGGAACAGACGCAGCCAATGGAATCTTTGCTGTCATTGGGTTTACTGCTTTTCCTCGAATTAAGAATTCATAGTGAATGTGTGGGCCTGTCACACGGCCAGTGCTTCCTGATATCGCAATTTCCTGACCACGTTTAACATGTTGACCTTTTTTAACCAAAATACGGCTGTTGTGTAAGTAACGAGTGCTGTAGTTAGCACTGTGTTTAATGACTATATAACGTCCCGCATAAGGGTGGTTAGTCACTAATGTTACAACACCATCACCTGTTGCGAGTACTGGCGTGCCTGATGGTGCCGCAAAATCAACACCATTATGTGGTTGGCGACGGCCTGTTACTGGGTGAACACGATTTGGATTAAATGGCGAACTGATACGGAAATGCTTCGATGCCGGATAAGGGTAACGAAGGAATGCACGTTGTAAGCTATCACCATTTTGGTCATAAAAATTTCCATCAGAGTGTAAATAAGCTGAAATTAAACGCTTTCCTGAATAAATGCGGATCGCTTGTAATTCACTATCATTGGTGGCTTGGTTTTTAATATATTTGCGTTTAGTGACAACTTCAAAGGTATCACCTGCTTTTAAGTCTTTATTAAAATTCATTTTATCTTTTAATAAAGACATGATCTCATGAGTCTCACTGCGTGATAACCCAGCTTTACGTGTTGATGCGCTAAAGCTGCCGTGAATTGTTCCAGTCGCAACTGTTTCACGCCATACCCCAGGTAATGTGATCTCTTTTACATCGAAATCGCCATCTTTAGTACGAATGTAATCAATTCGCTGCGCTAAACTGAACTCAAGCTCTAATTTATTTAGCTGGTGATCACTTTCATTAATCCAAAAACGTAATATATTGCCGGGTTTTAACTTATCAATTTGAAGCGTGTTTAAATCGGCTTCCATAATCGATTGGACATCAGAATAGGGGATCGAAAGCCGTGAAAAAATTTCACTTAACGTATCACCTTTTTTGATCTTATATTCATAACTTGGTGGTATGTCGACCGTCTTTTTCATTGCTTTTGGTGACAATGCAGGTAGTACAACTTCAGGTGTGATTGAAATAGGTAGCTGTACTTCCGTCTGTTTATGGGGAGTTGATGTTGTATTTATGGATAAAACTGCAGCTACAGTAATAAGAGAAATACCTGCAAGGCTAATATAGCGAAAATTAATAAATTTGCTCAAGATTGTCGTTTTTAACGTAGACATAAATCTGGAATGCTCGTCAGTTTTTTTATTTTTAGTGAGTGCAATCTGCACTAGCTTATTTTTGCGATGGAGTATAAAAACATAGCTTTTCTGAACCGTAAATGAACTAATGTTGTGATTAGTAATTCTACGGTGTATTTTTATTAAAAGTAGATAATATCTTGTATAAGTAAGTTATTTTACAATGTTTTATATATTTACTGTATAAATGGTAGACATTGTTCCGATTATTTATTGACAGGCGTTATGGACTGAAAACCTTTATTGGGTTGTTGATAATATAACGTTCGTTACGATCTTAACTAAAAGCCCAAGGTTGAATAATTCAAAACTTGGGCTGATGAATGAGATTATTTATTTTTATGTTCTTCTCGGTAGCGACTGTTGCTTCGGCTTATACGGGTTTCTTCCCACCGATTTCTTTCTAAATGTCCTTCCTTATGGCCTGTGGTTGATAAGTAATTATTGTTATTTATTGTCGTCAACACATGGCTTTGTTGTTGCTGATTAGTATTTAATTGTTGAGTATGGTCCAGATACTTAATCGTATTATCTGTGATCTGCTGGGTATATTGTGGTGAACTGGCGGTAATGGCAAAAGCTGATAACGAATGCAGTGTTAATGATAAGAGTAGAGTCGTGATAACGCGTTGCATGGTATTTCTCTCAATATTAAGAAGGGCACAGTAAACGATATTTCCGCTGAATTAGGGATGATTGACGTATTCATATTTCATTCATAAATAAATGACATTTTATTAAAAATAAATACGTTATTTTTCACAAATGCTTTTTTTTATGTTTCAGCATACACTAGGTGTTTTATTCGAAGGTGTATTGAAACCATGGACTACGATTATCAAGAACAAGCATTTATGATGCGTGCACTCTTATTATCTCATCAATCATTACCTGCCTGTCGTCCGAACCCTCCAGTAGGTTGTGTATTAGTTAAAGATGGTGAGATTGTGAGTGAAGGATTTACTCAGCCGCCAGGGCAATACCATGCTGAAGCGATGGCGCTAGCGAATTATAATGGTTCTTTTGCGGACGTAACTGCTTATGTGACATTAGAGCCGTGCTCATTCGTCGGACGTACTCCTTCTTGTGCACATACATTAGTTGAATTAGGTATTAAGAAAGTTGTGGTTGCAACACTGGATCCAGACAGCCGTAATAGTGGTAAAGGTATCGCGGTTTTAAAAGAGGCAGGTATTGAGGTTGAAGTTGGGCTTTGTGAAAATGAAGTACTAGATTTTATTGAACCTTACTTAATTAAAAATTAATAACATAAATAGAAAAACCCAATTAATAAAAATATACTCTCATTAATTGGGCTCTTAATCTTTTTATATTATTCTTATTTAAATAAGAACTTTATTTCAACTAAATAGTATTATTTAGTTGATGTTTTGTGGTGTAAACGAGATGACTCTTTATGGTCATGCTCTTTAGTTTTATGATGACGATGCTCATCATGTTCATGACGATCGCCATGAGTTTGTTCTGGGTGCTTATGACCTACAGGATCACCGCCATGTTGTGTATGTGGGTGACTTTTCTCATGATCACGCATTTCATGATGATCACGGTTATGTTTATGCTCTGCACCGTCATCGTAACGACGTTCCATTTTTTCATGCTCAAATTCAGCGCCATGTTGATGACCGCCTTGTGAACCTTTGTGCTCTTGACTATTAAAATGTGCCATAACTAAATCCTTTGATAAACAGCGTTAAAAATAAGTTGGTGTCTGTCTATGGATTTAAATTTACGCTTATTTTAAATTTGAACAATACACGTTTTTATAATCAAAAGTTTTATTTTTGGTAATTGCTGATATAACGAAATGGGTATATTAAATTAGCTTTATTCATTTTAAGTGCTAAATGCTCAACGTAATAAATTAATTAATCGTTACATTTATAAACAAAATAAAAATGTCAAAATATGCAACTTTGACATAGGGTGCTTAAAGGTTTAATCAGAGCTTAAATTATGTTTTTTAACACCTATAAAACCACATCACAATCAGTGTTATCTACTGAAGATAAAATCAATTTAATCAATGATATACATGAATTAATAAGCCGGCGATTTGCAGGAAAAGAGATTAAATTAATTAAAGATTTATCAAATGAAGGGCACTTAAAGTTGCGTTTTGAAGTGAATGGAGAAGAGTTACTACAGGTTAATGATCTCTAATCAATAGCTTTGAATATGTAACATTTAGTACATATTATGATTTGATGAAAGAAAAAAGCCGAGCTTTAAAGCTCGGCTTTTTATGATTATTAAGCGGTTATGCTAATAATTCTTTTGCTGTTTCAACAATATTATCTGTTGTAAAACCAAACATTTTGAATAGTTCATCAGCAGGTGCTGATTCACCAAATGTTGTCATACCGATGATACGACCATCGAAACCAACATACTTGTACCAGAAATCAGCAATACCTGCTTCAATAGCAATACGTGCTGTTACATCTGAAGGTAATACGCTTTCACGGTATGCTGCATCTTGCTTGTCAAATAGCTCTGTTGCAGGCATAGAAACAAGACGTACCTTGCGACCTTCAGCAGTTAGTTGTGCGTAAGCTTCTGCTGCAATACCTACTTCTGAACCTGTTGCAATTAAGATTAGCTCAGGTTTGCCTTCACAGTCTTTAAGGATGTAACCACCCTTAGCGATGTTAGCTACTTGTGCAGCGTCACGATCTTGTTGTGTTAAGTTTTGACGAGAGAAGATTAGCGATGTTGGGCCGTCTTTACGCTCGATTGCGTATTTCCAAGCTACAGCTGATTCCACTTGGTCACATGGACGCCATGTGCTCATGTTTGGTGTTAGGCGTAGAGATGCAATCTGCTCTACAGGTTGGTGTGTAGGACCATCTTCACCTAAACCGATTGAATCGTGCGTGTAAACTTGAATGTTCTGAATTTTCATCAGTGCAGCCATACGCATTGCATTACGTGCATATTCCATAAACATTAGGAATGTTGCACCGTAAGGAACGAAACCACCGTGTAGTGCGATACCATTGATCATCGCAGTCATACCAAATTCACGTACACCGTAGTGAATGTAGTTGCCAGATGCATCTGTTGGTGTTACTGACTTAGAGCCAGACCACATAGTTAGGTTTGATGGTGCAAGGTCTGCAGAACCGCCCATGAACTCAGGTAGAATTTTACCGAATGCTTCAAGTGCGTTTTGTGATGCTTTACGAGAAGCAATATTTGCAGGGTTTGCTTGAAGATCTGCAATAACTTCAGATGTCACTTGTTCCCAGTTTGCTGGTAGCTCGCCGTTCATACGACGTTTGAATTCAGCAGCTAGTTCAGGGTAAGCAGCAGCGTATGCGGCAAACTTCTCATCCCATGCAGCTTCTTTCACTTTACCTGCTTCTTTCGCATCCCACTCAGCATAGATTTCTGCTGGGATTTCAAATGCGCCGTAAGTCCAACCTAGGAATTCACGTGCAGCTTTAATTTCATCTGCGCCTAGTGGAGCACCGTGACAGTCGTGAGAGCCAGATTTATTTGGAGAACCAAAACCGATGATAGTTTTGCAACAAATCAGTGTTGGCTTACCTGTTTCAGCTTTAGCTGCTTCAATTGCTGCATTAATTGCTGCTGCATCGTGACCATCAACAGCAGGAATGACATGCCAGCCGTAAGATTCAAAACGCTCAGGCGTATTATCAGTGAACCAACCTTCAACGTGACCATCGATAGAAATACCGTTGTCATCCCAGAATGCGATCAGTTTACCAAGACCTAATGTACCTGCTAGTGAACATGCTTCGTGAGAAACACCTTCCATTAGACAGCCATCACCAAGGAAAGAGTATGTGTAGTGATCAACAACGTCATGACCTTCACGGTTAAATTGTGCAGCCATTGCTTTTTCAGCAAGTGCCATACCAACCGCATTAGTAATACCTTGGCCTAAAGGACCTGTTGTTGTTTCAACACCTGGTGCGTAACCATATTCTGGGTGACCCGGTGTTTTAGAGTGAAGTTGACGGAAATTCTTCAGATCATCGATAGAAAGATCGTAACCTGTAAGGTGAAGTAGCGAATAGATAAGCATTGAACCGTGGCCGTTTGATAATACAAAACGGTCGCGATCAGCCCACTGTGGGTTTTGTGGGTTGTGATTCATGTGACCACGCCAAAGTACTTCAGCGATATCTGCCATACCCATAGGTGCGCCAGGGTGACCAGAATTTGCTTGTTGTACACCATCCATGCTTAGAGCACGAATCGCATTCGCTAACATTTTATGTTCCATAGTGTTTCCACCAAATATATGAGATTTAAACTTAAGAAAGCGGCAAAGGCCGCTTTCTGGAATACTTAATTAAGCGATTAAAGACGCTCTGCAATCATAGCTTCAAGTTTACCTTGGTCAATTGCGAAGTTACGGATACCTTCCGCTAGTTTCTCAACTGCCATTGGATCTTGATTATGTTCCCATAGGAACTCAGCATGTGTCATTGCTGCTGGACGATCTTTCAGATCAGTTGTTGCTTTTAATTTCTCAACAACGTCACCTTGTGCTTCTTCTAGTTCTTGAAGAAGTTGTGGACTAATCGTTAAACGGTCACAACCTGCTAGTTCAAGAATTTCACCAGTATTACGGAAGCTTGCGCCCATAACTACGGTATTGTAACCGTGTTCTTTGTAGTAGTTATAGATATTCGTTACAGAAATCACACCTGGATCTTCTTGTGGTGCAAAATCACGACCTTCTTTCGCTTTGTACCAGTCCATAATACGACCAACGAATGGCGAAATAAGGAATACGCCAGCTTCAGCACAAGCACGAGCCTGCGCAAAAGAGAATAGAAGCGTTAGGTTACAGTTGATACCTTCTTTTTCTAGGATTTCCGCTGCACGGATACCTTCCCAAGTAGAAGCTAGTTTGATTAGGATACGATCGTTGCTGATACCAGCATCGTTGTACATTTTGATAAGTTGACGTGCTTTAGTAACACTGCCTTCTGTATCGTAAGAAAGGCGTGCATCAACTTCAGTTGAAATACGGCCTGGTACAACGTTAAGAATTTCTTTACCAATGCTTACTGCAAGCATGTCGCAAGTATCTTGTACATGTTGTGCTTTATCATCACCTTGTGATTTTGCATAAGCGATAGAAGCATCGATAAGTGGTGCGTATTCAGCGATTTGTGCCGCTTTTAAGATCAAAGATGGGTTAGTTGTTGCGTCTTCTGGTTGGTATTTTTTAATATCTTTAATATCGCCAGTATCTGCTACAACAGTAGTTAGTGCGCGTAGTTGTTCTAATTTTGTGCTCATATCTATTGACCTTATCTATAGGGCTCATGCCATGCCAGCCACTATTTATAACGTGAAATGCTGTCATGCTCAAAAGAATTTATTACTTATTCTTAACCTGTTCATACAAAGCCATTTACACACATTGTGAGCGAATGGTTTATGTAAGAGCATTTGATGAATTGATAATTGACTTTTTCAGTGTTTTTGTCAATTCAAAATGCGAATAAATCCTGTTTGGATCCCAATAAAAGTGGGTTAAATTGAAGTTAACCGCGAGATGTTGCTCCTAACTAGAATAACTTTGGTTTTAAATGCTGAGCGGATGATCTTAAGGTTGATCATATGCTCATTTTTAGAGAGGTAAACGAATAAAAATTCCACAAAAATGAGATTGGGTAAAAATATCTAACGTGTTTTACTGCAATAATGAAAAAAGCCATTAACGTCTGTTAATGGCTTTTTTTCAATTAGAGATGATCACACTACATTAGAAATTGTAGTTAACACCTACGTAGTACATCGTTGTTTCTGAGTCGATGTTTAAATCTTTGTCGTTATCCGCTTTTTCAAGATCTGTTGATAGATAATCAATGCCAGCACGAAGATCGATGTGTTCAGCAACAGCAAAGTTAACACCCGCACCTGCAGTCCAGCCAAAACCATCAACATCAATATCGTGACGGTTCATATTGCCGATGCCATCGTAATCGCCATCAACAGCAACGTAAGCGACACCTGCTTTTGCAAATAGGGATAACTGATCATTAAGTGGCATCATTACGCGAGGAGTCAGAGTCGCGTAACCTTTTTTAATGTTATCTTGTTCGCCAGTTTGGCCTAATGTTGCTTCAAGACCAAGATTTTCAGTGAAGTTGTAACCACCGTATAAGCCGTATGCAACTACATTTTCGTCGTAGTTATGTTCCCAATGGTCAGCTTTAAGATCCGTTGTTGCATTACCAAGGCTTGCACCTACGTATGGACCTGTCTGATCGGCAAGTGCTACGCCAGATGCTGTTGTAAGAACAAGTGCTAATGGTAATAGAATCTTTTTCATCATAATTTCCTTTATATTTTTATTGGTTTTTCAAGAGCTAATACTCTAACTCTTGAATGTCACTAACTGCTGATGGGGAGAATATGATGCATTCACAAGCTAAATGTCATGGAATTGAAAGGTGTTTTATTGCGCGGGTTGATTTGACGTTGAGTTAACAATATACGGACATGACTCAAACAAAACGCACAACAATTACATTGGTAGTGAATGAATGACATTAAAATACATATGTATAAGCAAGTTTCATTGTTTTTAGTGAATGAGCATTCAATGCGCGTTATCTAGAAAAACTGAAAGTCAAAAAATAGTTTATATAATTACTATGAATTCAATCGCAAATTGGCATATGTTTCGTGCTACAAGCCTGACGCGTATTTTTTATCCGGTATGGTACCTATTACTCAAAAAAGCGTAGTTACGTTTTTGACTGTTGTAATGGGGGAAACAATGGGATTGATGATCAGATATTTTCGGTATTGGCTTTTTTTGTTGGCTGTATTGATTTCAACGTTTGCTGCAGCAAAACCCCAATATATAAATCCAATACCACTTGCCCAACTTATTAATACGCCAGTTTCAAAAGTTAATGAACAGACTTTTGAACTGCCAGTGATTACTTGGGGCGCAGATATTAATACGATTTATGCGAATGGTAGCCAATCGATCACCTCAAGTAATTCTCTTTTTTCTAGTTATGGACTGAAATTTAGATTAAATCGAAATGATAAATTTTCAGATCAGCTCACGAATTACCTATCAGGAAAAACGCCATACCTTCGCGGAACATTAGGGATGGTTAATGCTGCTTCTGATTTACTCGTCAGCAATCCTTCTGTTACCCCTATTATTATTCATCAATTATCTTGGTCATCAGGTGGTGATGCTTTAGTTGTTAAACCAACTATTCGTACCGTGGCAGATTTAAAAGGTAAGACGATTGCGCTTCAAGCGTATGGTCCGCATGTGGATTATATGGGAGCTGTATTAAAAGATGCAGGATTAACACCTGATGATGTCACCATTAAATGGTTGCCCGATCTTACTGGAACGAATAATAGCCCAGCCAGTGCGCTATATGAAAATGATGTCGATGCTGTATTTGTAATTCTACCTGATGCGTTAGCACTGACATCGGGGGGAGCTGTAGGTACTGGATCTGAAGATTCGGTTAAAGGCGCGAAGATATTAATGTCAACTAAAACGGCTAACCGAGTGATAGCGGATGTTTATGCGGTGCGAGCGGATTATTTTAATAGCCATCGCAGTGACGTAATGAATTTTGTAAAAGCGTTAAATAGCGCAACAGATGAAGTGAAGGTTTTGTTTAATAATGCGAACGCTCAAAACGCAAAATTGACACCGTTATTGTCTTATTCTGCTGATCTGTTGCTTGATTCTCCCGATGCAATAGAAGATATAAAAGGGCTTTATGCTGACGCAGAGCATTTAGATATTAACGCTAATAAGCAATTGTTTAGTGACATGGCGTACCCAAGAAATATTACGAAAGTCAGTAAAGAAATCCAAACGACGTTAAAGCGACTCGGTTTAACGTCAGCTTCCTCACTTCCTCAATTAGCAAATTGGGATTTTACCCAATTAGGTGCTGATATTGAGTTTAATAATAAATCACGTTTTAACAGTGAGCGTGTCGCTTCAGTGGTTGCAAAGAAACAGCAACAGAATTCATTGGCAGATGGCGAACTGTTTTCTTTTGAAGTCGCTTTTCAGCCTAATCAAAACAACTTTAATTCGTCGCTATATCAAACAGAGTTTAAGCGTGTAATTGAATTGGCCTCTACTTATGGTGGTGCGGTGATCACTGTTGAAGGTCACAGTGATCCTTTGAAATATTTACGCTCTAAGAAAAAAGGCGAAACCGGTGTGGTGTTAAACCGTATTAAACAATCCAACCGCAATATCAGCTTATCGCGTGCGCAAAGCGTTAAACAAAGCGTATTAACATACGCTACCGATCAAGGCATTGCTTTAGATGCGAGTCAGTTTGCTTTAGTTGGTCATGGTTTTGGTAATCCAAAAACAGGGATGTGTGGTAATGAACCTTGTGCTCCTGCAACTGAATCTGAGTGGCGATCAAATATGCGTGTCGTCTTTCGTATTATTCAGTTAGAAGCTGAATCTGATGTATTCCAACCTTTATAAGTAGGCATGATATGAGATTTATAATTTATTCTTGCTGCCTTATTGCTTTTGCTGTGGTGTTTTTTAAACCGAGCTCTGGGGTTAACTCGACAGGATCAAAAGACAGTAGTGCACAGATAAACAAAACAGATGCATCAAGTGGATATGGATTTGACGCATTAAAAAATGATTGGCCAGCATTAAATAATGATAATGCACTCGTTTCCGATAATTGGCTGGCGACTAACTACCTACTAATTTTTGATGGTAGCGGTTCGATGGATAATACTAATTGTGGTAATGGGCAAAAGAAAATTGTCGCGGCAAAGCAAGCAATACAAACATTTATTAACGATATTCCTAATTCAGCCAATGTCGGGTTATATGTTTTTGATAATAAAGATGCGTCATTGCGTGTACCACTTGGCAATAATAATCGAGCGACATTAAAACAAGCGATTTATGATGTAACAGCTGGTGGTGCAACACCATTAAAAAGCTCTCTAGATTCGAGCTACGCAGCATTAGAGCGTCAAGCCAGTAAACAATTGGGTTATGGGGAATATAACGTTGTGATTGTTACCGATGGTGATGCAAGCCAAGGAGAAAATCCACAACCTGCGATTAATCGTATCTACCGTGACTCACCCGTTACCATTCATACCATAGGCTTTTGCATTGGTGAGCAACATGCGCTTAATGCAAAAGGGATCACCTATTACCAATCGGCTAATAACCCAGAAAAACTGTTAGCAGGGCTAAAAAATGTATTAGCAGAATCTGCAGAGTTTGATGTCGCTAGTTTTAATTAAGAAAAAGGTCATATATGCAAAAGCATAGTAAGTTTGCTCTTTTTATTTTAGTGCTAGGGGTAATGGGGTTAATTAGCTATAAGTTTTTACAGCCCCATATTGATGATCATGTTTATGCTGATACATCGGATGCGCGTAATACCAAAGGTGTAATAAAAATAGGGATGGATAACTGGGTTGGCTATTACCCACTATGCTCTAAAGAAATGCGACGATTATTACGCAATGAAGGTTATCGTTTATCTTGTATTGATGATGGCGCTGATTACTCCCAACGTATGGAAGGTATAGCAAACGGTGAATTAGATTTTGCCGTTGCAAGTGTGGATGCTTATATTACATCTGGTAAAGTATACCGTTACCCAGCCAGTATCGTAGCTGTCATTGATGAGTCACATGGTGGCGATGCTATTGTCGCGAATACCGATGTTGTTACGTCGATCAATGATTTGAAAACGAATAAATCCTTATCGATTGGTTACACTCATGATTCACCCAGTGAACACTTACTGAGCGCGATATCTTCTCACTTCGATCTTAATCTTTTTAAATCTAACAACGTTAAACGAGTTGCGACTGCTGGCTCAAGCGATGCGTTATCACAATTAATCGAAGGCAAATTAGATGTTGCTGTATTGTGGGAGCCTGACGTGTCAACCGCGCTTGCCGAAGGTAATTTTGAAACCATTATTAGTACTGATGATACGAAAAACTTAATTGTTGATGTACTTCTTGCCAATAAAGCCGTGATTAAAAATAAGCCTGAAATACTTGATCGCGTATTAGCAACCTATTTTAAGGTACTTAAATATTATCGTGATAATCCTAATGTATTAGTTCAAGAGCTCGAAAGTATTACAGACTTACCGAATACTCAAGTTAAGCAGTTGCTTAACGGTGTACGATGGATAGGGCTCAACGACAACGTCTCTGCTTGGTTTAGTCAATCCCAGTTACTATTCGATACCATCGATAGCACTATTACAATTATCAATGATACATCAGCAACGCCACAACAATGGTTACCCAATAATGATCCTTATAGGATAATACATTCCCCTCCCATTCAAACTGTACAACAAACACTTAATGATATTGCTTTAAATGAACCATCACACAGGCCAGTTAGCGAAGTATTTGCTGCATTAAGTGCAAAGCAATGGGCACATATGAGTGAAATAGGCACGTTGAAAACCCGTCCAGTTATTTTCTCTAGTGGTAGCGAGCGACTGACACCAAACGGTCAGCAGCAACTTAATCTTACTGCTGAAAGTTTATCGCATTACCCGAATTTTCGAATTCTAGTTGAAGGTCATACGGGACTACGTGGTGATAAAGCTTTAAATATCGAGTTATCAGCCAAACGCGCAAAGGCAGTAAAAAGCTATTTAGTTAATCAACTCGGCTTTGAAGCCAGTCGTATTCATGCTGTTGGTAAAGGAAGTGATGAACCATTAATTCAATTAAGTGGGGAAAGTCAGCGCCGTTATGCCAATAGATTAATGCGCGTTGAAATTGCGTTGATGAGTGAAACTTATTAAAAGGAAGTAGATTGGATATTCTGTCGCCTCAAGCTATTAAAAATCAGGTAATTTCAAACAGTATTCAACACCCGATTGTTATATATAGTGGTGTGGTGGGCGCGATTGGAGCCGTATATAGCTTATTGTTCTCTGGTGAGTTATTGAGCTGGGGAGTCACGATTGCAGCTACTGCATTATGCTTTAGTAAATTACTGTGGGGATATAAGGTTAATTATAATTCTCATGCTAAGGCTATTGTTGAGAAGTATCATCGCAGTTTATTACAACAACGAGAGCAAACGCTGGTTGATTTAAAGCAAGAGCTAAGCCAAATAAAACAGCAAGATGCGCTAAAGCAAGTTGATCAATTAGGTTTAAAATTCAATGCGTTCCAGCAGGTATTAGATAGGGTCTTAAATAAGGACGAATTAGCGTATTCACGCTATATCACAATGGCTGAAGCGGTCTTTGTTGGAGCGTTAGATAATTTGCAGACAGTGATTGTAAATACTAAAGCCGTCTCAGGTATTGATATTGACTATATTCAACAGCAACTCAGTGATCTTAATTGCCAATTAACACAAATCACATCGCCTCAAATCTTATTAGAACAAAAAATAGATGCTTTGCAGCATCGAATTGTTATCTATAAAGATGCTCATCAGCATATCACAACCGTATTAATCGAAAACGAACAAGCAATGACAGAGCTTGATCGTGTCACAACGCAACTTTCTCAAATATCGCTTCTTTCATCGCAGCAAGGAATGGAATTAGAAACGGCAATGGAAGAGTTACGTCTACTTGCACAGCGCGCACAAAAATACAGTACTCGTTAAGGATGAACAATGGCACAGGAAAATACGACTCTTATAGTAGCGACGCCTGATACGGTAAAACAAGCCTTAGATATTCCAGTATCAGTTCCTGAAACTCACGATAAAATCAGTACGAAAGTAGAAGAAACCGTTTCAATGTTATTAGCTATCGGCGAACGTGATTTAACGCAGCAACGAGACATGACAAACTTGATGACCTCTTTAGGTGAAGATAGTTGTCGTCAGTTAGCTCAATGTAGCCAGTTATTGAAAACCCCATTGCATACGTTAGTTGATGATGCTCAAGATGGTGGTGGAACAGCAAAAAGCTTATTAGACTTGCAACAACAAGTGAATGCGGTTAACCCCAATCGTACTGACTTTACCATGGGCACGATACGACGTTTACTCAGCTTTCTTCCTTTTGTTGGAACCCCTATAGCGAAATGGTTTTCACGTTATCAAACGGCAGAAGGGGTGATTAAGGATATTGTGCAATCGCTTAGAGGCGGTCAAGCACAATTACAACGTGACAATATCACGCTTGAAGCCGATCAAATTCGTTATCGTGAGTTAACATTTCTGCTTGAAGATTATGTTCGTTTTGGTCAATTGCTTGATGAGAAAGTAAATCAAACAATCGAGACAGCCCAAAATACAGAAACCAAAGTTAAGTTTTTACAAGAGCAGGTGTTATTTCCATTACGTCAGCGTGTGATGGATTTGCAGCAAACATTGGCTGTTAATCAGCAAGCGGTGATTACCACTGAAGTTATCATGCAAAATAACCGCGAGCTTATTCGAGGTGTTGATCGCGCGATAAATGTGACGGTATCTGCGCTTGAAACAGCGTCAGTCATGTCGATTGCACTTCAACATCAGAAAAAACTATTAGATGCGACCCAAGCTGTTAATGACACTACTAATGATCTGATATTACAAACCAGTGAGCAACTTCGAGATCAAGGGGTCAGTATCCAAAAACAAGCTTCTGAGAGCCAATTAGATATCAGTAAGTTAAAACAAGCCTTTTCAAATATTAATGCTGCATTAAATGATATTAGCCAGTATCGAGTTAAAGCTTTACCGCAAATGGCGCAATCTATTTTAGAAATGGATCAATTAACCGAGCAAATGGAAAGCCGTATTAAAGATGCTGAAAAGGGCAAAGACATTCAACAGAATTTGTCTCAGTTAATTGAACTTTAATCTTTGAAAAGGAATTTAAGATGGAAAATGGAATCAAGAAAAACTTACTACCAGCAAACGGCACGCATTGGAAAAAATGGTACGTACCGTTAGAAGAAGAAAATGCCACCATTAGAGAATGTTTAGCGACTCAAGCTCCAGTGGCTGCTGGCAGCGCAGATATACCGTTGATTGTGAGATTAATTGAGAATCCTAAGTTTGATATCCCTTGGATCAATTTATTTAATGGCGCTGTTAGCTTAGAAGATCATGATGTTATTCACCTTTTATTAGGGCGGGGAATGCTACCGAAAGATGAGGCATTTGTTATTGGTTTTACGATGGGATCATCAAATCGAATGTCAACGGCAGAAAAGAAGATGTACGCGTTTGCTGCTAAATATTTATACCCAGGGCCGTATAAATTTTCTGATGATGATATTACTGTATTTAAGAAAGCGGCGCATCTTGGATACGTTTCTGACTGTCAGCCATTAGATACCATTAATTGTGCAGAACTAATGGATTTAAGTTTAAAAGAAGCGCGTCAGCGAGTCGGGATAGAACCTGATTTACTGGCGGCTTATTATCAGATTGAAAGTCAGCGTTTTAGTCAATTTGAAGAATGTTTACGTATAACGCCTCAAGGTCGAGAAAAACTTGAAGCACAGATTAATGCTGAAAAATTAGCAGGATAAATAAAATTAAAAATTTTTGCGGATGATATTTAAGTAAAAACGCGCGCTAAAGCCTGTTTTTCAAACGAATGGTGAATTTGTTTAAAAATAGGCTTTACAGCTGAGTGATTGCTAGGTATTATTCGCCGCACTTACGGAGAGATGGCTGAGTGGTTGAAAGCACCGGTCTTGAAAACCGGCATACGTTTATAGCGTATCTAGGGTTCAAATCCCTATCTCTCCGCCATATTCTAGAGATTCGATTTATCGGGTTTCATAAAGAATTGGAGCGGTAGTTCAGTTGGTTAGAATACCGGCCTGTCACGCCGGGGGTCGCGGGTTCGAGTCCCGTCCGCTCCGCCAAAACAACGAAGCCTCGTCAGAAATGACGGGGCTTTTTTGTGTCTATTGTTTTGCGAAAGTAACCATTTACAAATTTCAGTATGAAATCCCTTTCTCTGTTCGTATCAAAAATATGCCGTGAACAACTAATACATCGGATGTTTTAGTCGACATTTGACTTCCGTTATTTACTATCTTGTTTCACTACAGATAGGTGTGCGAACGGAAGAACATACTGGCGCTTTGTCATTTATTGAGCAACTTCTAGAGGGGGGGGGACTCAGGTAGGAGAGCGAGGATCAATACTCTCTGGTTGTCAGGGGTAGCATATCGCTCACCGAGAAAATACCATTAAAAATGCTGATCGTATTCTGGTTCTGGAAAACGGCTGGTAACCGAGCAAGGAAGTCATTTTGAAATAAATATCACCGAAGGTATTTATTCAGGATTGTGGTTGCAGAAGACATAGTTTTGAAATGGGGTCTGTTCAGCATCTGTGTTGATCTGGCTGATTACGGTATTAAGCCTTTGAAGAAAAATAAGACGTACGAAATTAAAGTCATTATAGAAAGCAATTAGTTATACATTTGAACTTAAAGCCTGAACAGAGCCTTTGAAATGTGTATTAGATAAGGTTGAACTGTTCTTCTTAATTGTAGTAGTAACCATGAATCGTGACATGATATTAAATTTTTTGAAATATATAGTATCTAAACCTATTTAATGTTGCACTCACTCGAACAGTTAAAACTACTGTATTTTACTTGTTGGCTAAAAATGTGATTATTTAATATTTCATCATATTTTTGTTCTAACAATATTTTGGGTTGAATGATTTTTTAATGATAAAAAACTAAACTATTAGGATAGCTTGTTGTCTTTATTGGCAGTTGGTTATCTGTATTTTTTTGTTGTATATACTTAAATTATCGGTGTTGAAATTGATCTTGATTTGGCTATTTTTAATAACTTAAAGACTTATTCAAACAATGCTGAAATCCTCTCTTTTTTATTCCTATTCTATTTGTTTACGCTTCCGCTCTGTTTTGGTGTTTGGTGGTGTACAAATGTACAAATGCACAAATGCACAAATGCACAAAAGGAAAAATCACTAACGTTACCTTAATAAATGTTGTTTTATGTGGTATTTATTTCCCTTTTTGTTGGAATGTGGTTTATCACTCCGGATATGATGGTTAGTGAAAGAAAGGAGTCAAGCTTTGTAACAGTCTTTGATAATTGGCCCCTTTTTATTTATTTATTTTACTTTATCCGCTTTCTATGATGTCTGCCAAGGCAGAACGGGGATTAGTATCGCTCATCGCTTAAATTCTATTAAAAACGCCGATCGTATTTTGGTACTGGAAGATGGGCAGGTAACAGAGTTGGGAAGTCACTCTGAATTAATTAGTAAAGAAGAGACTTATGCAGAGTTATGGTGGCAGAAAATTTGCCGTGATATTTTTAAGGAGTGTTATTGTCACCAGTAAAACAGATAGTATTTTTGAGGTTTATCATTAATTTCCGTAAATAAAGCCTGGATGAGGCTTTATTGATGCTTTTAAGTAAAACGTGACTAGGTTAATAAGGGGGGGGCTTGGATAGTATATTGTGGAAGGTGGTTGTTCCACTGGTTTTTTGGTGTGTAATTTTTTCTATCAATTGGCATCCAATTAAACCAGAAGGGAAGTTTGAAATATCAAAAATATCAATTAGTGAAGCTTTAGATATCTCTGAGGCTGTTTTTCTTTATCAGATGGAACGAGGTTGTGATGATGGAAGTATAAATAATAAAGAATTTTTATTGATGTTGTTTGATGGTTATCCTGATGATGATTTTAAAGAAAGATTTGAAAGTAAGGGTATATCGGTTGGTTATCAATGGTTTTATAAGCAGTCTGATTTTAATCGTATTATTGGTTTGGAAATATCTCACTTTGAACATATTGATGAAAGTCATATTAATGTTGTTGGGAGAATTGAATACCGAGGAAATCAGGAGTCGTGTAAAGGTATATATGATGGCAATATTTACTATTTAGTAAATAAGTCGAGAGGAATATGGGAGGTGGTATCTCACCAAAAGATTAACTATGCCACTTTAAGAGTTCCGCTGGAATGTCCGCACTGCTTTTCGCTAACATAATGCTGTCTTAGCGTGGTGATCTTGTTAATTAAAAAATACCGCTAACCAAATCGTCAGTATATTTGGTTCTGTCCAACTTACGCGGTGCTTTTGGTGAGCTGGAATATAAAGGTGATCGCCTTTTTCTAAACGTTTAATTTCACCATTGGTAAAACTGACTTCAGCTCTTCCTTCTAATACGATAACCCATTCATTTTCAGATTGATCGTACCATTCATCTACTGGTGTTATATGTCCTTGCGAGACAATGCGCTCTATTCGTACCGAATCGGTTTTAAGTAAGTCGGTAAACTCTTCATTATCAAGTTTAGCGGGTAATTGACTAAAAATATTCATCATGTCTGTTTTCCGTTAACAGGTGGTTGAAGCAAGTTTTCAAGTTCTCAATCAATACTGGCATGTCATCAATGGAGGTATTACCAAAGCCAAGTACAATACCCTGCCAGTTTCGAATAGTATTCGGCAGTTCATAATAACTCAGTGGTCGTACAATAATATTGTGCTGAAAAGCCTCTTCACAAAATTGTTTTTCACAGACGTTCTGGTGCCATCTTACGGTAATATGAAGCCCCGCAGCTTGACTGATCACTTCCCATTGCTGGGCAAAACTGTCTTTAATACTTTGGATCATTTGTTGACGTTTTGCTTGGTATAGCCGGCGCATTTTCCGAATGTGACGAAGCAAGTGGCCGTCATGAATAAACTCCGTCATTGCTAATTGAAGCTGGGCTTGCGTTTCACCGCTGAGAGCATCTTTTATCTCAAGGTAACGAGGAAGAAGAGCTTGAGGGACGACCATATAACCAAGACGAATACTGTTGCACATCACTTTACTAAAAGTACCAATATAGATGATATTCACATTGATATTGGTTTGAGCTGCAAGTCCTTGTAAGGAAGGGTAAGGGCGATGAGCATATTGAAATTCACTGTCGTAATCATCTTCAATAATGGTCACATTATGTTGGCTTGCCCATTTAAGTAATTGGATCCGTTGAGAGATATTAAGTGTTGTGCCTAATGGATATTGGTTACTGGGGGTAATGTAAATGGCTTTAGCTTTTGTTTTCGATAACTGTTGAAGGTTAATTCCATCGAATGGAGTCACTGAAAGCGGCGCTATTTTTACATTGCATAAGTTGACCACTTTACGCATTTGAGCATAACCGGGATTTTCAACAAGGACTATGTCGTTAGGCTGAGTGCTCGCCATTATTGCCATGATTAATGCTTGTTGTGCCCCCGATGTCGAAATGATCCTATCGGCGGTGACATCGACAGAGCGTGATGTTTTCAAGTAATGCGTTAATACTTCTCTAAACTCCCACTCACCTTGTAGATCGTTACAACCAAGAAACTGTGTTCTATCAAACTGTTGTTGATAAAGACGTTGCCACTTTTTTCTAGGAAATGCGACAAGATCTGGCACGCCAGGAGCAAAGGCATTATTTGTTGTTTGATTGTGGGGTGTTTAAATGAATCTTCACTGCTCGTTGTCGTGAGGTAATGATCTGGTAGGGTGGCTGCGACATAAAAACCGCTACCTGCTTGGCTACGAATATAACCTTCAGCAACAAGTTGGTCGTATGTGGCAATAATCGTATTACGACTGACATCGAGTATTTGTGCTAGATGACGAGTTGATGGCAACTTACTGTTCTTCGGCCAATATCCTTGGGTGATTTTATCGCGAATAGCATTAAACAAACTCTGCTGGCGCGAGCCTTGATGATGGCAAAGGGTTAAATCTCCGGTATCAATTAAAGTCAAACTGGATCCATCCACTATTCAAAACTGGCTCTTACATACAGTACCAAAGTTTGATGTTATGTCTATCAGAAGGAAGTGTGATTGTGGATCAATAGGAGAGATTGCGATGTTATCAAGCACAGATAGAACGACGATAAAGAAAAATCCGAATAAAGCCGTTTTCGAGACAGAAAAGCTCTATCAAATAATTGACGAAAGCTTACTTGCACATATTGCTATTGAGCAAAATGAGCAACCTATTGTTATTCCGATGTTGGTATGGCGAGTTGATAATAATATCTATGTCCATGGAGCTAAAAATAGCCGTTTAATTCGCGCGTTAAAAAAGGGGAAATCTTGTTGTTTAACATTTACGTTATTTGATGGTTGGGTACTTGCACGCTCTGCATTTCATCACAGTGCCCATTATCGCTCAGCAATGGTCTTTGGACAGTTTGATACTATTGATGATAACCAATATAAAAATGCGTTACTGAACCACTTTATTGAGCAAATCGCACCGGGACGAAGTGAATGTGTACGACAAGGTAATGAAAAAGAACTTACTGCGACGGAATTACTCGTGATGCCATTAACAGAGGCGTCAGTAAAAATTGGCTGTAATGGTGTGAATGATGATGAACGAGATATGGATTTATCCGTTTGGGCAGGAATTATTCCTTATAAAACGGTTATTGGCCCATTACAAGATGATGAGAAGATGGCAAGTGGAATCGATCAACCTGATTATTCTTTAGCTTATGGAAAACGATGGTATAAATAAACACGATCAGAAAAACTAAGTCCAGACATAGATTACTGGACTTAGTTTTCGGAGTATTAGCAAGATCGATTAAGGTCAAATTATGCTTGATGATGCTTTCGTTGACCTTCTGTCGTTAAACGTGCATTACCATGTGAGTGTGCACGACGTTTGCCTTTACATGTTTTCATATCGCCCTTAGCCATTGTAAATCCTTAATTATTAATAGAACAAAAAAGATATTTGTATGATAAATATTTTCTTTATCAGTGCAAGTGACAATTTTGCAGCTAAGTTATTGATACTGTAAATTAAATTGTACAAAGTTCGCGTGTTTAATAAGAAATAATGGCAATTGTTTTCGCTATTTAATAAGCAACAAAAGAGGATTAAGGAATGTGCTCATTAGATTGAAAATAACGCTAGCGAGGAGATGAAAACTAGCGCTAACTATTTAAGTCATTTCTTAACGAGTAAGAAAAAAGCCTGATAACTTAATGCTGGAAGGCGTTATCAGGCTTTTGTTACTCTATTCTATATAAATTTATTCTTCCCAGCGTACCAATGTATCGCTAGGCCAATCATGTCCAATATCCGAGTATTTTTGCTCGAGTACATGGCGTTTAATTTTTAGGGTTGGTGTTAAAATACCATTCTCAATTGACCAAGGCTCTTTGATCATTAACACACCTTTGATCTTTGCGTGAGACTCTAGCTCGCGATTAATCGTTTCTATTACATGATGAACGCGTTTCTCGTAACGTTTACGATCAAAGTTAGGGAAGTGATGCGGGAGTGCTAATAAAATAGGGGCTGGCATTCCAGAGCCGACTAAACACATCATCTCTACGTTACTAAGTTCAAACAGACGTTTCTCAATCGGTACGGGCGAGACGAATTTCCCTTTAGCCGTTTTGAAGGTATCTTTCTTACGACCTTGGATGGTGAGGTAACCATCTTCATCAATAAAACCGATATCACCGGTATGTAACCAGCCTTCGCTATCAAAGCTTTCTTTGGTTGCAGCATCATTATTGTAATAACCGGCAAATAAGCCTTTACTACGTACTAATATCTCATCATCTGCGGCAATTTTCAGTTCAACGCCTGGGCCTGCATTACCAACACTACCGACTTTGTCACTACGGTATGGATGATTTAATGTGCTATAGGCAAAAGATTCTGTCATACCCCAAGCTTCGGTGATATTGAGGCCAATACTTTCATACCAACGTAATAAACCCGCAGAAACGGGAGCAGAACCACAGCCTAATACTCGCGCTTCGTTAAGCCCTAAACCATCAGCGAGCTTCCGCTTTATCAAGCCAGAAATAAATGGAATTTTAAGTAACAGATTCAGTTTGGCTGGTGGTAGTTTTTCTTGAATTCGTTGTTGGAAAAGCGTCCATAAACGCGGGACAGAAACAAAAATAGTAGGGCGGTGCATTTTTACATCATCGATAAAGGTATCAAGAGACTCAGGAAATGCCACTTGAAGACCAGACATAATGGATGAACCAAAAATGTAAACCCGCTCAGTAATGTGTGCGAGTGGGAGATAAGAAAATAACCGCTCTGTTTTACCTAATCCAATATGATTGATTATTTGATGTGATGCCCAAGCGAAAGCACCATAAGTCAGCATCGCGCCTTTAGGAAGCCCAGATGTACCTGATGTATAAACAATCGACATTAATTCATCATCAGTATGTGCTGGACGTTCATTGCTTGGTGCATGTTGTTCAATCAGAGTAGAAAAATTATATTGCCCTTCGGGTGTACCTGGGTAGTTAAAAGAAATCGTCGGAATATTAGATAACGTTTGTGTGACGCTATTAATGGCATCAGGGCTATCAAGTTTACCGATAATCACTAATTTACTGTCACTATGAGTAATGCAATGCTCAATGGTATCAGCCCCAGCGGTTGGGAAAATAGGAACACTGATATAACTACCTAGCATCATGGCTAAATCACAAATAAACCATTCCGCACAGTTTTTAGAGACGAGTGCAATACGTTCACCCGGTTGGATCCCTAGCGCACGAAAGGCACTGACTAGGCGCAATGCCTTATCAGCAACATCTGCATAGGTGTAGTCAACAAATTCACGGTTTATAATTTGACGAAGATAGATATCTGTAGGACGTTCTTCTGCCCATTGTAGGATCATGTCATTGGGTAGCAGTTGAGCCATATTAATTTCCCTTAAATGGTTTGCTACAAGGATGAAATCGTTCGATGACATCGTTTGTTATTATAATGTTAAATTTAAAGCGTATTTTAGGTGCTAGTCAAGGTGTTGCGTAAGGAAAATCAGTAAGATAAAGAGGCGATATGTGAAGATAGGGTGACGGAATCGGGCATTTATTAGTATAAAATCAATCAATTATTTAAAACACTTGTATGAAATTAAATCGGATCCTCCATAGAATAAATTAATGACTTTGTATCAGATTTGTTACCACGATCATGTTTGCTTTGTTATTGATAAAGGCGACAATAAAAAAGAGCTTTCATTGTCGCTCAAAGGGATTACGACTGAATGTAATTATGCGCCTGTTGGCTGAGTGTTTGATAACTCGATGAAGTGCGATCTTGTGATTCACTAATACTGAGTAAATCCTCAATGAAATAACCTAATGCTCGGTTTTCTATGGTTTTGATTTGTTGCTGTATTTCTGGAGGCAAATCATCGTAAATGGAAGCTGCACCAAAATCACCAACCAGAATATTGGCATGCTCATCAAAGAGGACGTTATGGGCATAAATATCACCATGAGCCACACCTTGGTTTTGCATATGTTCAATCACGTTTGTCATTTGTGACACTATTTTTGTGATTTGCTCAATGGTTAACGTAAAGCCGTTAGGAAAGGTATCGCGCGTACAGGTTTCAAACGTTGGTGGTAAGCCTAAGTTTTTAAAGTGTGCAGGGATTAATGCCATGACTAGCGCTAAATGTTTAGGATCTGTAACGTGTGCTAATGATTGTACAAGGTTTGGGTGACGACCTGTTTTGAGACAAGCGTTTAATTCATCTTGCGGGTAACCGTCAGACGTCACCTCACCTTTAAAAACTTTAACTGCGATATCTGCTGCCAGTTGATGGGTATTATTTTTCCATTCGGCTAATGAAATAACGCCAGATGCGCCTTGCCCTAGCACTTCTTGTAACGTGTAATCATTCGGTACAACTTCAGGCAATGTATTCTTTACTTGCTGATGGCGATTAAAATCATTACCAGAAAAGGCCAGCCACGCGAGTTTTGGCAAATTAAGCAGTTGAGTTGGAAATGTTTGTAAGCGGTTAGCAGATAAACGGATCAACTCTAAATTATGTAGTTGATCCATTGTGGTTGGCAATTCTGTGAGTTGATTACCTGCTAATGCAAGTTTCTGTAGGCGAGGGCGTAATCCTAAACTTTGTGGTAATTGAGCGATGTTATTATCGGTTAAAATCAGCCACCGCAGTTTTTGAGGTAACGATGTTTCATCAACGGTAGTGATCTGGTTTGATTTAAAACCGATCATTTCTAAGTTTGGGCAAGCCCCTAAGATCTTCGGTAACTCGGTAAAGCAGTTATTTGACATAAACACAATGCGTAGCTTGGTTAGCTTGGCAAAGTCGTCAGGTAACTGGCTCAGTTTGTTATCCGTTAAATCTAGGATTTCCAAACTATCTGCTAGCGAAAGAATTTCGAGAGGAAATGTGGTTAATTGCTGCGAAATTTTTAGTCGGGAAATATGCGCCAGTTCACCAGAGCGTAGTTGTTCTAACGTATGCAAAATCTGTATACCTAATTATATGAATAGTATTTTCCCTATTGTACCTTGTGTGGTGTGAATGCCAATTAACGAAATAGCGATAGGTATTTTAATGACTTATCTAGAAGTGTAAATAATGTGCAATATTTTGTTGTAAAAATGTCCACACTATCGGTTGCGCCACGGCAAAACGCCAGTACACTAGCGCCTACTTTTGATGATATCTGTTACTGATTTCGTTTATTTCCAAAGATGACACTGCAAGTACCGAGGGTTTTGTGTTTAAAAAAGCGTTATTGCCATTATTGGTTATGTTCACCGCTGTTACTGATGCTCAAGCAGCCTATTCGTATTCAACTTACCCTCCCGCAGGTACACGAACCGTTGATGATGTAATGAAGCGTTACTCTCCTTTCGTTGAGCCACGGATTAAGCGTTATTTTGAACAAGCAGGTTTATCTTACCCTCCCCAAAATATTGCACTCTTTGCGATGAAAGAAGAAATGTCAGTAGAACTTTGGGCAGAAGAGAAAGGTAAGTGGTCTTACGTTAAGCGTTACAATATCGAGAAAATAAGCGGTAAAAAAGGACCTAAACTACGGGAAGGTGATAAACAAGTTCCTGAAGGTATTTATCGTGTTTCTTTATTGAATCCCAATAGTCGCTTTCACCTTTCGATGAAGCTAGATTACCCGAATGCTTTTGATCGTAAATATGCAAAATTAGAAGGCAGAACGTCTCCTGGTAGTAATATTTTCATTCATGGTAAACAAGCATCAACGGGCTGTTTAGCCATGGGCGACTATAGTATTGAAGAGCTATTTTTACTCGCTCAGAGAACAGGGCTAGATAATATCGAGGTGGTTATTAGCCCACATGATCCGAAAAAAGGGAAGCTGCTGGCGTCAGTGAATCAACCGTTCTGGACCCAGATCCTTTATCGTAATATTGAACAACAAGCGAGAAAGTTTGGTCGATAATTGGCGAAAGGTTCTATTTATAAAATGGCTTGTGAAGTAAATAATTACATTTGATTTGGCGCTTTTTAACCAGATACAACATGATGTCGCTAAAAATATGAGTTAGCGCTAGTTAAGGGAATAACATTTTGTAATACTAATACTAGCCACTGATTTCAATGAAGGATAATTATTGAAATCGTACTGTTGCATAAAATGATTATAATAGAGTCAACTCATTATGCCAAAGCGTAGTAAAGAAGATACAGAGATAACCATCCAAACGATTATGGATGCTGTAATTGATCAAATTCTTACCTTGGGTTACGACAAAATGTCATACACCACGTTGAGTAATCAAACAGGGATCTCTCGTACTGGTATTAGCCATCACTTCCCAAAGAAACAAGACTTTGCGCACGCACTTGATGGGCGTATCTATCAACTGTTTGTTGATAAGCTTGATTTAACAGGCGATTTAGCAGCATTTTCTGCAAGTTGGTCTGTTGCGCTTGATGATGAAAAATTCCGTGCTATTTTACGCTTACTCTTCCATCATATTTCTTCTGCAGAAACATCGCATGAGTTTGCACACCGTGGAATTGAACGCTTGTTTACTCTTTGTGAGCAGCGTTATGGTCAGCAAAGTATTGATGAATTAGAACGCTTATTAGGGCGCTCGTTAATTCGTTTAGCTCGATAGATCATTATTTGGGTATTTTTTAAATAAATACTATGATGTGATCCCATATTAAACCCGCTTTGCAGTGGGTTTTTTTATATCTTTAGTAATAACATAACGCAAAAAGAGTATGCTGTTATTATTAACCTTATCTTAATAATATTTATACGGTTTATCGTTAAAGCAAGATGGCTCTATACATAAAAAATTGTTTTATTTTAGAGTTATTGCTCTAGAATGAAAAAAGCATTAAGAAGAACTGGTATCAAAGGGTTACCTTATGAGAATAAAACCATTTATGGTTAAACCACTGGCTATCGCTTTGCTAGTGATCACGCCGAGTATTTATGCATCACCAATAGCGTTCAGTGATGCGTGGCATACTGTCGTGACAAAGAATGATGGTTTGGCGGCCGGACGTTCAAGTGTTGAGCAAGCTGAGCACATGCAAGATGCGGCAAGTGACTTATATTTGCCAACTGTGACAATTGGTGCCAATTACACCCGTTTGGATCAAGATGTAAAACTGTCACCTTCAGATTTATTTGGCAGTATGCCAGCATCATCCACCGCAGCTGGTCAAGAACTAACAAAAATTATTGCCGATCTTACTAAAGTAACAGGCCTAGATATTAATTCTGCACTGACATCTACGATTGCGGATCGTGATGTGCTAACCAGTTCTGTTCGTGCTATTTGGCCTATTTTCACTGGTGGTCGTATTAGTGCGGCACAAGATATTGCTAAAGGGCAAACAGAAGAAGCGAAATACATACTTGCCATGATGCAACAGGCCAAGTTTGAAGATTTATCCCGCTTTTACTTTGGCGTTGTTTTAGCAAAAAATGTTGTCGAAACACGTAAAGAGGTTGAAGCAGGGCTAAAACGTCATTATGAGCATGCGCTTAAACTTGAGCAACAAGGTCAAATTGCAAAAGTTGAACGTCTACAAGCAGAAGCGGCTTACGATAAAGCAAAAGTTGACGCACAAAAATCAGTGCGTGATTTAGAAATTGCGCAAGTTGCGCTAACAAGACTACTACAGCAATCGAGTACCACAGTACCTACTACCAATCTGTTTATTAATAGTTCTTTACCTCCCATGTCGGCGTTTATAAATAAAACGTTAGCAAGTTATCCTGGTTTACATATTTTGGATGCTAAGCGTAAGCAGGCAGATGGCTTAATCGATGTAGAGAAAGGTAAATATTACCCAGAGGTGTATTTGTACGGTGATTATAATCTGTACGAAAGCGATTCTCTTGCCGCTAAAATGGCACCTGATTGGGCGGTAGGTATTGGTGTTAGTGTCCCGCTTATCGACAGTTCTGGTCGTTCAGGCAAGGTAAAAGCGGCGCATTCGATGGTGACACAAGTGAATCATTTACGTGCGCAAGCTGAGCAAGATCTGACTGTGTTAGTTGAGAAAACCTATCGAGAAGCTAATCAAGCAGTAGAAGAATATAACGGTTTACAATCGAGTCTTGCATTAGCAAAAGAAAATATTCGCCTACGTGAAAAAGCGTTTAGCCAAGGGTTATCAACATCACTTGATGTGGTTGACGCTGAATTGTATTTATCCGCTGTTAAAACCCAGCGACTTGCTGCGGCCTATCAATATGTTATGTGTTTAACTCGTTTACTGGCGGTAAGCGGTGAAATGAACACCTTCAATAATTATCAGAAATATCAAGGTATAGAGGTTTAATTGTCATGAGTAAGTTGAAGTCTATAGCAGTAGCGGTTCCTGTAATTGCTGTTGTGGGTTGGTTGGGTTACACCTTCTGGCATGCTTACCAGCCTCAGCCTGAACGTATGCAAGGTCAGATTGAAGCGCAGCAATATAATATTTCTTCAAAAGTACCGGGGCGTATTGATCAAGTACTTGTTCGTAAAGGCGATGAAGTTAAACCGGGACAACTTATTTTTACCATTTTAAGTCCGGAAATTGATGCCAAGTTAGAACAAGCAAAAGCGGGTGAGCAAGCGGCTGGTGCGTTGGCAGAAGAAGCTGAAAAAGGTGCGCGACGTCAGCAAATTGCAGCTGCGGAAGATCAGTGGCGTAAAGCTACGGCGGCGGCGAAATTGATGAAAACGACTTATGTACGTGTCAATAACCTTTATAAAGATGGCGTGATTGCAGAGCAAAAACGCGATGAAGCTTTCACACAATGGCAAGCGGCACAATATACCGAAAGCGCAGCATACCAGATGTATGAGATGGCTAAAGAAGGTGCACGCGTAGAGACTAAACGTGCAGCAAAAGAGAAAGTGAAAATGGCTGCTGGGGCAGTGGCTGAAGTGGAAGCGTATGTTGCTGACACCAAGATCTCTAGCTGGCATGAAGGGGAAGTTTCACAAGTGCTGCTGCACGATGGTGAACTAGCACCACAAGGTTTCCCTGTAGTGAATATTATTGATATTAACGATGCGTGGGCTGTCTTTAATGTGCGAGAAGATAAGCTAAAAGATTACCAAGAAGGTAAAGAGTTTAGCGTAACTATTCCTGCATTAGGTGATAAAACCTATTTATTTAAAGTAACACACGTTGCGGTAATGGGTGATTTTGCTACGTGGCGTGCAACTGATACGGCGAAAGGCTTTGATATGCGTACGTTTGAAGTGGAAGCTCGTCCAACACAACCGATTGATGGCTTGCGCGTAGGCATGAGCGTGATTGTAGAGCAGTAATATGAATAGCTTTCAGTATGTGAAGCAAGAATGGCGAAACATATGGAAAGATGGCTGGTTACGAGCATTAACACTGTGGTTACCTGCGGTGTTATTTCTCACTATGTGGGCTATTTTTTCTACGGGTATAGCGCATAACTTACCTGTTGGTGTTGTCGATCTTGATCATAGCCAGTTGTCTCGTCATTTTACTCGTTATGTGGATGCCAGTCCGACAATGGCTGTGACACGTCAATTCACGAGCCCAGATCAGGGCAGTGAAGCGATGCGTGCTAATGAAATTTATGCCATGGTGGTGATCCCAGATAATTTTGAAAAAGACACAAAGCTTGGTTTTTCGCCACAGATCACCACGTTTTATAATGGGCAATTTATTTTAATAGGTAAATTGATCAACTCTGCAATGTTACTTGCTGAAGGTACATTCAATGCAGGGGTTGAAACCGTTAAGAATATGGCGACAGGGGCACCAGTGCCGTTGCAAGCGATGGGACAAGCCGTTCCTATTCGTGGGCAAATTACACCGCTATTTAACAGTAATAGTCATTATGGACAGTTTTTGGTTTCTGCCATTATCCCGTCTATCTGGCAGATCTTGATTGTGGCAACAACGGTGTTAGCTATTGCCCATGAAGCGAGAACACAAGGACTATGGAAGTGGTTACAAACGTCACCTGTTTCTAAGTTAATAGGTAAGTTAGCCGCTTATACGGGGTTATTCCTTATCCAAGGGTTGCTGTTCTTGTGGTGGATGTACGTAGCTCTGGATTGGCCGATGCATGGTGACTGGCATATTTTGATTGTCGCGCAATTATTGATGGTGCTGGCGTGTCAGAGCATGGGGGCTTTTATCTATTTCCTTGCGATGGAAGTACCGCGAGCAATGAGTTTCGTCGCGGCATTTACTGCACCTGCCTTTGCTTTTATGGGGATCACTTTCCCAGCGACTGATATGCCTGTGATTGCAAAAATGTGGCGTAGCTTATTACCTGTAAGCCATTATATTGAAGTGCAATTACAGCAAGTTGATTATGGGACGGGGTGGTATCAAGCTGCACATCAATTGTTTATTTTGGCGTGCTTTATGGTGGCTCTTGTGATGGCTGTGGTACTGATGTTAGTTCACCGCCGAAAGGCGTTGAGCAATCACCCAATTGCGAAAGGGGAAGCATAAATGAGCTGGTTAAGTTTATTTAAGCATGAGTTAAAAGCCATTTTTACGAACGTTTCGTTGGTATTTACGGTGTTTGGCGGTGTTGTTTTCTACTCTTTTTTATACCCACTACCGTATACCAATGAGCTTCCTCGTGATCAGAAAGTTGCCGTAGTCGATCTTGATCAAACTCAGATGAGTCGCGAATTGATCCGTATGGCTGATGCCACACCACAGGTTCATATTACTCAACATCTAGGTAGTATTGATGCGGCTAAACAAGCGTTACTTGATCGTCAAGTCGAAGGGATTTTAGTGATCCCTCATGATTTCTACAAAGATGTGATGTTAGGGACTAGCCCAACACTAGCATATTCAGGTAATGCGGCGTTGTTCTTGGTATACGGTACCATTGTAGAAGGATTAAGCGCTGCAGGTGCTGATTTAGGTGTAAAGGCGAAGATAAACCATCTTGTTTTAAAGGGTGATAACTTCGTTCAAGCGACCGAACAGTACAGTGCTATGAAGTTAAACATGCGTCCGGTGTTTAATGTGACCATGGGGTATATCAACTACGTAGTGCCCGCGGTATTTGTATTGATCTTACATCAGACGTTGCTAATTGGTGTCGGGATGGTAGGTGCATCAGAAAATGAAGCACGAGCGGCAGGTAAAAGTGGCTACTGGGCTGAATATCCAGTATGGATGATTATGGCAGTAAGAGCCTTTATCTTTGTCGTGATTTATTTGGTTTTAGCCGCATACTATTTTGGTTTTACCTTTACCTATTATGGAGTAAATCGACTGGCATCTATTCCTGATCTCCTTTCCATGACGATTGCCTTTTTATTAGCGGTAATCATGTTGGGAATGGTATTAGGGCAGTTGATTCCACGTTCTGAGTTAGTCACGCTGGTGGTGTTATTAAGCTCATTACCTCTGGTGTTTACTGCAGGCTTTATTTGGCCAACCTCTGAATTGCCAACATTACTACGAGAGTTAACCCAGTTAGCACCGTCAACGGCTGCTATTAATGGTTTTCTTGGATTAAATCAGATGGGCGCAACCTTTGCTCAAATGATTGGCTGGTGGCAGCAATTATGGTTACAAGCATTAGGTTTTGGTGCTTTAGCATTTTGGTTAATGTCACGATCACGAAAGGCAAGTCGTTAAGCCAAGAGTAATAATTCAGCAGAAACAAAAAAGGTCACCATTAGGTGACCTTTTTTATATCAACAGCAAACTAAATATTAGTCAGCCATTTCTGCATTGTGGTAAACGTTTTGTACGTCATCACAATCATTCAATGCATCAAGGAATTTCTCGAACATTGCGATGTCGTCGCCAGCCAATTCAGTCATTGTCTGTGGAACGAAAGAAATTTCTTCAACATCTAATGTTACTTCTGGCATTGTTGCTGCAAGTGCATTTTTGATTTTGAAGAATTCTGTGTGAGGAGCGTAAACAGTGATCACGCCATCTTCACATGTGATGTCAGTAACATCAGCATCTTCCATCATTAGATTCTCAAGAACAGCTTCTTCATCTGTGCCTTTGAATTCAAATACTGCTTGGTGTTCAAACATGTGGCCAACAGTACCTGGGCTACCAATTTTTGCATTGTTTTTAACGAATGCTTGGCGAACGTCCATGAAAGTACGGTTGTTGTTGTCAGTTAGACAGTCAACGATAACCATGCAGTTGCCAGGACCAAAACCTTCGTAACGTGCTGTTGAGTAATCTTCACCGCCGCCACCTTTAGCCTTATCAATTGCTTTTTCGATAACGTGGCTTGGCACCTGATCTTTCTTCGCTTTTTCAATAAGACGGCGAAGTGCTAGGTTAGCATCTGGATCAGGGCTACCGTTCTTAGCACAAACGTAGATCTCTTTACCGTACTTTGAGTAAACTTTGATCTTAGCGCCTTGGGTTTTTGCCATAGACAATTTGCGTACTTCGAACTTTCTTCCCATGAGGAATCACTCTCTTTTACTATGTGTGACGGTCAATTTTGCAAGGATTTTACCAGTAACCCTCCTATTATTACTAGCGTGATCTGCTATTTAGCATAGAAAACCGCCTTTTTTCTCACTTGATTGAAGGTGAGAATCTCGGAAAAGTTACATCTTTTTTATTACTGTGATAATGCGTTGATTTTTAATTAACAAATTGAAACGCTATTTAAATATTTATTAGACAGATAAGTCCCATAGGGTAAGAAAGTTTCTTGATAAGAATTCAGTAAATATAAAATGTTTGATATTAGGTTTCTTATATTGCGGTAATTTGTCGATGATTATTTTTCATAATTCTCACTGTGTAAGAATTTAATTTGCAGAATGGTTTTTTATTGGTTAAAAGTAATTATCATACAAAAAGAAGAAGCCAACATCGTGACAAATTCACTCAGTGCTAATGAAAAGCTGTTGCAAGTATTAATTCACATTGCAGCTTCACCTTTCCCTCTGCAAGCTCAGCAGTTAAGTGTAGAAATGAATATGCCCATTAGTAGCTTATACCGCTATTTAGCTTTACTAAGGGATTGGAATTTAATCGAAGAAAATCACGGTCATAATACATACAGTGCCGGGCCTGCGGCATTGCAATTACAACGTAATTTTCAGATTAATTCACCATTACCAGATGGTGTTCGACCTATTTTAAAACGCTTGCAGCAACAAACTGGCGAGATGTCGGCTTACATGGTGCCTGTTGGCTTTAATGCTTTGTGTGTCGATAGCATTGATAGCCCATACGCTTTGCGTTGTAGCTATGAAAAAGGGCAGAGCCAGCCTCTTATCCGTGGTGCTTCAGCCAAAGTGATTTTGGCGTATTTACCCCTTTCTCGCCAATTACGTATTTTGAATCATTACGAAATCACTGAGAAAGAGCAATTAGACGCATGGTTAACAGAACTTGATCTGATTAAACAAGATGGTTTTGCTATTAGTACGTCTGAAATCGACCAAGGTGTCTCTGGTGTCAGTGCGCCCGTTTTTATCGGTAATAAAGTGGCTGGTGCAGTGAGTGTCATGGCACCTGCTGAACGTATCAATAGCCGTAAAAATAAAATTGTCATGTGTGTATTACAGGCCGCTCGCGCTCTACCACCACAACATTAAATTACAACGTTTTTGATCAAAGGAAGATAAACGTATGTTTGTAGATCATTTAAAAAAATTATTTAAAACTGATGATGTTAAGCCTCGTATTCCACATCGTTCACATACGTTAATTTCTCCTTATACTGATCAACGAGAACAAGGGATTGTTTTACTCGGTGTTATTTCTGATCTCAGTATTGGCTGGAATCGAGGTCGACAAGGAGCGAAAGAAGGACCTGCAAGTATTCGTCGCATTCTTCCCAATACACATTCGCATTCAAAACTGCCCTTTTATGATGCTGGCGATATAGAACTGGTTGATGACGATACAAACTTCTCAACATTAAGTAATAAGCAAGCGCAAGTTGTACATGGTTTACTCCATTCTGGGCATTTCCCTATAGTGTTAGGGGGCGGTCATGAAATTTCTATTGCAAGTTATCAAGCGTTATCAGATTTTGCTGATGATAAAGCAAAAATACATACCGAATGGCAAGTAGCTAAATCGATACCTGAAAATGTTGTTGCTTTATCGGAGACGCAAGAAGATCCAACGATGAGTTATCAGCCTTGCCAAGCGCGTGTTGGGATCATCAATTTTGATGCTCATTTTGAGTTGCGACCAACCTTGTCTGTTCGTTCAGGTTCGGCTTTTCATTCTGCATTATGTTATAGCAAAGAGCGTCACCGAGATTTTCATTACCTTGGTTTAGGTATATGCGATCGTGCTAATTCACAAGCGATGTTTAAATTAGCTGAAGATCTGGGCTGTGAATGGTTGCTTGATAGTCAAATAACGTCACGAAATAAAAAAGTAGTGCAAGCCAAAATTGATAAATATATCGATAGTGTCGATGTTATACAGTTAAGTATTGGTCTAGATGTATTTTCTGCATCCATTGCGCCAGGTGTGAATATGACCCAAATGCAGGGGGTTGGTTTACCGATGGTGGAATGGGCAATTAAGCATATTATGGCAAGCGGAAAAGTAAAGTTAGTTGATATCGCCGAGCTTAATCCCGAATATGATTACGCTAATCAAACTGCGAAATTAGCGGCTAAGCTGATTCAATATATTTCAAGGAATTTGTGGTAGAAATTAGTATCAGTTCAAAAAAATATTTTTAATTAATCACTGAAATTTATAAAAAACTACTAACGCTTCTAAATGTTAATTTAGAGGCGTTTTTTTACATTCATCATTATGTATATTTATGAATTGATTAGAGTTGTAATTAAATTCAGTGGCTATTTAAGGATGATAACGTGAATATTCAACATAAAAAAACACTGCTCTCACTATGTATGATGTTAGGACTCTCCGGGTGCGGTGGAGGTGGCGGTGGAGATGATGAAGCTAAAAATAATGATATTACGGAACAAACGCCTTCATTAGAAGTTCCAGATGTTGAAGTTCCAGATATCAGTGAGTCTGTTAGTGGCGTTTATACTAAAGATGATATCAAGTTTAATCTAACGGGCGCCGTTAGTGTTGTGACTACATCTGAATTGGCTGAAATTCCTGAGACAAGCTCATTTTCAAGTAAAGCTATTTCTTTTAACTCTTATTCTGCTTTTAGTGATGATAATACCGCTAAAACAAATTTATTTGCTGTAAATGAGCAAGGCGATATCACGCCACTGGTTAATCTTCCTGGTACCGCTAAGTTTGATTACACAGTGAGTAGCCCTGACGGTAAATACTTATATGCTTTAGCTGGAGTCAACCTTTACAGCTACGACAATGATAACTATGATCTTTTAACAAATACCAACTGCTCTATATTTAAAATTGATACGGAAACGAGTGATTGGAGTTGTTTAATTGAAAACGTCATTGCTGAAACCCCTTCCGGATATTGGGGAGAGGTTAATGATGGACGATTAAAACCATTACAAATTGACCAAGCTGGTAATGTTTATTTCTTATCTAGAAGCTTTGAAGTACTAGGTGATGATAATTATAAATACATAAACTATGATTATTCAATAAATCAAGTATTGGTTAAAGTGACTTCTGATGGTCTTTCTAAACCTATTACTAAAGATAATGAAACAATAAGTAGTTTTCTAGTTACCAAGGGTAATTCATTAGTTTATCGCTCTGATAAATTAAATATGATCCCCGATTTAAATGCTGAAAATTTAAGTACTGTTGAATTAAATTCAGATTCCTGGTCCAATGGTTGGTATACCGTAGATGACTATCAAACCGTTATTTACACACCAAATTATTACAATGAAACAATTGGTTTCGCTCAACCAAGTAAAGAATTAGCAGGTGCAATATCTAAACGTGAAATTAATGCATACAAATTTGACTCAGGATGGCTTAATAATATCATTTTAGGTGATGATGGTTATATTTATGGTGTATATCGTTCTAGTGAGAGTGATGGTGACGGTAATTGGAATGAGTATGCCAAACTACAACGAATTCTGCCATATTCTCCTGATGTCATTGAAAGCGTAAAAATACCAGAGGATAGCTGGTGGAATTATAATCAAGAAATGCAAGTCGCAAAAGGATATGTGTACTTCATTGAAGAGCAAAAACATGATGGATATGGTAAGAGAGACATTATTGGTGCTACACATTTAACCAATGGTACAAAAATTACCTTATTAGATGGTGAGTGGACAGATGAAAGATATGATATCGAAACTTGGAAATTATCTGGTGACTATATTTATTTCACAGGGTTAGATCAGTCTTCATCAACAATGGTTTCAGGAAAAGTTGATGTGGTTAAACTTAATCAAGGTAAAGATGAGTCGGAGTATTTAACCATTAAGGAAACGGCATCTGTTAGTGGTGATAGTTTAACTATTTTAGATATGGAAGTACTTCGTCCTGTTGAACCTAGTAACTCTGGCGGTTACCCAAGAATTACAGAGTTCGTCTCATCGGTAGAAGATATTTATTCCAGTACGATTAAGTTTAATAAGTGGATGGACAAAGAAAGCGTATCTGAAGGTTTAAGTGTAACTGATAGTGATGAGAATACAGTTAACACTATGGTCGTGTGGTTTAACCGTATTGCTCATTTGCTTTATGATACAAGTGGAAATCTTGAAACTAAAAGTGAGCCTCTTAAGTTTGGAGTTGATTATAAAGTAACTATTTCCAAAGATGTAAAAGATGTCGACGGTGCCAGTTTAGAACATGAACAACCAGATGATGCTGATCGTACTTTTGAGTGGAAAGTAAGGTCTGAAAGTGGCGTTATCTTATCAAAAGAGAAATATACATCATCTTTATTAGAGAACAATAATAGTGTATTAAAAGTATTTAATGGTAATTTTAATGTTGATTTTATTAAAAATTCAAATTACCTAGACCATACTATTGAATTTACCACAAAGCTAAGTAATGAATTTCATTTCAAGATCAATGGTAATGACGTAATGAATTATAGGAATTTTAATTCAGAGCTATATTTCAGTGGTAATGGTTCTGATGAGTATTTGTATTTAAAAAATCAAATTGCTAAATTCACAATTAATGTTTCTGAAACTGATGATGATAATGTGAAATTTGATATTACGATAACTAGTGATGATATTAACCCAATAACAATTACTCATTATAGGAATAAAGTTAATCTTAACGGTGGCTATTATTATACTGATGAAGGATATGTAGAATATATCGGATATACAGTAGAATTAGATACATATACATCTTATTCTAATGCTTATGATAGTGTAATGTTGGATGATATAAAGGTCATTGATAATCAGAATGAAACTTTATTAATTGATGATGGATTTGATGAACTTCCAGTAGCTGATGGTACTGATATCTATAATTTCACCAGTGCATTATAAATACTTCATACGTTAATATTAAACGGCCTTATTTAATAGGGCCGTTGTCTAGGAATTATAATGAATATTAAAAGGAATTTAATACCATTAGGTTTGTTTTTATCTTTTGGTAATGTAAGCGCATCTGAAATTAAGAATGATTTTGATGGATATTCTTATTTTACGGCAGGAATGGAAAATATTACTTATGAAGAATCATTTGATAATATCACATCATCTGTTGATGTAAGCAGCATGGTTATAAACACGGGGGGGGTTTATGTTATCAACGATAGATTTGATTTTTCTATAGATGCACTGGCAACATTTTCTCCTGATGCGAGTGAGGAAAATTGGAATTTATCAGGAGTCGCACTTCAAAAAAATAAATTTGAATACACGCGTGCATCAACTAATGTACAGCTTCACTATAAATATACACCAGAGTTTCGTTTTTTAGCGGGTCCTTCATTTTCATATCAGACTTATAAGCGTTATAGCTTTGAAGCATTGGATCCTCGGGTTGAAGTGATTGATGGCGTGGTGGAAGAGAATACCACTGATTTATTTTTTGATGTCGGTATTGCTTATGAAAGTGCAGCAGTCGCGAATGTGCCTTGGCGTTATGGTTTAAAAGCATTAGTGGGATACCCTGTATGGAGTGAAGCAAAAAATACCAATTATGATGGTATTAAGTTTTCTCCATCGGGTTATCGTTATTCGCTAAGTGGCAATGTCTCATTTGAAGTATTAACAGGGGTTCATTTAGGACTTTATGCGGCTTATCATTTCGATCAGCGTAATGAAGATGGCGGTAAGCATTTTGTTGGCAGTGATGGCGTGACTCGCGAAGTGTCATTACCGGAAGCTAAAACAACTAATGCTACATTGGGTGCACAAGTAATCTGGAATCTTTAGCATAAAGGGCAATAACAAATCATGTTATTGCCCTTTATTTTTTTAGCTCTTCAGCATCTGCCAGTATTTTTGGTAAATATTGACTGCACTACCAACATCATTAGTAAACTCACCTTTATTTACTTCCTCATCTGTTGGGAAGATCATCGGGTCGTTTTGTAATTCTTTTGGTAAGAATGATTTTGCTTGCTTATTTGGCGCAGGGAAACCTAGCTCTTCAACTAATTTTGCTTGGTTTTCTGGACGCATAAAGAAATCAATAAACTTAAAGGCTAAATCTTTATTTACGCTGCCTTCTGGCACAATAAAGTTATCCATCCACAGAATTGATCCTTCTTTAGGATAAACAAATTTTAGCTCTGGCATTTCTTGTTTTGCTAAATAAGCATTACCGTTCCATTGCATCCCAAGCATCGCTTCACCCGTCACATAAGGGACATGTGGTGCGTCTGAGTTATAAACGACAACGTTAGGACGTAAGTCGCGCAGTTTCTCGTATGCTTGTTTAATTTCAGCTTCGTTGGTGCTGTTAATGCTATGGCCCTGTGCTTTTAATGCCATACCAAATACATCACGAACATCGTCTAATAGCATGACTTGGCGTTGGAAATCAGTATTCCATAAATCATTCCAGCCCGTTACCTGATCGTTTTTAATACTATCTGAGTTATAAGAGATCCCTGTTACACCCCAAACATACGGTAGTGAGTAATCATTTTTAGGATCAAATTGTTGGCCTAACAAACCAGGATAAACATCTTTTAAGTGATGCATTTTGGTTTTGTCTATTTTGGCTAACATGCCTTCACGCGCCATTTTTTCAATAAAATAAGTTGAAGCAAAAACCACATCATAACCTTTGTTATCCAGCAGTTTTAATTTGGTATACATCGCTTCGTTATTATCGAAAGTCGAATAGTTGACGGTGACATTGTATTCTTTCTCAAATGCTTGAATTACATCTGTTGGCATATATTCAGCCCAGTTGTAAATATTAAGCACAGCATCATTTGCCGAAACATTAAATGCTGAAAGTGCGAATGCTAGTGTTGTCACCCCTTTAAAAACTTTTTTCATTTCTATTTCCCTAAATGACCAGGTAAGTCAGTGAGTAGCGGATAATAGAGTTAACATTAAGCATGTCAAAGTTAATCGGCGTGATATATGACCATTATCACAGTAATAAATCACTTGTTGTTGCATTAATAGCGTGACATTATCCGCGCGATTTTTTCTCTGTTCTTATCTATAGGCAATTGGAATGTCCATGCGTAGTCAATATATTGATAGTTATTACCAAGCAACAATTAATGCATTACCTGAGCAACCAGCACTCGAACAACAGATAGAAGCTGATGTGTGTATTATTGGTGGTGGTATGACAGGTTTGAATGCTGCCATCGAATTACGTCAGAAAGGTTTTTCGGTTGTCGTTCTTGAATCTCAGCGTTTAGCATGGGGGGGATCTGGCCGTAATGGTGGGCAGTGTCTCGTTGGTTACTGTTTGGGGCTTCGTGAAGTTGATGAGACCTATGGCCCTGAATGGGGAAAACAATTATGGGATCTCTCTTGTGAGGCGGTTGATATTGCACGTGAGCGTATTGAAACATTCAATATCGACTGTGATTTTCAACAAGGCTATATTGAACTGGCATTGAAAAAGAGCCAAGAAGAAGAATTAAAATCTTGGTATGACTTAAAGCAGAGTCGTTATGATTACCCGAGTGCGAGCTGGTGGGAAAAAGAACAAATTCAGCAAGTAGCGCATACCGATCGTTATCTTGGTGGTCTGTTTGACTCAAATAGTGCACATATGCATCCGTTGAATTACACCTTAGGTTTAGCCAGTGCTGCAATGTCATTAGGTGCATCAGTCTTTGAAAATACCCCTGCGACTAAAATTGAAAAAGGCAATCCACATATTATTCATACACCAAAAGGTCGTGTAAAAGCGAAACAAGTGTTATTAGCGTGTAATGCATATTTAGATGGATTAAACCGTAAAGCACAAAGTGTCGTTTTGCCTGTTGCTTCTTATATTGCAGTAACAGAGCAATTAGGTGATCGTCAGCCTATTTCAAATATGATGGCAATGTCAGACTTAAATAACAGTCTTGATTATTACCGTCCGACACCTGATGGTCGTATTTTATTTGGCGGTGTAAATCACCCATTTAATGGTGAATACAGTGACTCAGCAGAGCGCCTACGCCAACGTATGATCACGGTATTTCCACAGTTAAAAGATGTGAAAATGGAGTATCACTGGGGCGGTTTATTTGCCGTTACTCGTTCATACATGCCTCAAATTGATCACTTGGGAAATGATATTTATGTTGCTCATGGATACACCGGTCATGGCGTTGGTTTAACCAATATTGCTGGTAAAGTCATAGCAGAAGCAATGTCAGGTACAGCAGAACGTTTTGATGTGTTTGCTAAGATCAAGCATGGCTGGATCCCAACACCAGAAGTGCTACGTAAACCGGCATTAGCAATGGCGATTTGGAAAGCGAGAATTGAAGATTCGTTAGGAAATTAACAGAAATTTACGGTGTAAATTGCACTGAGTGCAAATTATTTTATTTTCTTACCGAACTATGACGACTTTTATGCAAAAAAAGTTACAATAAGGTATTACTTTCTAGTGAACAGGAAATATCATGATTGAACGTTTGGAAACAGGTGCTCGAATGAGCCGTATTGTAAAATATAACGGAACTATTTATCTATGTGGTCAAGTTTGTGCTGATGCAACAAAAGATATTACAGAGCAAACACAGACAATGCTGGATAAAGTTGAAGCGTTATTACTACAAGCGGGAAGTGATAAAGAGCATATGCTTTCTGCAACGATTTATATTAAAGATATGAGTATGTTCGCAGAAATGAATGCAGTATGGGATAACTGGGTTCCTGAAGGTCATGCACCTGCGCGTGCTTGTGTGGAAGCGAGCATGGCACGTGATGCTTTATTGGTTGAAATATCAGTAGTTGCAGCTGAAAAATAAGATTATATAAAGATAGGGCGTTTTAGATTGTAAACATCCTAATTAGGCTCAATAAAATGGCATCAGTGATGGCAATATTGAGCCTTTTTTATGTCTGCTGTTAGCTCAGCAACTGTTCTAATGTTATTGGTGAAGAGGCAAGACCTAATCGTTGCGCAGGAGTTAATCTGTATTTATCTTGGCGACAAAGGTTATGCCAAGCACGATAAATATCAAGCAAGGGTAATAATCCTGCAGGGCGAAGTTTACGTCTTGGCTCGTTGATCAGTTGGCTAAATTGGTCTTGAAAACGGTTTTGATAAGATGAAATAGCACGGTATGTCGCGTGTTCTAGCCATTGTTTATCTTTCGAGGTTTCTCCACCAAGATGGCAGATCCCTTTACTTGCGCTCTCTAAATGAGTAAAAGCCCACCTATCTTGCCACCAACCTAGTAGGACTATATCGACATTTTCAGGTTTATCACCGTGTAGCCATTGTTCATCTTCAAGAACATAAACAGGATCAATTCGTTTATTTTTAATATGATCAATAAAAACCGAAATACAGGCAGAGCGAAGTAGTGTTTCTTGAGGCATGAAAACCGCAAGATAGTCGCTATGTTGGAACATTTGCTTTAAATAAAGGTAATGGCTATATACGGTGTATTGAGGGTGGATCAATGTTCCTTTCGTTGGGTAATTAATGAGCCTGCCATCAGTCAACGGATTCTCCATATTGGAGCGACTAAAAATTTTTCGATAGGTTGTATCTACTTGCGCTAATATTCCTTGCGGGATAAATGTCTCTGTCAGCGTTTGATGAGGTGTAGAGAGTGCCATATAGCGAGCGGTATCTTGATAAGCATCATGGTGCTCTTTTGTTGATTCAACGGTTTCTTGTTGATAATTAATATGTTGAGCAACGACATACCCAGACTGCGCTTCTGCACTGGCAACCCATAGTACACCGTTCATACTTTTCTCTTGCAACGCTTTTATATTGGAAGCAAGTTGTACTTTATGTTGGTGCTTAAACAAGCGTTCATCAAACAGAGCAAGTTGGCGGCGACACCTTGCTGCGATGTGGTTTAATTGATCATAAAATGTCTTTGGATTTATCTCTAGGCGACGACAAATATCTCGCACTGGATAACCAGTAAATAATAAGCCCAAGAGCTTTTGTTGTATGAGATGCTTATTATTGGTACCAGACCAACGATCAACAAATGTTTGGTCGCATGCTTTACAACGATAACGCTGCCTGTCACCACTAAAGCCAAATGCGTGATATAAATGTCTATGTGTTAGTGCTGAAAAATCCTTATTATCACAGGCGTTATTTGTGCATTTAGGAAGATCGCCGTTTTGTTGGGTTTGGTAACGTAGCGCTTCTTCTACAACATCTTGATTATTCAATAAAGGAGGAAAAGCACCACATTCGCGGCATACCAATGTCGGACGATTTTTGTTTGCTTGTTGTAGTACATAGTCATTTGGATTATGTGAACCAAAGTTCTTACAACTCAATGTCTTACAGTGATTAAACTGATAGCCATTAAAAGCTAAAGGTAACTGCTCAATGGGGTTTGCTGTTGTAAGATATGTCGACATAATCAAACCTTATTTTTGAGAGATCTTAGAAATGAGTATAAATATATTCTCAAGGTTGTTACTAAGCAGGAGTGGGATTTGTGAAGAAGGGGCTGAGTAAATAGCACTCAGCACAGTCAGAGAACAATACGTTTCAATAATATGTTACCTATGATTGTGTAAGACGCCACATTTTACATTATCGAGCTGGTTTCTATTAATTGAAGGTACTGATTAAACTAACATCCCTTTAGTTTTTATCTTTGTATAGAAATAAGCGGTCAACACCTCGGGGAAGAATGTCTCCCGCTTAAGGGGTATTTATAAAGAAATTGCTGTTTCTAGTGCGATATTCATCATTTCATTAAATGACTTTTGACGATCTTCTGCACTGAGCTTTTCACCACGTTTGATATGATCAGAAACCGTTAGAATAGTTAGTGCTTTTGCACCTAACTCTGCTGCAACGCCGTAAATACCAGCCGCCTCCATATCTACACCAAGGATACCGAGCTTTTCCATTTTATCGAAAAGATCGCTTTCTGGACTGTAGAATAAGTCAGCAGAGAAAACATTACCGACACGAACAGGTACTTTCTGTGCTCGTGCTTGATTGACTGCAGTTTCTAATAAGTGATAATCCGCAATTGCTGCAAAATCATGATTTGAAAAGCGAATACGGTTTACTTTTGAATCTGTAGAGGCGCCCATACCGATGATCACATCCATCAGTTTCACATCATCATGGACAGCGCCACAGCTGCCAATACGGATAATATTTTTAACACCAAAGTCTTTAATTAATTCGTGCACATAAATAGAGCATGAAGGGATACCCATACCATGCCCCATAACAGAAATACGTTGGCCTTTATAGGTGCCTGTGTAGCCATACATACTACGTACATCACAAACTCGCTTAACATCATCTAGGTAAGTTTCAGCAATAAACTGAGCACGTAGAGGATCACCAGGCATTAGCACTGTTTCTGCAAAATCGCCAAGCTCTGCGTTAATATGTGGAGTAGCCATATATTGCTCCTAGATTTTAATAATTAACAAACGTTATTGTTGTGTTCCAATGAAAACAGTTTATGAGAGGGAGATGATTATTCTCGCGATCAATATCACATAATTTAGGCTGTTTTAGATAAAATAGTAAGTTGTTTACTAATTATGTTGAAAAAGAGAGGGTGTACTTCTTTTTTTGATGGTTAAATACGCAAATTTTGTCGTAAGAAACCCCAAATGATTATGATGCATGGCTATTTTGATTACTTATGTTTTTAGGTAAAATGAATCAATATAATTAAAGCGAGCATAATTGATGTATAACCTTACGTTACTGTCTGATGGTGAAAGAACACGTATTGAATTAGATAAGCAGGCAGCTTATACCGTATGGAAAGTAAAAAACGGTAAGGTTGGCTATGAGGCATTTGCTGAACTTATTAACAATATTGACGATGATGATGAGCGAGATTTCTGTGAGAAATCAGTGACCAAATATAAACATCAAATGGGTGTTAATTAACGGTTTAGCATTACTTTTATCGGTATTTGGCTACTGCAATGGTAGCCGTTTGTTTACCTTTCGCGAAAATTCTCTTTTTTAAGAAAAGAATAATATATTCTCAGATATGCTTTAAAGACTACCTTTTTATCGTGAGACAAAAGATGAAAAATATAGTCTTAATTTGTGATATTGACGTAAAAAAAGGTAGTAGTTTTTTTGATTTTTTAATTCAGCTACCACATTCCAATAAACACTTCATTTTATTCGCACGATCTATTTCAGATGACGCGTATTCTGTCTTAAAATCAAAAAACTATACCTATTCCTCTTTTGCAAATTCCGCCCAATTGTTTGCTTTACTTCTGCATCATCGTCCTCATCTTATTCATTTCCATTTTTATGGGATTGGTCATCTTTATACATTCATTGCCCGCATTTTTTGTTCGAACATTGTGCTTACCATGCATAATTCACCACCAAAACACGTAGAGATAACAGGGTGGCGTCGATGGAAGCAATTGGTTCTCGGTATTCCAATTACTCGTCTTTGTGCGATTTCTCCTTTTATTCAGCGATGGTTAGAAGCGTTTATGCCATCTGAAAAAATAGTGCTGATTAATAATGGTATAAATTTATCGCGATTTAACTATAAAAAATTACCGCCAATTACGAATAAATTACGTTGTTTTTATATTGGAAGTTTGAGTGCAGAAAAAGGAATCCACTACTTATTAGATCTGTTTTCTCAACCAGAATTAGCAATGATTGCACAATTAGATATTTATGGCGATGGAGAGCTGTCTGAGCAGGTTAAGCTCAAAGCATATAAAGAGGGGGCGATTAATTATCATGGACGTTCAGCACAAATTGAGCAGGATTTACAACAGGCACATATTGTATTGATGCCATCTTGTTGGCAGGAGGCTTTCGGATATGTTGCTGTTGAAGCGATGGCTGTAGGACGACCAGTTATCGCTGAACCTATTGGTGGACTTGCTGAGATATTTACCGATAAAGAGCAGGGTTGGTATATGTGTTTTGAGCAAATAGATCAGGTACAAAAATTGCTAAAGTTTCTTTATAGCCAAAATAAATTACTTGAACGTGTCGGCCTAGCTGCGAGAGAAAAGGTAGAACAAAAATATGATATCACAATACAAATTGCGAAAACTCACGAATTGTATTCATCTTTGATTAAATAATAAAGTGCTTTAAATAAGCCGTAAAGGTGGTGATTAATGTTAATAACGCATCGAATTCGTGCTTATATCAAACAGCAAAACACGCCATTAAGCCGATTGTTATACCGAGTGTCAAAATGGTTCGTTTATGGTCAACTACCTGATTTAGCATGGATATATCGGCCTATTTACCTTGTTTATCGATTAGCAAGTTTTACCATACAACGTTTATTGAACATTTTTTTATATCTTCCTATGTTACAGGCGCGGTTAGAACACTACTGCCCTGGATTGAGCTTAGAAAATGGTTTTCCTTTAATTCAAGGGCCGCTAAAAATTTATATTGGTAATAATACTTGTTTAAACGGAGCTCTCAGTATTCACGGTCATCCTGATAGTGGGTGTTGCGAAATAAGAATGGGTGAAAATTGCTATATTGGTTGGCAGACCGGAATTTCAGTAGGAAAAAAAGTACTTATCGGCGATAACGTTATGATTGCAGGGAGAACGAGTATTAATGCTCATAGTGGTCATAGCCCAGGTTTAGACCGATATAAGCCACCAGTAATGGCTGATTTAGTGATTGAAGATGATGTATGGATCTGTACAGGAGTCAATATAGTAAAGCCGGTCACTATTGGACGTGGCTCCGTTGTTGCGTCTGGATGTGTTGTCACTAAAGATGTGCCGCCAAATGTACTGTTTGCAGGCAATCCAGGAAAAGTCGTTAGGACGTTAAGGGGAAATGAATGAATATATTTTATTTTAGTTATTTTTCCCCACCGTTATTAAATGTTGGCGCAAACAGAAGTCGACGATTTAGTGAGGCTTTAACAAGTTTAGGGCATAGAGTCGTGGTGTTTCGTGAAGCACGACATCACCGATTTGCTAATGTTGATAATAAAAATAAGATAGAACTTCTTTCAGATATCGTCCCTGTATCTTCATGGAATATTGATTGGTGTTGGAAGTGGCCAACAATTATTCACAAGCAATGTTATCGCTTAAGGCATTGGCGCTCACCAGAAAGAGACGGTGATATTGCTAAAAAGTATTGGTTAATTGATATGCATTGGGGCTGGGTATTCCCTTCTCTTTATAAAGCATGGCAAAAAAGTAAATCGATTAAACCAGATGTGATTGTTGTTTCTTGCCCTCCTTTTAGTAGCGCTTTAATTGGTAGGCTGCTCTCCAAATGGCTCAATGTTCCTTTGGTGTTAGATTTTCGTGATGCGTGGTCGCAAGCGAGTTACTTTTCCGATGAAAGTGAAGTTAAATCTGAACAAAAAATAATGCAGCAAGCGAGTGCTTTAATAGTGACGTCGATGGCTGATTATCACACCTATCAATCTTTATACCCCCAACATTGTGTTCGTTATATCCCTAATAGTTATGATCAAGTCCTTGATCATGTTTCCGATAATCATTCTGTATTGACCCTTGGTTATAGCGGGACATGGGATGGTTTTAGGCGCAGCGCAAAAGGTCTTTTTAAGCAATTAGCGCAGTGTGATTTTCCGATTCGCCTTATCAATATTGGTGATGTTCAAGATGAAATGGTGCAGTTGATAAGCGAGTATAAATTAACAGATAAGGTTGAAATGATTGGTGCTCAACCGAAAGGTAAATTACACGATATTTTATCGCAATGTGATGTGTTATTTATTCAGAAAGGTAAACCAGATAAAGGTAAAGCGGATACTCATTTAGCGACTAAAGCGATAGATTATGTGGCAAGTGGCAAGCCTATTTTAGCTGAATTACCTGATGGTGAAACATTAGATTTTTTAAGGCGACATGCCGCACAACTTTATGAAGTTTCAATAGAAGAATCTGCTATCTATTCAGAGCAACTAAGACATTTACATCAATTGTTTGAGCGTAATAAATTAAGCGTAAAAAAACCTTCTTCTGATTTTTACTACCAGTATGGTTGTGAAAAATTAGCGTCTGACTTTATTCAGGTATTAACGGATGTCACAACTTCTAGATTTACTGAGCGAGTTAAAACATAACGGTGCTGTTGTACTACCGGAATGTATTACAAAAGAAGAGTTAGGAAAAATGCAAAGGAGCTTTCAATTTCAATTGGAACGTCCTGCTTTTAACTCATGGACAGGGTATGCGCAAACGGATAGAAAACGATTAATGGTCGAACAGCTATTAATATTAGATTCTCATTTTTGCCAACTGCCATTAATGCCATTAATTAATAGCCTTATTGTTGAATATTTAGGAAAGGATATCTGTTTGCAAGAAGCGAAAGGCTGGCAAAGTCTTCCGTTTAAAGACAATTTCCATCCATTACATCGTGATGAGTGGTATTGCACTGAATATTATCAATCTAAGTCTATTCCAAGATCATTGAAATTAGGCTGCTATCTTGATGATGTAGAGTCAGGAGCATTTGCGTTTGTTGCAGGCTCTCATCGGCATCAGCATCAGGGGCAAGTGGGGGAGTTGTACCATCATCAAACTGAAGATTATGAATTAACCAAGGTAATTGGTAAGGCAGGAACGTTATTTTTGTTTGATCCTGAGTGTTTACATCAACAAAGTTATCCAAATCTGACAGCAAGAAATGCGCTGTTTTATCACTTTTTTTCTCCTTCTGTGGTGTTGTCAAAAAATTTTACACAGTGGGGGCGCTTTCAACGTTTGTTGATAGAATCGAGTTTTTTATCGGGACTAAATCATCAACAATTGGCTTTCCTTGGCTGCTCTAGGCAACCTTGTAATGATATTCCGGATATACAGCATTTTTTGAGTTTATCTAAGCCGTTGAATATAGCAGTACGCTCTTTGAATGAAGCGCACTACTTGTTCGAGAAAATTAAAGCGAGGCTTTTTCGTACATGATCATTAGTGATGGTGAGCCATCTCTTTCGATTTGTTTTTTTTGTTATTCATTCCATCTGACATAAATGTAGCGGGCTCGACATTTACCTTAACGGTCATCTTTCCAGCATGTTTAAATTGAAGTGTTAAAGGGAATGATTTACCCAATTCAGGTGTTTGCTTTAAATTAAAAAACATAATATGGAAGCTACCCGGTTTTAACTGGGTTATTCCACCTGCTTTTACATCGATACTTTCTACTTGGCGCATTTTCATCATGCCATCTTGATGTAAGTGAGTATGTAACTCTGTTTTTCCTGCTATTGGTGAGCTAGCAGCAATGAGCTGATCATCCTTTGCACTATGATTATCGATTATTAAAAAGGCGGCGGCAACAGAGGAACTTTCAGGTACTACTTTAGACCATGCAGAATTGACTTCAATTTCTGCTTGTTTATTGTTTGCTGCAATTGTGGCTGATGCAAATAATGCTGAAATAACAAATAACGTTGTGTTGATAAGCGATTTTTTCATATTATAGTACCTTATATTGATGAAAACACTATTAGTAATCAATGAGAGTTATAGTTGCTGTATCAACCTATTATTTATGATTATAGGGCAGTAAAAGGTATACTTACAATATCGCTAGCATGCATGGATATTGTCGAATAGTAATGAGTTTAATAATACAAATGTCACAATTAATCGTTATTAAATAATGAATTAATTACATTAATATTGTATGTGACGATAAAATGAAACTTATATCATTATCTATCTAGTAGGTATGCTTATTGGATAGTTATTTAGTATCATTATCGTAGTAATTGATTGAATGGTGAACAACGTGAAAACAACAGATTTTTCGGCAGTAGATGATGATAACGGTGATGTTATGCTTTCAATGCGTGCGGAGCAGCGACCTCAATCTACAAAAAAGTCGTCGTTAACTGCAAAATCATCGAGTAAAGCAGGTGTAGCAACGAGATCTAAACGTTTAACAGATTGCCCTGCTTGTGAAGGTATTGTGTCTCGTCGTGCACACTTTTGTCCTCACTGTGGTGAGCCCGATCCTTCTCGTCATATGCAGCGTTCTCAATGGTTATCACGCATAGTATGGACTGCAATCATTGCTGCAGGTTGCTGGTACGCCTATGTTGAATTAATGCCATGGGTTATTGAACGTATGAAGTGATTTTTAGCTAATTTATAAAAAAACCGACGATGAATAATAAGTCATTGTCGGTTTTTTCGTTGTTAGATCATGTAAAAACATTATTTAATTAAAGCCAAAAGTCATTCCTGCCGCTACACCAAAGTCGTGACTTGAATCGTATGATGTATCAAGGCTTAGAATACTATTTTTACTGGTATTAATTTTTGTACCTATTGCGATTGCATCCTGATCACCATAGTAGCCAAGACCCATCCCTATATTGTATTTATGATCTTGTTTTACTGTAATAACAGACATTGCCATTGCTGCTGCAATCCCTGCATTTTCTTTTTTCCTTAATTTATTTAGCTTGTCATTAAACTCGTTAGATAGTTGTTTTACTTTTTGATCAGTATAGTTATCAGCATCATTTAATGTTTGTTGTGCTTTTTCATTCGTATACTGTTGTGATTTATTGTAATAATATTGTGTTTGTTCATTTGTGTAATTAATAGATTGATTGCGCAAATGTTTGATGTCGTAAGTATTGGTATTAATATGGGTTGTATTACTGGTAATGTTTTTAGCGTTGCTGGTTATATTTGAAGTATTGGTATTGATATGCGTTGTATTACTGGTAATGTTTTTAGCGTTGTTGTCGATACTAGAGGTATTACTCTCAATACGAGTGTTGTTTCCGGCAATATCGCTAGTGTTGCTGGTTATATCTGAAGTATTGGTATTGATATGAATTGTATTATTGGTAATGTTTTTAGCGTTGTTGTCGATACCAGAGGTATTAGTCTCAATACGAGTGCTGTTTCCAGCAATGTCGTTAGTGTTGCTGGTTATATTTGAAGTATTGGTGTTGATATGCGTTGTATTACTGTTAATGTTTTTAGCGTTGCTGGCAATACCTGAACTATTAGTATTTATATGACTGTTATTAATAGCAATATTTTTTATATTGCTATTAATACGAGTGCTGTTTCCGGCAATATCGCTAGTGTTGCTGGTTATATTTGCAGTATTAGTATTGATATGAGTTGTATTGTTGGTAATGTTTTTAGCATTATTACTAATCTCGCCACCTAATGTATTTTTAACGTTTGTTAACTGACTAACGTTGACTGCATCAGTTAGAGCCACGCCTGCATGCACGTTCTCAATTCTTCGAGTAATAGCAGATTGTGTAGCAGAACCTGCGCGGCCAACTGATATCTGTCCATCCCAAGACTGAGAGTTTTCACCAAGAGCAACACCAGTACTGGCACTCATTGCATTACTACCAATAGAAACACCTTGTTGATATGCATCGCTATGTATTCCTAAAGAAACAGCGGCATTACCATTTGCAGTTGCATCATTACCGATGGCTAGTCCGTTATAGGCACCTGTTGCATTATCACCAATAGCGATAGAGCTGCCGTTAGCAGCACTGGATGAGCTACCAATCGCCACACCATTTACACTACTGCCATTAGTCTTCGCATTGTTGCCAATAGCGACCCCGTTACTACCTTGAATATCAGCATTATTACCCAAAGCAACATTGCCACCGCTATTATTAAGTAATTTAGAGTTGTTACCTAAAATAATATTGTCATTACCGTCATAACTAATTTTATTACCAATTAAAGTGTTTGAATTTGTTTTTGTTGTATTTGAAACAATGGGTGCACGATTAATATCTTGACCTATTTGAATGTTTTTATAGTCAGTATCATTGCTCGCCGCATGTGCTGTTGCTGCAAATAGAAAAGAAATAATCAGTGCTAAAGGTGTAATTTTTCTTTGCATATTTTTATCCTCAGAAATCTATGTGGATAAATCTACCGCCAAAAAATTGACATTGATATATTGGTTTATGGAATGAAATATTGTGATATAGCGTGTTTTGAAAAATAACGTAACGTAGTAGTGAAAGGTAAAATGAATAATAAAGATAAAAATAATTTATAGATAATCTTAACTTTATAAAAAACAAACAAGCTTGTTATATAAGCTTGTTATATAAGCTTGTCTGTTTAATTATTAATTCTGAGTTATTATATCTCATTTATTATTTTGCATGCCACGAGTTTGGTTCATTGTACGAGAACCTGCAGTACCATAGGTATTAATGTCATATCGGTTTGGTGAATAACCAATACGTGAACGATAACGGCGGTCAAGCTCTGATAAATTAATACCGTAGTTTTGACTTAATTGTTTGATAACAACATTGATCTCTTTTTGAGAACTATTTTGACTACGTAAGTAGTAATATAAGTTTTCAGCACGTTGTTGGTTCATCATAACCTCTCATAATGGCTACATAAGGGATATTTAGTGGTGGTGCGAAACACCTGCTAAATTAATTACAGCAACACCTACTGCAATAATTGCCATCCCAATCCATACTTTAATATCGATGTGTTGTTTATAAATAACACTTGAAAGTACTGTAACAAGTGCAATAGCAAGACCTGTCCACGATGCGTGAACAACACCTACTGGAATATTTTTCATTGCTTGAGCTAGAAAGAGAAAAGCTGTGATATGGCCGAGAATAACAACGGCACTTGGTAGTGGATTGGTAAAACTGTCTGTCGCTTTTAATGCGACATGTGATGTAGCTTCAGCCAAAACACCTAATAAAAGAAATAACCAACTCACAACCACACTCCAATCTAATTCGTAAATGAGGCTGTATTATAATTATTTCAAACGCAATGATAATCATACCTTAATGGAAATTACTTTTACCACTAGGTAATAATTATTGTTCTGAGCAGGAATTATGACGGTGTGGGTAGGTTCTGCAGTAAACTATTAAGGACTTAAAAATAGATAGGTAATTGTAGTGCTTCAAGATCGCGCCGGACGAATGACAATATTTCACACTCTTGTAAAAAGTGGCAATTTCACTATTGCTGCGCATAAACTCGGGGTATCAACATCGCATGTGAGTAAACAGCTGGGTTTATTAGAAGCAGAGTTGCAGGTGAAGTTAGTGCAGCGAACGACACGCAGCTTTACTTTGACTGATGAAGGTATTGAATATGCGAAATATTGTGAGCAGTTAGTCTCAGCGGTGTTAGATGCTGATGCGATGATGGCAAATATCCGTGATGAGGTATCAGGTACTTTACGCTTAGGCTTATCTCAATCTTTTGGCACAATGCATATTATCCCAGCAATAGAGCATCTTCGCCGACAATTTCCTGATCTTCATGTTGAAGTCAGCTTATTTGATCATCGTGCAAATATGGTCGATGAAGGGCTGGATTTATGGATCACTAATATCGAAAATATTCCTGAAGGTTATGTAGCGCAACGATTAGCGGATACCCGTTTTATTGTTGCGGCATCTCCTGAATATCTTATTCATCATTCTGCACCTACTCACCCCAGTGATTTACAGGATCACAACTGTCTGGTTTATCAAAATAGACAGGTAAATCATGGCACCTGGTCATTTTTACGCGATCAAGAAGGTTTATGTGTCACAGTATCAGGAAACTATCGGGTTGATTTAGCGGAAGCTGTTCGTGATGCATGTGTGTCTGGTTGGGGTATTGCATATCTTGCAACGTATCTTTTAACGGATGAGTTCAAAACCGGAAAGTTGATTCAATTACTTAATGATTGGGAAGCCAATCAGGGTATGCATTTTTATGCGGTGTACCCAAGCCGTAAACATTTGCCTAAAAAGATCGTCGCTGCAATTAGTTTTTTTAAGCAATATATTGGTGAAACGCCGTATTGGGATGAAAACCTCTCAAATTATGTCAACCTGTAAGCATGCAGAGTAATCTTGCACCATTGCCACTATCGTAAAATTGGTTCTGTTATAAAGTCTTATCAACATACCAATAATGTTAAATACTGATCGAGGAGATAATGAAATGACAAAGTCTCATGGCATTAAAATCGAAATTGATAACAACGGTGATGAGTTTTTTGTTGAACTAAAAGCAACAGGTAAATTGACCCATCAAGATTACCAGCTAATTACGCCTGAAATTGATGAAGCATTAGCCGATGTCGATAAACCTATTGTTGATGTGTATTTTGACGGTACTGAGTGCGATGGTTGGGATATACATGCAGCTTGGGATGATCTAAAGCTAGGCTTAAAGCATGGTAAGCAATTTCGTAAAGTAGCGTTATATGGCAATAAACATTGGCAAGAAGTTGGCGCAAAAGTAGGGAATTGGTTTTTATCCGGTGAAGTGCGTTATTTTGATAACTCAATCGATGCATTAAATTGGTTAAAAGAAGAATAATTGCAGCAAAATATTGTAAGTGGTGCGTAGAATATTGCCACCACTTATTACTGTGTTAATTTCATAACAAGATCGAGTTTTGTTTTCGTTTCAGTATATAATCACACCACTATTGGAATGATTATAAGTTTTAGCCTTTCGTAGGCTTAACGCTTAAATACAATGAAACAGGATGAAACAGATCGGTTTATGAATAAGACATTGCTTGCGAGCGTATTACTTAGTGCTCTTTTTTCTTCAACAACTTTTGCCGCAGAAGAATTATCAACAGAAAATTCAGCTTATACTCCGAGTGAGCCGCTAGTTTTAGAGCCTGTGGTTGCCACACCTGAAAATGGCCTATCACCAATTGAAGATGAAGTGCCAAAATTTGATGACACAATGCACTATTTCGTAGGGTTAACAGGTGGAATGGCTGATATGAGCTTTTCTCTTGTTCATGCAACGTCTTCTTCAGATAAGGTGTCACCTTCTTCACCTGACGCAAGCGGTTTTGCTGGCGCTGATATCGGTTTTTATACTGCTGGTGGTAATGGACGAATTTACTATAGTTACCAGAAAATGAGTGGTGAATCTGAGTTTGAGAATAAAAAGATCGCCGATACTGACGTCACTCTTCATTTATTAAGTGCTGATTATATCTTCTTAGCAGATAAATCTATTAACCCATTTGTGGGTGCGCATGTTGGTTACATGATTGCTGAAACAACCAGCGAACAATATGGTTCTTATAAACAATCGAACCCTGTGCTTGGTATTCAAGCTGGTGTTGCTTGGCGAATTTCCGACCATTTCACGACAGAAATTGGTGCCCGTCATACCGCGAGCCAACGTAAAGAGCAAACTGATTGGGCTGGCTCAAAAGGTGAGGAGATCGTATATCCAAATACTCAGTCTGATCTAAAGAGTATTACGACGTTCTACATGTCGGCGAACTACCGTTTCTAGATCTTTTGAATAATTAGTATTAATGAGAGCAGCGATGATAATCATCGCTGTTTTTTTATATCTAGTGTTTACTGATTTTGCTTGTTTACTCATTGTGTCAGCAGCGTATAATGCATTCCCCTAGAAACGACAACCATTATCAATAAGGACTTCACTTTGAAGCTATTTGTCAGAGATCTCACTGTAATTGATGCGTCATACCTATGTACCGAGCGCGGTATGGTTGGCGAAAGTTGGATTCTTGATGTGGTGATGTCGGGCGAGTTAAATGAAATGAGCATGGTGCTTGATTTCAGTCGTGTTAAGAAACAGATCAAACAATTAGTTGATCAATATGTCGATCACCGTTTAATTGTGCCTGCTCAATCTCCAGCAATTCACACTGCCGCGACGAAAACGGGCTATGCGACAGTCGATCTTCTGCGAGAAGATAAAAATATTCACTTACATTGTCCAGAGCAAGCATTCTGTTTTATTGATGCTGAGACAGTGACCATTGAAAGTGTGACTGAGCATGTTTATCACGTGCTAAAAGACAATCTACCTGAGAATGTGCAAGGTCTTGAAGTAACACTTCGTCACGAAGCCATTCAAGGGGCTTTTTATCATTACAGTCACGGTTTGAAAAAACATGATGGTAACTGTCAACGCATTGCACACGGTCATCGTTCTCCGATTGAGCTTATTGTTAATGGCGAGCGCAATGCTGAACTAGAGAAACAATGGGCGAAACGTTGGCAAGATATTTACTTAGGTTCAGAAGAAGATGTATGCAGTGTCGCTGAACTGAATTTAAGTGAGTGTGCTAAATCGGTATCGGACGAAACCCACTATGGTTTCCGCTACACCGCACCACAAGGTGAGTTTGAACTGGCGATTGCTCGTTCAGAAACAGAAATGTTAGCTACTGATACCACTGTTGAATTACTTGCCAGCTATATTGCTGAAAAGGTAAAACCAAGTTTACCTGCTGATGATAGCCTTGATGTTGTTGCCTACGAAGGGGTAGGTAAAGGAGCAATGGCAACCTTGTAATCGCGTTACATTACGCAATATAAAAGCCTAACTTGCTGAGTATTACTATATTAAAAGTGATACTAGTAATGTTAGGCTTTTTTGTGCCTAAATTTTCAGCGCTAAACAATAAAAAATGAGACTAACGCCACTTTTTGTAGCTTAAGTCTCTAAAAAATCAATATTTTATTAGTAGACTGAAGGTAGACGTCGTAACGAGAGGGATCGATTATGTCAGTTAAACCTCTAACCAGTGACAAGCTGTATCGCGTATCAGCGCTAAACGAATTGAGTGATGAGTGTAAGTCAACTAAACACCTTACACCATTAGATGAAATAGTAGGACAAGAGCGAGCACAACAGGCGGTTGAGTTTGCGATGTCGATTAAGGAAAAAGGCTACAATATCTATGCGATAGGTCGTAATGGATTAGGTAAACGTACCATGGTGATGCGTTACTTAAATCGTCACGATCCTAATGGTAACGCCAATACTTTGTATGACTGGTGTTATGTCTCGAATTTTGATGATACCCGTTGCCCTAAGGTGCTTAAGCTACCTGCAGGTCAAGGTAGTGCATTTAAAAAAGATATTGAACAGCTCATGAAGCGCTTAGTGAAAGCATTTCCAATGGCATTTGATAATGAGCTTTATATTAGCCGAGCAGAAAAGTTAAAAACACAATTAGCGCAGAAACAAGAAAATGCGTTAATGACAATGAAAAAAGGCGCAGAAGAGCGAGGTGTTGGCTTAACTATTACTACCCAAGGTGATTATCAGCTGGTGGCGATGAATGGTGAAGAGCCGCATACCGAAGATTCATTTGCCGAATTAAGTGATAAAGAACAACAAACGTTTGAAGAGACGATCAATGATCTTGAAGTTGAGCTGCGTGGTATTGTTCGTCAGTTAACGGAATGGGAAGAAAAGTACTCGGATAAGCAGCAAAAGCTTGATGAGGATATTGCCAAAGATGTGACTGCGCATTGCATTAAAGATCTGAAAGCGAAATACAGTAAGCTGCCTGAGATTAAAGCTTACTTATCAGCAATGTATAACGATATTCTAGAAAATATTGATATTTTCTTAGAAGAAAGTGAAGAGCAAGTCGCATTAGCTTATGCATCGTTAGACAAGAAAATGCCGCGACGTTACCAAATCAATGTACTTGTTCATCAAGATGTTGATCGTAAGTTTCCTATCGAGGTTGAAGAGAGTCCAAACTACCACTCTATTTTTGGTTATGTTGAAAATGCGACCTTCAAAGGAACCGTCTTTACTGATTTCTCTTTGATCCGTGCAGGTAGTTTACACCGCGCTAATGGTGGCGTGTTAATGATGGATGCGGTAAAAGTTTTAGAGCGCCCTTATGTTTGGGATGGTTTAAAACGTGCACTGCGTGCGCAAAAGTTGAATTTAAGTTCACTTGAGCGTGAAGTGACATTGTCTGGCACCATTTCATTAGAGCCAGAGCCGATCCCATTGAATGTAAAATTGATTTTGTTTGGTGATTATCAAACCTATCAGTTACTACAACATTACGATCCAGAGTTTAAAGAGCTATTTCGTGTCACGGCAGATTTTGAAGATGATATGCCGCGAACAGATACCTCTGAAGAGCAATATGCTCGCTTTATTGCCAGTATCGTTCACGATGGCGATATGCTCCATTGTGATCGAAAAGCGATAGCAAGGATCATTGAATACAGCTCTCGCCAAGCAGATGATCAGCATAAGTTGTCATTACATTCTGCTGATATTGCGAACTTACTGCGTGAGACTAATTACGTTGCGAAATCATCTAACGCGACCATGATCCGCAGTAGTCATGTTGAGCAAGCATTACAAAATCAAGAACAGCGTGTGAGTCGCTTAAAAGATCATGTGATGCAAAGCTTTGTTACAGGGACGACTCTCATCGATGTTGATCATCAAGCCATCGGACAGGTTAATGCATTATCTGTGATAGCAACGTCTGATTATCGATTTGGGGCACCAAGCCGAATAACTGCAACTATAGCGTACGGTAGTGGTGAAGTATTTGATATTGAACGTAGTGCTGAACTGGGCGGAAGTATTCACTCGAAAGGTGTGATGATTCTCTCGGCATATCTAGCATCAGTATTTGGTAAAACAGCGAAGATCCCATTAACAACACATCTTACATTTGAGCAATCTTACGGTGGTGTAGATGGGGATAGTGCATCAATGGCCGAAGTATGTGCGATTGTTTCTGCTTTCTCTGGTTTACCGCTACGTCAGGATATCGCCATCACAGGTTCGATGAACCAATTTGGTGAAGCGCAGCCGATTGGCGGGGTGAATGAGAAGATTGAAGGTTTCTTTGATGTGTGTGCGATCAAAGGAAGAACGGCTAATCAAGGGGTGATCATTCCACAATCTAACGTACATAATTTAATGCTACGCAAAGATATTGTAGAAGCAGTAGAAAAAGGTGAGTTCCATATTTGGGCGATTGACCATGTTTCTCAAGCCATTGAGATCTTCACGGGTAAACAAACGGGGACTGATGCAGAGCAAGGCATATATCCAAATGATACTGTCTTTGGTATTGCGCAAACTAAGCTAAATGCATTAAGGCGATAATTACTTTATCTCTTGTTGCCGCTTATAAATGTTAAATAAAAAGCCGCATATGTTGACTCTGTTGAGTTGAATATATGCGGCTTTTTTATAGCGAAAAATCACTTTAGATTATTTCAGCGGTTCCAATTTGAGTTTTTCACAATGTTCATTCACTTCATCGAAATGACGAAGTGTCTTTTCACTCGGTTGTTCACCTTTAAGGCTGACAATAACCAGTGCAGCTGATGACAAAATAAAGGCTGGTATGATTTCATATACGCTAAATAAGGTTGAGTTCGGCCAAGCAGCATGTGCAGCTATCCAAGCAATAACGACTCCTGCACCAACAACCATACATGCGATAGCACCGTGGGCGCTACAACGACGCCAAAATAGCGAGAATAATACAACAGGTCCAAACGCAGCACCCATGCCTGCCCAAGCGTGTCCAACAATAGATAAAATCGTGCTTTGTGGGTTACTAGCAAAAATCATAGCCACTAACGAAACGGCAACAACAGATAAACGTCCAAGGACAACTTGTGATTTCTCGCTCAATTTGATGTTGAAAAAGTGAGTGATATCTTCGGTTATCGCACTTGATGAGGCTAATAACTGAGCCGCAACAGAACTCATTACGGCAGACAATACAGCGGCAATAAGGATTGCAGCGATCCATGTTGGGAATAAGCCTTTAGCAAGCTCTAAGAATACCATTTCATTATCAAAGTGATGAGCGGCTCCTGAGTAGTACATTGCGCCAGTAATTCCTACCGCAAATGCGCCAACTAAAGAGACGATCATCCATCCCATACAAATTTTACGAGCAATGCTCATACCTTTGACATCCCCAATCGCCATAAAGCGAACGAGAATGTGCGGCTGACCAAAGTAACCTAATCCCCATGCTAGTAATGAGAACACGCCAATCGCGCTCGTATTTTCACTAATAACTGAAAAATAATGGGTCGGTAATACATCAGATGCAATGGCTGGATCTAGGTTATACCAAGTTACTATTGGCGTAATGATGAGTGCAAAGAACATCAATGAACCTTGGAAAAAATCAACCCAGTTAACGGCTAAGAATCCACCTATCGCGGTATAAGCCATTAAGAATATGGCTCCAGCCCAAACTGCGGTAGTGTAAGGAATATCAAATAGGGTTTGAATTAAGAAAGCGCCACTAACAAAACCCGCAGCAGCATAAAGAGTAAAGAATGTGAGTATAACGACAGCAGTCATAAAGCGAAGGGTGCGGTTACCACTACCAAATCGCGTATCGAAATAAGAGGGAATAGTTATCGCATCGCCGACGTTTTCGGTATAAATACGTAACTTTCGCGCGACAAAGCGCCAGTTTAACCATGCGCCAATGATTAAACCAATAGGTAACCAAATTTGATCTAAACCTGAAACAAAAACTGCACCGGGAAGGCCGAGTAATAACCAACCACTCATATCTGATGCACCAGCACCGAGTGCAGTCACACCAGGGCTTAAACTACGACCACCAAGAACATAATCTGAATTACCTCCCGTCTTTCTTGCTGCGAAAATACCTATAGCAAAAATAATGCAAAAATAGATCGCGAGAACGACATAATAAGTAAACATTGAATATCCTATATTGCTTTACCTGTAAAGCCAGCCAATTAATTGGTTTGGGTGTTAGGAGTACAAGTACATTCATTTTTTGTTTTATTTAGATAGCTCAGAATTAATTATTTCATAGTTTTGAATCTGACTAACCCGTATAGGCACTGTAATAAAGTGCTTCATTCTAAATAAAACTTGAAGATTGCTCTGGAAAATAAAATACGGGTAAAAAATCCGTTAAACAAATAAATAACAGTGTTTTGGTCACAAAATGAGCGATATTGTGAAAGATTTTATATAAATTTGTATAGATTTAAGGTGAGTAGGTAATAGTTGCAATTAACGTATAGTAATTAAAAAAATTTTTAGCTGTTGAGTTGATTATAAATAAACGAATAAAGTCGAGTTTATTGGTGGCATTATTTGGCCATCAAATAACAAACGATTATTTTAATATATATTGAATTTATTCAGCTAATTTAAAGATATGCCTGTGGTTTATTTCCACAGACATTTTCTTATGTAAAGCTAACTTCTGCATTTGCAATAATTGTAGAAGAACAAGCAAGAATATAGCCTTGTTCGATTTCTTCTTTCGTTAGTGTCTCAGTACTTGTTGATGTAGTACTATTTGGCGTTGCTTTACATTTACAAGAACCACAAATCCCACTTCGACAAGCCACAATCAAAGGTAACCCTTGTGCTTCTAACGTTGCAGCAACATTACTCCCTTTTGGCACGACGATAGCTTTGTTAAAACTCGGTACACTGAGTGTTACGTCTTGCTGAATATCGTTATCTTGCGTTGTTGCTGTTTCATTATTGTTATTTGGCGTAAAGCTTTCAGAATTAAATTGGGTCATGTCAAAACCAAGTTCAATTAAATAGCTTTTTACATCTTCCATAAATTGATTAGGACCACATAAATACACACTACGTTCTAATAAATCAGGAGCAAGATTTAATAGCCATTCTTTGTTTAGTCGACCTTGCGCGTAGTTGGTTTCTTGTTTGTCTTTTAATAATAACTGTAATGAAAAAAGCGGATACTTATCGGCAAGCTGCTCAAGTTGATTAAAAAAGATAGTTTGTTGTGGTGATTTAGCCGCATGGATAAAAGTAACGTCAAACTTACTATCGTGAGTTAACCATGTTTTAGCCATTGAGTAGACAGGCGTGATACCGCATCCAGCACTGATCAATACAGCTTTTTTATTTTTGGGTGGATGGTCAACACAGTTAAAATCACCCGTAGGCGTTAAAATATCAAGCGCATCACCAATGCCAAGGTGATCAATAATAAAGTTCGATACAGCACCACCATCAACACGCTTAATCGTTAGTTGTAGGTAGGAAACATGAGGTATGGAGCTGATAGAATAGGCTCTAAATTCTTTTTTACCATTTATCATTACACCAAGATTAACAAATTGCCCAGGTTTAAAATCAAAGGTTATTGTCGTATTTTTAGTGGCTAATTTTATGCTGACGGTATCGTCTGTTTCCTGCCATTTATCAATACAAATTAATGATATAGGATGGGTGTTTGTCCAGTTAGCTAACATATATAAGCTCTTATAAGATAAAAAACTCCCTCTCATTTAGATATGTATCAATGAGAGGGAGATAAAAATGTTACGCGTTAAGGATTGTTTTTAGATCGTTTTCAACGGTTGTGATTGGGCGCATATCAAATTTATCTTGGATAATTGCAAGTAGGTTATCGGTCAAAAAGGCAGGGGCGGTTGGGCCGGTATAAATTCCTTTAACACCTAGCGCAAATAGCGTTAGTAAGATCACAATGGCTTTTTGTTCAAACCAAGACAATACCAGAGTGAGTGGTAGCTCATTTATGCCACAGTCAAACTCTTTAGCCAATGCCAAAGCAAGTTGAATAGCAGAATACGCATCATTGCACTGGCCAACATCAAGCAGGCGAGGAATACCATTAATGTCACCAAATTGGTTTTTATTGAAGCGGTATTTGCCACATGCAAGCGTTAGAATTACCGAGTCTTCAGGTGCTTGAGCAGTAAAATCGGTGTAGTAACTGCGTTCCGACTTATCGCCGTCACAACCACCAACAAGGAAAAAGTGACTAACATTACCTTTTTTTACTTCATCAATCACAGCAGGCGCTGCACTCATAAGCGCATTGCGGCCAAAACCAATCGTGATCATATGTTCGATTTCATTATGTTTGAAACCTTCTAATGCGAGTGCACAATCAATCACTTGGCTAAAATCATCACCGTCAATATGCTCAACGCCAGGCCAGCCAACAATACTACGGGTAAATAAACGATCAGCATATTGACCGACATTAGGGTTAAGTAAGCAGTTTGACGTCATCACAATAGCACCAGGGAAGTTCGCAAACTCTTTTTGCTGATTTTGCCAAGCACTACCGAAGTTACCGACTAAATGCGGATATTTTTTTAGTTCTGGGTAACTATGAGCTGGTAGCATTTCACCGTTTGTATAAACGTTAATACCTTTACCTTCTGTTTGCTGAAGGATTTTTTCTAAATCATGTAAATCATGACCAGAAACTAAAATACATTTACCTTGTACAGGTTTTACGTTTACTTGTGTTGGCTCTGGATGACCAAAAGTTGTTGTCTCGCCTGTATCGAGCATTTCCATGATGTTGTAATTCATCAAGCCAATACGCATTGAACAATCTAATAATTGATTAAGATCGGTAGGATCTGTACCTAACCACGCCATGATTTGATGGTATTCTGCGTAAACATCATCATTGGTTTGCCCTAAAACACGTGCATGCTCTAAATATGCCGCAGCACCTTTTAAGCCATACAAGCACAATAAACGTAGGCCAATCACATCTTCATGTAGGGTATCGTGACCACGGTTAACGGCAACTTGCGGAGCAATAGCCAGAATTTCAGCCTCTGATAGTGGTAATTCAAATTGAGCAACAGCGGGTAATACAGGTAAAGCTTCTGCTTGTAATGTTGAAGCTGTGATAACAAGATCTTTTAATTGAGCCTTATAACTTTGCGCTTGCTCTGCAAGTTCAATGACACGGGCAGGATCAAAGTTAACATTCGTTAGTGTGGCGAAAAATGCACGTGGTGCCCATTGATTAATTTCATCATTAATAATGTCAAAACGTTTAGCCAACTCTGCCCAATAAGATACCCCCTGTAGGGTATAAACAAGTACATCTTGTAGATCTGAAACTTCTGCTGTTTTACCACACATACCAGCGGCAAATGCACAGCCTTTTACCTGTGGGGTTTGAATTGTTTGTTCACATTGAATACAGAACATGGAAAGTCTCCAGCATTAGTTTATATAGTTATAAATGACAAGGTTGTCGTATTACTAATACTGATAGCACTAACTGTGCCATATTTAAGCTACTGAATTTTAATGATAAATCAAGTGTTGTTGCGATGTTGATGTAATAAAAACATCGATCACTGTTGTTATTATTACATCAGAAAACATTAGGTCTGATTAATGGATATTAAATTTTTTACCCATCCGGTAAAGATTGCCACGATCCATCTGCAAGAATTGTGCGGTTTTTGACCAGTTTTTATCCATTTTGTCATAACTATGGCTGATCAGATACTTTTGATAATCTTCAACTAATTCACGCATCGGTTGCGATTGTTGTGGGAAAAGTGATGATGTGTTTTTTACATCATCGATTGTGGCGGTGTTATCAAAATAGTGCTCTGTGATTGTTTGCTCACCATGTTGAATTGCTCGTAATGCCGCACGCGTTAAGCTGTGTTCTAATTCTCGAATATTACCCGGCCATAATTGCTTCTCAAGTAGAGCAAGTGTTTTAGGGTGGATATGGAGATTGGGTACATTAAATTGTTGGCGTACTTTTTCTAATAAATAGCCTGCAAGCACAGGAATATCGCTCAGTCGCTGGCGCAGTGGTGGGACAAATATTGGGAATACATTAAGACGATGGTACAAATCAGCTCTAAAATTACCGTTTTCTATTTCTTGCTCTAAATGACGATTAGTTGCGGCAATGATACGAACATCAACATAATGATGACGATCACTCCCGACACGTTGTACGTCACCTTGCTGTAATACACGAAGTAATTTTGCTTGTAGCGAAAGTGGTAATTCACCTATTTCATCTAAAAAAAGTGTACCACCATCAGCAAGTTCAAATTTTCCAGCTCGATGGCTATTCGCGCCTGTAAATGCGCCTTTGACATGTCCAAATAATTCACTTTCTGCGAGGTTTTCTGGAAGTGCGGCACAATTTACATAGATCATAGCTTTATCTGCACGATGGGACTGAGCATGAATAGCGTGTGCGACAAGCTCTTTACCCGTGCCTGTTTCACCACTGATCAACACAGCATAATTGGATTGGGCAACCGTTAATATATTGGTTTTTAGCGCATCCATCTCGGAACTAAATCCAATCATCTCATTGTGTTGAGATCGTGCTTGTTGGATCAAGGTTTCATTGAGTGACTTTTGTTTTTTATTCTGTAATTTCAGCGCATTGAATTGGGCAATATTACGGACCGTTGCAGCAGCAAGAGCTGCAAATGTTTCTATCGCAAGGTTATCGATATCATTAAACGCACCCACTGCTAAAGAATCTAAGCTCAAAACCCCCACTAATTGTTCATCAACATACAAACTACAACCTAAGCAGTCGTGAACGTTTATTTCTGTATCAACATTAATTAATAAGCCATCAAACGGATCGGGAAGGGGCGAATCAGCGTCAAAGCGTACAGGTGTTTTACTTGCCATAATTTTAGCTAAGCGAGGGTGAGAGCTTGGTAAAAAACGTCGCCCTAATACGGCAGACGATAACCCTTTAACGGCGACAGGGGTAAGAAAACCTTGTTGATCAAGAACAAATAGAGCGCAAGCATCACAAGGAAAGACTTGTTCTACACCATCAATTAAAGATTGGTAATGATGATCACTGGCCAGTCGAGTACTGAGATTAAGGGCAATATTCAGCAGTGCAGCGTCGATATTTGATTGCATAAATAGAATATCTATATGTCGTTTTGATTATCTGTTGTCTTTATTACAACAAAATAGAGATCGTTAAGGCTTAATCTAGAACAACAAATGAGCACATAAGATGTATTTTATATAAATGTTTTATCGGTTTTTCTATAGTGTCAAAGGCTGTTTAGTAAGTCGTCACTATAAAAGCGTCAAAAAAATAACGATGTTACACTAATAGTGATTGATTTGTGACGCTAATTTTGAATGGAAATCATAGTTTGGATTGTTAGTAGGAATAAAATCTATTTAGTACTTATTTTTAAAAAAGCAATTTTTTATAATCAAATTATCTTACTGACTACAAATATTATCGAGTTTTCATGATCCGCGCTTATGCTTACTTATCTAAAAATCATCCATTGATACATAAGTTTAATATCTTATTTGTTTTATCTGTTTTCATTTTATGTACTTATCAATTACTCGAAAATAGTAAGATTGAATACTCGTTAGGATTGGTATTGATTCTGTTTCCTCTTTTTATCTTTGCTAAAGCCTCAACTTATAAAAGCAAGTACTTAAGTGATAGATAGCAATGTTCTGTAGTAAGTAAAGAAAAAGACCCAGTGTTCACTGGGTCTTTTTAGTTGTAACAACGAATACTTATTTTTGTTGCCAAATGCGTTCACATTCAGCCGAGCCATTCGCTGCGATTGGCTTTTCAAATAGCCACTGCAATGGTGCGACGACAGGGCTAGTAGTAAAGCGAACTGATGTTTTTAAAATAGCGGATAGCGGTACATTAAAATTGAATTTATCAAAAGTACCATGAACTTCAATCGGCGTTTGTAAGCTGAAAATCTGGGCTTTTTTCGATTTTGGTGATAAATACAGATTAAAGTCACGATTTTTATAACTTGCATTAAAAGCACCATGTACTTGAATACGGGAAGTATCAAGCAATAAATCACGTTGCGTCATGTTGCCATTTTTTACATTAAAGCCACCTGCGACACAATTTAATACGGAATGATCTTTAGTAACAAATTTAGGTAATACAGCATCGGCTAAACTTACCGCCCATAAGTCAATTAAGTTTGCTTGGAAAGCTTTAGGCCAAGCGGCAAAACCGATAAAACCGTTAGCGTTATTCATTAGGCTATCTGGTGTATTTGCCAAACTATTAAGATTAAATTCAAAGCTGATCTTACCGTTCATATCGGTTTTTGGATCGATTCGACGAGCAATAATACCGTAGTCAAAGTTCTTCACTAATCCATTAAGATGGATATCAAACAGCTCTTTTTGTGCTTTAACCGAGCCTTTAATATCAATATTTCCACCCGGTAATTTAATGTGCAGCGGGTTTAAACTCAGTAAACCGTTATGTAATGTCCAGTCTAGTTTTCCTGCACCTAACCAGTCTTTACCTGAGCGTACTTCACCGACATTGAGTTTGAAATTAGCATTCAGCTTATTTAAACCTTCAGGGCTAAGAACAGGTACAGGTTTATCGACTGTTTTTGCTGGTGTTGTTTTTTCTTTGCTGTCTTTTGGTAGCCATGCTTGCCAATTTTTAACTTTAAAATCGTTAATTTGAATGAACGGCGCGCGAAGATCTAATGATACGGTTGGGCGATCTTGGCCTTTCATCGGTGGTAAAAAATCACCGTTACCTTGTAATTTACTGCTCCCTACTTGAACCAGCATATTACGTAAATGGTAGCCGACGTTATCGGTTGAAAGGGATGCAGCAACCGTCACTGGACCATACGGTGGTAGCTCAAGACCGGTAAACGCATTAAAGCGATCTAAGTTAGGCGTTGTTGCCTTAAAGGTTAAATTCAACTTTTGTGGATTAATGGGTAGCGATACATCAGATTCGGCATTGAGTGCAATATCACCGACATTAGCCGTTAAGGTAACAGGCACTGATTTACGCCCATCATTGGCTTGTTTCAGTGATACAGAATCAATCTCAATGTTAACGGGCTTATTTGCAGCTTGGCCAGAGATAATCAAGTGAGTTGCGGTATCGGGACCTGTAATAAACTTACCTTGACGAAGTACGACATCAAAGGCTTTGCCTGTGTAAGTATCTGCAACACGCAGTTTACCGCCGTTTAGTTGTGCTTCGACTTTAGCCTGCTCCATTAACTCAAGCACAGTACGACCTGATAACGACAAAGATAATTTAGCGCTATCGAGTGTCATACCAAGATCATTGGTCACATTGAACTGTTTTAAAATTTGACCGATATTCGGCTTATCTACCCCTAGATGTAGTTGAGATTGGATAGCGTTATTATTGATATCCAGTGAAATATCACCTTGGTACAAACTTCCCGCATAGCGAGCGCTAAAAGGAGCGGGTTTTAATTTACCGTCACGTAATTGGCCACTAAATTGGGTGTCATCAATTTGCTGATTTGCCCAAAGCATTTTATTGACACCAAGTTTTACATCAGCATCGGCAATCACGACTTTATTACTAAGTAACGGCATATCAAGGTTCACACCTTGAGTTGGTACTGTTTGCTCAACAGTTGGCACTTTTTCGCGATCAACAAATTGCCCTAGCTGATTGAAATTTAGGGTATCAAATTGCGCATTAAGCGTTAAAAATGGCGTTTTAGTATTTTGCTTCCATTTAAAATCGACCTTACCTTGGCTTTGCATTAACGCCATCGTGGGGATATTTAATGTTAGCCAATCACCGGTATTGGTTAGCTTTCCTTTGAAATCGATTTTACCATGCATAGACGCACGTGTACCCAACCATGGACTTAGTTTGCCTGCATCTTTACTGTGTACGGTTAGGTTTAACCAACTGCCTTTTTGCCAATTGGTTTTTACAAATTCACCTTGTGCTTTTATGTCAACAACAGGGCTGGAAAAGTGTAGTGATGGCATCCAATTACGGTGGTTAATAATATCGGATAGTGTGCCTGCTTTAGCTGTGATCTTAACGGGAATATCCATGATCTGACCTTGGATGTCAGAGCTAAATGGCTGCTCCATACCAGAGGTTAGTGCTGCTTTATCAATAGCAAAAGATGCTTTGGCTCCCCAGTCAATATGTGCTTTATCGATATCGAGTGAGAGCTGGCTATTATCAATCCACTCTTGAAGTTTTGTACCTTGGGCCGTCAGCTGAAGCTGAGCCTTATCAAGATGACCTTTTGCATCTGGGATCCCTGAGATCCAACCTGCCATTTCACCTAATTGCGAGTCTTGAGCACCTAGTTTTACATCAACGGTTGATGTCCATTGGGTGGCATCAATATCAGCCGTACCACGAAATGGCACATCAGCAATATTGGCAGTCATTGGAGCGTGAAGTTTACCTTTATCGCCTTCCACTTTAAGCGAGATATTATTAACAGGTGTACCTAAACCTTTGATCTCATCGACGGATAGATCAAGATGGGTTTCTGTTTTAACAAGCCATTGATCCAGCGCTTTTTGCAGAGGCGATTGTTGAGGTGCTGCTGCTGCATAACCGACACCGAGCATGACCGGAGGCTGGGGTTGTAACCATGGGCGCAGATCGATTAACGGAATATTTAGCTTACCGTTAATATGATTAAGATCTTTGGCGTTTTGAGCCAATGAAATATCAAGGAAACCTTTAGCAGACGTGATAGGGCTCGTTAGCGCGATATCAGCCAGTGAAATGCCTTTGCTAGACGCAGTAATTTGGGTTGTTAGTGACATTGGTGCGGCATGACGCAAATCAATATCAAGCAGGGATTCAAGCTGCGCGGTATCAACCCAATCAAGTTTTACGTTGGCTTTTGACGGCGTATTACTGTGGAATGGATGAATATCTGCATCAATATTGAGTTTCGCCCCAGCAAAGCTGCCTGTTGCGTCTAATTTGCCTTGCTGTTCATTAATGAGTGATTCTAAATCACCCGCCAGTGAAACATCATATTCATTCCCCATGGCATTACCTTTCGCTTGTAATAGCCATTTATCAGGTTTGGTTAACGCTAATTGATCTAAATATACGTTGGCATACTGTCCGGTATGTTGATCTAAATAATCAACCGATACTTTTTCCGCTCGAATATTGTTGCTCAATGCCAGTTTAAACGGCGTTGATTGAGTGGTCTCTTTCGGTTTTTCACTCGCTTGCTCGGCAAACACCCAGTTCGCTTTCCCTTGATTATCTTTTGACAGGTGTAATGAAATGTCTTTTAGATCCAGATAGTCAATCTTTAGGGTATGAGATAGAAGAGGCAAAACAGAGATTTTTGCACCGATATAGCCTGATTTCAGCATCGGTTCCCATTTCATTGCTTCAGTATTGGCAACGGTGACATCGCTCAACTCAATTTCAGGGCTGAATGATAGGGTTAGTGACATGTCACCACCAATGGTTGTTTCACGATCTAAAGTAGAACTTAACCATTGGTTGATATCATGTCGGTGGTCAGCTAAATCGATCTTAACCCCATAAGCGAGTACCCCAGTTGCGGCAATGATAGGGGTTAATATGGCAATAGAAGTCCACTTCGCCACTTGTTTTAGTTTGTTTTTTTTCGGTGGCTGAATCGGATTATCCTGTTTTTCAGAGGATGAAGCTGTCTCAGCTGGAATGCGTGATTGCGTCATAATTGGTCAGATTTTCTCTAATGAAGGCGTGCAGCATGCTGGCATCGTGCGAAAAAGCGATTTTTAATCGGTACTGCAGATTGCTGGCGAAGATATACTGCCAAAATAATATAGTCAGACAGTATACCAAAAACAGGGTTCCCTTTATTGCGTCTTTAAAGGTAACAAAAAGTAAATTAAGCAGTTTTAGTTATTGTTGTAAGGCAATACAAATGATGTCGGTCAGCGTTTGTTGTGCTGCAAGGTGTAAATTGAAATGCTGATTCGCAATGCTATGCAGTGGTGGTTCACAAATTACATCGAGCTTCATATCAGCAAGGGAATTAAGCAGTAAATCATCGGGTGTGCTTATGACAATAATACCAGCGCCACGAAGCTTAGCGGCATGGGCTGTAAGCTGTAAAATGGGTTGTTCACTGTTATTGCTGATCACAAAAAGCACGTCTTGCTCTGTTAGTGTGTTGGCGATGGTACTTTGCAGGGCATGATCTTTACTGTGAATCACAGGTAAACCTAAGGCTAGCAACTTATCATTAAAATCACGGGTGATAATGGCATTTGCTCCCAGCCCGACGAGTTGAATCCGTTGGGCTTGGCTTAACCGTGCTGCAATATCGGTCAGTAATTGAGTATCAATAGCTTTGGTTGTATCAATAATGGCATTGGCTTTTTGTTGCGCCATTTTACTTAAGCTACTCGCAAGCGTGTTATTAGGCTCTGGTTGAGTTGATAATTGACTCAGCACATTACCACCGATGGTATTGTGCCTTGCTAATTCTTCACTGATCGCCATTTTAAAGGCAGGAAATCCCTTAAAACCAATACGCTGAGTAAATTTTACAATACTCGATTGACTAACATTGGCAGCTTTCGCAAGTTCTTGTGATGACAGCGAAACCACTAATTCAGGTTGTGCTAAAACCAAGGTCGCAATCTTTTGACCATTAGGGGAGAATTGTGATTGTAGGTTGGCGATTTTATCAAGTGCAGTCATAGTCATAACAGTTCGAGCATTTGTCTTGATAATAGCCTGAAAAACACTGAGTTACCGTGATATTTACAGCGTTATGTTAATCGCGAATAAGAATCTAGAGCCTGATACGCTTGTTGATTATGATTAAAAAAGAATGAATAAAACTAGGATGAAAACCTTGAAGATTGATCTGACCCAACTTGTCACAGAAAGTCGCAATACGGCAAGCCAAAACATCGATATGTTATCCACAGTTGATATGCTGAAGGTGATCAACAATGAAGATAAAAAAGTCGCGTTAGCGGTTGAACAAGTATTACCTGAAATTGCGGTTGTCGTTGATGCTATTGCAGCGGCTTTTCAACAAGGTGGACGTTTAATTTACGTTGGCGCAGGCACCTCTGGTCGATTAGGTATTTTAGATGCAAGTGAGTGTCCACCTACTTATGGTAGCAAGCCAGAGCAAGTTGTCGGCTTAATTGCTGGTGGTCATCAAGCAATTTTAAAAGCGGTAGAAAACGCAGAAGACAATCGTGAAATGGGCGCACAAGATCTGATTGATCTTAACTTTAATTCAAAAGACGTTTTAGTTGGCATTGCTGCCAGCGGACGTACCCCTTATGTGATAGGTGCGATGGAATATGCTAAATCACAAAATGCGATGGTCGCGTCCATTAGTTGTAATCCACAAAGCCCTATGGCTGCACTGGCAGATGTAGCTATCACGCCAGTGGTTGGGGCAGAAGTTGTAACGGGTTCATCACGTATGAAAGCAGGGACAGCGCAAAAGTTAGTGCTCAATATGCTGACAACAGGAGCGATGATCCGCGTTGGTAAAGTGTATGGCAATTTGATGGTGGATGTTGAAGCGACCAACGCCAAATTGGTTGAACGCCAGAAAAACATTGTGATGCAAGCAACTGAATGTAGCCGTGATGAAGCTGAACACGCATTAACTGCCTGTGATGGTCATTGTAAAACCGCGATTGTGATGATTTTAGCTGGTGTCGATGCTCAAACAGCCGCAGACTTATTAGCGAAAAATAACGGATTTACTCGTCAAGCGATCCAAGCCTAATGATACAAAACACAAAGCCCTATCTCGATGGTCGATGATAGGGCTTTGTTTTATACCCAAGTGACTTGGGTATATATAGATCATAGTGACTGAAATTCTTTTTGGAAGTTCAGCACTTTTTCTAAGTATCGGCGCGCTTCAAGTTTCGGATGTTTATTGGTTAATGCCCAATAAGCTTGATTTGGTTGTAATTGATTCAGTTTATCCATAGCTCGCTGTCTATCTGAATCAAAGGTTGATAATACGCCACCTGTACCACTGTTATAAGCGGAAATCATACTGTAATGTTTAGTGGTTGGATTTCGCACATCCCTTAAATAGCGGGTTTGTAAAATGTGCAAATAAGCGGTACCCGTATCAATATTGTTAGCTGGATCAAACAGGTAGTCTTTGGTTGGTATCCCCGGTTTATTCTTCACCAGCTTAAATACATCAGCACCTGCTGTTTTCGGAATAACTTGCATTAAACCGTAAGCCCCAGCGTGGCTGACGGCAAACGGGTTAAAACTGCTTTCTGTTTTTACCACCGCGTAGATCAGATCTTCTGAAATACCGTATTGTTTTGATGCGCGTTTTATAATGTCAGCATATTGATATTCGCGTTGTTCAAGGTGATCGCTAACCATATCTATTTCAACAAAATAAGCATTTCCACGTTTTAATGGTTTCATTTTCAGCTTATTTTCAATTAAATAATCTGCATAACGCCCAGCACGCCATGGCCATTGAATATCTTGGTTATCTTGATCTTTAACTTGCCCAAGTAAGAAAGGCTTACCGTTTAATGGGATCGATTTGTCACTGAACAAATCCACTTGAGATGGATCGGCTGGCATTAGCAAGGTTTCTTCAATCGCTTTTTTCAATGTGGCTTCAGGTGCGTATTGAGCAACAGTTGAAACGTAAATTTTACCGTTATCAAAATCAATGTGCGCGCGCGTACGATAACCATCAAAGTATTTCACATAACGGTGCTTGCCTGCTTGAAGGAATTCGTCATCGCCCCATTGCTTCTTCACTTGCACACCAAGATAAGCCAATAATGCTTGCATGGCTTGCTCATTATTCACATTACCTGTGTTTATATTTCCACCATTGATATTCCCGTTATGGTTGGGATAAGTGGGCTTGCAGTTATAGAGACATTCAACTTGGTTTGATGAACACCCTGCGGCAAGTAAACAGGTTGTAATAATGAGCAATGCTTTTTTCATGGTTATCCTTACCACATATTTCCGTGATTAATGGGTATTGGTAGCATCACGGATAGCTTTATTAAGATCTGACGTTAAATTATCGACAAATTTACGTTTGCGTTGTTCTGCACGTTGTTTGCGTTCACGTGCTTGTTGATCGACATAGTTATTCCAACGATTTTCTACATAGTCATCATCTTTCATGTTGTTCCATGCATTTTCGAGGCGTTCTCGTTTCTCTTTTCTTTCTCGGATCTGACGTTTCGACTGTTGAATGCTGTTTTGCAGCTTTTGTAAGCCATTATCCACTGAATTTAGCGTATCGACTAGATCTTTGGCCTGAACAGATGTTGAAAAAATGCTTACAAATGCAATTAATAAACAGAATTTATGTTTCATTATCTTTCTATAGTTAACTAAAAGTAAAATGTTGAGTTTACATTTTGAGAGGGAGGTTTCAATATTATTTTTACAGTGTATTTTTCCACTACGATTAATAGCAATCATGGATGAGTCATACGGTAAGCGTCGCTTACATGTTGTTACAAAATCTCAATTGTTATTCGCAACGGTTGTGGTTGAATAGCGCTACTTTAATTTTAAGAGGTATAAAATACATATGGACGACCCCACGAGTTGTTCTCTTTTCCTAAACTCCTTTGTTAAGGAGTCTATTCAATGCTAGATCTTTTCCTTCAACCTGAAGCAATGATGATATTTGCGACCTTATTTGCCTTAGAAGTGGTATTAGGTGTCGATAATATTGTGTTTATTTCAGTACTATGTGAGCGATTACCAGAACATCAACGAAAATTAGCCCGTAACCTAGGTATTGCACTAGCTGTTGCTGCGCGTATTGGTCTTGTGTTCTCAATCAGTTGGGTAATGTCATTAACTCAGCCATTATTCTCTATTGCTGACTCTCCGTTCTCTGGTCGTGATTTGATCATGATTGGTGGTGGTGCATTCTTATTAGCGAAAAGCTTAAAAGAATTGTGGATGTGTTTCTCTGGTGCTCATCACCAAGAAGCCAGCAAAGTGCGAGCAGGTATTGCTTTAGTCTTGCTGCAAATCGTAGCGGTGGATGCGGTGTTCTCTATGGACTCTGTGATCACAGCGGTTGGTATGACAAGTGAAGTTCCACTGATGGTTGCTGCGATTTTAGCGTCAGCAGTTGTGATGGTACTGTGTGCTGAGAAGATCAACGATTATGTATTGCGCTATCCGGGCTTGAAAACATTAGCACTACTATTCTTAGTAATGTTAGGTGGTATGTTAATGGCTGAAGGTTTTGCGATTCATTTGAATAAAGGATATGTGTATTTTGCGATGGCATTTGGTTTATTAATTGAAACCTGCCACATCCTATTGAAAAAGCGAAATAAGACAGTTATTCGTCGTATTTACCCACAGCAATGTGGCTGGGCAGTTAAAGTAAAATAACCGCGTATTCGACAGATAATATAAAAGCAGAGCCTATGTGCTCTGCTTTTTTTATTTTTCACAGGCTTAATTTTTAGGCTTAATTTTTAGCGTCCTAACTTATTTCTGCCCCGAAATGAGTTTCGCCAAAAAGTTTACATCCAGATGCGAGTAGGTTTTGACTAAATAGATCTAATCTGAAACCCAAACTTACAAAGAACAAAAAATGGGTATCAGAGTGCAGTTCTTAGTTCAAAGTAACTCGATGACTTTTAAGCTAAAAACCGCCCTTAAAGCGTCAAAAACTTACAAGGCGTTATGGAAGCATACCACATGAACAAGTCTCTAAAATCTTCTTTAAGAGCGTTTGAGGCGCTCTAAAGGACATTTCTACTTGAGAGATAAAGAGGACATTTTAAAATGGGATTGACAGACATATCGTGATCGAAGCTCAAGACCATTGTACAGTAAAGCATTAATTTATATAAGGAAAAATATATAAAATAAGTATAAATTTGACGTTGTTATTGGTTTCAGAATATTCAATCAGGGCGGTGTTTGCGCATAAAAGTCTAAAAAGTGACGTTAACAGACAGATTAAATCGCTTGGTAATCACACTAAATCATATAAGTAGCTAACTTATAAGTGAACACTAAGCTTATTTAAAGAGTCTTGTGTACGGCTGTTTTTTCCCATTTTAAGATCTTCTAAAATAACATTAATATCAACCTGCATTTAGGAAGTCTCCTTTAACTACTTTGGAAGTTAACGATTTTATTGAAATACCATTTATAGGTGTATTGATGCGGTGTTCTAAAGTTTTAATACTTATTTCGAGTAGCTTGCTATTTTCCATAAAACGCTCTGGCTCTAGGTAATTGGCGACTTATTTATATCCGTCTAATTTATCTGTTAGGTTGGCTTGTAAAGACCATAACTCAGAATAAAATCATCGGTATCGACTTAGCAAAAAGTATTTTCTTTCTTCTTGAAATCAATCATAAAGAAAGGAATATTAGCCGTAAAAAATTACCTCGAAGTAAGCTTCTAAACTATATAGCACAACAAAATGAGTGCACCATCTCGATGGAAGATTGTTCCTTGCACATTGTTGGGCTAGAGAATTATCCAAACTTGGCATCAAGTTATGCTCTCTCCAACACAACATGGTGTTCTTGATCAAATCGTTTTAAATACCAACTACGCCATATGTGACTCGCCGTTTGTTTCGAACAGGCATACCTAGTCCTATGACTTTGTTTATAGCTTTGACATTCGTCATGATTCCTCCCACTTGATCGTTATAACATCTCAATCTCTATTTACCGCTGGTTAGTCCTTTATATCGAGACATTGCGGTCTCAGATATTGAGCGATAGTGATAACCCGACGCAGATTTCCACTCTGCTATTTTTCCGTTTTTCAAAGCCTTTGCTGCTTCATTTCTGGGATGCCCTTCTTCCCAAAGCACCGCATTCTTCGAGGCGGTATCAACGGAGTACTGCCCTTATTTTTCAGGGGCTAATAGCAACTTTTTGTATCATACGTTCCATCGGCATAAACGGTATCTATCTTTCTACGTAAAGAGTTGAGTAATGTTGGCAGTACTTCACTATCGCTAACACTTACAAGACTGACTTCCGCACTAATGGCCTTATGAGTGTCTACATCAACAGCTAAGTGCAGTTTGCGCAAAGTTTGCGTTTTTCGACACCGTGCTTTTTACATTCCACTCACCTTCGCCAAAGACTTTGATACCAGTCGAGTTAATAGCGATATAGCGAATAGTTCCTCTGTATTTATTACGATATTTGACCTGAACTGTCTTCGAGCGTTTGCTAATACACGTGTAGTCAGGGGACATCAATGGAGCCTCCAATAGCTCAAAGATAGAGTCGATAAAACCTTGAAGAGCCCGCAATGGTAGAGAGAATATCCCCTTATCATAAATTCAGTTTCAATCGCTGTATCAGAGTACTGGAAGCCTCTACCACGTTTACCATGATAGATTTTTCATTGCCATGCATCTACGGCTGAATCATCTATTCAGAACTTAACCGAGCCCCGTTTGCACAGAGCCTTATTGTACTCCCTCCAGTTAGTTATCTTCTTTTTTGCCTTAACCATCTCACCACCGCTCTAACCATCATAAAGGTTCAGATCGCAAGACTCGAAAAAAAGTTCAACTGATTTAGGCAAAAACGCCGGTTACTGGTCAAAATCATACTATAAGATAAAGTTAATTTTTCACACTCACACAAAAAAAAGAAAGCATTGCTTTCTTTTTTTGTTTTGTTATATTTTACGGACAAATAAACCAAGGGGTGATTTTATTATAATGAAAAAGCTATTAGTTAATGCTAAAATTTTTGATGGTAAACAAAACAAAATAACTTCAGGAAACATTTTTATTAATGGCAATAAAATATCCAAAGTAACAGAAAAATATGAGCCAATATATGAAGATATAGATGTTATCGATCTTGAAGGGCAATATGTTATGCCAGGATTAATTGATGCCCACGTACATGTTACTGCCAATTTGGTTAACCTATATCAAGAGAATGAGCACCAAGCTGCTATCTACGCTAAAAGCTTTAAAGAAATGCATCAAATGTTATTAAGAGGTTTTACTTCAGTTCGTGATGCCGGTGGTGCTGATGCTGGCATTCTTGATGTTCTTGATAAAAAAATCATTTGCGGACCTCGACTATTTATTAGCGGAAAAGCACTTAGTCAAACAGCAGGTCATGGTGATTTTAGACATAAAACTGATGCTTTTGAGCCTTGTGCTTGCAGTCTAAAAAGTGCTTCTTCCATTTCTATGATTTGTGACGGTGTCTCTGCAGTACGCAAAGCTACTCGTGAACAATTAAGGCAAGGAGCGAGCCAAATAAAGATAATGGCTAGTGGTGGTATTGCCTCTCCAACAGATAAAGTAACAAACCTTCAGTTTTCAGATGAAGAGATTTCTGCAATCGTAGACGAGGCAAATCACTTTGGCACTTACGTCATGGCTCACGCCTACACACCAGAAGCAATTATTCGAAGTATAAAGCTTGGGGTAAAGAGTATCGAACATGGTAACTTGCTAAATATGGAAGCTGCCAAAGTAATGAGTCAACATAAAGCTTACTTGGTGCCAACATTAGCAATCTACAACGCATTCACTCAGTATGGTTCCATAATTGAAACTCCAGCGCATACGCTTGAAAAGTTACAACTAGTTCAAAAACAAGCACTAGAATCAATTAAGTGCGCAAAAGACAATGGTGTAAGCGTTGGATTTGGAACCGATCTACTAGGTGAACTTATGCAATACCAGTCTACGGAGTTCAAGCTTCGATCTAAGGTAGATACTCCATTCGAAACTCTTCACTCGGCTACCTATGTGAACGCCAAAATGATGAATATGGAGGGAAAGCTAGGTATCATATCCAATGGAGCTTTTGCCGATCTTTTGGTACTAAAAGAAAACCCATTAGAAAATATTGAACTATTCGATGAGAATGGAAGCAATATATCGATGATAATTCAAGATGGAAAGTTCATAAAACAATAATAGATTAAATAAGTATAAATATTTAAGACATCGCTTAAAGTCAAATATTAAAAGGTAAGATGGATATATCTACATATAATTCCAAAATAATTACTCTAAGTACTGTATTTTTGAAGTTATTAGATAAGTATGCAGGGATGCTATCAATAAAAAATAGGTCTTCCAATGTTATTAGACAGTTACATATATTCATTTATTAAACTGGTTGTCATTTTAAATCCAATAACTATGTATGCTATTTTTATTACATACACTAGGTCAATAAATAAAAAAGAGGTTCAGGATATAGCTGTAAAAACAACTTTATCAGTAGTTCTTACATTTCTGATTACAACTTGGTTTGGAATAGAAATATTTAATATTTTGGGGATTAATTTAGCCTCTTTACAAATAGCAGGAGGCCTTTCACTGCTCATATCGAGTCTTCGAGGATTAAATCAGGACGCAGATACAAACCTCGTCACCGATAGCAATATAGCAATAGTTCCTCTGTCTATTCCTATTATTGCAGGTCCGGCTTCGTTATCAGTTTTAATGAGCTTATCAAATGATAAATTTAGCTCGCATAACTTCTTAAATAAGATCTCGATAAGTGCCGCATCAATAACACTCACACTATTATTAGGTACTTTATTCTACTTTAGTAAATCAATAGAGTCATTAATAGGTGAAATAACAATAAACATTATCAGCAGGCTGTCCCATTTGATTCTTGCTTGTATTAGCGTGGGTTTGATATACTCAGGCTTCTCTTATTATATTCACTGAGAACTAAATAACATGCCTGATTTTGGCTACTTAACTCGACTTTGGCGTTCTAATACTATTATATGGCAGAACAAATTGTCCCCCATTTGTTCTAGCTTTGGGGTCACTTACGTTGATAGAGTAATCCTTGATGAGTTAAGTATTAGAGGCCCTCAGACAAAGAGACAACTAGCAGAAAATCTTGGAACAATTCATCAAAACCTCACTCGATCAATTAAGCGGCTTCAAGAGCAACATCTAGTTAGCGCCACTGAAGTCGAAAACGATATGAGGCGGCTTAAAATAGAAATCACGAAGCAAGGACTTATTGTTAATAGAAATATCAACGATTCTATTAACAAGGAATGGGAGAAGATACTCCTTAATGCTTCTTCTGCGGATTTAAAGGCTTTCACAAAAATATTGGAACTAGGTAGTGAGCCTCTAAGTTAATATTATGGCTCGGGGCTGTTGCAAATAATTTAATGGGTATATTGAGCCTACAGTTAACTTTGAATTGAGTGACATTAATATCAATTTTTTTTCTGATATATTTTATCAGTATTGAGCTCAATAAAACCAATAGAAATTAAATATCGTGGTATTAGTGCATCAACTAATTGTATTGTGCTTCAAGGCTTTCATGCTAATAACTCTTAGAAACAGTTCAGAAATAAACTTAGGACTCAGCTAAGTGATTCGGGACTAAGGGTAACTTTTATAGTCGTTACAAGCTATTCACAGTACATAGCTCACTAATTCGCTATAGCCAGCAGCTTTTTCAATTGTGTCAAAAGTACAGAAATCATGATTTGGGTCGCGTAGTTCTTAAGGATTTTGACTTGGTTTTCAGCAACTGGTATAAAAACTTGAGCGTGACGAAACCTTTAGCAATTGGCTCAGTACTCAACTAATCAAACTATACGAATAATTATTGCCTTGATTAACACTTATCAGTTACGGGTGATGGGAAGTGTTATCCTTATATTTACTAATGTCTACCAGATTAAATAAAGCAAATAATCTAAGCAGTTTTTGTCCATATGTGAGTTAGCTACTAGGCTAATTCACATATTAGACAAACTCGTTATGTTATGTGGCTATGCATCATGCATAAGATTATTGCTAAACCCTGATCGCCTATTGGTTCTCATGAATAATTCTGATTAACTTTGCAGGTGTTCCACCATATAGAGAGTCAGGTGGTACATCGGTATTAACCACAGAGTTAGCGGCAATCACAGAACGCGCACCAATGGTCACACCTTTATTGATCACAACATTGCCACCAATCCATACATCGTCCTCAATCGTAATAGGATCACAAATGGTTTCCCAGTTACGGCGATTGAGATAGTTTAGATCATGGCTAGCACAGTAAAGCTGGGTGTTCGGGCCAATCATTACGTTATTGCCAATAATAATTTTAGCGCCATCCAACATTGTTACGTTCATATTGATGAAGGTCTTTTCCCCAATCGAGATCGTTTTACCGAACTCACAATAAAAGGGGGAGCGGATGTGACTCGATGCTGAAATCTTTCCCATTAGCTGTTGAAATAGTTCATGACGCTGAGAGTCATCTGTACTTTGATTAATGGTCTGTAATAAGTTCGAAGCATTTTGACGAATCTGGTTAATACAGTTTGCGCCGCCGTCAAAGTCTTCACCTGCAAGCATTTTTTCGAATTCAGTCATGTTGTCTCTCAACGTGCTATAGATTTATTTGAAATAAAAACGTTATGTTTACTTACTGATTTATATTGTTATTGAGTAAGTAATCCCCAAGAAAATAGAGCCAATCTACCCAAAAGATGAAAGCAATGGCTAAGGGTTTATTTATGTAGCGAATCCCAATCAGAGAAATAATTAATTAAATAGTCTATTGCCAAGCGAGCACGGACAGGAAGAAAACGTTGATTTTGATATACGATCCAACTGCTATTACCTTTACCCCAAAAATCTTGCAGTATCGGAACAAGTGAACCTGAATCCAACCCTTTTGCTAGGCTGCTTTTTGGCATATACGCGATACCTAGTCCTTCTTCGCATGCCGAGATAACAGCATTGGAGTTATTGCTTTTCCATCGACCGTGAACACGGGTATTAATGGTGTTGCCTTCTTTTTCAAAGAGCCAGTGGTCATTATTAGCAATAATGCAGCTATGTTGTTTCAATTGGCTAGGGTGAGTTGGCTCTCCATAACGGGCTAAATAATCTTGGCTGGCAACCGCAGCCATTGGGCGATCAACGAGTTTTCTCGCGACTAAACCTGAATCTTTTAGTGCCCCGTAACGGATCGCAAAGTCGATACCATCTTCGATAAAATTCACCATACGAGAGTTAAAATCCATCTCGATAGTAAGATCTGGGTAAGACTTCGCGAATGCCATTAGCGCAGGAGCGACATGCTCTTCGGCAAATGCACCAGCAGCGCTGACGCGTAATGTTCCACTCAGCGTAATTTGCTGTGTGTTTAAGCTTTCGCTGGCTTGTTGTAATCCATTTACCAGCCCTCTGCATTGTTGATAATACAGTTGTCCAGCATCGGTTAAATTGACCTGTCGGGTTGAGCGAGCTAATAAGGCGACACCTAATCTCTCTTCTAACCTTGAGACTTGTCGGCTAACGTGGCTTGTGCTGCAACCGAGTTGTTTAGCCGCAGACGAAAAGCCATGGCTTTCAGCGACTGCAACGAATTCAATGATCCCATCGAAACTATTCATAGACCTTTATCTTTGCTATTTAACAACAATGATTTGCCGATTTTCTGTATTATCAGCCATATTGATTTGAATTAACATGTTTACGCACTCAATAATTCAAGGAAAAGACAATGAAAAGGATCCTGATCCCTGTAACGAATCATGCAACTCTGGGCGATACTGACCAAGCGAATGGCACTTACTCACCAGAGATAACCCACGTTATTCATGAGCTGACTGCAGCTGGTTTTGACTATGAAATCGCATCGATTAAAGGGGGTAAAGCGCCACTTTATGGTACGGATATCGAAGGTGATGAGGTAAACCGCATTGTGTTGGCGGATGATAATTTTCAGAACCGAATCAATAATACGATTCCCGTCTCACAAGTGAATATTGATGAGTACGATGCTGTATTTTATCCAGGTGGCTTTGGTCTGCTATCTGATCTTTCCAGCAATACTGACTTTGCTCAATTAGCAGCAAAACATTATGAAAACGGTGGCGTTATAGCGGCGGTATGTCATGGCCCTGCGGCACTGCTTCCTATTACATTAAGTAGTGGTGACAGCTTACTTGCATCTATATCGGTAACGGGCTTTACACGTGAAGAAGAAATAGATTTCGGTACTATTACTCATATTCCATTTTTATTGGAAGAGGCGCTTTCAAGAAAGGCAGCGCGCTTTAATAAAGTACAGCCTTGGCAAGAGCTGGTTATCGTTGATAAACGAGTGATTACTGGCCAAAACCCTACCAGTGCTCACGGCGTTGGTAAGGCGTTAGTGACATCAATGACGTAATTATCTTGTTGATATATTTTAAAAACTACCTGATATGAAATAGCTCATTGGTTTGAGCTATTTACTAATATGACATTCGTTTTCGATGATAAATATCATAGCCTAGTAATGTTTGCTAAATCATGGGATGCAAACATTACTAGGCTATGCTTTTTGTTTATAAAGCGTGTTTAAAATCAAGCGAACTTCTTACGTTCAATAAAGAAGTGAAGCAGTGCCATACCGCCATGGCCAATTAAGTATGCTTCAATTAAACCTGTCAGCGATTTATGGATCTCTCTCGCATCGTTGGCATAAGGTGAGTGACTTAACCAAAGTGCTAGCCATATCAGTGCAGCTGTTTCAATTAAGATCAAAGCGCCAATACCTAGTCCTTGAATAATATTCCCTAAGCCTTTTTCTCTTGGCTCGGGCAATTTACCGTGGCGAAGTTGTTTTAAGTCATCGAATAGAACGGTGTTGTCACCAAAAAGATAAGGAAAGAATTGGCGGAATGATTGTTTAACTAACATATAGCTAATCATTGCCAGCGTGACGACAACGGTCAGTATGCCAAGAATAATGTGCACCCATAAGAAAAAGGTAGATAAAACACCACCTTCAATTTCACCTGCATGGGTCATGCTCATTAAATTACTATTTAAAATCTGTAAGATCACTAAAGCGGCCAATGAAGTATGAATATGGCGCAGCCCCGTATTGGGAAAGTAATGTTTGATGTAACGCCAAAAAGAATGAAGTAGCGGCATAGTAAACCTTAATCAGACGATATAAAAATAAGATGATTGATAAGCGAAATTTAACACAAGGGGAAAAAATAGGCAGATAGAAAAGAGATATAAGCCAGTAATGTAAATATGCATTTTTAATGCGTAAATAGATGAAGAAGGATTGATAGATTTCTTTTTCAGCTATGTTGATACTGCGTTACACTATTGCTGCTAATACATATTGTCATGGAGAGAGCAGTGAGCACACCTTTAGAAACACCACAATTATCCCAATTAAATGTCTTTCCCGTAAAATCAATAGCAGGTATCAGCCAATCTAAAGTTTGGGTCGAAAAACAGGGGATCAGTTTCGATCGTCGTTTCATGGTTGCGACCCTATCAGGTGATATGATCACGGCACGTAAATCTCCCAAGATGGTAAAAGTGAAAGCGGCGCTAATTGCCGATGGCATCGTAATAAGCTATGAAGATAAAGCCTGTTTGGTACTGAAGTATGCTCAATTTGATATGGCAGAAGCGTCATCAACCGTTTGGGGAGATACATTCATCGCCTATACTACAACTGAGCAAGCCAATGCGTGGTTTAGTGATGTGTTAGGCCAACCCGTTCAGTTGTTGTTTACGGGTGAACAATCAAACCGTCTTCGTCCTAAAATCCAGCAAAATGTGAGTTTTGCTGATGGTTATCCGCTACTAGTGATCAGTGAAGCCTCGCTTCAAGCGCTTAACGAGCGTAGTAGTGAGCACCACACAATGGATCAGTTTAGAACTAACTTAGTGGTAAGTAATACTGAAGCGTTCGCAGAAGATGGTTGGAAACGTATTCGGATTGGTGAGGTTGAGTTTGAAGCGGTCAAACCTTGTGCTCGATGCATTTTAACCACGGTCGATCCTAAATCAGCAACGTTTAGCGAAAGTAAAGAGCCGTTAGTTACGATGGCAAAATTCCGCGCCGATGAAAAGGGAAATGTCTATTTCGGGCAAAATCTTGTGGCGCGTAATGAAGGTATTATTTCTGTTGGTGACACCATTGAAATATTAGAAACGAAACCGAAAGAAATATATGCAGATAACAGTGAGCAAAAATTACAGCTTACGTGTGTAGAGCGTGAAGATATAGCACAAGATTTCACTACATTTTGGCTAGAATCTCATCAAGAAAACCAAGCGTTACCGACTTATTTACCGGGGCAACACCTGCCTATTCAACTAGAAGTGAATGGCGAGTATATTTCTCGTCGCTATACATTATCTTCTAGCCCATCACGACCGGGGCGTTATGCGATATCAGTAAAACGAGTTAATGACGGTCGCATCTCTAATTGGTTACATGAGCATTTTCAAGTCGGTGATACATTGGTGTCTGAATCGCCGAGCGGTGATTTTCATCTTGGGGTTCATACTGATAAATTATTATTACTCTCGGGTGGTAGTGGTGTAACACCAATGATGTCGATGCTACGTTATTTATCCGATCATGATTTAGTGCGTGATGTGGTCTTTTATCATCAATGCCGTACAGAAGCTGATATTCCTTATTTAGAGGAATTACGTGCAATAGAAGAGAAGCATCCTTCACTCGATTTACGTATCGTATTAACGCAACCAAAACGTGACTGGCAAGGTGAATCTGGACGACTAAGCATTGGTCATTTAGCCATGATGAGTGATTTAGATAAACGTCAGGTATTTGTTTGTGGTCCTGATGCGTTTATGTCGTCTGCGAAAAAGTTATTGCTCAATATGGGAATGGCAGCTTCTCGTTATCACCAAGAAGCGTTTGGCCCTGTACGTCATGCACTTGAAGAAAAAAAGACGGTCGAATTATCAATTGATGGACAGCTTTTCCAAGGGAATAACCAAGCAACATTATTAGAACAAGCAGAAACGGCTGGTATTAAGATGGATTATAGCTGTCGCGCCGGTTTTTGCGGGGCTTGTAAGGTCACAGTGAAATCTGGAGAGGTAGAACAACCAGAGGTTCCAGCACTTTCATCGCAAGAGCGTGCTGAAGGGAAAGTGCTAGCATGTTGCTGTGTGCCTAGAAGTGATCTAGAAATAATTAAATAGTGAGCTGTGGGTAAATTAGAAGGCAATGAAAGTGATTACATTGCCTTTTTTATAATCATTAACATATTATTTATTATGATGATATCTATAGTTGATGGTGTGATTTTAATATTTAGATTAAAAATAAAAAAGAGAGTTAATTTTATCAATTTTAAAAATTGATCTAGAACAATAAAACAAAGAGTTGATATTTAAGTAAATAATACGGCTTTATTAACATATGAATTTAATGCACTGATATTAAATAGGTAAACATAAAACTTATTGTTAAAATTGTGTTTTATCGGATTTATCTATTGTGATGTCCACTTTTTCCAGATGGATATCTACATTAGAAGCGATTATTTTCTCGTGAAATAGTTCTTTTAGGTATATTCATGAAAAAATCATCGTATATTGCATTGGCAATAGGAGCGGGTGTTTTAGGTTATTTGGCAACGGTATACGCCGTTGATCAAGGAGATAAAAAGCTCCATCAACAATACCTTTCACAAGCTAATTTGGTTAAAGTTGATCCTCTTTCTCAGCAAGCTTTTAAGATTTTTAACCAAAAAGGTTGTCAGTACTGCCACACAACCAACAGCGAAATGCCGTTTTACGCTAACTTACCCGTGGCAAAACAGTTAATGGCACATGATGTTAAAAAGGCACTCCGTCAATTTAATATCACAGCATTAATGGATCAGGTTCAGCAGAATAAACCGATCTCTCAAGTTGACTTAGCAAAATTAGAATCGGTACTAGATGATGGTGCAATGCCACCAAAACAATACTTACTCATGCACTGGCGCTCAGATTTATCACCGCAAGAAACGGATGTGTTATTAAAGTGGGTTAAAGAAGAACGTGCTAAATACTATTCTGATCCACAGGTTGTTGCAGAATATAAATATTATGCGGTACAGCCAATTTCTACCACCTTTGAAGTGGATGAGGGAAAAGTTAAATTAGGTGAAGAGCTTTACCATGATAAGCGTTTATCGGGTAATAATACCGTTGCTTGTTCAACGTGCCATAGCTTAACTGGTGGTGGTGTTGATCACTTAAAAACCTCAACTGGTATTAATGGTGCAAAAGGTCCAATTAATGCGCCAACGGTGTTTAACTCTGTGTTTAATATCCATCAGTTCTGGGATGGTCGTGCTAAAGATCTGCAAGAGCAAGCTGGTGGTCCACCAATGAACCCTATAGAGATGGGCGCGGGCTCTTGGCAGCATATTATCGATAAACTCGATAAAGATTCGGCATTAAAAGCACAGTTTACGACACTCTACCCTAAACAAGGGATCAGTGAATATAGTATTACTAATGCGATTGCTGAATTTGAAAAAACACTCGTTACGCCAAATAGCCGTTTTGATAAGTTTTTAAAAGGCGATAAAACGGCATTAACGCAACAAGAGCAAGAAGGATATGCGTTGTTTAAAGCGAATAAATGTCAAACTTGCCATAGCGGTCAGGCAATGGGCGGATTATCGTTTGAAGTGATGGGGCTGAAAGGTGATTACTTTGGCGATCGTGGCCATGTAACTGAAGTCGACAATGGTCGTTTTAATGTCACGAAAGATGGCAATGATATGCATCGCTTTAAAGTACCTACATTACGTAATGTGGCATTAACTGCACCTTATTTCCATGACGCGAGTGCTACAACATTAGAGCAGGCTGTTAATGATATGGCGTTGTATCAAGTTGGCGTGAAACTAAGTCAAAGTGATATTGAAAAAATCTCCGCTTACCTTAAAACGTTGACTGGTGAATACAAAGGTCAACAGTTGCAATAACTTTGTTATTTAGATGGTTTCAAATGGCTTCTTATGTACTTTCAACTAGAAAGACAACCATAGAAGCCATTTTTTATATATTCCAAATAAAAAGGCAGTTTGAAAGAATATTATTTTGATATCCATTGCTGAAAAGGTTTTAAATGTGGAGTATGCTGCTCGCGCAAACGATTACAATGGAGTAAGGATCTCGTATGTTTAGCAAGCCTCTTATCGCACTTTCTATCACTTTAGCTATTTCAGGGTGTGCAACAACGCCTATCGTTCAACACCAACCTTTTACGCTAACGGTCGCGCATATTAATGATACCCACTCTAATTTCGACCCTGTGAAATCTAGTTTTAAAGCTGACGATACCAAAGTTTATAACGAGTTTGGTGGCTATCCTCGCTTACAAACGATGGCGAAAGAATATAAAGCTGAAGCAAAAAAAGATAATCAAAGCTTACTGTTCTTACACGGTGGTGATGCTTGGCAAGGTAGTGCTTACTTTAAGCTAAACCATGGGGCAATGAATGCTGACATGCTAAGCAAAATGGGCTTAGATGCGATGGCATTAGGTAACCATGAATTTGATTTAAATAATAAAAAATTAAATGCTTTTATCGGTAGCGTTAATTTTCCTGTGCTTGCGGCTAACGTAGATGCTAGCCAAGATGCTGATCTGAAAGATCAAACTAACTTACGTCCTTACCAAATTTTTGCTTTTGATGGCAATAATAAGACAATTGTTAAAGATATTAATAATTTACCTAAAGATAAAAATCTTGTTGCAGTATTTGGTATTGCATTAGATAACATGGCAAACATTGCACCTAATACGGGTGATGTGAAATTTTACGATATGGTAAAAACGGCACAAGCCACCGTCGATATGCTAAAGAGTAAGGGCATTGATAATATTATTGCGCTCACGCATATCGGTAATGCGGTAGATCTTGATGTTGCGTCAAAAGTTAATGGTATTGATCTTATTGTTGGCGGTCACTCACATACTTTATTAGGTGATTTTGCTGACTTGGGTTTAAACAATAATGGCATGTATGCCCAAATGGTGAAGAACCCAAATGGTACGACTGAAACATGTGTCGTTCAGGCGGGTGAGTATGCTCAAGCGATTGGCCGAGTAAATGTAAGCTTTGATGCGAACGGTGATGTGGTGAAGTGCGCAGGTCACAATACCTTACTGAGTAACGATGAGTTCTACCATCATGCCGATCGTAAACAAAGCGATATGTTTACCCCTGTACAAACTGCAATCGTTGAAAAATTCATCGATAATCATGATAAAATCACGATCACAGATGAAGATGTTTTATTACGCCAACGTATTGATACTAAATACAAACCAGCAGTAGATAAAGCGTACGGTAAAACCATCGCTCAAGTGCCAGTAGAAATTAAACATGAGCGACGTCCTGGCGATCGTGGTACAGATAAGCATGGATCAGATGTCGCGCCTATTATGGCTGAAGGTCAATATTACTGGGCGAATGAGCCTCAAGTTCAAAAAGTAACGGGCATGAAAGTGGATTTTGCCTTGATCGGAGCGGGTGGTATTCGTACCAATATTGAGGCGGGTGAATACCGTGAAGGTAATGTGTCATTAGAGCTTTTACCATTCTCAAACTTTATGTCTGTGTTACCACTTAAAGGTGCTGTGATTAAACAGTTATTACAACAAACGGTTTCTGCAACGCTGCCTGAAGGCTCTCATGCTGGTAAATTCCCATATGGCGGTCATATTCGTTATAGCTTTACCGAAACAGAAGCAAATAAAGCAGGCAAGGTTAATAATGTTGAGGTGATGACTGGCACAGAAAAGAACCTAGTTTGGACGCCAATTCAAGATAATAAAACTTACAATGTTGCAGTAAATAATTATAACGCAACGGGTAATGATGGTTGGACACCTGTTTATCAAGCGCAAAAGGATCACTCTGGACGTGTCGATTTAGCGTATGTTGATGGCAAGTTAACAGGCTTTAAGGTTAAGAACATTGAAAAAGTAGGCGACAAGTACCAAGTGAATTACCAAGGAGCTGCGCCAAACTGTAAAGCCGCGAACATGCGTTGTAATACAGATGCTCAAGCTGTGATTGATTATATCCAGCAAAGTCGTCCTACCCTTGTACCGCTAAATTATGAAGTTGTTACGCTAGATCGCGTACAAAAATAAACCTCTGCGGTTTTAGGCAAATAAAGTATGCGTCCTACATGTGATTAATAAAAGCGGTAGGGCGCTTTTTATTTTTTGGAATCGTCTAAAAGTGATAGTGAAAATGCGATTTTTACGAAATATTAATAGAATATTAACTGGATAATTTGTGTTTAACCTTATGATATATATTGTCTTTGTTGCTCTTGGTATTAAAAAATAAATTATTTCAAAAATAAAGCTATACAATTTCCTAAATATCATTACTATAGTCCTCGGCCTGTAAGTCAGACCTATTTATATGTAACATTATGTTTTAGAAAATCTTCGCTGTAACGCTATACCAGTGTCATGAAGCTTTCCACTCATAAGCTATAACGTAAATAATTCTTTTCTGGCTACATACGCATTTTTGCGAATTATTTAAAAAATATTGGAGACTCTCATGTCTAAATCAACTGGTATCGTTAAGTGGTTTAACGAAGAAAAAGGTTTCGGTTTCATCACTCAAGACAACGGCGGCGCTGACGTATTCGTTCACTTCCGTGCTATCACAGGCGAAGGCTTCAAGACTCTTGCTGAAGGTCAAAAGGTTGCTTTTGATATCGAACAAGGTCAAAAAGGCCCTCAAGCTGCTAACGTTGAAAAAGCTTAATTCTTTTTTGCGTTAAATGTTTGAAAAATGCCGACGTTATGTCGGCATTTTTGTATCTGTCATCTGCTAGAATCATCTCTTCCTCTCTATTTATGCCTTTATCGGTATCATTACTTTAAAATTATTTGAGTCACTGTTATTGCTCCCATACACTAGCTCTATTCGTTGTGTTTTCGGTTGCTATATCATGTCAGCTAATTCTTATTCTTCTCATCCTCGACAGCTTATCTTTCATAAATTGCGCTCTGGTTTTGAAGCTTCTTCAGCTCCTCCTCTTTCGGCTGCACTTCATGTGGGGCAGCATCTTGCTATTTCAGGTGTCTCTGGTTGTGGTAAAAGTAGCTTGTTACAGGTGATTGCTGGTTTAAAAGCCCCTCAGTCTGGCGAAGTACTTTATAACGATCAGCCAATAAGTGAGAGTGCTTTACATTTTTGGCGTCAGCAGATCTGTTATTTTCCTCAGCAAGCTGTAATGGGAGGAGAATGTGTACGTGATGTACTTCACCTTCCATGGCGACTTAAAGCGATAAGCCATTTACCCTTACCAGATGAACAAGCATGCCTTTCAGCGCTAAAAAAAGCCGGTATTGATGTGCTATTAGAAAAGACGATAGCGTCTCTTTCTGGTGGTGAGAAACAGCGTGTCGCTATTGCGAGAGGGTTACTTATGCAGCGAGAAATATGGTTAATGGATGAGCCAACGTCCGCATTAGATCCCGTTGGGCGAGATCATATTATTCAGTTGATTGAAGACAGTTCGTTAATATGTATCTCGGTATCACATGATCCTGTTTGGCTAACAAGTGCAACACACGTACATACTATGTCGTTGAGTAAGGATGAGTGTAATGTCTGAACCAATCAATAGTACTTTGGATATTCATTGGCTGGCGATGGCGGGTTTCTACCTGCTGCTACTTATCCCAATATTCTTGTTTCAACGTTGGCAGTTAGGGTTAAATCGCACCTTAATTAATGGCGTATTACGCATGACATTACAGCTATCTGTTGTGGGTATTTATCTTCATACCTTATTTGGTTTGCAGAGTGTGGCGATAAACATGCTGTGGTTAACTATCATGGCATTAATGGCAAGCTATACGATTTGTAAACGGGCAGAGGTGAATATAAAGCGTGTTTTGCCTGCAGTAATAACAGGGCAGTGTGCTGCATTATTGGTTGCTTTACCTGTCATGCTGATAGGGGTAATTCAAGTCAATCCTTGGTGGCAAGCACAATATATGATCCCAATTGCTGGGATGCTGCTTGGTAATAGCTTAATGGCAAATGTATTAGCACTATCACGCTGGGGGAGTTTATTAAAAGATAATCATCCTGAATATCAGTATTACTTGTCATTAGGAGCTCCTGATCCTGCTTTACCGTTTATACAAACAGCAGTTAAAGCAGCATTAACCCCACAATTAGCCGCGATGACGACATTAGGGATTGTCAGTTTACCAGGAATGATGACTGGACAAATTTTAGGTGGAGCGGCCCCGCTGGTGGCAGTGAAATACCAACTAGTGATTATGGTCGCGATTTTTATTTCAGGGGTGATTTCAGTGGCAACAACGTTAAGTATTGTGAGACGAGTGACGTTTAATGCGTATGGGGAAGTGCAATAAGTACTATTTTCGGCAATAAAAAAAGCAGCGATTAAGCTGCTTTTTTGTTTGTTCTTTTATCAGAGCAAGGCTTATTCGTTGATTGCGCTGATTGGGAATACTTCACTAGGTGCAACAATCTCATCTTGTGCTGCAATGGTTTGTAATTCCCATTCGCCACGTTTATGTGTTTCTTTTAACACCGCGTAGCAAGCATTATGTGCATGTTCAAAAGCCTGTTCTGGTGCCCAGCCTTTCAATAGCCCTGCCGTAAATAATGATGAGATCAAATCACCTACACCAACAGGTTGTTTATCAAACTTAAGATGTGGACGTTGCGCAAGGAAACAACCATTTTGCGTTGCTAGCATCATCGTAAACTTATCATCAGATATACTGTGTAAGTGCTTAACAAGTACCATTTTAGGCCCCATTGTTAAGGCTTTTTGACATGCAGTAACAGCATCAGCAAGGTTATTGATTTCCATGCCGACAAATTGGCTTAGTTCGAATTGATTCGGCACGATGGCATCAGCAATAGGCATTACATCATTAATCAGGTATTCAGCGATACCATCTGCAACAATACAGCCTTTTTCTGGATCACCCATAACAGGATCACAGATATAAATTGCATTCGGGTTTTGCTGCTTAACCTTTTTCACGGTATCGATAATCGCAAGACATTGTGCTGCACTACCTTGATAACCAGTCAGTACTGCTTCGCAGTTCTTTAATTGATCAATGCCTTCAATGCCTGCAACAAGCTCATTAATATCATCACCAGAGAAAGCTTTGCCTGTCCAACCTTCTTTATATTGGGTGTGATTAGAAAATTGCACAGTATTAAGTGGCCATACTTCAAATCCCATACGTTGCATAGGAAAAACAGCAGAGCTATTTCCTGCGTGACCATACACAACATGTGATTGAATAGATAGAATACCTTTCATCGAAGTTCCTTATAACCTTCGGTCTCTTTAAGCATACTTTACCCTTGCTTATATAAGAAACCTAGTCATTTTATATCGTAATTATTCCTTTCATTTATGCAGATTAAAAAATAGACGATTATTTATGTCATTATCGTACTTATTTTAGGTGAAAGTTTGTTATTTATAATTGAAGATTGTTTTATTGTAGGTTTTGCCTCTATTTTTGTTTGTTTTTTGACCGCGTTATGGTTTTTATAATAAATAGAAAACGATATTTTTTTATTTTAAAAACAATGGCTAAGGTTTTTCTTCAGTGGTTATCCACAGTTTTTTACAAAAAAAAGACATAAAAATATTTACAGAATAAAATTTAGCGTTTAATGTCTATCTCGTCTGTTACTCGGACCTCATGTGTTTTTTTAATCAAAACGTCATTTCTAACATTGTTATTCGTTATTGTTGCAAACGAAAGGCGCAATGATCGGCTAAAAGAAGGGTGATCTTTTAGCTCAGAAGTAGTAGGTCAATGAGTAAAACGATAATTACCACAGTTATTATTAATTGGTGGTTTTAACTATTCGAACTCAAATTGATAGCCACAAACAAAACCGCTAATTTAAAGCGCTGTTTGGGCTGAAAGGAAATATAACTATGACTTCACAAACAGGTATTATTCGTAGCTTCAATCCAGTAGAAAAGATTGGCTTAATTACTAGCGATCTTGGTGGCGATATTCGTTTTGACGCATCTCAAGTATGCAGTCATTCACAGCCTTCATCTGGTAGCATGGTTGAATTTTCTCTTGACGATTCAAGCAATAAGCTAAAAGCAGTAAAAATTCGTTTCATCTAAAAACGATAAATTATAACTCATACTCTTTATAGATTATGAGAATAACATTCAGCCTAAGAAATAATATAACTATTATATCTTGGGCTGTTTTGTTTTATGGTATTAAAAATTAACTGTTCATTACTATTAATGATTTCTTTATATAAATACATTTAGAACATACAAGTTTATGCTTCGCTAAATAAACAAGTTATCTAAAGATGCTAAATTTCACTGATAGTGATTTAGCCTAGAAATGATAATAAAGAATTGTCCCTCTAATATCATATTTTATCTACTGTTCTTCATGACGAACAGGTGTAACACAGGCAACCGAATCAAAAAATTGTTATTGGATGAACGTAATTAAAAAAAATCCCGAGCTAAACTCGGGATTTTTGTGTATCAGTCTTAATTGTTACGCCATGAAATGCGTTAAGAACTGAGTAATTGGTTCTAAGTAATTTTGGAAGATGACTAATGAGATTAAGCCACTAATTACCACCCAGATAAGTCCAAAACGAAGACTAACGATAGTACAAACAATCGCAGCGAGCACTTTTGGGTTTTCAAGGTTAAAGGCAAAGTTTGAACCTTTACCTAGAATTTCTACTGCAATGATTGCTGGCAATACTGTTACAGGTACAAAGCGTAATGTCTTTTTAAAACGCTCAGACATATTGAAGCGTCCTGCCATACCAATAACCGCGAAACGGATAATAAATGTGGCTACAGCCATCACTAAAGATAAGTAAATTACAAATTCGTTACTTAAAGCGATATGTGCATGAGAATCCATAAAAGTAGCCCTTATTATTCAGCGATTGCGTTGATTGGTTGAGTATTGTTTTGCTCTTTATCTTCTTTTTTAATTTCGTGACGAACTTCTTCTTTCAACTCGGCTTCCATACGCTCAGTTGATAAATCCATTTTGTAGCCTGCGTACACACCAACGACAGCCGCTACAACTAAGCCTAGTGAATAAGGAAGGCCTGAAAGTAAGATTCCGGTTACTGTAGCGACGACTGCAGCAACAATACACTCACGATTTTTAACTTGTGGGATAACGATAGCAATGAAGGCGGCAACCATCGCAAAATCTAAACCGTAATCGGCGATGTGAGGAAAATACGAACCAATCATGGCACCAGAGAAATCAGCAACAACCCAGTTCACCCAAAAACCAAACATTGCCGCTAAATAAAACCAATGACGCCCTGGTTTCTCATGTTTCATCTCACCAACGGTTGCAGCGTATACCTCATCGGTTAAGCCGTATGCCATTAGTGCGCGTGTCGGCATCGAGTATTCTTTTACATATTCAGACAGTGACGCGCTATATAGAATGTGGCGTAAGTTGATAACAAAGGTTGTTAACGCAATCACAATCAATTCCGTTGAAGATTGCACCAGACCAAGCGCAACCATCTGTGCTGAGCCTGCAAAAACAGTCAGTGACCATAACGTACTTTGTAGAACGTCCATACCAGCGTTAATACTGATTGCTCCCACAATAAATGAAAATGGGAATGCCCCTACGCAGAGCGGGAAGATTGCCTTTAAACCTGCTTGTATAAGTTGTTTTTTCATGCGGCGCCTATTTGTTCTGTGTCGTTAAATGAAAAAAAAATTGCAATTAAGCTGAGTAATTATCTTTTTTGCTGTCTTATTTTTATGCAAATATATTTTAATATTACTTTTTGTTCAATCATTTTTACCACAATGCTATTAACATATTTTTACATAGTGGCGTTTTATTGATATTATTTTCTTATTTATCTCTATTTATCAGTGGTTTAAAAAATAATTTTTATATATGGAAATATTGATCTCAAAAATAAACGCAAAAAAAATTGCAATTATTGATTTTTAAGGGTTAAACTAAATTTGAATTTTCGATAGCGAGATAAAAATTATGACAAAAGTAATCACATCTAAATCAGCACCAGATGCAATTGGTCCTTATTCACACGGTAATGCATTTGGCGATTTGATTTTTACATCAGGTCAGCTTCCTGTGTGTAAAGAGAAAGGTGGCATTGTTGATGGTGGTATTGCAGAACAATCTCGCCAGTCATTAGTTAACTTACGTTCTGTTCTTGAAGCAGGCGGTGGTGACATGGATACGGTTTTAAAAACAACGTGTTACCTAGCAAACATTGAAGACTTTGCTGCATTTAATGCAGTTTATGCTGATTTCTTTAAAACAGAATGCCCTGCACGAAGCTGTTTTGCAGTGAAAGATTTACCTATGGGCGCGTTGGTTGAAATTGAAGCGATTGCACACCGTAAATAATTAGAACTGCATTAAACAATAAAAATAAAACCGTTAGGGGTTACTTATGAATACACAATGGCAGCAATATAAAAATATTATCAATACAGTTGTTAAACCTGCGTTTGGTTGTACAGAGCCTATTTCAGCCGCTTATGCATCAGCCGTTGCTGCTGAGCTACTTGGTCGAGCACCTGAAGAATTAGACGTTAAGGTTTCTGATAACCTATTCAAAAATTCTATGGGAGTTTTTGTACCAGGTACAGGGCGTATTGGTTTACCTATTGCCTCCGCTGCTGGTGCTATTGGCGGTAACCCTAACGGTGGTTTAGAAGTGCTGGTAAATATTACGGCAGAAGATGTAGAGAAAGCGCAACAACTGATTGATAACGGTAAAATTAAAGCTGGTCGTAAAGACGTTAAAGAGTTTATTTACTGTTGTGTAGAGGCCAAAGCGGGTGATGATGTCGCGATGGTTGAAATTAGCGGTGGTCATACACAAGTTGTGAAAAAAATGCTGAATGGCAAAGTTGTGTTTGATGCGTCTTCTGATGAAGGTACCGGTGAGAAACCAAAATCAACGGCGTCTGTGTGTGAAGGTGTCGACATCTCAATCAAAGGTATTTATGAGTTTGCTACCAGCGTTGATTTTGAAGAGATTAAATTTATTCTAGAAGCGCGCGATTTAAATAGTGCGTTATCAGATGAAGGTTTAAAACATGCCTATGGTTTAGAGGTAGGTAGAACTATTCAAAAAAGCATTGCGAAAGGGCTATTTGGCGATGGTTTAATTAACAATATAGTAATGCGTACTGCTGCGGCATCAGATGCTCGCATGGGTGGTGCAACATTACCTGCCATGAGTAACTTCGGTAGTGGTAATCAAGGTATTGCTGCAACTATGCCGATAGTTGGAATGGCTAAGCATTATGGCTCTTCTGAAGAACAACTAGCACGCGCGTTAATCATGAGCCACCTTGGCGCTATTTATATGAAATCATTCTATCCGCCACTATCACCATTCTGTGGTAATGCAGTAACAAGTTCTGCAGCTGCTATGGGTATGGTTTATCTAGCAGGTGGTAATTTTGAGCAAATGTGTTCAGCGATTCAAAATACCCTAAGTGATACCACTGGTATGTATTGTGATGGCGCGAAATCAACGTGTGCTATGAAAGTTAAAAGCTCAACAAACTCTGCGGTAATGAGCTTTTTAATGGCAATTGAAAATCATGAAGCGCAATCTCAAGGCATTGTTGCTGAAGATGTTGAAACAACTATTCGTAATGTCGGTAAGATGGTTCGATTTGGTATGGTAAATACTGATGCAACAATCATTGATATTATGTCGGCATAAGTAACAAGAATTATAAGAGCCATTGCAAGTAATCATGTTCATCGGGATATGATTATGCAATGGCTTTTTCTATTTCTAGAAAGTCGCACTGTTTTTATGAATTCTTCTTTATTTTCATTTAAAGAGAAAAACGTAGATACTCTGAATGTATTATTATTGATACAATAATAACAATGAAGTCATTGGGAACGTTATGTTCAAAGAGGGGATCAAGCGTGAATGAATTAACCGAAAGCGATTACGACATCCTCCGTGCGATGGAGAATATCGTTGATGGTATTGCGGCAATGTGGGGAGAGCATACAGAAGTGCTACTACATTGTTTGGATGCAAATAACCCATCAATTATTAAAATTGCGAATGGTCATATTACAGGGCGTGAAGTCGGTGCACCAATCACGAATATTGCGTTAGTAAAGCTGAATGAAGGTAAAGATGTTTCTGATGCTTATATTACCAAAAGTCCTGATGGTAAAACATTACGCTCATTAACAACCATTATTCGAAATAAACAAAATAAAGCAATTGGTATGTTATGCGTAAATTCTAATTTAGACGCACCGTTTCAGTCGATGATGCAAAGTTTGTTACCTAATATCCATTCGCATTTTGAGTTTGGAGTAACATCAGAAACGTTCGCAAGAAATAATGATGAAATGATGCACAGTTCAATTGAAAATGTGCGAGAACAAGTGGTGAATGATAGCAGTATCCCGCCATCGAAAAAAAGCCGTGAGATAGTAACTCGTTTACATGAATTAGGCATTTTTGATCTAAAAGATAGTGCACAAATTGCAGCGAAAGGATTAGATATATCTATTCATACAATCTATCGTTACCTTCGTGAAATTCGCGCCCACGAAGCGTAATTAATAACTGTTACTTGTTCTAAATAGCCTCTCATAGAGGCTTTTTTTATTTATAAGCGACAAACTTCCCTTTTATGTAAAGCTAACCGAGAGGGGGGAATTAACTATTCTATGAAATAATTATCCTCAAAAATGTCATATTTTCCGTGATTACTTGGCGTAAAAATTGCCTGTTCTCTGTAGGGGTAAATTTGTTTTTGGGGAGGGGCTATGTATATATACAGTATTATATTGTTATGTTTACTGGTTTCTTCTTCTGTGCAGTCGTGTATTTTGAGATATCAAAATGAGTTTGCAATATCTCTTGAATCTCCGGTGAATCTATCTACAAACAATAAGAAGATTATAATAAAAAACAAGAAAAATATTTATCAGTTTAATGAAAGTAAGACATTAAAACTAATAGATAAAACCAACGATATATTAATAAGTTCAGAATACATTTCTCAAGTAAATTCTTCCGATTTAAACACACAGTTAGAAAAATTTATAGCTCATCAGGATGACATTTCGTTTGTTGGAAGTGTTGAAAATAACGATATGATTTACTTAGTTGGTCATAATGGTATTCAGAATACGCTATTTGAGTTTAATAAATCAGACTTAATTGATTTTGATAATGCAAACCGATTTGTGAATGTAACAACTTACGACATTCTTACCCCTAGTTATGATGGTGTAGGAGCCCTAGTTTCAGATTTAGCAATTAATCCCTTAAATAATACTCTTTACGTTTCATCGTTTATCCCAATAAATAAATCTAACAAACAAGAATATATAAACTACGTTGCGCCTATACATTTAGATTATATTCATTTTAGACGTGATATTGGAATGTACTTTGAGGCAAAAGATATTCAAAAAGAAAATAAAAATCAAAAGATTGAATCGATTGCTGTCCTTCCTATTGAAGGTGATATCACGGGCTTGTATTTATCTATGACTGATAACAAAGGTTCCAGCCGAATTCTTAAATATCAGTTATTAGACTAATTTTTAATATTTTGTTTTCAAAGAATTATTCAAATAGGAATAAGAAATATGAGAATAGATAATCATAATATACTTAAAATTATTTTTGTATTTATAATATTCTTACTTATTGCTTCATTTTCAAACGCAAGTTATGCATCTCACTGGCGTGGTGGTGCGATGACATGGGTTTCAAGTGACTTGGATGGCGATGGTAACAAGAATGACGTTATCGTTACTTTAAAAACAGCATGTCGAATAGGAGCTAGTTGTCAGGGGGCAGTATCTTTATCTCCTACAATATCTCCGACTAGTCAAACAATTACAGTAGATCAAAATGTTAATGGCGCTTATAGACTAGAAGTTAAAGAGATTGTATTTAAAAATCTCGATTTAAATACAACTTATACGGCTGCTTATAATTCTTGTTGTCGTATTGCAGGGTTAAAAAATAACTCGAATGGTAGCTGGAGTATTCAGTCAACAATTCTATTAAAAAATGGTAACCGTTCACCTTTAATAGATATGCCAATCCTATATCAAGTACCGCAACGTTATACTGATGGTACGGTACTTGTAAATTACCAAAAACTTATTCCTGCTTTGGACCCTGATGGTGATAGCACAAAATTCCGTATGGCAAATACTTCAGAACTAGGGGGAGGAGCTAACCCTGGTGGTATGTCGATTGATGAAAATACGGGCTTATTAACGTGGACGAACTCAGGTAATTTAGCCGCTGGCTTGTATAGTGCTGGTATCGTCGTCGAAGACTATGATGACCAAGGCAATATGAAATCAAAAACCCACTACGATATTATGTGGGAATTAAAAGGGGCTGCTGAAATAGCAGACTATTCCGGTTATCCAAGTGATGAAGTTGTTGTAAAAAAAGGAAATAGCTATAGTTTTACGGTAACAGGCACTAATATTGAAGTGCTTAGCCTCGGTGATATCAATGGTGCTCTTACAGAGCCTACCCCCAATACATTTACCTTTACACCCGGTCCTGTAGGTACAGGGTTAGATCCTGGTATTTATCCAATGACGTTCCAAGTGATCGATACAACAGGAACTTATGTCGATAGTTATTTCACCGTTACTTATATTGTTCCCGATCCACGAGCGCCAGAATTGCATGATATTCATGGTGACTTTTCAGGTTACTTCTCTGGTGATTTAGTTCATTTAGATAATGGTAATGATGCAACTTCTACGGATTTAGACAGTACGCACTATAACACTGGGCAGTTAAAAATAACGCCTAGCTACCAAGATGCCATAAATGAGCGAGTATATATTCAGTCGGTTGGTGATGGCGCTGGAGAAATTCGCTTTGATAATGTAACAAATGAAGTCTTTTATGAAGGTGATTTAATTGGTGTTGTAGATCCTGCGAAAGATGGTGATGGGGTTGCGCTACAAATTAATTTTACTACCGATGATGCGACACCGACCGCCACTGGCGCCTTAATGCGTTCGATATATTTCCAAGATAACAGCGGTATTGATGGTAATCGTAAAATTAGTTTATTTATCGTTGACGATACCGGATTAAGTAATATTTATGCCTTAAATGTTAGCGCTGTACTTTCTGATACTGGTGATGCGTTATTAACTGGTGATCAGGCTTACCATGCTGAAAGAGATGCTAATAAAAATGGCACTTCAGATCTACGCTTGGGCACATTGTGGGATGGTGATGGCGGTACTCAAAATGCCGCTGCAGATGCTGATGATAATGACGGTACAGATGATGAAGATGGGGTAACTTTCCCACTTTTTGGTAATTCTATTGGTTCAAATGTAGACATTGTCATAAATATTCAAGAAGAGAGTGATAACGGACGTCAAGTGCATGGCTGGATTGATTTTAATGGTGATGGTGTTCTAGATAACTCAACAGAAAAAGTGATCACAGATACCACTGCTGTTGTTGGTGATAATACCTATCCTGTCTCTATTCCAAATAGCGTTCAACCAGGCGAACGTTTCCTAAGAGTGCGCTTATGTAGTAGTGGGGAAACGTGTAATACCCAAGGAGGGAAAACTTATGATGGTGAAGTCGAAGACTACTTGATCCGAATTGGTGATATTGATTTTGGTGATGCACCAGATTCAAGTTCATCCACAACTGCTGAAAATTATCTCACTCTTGATGCGCATGGTGGCCCTTACCAATTTATCGATAACAATCTTTATATTGGTTCAACGATACCTGATGCAGAACAAGGTACTCTTCAAGATGCAAACGCGAATGCTGATAATTCAGATAATACTAATGATGAGAGCGGATTAAATATTGTTCCTATTCAAAGCTCATCTACCGATTATAAACTTTATATACCAACGACTAATCAATTAACGACGATGGCAACCTTAGTCGGTTGGATTGACCTTAATCGTAATGGTCTATTTGAAGATTCAGAAGGGCAATATGCTTATGTGCCTGCAGGAGCGGTACAAGCCAGAACAGAGTTAGAGTGGAATGGTATCTCACCAAGCAACCACACACATTTATTTATGCGTTTACGCCTTATTAATCGTGCAATAAATGATATATCTGAAGTCTCATCAATAGGCGGAGATAGTATTGGTGAAATAGAAGATCACCTGATAATAATGAGTGATATTGATTTAGGTGATGCGCCTGATAATTACGGTGTTGATCCTTCTTTAGGTGGTGCTTATCACCTTATTAGTAACACTGCTAACTTATACCTTGGTTCATCAAATATTGATTCTGATCTGAGTGCGCAAGCATCGCTGGATGCCTCTGGTGATGATCTCTCCGGTAGTGATGATGAAAATGGTGTGACTTCAACCTTATTACCCATTCCTTCCGGTTCTACTATTTATTCTGTTGATTTAAATGTTCGGAATACATCTGGCAGTAATGCCTATCTTATTGGTTGGATTGACGCTAATCGTAATGGTGTATTTGATACGATTGAAGGGCGAGTGGAAACTATTGCTTCTGGTCAAAACGGCAGTTATACCTACTCATTCAATCAAGATCAGCTTCGTTATTTAACAGAAGGCATGAGTTATATCCGTTTCCGCTTATCGACTGATCCTCTAACAGTTACTGATTATGGCGGTATGGCAAGTGATGGTGAAGTGGAAGATTACAGCATCTTACTAGGTGGTGTTGACTTCGGTGACTTACCTGATACATCGAGTAGTACAGCGGTTAATAACTATCAAACTGATTTTGAAAACAATGGTCCATACCATAGCATTGATGCATTAACGACGTTGTATTTGGGTAGCCAAGCTCCTGATGCTGATACAAGCTCTTTACAATCAGCAAATGCGGATGGTGATAATTTAAATGCGACTAACGATGAAGACGGTTTAGTCACACTCATTCTACCTGTAATGGGCAATGGTGCCGGTTATCAAGCTGATGTTTCAGTCACAAATAACTCAGGTTTAAGTGCCTACCTCTATGCTTGGATTGATTGGGATAGGGACGGAAGCTTTGAATCAGATGAGTTAATCCAACAAGCTGTAACTCAACCTTATGGTGTGCAACTTATTCCTGCTAATAGTGGTACGCAAACCTATTCTTTAAGCTGGTTGAATGATGTCGCGACATCAAACAATACTACTTATGGTGTTCGTTTACGTATCACCACAGACATGCTTGCTGATGACAGTAGTACCGTTAATATTGATGAGCGTTCACTGGGAGTAGCGTCTAATGGTGAGGTTGAAGATTATTTCTTATCAGCAAGCAACAAGATTGATTTAGGTGATGCGCCTGATAGTTATAAAACAACCATAGCAAGTGATGGTCCTGCTCATAACTACAGTAGTGGCTTGTATTTAGGTGCGAGTACTATTGATTCCGAGTATTCCGTAATACCAAGTGCAATCGCTGATACTGATGATACAACTGGCTCAGATGATGAAACCGGTATTAATACACCGTTGCCAATTTATTTCTCTAATACTGGTACTTATAGTGTTGATGTGGCTGTCAATAATAGCTCAGGTTCAACCGCGACATTAGTAGCATGGTTAGATATTAATGGTGATGGTCAATTTAGTAGTAATGAAGTGGTTGATGAATTACATGTTGCTGCGAATAGTACTCCTTTCTCTAACACGTCTTTCAGTGCTGATAACTATCCAACAGGTAATAATAACCTTACGAATAAAGTGACATTGACGTGGAATAATATCACGGCATTAACTGTAGGGCCTGTTGCTTTACGTGTGCGTATTGCTAATACCTCACTAACGGCTGATGACTGGTTTGGTTATGTGCAGGGTGGTGAAGTTGAAGATTATATGGTGGAGGTGCGTGGTGCTGATTACGGTGATGCGCCTTCAAGTTTTGGTAGCGCTTCGCATTTAGGTAGTAGTAGCGATATTAAATTAGGTACAGCCCTTGACCTTGATTCTGGTAACTGGGGTGATGGCACTGATACTAATGGTGACGCAACCGATGATGATACAGTCGATGATCCAGTAAATGGCATTAATGATGAAGACAGTATTGCAGTAATTCAAACCATAGAAGCGGATGATACTAATTTCAGTGTTAATATTTCGGTTACAAATAATCATACAACTAACGCGAACCTTTACGTCTGGTTTGATAGTGACGGTAACGGCACTTTTGATGTTGATGAGTTAGAAACAGCAGTTGTTAATGCAGGATCTGGGACATACACAGAAACGATAAACTGGAATGGAATCGTGCCGAAATTTGGTACTCGCTATCTTCGTGCTCGTATTACATCGAATACTTTAAGTACAACGGCGACAGGTTCTGACTCGGATCCTCGAGCAACGAATACGGCAACAGATGGTGAAGTGGAAGACTATGCTGTTCCAGTGACATTTACACACAGAAGTAATAGAGATGCATCAACAACAGACACCGACAATGACGGTGTAATGGATGATATTGATGTCGATGATGACAATGACGGTATCTTAGATGTTGATGAAATGATCACCGCAGCAAATTATCTTTATACTGATTATTTTGAATCAGCAGATCCTAACAACCCGAATGGGTGTCCATTAGTAAAACATACTGGTGATGGTAATTATGGCGCGCCAGCACATGTCGGTGGAATGGGAGATAATAATCATAATGGCTCTCCATTAGCTTGTGCTGGGCAAAATGGTATGGCGAGTTCTGGTCACCCCCAAGTAAACAACATTTGGCAGAACTATGGCGGGAGTTGCTCTAGTGGCAGATTTTATGGCTTTTTAACCTTATGTAATGAGTTCGATACAACAAGTCCTCGATGCCCACCTCAAAATGGCGGCGGAGCATTAGCTTTTAATGGTAACTTTTATCGTGTTTTAAATACGTATTTACCAACCGCGACACTACAAGGTGGAGTGACATATCAATTAAGGGTATTGATGTCACAAGGACCTATGACAAGAACTCAAGGGGTCATAAACGGTACTGCAATAAACCCTAATGAGACTATTGTTGGAGGCGAGCAATATTATACCTTTGACTACACGCCAGCGACGGATGAGCCACTATCACAGTTAGCGGTTAAAAATAATTTTGTTGCTTCGGGTGGTTTAACCAGTGGTGGCGGTAATGATTATGCATTATGCGGTGTTGATTTTGCGATAAAAGATTACATTGAAACAGTAGATACTGATAAAGATGGTATTGATGATCACGTTGATCTAGATAGTGACAATGATGGTATCCCTGATAATGTTGAGGCGCAAACTACCGCAGGCTATATCCCACCTAATAATGACTCTCTAGCTACTTATGCTGCGAATAACGGTTTAAATACTGCTTATATTACAGCTAATTATGGTCAAGATGGTATTACGCCAAATAATAATGATGGAACAGATAATCCTGATTGGCGTGATACAGACGATGATAATACTGAAACGGGTGATACCGATGAAGCGAATCTTACCAATGTATTATCAGGAACTGATAGCAACCTAGACGGTATTGATGATGCTATCTTACCACCACCATCACCTACAGCTATTTGGCAATCAGGTATTGTAAATTCATCAACAGGTACGATCTTTACATCGAATACTGATCTGCTGAATTACTACCCGAATAATGGTGCGGGTGAGGTGTTATGGCGAACCTCTAATGGTGCAGACCATGGTGATGCACCGGCAAGTTTTGGCGATGCTGTGCACAATCTGATAAATGGCGGACAACAAACTTTCTTAGGTTCAGTAACACCTGATGCCGATACTGGCGCATGGGGCGATGGCACTGATGATAATGTCGATGCAACGGATGATGATACTGCGGGCGATCCTGCAGGTGGTATAGATGATGAAGATGGCCTTGTGACCTTCACGACTATGTATGCTGGAGATACCAGTGTATCAATTACCGTTTCTGCGACAAATAATAGCGCAGGCAATGCAACACTTATTGGTTGGTTTGACAGCAATCATGACGGGCAATTTGATAGCACTGAAGCGGAAGTTCAAACCGTCAATGCAGGAACATCCAACGCTAATTTCAATTTCACCTTTACTACTTCGAGCCTCAATAATGGTAATTACTATGCACGCTTTAGAATTACCACTGAATCGTTAACAGATGCAGATTTCGCATCAACGGTATCTGATGGTGAAGTGGAAGATTATCAATTTGTAGTGACGACAAACTACGTTATTCAAAATTGTGAAAATAGCGCTGATCTCACTCAAAAATGGTGGGTACAAGGTGGTAATCGAGCAATTATCGACTTCACTAATCCAGACGGAAGCGGTTATCCAACCATTACACAAGCTAATGGTACGAACATGGCTACTGGCGCTGGGGGAACGGAAGGTACTGTTACAATTACCGATCCACTCAATGGTGAAGTGATTGCTTATGGTGATGGTAGTAATATTTACCATGGTCAAACAAATGCAGTTATATCAGTACCATTCCCAACAGGTGCCTCTGCTGATTTCCCTATTGCAATAACACCTAAACCTGGTGGTGATCTTAATAAGTTCTATATTTTTGGTAATAACTTCTCCCAAATTAGTGCTGGCGAGTTAGATTTTTCAACATCGAGTGTGAGTAACTTAGGGACTATTCAAAGTAGTTCTGGGTTGGAATCTCAATTGGTGGTGCCACACCGTAATCGTTCGGACTCATGGTTATTAACACTTAATCAAAGTGGGCAATTACAAGCGTATGCATTAACTTCAACGGGTATATCTTTCTCACCTGTTACTAGTTCAGTACCGGGCTCTAATGGTTCGAACAGTAAAGGGGCAATGGATTACTCACCAGTCACAGGTAAACTAGCTATCGCGAAAGATGGTATTAGTGCAATCTTTATTGGTGATTTCGATGCTAATACAGGTCAGATAAATAATGTGATTTCGGTAACCAATACCATTGCCCGCGTAGGCTCATCACCAAGATTTTCTCCTGATGGTCAACGTGTGTTTTTCGAAAATGCTGGTGGTGGTGATAACGGTCCTCTCACTTACTATGACATAGCGACGGATACTGTGACTGCAGTAAGTGGTATGCCTGGAACTGTCCAATCATTAAAATTTGGTCCAGATGGTCGCTTGTATGCGTGGCGTGGAACGAATTTAGATGTGATTGAAAATTGGGCTACTACGCCTACCTATACAACCAGTTTGACATTGCCGGGGAGTATTGGTGTAGAGAGTCTACCTGAAGTGTATGCGTACTGTAATTTCACGGGAGGAACGGTTTCACCAAAAGACTATGGTGATGCACCAGATACTGGCCTTGGTATTGGTAGTAATAATTATCGCACTTTAGCCTCTGATGGTGGTGCTGCCCATATTCTTGATGCAACAGTTTATCTTGGTACAACAGCGCCTGATGACGATAACGGAACGCTGCAAAATGCAGCAGCAAATGCCGATGATAATTCTGCAACAGCAGATGAAGACGGTGTATCGGTTACTGCATTGTCATCAGCTAGTACGAGTTTTACCACCTCAGTTATTGTTAATAATACAAGCGGTAACGATGCTTATCTCTATGCATGGATTGATTGGGATAATGATGGTGCTTTTGATAAATCAGAAGCATTGAGTGCAAATGAAATCGTGGTTGCAGATGGTGTAACCAATGGGCAAGAAACGCTAACTTGGCCTTCGATACCGAATATTGCAGCATTAAACCAAACCTACTTACGAGTGCGTTTATCAACAGAATCGCTACTAGATACAGTTTCTGGTGATAATGAGGATCCTCGCTCATTTGGAACTGCGGCTGGCGGTGAAGTAGAAGATTATCGTATCGCAATTGGTGCGTTTGATTTTGCTGATGCACCAGATAGTTACAATACGTCGAGCGCAACCAATGGTGCTGCTCATATCGTTACTTCCCAGTTATACCTTGGTGATCAGCAAGCTGATACTGAAGCTGATGGCGTGCCTGATCTTCTCGCTCGAAGCGATGATGTTAATGCTAACCCTGATGACGAAGATGGTATTAACATTCTTGTTCCAGTGCCATTGGATGCAACAGATTACAGTACGATTGTTGAAGCAACGAATTCGACCGGTTCTGACGCTACTTTATGGGTATGGATTGACTTTGATCAGAGCGGTGATTTTACCGCAGCAGATGCGCAATCTATTACGGTTCCAGATGGTACGAATCAGGGACAGTTCACATTAACATGGACGGGGTTAGGTGCTATTAGTTTAACCAATGGTATGACTTACCTACGTACGCGTTTAACAACCGATACACTAACCAGTAGTGATTGGGGGGGAATTGCCGGTAATGGTGAAGTGGAAGATTATTTACTTGCTATCGGTTTAGGTGATTTAGGTGATGCTCCAGACTCTTACGGTACTGATCGTGTTCAACTTACCACTGAAGGTGTTGGTCCAATGCATATCGTGGAAACAACGCCTGTGGTTTATCTAGGTGTTACACCTCCAGATGAAGAAGCCGATGGTTTTGTTGATGGTATCGATAATACGGGCGATGCTACTGATGATGATGTTGTTGGTGCTGATGAGGATGGCGTTATAATCCCACCAACAGTTAATGCGCAACCTGCAGTGCCTGTACAATTTACGACACGCGTACATACTGATGCTAACGCAACGTTATATGGCTGGTTAGACTTTAACCGTGATGGAGTATTTGATGTTGCAACAGAAGCTGCAACGCCACTTGCTTTAACCGCTGCCGATGAAGATACGGATCAAACGCTTAGCTTTAATGTACCGAGCGATGTGTTAACGGGTATTAGCTACTTACGTGTTCGTATCTGTCGCGATACGACGGATTGTTCAACACCACATGGATTAGCTGATGATGGTGAGGTTGAGGATTATAAAATCACACTAGATGTTGTATATGACTACGGTGATGCCCCTGAAAGTGCTGGTTTTAATACGTTAGAATCGAGCTTGGGTACACGGCATGCGACAGGCAGTCCATATATTTATCTAGGTACTGTTCCAGGTGATGTTGATACCGATGGCTTTGGTGATGGTACTGATACTAATGGTGATGCTACCGATGACGATACTAAAGGCACAGGTGATGATGAAGATGCATTCACTGTATTGCCTTCCTATACCAAAGGTTCAGGCACACTCACTTTAAACGTTGCGTGTAACGATCATGATGGTACCAGTGACTTAAGTGCAACCGTTTATGGCTGGGTTGATTTCAACATGAACGGTGATTTAACCGATACGGGTGAGTTTGCTCAGGCGGCGTGTAATGATACGAGTGGAACGGCAAATGGTTCAGCATCGTTAACCTTTAATGTTGTTGATGATTCTGGTGTAGGCATGCATTACCTTCGCTTACGTATCACGACTGACGTCTTAACCCAAGCCGATATTGACCTTTCAGCGGGTGATGGTGAAGTCGAAGATTATGAATTATCAACCCGTGATTATGGTGACGCTCCTGCTACTTATATTGCTGGTGGTGTGGCAAGTCACCATGTGGGGAGTAATTATATTGGTGCTGGTGTCGATGTTGATACTGGGCATTACACTGTAGTTGATGGTGATAATCTTCCTGCTGGTGCAACAGGTAACGGTGACGATGAAACCGGCACTACGGTTGTGCTGTATAACACGATTGCGAATACTGGTCTTAAGATGGCGGGTTCATACATTGAGTTGGATGCAACTCATAGTGGGTTTGTCTCTGTATGGGTTGATTGGAACAACAGTGGTGATTGGAACCAAGCTGGTGAGCAATCTATTAATGATATGGCTGTTACTGCGGGTAATAACATATTGCCAATACCAACACCGTCGTCATCAACTGGTACCCAATTCTGGACGCGTGTACGTTATTGTTCAACTGCAGGTGATTGTAATACGGTAACGGGTATTTCAAATGATGGTGAAGTAGAAGATCACTTTGTTACTTTAACTGACGTCAGTTGTTTATCTTTGGGCTCGCAATTTACTATGGTTTCAAGTGCGAATTCATTTGTTGATAACAATACCAATGAAATCATTATTACACCAAATTTAAACTCGCAAAGAGGTGCATTCTGGACGACTGATAAGTTCGATTTAGCTGCTCCATTTAGAGTGCGTTTTGGTATTTATTTAGGTAATAGCGATGCAGGAGCTGATGGTGTAACGTTCACCTTACAAAATGCTGCTGCTGGTAACCAAGCGATTGGTCAACTTGGTGGTGGTTTAGGCTCTCAGGGGCTAGATCCTGCGGTTACGATTGATTTTGATACCTACGCAAATGGAGCGAGTTATCTTGATATAGCAAACGATCACACTGCTATTTATGATCCTGCCCCATTCCCATTTACTCGTATTGGTACAACCACTCATGACTTGGACAATATTGAGGATAATCAATATCATGAAGTTATATTTGACTGGGACCCATCGACCAATACCTTCGATTATTATTTTGATGGTGTACTCAAAGAAACATTAGTACGAGATTTCATTAATCAAGACTTTAATGGTGATAGCAATGTTCACTACGGCTTTACTGGGGCAACAGGTGGCGCTAAGAATCTTCAGAAAGTATGTATCATAGATCAAACCATTAGCTTTACGGAGTATGATTTTGGTGATGCGCCTGATACCGCAATAGGTACTGCGAATGCCGATTATAACACCACTAAGATTGATAATGGTGCGATGCATGTACTGCATGATTATGATGACGATGGTCAAGTAGATATCATTTTAGGTGCAGAGTTAGATACGGATGATGGTAGTTTACAAAATCCTTCAGCGACTGCGGATGATATTGAAAATACGCCAAATGATGAAGATGGTGTGGTTTATAACACAACCATGAGACCTGGCGATCCAGAGACTATACAAGTCACCACCTTAGTTGACCCTGATACCGATCTTACTGGGCTAGAAGTATATGCTTGGATTGACTGGAACCGAAATGGTGATTGGTCTGATGCTGGTGAGCAGATAGTGGCAGATAATACTGCAACAGCAAATGCTCAAACCCCTTATAACTTCACTGTGCCAGCGAATGCCAGCCTAGGTTACACCTATATGCGGGTACGTGTATGTTCGAGCTCTGGATGTAATAACCCAATAGGTGAAGCTGCCGATGGTGAAGTTGAAGATTATCGTATACTTGTTTCTACTCTAAGTACGGTCAATACTTGTGACACTATTGTTCAAACAAAAGGTAATGGAAGTAACTTCGATTATGTTGCCTTTGATCCAACAGTTGATCCTGTTGAATTTAACTCATTAGTCTCACCGATGGGCTTGACTGATTACTCGAATATTCTTGGCGTAAATGCGCTGGGTTATAACCGAATAAATGGCCTTTTCTACGGGTTATTTAGAGATGGTAGCAGTGCAAATGAAGACTTTATCCTCTTTGTTACTGATCGCTTTGGTACTGACTTTATCCCATTAGGTAAGGTCTATGCTGATGGCGTTCAAACGTTTAATCATAGTGGTAATGGTGCAGTAAACTTTACGGATAGCCAAGTGCTTTCACGAACAGGATCTGGCACTAATATTTCAGGAATTAATCGAGGAGACGTTTCGCCTGATGGTCAGTATCTTTACGTTTGGAGTGGAACGATCGATGCCTTAATTCGCATTGATTTATTCACCCAACAATTTACCGCTATAACATTATCTTCAACACCTAACCTTGATGGTGATATTGCCTTTAATCCGAATAATAACCTGCTGTACAGCATTGATTTATCGGGAGGGAATTACAGCGAAATTGACCCATCGAATGGTAATGTTACGACCAGTGCAGTGACGTTTAATGGCTTGTTACCAGTGGATAACAGTGGCGGTGCAAGTGCTGGCGGAATGGTCTCAGATAATGGTGTGAATCTTTATGCCTTTGCGAATGGTGGTAACCATGATACCGATGGTGATGGTAGCCATGATCTCACAGATAGAACAGCAGTTTATCAACTCAATGTTATCACTGGGGAATTGGTTTTCGTCTCAGAAGCTCTTGATGTGTCACTATCAGGTAATGATGCCGCAGGGTGTTACTACTCACGAGATTATGGTGATGCGCCAGATTCTTATGGTGAGGTATATCATACATACCTTGATAATGGTTCTGAAGGAGATGCGGCCTTTGATGGTGATCCAGATTTAAGTTTAGGATCTCGTTGGGACAGTGAGTTTATTCAGTATAGTTCTGTCGATGCTCTAGGAGATGACAACAAAGGTATTAGTGATGAACAAGGTGTTGCTATGCCTGCAAGCATTACTGTAGAGACATCAACATTAATCCCGATTTCTGTACCACAAGCGTCAGGTTTCCTTAATGTCTTCGTTGATCTTAATGGTGATGGTGACTTTACCGATACAGGCGAGTTAATTTTTGAAGATGAAGCGATTAACGCAACACTAACGAACTTTGACTTTAATTTAGATGCGGGTCTAACGTCTGGCTATGATGGTGATACATTTGTACGTTTCCGTCTATGTAGTGCTATAGGTACCTGTAACTCTCCAACAGGAGATGCACCTGATGGTGAGGTCGAAGACTATAAGTTTGATTTGATTAACCAGATAGTACTTGAAGGTACCGTATTTGAAGATAATGGGACTGGTGGTGTTACGGCACATAATGGCATCCAAGAAGGCGCAGAACGCGGTATTGCGAACTATGTAGTAAGAGCAATTTTTAATGATACGCCTATTGCTGGCTATACAATGGGACAGGAAATTATTAGAACGACAACATTGGGTGATGGTAGCTATACCTTAGTGTTAGCCGTTCAATTTGCAGATAAAGATATTTTATTAGAAGTGGTGCCGCAAGCTGCTTGGATTGATATTTCAGAAGTGGATGTGACAGATCCTGCATTAGGTTTAGTCGGTAAAATTACCAATACTTCATTAACTGATAGCCAGATGCTAATTAATGCAAGTGCAGGTGATTACTTGGCAAATATCGACTTTGGTAAAGTCACTATGCCAACGTTAGAACCTGACAATTATACAGAAACGGAGCCTGGTGTTCCTGTCTTCTTCAGCCATAAATATAATGTGAATACTTCAGGTAGTGTCAGCTTTACTGTTGCCAATAAAAATAGTTCACCAACAGGGTACCCTTGGACAGAAGTATTGTATTTTGATGCTAACTGTAATGGTGAGTTAGACCCAGGTGTTGATGGTGTTGTGACAAACCCGACGGCTGTAAATGCTGATACGACATCGCAAGTGTGTATTATTGTCAAAGTCACCGTTCCTGCTAACGTTCCGTTGAACGCGATATATAACTATCAACTTAATGCAGATATTGTTTTCTCTAATACAGCTGTTACTAATCAAGTGAGTGACGTTGACACAATTAAAGTGAGCTTCAGTCAAGCGGGTGAGTTAGAAATAGAGAAAACAGTGAAAAATATCACCCAAAACGATGCTGAAAGTCGTAGTAATCAAGCAAGACCTGGAGAAACCTTGGAATATACCATTTATTTCATTAATAACGGTTCGGGTCCAATTGATACTATTAAACTATTTGATGCTGTACCTGAATTTACTGAATTAACCTCAGTGATCAGCTGTACTTCTCCTGCGACATCACTGCCGGCAAGTATTGTTTCTTGTAATGTAACAACGGTAGATGGAACCAATCAGTCGGGTTATGAAGGCGGTATAGAGTGGGAGTTAGGTGGTACATTAGCCCCTGCTGAACGTGGGCATGTGACGTATCGCGTTACGATTAAATAAACTCAAATTTCGTCGCAAATAACAAATATAAATAAAACACTTTAGGGTAAGTCAAATAATAGGCTTATTTTAAAGTGTTTTTTATTTGGTCTGTTTATTGCTTTCTAAAAATATAGATGTCTGGCTTGATATTTAAATTAGCATAAATGGTTTGATGGTAATCAAGTTAGATATTAATCATTAATATCTAACTGTGCCTCAAATTAAAGGAGTGTATTGTATGTTTGAAATAATAAAACTAAGTCTAAAGTTTTATATATTTATAATGATTATAATCACTTCCCATAATATATACGCAAACCAATATGATTTTGGTGACATCCATGATGATGGAACTAACGCTACACCATCGACATTAGCTGCAAATGATGGTGCAAGGCATTTATATATTGAAGCGGGTACAGAAACTGGCGTTATTACGAATAGTACCTTAGTACCCGCAGTTAATGGCATAACTTGGACATATCAGAATATGCCGAATAATAGTAATGCTAATGGCGCTAATCTTAATGACATGCTAGTGATAAACAATCTTTTATTGGCCCAAGGCGCAAGTTACTCAGGTGGTAATGGGTTCGATAGACTGGTACTTGGTCATGAACAAAGCTATTACGTCATTGTCTCTCAAGGCACCGCTGCGTGGCGGGTAACATGGCCTAATGGACGCTTCTTAAATTTAAATAATGTCGAAGAAATATTGTTTGGTAATGTCAGAACGCAAGTCGCTAGTCCAATTTATTTAGGTTCAGTAAAACCGGACACGGAAGCAGGCACTTATCAGTCACTTCAAGCCAATCTCGATGATACTAATAATGGTACCAATAGTACTGGAAGTAATGATGAAGACGCTTATCAAAATACAACGCACTCCATTCCATTAACGACTTTTTCTCTTACTATTCCATGTAATGATCACGATGGTAGCCAAGATTTAGGTGCAACAGTGTATGCTTGGGTTGATTTTGATGGAGATCAACAGTTTGAAGTGGATGAATATGCACAAGCAAGCTGTATTGATAATAACGATAATACTAATGGTTCTGCGAGCTTAAGTTGGACGGGACTTTCTAATGTATCAAATGGTGATCAATTCTTACGATTACGTATTACGTCAGACAGTTTGCCATCAGATGATGTATTAACCTCATGGGATGAACGTTCGTTAGGTGCGGTAGATGATGGTGAGATTGAGGATCACATTTTAACTATCATTGATGCTCTCGAGATCGAGGAAGATGAGGATCCTTCTTCTCCATTAGACTATGGTGATGCGCCAGATAATGAAGATTTACAAAATGGATATGGTGCTAGTCAATATGCAACATTACTTGCAAATGATGGTGCTCGTCATGTGATTGATAATGCGATTTGTTTAGGAACAGCTAACAGTGTTGATTGTTCAAATCACATATCAAGTGAGCTTGATGGTGCTTCCGGTTTATTAGCAGCGACTGATACTTTTGATGATGGTGTAGTGTTTAATGCAAATGATGCAACAGCGTCGGCGAGCGGTCTTAATGTCATTTATACCAATCATTTTCAAAATGGTTCGGACACCTTAGTAAATAACCAAATATCGGTAACCGCATCAACAAACGGACATATCAGTTTTTGGCTCGATCTAAACCAAGATGGCGATTGGGATGACACTGTTAATGGCAGATCTGAGCTTATAACAACAGAAGCTGTTACTGCTGGTGTGAATACTTTTAATTTCTTAATTCCAAGCAGTGCAGTTCATGGCGAAACTTATGCCCGCATTCGTTATGCAACGGACGCTAGCGAGATTGCTTCATCGGTTGGTGTCGCCTCTGATGGTGAGGTTGAAGATTACCTTGTCCATATTGTCGCTCCGCCTTTATCTTTAGGATCTTGTGATGCAGGACAAATTGTTAATGGTGATTTTGATATACCTACAGGCACACCGTCGGAAGGGTTAACGAATGAATACTTCAAAGAAGAGAATGTGCCCGGTTGGTCTATAGGGCCAGATTCGTCAAATTCATTCACAACTTATGATTGGTCATCATTAGGAAACTTGGTTCAGTCTCGATCTGGTTACGGTCCAGGTAATGCCACGACACCAACCGGTGGCAATATGGCTGAACTCAACACATTTATTCCTCAAATGTACTACCAAGATATAATGACGACTCCTGGTCAAGAATTGCATTGGCAGTTTTATTGGTCTCCTCGCCGCAATCTCTCTGGAGGTAATCAACAAGCTGAATTGAGTATTGGTGGGCCAACATCATTAGCTCAAATTCAATTAACAGGACTTAAAGCGAGCACAGATGTCGGCTTCATTCACTATATCGGCGTATATACTGTTCCTGCTGGGCAATATATAACGCGCATTGCTTTAACGCCTCTACAGTGGGTTAATGATGGAACGGGTAACTTAGTCGATGGGGTTAGTGTCGGCTGTAATCTTCCTTATGATTTTGGTGATGCGCCTGATGGAATCAACGGAGTGCCAAGTTATAAAACATTGATCGAAAATAATGGTCCTGCGCAGTTGGTATCAACTTCATTGCGTTTAGGTCAAATAGATACAGATATAGAGTTAAATGGTCAACCAACAGCCAACGCTGATGGTGATGATAATAGTGAAACTAATGATGAAGACGTGTTAGATCTTTATTATCCAAATAACATTATTAATGTAGGTAGCGATACAGGTTCACACATTATACGTTTTGAGCCGATGACCAATACGACAGGTAGTTCAGCTTATTTTTATGGTTGGATTGACTGGAATAAAAATGGCATTTTTGAAGTAGATGAAGCTATTAATCGTACCAATGGAGGTATTACAGGCGAAGCTTTATATACCAATAATGCGACTCGCTTTGATGTTGGATTTATATTGCCTAATAATCTCGTGAACGATTATTACTTTATGCGTATTCGCGTATCACAGGATCAAATAGATCTTCAAGGTAAGTCAGGTACAGACGAAGATCCACGTTCTTTAGGCATTGTTGATGCCATCGGTGATATCGAAGACCACCGTGTTTATATTGGACGTTTTGATCTTGGTGATTTACGTGATACGGCATTAGGTACTTCTTCAACTAATACCAGTGTTGATTACCATACTCGTATACATGATGAAGGTCCTGCGCATCTTCCAAGTGCAAATCTTTATATTGGTACTAATCCGACCGATCCCGATCCTCATAACCGTTCAACGTACAATACAACTTATACGGCGTCACACCCTACAACAGATGATACTTCTGGTACGCCAACAGCTACACGTGATGATGAAGACTCTTTACCATCCACCCAAGTAACCGTCAATGAAACGGATAATTTAGTAAGCTTTGACTTGTCAGTGTCTAACAACACTGGCGCTGATGCTTATCTCTATGCGTGGTTAGATTCAGATCGCAATGGTCAATTGGATGTCGGTGAATTAACGTCGATCGGCAGTCCTGCAGATGATGGCGCAATAGTGATTCCTGATAATGGTGGCTCAGCGACTAATTACAGCGTGACTTGGGGAAATATTACTAGTTGGCCGTTAGTGAATCAGCATTATGGTATTCGTTTCCGCTTGTCTGAAACTAAATTAGCACTCGCTGGTGCCACGAATACAGATGAAGACCCACGTGCTCTTGGGGTGCAATTAACCCAAGGTGAAATCGAAGATTATTCTATTCGAGTAGTCGCAAGTGGTGGGACGGGAGGTGGGTCATCACAGTCAGATTTTGACCGGGATGGTGTACCAGACATTATTGATATCGATGATGATAACGACGGTATTTTAGATGTCGATGAGCTTGGATATGATCCTAATTATATCTACAGAGATTACTTTGATGCTGCGAATCCAAACGATCCAAATCAATGTCCACTTGTTAAACATACTGGTGATGGTTTCTATTATTCACCATCACATGTAGGTGGTGTTGGTGATAGTAACCCATCAGTAATGCATTGGTCTGTGCTGGACAAATGGCAATGGGAAGTAACACTGGTAACCAAGTGAATAACACTTGGCAAGGTTATGGTGGTAGTTGTAGCAGTGGTCGCTATTACGCATATTTAACATTGTGTAATGAGTTTGATACGGCAGGGCGCTGTAATGGACAAGGCTTAAATGCAACATCATTTAATGACGAATTCTATCGTGTATTACCACAATACCTACCGTCAGTCACATTACAAGCAGGCGAAACATACCGTTTACGCGTTCTGATGTCACAAACAACGATGACGCCAACGCAAGGTGTGATTAATAATCAAATCATTAATCCAAATGAAACGATCATTAATGGTGAGCATTATTATACGTTTGATTACACACCTGCAGCCAACGAGCCATTAACCACCTTAGCGGTGAGAAATAACTTTGTCGCTAGTGGTAGTAACAATAGTGGTCAGGGTAATGACTTCGCTATTTGTGGTGTTGAATTCTTAACACGAGATTTAGCGGTTACTCAAGAGGGACACCATCAAGATATTGATGCTGATGATGACGGTATTCCTGATAATATCGAAGCACAAACCTCTGATGGCTATATTTTACCTAATTCAGATACCTTCGCTCAATATATCTCCAATAATGGTCTGAACACAGCTTATTTAACCACGAGTTCAAGTGGTGGATTGGGTTTAACACCCGTGAATACCGATGCAACTGCGCTAGTTAATAGCGATACGGTACCTGATTATGTTGATGCAGATTCAGATGCTGATGGGGTTGCTGATGTTGCTGAAAATGGACCAAGTCATCCAGATTCAATCACAAGTACAACCGATACTGATGGTGATGGTTTATTAGATATCTTTGACTCGATCAACGACTCAACAGTTATTGGTACATCGCCAGGCAACTGGAGCCCAACAGATGAGGTTACGGCTGATACGGTTGCACATTTGAAAACAATATTTGGTGATGCGGATTCTGATTCTGTTGACGGTGCAATTACGCCTTTACAAGTCGATTTAGATTACCGTGATGCTGAAGTCACATTACCTGTATTCGAACATGGTGACGCGCCATCAAGCTATGGAAGTGCCTCTCATACACCGAACTCTGTCGCAGTACTATTGGGTACTGAAATAGATTATGAAACCGCAGATTGGGGTGATGGTACTGATGACAACGGTGATGCCACTGATGATGATACCCTTGATGATCCTGTTGGCGGTATTGATGATGAAGACGGTATCGCGTCATTGCCTGATATTAATGTGGGGGCAGATACCTCTTATACTCTTGCGGTTAATGTGAATAATGCGCATCCAACCAACGCAGCGATATTACATGTTTGGTTAGATCATGACGGTAATGGCACGTTTGATGTTGATGAATACCAAACAGCGACTATTCCTGCTGCTACAGGTGTCACCACAGAAAATATAACGTGGAATGGCCTAACAGGCATGAGTACCGGTACGCGTTACGTTCGTGCCCGTATTACAACAGATAATTTAACCACAACAGCGACAGGTAGTGCGGCAGACACGCGTGCGACAGGTGTCGCAGCGGATGGTGAAGTAGAAGATTATCCAATTGTCTTTATTTACGAACACCCAACAATTACTACTCCATCTACAACAGATACCGATAATGACGGTGTTATGGATAGCATTGACGTTGATGATGATAATGACGGTGTTTTAGATGTTGATGAAGGGTTAATGTGTGGTGCTCCATCGATTGATGATATCGAATGTTCCGATGTCTTGGACTATAACTGGATTAATTGGACATCTACAAACGGAAGCACAACAGCAACTGGTACGATTACATTAAACGGCACTGTTGTAACCGTTAATTACACTGGTTCTGTTTTAAGTCTTCAAAACTTTAATGCGTTTTCAGATTCAAATGAATATTGTCCTGCGGCATCAGGGATTAACTTTCTTCGAACATTAAATGCAGCAACACACGAATTTAGTTTTAGTACGCCGATTATTAACCCAATATTTCAAGTTTGGTCTTTAGGTAGTGGCGGTACGGGAGTGACTTATAACTTCCAACAAGATGTTAAAATATTGAGACAAAATGGTAATTTAAGTCAATCAGGGAATAATATAGTTGGTTTTGAAGGTGACGGTTCTATTTTAGGAGAAGGAGTGTTATCGCAGATCAATTGGACGGGAGGGTTTGAAAATTGGACCGGTATAACAATAGCGGCAAGAGATATTCAACAGCTTGATGGTAATGGTAATCCACTTTGTACAACAATTGATACTGACTTGGATGGTATTCCTGACCATGTCGATTTAGACAGTGATAATGATGGTATTCCGGATAATGTTGAAGGACAAACAACGGCTAATTATGTTGTACCTAATAACGATACATTAGGCGATTACACTACCAACAATGGTTTAAACACAGCATATATTACAGCTAATTATGGTCAAGATGGTGTTACGCCAAACAATAATGATGGAACAGATGAGCCAGATGTCCGTGATACAGATTCGGATAACACAGAAACGGATGATACGACCGAGGCTGGTTTAACTTTATCCGGTGTTGATGCCAACTTTGATGGTATGGATGATGCGATTTTACCACCACCATCACCAACCGCTATTTGGCAATCAGGTATTGTTAATTCGTCGACAAATACGACATTAACATCAACCGTTGATCTTCAAAGTTACTATCCATCATATAACGGTGTTGAGTTAGATTGGCGTACGTCATTTACGCCAGATTTTGGTGATGCGCCAGTACCTTATAAGTCAGCAAGTCATATTTCATCAATTACGCCAGAGCAAACCTACTTAGGTGCTGTATTACCTGACTTTGATGCAGGAAATTGGGGGGATGGAACCGATACTAATGGTAATGCCTCTGATGATGATTCTATCGATGATCCAGCAGGAGGTATCGATGATGAAGACGGTGTGAGCTTATTGCCATTATTGGTAGGTGCAACAGCCTATAGTATCGATGTTAGTGTAACTAATACATTGGGTACGGATAGTTATCTTTATGCTTGGATTGATTGGGATAACAACAATCGTTTTGATAAAGATGAACTAGTGGATGCTGGTGTTATCACGATACCTGATACGACAACTCAACAAGCCCAATCTCTGGTTTGGAGTACATTACCAGCCATCGCTCAAAACACGCCTTATTATTTACGGGTACGTATTACTTCTGAGGTCTTGTCGGATACCGCGACAGGCAGTGATGAAGATCCGCGTTCATTTGGTGAAGTGATTGATGGTGAGGTAGAAGATTATCAATTACTCGCGAGTATGATTGATTTTGGTGATGCGCCAGATACCACTTCAGCTGCATTAACTTATGATTATCAAACGACGCTTGCTAATGATGGCGCGAGCCATGTAAAAGCAGATACGGATGGTGATAATCAAGTCGACATTACCCTAGGAACAGCGTGGGATGCTGATACGGGCGTGTTAGAAAATACGACTGCGATGGCGGATGACTTAGACGGTACTGACGATGAAGATGGCGTTACGTTACCTACAGAAGCAGCACCAAGCGACACGATTGATATCGAAATTACAGTAACGAAAGACGCACAATCCACCCTTAATGGTCTCCAACTTTACGCCTGGATGGATTGGAATGCCGATGGTGTATGGGATCCGGTGACAGAGTTAGTGGTGAATCAACCAACCGCAGCACAAGGTATGTTGACTTTCCCAACCACCATTCCAACAACCGTCACGTTAGGCAATATCTACTTACGCGTCAGGGTGTGTTCTACAGATACCAACTGTAATACCCCAACAGGGGCAGCCACTGATGGTGAGGTCGAAGATTACCGTATCATGATCAGTAATTTCCAAGTCAATGATGTGTGTGACCGTTTCTATGTCACGCAAGCACCAAGTGATCCTAATTACAGTTTCTCTGCGGTAACACCAGTGCAGCCATTGAGTTTCTCATTTACCACACTAAATAACAGTGTTGTTTACAGTGGACTGAACTCGCTGGCCATAAACCGTGATAATGGACGCATGTACTCTACGTATCGAGATGGTGCCGGTAATTTAGCGGTCATTATGACAGATAGAACAGGTGTGACATGGGTACCGATGGGGGCTCCTCGCGCTGCGGGTAATTACACGGTAAGCCGTATTGATGGCGGCACATCGAGAAGTGTCACCACGGGTAATCCATTAAATACCGCTGCAGGGCTATTCGGGCTATTCCCACCTGTCTTACCTCAGTCAAATATGGGGACATTATCCCGTGATGGAACGAAATATTATGTGACGCATTCAACGTGGAGCAGTTACTTAATTATTGATATTCCATCCATGACCTTTGAAGTGAAACCTACACCGTCAGCCATGATTGATACCGGAACAGGGCTATTGAGAACCAGTGCGGACTGGGCGATTTCAGAAATCGATGGCAATATTTACTCTGTGGATTTGACAGGTAGAGGGTTTGCAGCAGGACTGACGTTCACCCTGTTAGAGCCGACTCAGCCTAAGCTTTATATCTTAGATCCGGTGAGTAATACGGTCACGGTTGAAGACATTAACTTCCAAGGTAAAGCACCGAATGCGTGGAGTGGTGCTGTTGTTACCGATGATGTGAACCACTTATATGCGATGACCAACTTTGGTCATCATGATACCAATCAAGATGGTGCTTATGATATCACTTCCGACAGAGTGGCGATGTACCGTATCAACCTTATCACTAAACAAGGTAACTATATCGTTGCCAGTGATAAGACCCAGCTTGGTTTCCAAGATGCATCGGGCTGTATTGCTAGCCGAGATAAAGGGGATGCACCAGAAAGCTATGGTGAAGTAGGCCATAGAAATCGTGATGTGAGCCTACAAGGTACGCCAGACTTAATTATGGGTACGGTATGGGATCCAGATATTTATCCATTCTTTAGCGCCGATGCAACGGGTGATGATGTGACCGGTAGCGATGATGAAGATGGGGTCACCCTACCGAGTGATATGCTCGTTGGCGTATCGAATGACATTGATGTTGTGGTGACAGGCGGTAGTGGTCATATCAATATCTTCATGGATTTAGATAACGACGGTACCTTCACGAATAACCCTGGTGAGCATGTGGTACAAGACTTCCCTGTTACCGCAGGTCTCAATACGATCCCGACTTTCTTACCAACAGGGATCAGTAATGGGCATGATGGCACCACCTTTGTTCGAATCCGTCTCTGTAGTGCAGCGAATCAATGTATAGCGCCAACAGGCACAGTGGATAATGGTGAGGTAGAAGATTACACCGTGAATGTGCTTCAGCAAATGTCTATCAGTGGCATCATCTTTGAAGATAACGGTGTCGGTGGTGCAACAGATGCCCATGATGGTATTCAAGATGGCACAGAGCGAGGCCTTGCGAACTTTAAAGTACAAGCCATTTATAATGGACCGAATATTACGGGTTATAACACCGGTGACATCATAGCAACGGCGTTAACAGGCAGTGATGGTCGTTATACGTTTGCAGTGCCAGTGATATTAGCAGGGCAGCCAATCATTGTACGGGTTGGTTCAAAAGCCAATTGGATTGATATCAGTGAAGCGGATGTTAGCGGTATCCCACAAGTGACAAGTACCAGTGTCACGGATAACCAAATGACCGTTGTACTGCAAGCGGGTGATAACTTATCAGGTCTTAACTTTGGTAAAGTTAGTGAGCCGTATATGGAGCCTGATAACTTTACAGAAATAGAGCCAGGAGGCTTAGCGCTATTTAGTCATAAATTCACAGTCAATACCCAAGGTAATGTTAACTTCAATATCATCAATAACACGACAGGCCCAAGTGGTATTGGCGGTTGGTCAGCGATACTCTTTATTGATAATAATTGTAATGGCGAGTTAGATGGTGGCGATAATCAAGTCGTGAACCCAGTCGCCACAACAGCAGGCTCTTCTGTTTGCTTACTCTCTAAAGTGCAATCGCCGAGCAATGCGCCAGCGAACAGTAATTACAATTACGATATAGAAGCGGACATGAGCTTCGTTAATAGCGGCGTCACTCGACAATTAACCGATACAGATACAGTCAGAGTGACATTTGCTGGCAGTGGTGAGTTAACGATAGAGAAGACCGTACAAAACATTACTGAAGGAACCCCACCGGGGACGACAAACAATGCCAAACCGGGTGATATTTTAGAGTATGTCATTACCTTTAAAAACTTCAGTAATGCCAATATTAGTGATGTAAAACTGTTCGATTCAACCCCAGATTTCACCGAGTTGAGTCAAGCCGTACTATGTTCAGATGCGACAGTACCAACGGGGCTAACATGTACCGTTTCAACTACTGATGGAACGAATCAAATTGGTTACGAAGGAAATATTGAATGGGATATGGCAGGTACAATGAGTGCAGGTAGCAGTGGACAAGTCATTTATCGCGTTAAAGTGAATTAAATACAATTCGTTATTTAAAAAGCGCCACATAAGTTGGCGCTTTTTTTATTGCATGTTTTTAATTAATTAAATTGATATTTAAGTCATATTCTATTTTCTAATAAATGAAACTAATAATCCTAAGTAATAATATATTGCCTTTGTTATTTTTAATAGTTAAAGGGTTTTATATATGTAGGAATGGTTTTTACTATTCATTCTATTCTTTCTAATAAATAATAATGTTCGGTGTTTCTTGTTTTTTTGTTTTTCATTATGTAACTAATCAACTATTTTTAATTTTTGTCCGCATTTCATTGTTTAAGGGATCTCATTATGTTGAGTTATCTTTGGTTAAAACATTTGGTGTTATTATTTAAGTGTTATTTTCTTAATAAGAACACTAATCTTGTTTTTATTATTAATATATCAAAGGTGAGAGCTTTTTCAGTATTTACGGATATCATATCTTATATTTCTTATGGTATTAGAAAATTAAATAAAATACGAAGTGAGAATGTTAAAGATATTATTTTTATTCTTGTTTTTTCATTAGTTAGTGTTGAGGCTTATGCGACCAAAGATTATGGTGATGCGCCTGATGATTACAAAACGATAATATCAAGTGGCGGGCCTAACCATGTGGCAAGCAGTAATTTATTTATAGGTGATGTTGCACCTGATATTGAAACTGATGGTCAACCCAACAGTGATGCAACAGGTGATGATGCTAATGGGGATGATGAAGAAGCTTTTACTTCGCATATTGTATCGTATAACGATGGTGATAGTACGTATTCTACTGACGTCAAAGTAACTAATTTGTCGGGTGTCGTTGCAAACTTATATGGCTGGATCGATTTAAATCAAAATCAAAAATTTGATACCAATGAATTTGCGAGCATCACCGTTCCAAATGGATCAAATGGCAGCAATGTTACCTTAGTTTGGAATGATTTATCTGAAATACAAGACGGACTGACGTTTGCTCGCTTTCGTTTAACGACAGATGATTTAGCCAGTGGAGCTGCTCTAACAGGACTTGGTCATATAGGACATGATAGTTATGGGGTATTCGTTAATAGTGATGAAACACGAGTTTATGCAATAGCACATCATCGAAATCCACATGAGCCTGCCGTGTTTTGTTATGACATCATAACTGGTGTGCTGTGTCCTGGTTATGATAATGGTACCGGTAATCCAGATGGTAAACATTTTGATACCGGAGCTAATCCGAATACAAGAACACCACATCAAGGTAATCATATTGTTGTAAATAGTAAAATTTATATTCCGACTGAATATGGGATGTCATGTTGGGATATGGACACCGATAATTCGTGCGGTTTTGTTTCATTCATGGGCGCATTTGGCAATGGTAAAACAGATACCGCCAATAATTGTGGCAGCACAGACCATACTTGTCGTTCAATGCCAGGGCTTGTCGGTAATCAAATGTATGTGATGGATGACTCAACAAAAATTGAGTGTGTCACGACCATGATGACAGATTGTTCTGGTTACCCTATTGATATTACCAATGTTGTTGGATTGGGGGTTACTGGTGCTGATACCAGAACTGAGGTTATTGGTGATCGTGTTTATTTTGCATATTCTCGCAATGCTGGTCAGCGTTTTGTTTTGTGTTGGGATACAACTAATGATGAGGTTTGTAGTGACTTTAACAGCCAGCAACCGGTTCTTCTTTTAATACAAGAAGATGATGCAGAAAGAGATAATTTTTTTGTATCGTATGACTCAGCATCAAACCCAGTTGCTGTTTGCGGTGGTGATGCTTCTATAGATCCGGTTATTTGTGTTGACATTACGACGGGACAAATTAATAACGCTCTATTAAACGGTATTAATTTTAATACCCGTGGCATGTACTTCCAAGAGGTGGCTGCACTAAATAGTTTAGGTCAAATGGTGACCTATTTTGCTGATCTAGATAATGCAATATCTTATAACTGGGCAACAGGAACACAAACCACTTATACCAATTTAAATGATCCAGGTCGTCAGTTTCATGCTGCACACGATGGTGGCAATGGCTGTATTAGATATACCATGCAAGGTGGCGTTAAAGAGCTTGATGTATCACAAGGTATGCCAAGTGCTAATGTATCTAATTTCGGCTGTAGCTCATATAGCAGCAGTAATTTTGCGACAGATGCAACGAATGGTGAAATTGAAGATCATCAATTTACGATACAAAAGAACACAACACCAACATTGCCATCTACTGGTACAGGCTCTGATTTCGATAAAGATGGTGTGCCAGATAGCCGAGATCTAGATGATGATAACGATGGTATTTTAGATATCGATGAAGGCTGTACTGTCGTTCATAGTGAAAACTTTGAACGTTTTGCTGATGCGTTTAATGAAATACCAAGTTTACAAGCTGCAATCGAGGCGACAACAGCAGAAGCAACAGGTTTTGAATCAACAGGGCAATATCTATTAGAACCAAGTTTAGTTCCTGCTTATTTAGGGGGTACAACACCGACAAATTCTCAAGGTCAACAAGTCGGTTCGTATTTAGCAGGATCAGGTTGTTCAGAGACAACGACTATTTGGGATGATGGTAATAATAACGTTTACTTGATTTTTGGTACGCATGATTATCAAGGTGGAAGTGTACCATCAACAGATGTGTGTGAATCAAATGATCCTAAACAAGTCGGTTATATATATAAACCCATTAATCAACTTCCAGTTAAACCTAATACGAATTATGTTTTCAGTGTTGATGTAAAAATAAATACTAATAATTTACAAGGTCATCCATCTAATACTGTTCCAAATGCAGAGCCTGAAATTCACTTCTATGTTGATGGTGTCTCCGTTGCCCAATATATCCCTGATCGTTCTGCCTCTATTACGACTGCAGAATATATAACATTTAACTATACATGGAATAGTGGAACGAAAACGTCTATTGATTGGGGTATTTTTAATACTACGACTGAAAGTTCAGGTAATGACTTCTCGATAGATAATGTGTTATTCCAAGCTGCTGATACAACGAATGCAACGGCACACTGTCAGGATATTGATGCTGATGATGATGGTATTCCTGATAATATTGAAGCGCAAACAACAGAAAGTTATATTTTCCCTGCCAATGATGATGCAGCAACATATAACGCAAATGATGGCGTTAATAGTAACTACATTACTACCCAAAATGGTGGCCCGGGTTTAATCCCAGTCAATACTGATGCGACCTCTTCTATTCCTGCTCGTGTTGATGTGATAGCCGATTTCCTTGATACCGACTCAGATGGTGATGGTGTATTAGATATTGCAGAAAATGGTCCTGATAGTATTCACCCTGGAAGTGGTGCAAATACCGATACTGATGGTGATGGACTTTGGGATATTTTTGATGCTGTAGACAGTAGTGGAGCCGGCGTATGGCACCCTCAAGATGAATTAACAGCATCATTACTTGTACAACGCGTTGCGTCATTTGGCGATGCTGATGGCGATGCTGCACAATTTGAACCATTAGCAAAAGATCTTGATTTTCGAGATGGCGATGAACCAAGCCTAGCAGTCGATCTCGATTATGGTGATGCGCCTGATGACGGTGATGCTAATGCAGGAGGAGATTATATTACTCTTGCCGCCACAGGTGGCCCATCGCATATCGTTCCTACTTCAGGAGCAACGGTATATTTAGGTTCGATTGCACCAGATGTTGATGATGGAACACTTCAAAATATGGGGGCAACATTAGATGATACAACCGAAGTTAGTGCTGGGGTTAATGATGAAGATGCCTTTACAGCCCCAATACCAATTCAATCAGATGCAACAGGGTTTAGCCAACAAATAGCCTGTAATGGTGATGGCGCCAATGTTTATGCATGGATAGATATCAATAATGATGGCGTCTTTGAATCGACAGAAGCCGCGCAAGCTGCAACATGTTCTGATACGGGGGGCGGTGATGGAAGCGTGACGCTGACGTGGTCTGGTTGGAGTCCGTTAAGTACAGGCAACACTTTTATGCGGGTGCGTATTACGTCAGATACATTGACCGACGCTAACACCGGTGATGCACTTGATAGCCGCTCCATTGGGGCTGCAACTGATGGTGAAGTTGAAGATCACGTGATAACCATTTCATTAACTCTGCCACCTCTTACACAATGTAATACCATTAATATTGGTAGTTTCGGCGTTTATGCTTTACGTACTGATTTTATGGGGACACAAGTTCTCGACCCAACAAATTATGGTTCAACGGGGACTTACAGTCGTACCGATAACCTGACTATTTCACATTCCAATAGTACAACGATCAACATGACGGCTGCTGAATTGCTTGAACAGTATCAAGTTGTGACAGTTGCTAGCGATAATGGCATTAATGCAGACTTACTCAAAGCGTATGTTGATATAGGGGGGGTCATAATATATGACTACCACCAAAATGGTTCGCCAACACTCCAAGCATTTGGTGTGACTGTCAATGAAATTCCAATATTGAGTGATAACACCCAACGAACGATTGATGTTAAAAATTCACCGATTAATAATCGTGTGTTTGGCAATATGATCGGTCAGCCTAATATCATTAATACAAGACCGAATGCGGTATTAAAAGGTACGCTCCCTTCAGGTAGCCAACTTTTTGCTACTTTTATTGATAGTGATGCAATCGAGCGCCCAGCATTATTTACAGTTGGTGATGGTAATCGCGCCATTATGATGTTCGATGAAATGTTTATTGAAGGTCCTGGGCAAATATGGGAATACGACGGTGCGATTGATACAAACCAAGAACGTTTTATGCACAACGTTTTGGCATATGCATTAGATCAAGCCCTTTGTGCAACAACGCCTGATGTAAAAGACTATGGGGACGCGCCAGCCAGTTATGGTAGTGCGTCACATGAACAAGGAAGCGAGATTGTTCGTTTGGGAGCTACTGTTGATTATGATGTTAGTGATTGGGGAGATGGTATCGATGATAATGGTGATGCGACCGATGATGATACGGTAAATGACCCTACAGGTGGCGTCGATGATGAGGATGGTATTACATCTTTACCTGATCTTAATATTGCACTCGCAACCAGTAATACTTATACGCTATCAATTAATGTCAACAACTCACATCCAACGAAAGATGCGACCCTTCATGCTTGGTTAGATATTGATAACAATGGCACTTTTGATGTTGATGAATATCAAACTGTAAATATACCTGCAGGGACTGGTACGATCACAGAAAATGTTAATTGGAGTGGTTTATCAGGATTGTCTGTAGGCTCTCGTTTCGTTCGAGTACGTATTACGACTGATTCATTATTGACCTCAGCGACAGGCAGTGCACCCGATACTCGTGCTAATGGCTTAGCGAGTAATGGTGAGGTTGAAGATTATACGATGGAGTTAATCTACTCTAATCCACTGACACCGACCGCATGTAGTACTGTGAATGTTGGTAGTTTTGGCGTGTATTCTTTGCGAACAGACTTTATGGGAACACAAGTTCTCGATCTAACTAATTACGGCGCTGCAGGAACGTATAATAATGTCGACGCTATTAATATCACGCATACAAACACAGCACAGATTAATCAAAGTGCAGCTGAATTACTTGAGCAATATCAAGTAATAACAGCTGCCGATGATAATGGTGTTAATGCTGCAGTATTGAAGGAGTACGTTGATTTAGGGGGAGTGTTAATATACGACTACCATCAACAGGGTTCGACAACACTTCAAGCATTTGGTGTGACAGTTGATGAAATTCCAATGTTGAGTGATAACACCCAGCGCACGATTGATGTAAAAAATGTCCCAATGAATAATGGGGTGTTTGGTAACATGATTGGCCAACCTAATATCATAAACACAAGACCAAATGCGGTATTAAAAGGCACACTTCCTGCCGGTAGCCAAGTACTAGCGACGTTTGTTGATAGTGATGCAATTGAACGTCCTGCCTTGTTTACCTTGGGGGCTGGCAATCGTGCCATTATGATGTTTGATGAAATGTTTATCGAAGGTCCGGGGCAAATATGGGAATACGACGGTGCGATTGATACAAACCAAGAGCGTTTTATGCACAACGTTTTGGCATATGCATTAGACCAAGCGACATGTTATTCAGATTCTCTTGACTATGGTGATGCGCCTGATACATACAGAACACTCAAAGCCAGTGATGGTCCTTCTCATACCTCTTCTACAGATCTTTATTTAGGTACAATAGCAACAGATGTTGAATCTGATGGTGTACCTAATAATGATGCAAATGGTGACAATAATGCAGATACTAACGATGAAGATGGTATTGCACCATATAGTTTAGTTGCGCATAACAACTTCATTAGTCATGCAATTGATGTCACCAATACTTCAGGTTCTGAAGTGTATCTCTATGCGTGGTTAGACCTTGATAGAAGCGGTACTTTTGAAGTAGATGAATTATTTAGTACAGGTCGTGAAACTGATGGCAGCTATGGTGTTGCCTCTAATTCTTCTGATGACGCCGTCATTAACTTAAACTGGCGCTTCACTGATACTGTTGCTGACGGTTCACTCTATATGAGGGTGCGAATTTCCGATCAGTTACTTGATGTGTCTACAGCCAGTGGTAGCGATCTTGATCCCCGCTCTTATGGCTCAGGTGGGCAGGGTGAAGTTGAAGATCATAAGGTTGAATTAGCTTTCCCAACGACAACAGGGACTCAATGTGTCTTTGATTTAGCTTCTCCAAGCTTTGAGACGCAAACTTCGAAAGCAAGAGGAAGTAGTATTGTAGTTCTCGATTCAGATGGTCCATGGTATAGCTGGACTGAATACGGAACGATTGACCATTTTGATGGCACACTACCGACGTGGTTTGATGTGTATACACCAACCGATGGCTCTCGATTTGTCGGCATGGTGTTTAACGCAACCAGTAAAGAAGGTTTGTCAATAGATCTGAACCAACCACTGGTGGCAGGTGAAACATACAAACTGACGTTAGATATTGCAGGTGGTAAGAATAACGGTGGTAAATTTAACGGTAATGCAAATTTAGACGTTAGAGTTTGGGGTAACCCTCAGCAAAACGTTGTCTCTAGCGACCCTCTTCAACCACCGACAGGGCATGTTCAACTGGCCCAAGAGACAGTGACTTCACGAACAGCACTAACGACTCAAGAAATCTTATTCACCCCCGCTCAAAATATGAACACCTTGAGTTTGTCTGCATTTACTAGTCAGGCAATTAATAATGGTGCTAATAACTATGGAATTGCTTTTGATAATATTTCACTGATTAATAATTCCTCGGCTTGTAATCCCGCTTATGACTTTGGTGATGCGCCTGACGGTATTAATGGTGAAGTAAGCTACAAAACGTTAGCTGCAAGTAATGGTCCACGCCAATTACCATCAACAACTTTACGTTTCGGTGTAAATGATACTGATGTTGAAATTGATGGATTATCAACTCTATTTGCTGATGGTGATGATAATAGTGAAACTAACGATGAAGATGC